>CAYNZP010000005.1:183064-188573 GCA_964401835.1 uncultured Planctomycetaceae bacterium
GGCGAAAAGCATGTTAAAACCCTGAAAACCGATCAAAAAGCTGACCATCAGGACGGCCATTATTATTACCACCATCTTCTGGCGTTTTCTGAAAAAAGCGAAAGCCATATTAGCTCCTGTTTAAAACTTTCAGCAATCCACTGAAAGCCTCTGTCATAAGTTCATACAATTCAAGGCGTAAATATTAGGGTATTTGACAGGATTTGCAAGGTTATCACGGGCTCTCAACCTTTTATTACACCCATGGGCCTGAGGCGCGCAACTTTCCTGGACAATCCGGCAGAGGCGACACATTCGACGACAGCGTCAATATCCTTATATGCAGCGGGCTGTTCCTCGGCCAGGCCTGTCCTTCCTCGTGCCCGGGCTATGATACCGGCATCGGCCAGTTCCTTGTCAATTCGCCTGCCCTTTGCCCTGCGGATTGCTTCGTGACGGCTTAAAACGCGCCCGGCACCGTGACAGGTGCTGCCGAAACTTTCTTTCATCGCCCCTTCGGTTCCCAAAAGCACATAGCTTGCAGTGCCCATATCGCCGGGTATCAGAACCGGCTGGCCAAGTTTACGATACTTTTCAACGAGTTCAGGATGGCCCGGCCCAAACGCCCGGGTGGCGCCCTTGCGATGTACGCAGAGCTTACGCTGCTTTCCATCTATCTCGTATGTCTCAATTTTCGCAATGTTATGGGCGACATCGTAAATCTGGCTTAGCCCAAGTGACTGTTCGGACTCGCCAAAAAACCTGCTCAACGTGCGTCGAAGCTGGGTAGCGAGCAACTGGCGATTGCACCATGCGAAATTCGCAGCCGATCGCATCGCCCCGATGTATCTCTGACCTTCCGGGCTATTGACCGGCGCACAAACAAGCTGACGGTCCGGCAGTTCAATGCCGTATTTCTGCGGCGCGGAACGAAGCTGTTTGATGTAATCTTCGCAGACCTGATGGCCCAGGCCGCGTGAACCGGTATGAATCATGAACGTTACCTGACCCAGGCTCAGACCGAGTTGGGCAGCGGCTGCATCATCATAAATCTGATCCACAACCTGAACTTCCATAAAATGATTACCGCTTCCCATCGTTCCGCACTGGTCATCTCCGCGATGGCAAGCAGTTGGGCTTACTCCCTGAGGGTCTGCATCGGGCAGACAGCCTTTGGATTCAGTTGCGTCAATGTCTGCCTGGCTGGCCAGACCTTGCGAGAGAAGGTGCTTTGCACCGGAAGCAAATATTTTTTGAAGCTCCTTGGCAGTAAATTTAAAAGGCCCGCCTACACCTACCCCCAGAGGGATATCGCGGAACAGTTGGTCCACGAGCGTTTTTATCCGTGGGCGAACATTGTCGGCTGAAAGATTGCTGCGAAGCAGACGAACGCCGCAGTTTATATCATAACCCACCCCGCCGGGCGAAATAACGCCACCGGCATCGATATCCGTAGCTGCAACGCCGCCAATACAGAAACCGTAGCCCCAATGAATATCCGGCATGGCAAAAGACGCCCTTACAATACCCGGCAGCATTGCGACATTGGCAACCTGCACCAGACCGCCCCCTGAGAGGACTTCGCTGATGAGATCGCAATTAGAGAAAATAACGCCATCGACGCGCATACCCGGATAGCTTTGCCGTGGAATCCGCCAGCGGTTCTCGTCTATCTGCTCAATTTTTCCTGTAAACTCTCTTCCCATTACAGATGCCTTTATATGTCAAGGATAACACGCCCTATCCAGATATCACCCTCCCTGCGGACCTCAAGCTGATGATAGGTTACAGCCTTTACCTCGATAGCAATCTCGTGTTTTTCCGGCTTGTATGGCTCGCCATAAACGGTGGCGACAACCTTGTTTTCGTCTATCTGGCCGACACTAACTCGCGAAAGGCATAATTTCTCTACCTGAATCACACGCAAAACCTGCGAGAGAAAATCAACAGCCAATGCCTCAACATCCTCGGACTCAGTCGATACCTCTACAGAGTTCTTTTCTTCCACAGTATCTCTATCGCATATAAAGTTTCCCAGACCTTCAGCAAGGGCCTCGAAGAGCTCTTCCAAACTGTTGGCACTGGCAGCCAGGCCGACGTCGGCAGTATGCTCAAATGTGTGGCAGTTCTTCATCCCAATTCAATTCTACGCTCCAGAAACGCCGAAGAAACGCATTGTTCAGCAATCCTTGCTTTAAAGTTATCAATATACTAGTCTGTCTGGTATATGGATACCTTACGGAAAGTTCTCGAGATAGCGTCATATGTTGTCCTTCCACTTGCCTGGGGCCTGGCTGTAAATGCGGTTTTTGGGAGGTTCCGAAAAAACCGAGCCGAAAACAATAACTCAACCCAGTAGGCTCCATATCCATTTTTATGGCGAGACGAAAGGGCAAATCCGAGCGACGAATCAAAAACTGGCACCAGCGGTACCGCGCCGGTGATGAAATCGAAGATATTCGATCCAGGCACCAGCGACTTTCATCGCCAGGCGTCAAGCTTCCGCCCCGCGACCTCTCTGCCGGCCAGGAAAATCTCGACGATCTGCCACGCATCGAAGGCATGGTTGTCGGCTTGTTTCCCGGCGGAGTGATGGTCAGCTCGCAAAGCGAAGAACTCCTCTGCGGAATCGCCGGAACTTTCCGGGCCCCTGATGGCGCCAGCGCCCTTGCGGTCGGAGATAATGTTACCGTCGCAGTCACTCGCGACGAGCACGCCAGCGAAACTGCCCAGGAAGACAAGGACCGTAGCGACGGCATGATACTCACGCGGCAGGATCGCAACACTGTTCTTTCCCGACCGCAACCGAGGTCAGACAAGAAACGGGACGAACACTCCACCGAAACTTTTGAAAAGGTCATAGCCGCGAACATGGACCTGCTTGTCATCGTCGCTTCGACCCACCAACCGCCATTTCGACACGGGCTCATCGACCGCTTTTTGATTATCGCTGAACGCGGCGGCCTCAAGTCACTTCTGGCAATAAACAAAATCGACCTAGGCAAACCCGATAAACAGACATTGAAAGATTTCAAAGACCTCGGTGTCGACATCATCACATGCTCAGCCTCCGCGGGCAAAAATATAACAAAACTCAAAAAGCTACTCACCGGCCAAAAAGCCATACTTGCTGGTGCCTCCGGTGTTGGCAAAAGCACGCTCATAAACGCAATTATCCCCGACGCCGAAGCAGCCACGCGTGAAGTTCGCACCAGCGACCAGCGAGGCCGACATACCACATCAGCCGCTGTAGTCTATCCCCTGCCGGATGGCGGAATGATTGTAGACACGCCCGGCCTGCGGGAACTCGGCCTGCATATGGATACCGTCGAAGTCGGCTGGTACTTCCCCGAATTTGAACAGTTCGCCGACAAGTGCAAATTCAACAATTGCACTCACACCCACGAACCGGACTGTGCGGTGATAGCCGCGGTTGAGGAAGGAAAAATCCTGCCGCGACGCTACAACAGTTATCTGCGTATCCTCGAAACTCTCGAAAACAACAAAGCCTAAACTTCCGGGCCGATTTCATCAATCCTGGCAGCCAGGATAAAGTCGCTTTCGGTCAGGCCATCGATCTTATGCGTCCAGGTCTCGATTGTCACTTTACCCCATGTGAAGTGAATCAATGGATGATGGCCCTGCTGCTCGGCAACTTCGCCGACCTTATTTACAAAGTCCAATGCCTGCGCGAAGTTTTTGAATTTCCACGTCTTGGCAATGTGATGGGCGTCAACTACCTCCCAGCCTTCGACCTGCCCGGCAAGTGCTGCCAGGTCCTCGCCGGCCAGCGGTTGGGCACCAGCCATACATGGCACGCATTTTTTGTCAGACAGTTTGCATTCCATAAACCACCCCTTTAATAAAACCGATATGCAACTGGATAATTATACTCAGTACTGCCGACGCTTTCGCGCTGGCGGGATATCCAGAAGTTTTCGATACTTCGCAACGGTGCGGCGGGCGATATCTATCCCGTGTTTGCTGAGCTCCTGGGCCAATTGATCGTCGTTGAGAGGCTTGGCCTTGTCCTCGCTGTCGACCACCTCTTTAAGCTTGGCCTTGACCGCGTCCCAGCTGACGTCATCGCCCTCTGCCGTCGTCGTGCCGCCAGAAAAGAACATCCTCAGCGGGAAGATTCCACGCGGCGTCTGGACATGCTTGCCGGCGACCGCCCTGCTGACGGTGGCGACATGGACACCTACTTTATTGGCAATGTCAGCCATGGGCAGCGGCTTGAGTGCTTCCTGGCCGGACTCCAAAAATTCTTTCTGCTTCCTGAAAACCTCGACAATCACCCGGTGGACCGTCTGGCGGCGCTGGTCGATTGCGCCCATCAGCCATTGTGCCGAACGGACATTGTTCATGATGAACTTCTTGGCGTCCTTGGCCGTTTTGGAGTCGCGGGCCATGCGTTGGTACGCCTTGGAAATCAAAAGCCGCGGCGTGTTCCCGTCGGACATGTTTATAACGACCTGCCCGCTGTCGTCGAGATCGACAATGGCGTCCGGAACGATAATAGGCACGTTTCGCTGGCCGATAACCGACCCAGGCCGCGGGTTCAGGTGCGAAAGATTCTCAAGTGCAGACTTAATCGCATCCAACGGCTTGCCCGTTCGCTTGGCAATCTGCGGCAGGCGGTTCATCTCTATATCGCGCAGGAAATTCGTAACAAGCTCAATCTCCAGCGAAACATCCCGGCCGGCCTCGGCTTCAATAGCCAACTGCAGCAGCAGACATTCCTTTATGTCCCTTGCACCAACGCCGGGCGGGTCGAGTGACTGCACAAGCTTAAGCGCCCGAGCAAATACAGCCGTCTCGGGCGCATCGCTCATCGTGCGGATAAGCTCTTCCAGCGGCGTTCGCAAAAAGCCGTCGTCATCGATGTTGTTTATCAGGTGCTTGCCGGTACGCTTTACGAGTTCGTCAACCTCGATGAACTTCCACTGGTCCATAAGATAGTCGTTCAGCGAAATCCCAGCTGCCGGCGCGTTGGCCATCGCGTCCATCTTGCGGTCCCGCTCGCCGGTGTCAGCCGAACGCCGCCGCATGGGCGCGTCGCTGTTGGCGAACTCCGCACCATACTCATCGACGAACTCCGCCAGCCGCTCAAAGTCCTGGCTGTTGCCGCTGTCCTCATCGACGACCATTGCCTGCTCGCCGCGGTCGAGTGTCTCTTCTTCGCGCACGGGCGTAGCTTCCTCGTCCACGCCGGGCTGTTGCACTTCCAGTACCGGGTTGGACTGCAATTCCGCGTCGATTCGCTCCTGAAGCGCAAGGACCGGCAGCTGCAGGATCTCCATCGCCTGGATGATCCGCGGTGCGAGCTTCATTCGCTGCTCGAGCTTGAGCTGTTGTGATAAATCAAATCTCATGCTATATGCATTCTACAATACAAAGCCGGTTTCACCACGCAGTGATTCCTTCATTTCCATAACTTTCCATGAATTACTACTTTTAAGTTTTCTCCCTGCCCAATTCTACCCAAAACTGCCCGATTCTGCCCAATACTGCCCAATTCTGCCCAGTT
>CAYNZP010000006.1:0-144571 GCA_964401835.1 uncultured Planctomycetaceae bacterium
CAATTCTACCCAAAACTGCCCGATTCTGCCCAATACTGCCCAATTCTGCCCAGTTCTGCCCGATTCTGCCCAAAACTGACAAGTTTTTAAAAATGCAAGTCATGCAAAATAAGGGGCTTAGAGATTCGGGGGCTTGAAAATGGCTTTTTTCGAGTTAAAGGCCGTGGGATAGGTAAAATAGTTAATCGGCCAATTCGTTATTCGGTTTTCAAGTATTGCTTCAGGACGCACAATAGCGCCTCCATACTTACATGTCATGACGCCGTTTTCTCGCGCAAAGTGGTAAGATAAAAGATGAATGGTTGACCTAACATCCGGCCGATAAGGAAGAAGAAATTTTTATTTTTCCCGGTCCAGCAATGATTCGCATAACACGCAACATTTCGATAGACGAAAGTGAAATTCACGAGGACTTCATCCGCGCATCCGGGCCGGGCGGTCAGAATGTCAATAAGGTTTCTACCGCCGTTCAACTGCGCATCAACGTAGCTGCGAGTCCTTCCCTGCCTGACGAGATTAAAACCCGACTGAAGACACTGGCTGGCAAAAAAATGACTGAAGACGGCGTATTGATAATTGACGCAAGACGCTATCGGACCCGGCAGCGAAATCGCAGCGATGCCATGGAAAGAATGATTGGGTTAATTCGCAAATCAACCGAGACGCCCAGGAAACGCAAAAAGACCAAGCCGACGCTCGCTTCAAAAAATCGTCGCCTTGAAACCAAAAAGCAAAGAGGTGAAATTAAGCGCATGCGAAAACCGGTAAGAAACGAAGAATAGAAAGTCAGCCTATACCCCCCTTCCCTTGCCCGAGGTCAGCAGATTCACTGCCTCTGTCCGTGTCGCAAGGTTTGTCTTGAACAGGCCTCGCATCGCCGAAGTTACCATGACCGAGCCGGGCTTTTTGACTCCGCGAACGGTCATGCATGTATGCTCTGCCTCGATAATCACTCCGCAACCCTTGGCATTGAGCTTATCCATCAGCATGTCGGCAATTTGGCTGGTAAGACGTTCCTGCACCTGTGGCCGACGCGCAAAAGTCTCGACAACGCGGGCAAGCTTGCTTATTCCAACTATCTTCCCGTCAGGAAGGTAGGCGACATGGGCCTTGCCCATAAACGGAAGCAGATGATGTTCGCACGTCGAATAGAAAGGAATGTCGCGCAGAACTACCATCTCGTCGTACTGCTCGGTAAAGCCAACAACCAGATGCCTTGCCGGGTCATGGGACAGGCCGCCAAAAAGTTCCTTGTACATCTCGGCCACCCGGCGCGGAGTGTCTTTGAGCCCCTCGCGGTCGGGGTCTTCGCCGACAGCTGAGAGTATCTGCCTGACCGCATCTTCTATCGCTGCTTTATCAACTTTCTTTTCCGAGTCGCTCATTTGCTTCCTCTTTATAAATCGCCCCTGACAGCGGACTAATCTTATAAGTCCCTATAGCATATGGGCCAAATTTAATGAAGGACAATTTTTACTTTAACTGCTTCAAGGCCCAGCCGATTGGCTTTTCCAATTCCGGCTGAGTTGTGCGGAGTTTCTCCAGCTTGGGCTTCAGAGTCCTGTCGCCACTATTTCCGGCAGCTATTACAACGTTGCGAAGTAGCATCTCGAACTTCGCCCGCCGGATGGCCGAACCTTGCGTAGCGGCGTCCCAATCCTCGCAGCTCCACGAAAGTATATCCGCCAGGCCAACCCCACCCAAAGGCACACCGCGAAGCTGCTCATCGCCGACGGCTACGTCTTTATTAAACGGGCAGCTCTCCTGGCAAGCATCGCAGCCAAAGATGCGAGAGCCCATCAGCGGCCAGTATTTTTCATCTATCGCGTCACGATGTTCGATTGTCAAATAGCTGATGCACTTGTTTGAATCGACCGTCCCATCGCCGATTAGCGCACTGGTCGGACACGCCTCGACACATCGGCCGCAGTCGCGACATTGAGATTCGACAGGCTCATCAGCGACCAAAGGCAGATTGCATATTATCTCGCAAAGCAAAACATAGCTTCCGAACTTTTCCGTTATCACGCTTCCGTTTCTGCCGATCCAGCCCAGCCTGGCCAATGCAGCCAGTGTCCTTTCCATAACAGGAGCAGAATCCACAAACGCCCTGCCGTCAAACTCAGGGGCAATGCCGCGAATTCGATCCATCAATTTGTGGCAACGCTTTTTTAACACCTTGTGATAATCTCTCCCGCGTGCGTAACGCGCAACGAGATTACGGTTATTTTCTGATGCGTCAGGGGTATAACCAACAGCCAGGCATATCACACTGCCTGCGCCTTGAACCATGAGCTGCGGGGAAAAACGCTTTTCGACATTCGTAGCCATATATTCCATCGATGCGTGCCAATCATTACCGAGCCATTGACGGAATCTATCTGTGTAGTCCCACTCTAGAGCTTTAGCCGGAGCGATGCCGACAAGGTCGAAGCCTTCTTCGCGAGCAAACTGCTTTATCGTGTTTGTTAGTTCCCTGGTTTCGGCCATGACAGTGTTCTTATAATCGATGCCTCAAATAAAAGTTAGTGAAAGAATAAACTTTCTATTTAAGCACTTTAAACTATCGTTTTTAAACCTTCTCTGGTAATATAATACAAGCGGTTGGTCCGTGGTTGTTAGATTGATTTTATATCTAAGAAACATCATATCCGACCTCTTCTATACTTCATATCACACAGCCGCGGACGGGTAACTTTTAGGCTTTGCATCCGCGACATCTAAATTCAGGCACTTCATTGCACTTAAGGTACGTCTACGCACAGAAAGTACGTCCATACTTTCTCTGCGCGATGGGAGGTGCGCTATGACTCAAATGACACATGCAGGAAATCCTGGTACGAGCAACACTACGAAGTTCGACAAGGCGTTGGATGACTTCCGCAAGGCGGTCGCCAAAAAGGACGTGGACGGTATTTGCAGTGCGTTTCTGGCGATGCGCCTGGCCGGAAATGGGATGAGCCTGAAAGAGTTTTGCGCAAAGGTTGACAAGCTCATCGGCGCCAGCTGTATGGACATAATAATAGCGGGATTTTCTCGCCGAAAATGTTTCATGTGCGAGGGAGGTTTCAGGCGCTGTGAAACATGTGAAGGCACGGGCGTTAGCGAGATGACAGGAAAATGTCCAAGCTGCAGCGGACTGAGCGAGGTCGGCTGCGATTTCTGCCGCGGAACTGACTGGTGCGAAAGGGAAATGATTCCGCTCGAAATTCAACAGGCTGTTACAGAACGTCAGTACACTCGCCTCAAAAAAGACATCAAACAAGTTAATGAGCTGCTTCGTCAGCTCGACACCAAAAAGCTGATGTCTTTACCGAAAGCATCACACAAGGAATTACTTCATACGTTTATGCGGCTCCAGGCAAGGATCACAGACCTTATCGAGAGTCAGGCTCTCTCTGGCGAGGGTGAGCAACTCAGGAAATTCAATGAATGGATTGGTAGAGTCCTCAGTCTTCTAAAGAAGTAAGCCAGTTGAGCATTTGCAGTGTTGTTATCGTTTTTAGCGTGGCTGTTGGTTTGACAATTCTTATTGGCTCGATATCGGGCCAGCTCTCATCGAAAGCATCCAATTCAAGTATATAGACCTTTTGCAGTGAAAACGGCTTTTCGACAAATTCTGCAGGCCCGCCAAGCAGAATATCGATATTACCCTGATTCTCATGCACCAAAGCCCAGCCGCTGCCAACGGCCCGTCGAAACGTTTTGGCTACAGCGACCGCATCTGCGAAACGGTTTCGCCTTACCTGCGTGCGAAGTAAAACCGGCGAGTTGGGATGCCGAAATGCTATAGACCGCTTAAGGGCAGTTTCGTTATAGCATCGCCAGGCGTGGATATGGTCGGCTGGAATCGGGGCCAATAAAATCCCGTCAAAAATCTCCCTCCCCGTCCTCTGGGCACTTCCGAGAGCTTTACCCTCGCTGAAACCTTCAATCCAATACCAGCCCCACCGCCCGGCAGCAGGGTCCGGCCGCGAGCTGACAACATTCAAACCAAACGGAAGGTTGTCGGGCAAATCGTTATGTGAGCTGCACGCCATCAACCATTTGCCCGGGCGATACGCAACAATATTTTCGAGCGCTTCGTTTACCGCCTTGCTTCGCCATGAGAAGGGTTTGGGCAAAGCCCCCTCGCGTGCAATGCGGTAAGGCGCGTCGGCTGGACTCAGAATATTACTAAACCACGCCCCCACCCGGACAGAGCCAACTTTCTCTGCAATACCGACCGTGGACCAGAGCACCCCACCAGCCATGCCGCAAATAAGCATCGCCCCGAACAGGGCCCACCGCAACTGGGCTTTGGAGTGCAACGCCCGCTTTATAGCCAACATGACGCAGATTGCGCACAAGCCCAATACAATCGCCAGCAAAGCTTCTCGCGTTGCCCTCAGCGATCCCAGAATCAGAAAGGCAAGAAAACCAAAACTCATCCCAACCGCAGTCGATAAAACAAAACTCCTCGCCCGGCCTCCGTTAGATGCGAACAAACGCCTGTGGCGGGAAACAAGAATCGCCGCAAGTGCTGCTATCGGAACCTGAACCATTACAGCTGCTATCGCGCAAAAGACCTTCCCCGCACCGCCACTGAGTACCTGAATAGCAAGAAGCGTCTGAAGCACAGCCCCGGCCAGCAAACCTATCACACAGCCTAATCCCTGCAGGGCTCCGGGCGGTTTTGATTTTTTATCTATTCTTTTAGTGAACCCAGCTAGCAAAGCCAGGCTCAAAGCAACCCAGCAAAGACGGGCAGGAAAGTCCAAACCGCCAATATCTGAAATTATCCTGCACTGGATAAGCAGCACAAAAGTCAAACAACCAAAACTCAATGATATAAAAATCCGCCTTGGGTACTGCGACGATATCTCGATAGGCCTTGCAAGCTGTCTTCTTCCACGTTGCGACTTGTCTGCAAACAAAAAGAAGACCGCACCAGTTGCCCCAAGGGCAATAGCGGCTATGAACACAACCCCCATTAAATTTGCACCAAGTCGCCAAAGACCGGCCAAGGCTACCAAAGCCACTCCACCCGCCCAAAGCCAATCGCTAAATGTCTTTGCGTATATGTCTTTTTTGCCGCCGCTGCGAAGAATCGTGCCGGAGAGAAAAACGACACCCATCGCCAGGGCTATCGGCAAAAAGGCTATGACCCCAACGAGAAACTGAACGGACGCCCATGCTACCGAGTCCCAGAGAAAGTTCCTCACAAGAAAGTCAGTCAGCACTCCAGCAGCCCATATCGCAAGCGTGCTCAACACCCCGCAAAGAACGCAAAAAAACGTCACCCATCCGCAAAGATGCCTGATGGCCCGGGCCTCTTTTCGCTTTGCAGTCGGGAAAAGGTTGCCGGTGGCAAGGTCTACCATCAGAAGGTCTTTAAGTTTGAAATGAATCAATAACCGCTGTATCAATCTAGCGATTCTGCCGGGCAGGCCGACAGCGAGGCCTAGAGAAAAAGTAAATGCAGCCAGCGTCAGGAGCATCGATTGACCGGTCGTGTCAAACACCCAACCGGCAAGAATTGTCAGGCATCCTGCCCAGACAATCAAAATCGCCGCGACAATTGTTATCAGAGCCCTATCCATATTTTTTTGCAATCTTCTGCAATCTTTCGCAATTTATCGCCAAAAACCGCTATACCAAAAGTGTAGAGTTTCCGGCAGGCAGATGAACTGTCCTGCCGCTATCTTCACAGAGTATCAAACCCTCCAGCGGGCTAACGTCGATGATTCTTCCCACGTGACGAATGCCGGCGCACATGACTGTTACACGCTGGTTTATCATCCCGCACCGGCTAACCCAGGAATTGTGCAGCTCGTCTATATCATTTCTCTCGACTCCTGCTAGGCGCTCGTCGAGTTTTTTCAGCACAGCCTTTAGCACTTCAACCCTTTCAACATGATGGCCGAGTTGCCCGGCAAGATTGGCACTGGGCAGATCGGTTTTATCCGGTGGCGGCGAGTCATTGACATTTATCCCAACTCCCAACACAACCGCCCCGCCACGAGATGAATCCTGAAGCTCTACAATGACGCCGGAAACCTTTTTACCGTCTATCAGCACATCGTTTGGCCATTTAAGCTCACACGCCAGGGGGCAGGAAGATTCGATTCCCTCAGCCACCGCAAGTCCAGTGGCGATGGTAAGAGCTTCGTGAGAGAGGTTTGAAGTTTCGTCAAGCACAAGGACACTGAACAGGAGATTACTGAAGGGCTGACTCAGCCAGACCCGTCCGTGTCGGCCCCGGCCTTTGCGTTGAAATTCCGCACAGATAACCAAACCATCGGTATCGCACTGCCTTGCCGAGTCAAGGGCAACATCGTTGGTCGAATCGACCTCGTCGAAACATATTACGTTTCGGCCGATTCGTTTGGTATTCAGGCCGCGTTCTATAAAACTCGGAAAAAGCTTAACAGGCCTCGCTAAACGGTATCCATGAGCCGGAGAGAATTCCACACCCTGACCGTTTTGCCGAAGCGATTCTATCGCCTTGTCCAATCGCGTCAGACTGAGATTTGCCTCAGATGCCAACTCGCCAGCAAGAAAGTAACCGTCCACCCTGTCGTAGAGAAGCTCAAAAACCGCCCTGGCGTCGTCCATAACATGCCCGCGTTTAAATCAAATCAGTTTATTTCTATTTCCAACGAGATATCCACAGCTCTGGCCGAATGAGTTATCGCGCCGATGGCGATTCTCTCCACGCCGCTGCCTGCAACCTCGCGCACGTTTTTCAATGTTATCCCACCGGAAGCTTCCAATTCTACGCTTCCCTTCAAGCCGGCAGCATCTCTGGCTTGCACAGCCTGACAAAGCTGCTCGTCGGTCATGTTGTCAAGCAGGATAATATCGACCGGTAAGCTCAGGGCTACCTGTAACTGCTCCAGCGTATCGACCTCTATCTCTATAAAACCCTGATTGCACAGGTATGCCCTGAGATTCGGTAATGCTTTTTCTAACGCTTTTATTGGGTCTTCGCCTTTTTCCCGTGCGAGGATCGCAAGGTGATTGTCCTTTATCAAGACAGCATCGTAGAGGCCCTTGCGGTGGTTTTGTCCGCCGCCGACACGAACTGCATATTTTTCCAGTTCCCGCCAGCCGGGGGTGGTCTTGCGCGTATCGTAAATCCGGGCACAGGTCCCTGCGGCAGCATCGACATATTCAGCTGTGGCTGTAGCGACACCACTGAGACGCTGGAGGAAATTCAGCGCCACGCGTTCAGCTGCCAGAATCCCACGGGCCGGCCCATGCCACTTTGCGAGGATATCTCCCTTTTTTACCCTTGCCGATTCTTCGACCAATACCTCGGTCCTGATTTGGCCGTCGTATATGGCTGCAATTTCATCCAGAAAGACGCCACCGCAAAAAACTATCGGCTCTACAGCGAGAAAAACCCCACTGGCCTGGGTGTCGCCTTGAAGAACCGAACTGGTAACATCGCCGCTACCAAGGTCTTGTTCTTTCGACATCCTCAGTAATTGCAAGAGGTTATCGCGAACGGATTTTGATGGTTTTATGGACATTACGTGCTTATAAGATAAAAGAATACCGCAATTAGCAGGCAAAGGAAAGACTTAGCGCCTAAAAGAAATTTCACCGATATTCCCTGCCGCACCCTTGACAAAAACCGGATTCGGCCTTATCCTCTTAATCAGCCTAATCTTGGAGGAAAAGGCAACTCTTTGCACAGCCTTTTGGGGCTGCTCACCTCTTTTTACTGCTCATGTTGTATCGCTCTCGTTGTGCTGATTTGCAGTTTGATTCAGCGTGGTAGGGAGGCGTAAGTGAGCCTGACTCACGCAGTGAAAAGGAGCGGTTTTATGGGTAGTATAGCGAGACGAGGAGCCTGGGAAAAAACAGTATCAATTCTTGTTGTGGTTGCAATTGCAACTACCGCCTCAGCGGGCACTTGGCGGACCGATAATACTGATCAGGACCATCAAAACATTGCCGCCAATTCGGCATATCAGGCCGTCGGGCAGGTTTTTGCCAGCGGAGGCAGCGGCAGCGGTATTCTTATCGGAAACCAGTGGGTTCTGACAGCCGCACACATCACCGACGATAGTGGTGCTGCCTCTTTCAATATTAATGGCACGACCTACACCGGAGCCCAGGACTACACACACAATTTGTGGAACGCGAACGACATTGGCGCCGGTTACGACATCGGCCTTATCCGGCTGGTTTCAGCCGTTAACGGCATTACACCCGCAACTATATATTCCGGAAATGTGAATGATGTACTCGGAAGCGTGGGAACGGTTATCGGCTATGGATATGGTGGCACTGGAGATACTGGTTACGACAACAGCACGTATCCCTACGGGACTAAACGCGGCGGTGACAACACCCTGGACGATATAGAAAATAATGTTCTGCTGACAGATTTTGACGATCCGGATTGGAACATCATAGAACAATTTCAAAATAACCGCTCTGGCAGTGCCATCCCTGTTGCCAATGAATATTGCACTATTTTCGGCGACAGTGGCGGCGGCATGTTCCTCAACGGGGAACTGGTGGGCGTAACTTCTTTCATTCGCTCCTGGGACGGTGACGGCGACGCCTCCTATGGCGACGGAGCCGGTTATACATATGTCCCTGAATATCAGGGCTGGATAACCAGCACTATACCCGAGCCGGCATCAATCAGCCTGCTAACCATCCCCGGACTTTATATCGTCCGACGAAGGAAAAAATAGAGCGTTCTTTATTCGGTTCGCTAATAGTTAATAAAAAAAGCCCGGTCATTTGGCCGGGCTTTCTTGTGCGCATTGTTCACAGCTATTTTTGAGCTCGCCTGCCTTTTGGGCCGGTTTTCTTTGGCGGCTTGCTTAGATAATCTTCCGAGCCGACTGCTACGGCTTCATCTTCTTTGAGCTCAGCAATACGGTCTCGCAGGCGGGCTGCCTTTTCAAACTCCATCTTCCGGGCTGCCTCGAGCATCTCGGCCTCCAGCTGCGTGATTAGCTCTGCCAGGTCGAATTCGTCCTCGGAGGCATTGATAGCTTCTCGGGCTACTTTCCGCGCCCGTAGCTGGTCGGCCAATGCGGTGCGAATGGCCTTGCGGATGGTCTGCGGTTTGATGTTATGCTTCTCGTTGTATTCAAGCTGCAATTCACGCCGGCGGGTAGTCTCATCGATGGCCCGCTTCATGGAATTCGTGATAGTGTCGCCATAGAGATACACCTGTGCGTTCACGTTTCTGGCGCACCGCCCTATCGTCTGGATTAGACTCGTAGCCGACCGCAGGAAGCCCTCCTTGTCCGCATCGAGAATCGCAACCAGCGACACCTCCGGCAAATCCAGGCCCTCACGCAGAAGATTAACGCCGATAAGAACATCAAACTTACCCTCACGCAGATCGCGAATGATATCCACACGTTCCAGCGTATCGATCTCGCTGTGGAGGTACTTGCAGCGGAAGCCCTCGTTCCGCATATATTCTGCCAGGTCTTCGCTGAGCCGTTTGGTCAGCGCCGTAACGAGCGTCCTCTCGCCAGCTGTGACACGTTTTGTAACTTCCTTCACAAGGTCTGCCACCTGTCCGCGGGCGGGCCTGACCTCCACAGCCGGGTCCACCAGACCCGTCGGACGAATGACCTGCTCGACAATCTCCCCGCCGGTCAGTTCCAGCTCGTAAGGCCCCGGTGTAGCAGAAACGAATACGACATTCTTCCAGAGATTCTCGAACTCCTCAAAACGCAGTGGCCGGTTATCCAAGGCACTCGGCAGACGGAAGCCGTGCTCGATAAGGACTTCCTTGCGAGACTTGTCCCCGTTGTACATCGCGCGAATCTGGGGGATGGTAACGTGCGACTCATCTATTATCAGCAGGTAATCGTCGTTGAAGTAATCTATTAACGTATAAGGCTTTTGGCCCGGCTTGCGGCCGTCGAGATGGCGGGAATAGTTTTCGATGCCGCTGCAATAGCCGACCTCAGTCATCATCTCAATGTCATACCCGGTTCGTGCCGCCAGTCGCTGGGCCTCAAGAAGTTTGCCCTGATTCCGCAGCCGAATAAGCTGGTTTTCCAGCTCTTCCCTGATGGTCACCACAGACCTTTCGATAGCGTCTTCCGGCGCAACATAGTGCACAGCCGGGAACACAAAAACCTGATCGGTACTGCTGAGGATTTCTCCGGTGGTCGGATTTATCAGATGCACCGCGTCGATCTGGTCGCCGAACATCTCAACCTGGTAGCCGAACTGCTCGTAGGCTGGATATATATCGACTGTATCGCCGCGGACGCGGAACTTGCCACGCTCAAAGTTGATATCGTTGCGTTCGTACTGAAGGTAAACAAGCGAACGCAAAAGCTCGTCACGTTCGACAGCCTCCCCGACACGAATCGGCACGATTGATTTTTTATATTCTTCCGGGCTGCCCAGGCCGAAGATGCACGAGACACTGGAGACGATGATGACGTCCTTTCTGGACGAGAGGCTTGTCGTAGAACTCAGCCGAAGCCGGTCGAGGTCGTCGTTGCGTGAGGCGTCTTTTTCTATGTATATATCTCGCTGAGGGATATATGCCTCGGGCTGGTAGTAGTCATAATAGCTGACGAAATACTCGACGGCATTTTCGGGGAACAGTTCCTTGAACTCTTCATAAAGCTGGGCCGCGAGCGTTTTGTTGTGCGAGATGATAAGGGCGGGCTTTTGCAGCCGCTCTATGACGTTGGCCATGGTAAATGTCTTGCCGCTGCCTGTAACGCCCAGCAAGACGTTGCGGTTTTGTCCGGCCTGAAAGTTTTTTTCCAGTTGATCTATGGCGGCAGGCTGGTCACCGGCGGGCTTCATTTTCGAAATTACTTTAAGTTCTTTCATCAGGTAGCAGCTCTCTCGCACATTGTCGAATATTTCATTATACTTCACTGCCGACAAAAGAGGAACATCGGCCAGAAAAGATTCGAGTGTCCGTGGACTGCCCACGCGAACCTGTAGTTCCTGTAAGGTAGCAAAAAAATGTTGTTTAATTTTCTAATACTGATTTTCGGCGTATTCGTATGCTCGACGGCAGTGATTATGATCAAACTGTCCGCCGTCCATCCCGCCCTGCTTGCGGCGTACAGGCTTTTGGTCGCGGCGGTAGTTCTTACGCCCATGTTCATGCGCGACTTTTTGCGGCATCGCAGTATTTACACAAAAAAACATTTGTGGCGGATTGTGCTGCCCGGCGTGTTACTTGGCTTTCACTTTATCACCTGGAACACGGGCGCAAGAATGACGCTGGCAGCCAACGCTTCACTGATTATCAACATGATGCCGGTCGTCATGCCATTTCTGCTTTTTGTGCTTGTCCGAGAGAAACCGACCCGCTACGAATGGCTGGGAACTGCCCTGGCACTGGTGGGCGTGGCGCTTCTTGCAGGGAAAGACCTTCACTTCAGCCAGGAAAGTTTCTTCGGCGATCTCGTCTGCGCCGGTTCCATGCTCTGCCTGACATCGTATCTTGCACTGGCAAGAAAGAACCGCGATTTTCCGAGCATCTGGCTGTACCTTGTCCCGCTTTACTTTGTAGCTTTTGTAGTATCCTTCGTCGTGTCGCTTTTCTTTGTAAGCCCGCTGGAAGTCAACTCCACTCGTGAAGCCGGGCTTATCGTGGCGCTGGGTTTGGGGCCGACAATCATCGGCCATTCAATCTTCAACTACTCAATGAAGCACATGAGGGGCCAAATAGTTACTCTCACGAATCTTTGCCAATTCATCTTCGCGGGCATAATGGCGTATCTCGTGCTCAATGAAGTGCCCAGCTGGATGTTTTACATCGCGGCCGGCTTGGTGGCATTGGGAGTTTTTGTTACGCTTCGCTCATATAAAAACAACGACAAAATTGGACTTCGCTAAAGACCATGGCAATAACTTCGCAAACATTGATGGAAATGTACAAGGCAATGCACGAACGCTTCGGCCATCAGGACTGGTGGCCGGCCAGAGTCGAAAGCGACGATGGCGGCAAGTTCGAGATTTGTGTCGGTGCGATTCTCACACAGAACACCAACTGGACAAATGTCGAAAAGGCCCTGAACAATCTTCACGATGCCGGCTGTTTGAGCGTGGCCGCTTTAAACGAAATGTCACATGCCGAACTGGCTGAGCTTATCCGCCCCGCCGGCTATTTCAACATAAAGGCCAAGCGTCTCAAGAATTTCATCGCACATGTGTATGAAACTTATGGCGAGGACATTGAGGGCTTTCTTGACCGCAATATTTACACACTTCGAGAGGAACTTGTGGCCATAAACGGCATCGGTAAAGAGACAGCCGACAGCATGATTCTATACGCAGCCGGAAAGTGCACCTTCGTAGTCGATACCTACACGTATCGAATCATGTTAAGACACGGACTAATAGCACCCGAAGATGATTATGAGCAGATAAAGGAACTTTTCGAATCGAACCTGGCCAGCGATTTGGAATTGTTTAACGACTTCCACGCACAACTGGTAGCTGTCGGGAAGAACTTCTGCCGTCCCAGGGCACGCTGCGAGGGTTGCCCGCTGGAAATATTCCCCCATGACCCCGAAACCAACGATTAACGCTACAATAGAAGGCGGCCAAAGAGCCGATTTAAGCCCATATCTAATGTTAGAAAACCACTTCTGAGAATTAACACTAATTTATGCGAATCTTAACCAACATTTTCTCGAAAAAATGACCGGAAAAGATTATCCTTTATGATGATAAAAGGATAAAAAATTTGGATTCGTGCGGCTAAGCCCATATTGCTGCCTCATACTTTTATATTTATCATACCGAAAGGGCAAGATGCTGCTTTTTGAAGCGTATCAAGACGGTAACGCCGTCCAGGAAATCGACTTGGCCGGCGCGCATGTGCTTGGACAGGATTCAATACCTGTTCGGGCTGATCTGGCCTGCTCTGACGGCCAGGTCTCCTGCGAAAAAAAAACTGCGGGGGCCTGTGGGCTGAACCTGCTCTGGCCTGCTGGAAAGTCCGGAACGTTTCTGCTGCCCACAACACGCCTTCCGGAACGCAAGAAACCATACAACCTCAATATCGAGCTCGCACGCGCCCAGATGATGCGAATTGTGCAAAAACGCGAAGACTGGGGCCTATTCGACTTTGAAGAAGCAAAACCGCTAAATGATGAATTCAACCGTGTCAGGGCGATTTTTGTTGAAGCACTCAAGACCGAAGACCAGAACAAAGCATCCAAGCTGGCCGATAAGGCCTTGGCCCAAGGCGTTACACTCGGTGAGAAACTCGCGATTTTCCATGCAAATATTCTTTCCAAACGCCGTGCCAGTTCCACATCTCCCGGAGCGAGAACAGCTTTCGGCTGCTCCGTGGACCTTTTTGCAAATTCCGCCCAATATCAGGAAAAAATCAAGGATTCTTTTGATCTGTTAAGCCTTCCCATGCCCTGGAAACACATCGAGCCTAAGGAGCGGAACTATCAATTTGATCTTATTGACTCGTGGATCAATTTTGCCGCCCAGGCCAGAAAGCCCATATGCGGCGGACCATTATTGAGCTTCGAGCCGAATTGCCTCCCGGATTGGCTTTATATTTGGGAACACGATTTTGAAACTCTCCGCGACCTGGCTTACGAACACATACAGAACATTGTGCAGCGGTACGAACGTCAGGTTGCCGTCTGGAATGTCGCTTCCGGCCTGCATGCTTATAACAATTTCAATTTGAATTTTGAGCAGCTAATGGAACTAACACGAATGAGCTGCACGCTGGTCAAAAAGTTATCACCAAGGTCGCAGGTTCTCATCGAACTCGTGATGCCGTGGGGAGAATATTACGCACGCAATCAGCGGACAATCCCCCCAATGCTGTATGCGGACATGGCTGTGCAAAGCGGAATTAAATTTGACGGCTTCGGAGTACAGTTGCAGATGGGTGTGCCCGTCGACGGCTATTACGTCCGGGACCTGCTGCAGATAAGTGCGATGCTGGATGAGTTTGTTGGGCTTGGCAAGGCTGTCCACATAACGGCCTGCCAGGTGCCCTCAGATGTATCGCCCGACCCGTTGGATGCCTGGGAAGGCGAGGCGCCTGTTTCGGAGGCGGGCTATTGGCATAACAAATGGTCGCAGCGACTACAGGCAGAATGGCTGCAGGCGTTTTACCGGATAGCCATGTCCAAACCTTATGTTGAATGTGTAACATGGCGAGACCTGGCTGACTATGTGGGACATCATCTGCCACACAGCGGTCTTTGCGACAATAACCTCGAAGAAAAGCTGGCATACAAGGAGCTTCGAAATTATCGAACCCAGTTAATCGCGGAATTCCACAACAACAAAAACAACAATCATACAAAACAGAACCAGACCACCGCAGCAAAAGAATAATGAATCGGCAAAGAAGCCAAAGATACGACTTCTCTTTCAACTCTAATAACATCAAAGCCATCATTGCAATTTGCATACTTGCCGGAGCCTGGCTTTCCTTAAGTTCACTTTTCGGCCAAGTACGGATAGACGAAACTATTCCCGTCGATTACCAACGCATCTCCGCAGCCAGAGAAAAAATAGACCCAAACACTGCTTCAGTTGCATCGCTATGCCGGCTTCGCAAAATCGGAGAAGCAAAAGCACGTTCGATCATCGAATACCGGTCAGTTCATGGTCCAAAGGCTTTCAAAAACGCCGAAGATCTCAGCAAGGTGAAAGGAATTGGCCCGGCCATCGTCAAGCTCAATTCAAGGGATATCGAGATTAAAACCCGGCGAAAAGGCCGGCTGCACAACTACCGGTAAAGGAAACAATTCCGAAAAACTTCTTTTTCGTTTGCTGCTTTTTCTGTTAAAAATACCGCCATGCCAAAGGAATCTAAATCGCCAGTACCGGAGCCGGATACTTACCGTTTCAATACGTTGAGGCCGTGGAACTCTCTTGTATTCATTCTCCCGCTTTTGATTTTTTTTCAGATAGGCGCCTTTTTCTGTGACGGGACAAAGTTGCTGGCCCCCTATCACCTCGGAAAGCTGCTTGAATATTTCGGTGCGACAGGCATTTATCTGCCCGCGATATTCATAGTTGTAGTGCTGCTGATTCAACATATAACACGCCGCGAAAACTGGCAAATCCAGCCGAAGTTATTTGCCGGCATGGTTTGCGAATCCATCATCTGGATGGTGCCGCTTATCTGTCTTGGAGAGCTGACAGGAAAACTTATAGCACAGGCCGCATCGCTTCAGGCGTCTGGCGGTGGAGCGTTTCAGCAGGCCGTTGAAAAAATCGCTTCAAATGAAACATTCGAAGCGATTGTCGCGGCATTCGGCGCTGGCATTTATGAGGAATTCATCTTTCGACTGGTTCTGATAAGCTTATTTTTGTTCATTTTCGTCGATATCTTCGACCTCCGCAAAGACATCACCACCATTGCCGGCGTTATCGCGGCAGCTGTGCTTTTCAGCTTGTACCATTTCTCTCTGGAGCAAATCGCGGATTTAGGGACATTCCCCTGGTCGCAGTTCATCTTTAGGGCAATGGCTGGAGTTTACCTCGGCGGGTTGTTCATTTACCGCGGCTTTGGAATCGCTGTCGGCGCGCACATCTGCTACAACTTGTTTGTTGTAATCACTAAGGGTGCCTAAGCAAACCCGCTTATCTATCCCCAGGGGAACTTCTGGCCGGTCAGACTCGTAAAGGCCTCGATGTATTTTTCCCGGGTCTGCTGGACTATTTCAACAGGAAGCGGTGGTGCCGGCGGCTGGCGGTCGAACTTGATCTTGTCCAGATAATCTCGGACAAACTGCTTGTCGTAGCTGGGCTGGCTCTTGCCGGGTTTGTAAATATCGGCCGGCCAGAATCGCGATGAATCTGGCGTCAGGACCTCATCGATAAGGATAATATCGCCGTTTTCGTCTTCGCCCCACTCGAATTTCGTATCGGCTACAATGATGCCCCTTTCGGCAGCATATGCACGGGCGCGTTTGTAAATTTCGATAGAGCGGTCGCGAAGCTGCGTCATCACATCTTCACCGGCAATCTCGCATGCCTTCTCGAAAGAAACGTTAATATCGTGGTCTCCTTCGTCAGCCTTGGTCGACGGCGTGAAGATGGGCTCGGGCAGTTCACTGCACTGCTTGAGTCCCTCAGGAAGCGGCGATCCGCATACTGTGCCCTTTTCCTTGTATTCGCGCCAACCGCTGCCGGCCAGGTATCCGCGAACAATGCACTCTATCGGAAACGGCTTAGCCTTTTTGCACAGCATGAAACGCCCGTCGAGTTCTTCGTTGCGGCAATCTTCCGGCAGGTCCTTCAGAGACACTGAAACCATGTGGTTCGGCGTAACCTCTTCAAGGAAGTTCAGCCAGAACGCACTGAGCTGGGTCAGGACTCTGCCCTTGTCAGGAATGCCGTTGGGCATAACCACGTCGTATGCGCTTATGCGGTCGGTTGCGACCAGAAGCAGGTGATCGGACAATTCGTAGATATCGCGAACCTTGCCCGTACGTTTTGGATAATTGCCTATTGACGTTGTAAGTAGCGCTGTTGATTTCATAATAGCTGATTTTTTACACGCAAGAGGAGCCGAGGTCAAGTCTATGTATTCAGCGAGGCATGGCATCAAATCAGTGATAACGTGAAATAAGCCTGACACTTGTGTAGAATGCTTCTGGATATGGCAGATAAAAAATTACCATTTTTTGACGTTTCCAAAGCGCGAGGGCCCAGAAGTGGCCCGGACGTAGGCAAATCCAAGCCGGTCAAGACTTCCGGCAAAAGCCCATCTCAGCCTATGTCCGTCTCGCTGCTTATTACCCGGATAAAAGGTGCCCTTTCCGATGCTTTCCCAAAACGCATCAGCGTCGTCGGTGAGCTCAGCAATTTTAAACTTCACACATCCGGCCACATGTACTTCCGGCTAAAAGACGCTAACGCTGCTATAGATGCCGCGATGTTCCGATCGTCAGCATCGAAGCTGAAATTCAGGCCGACCGACGGCATGGAAGTTGTCGTCACCGGCCGAGTGGACGTCTATGACGCACGGGGGCAATTGCAGCTGTACGCCGAGTCCATGACCCCTAAAGGCGAGGGGGCACTAGAGCTGGCATTTAGGCAACTGAAGGAAAAACTGGAAAAAGAAGGTCTGTTCGACCCGGAAAAGAAAAAGCCCATCCCAGCCATCCCGCGGGCTCTTGGCTTGGTAACAAGCCCGACAGGGGCAGCCGTTCGTGACATCCGCCGAACATTGGCCCGCCGCTGGCCGGGAGCGGAGGTTTATCTGGTCCCTACATTGGTCCAGGGCGAAGGTGCAGCTGAAAGTGTAGCTCAGGGCGTTCGCTTGCTGGACGCCAACGCCGGAAAATTCGGAATCGACACGATAATCGTATCCCGCGGCGGAGGCAGCATGGAAGACCTGTGGGCATTCAACGAGGAAGTAGTCGCCCGCGCGATATTTGCTG
Organism: uncultured Planctomycetaceae bacterium; assembly: GCA_964401835.1. GTDB lineage: Bacteria > Planctomycetota > Phycisphaerae > SM23-33 > SM23-33 > CAYNZP01. The sequence goes on from CAYNZP010000006.1 coordinate 17,388, forward strand.
CGAGCGTTCCTGTTATTTCCGGCGTCGGCCATGAGGTGGACGTAACGATAAGCGACCTTGTAGCAGACGTTCGAGCCGCCACCCCCACCGCCGCTGCCGAACTGGCTGTTCCCGATAAAAACGAAATCGCACGGCATATAGAGCACCTTTCAGGAAGATTGCGCAGCCGGGTTCTGCATGAATATCGTGCAGCTTCTGCCGGATTGGACGCGATTGGGCGAAGCGTGGTTTTTCGTGACCCGATGTCAAGACTGCGCAGTTTTATCCAGAGAATCGATGAACTCGGCCATCGTCTTCGAGCTTCAGTAGGTGAGAGCCTTTCACTACGACGAAAGCTCCTCGAACCCATAGCCCACCGCCTGGCAGCACTGCACCCAGCCCGTTTGCACGAAAGGGCCAAGGGACAGATCGAAAAACTCAAAAGCCGCCTGAGATGGGCCCTTGGCGCACGCAGCAAGCGAGCGGGAGACAAGCTTTCACAAATTCAACGGCGGCTGGAGGCGAGGCATCCACGAATTGCTCTCAACCTTGCAAAACAACGCGTCGATGGCATGGCCCGCCAACTTGAGGCCTTGAGCTATCGCAGCGTGCTTAAACGCGGCTTTAATGTAACACGAGGACCCGACGGACAAATTATCCGCTCGGTAAAAGATGCAAAAATCGGAGAACTTGTCGAAACACAACTTTTCGACGGAGAATTTACGTCACAGGTTAAACAGGTCGGAAAGACAAAGAGGCAATCTCCCAAAAAGGCAGCGAAAAAGACCAAAAAAACTGATGATAACCCGACACTATTTGATTAGTGTCTCTAGCTAAATGGTGAAGGAAGACGAAATGACAAAGGAAAAGAAAATCACGTTTGAACAGGCCCTGGCCAAGCTCGACGAGATAGTGACCCAGGTCGAGCAGGGAAAGGTTTCGCTCGAGCAGTCCATCGAAAAATACGCTGAGGGCATGGAACTCATTAAGCAGTGCCGTTCGATACTGGCCAAGGCGGAAAAGAAAATCCAGGTGCTGTCCAAGGGCGAAGGTGAAAGCCTTACCCCCGCAGGCGAACTCGAAGAACCCGCCGAAGCTGAGGACGAAGATTAACAGCCATGCCGCTTGAAGCACATACAGCCAACGAAGCAAGGTATTATCTCATGGTCGCCCGCTGCCAGTCATGCGGCAAGGGGCCATGGGTTTTCGATAATGCCCGGCAGACCCAGCCCAAGACAAAGAATTTTACAGTTCATGCGCACTGTAAAAACTGCGGCAATAAACAAAACTTCAAATTTGCGTATTCCCATGACATTCCAGCAGCCGGCAAAGATGCCGAAACCATCAACCCCACAAAGTCGCCAAGTAGGATAATAGACCTGAACCAATGGCTGAGCCTTTTTTACCTCATGCTCGAATCGGCATCTTCCGAAAAAGATCCAGCCGTATCTCGAAGCACCAGTTATTGCGCAGCTATGTGTCTGGGCGAGGCTTTGAAATTCTATAAAGGTGATGATGAACTTCCGCCAGAGTCAGCCTTTTTCTTCCCCGAGACGCAAAGAGTATTCCACCAACAGCCGGAAAAGTTCGCCCGCCAGAAACTCAGAGACATACAAGCGAAATTGCCCAAGGTCGGAGTCATGGCCCGGCGCATTGCTCGCGATGATCGCGTCAAAAAACGCCGTTGGTGGCAATTCTGGACCAGATAGTTTTAAAGTTAAGCAGTTTTAATGAGGACGAAATGTTATCCAAAGAAGTACTTGAATATCTTGAAACCAACAAAGAGAAATATCTGGAAAAACTCTTTGAGTTGTTACGTTTCGCAAGTGTAGCCAACGACAAGTCCCAGCCGGACCAGTGCCAACTCTGCGTTGATTGGCTTTGCAATTACCTGACAACCCTCGGCTTCGAGACGCAGATTCTGCCAGCCGGCGAAAAGCCCTCCGTCCTGGCAACGATGCATGTCAGCGACGATGCACCAACGCTGCTCATCTACGGCCATTACGACGTCCAGCCGGTTGAGCCGCTGGAACTTTGGAACTCCAAGCCCTTCGAACCTGTCATCAAAGACGGCAACATCTACGCGCGGGGCGCCAACGACGACAAGGGCCAGCTCTTTACGCACATAATGGCTATTGATGCACTGCATAACTGGGGAATCTTGCCGGTTAACATTAAATTTTTCATCGAGGGCATGGAAGAAATCGGCTCGCCGGGTCTGGAAGAATTTCTGGCAACGGCAAACAACACGCAATTGCTTCAGGCGGACGCAGCTGTTATCAGCGACTCGGAATTTTTCGCCGATGGCCTGCCAAGCATTACATATTCGCTTCGCGGCCTGGCCTATGGAGAAATAACCCTCACAGGCCCGAATCAGGACGTGCACAGCGGCATACACGGCGGAGCGTTGACTAACCCGATAAACGCCCTTACTACGCTTATAGCAAAGATGCACGACGAAAACGGCAGGGTGACATTGCCCGGTTTTTACGATGATGTCATCGAGCTTACCGAGTCCGAGCACGATGAATGGAAAAAACTCCCCTTCAACGAGTCAGAATATGCCAAATCTCTGGGTGTCGATGCTCTTGGTGGCGGAGAGAAGAATTTCAGCGTGCTGGAACGCCGCTGGGCAAGGCCGACGCTTGACTGTAACGGTATCATCGGTGGCCATACCGGCGAAGGCGCCAAAACAATCATCCCGGAAAAGGCTTCAGCCAAGATATCAATGCGGCTGGTACCGAACCAGGACCCTGAAAAAATCGCAGCTGGCCTGGAAGAGTTCATCAACCAAAACGTCACTGCAGGTATAAAGGCATCATTTAAGATTCAGGCAAAGGCCAGACCAGGGCTGCTGGAGAAAGATTCCCCGGTAATGGGGGCTGCAATAAAGGCTTATCTTGAGGGTTTCGGGAAAGAGCCGGCCTTTATCCGCTGCGGCGCCTCGGTGCCGATAACCGAGCTGTTCCAGCGCCTTTTGGGCCTGGAGGCTGTGCTTATGGGCTTTGGTCTGCCGGATGACAACCTCCACGGGCCCAACGAAAAGTTCCGCCTGGATCAGCTTTACCGCGGCGCCAAAACCTCAGCTGCCTTCATGCAGAACGTCAAAGAGGCGTTTTAGGCAAAAATCTGTCCCGTAAGTCACTTGACAATATCCGAACTTTCGTCATAATTGCTCGCTTTCTCGTAGCGTAAGGAGCATTAAAGTGTACGCAGTTATAGAAGATAGCGGCCAGCAGTTCCGTGTCAGCGAAGGCGATGAGCTGACCGTCGATCTGCGGGAATTGGCAGAAGATACAAAGGAAATGGAATTCGACCGCGTCCTTCTCGTTAGCAACGAAGGCGACGTCAAGGTCGGCACACCTCTGGTTGATGGCGCAAAGGTCGTCGCTGAGATTCTCGCTCCCGAAGAAAAGGGCAAGAAGGTATTCAGCTATTACCTTCGCCGTCGCAAAGCCTCACGACGCAAAAAAGGCCACCGCCAAAAATTCACAAAGGTTCGCATAACAAAAATCGTTGCCTGATTCTTTTGGGGAAAATTAGTTGAAATTTTTGCGAACCCCCAGCAAGTGATTTATCACTAATAAATTACAGAAGGCGATTTTTGGCACACACCTGTCTTTGGAGGCCTAAAAAAAGCGGAATTGGCGTATAATATATGTGTAAAGCCCGCTACCTTCCGAAGACGGTAAACGAAAGAAACATAACGATGGTTTAGCGGACTTCACCCGGGCGCATACTGTAGCGTCCGGGTGTTTTTTTATGGAAGTTCAAGCCCCCTAATACTACCGCAAATTCGCGGCAGCAATTCTGCGGGTCAGTTCTCTTCGAAGCGTCCAGCCCAGGTATTTATGAAACTGCCTGCCCGGACATGCCGTATTTGCCTGTGGTGCGTCCTTGTGGCCGATGACGTTTTCGGGCGGAATGTCATAGGTTATCATCAAATTCATGATAAGCTTTTTGAGAGACGCCAATTGTCGGCTTGATGGCATGCGGCTGGAAAAATCGCCCACAAGGCATATCCCGATGCCGAAATTGTTATATTCGTTATTCGGTGTGCCGCCGCAGTGTGCCCCCCACTTCTGCATCTTCCATCGCGGGCCGACCTCTATCTTGCCGTCAGTTGAGCCTCGGCCGTTACAAATCACAAAATGATAGCCAAGACCATCCCAGCCCTTATCACGGTGCATCTTATCGAAAGTGCGAGCGTTGCCTTTTTCCGTCGCGCTGTGGTGGACAACTATGTAACGCCAATCGCGTTGATGTTTCTTCGGCGAAAAGCTCGTTTGGTTTTGCAAACCTGTGCTCTCTGACGGCGCTGGGGGTGCAGCAACAGGTGCGGGCGAAGCGGGCCTGGGTTGCGGGGCTTTGAGATTCAGTTCATGGGCGGGAAGTTCGTTTATTATCCTCGTCGTCTGGGGAGCACAGCCGACAAGAAGACTCCCCAGCAAGACCACAATCACTGACATCCATGTCAAACGCATAACAATTACCTCAAGCGTAAATCCGTTGGGCAACACTTTAACGCGGCGATGGCTCGATTAGCAAATATTCTTTGAGCGTGGAAAGCGAATCGATGTAATTTGTCTGGAACTTCGTTTCCCCGAAAATACGGACGAGTTTTTCGTCATTCGTAAAGACCCGGCAATAACATTTTTCATTGGTAAGACTTAGCGCCCACCGGATGTGCCAAAGTGTATTAAACGGCCGTTTTGGACTCTTGAAAAACAGCTGCGGCGTTTCGGGATAAACTTCTTTTATTTTTTTACTGTCAGCTGAGAATTTCGACAGATTGTCGGTATGAAAAAAAGCACTTTGCCCTCTCCTGCGAAGCGACAGCATGAACTGGCCAAAAGTTTCCTTGTCGGCTTGGAGCATTTCCAAAGCCCAACCGGCATCGACCAGGGAAACCTGGGCTCCTTCGGGCACAATTACCACCTGCCCCGCACCTTTCCTGTAAGCCAAAGGCCCATAGGGCAAACCGTTGACGAAGACTTTATTAGACCCCAGGGAATATTCATTCAGCCATGCCGAAAAACGTTTGTTTTTCGACCAGATCAGGCCGTGCTGAACGTTTTGTTTGTCGCAGGAAACTGCCAGGGAGCTGTCGCCGTATCTTGAGATGAAATTCATGTAACCCGAAAGCCTAGGCCGGCTCTTGTGGTTTTGGACGTACATCGAATCGCTTAATGTCATATCCGCTTTCAGCTCATCGTCAAGAAAGCCAACAGCCGATATGCCGATATAGACAACGACTATAATCGTGCCCCAGGCACAACCCATGAGAGTCCAGCGACACAGAAAGCCGATTATTTCCTTATTGCGTTCAGTCATAACAATCCAATTAATCCAAAAATTTCCTCTGGATTAATATCGACTTATTGCGTCAGGGACATGAGTCTTTGGACGCGATCTGCTATTGGCGGGTGTGTGCTGAATATCTTTTTCGATCGGGCTTCGAATTTCTTTATCGGGTGGACTATGTAAAGCGGCGCGGTAGCACGGTTGGCTACTTCCAGCACCTCGTCATCGCCGTTTAGCTTGGCCAGTGCCCGGGCAAGCCCTTCCGGGTTGCGTGTCAGCTCGACGCTGGCTGCATCGGCAAGATATTCCCGCTGACGAGATAGTGCCATCTGTATTATTCGCGCGAGAATCGGCGCGATTATCGCCAAAACTATGGCCACAACCAACAGGATGAGCTGGGCTGCCCCGTCGCCCTGGCTGCTCCTGCGTCTGGAGCGCCGGCTGCCGGCGCCAAACCACAGGCTGCGAAGGAAAATATCGCAAAGCATAACAAGTACGCCGACCATGACAGCCATCAGCATCGCGTAGAGAATGTCGTAATTCCTAACGTGACTGAGCTCATGGCCCATGACGCCTTGCAACTCATCACGGTTAAGCCTGCTGCGCAAACCCTTGGTAATGGCCACGCATGCGTGCTTTGGGTTTCGCCCGGTCGCGAAGGCATTCATTGCTGTGTCGTCTATCAGAAAAATCCGCGGCAGCGGCAGGCCGCCCGCCAGACAAAGTTCCTCGACGACGTTGAAAAGCTGAGGATCGTCCTCCTGCTTTATCTCTTTGGCCCTGCTTAGGCCCAAAAGCGCCGAACTGCCCCCGTAATAACTGGCCAGTGTCAGGCAAAACGCGACCACAGCCGCTATAACAGCAACAATAATGCTGAAGGCCCAGCGGTTCTCGCTTCCCCAGCCCCAAACCAGGCCGATAAGAACGCCAAGTCCAATAAAAAAGACCATAAACCCCGCAATCAGAAAAAAGGTGTTTCGCTTATTGCGGGCGATAAGTGTATGAAAAGTCTCTACTGCCATTATTTCTTAGAGCCCATAACAAAACCTCACGCTAGCCGCGTTTGCCCCAAAATCGGATGGCTGCGAGGCGTCGGCGACAACGCCATACCTTAACGGTATGGCGAGGAGCCGCAACAAAGCAGACGCCGATTTTCGGCCAAACCCTTTGGGACGCCGCCCTTTTGTCCGCATACGGCGTCGCTCGAAAGTCAATGATGCCAAAGGCATCGTATCCTCCTCGCTCCTTGCCTGCGAACAAAAAATCAGGCGTCGCGGCCGCGGGAGATTTTGTTATGGGCTCTCTTTTCTTAAAACTTCACTTCCGGCGTTTCGCGGTGCGTGGGATCTTCGATTTCGAAATAGTCTCTCGCCTGGAAGCTGAACATATTCGCGACCATGTTGTTGGGGAACGTCTCACGGGCTGTGTTGTAGATAGCCGTCGTATCATTGTAATGCTGCCGCGAGAAAGCGATCTTGTTTTCCGTGCTGGTGAGTTCTTCCTGCAGCTGCATGAAGTTCTCATTGGCTTTCAGGTTAGGATAACTTTCCGAAAGTGCGAACAACTGCCGCAACGCGCCCGTCAAAAAGTTCTCAGCCTCTGCCTGATTCTGGACACCATCAGCTGAAATGGCTGCGTTTCGCGCCTGGATGACACGCTCGAGCGTCTCTTTTTCGTGGGCGGCGTAGCCTTTGACCGTATTGACCAGGTTCGGAATCAAATCGTAACGACGTTTGAGTTGGACATCGATCTGGCTCCATGCCTCCTGGCAACGGATCCTCTTTTGAACGAGCCCGTTGTAAATCGCTATCAGCGCGAACGCTATCAAAACGACAACTACTAATAATATCCCTAAAACGATCATGGCCTATCCTTTCAATTTTCCCAAAGCCCAGCAGCTGATTCGTGTATGAAGTTATCTCTGCGACAAGCAAATATCAAGGTAATCGCACCTTCTCTTTTTCTCAGACGCCCCTAGCACCGCAAATGTTCACCACAAATTTTACTTTTCTCTCAGACGCAGATTTACAATAAAGGTTATAATTCGCATTGACAGATTGATGCTTAAAGGGTGTTTTGTGGATTCATTTACTCTTGCAAAAATTGAATTTGATTCGCTGCGCCGCATACTCGCCGGTTATTGTCGCTGCAACCTGGGCAAGGACCTTGCCGTTCGGATAGGCCCATCCCGTAATCCTTCAATAATCAATCGCTGGCTGGAGCAGACTTCTCAGATGGTTACGGCTGTGCGCGACATAGGCCTGCCGCCGTTTGGCGGAGTTACGGACATCTCCCAGCAGCTCAGCCGTGCCAAACCGGGCGCCGGCGCAGACGGTGAAGACTTCGCAGCAATCGCCTCTGCCCTTGAAGGTGCAGCCAATGTTCAACAGTATCTCTACTCCGCGGGCGAAAATTTGTCCGAGCTGGCCGAGTTGGCGGGAAACATCGGCAGTTTCGAGAAAGAAATAAACGCTATTCGGGATATTATCGCTTCCGATGGTACGGTGCGAGATGACGCGTCTGAAAAACTCGCTAGCCTGCGGCGACAGATCGACAAAACGTCCCAGGACATCCACGACGTTATTCACAGCTACCTCCGCCAACCGGACGTCGCAAAGCTGTTGCAGGACGTTACCGTAACGCTCCATGGCGATCGTTATGTGCTGCCGGTAAAGATTGACAACAGAGGCCGTCTCCCCGGCGTAGTGCACAGACTCAGTCAGAGCGGCCAGACCGCATTCGTCGAGCCAAACGCCTCGGTTGAGCTGAACAATCAGCTAGCTGACCTCCACGAGGATGAGCGCCGCGAAATAGAGAGGCTGCTCAGTGACCTTGCAGTGAAAATCTTCGCACGCTCAGGAGAAATCTCAGCCACCATGCGGATACTGGCCCAAGTCGATTTGATTTCGGCCAAGGCGCAATACGCCTATCAGTTCGATATGACCTGCCCTGAAATCGTCGAGCGGGGCTCGCTTCAATTTTCCAAGGCTCGCCATCCCCTGCTAATAGATCAGGAACTCCAGGACACTCAGGCCGGCCGGGAAACCCATCCGGTCGTTCCGATAGATGTCCGGCTCGGAAGTGATTTTGACCTGCTGGTTATCACCGGCTCGAATACGGGCGGCAAGACCGTAACCCTCAAGACCGTCGCCCTGCTTGCAGTGATGGCCCAGTCCGGCATGCATATCCCCGTTCAGCGCGGGGCAAAGATGCCAATCTTTAGAGATATCTTCATCGATATCGGCGACGAACAATCGCTCCAGCAGTCGCTAAGTACGTTCGGGGCGCATATAAAGCGCGTTAAATATGTTCTTCGCAAGGCTGATCGGAACTGTCTGGTTCTTATCGACGAACTCGGTGCCGGTACGGACCCCGACGAAGGCGGAGCCATCGGTCAGGCTATTCTGGATGAGCTCAGAAGCATCGGCTGTCTGGGCATGGTCACTACGCACCTTAGCGTACTCAAGGCCTACGCCTTTAACCATGACCGCGTCGATAACGCCTCGGTCGAATTCAACACAAAAACGCTCCGGCCCACCTATCATTTACAAATCGGCACACCCGGAGAAAGTCACGCGATAACAGTCGCCGGTAAGCTGGGCCTACCGAGAAAGCTGACAAGTAATGCAAAACGCCACCTCAGCGCACAAGGCAAACAATTCAGCCGTGCCATCCGCGCAACAAGCGTGGCAAGACAGACCGCGGAAGTCGCCCGCGAAGACGCTCAGGCTGCACAACTCGCAGCCTTGACGCAGCAGGAAAACTTCGAGGCAAAACTCGCCGACCTCCATCGATTAAAAGGCGAGTTCGAAACCTGGCTGGCGTCACTTGGTGAACTTAAAAGCGGAGAGGAAATGTATGTGCCGTCCCTCGAGACCACGGCCAAGCTCGTAAGGCTGGAGTTTCACAAGCAAATCGCTTTATTCGACACCGGAAAGGTTCAGGTCGAAGTTCCACTACGTGAGCTTATGCCAGACCTCGGTCAGGTCGAGGTTCGCCAGGAAATCGCATCGCTTAAAAAGCAGGTTCTCCAGCAGGCCTCGCAGACCGAGTCCGCCATGGAAGAGGCCAAGAGGATTAAGGAAGAATACCATCGCAGCCTCGAGCAACAGAAACAGCGAGGTCGCCAATTCGACGCCTGGCTGGGTGCTATCGCCCGGGTGAAAATTGGCGATGAAGTACCGATAAGCAAAAAGCCCGGCACCGGCAAGGTAGTAGAGCTTAATTTGCCCGGCCTGAAGGCGGCAGTAGAAACAACCCAAGGCAAACTCGAGCTTTCATTGCAGGAACTTTTCCCTCAAAGCGGGCCGTTTGCTCACAAAAACCAGACAGCCAATAAAAAACACGGAAAACCAAAGGAAAAAAGGACAAAAACCCGCCCGATAACACGCCGCAGCAAGGATTCCAAGGCAGCAAAAGCCAGCCGAGAGGAATTATTGAAAACCCAGCCGGGCCAACAGGTATTCCTCGTTCCATTCAATAAGCCAGCTACTCTCATTAGAGTCAACGAAAGTAAAGACCAGGCGGTTGTTCAGTCAGGGATATTCGAAATGGAAATCCCCCTGGCTGATCTGGAACCAATTCACAAATAAGACTTACGTCTTAATCGAATCCAGCATCACCACAGCTATCGAACCGAAAAGCAGTGTCGGCAGGCATGCAGCCCAGAACGGATCCAGCCCGATATATCGGCACAAGTAAATGAAACAATAGAACGCGCCAACCGTCAGCAGACACAGTGAGGCAGAGGCCTTGATGTTGCGCTCACGGGAGAGGATAAACGGCAGGCCAAGCAGCAACATTAGGAGATTATTGATCGGGTCTGTTACGCGAATGTGCTTGGTCAGGCGTGCGGTTTCCTCATCGCTGACTTTTCGCAGCTTAAGAAGGTTTCCAAGGTCGCCGCTGGACATGTAGTGCAGCCAATCGCTGTCGCGGCGAAGTGTTAGAACCTCGGTCGTCAAGTCCGATGTAAAGAACAACCGCCCTTCGACCAACTTCCAGAAGCTCTCGTCAATTTCGCCGCCCTGCCAGAGGGCTTCTTTCGCGAAAAACACGCCGAGAATCTTATCGTTATCGCCGCGGAACGTGAACCTGGGCTGCTCGAGGGTTCCACTGCGGAACTCACCCTCGACATATGGGTCGGGAATGAAGCGTTTGGCTTCGACGACCATGTTGTATTGATTATCCTTGGCCCATATATCGCGGATAGCAAGATTGCCGGTAGGTCCCTGCTCGGTCTTTTCCATGATCATTTCCGGGCCTATGTTCGAAAAAATCCTGTTAACGTCCGGCATGTGAGGCCAGGCTTGGCCGCTCTCTGCAGCGAAGCTCATCCGTGCATCCTCCAGCAGCCAGCCCCTGGAACCGAAAAGTTTTCCGGGCTTGGCAAGGCCTGCGGAAATACCCGCCTGGAGTGTGTAATTCGGGTCGCGTATGAGAATCACCGGCTGTTCCATTTTCTCGTTGGCCGGCGTGAAACTGTCAGAATACCAGACCGCTCCTGCGCTGTCGGGCGTGAGCCTTATTTTAAAACTTTCCATGCCATGGGCGTCGTCAGGACTTCGGACGAGTTTGTCCGGCACCTGAGGGATGACGAACTCCTGATCGATTATTATCAGGCCTCCCAGCAGCATAGAACACAGAACTATCGGCCAGACTACCCGGTACAGACTCACACCTGACGCCATCATTGCCGTCAGCTCATTGGTATGGTTCATCCTGGCCACAGTAAAAGCAGCCGAAGCGACGATTATCACTCCTCCAAGTTCCGTAAAATACACAAGCGATTGATAGGCATAGTAAGTAAAAATACTCGTTATCATGCCGGAGAAATTTTGTTGCTCGGCGAACTCGTCCATGTGGGCGAACAGGTCGCCAACTATTCTCAGCGCCATCATAACGATGAAGAAAAGAAGCGCATTGAAGAGAAAACTTCGTACTATGTATTTATCCAGAGTCTTCATTTTTACTTTCGCATCAGATGGGCATAGATAAATCCGTTCGCGATTATCAGGGCTATTATTCCGCCCCATATAGCAGCCAGCCCAGCCACTATCGGCACATCCGGATTTACTATCATCTGCTTGCCCATAATCATAAGTATTATCACGATCGCCGCAGGCACTACGCTAATCGCAAATGCGCTGATAAACTGCCCACCGCGGAATATCACACCCAATGCCGAGCCCATCGCAACCAGCAGGAAGCAGCTCAGACTATATGCCAGCCTGAGATGGATTTCGGCGAGGATTTCGCCGACGATCTTCGATATACGATGTTCCTTGAGGTCTTTAATCTTCTGTAGGATGTTGGGATTTTCCGTATCCGGGCCTCGATCGTAAATTTCGTCCAGGTCTATTTCGTGAGTTTTAGCAGCTACGCTGGCGGGAAAGGGGATCTCGCCCCTCTGCCACTCGCCGGGCCTTTGAGGGTCGCCATCACTCAGGCCGTCCATTATGTTATGAACTTCCACTTCACCTTCGAGCAGGATGCTCGCATAAGAAATCTCAGCCAACCTTGACCACGCTCCACGAACTGTCCCCGACTTTGCCAGTATGCGGAGGCTTTCCTTGCCTTTTTCCAGAATTGTTACTTCAACCCCCTGCAACTCACCGGTATCGAGCTGACTGCTGCGAAGAATCACGCTGCCGTCAAAGCCGACCTCGGCAGCGGCTGCCTTGATGATGAATTTCTGATTTCCCCGCTGGAGCTTGGCATATTCCCTGCCGGAGTTAATCGCAGCTGCGACGTCCTTGATTAAAATATCATGAGAAAGGTCTCGCTTTATCCTTATCAACTCACGATGAATTTCTGCATGGCGGGACGGTTCCCTCAGTGTTCGCAACAGTCGGCCCCAGTCATAGAAGGCTGCCTTTTCCTCGCTGAGCGACGGCATAGGCGGCGATTCTATCGTGGTCGAGCCCATCTTGGAAATTTCCCAGCGGCCAGTCTGCCCGCCAGCGGGATTCATCAAAGAAATCGAAGCATAAGTTTCGTTCTCTTTGTTTGTCTTGAACTTCACCCAGGCAGTAGAGGCAGCGACGACACGGACATCACCAGGCCGCTTGGTATCGATAGCAACCACCCCGCGGAGCATGTCTGTATCGGAATTGACATGGTCAGCATGCAGGAGGTAGTTTTTGAACTTCACATAATTCTGTGATTGCAACTGGTGGTAGATAATGCCACTGACATTGGCCTTGATTGCCTTTTCGCCCAGTGAGGCCAGCTGCGGTGCCACAAAGTTGCTCAGTATCAGCGAAAACGCCGTAACGATTCCGCCCATCACCAACACCGGTTTGAGCAGGCTTATGGTCGATATGCCGCTGGCATTGGAGGCCAGCAGTTCGTTATCCTGGCTGAATCGGCCATACACTATTGTCGCGGCAAAAAGCGTCGCAACGGGCAGAGTGAAAGAGAGCATCACCGGCACGGTAAGCGTAAACAGCGCAAAAACCTGTCCCGTCGCAAGGCCTTGTTTGCGCAACGGCTCCATTATCGAAAAGACCGTCAAAACAAGTGTAAAGGCCACCAGCGCCAGGCCCGCCACTCGTAAAAGGTCGCGCGTTATATATGCATGAAGCGTTTTAATCAAGCTCGCTTCTCCATTATGAAGTCAAACCCGCCTGAGTAACCTCAACAGCGGGCCTAAACACTGTAACGTCGATAAACATGAGAGTCCATGTTGTTTTGACCTATATGAATATAAAACGAGACTTGATAAGGAAATGGAAATTTGAAGATTTCGGCTTTTGGCTAAACTTTCGCCATTTGAGAAATCTTGCTAAAAGCTGTTATGTGGTCTTTGCCGAGATCCTTGGCTGTGTAGAGGGCCTTGTCAGCCATAGAAAGCAGTGCCTGTGCGCTTGTGGGATTGTCTTCCCCGATGGAAGCTACCCCAATCGAGAGGGTAACAGGTGCACTCAGCTTCTGATAGTCTCTTGTGCGGCTGAAAAGGTCCTGGCGAATCCTCTCACTGACAGCCAGCCCGCGTTCAAGCGAAGTGTGCGGCAAAACAAGTACAAATTCATCGCCGCCATAGCGTGCTGCCAAGTCGCTACCTCGAAGTGACGAGCGAATAACGTCGGCCGTTATAACAAGTATGTCGTCGCCGACTTTGTGTCCCAGCAGGTCATTTATCTGCTTGTAATGGTCCAGATCGCACATGCAGCAGGTAAGATCAAATCCATAGCGAATCGCTTCGCTGAAATTCCGCTCGATAATCTCCATTAACTTCCGCCGATTCGCCAGGCCGGTCAGGTGATCCGTCGTAGCCACTTTACGCAGTTGTTCCATCGACTCTTCGAGCTTAAGATTTTTTACACGCAATTCATCCACCATCGATTTCATCTCGAGATTGAGGCGCTTGTTTTCTTTTTTGATAGCGTACAAATGAAGATTCTTCTCGATAATGGCAGGTATTGTAAAGAGGTAATCGCCCAGCTTTACCACATAGTCCATCGCACCATTCTTAACCGCCGCAGCTGCAATGGCAGAATCGGTTTCACCTGTAATTACAATTATCGGAACGTCCGATTGCTCGTGGATCTTCTCAATCAGCGCAAATCCCTCCATATCAGGAAGGTTGTAATCCAGCAGAAGAATATCAAAGTGCTCCAGGTCCTGCTCGAGACATTGCGCAGCTGTGCCTGTCCTGACAATATCTTCGGCATTGTCGTAATAAACGCACAGCGAATCGCAGATCAGCTGACATTGGTCAGGATCGTCTTCTACAATCAGTATCCTCGGTTTTACCTGGCTATCTTCCATAGTTTCGGTTTACTCTCTCGCAACTTCAAATGCCTTCATTATCAGCGTAAAAATGTACATCGACTAAATCCTGCTGAACTTCCGCTTCTTCGGATTTCTCGGAAAGCTCTTCGATCGGCTCATCGGTGCATTTTTTTGCCAGGGTGAAATAAAAAGTTGCTCCATCGCCCAGCTGCGACTTTACCCATGCCCTGCCCTGGTATTTTGACGCAACACTCTTAACCAGGGCCAAGCCTACGCCCTTTCCTGAAACCCCCGCACTAGCAGTGTTCTTAGCCCTGCGGAATACGTAAAAAATCTTTTTTTGTTCCTCGGACGCAATGCCCGGGCCATTGTCTGATACATAAAATTGATGGGCTTTATCGACGAATCTGTAGCCGATGCAAATCTTTCCGCCTTGAGACTTGTCCATGTACTTAATGGCGTTATCCAACAGATTCTGGAAGACCTGCCTGATACGGTTTTTCTCAACATAAAGGCTCGGCATGGGGCCATTTATTTCAAGAGCTATATTCTTTTCATCCAATTCATATTCAAAATTGTCAGCCATGGCTTTTACAAGCTCGTTCATATCGACCATCTCGGGCTGCTGAGGCATGGTCTTGATTCGAGAAAGCTCCAACAGGTCAGAAATCAGGTCGGACTCAATATCAACATTCGACTGAATGCGTTGCAGCCTGGCTGTTATCTCTTCCGGAAGCTGGTCCTTCCATTTCATCATAAGAAGTGTAGCCATGCCCCCAATATTGCGAAGCGGTGCGTTCAGGTCATGACTGACGGCCCTTAGGAAGTCTTCCTTCTCGGCCATCTCGTCGATAAGCTGCTGGTTGCTTTGTTCCAGTTCCATTGTCCGCTCGATGACCTTTTGCTCCAATCGTTCATTCGCAATGACCAGTTCTGCACGCATTGAGGAAACTTCATCAGCCATGGTATCGAACGCAAAAGCCAACTCCCCGACTTCGTCGTCGCGGTTAATCTTGCTACGAACTTCGAAGTCTCCCCTTCCGAAACGTCTTGTGGTCAAAACAAGTTTGTTAATAGGCTGGACCATTAAGCGCCAGACGAGCCAATACCCAATCGGCAATCCCATAATGACAAGCGTGGCACCTATAAGACAGACATGAAGTTGCAACTTAGCCAATTTCACTGTTGTTACGCTCGTATCCAATACCAGCCGGATCGCTCCAATCAATTGGCCTTCATGACCGGGCACTCCTTTTGCGATTATCGGATGGCTAAGTGTTAACAGGTTCCTGGTGGGCCGATTTACCGCAGAGATAGAGGGGGGAGATTTCGCAAGCCCGCCCCACCTGCCACTATGCCCGGAAGCATAGGCTGAGCATACAATTCCGCCTTTACTGTCGAGAATTGCGACATAACAAATCTCCTCATTCCCCATAGAATCGCTTACCAATCGCTCGAGCGGCTGGGAATTTCCATTGAGCAGATCATGCTGAGAGGCAAGGGAGATAGATTTCCCGATTAAATCGGCATGCTTTTTGTCGCCTTGCCCAAGCCAGTATTTGGCGTTACTAAAATAAAGCCAACCACCTGCCAGAGTTATAGTTATGACCAAAAAGGCCATTACCACAAAGGTCTTTACCTGCAAGCCCGCCTGAAATTGTTTTTTTTCTGCACTATTCAAATTAACTTACTTTCTAGAAAGCAGTTATGGCCATTCACCCAAAACTGCAGCACCTGTCCAATTGCGCTATCGGCAAGTTCTGGGGGCAGCTTTGCTAAGGATTTTTTGCACAGTTCAAATCATCATAAAAAGAATTTTTTTTACCCGTTCCATGAAGGATGCTTAGACCTTAAGTCTTTTATTCCAAGAACGTTATTTACCAAAAAACAAGGGGTATGAAACAACGTCTGTTATTCGGAACTCTTTACATACAAAGAGCTTGGATTTTTTACCTTGCAAAAATCCGGGTTTCGGTTTATATTTGTCCTATAACCTGTGGCTGCAGAGGCTACAGTGTTCTCAAATTGTGAGGAGGCTCGCTTGCTCGGCGGGTCGATTGGTTAGGTAATAAGTGAGGAGATTACCTGTGACTATTGCGGAAAGCTCACCGCGAAACGATATCGCTTTTGAAAAGGCCCTCGTTGGAACAAGCTCTCTTTTCCAGCAAGTCATCAAAGTCATCGATGCAGTTGCATCAAATGACTGCGTAGTGCTTCTCGAAGGTGAATCCGGAACCGGTAAAGAACTACTAGCCCGCCGTATACACTCCCTTTCAAACCGTGCCAGCGAACCGTTTATTCCGGTTAACTGTCCAGGCATTAGCGAAACTCTGTTTGAAAGTCAATTTTACGGCCACGTAAAGGGTGCGTTTACGGGTGCGGCCAGCGACACTCTAGGTGTCGTCCGCGCTGCCGAGGGTGGCACGCTTCTTTTAGATGAAGTTGGTGATCTGCCGCTGCACCTTCAACCCAAGCTGCTGCGACTCCTTCAGGAGCGTGAGGTAACGCCAGTAGGCACTTCCAAACCAATATCGGTCAACACCCGCTTTGTAGCTTCAACAAACCGCAGCCTCGCAAAAAGTGTCGTTGAAGGAGATTTCCGAAACGACCTGTACCATAGATTGAATATCGTACGGATAGAAGTTCCGCCACTGCGTAATCGGCCCGAAGATATTGAACCACTGCTGGACTTTTACCTGACCTTTTACGCTCAGCAGTACAGCCTTGCTCGTCGTGAATTAGGGCAGCGATTGAGAAAACGTCTCACGGAATATCCCTGGCCGGGCAACGTGCGAGAACTCTGCGCTTATGTAGAGCGGTTATATGCTACAAACCTGCCTCCCATGCCTCCGACCAGTAATTCCTGGAATAACGGCTATGTAAGCGAATCCAAGCCCATCGAGCCAGCGCCGGGCCGGATGCCGCAGTTCGACAATTCGCCTGTTTGCTGTACTCTCGCCGAAGCGGAAGCTCAGACAATCCGCAACGCACTTGAGATGTCAGGCTATAACAGATCTGCCGCAGCCAGGGTCCTCAACATCCATAGAAGCACCTTAATCAGGAAGATTCGCCAGCTTGATATGGATGCCTGATACGCAGCCGAAATCCTCGGACTGGTTTATTTACCTCGGGAGAAATTTGACACACACTTCTCCACAAAATGATATCCTGATTTGAACCATTGAGAAAATTTCCTAATCAAATCCAACCCATTCTTCCGAAATAATGCCAGTAACCTGCGGAAGATCACCGCGCCGTAACATGCGACACCCAGCGCCGCAAGCTGCAACAACAATTGTCGCCAAACGCGACACCTCAAAAGCATGCCAAAACCCGCCGAATCCTCCTCGATTTTTTTAAAAATTTATCTCCCTACAAAACAAGTAGTTAGGTTTTTATTTTTCAGAAAATCATCTTTAGGCACGCCCATTGCTCTATATAAGGGCAGTTGAGGGAACTATATCGAGGAGCCTAATAGCTGTGGAACTACTGAGGGGTAGAAACACGGCGCGGATGAAGAGGTCTGCGCAGAGCGGTCTGTGCGTCGTAATGGCTTGCACGGACATGAGTGAAGCTGACCACGTCAGACGAGAGCTCTTAGAACTGAATACAGGATGCCTGGTTACCTACCGGCGGGCTGAAGATTTAATGCTTTATGCCCCGGCTGGAAAGGTAGCTCTGGTAATTCTCGCTACTAACGATACACCGGCTAATTTGAGCCGGGTCCTCCAGTGGCTGCGGAATAAGTGGCGTCGTTGTCCGATTGCCGTAATAGGCAACGAGGGCGGAAACGATCACGAAGTTCTTGCACGCCAAGGTGGCGCGTTCTACTTGACTAGGCCGGTCGAACCTGAAACATGGTCCGCCCTACTCGCACACGTTTTGCGGGAGTCTGTCGAGCAGGAACAATTAATAAGCCCAAAGGAGTAACTCGCTGCCGCTCGGTGGCGAGCTTATATGTTCATACGAGGAGCCTTAAAGGTGGTCACGCTTTGATGTGCTTGACTGCCAGGTAGCGACGAGCCTCACAGCAAAGGACGATTCATGGCGAAAAAAACAAGCGGAGTTGAGCGCCTGCTTGTCTTCATCCCCACTCCTCCTTGGGATGGATTTGTCATGGGTTCTTTGAGGTAGAGATCACTGTGAATTGCGAAAACCAGCGGAGATGAGCGCCCTCTGGTACTTTCTGATACTCCTCCATCAGATATTTCGCAACTTTTTGTCGAGCCTCACATTTGACAGAGGGGATCTCTACCAAGGCGAAGGGCGATGATGGTGCCTTGAGCAAGCAGCATCTCGCCCACTTTTATTCAAAAAGAAGGTCTTTCGTTCTCGCGGAAGGCCTTCTTTTTTTGCGCATACAAAAATCATTTATGCTGACAATGCCCTCTGCTAAGTCTAAAATAACAGCCTTCTTACATGGAACACTTACAGGGATAATTTCTATGGCAGGACTTGGTGTTAATATTGATCATGTTGCGACGGTTCGTCAGGCCCGCCAGACAGTTGAGCCGGACCCGGTATGGGCTGCGGCTGAGGCTGAACTTGGCGGTGCTGATTGTATCACCTTCCACCTACGCAAGGATCGCCGCCACATAAACGACCGCGATACGCGACTTCTGCGTCAAACGGTGAAGACAAAATTGAATATGGAAATGTCGATGGACGAGGAAATCGTCCAGATTGCCCTGGAAATAAAGCCTGACCAGGCCACACTCGTCCCTGAAAAGCGCCAAGAGCTTACAACCGAGGGCGGCTTGGACTGTTTGGCAAATTTCGATCGGCTAGCGGAAGTGACAAAGGCACTTAAAGATGCCGGAACTGTCGTAAGTGCGTTTATAGACCCCGTAGCGGAGCAAATTCAGGCCTCCAAGAAGGCCGGCTGCGATGCCATCGAGATACACACCGGCACTTATGCCAACGCAGCCGGAACGGCTGTACAGGAAACCATTGACGAAATAAGACAAGGCCTCGAGTTTGCCCTCTCAGAAGGCTTGATTGTACACGGCGGTCATGGCCTTACCTATAACAACATTCACCCTATAGCAGCGATGCAAGGTTTTTGCGAATTCAATATCGGCCATTCGATAATTTCCCGAGCGGTCTTTGTTGGCATTCGCGAAGCCGTTGCCGAGATGAAAAGGCTGATAGAAAAGTCTGCAAAAGGCTAAAAAACGAAAGGTTCATATAAATGGCAGAAAAGGTCCAATTCGAAGGTTCACTGGTAGCCCTGGTTACCCCCTTTAAAAATGGGGATATTGATTACGACGCTCTCAGAAAACTGATCGATTTCCAGATTGAAAATGGAACGCAAGGCATCGTTCCATGCGGCACGACGGGTGAATCTCCGACTCTGAATTACGAAGAGCACTACAAGGTTACCGAAGTAGTCGTCGAGCAGGCGGCCGGACGTGTTCCAGTTATTGCCGGTACAGGCAGCAATTCCACTGAAGAGGCTTTGCGTCAGACCAGGCACGCCAAAGAGGTCGGCGCTGACGGCTGCCTTTTAGTGAACCCCTACTACAACAAGCCTACTCAACAGGGAATGTTCGAGCATGTCCAAACAGTAGCAGACGTGCACCTGCCAATTGTGCTTTACAACATACCCTCAAGAACCGGCATCGAGTTTGACGTCGAAACTGTTATCAGGATGTACGAGGAAATCGAGTTGGTCGTTGCCATTAAAGAGGCTACCGGCAAGCTTGACGTGGCCAGCGCCATAGCTGCCGGGTGTGACATAACAATTCTTTCCGGCGACGATTCACTCACACTGCCTATCTGCTCGGTCGGTGGTTCTGGCGTTATCAGCGTTCTTGCGAATATCCTGCCAGCCGAGGTCCGCAAGCTCTGTGACGCCATAAGTGCGTGGGACACGGCTGAGGCATGCCGGCAACACCTGAACCTGTTTCCACTTTTTAAAGGGATGTTTGTCGAGACAAATCCTATACCGGTAAAGGCTGCCATGGCGATGGCTGGCATGATCGAAAACGAACTCCGTCTGCCGATGACCCCATTAAGCAATCAGTACAGAAAACCGCTCGCTGAGATGCTGAATAATTTCGGAGTAGAGGCCAAGGCTTAGACAATCCTGTCTTATGCGCTTGTCGGTTCGCCGTTGAGGGCGGAGCTGCCGGACTGGTCGGCGGTTATCGACTGCTGCAAGGCCTGCCAGTCCTCAAGAGTCATGAGGCATTCTCTGGCTTGCGATCCCTTGTAGTCGCCAAGCAATCCTGAATCGGCCATCTGGTCGATTATCCTGCTGGCCCGGCTGTAGCCTATCTGCAAGCGCCGCTGCAATAATGAAACGCTGCCACGCTGGCTGGCCAGGACTATTTCCACCGCCTTGTCGAACAGATCGTCTTTGTCCCCGCCAATCTCGCCGGATGGTCTGGAATTGAGCTTCATCAGTTCAACGTTATATTGCGGATCACCGGCGGCGTTGCGCAGCTTCTTGACGACGGTGCGAATTTCCGAATCTTCCACGAATGTTCCCTGTGAACGGATAAGGTTGCTCGTGCCCGGCTGGAGGAAAAGCATATCGCCCTGGCCGAGAAGTACATCTGCTCCATTCTGGTCGAGTACGATTCGACTCTCCTGCCTCGATGCTACGCGGAAGCTAATTCGGCAAGGCATGTTGGATTTAATCAGGCCTGTAACCACGTTCACACTGGGCCGCTGCGTCGCAAGTACCAAATGTATGCCTACCGCACGTGCCTTTTGTGCGATTCTGATTATGTGCGACTCGACTTCCTTGCTGGAGGTCATCATCAGGTCGGCCAACTCGTCGATAATAATGATGTAATGCGGTATATGGAGCGGTATGCGGGCCTTTTCTTCGTCGGTCTCGGCATCGAACCGCTCATGAATTTCTTCCTTGTTGAGCTTGTTAAAACCGGCAATATTCCTGACGCCAGCTTCCTTGAATAACTCATAGCGCTCGTCCATCTTCGTCGCAGCCCATTCGAGAATTTCCTCTGCTTTGCGCATATCGTTGACAATCGGGCAAAGCAGATGCGGCAGATTCTCGAACATGGCCATTTCGACCATCTTCGGATCGACCAGGATAAGCCGCACATCTTCGGGAGTCCTGGTCATCAACAGCGACATGATAATCGCATTGATGCAGACACTCTTACCCGAACCGGTCGTGCCCGCGATAAGCATATGCGGCATGCCCCCAAGATCGGCGACAATCGCATCACCGCCGGCATCCTTGCCGAGGTAAAGCGGCAGGTACATCTGGGATTCCGACTGCGGGGACATATTCATCAGTTCTTTGATGCGGACCATTTCCTTGTCGAGGTTCGGAACCTCGATGCCGATGGTGTCCTTGCCCGGAATCGGCGAGACAATTCTAACAGCCGGCACGGCCAAACTACGGGCGATATCCGTTGACAGACTCGCTACATTGGCAACCTTGACGCCCGGTGAAACCGAAAGCTCGAAAAGCGTAATAACCGGGCCTGTCATGTGTCCGACAACTTCGGCTGCCACGTTAAAGTCGTTAAGCGTCTGCTGCAATACAGCCCTCTTTTCCAGGGCCTGGGCCTCCTGAAGCTCTTCGTAGCCGCCCTTCGGGTCGGCAAGTAAGTCGGCAGTAGGAAGCTCGTAATTTTTCGCTCCCTTATTTTCAGGCTTTTTGACAATCTTCTTCTCAATCGGCCTGGGCTGAACTGGCTTGGGCCTGAGGCGTTGTGAAAGTTCCTTGACCTTTTCCTTCATGTCCAAGGCCGGCCTGGCAACTGGCTTGGGCTTGGCAACAGAGGTCGGAACGGCTGCGACCGCCCGGGGTGAAGCTGTCAGGTTGCGAGCATCGGCAACGGCTGGGCTCTTTTCCCGCAGT
Organism: uncultured Planctomycetaceae bacterium; assembly: GCA_964401835.1. Classification (GTDB taxonomy): domain Bacteria; phylum Planctomycetota; class Phycisphaerae; order SM23-33; family SM23-33; genus CAYNZP01. Next base: position 39,250 of record CAYNZP010000006.1, read on the forward strand.
TTTGAAAATATACTGGCCATTGATGGCAGATCGCTGCGCCGAGACCATACCTTCTTGCCAAAGCGCGGAATTTGTAATACGAGATTCTCAGCTGTGAAAACCAGCCCAAGGCAAAAAGTAAGCGCTACAACTATCCACGCGCCCGGGCCAGCCAATTTTGAGAGCAAAAACTCCCCTGACGCCGTTCCGAGTATTCCGGCAGGAAGAGCTGCGATATCGCCATTGCCGTCAGGGTTTTTCAGATAAAGTGCGGCACTGCCGGCAGCGATAAGCAGCGCCAAACCGACCACACGCCAAGTCAGATCTTTGATTCGTCCGCCAAGGACAAGGATAAACGAAGCAAAGCTGGCGAAAAGCAGTCCGATATAAATACCGCTGCCCAGCCAATAACGAAGGAAATGCGAAATATAAGCACCAACCAAACCGGCTGCGTTGTCCACGGGACTTTGGGGCGGATATACGCTCTGCGACGGCGGATCGGTCTGCGAAAATGTAAGCATACTCATCCAGACCAAAACCACCACCCCGGTTAGAACGAGGATAGAACAATAACGCCAGAATCGGCTACTGGCCTTTGGATGCTCAGCAGCGGTCTGTTTTACTTTTGCTTTTTTTGTTTCTCTTTTCGCCATCCCTAGCTTTTTCCTCAAACTCCTGTATGACCAAATCCGCCCTTGCCGCGGTTGGTTTCGTCAAGCTTTTCCACCTGCACGACATCAGCCCGCGTTACCGGGGCAATTACCATCTGGGCAATTCTCATACCGCGTTTTACAACAAAGGGCTCTCGCCCGACGTTACAGAGAATCACGCATACTTCGCCGCGATAGTCGGCATCAATCGTTCCCGGCGAGTTCGGCAGCGTAATTCCGTGCTTCAGTGACAGGCCGCTACGGGGCCTGACCTGCGCCTCATACCCGACCGGAATAGCCATGTAGAACCCGCAGGGAATAAGCTTTATTTCCCCAGGCTCGACAGGCACCTCAGCCTCGCAAGCGGCGCACAAATCCATGCCCGCCGCATGGTCGGACATATATTGAGGCAGCGGAACGTCCTCGCAGCCTTTCTTTTGCCTTATCTGTACTTTTATCGGACTGGCCATCGATTTATCTCCATACTAAATGGCTATTGTTTGGAACCTGAATATGACAAATCACAATTCTAAAACAGGCCTACAATCGCTTCAGCCAGCTCTTTTTTATTGCGATTTGCCCAAGATAAAACTTCCTTTTCCTCTGAAAGGATACAAGCCTCGCTTTTTTCGCTGTCCATGGCAGCTGGAGTGTTTACTACTACGAAATCGGCGTTTTTGGTGGCCAACTCGGCCAGGGCCTTTTCTTCTATCTGCTCAAGCGAGCCATCTTCCACGCTGAAAGAGATAATTTTCTGATTAGCCTGTTTTTTCCTACCAAGGCCGGCCAGGATGTCGTCAGTCGGGAAAAGAGTAATTTGGACAGGCCCGCCGCTGCGGTGAAGCTTTGCGGGAAGAGTATTATCTACACGAAAATCCCCTACAGCAGCCGACATGACAAGCACATCGCAATCGTCGAAGAGTTTATCCAGCTCGCCGCCAAGATCATCGACAGTTACGAAAGGAACTACCTCGACACCATCGGGGGCTCGGCAGCTGCACTTGCCCAGCAGTAATGTTACCTCATGGCCGGCAGCGGAGGCAGCTGCGGCGACGGCGCAGCCCATCTGGCCGCTTGATGCATTGGAAATAAAACGCACAGTATCGATATACTCACGCGTTGGCCCAGCTGTAACGAGAATCTTCATGCAAATAGATTAACTTCTGGGCAAGTGGAGGTAAAAGAATTTCGGATTGCGGATTTATCTTTTCTTTGGCGGGCGATTCAGAAGAATTGCCTTGATAGCTTCGAATATGTCGGCTGGCTCGGACATTCTTCCCGGTCCAATGGTGCCGCAGGCAAGTCGGCCGGTTACCGGACCGATGGATTCGACGTTGACTTTATTGAGCCGTTCGAAATTTTCCTGCACAACCTGGCTGGACCACATGCGGGTATTCATCGCAGGTGCGATTAGTATCGGGCAGGCCCCGCTGGCCGAAAGTGCAAGCGTGCTGACAAGGTCGTCAGCCAATCCATTGGCCATCTTGCCGATGATGTTGGCTGTGGCTGGGGCGACGACCATGAGATCCGCTTGTTCCGTAAGCGAGACGTGTTGTGTGCTGTAGTCCTCAAGTGACTGCCACAAGCTTGTATGGACCGCCCTGTGCGTCACTGCCTGGAACGTCAACTGGCCGACGAACTTCTGAGCAGCCTCGGTCATCGCCACATCGACCTCGGCCCCGGCCTGGGTGAGCTTGCTGGCAAGGTCTGCAGACTTATAGCAGGCAACTCCACCCGTAACGCAGAGCAGAACCCTGTATCCCGCAAGCGGCATGTTCGTTTTTTGGGCCATGTTCTATTCTATTTCGCAGAAAACCTACTTAAGGTCTTCAGGCCGAGGAATGTCGGACTTTTCGTAATCGATGGCAATCTTGTCTTCCAGAATTTCCTGGATGACGATTTCCATGGTGGTCATGCCTTTGGGAACTTCGATAAGCGGCCTGGCACCCTGGATAATCTCGACCATACGTTTCTGGATTAAAGCGGTCAATTTGAATCTACCGCCGACCTTGTCTACGATTTCCTCGCTCTTTAGCGCTTCGATCATATCTTATTATACTCCTCGTTGATTATTTCAATTACTTGCCCGATTGCTTTTTCGAGCTCATCATTTACCACGTAAAACTCGTAAACACCGCTTTTTCTAGCTGTGTCGATTTCTTCCTGTGCTTTGTTCAGGCGTCTTTTCAGAGCTTCGGCATTTTCGCTTCCCCGGCCTCTCAGGCGGCTGGCAAGCTCGTCTACATCTGGTGCGACTATCATTATAAATTTTGCGTCAGGCTTTTTCTGGTGAACCTGAATGCCGCCCTGAACGTCAATGTCCAGCAAAACCGTCTTGCCGTCAGCGACTGACTCTTCGACAGATACCGCCGGCGTGCCATAATATTCGCCGAATACCTCAGCCCACTCCAGCATCTCGCCGTCAGCTATTCTTTTTTCAAATTCGTCCCGGCTTACGAAATTGTAGTCTTTGCCATCCACTTCGCCTTTACGCTTGGGCCGGGTGGTAGCCGAAACGCTGAAAGTTGCGCCGCAGCGAGAGAGCACTTCTTTGACTATTGTGCTCTTGCCCACGCCGGATGGGCCGCTTATTACTACCAGTTTTCCCTTGCTACTCATTATCATTTAAAGCAGCCTGCCGGGCTACTCAATATTCTGCACTTGTTCTTTGATTCGATCGATGGCCGTCTTGATTTCCACGACCTTCTGGGCTATGTCGGCGTCATTGGCCTTGGAAGCTATGGTATTTGCCTCCCGCAGCATCTCCTGGGCAATGAAGTCCAGCTTCCTGCCAGCCGGCTCGGAACCGTCAATCGCCTTACGCGCCTGTTTTATGTGCCCTGCCAGGCGGGAGAGTTCTTCGGCTATATCGCAACGCTCGGCGAAAATCGTAACCTCCCTGACAAAGCTATCGTGGTCTATATCTATCTTGCCGGCCCCGGTAAGGTCCTTCACACGAGCTACCAGACGGTCTTTATAATCCACGACTACCTGAGGGGCCAGCTTGGCGATGTCCGAGAGGTTTTCTTCTATGACCTTAAGGTTTTTCACCAAGTCAACCTCGACAGCCTTGCCTTCCTTGATCCGCATTTCGACGAGCTTATCCAGGGTCTCATCGATAAGCTTCAAAAGGCCCGAGCGTGTCTTTTCAACCACCTCTTCCATCGGCGGCGGCTCACAAACACCGGGCAACTGCAACAGCGAACCAAGATCTATGCGTAAAGTAGGGTTGGCCTCTATTTCGAGCGGACGCAGTTGGTCGATATAATTGCCCAGAGCAACCGCGTTGACCCGGTAGGAAGCCCGCTGGTCGGAGAATTTCATCTTCACGCCCAAAGTTACAGTTCCGCGATAAAGCTTGCTGCGAAGTACTTTTTCTATCTCGCCCTCAGCCGAGGAGAAAAACTCAGGCAGCCTGATGGAAGCCTTGAAATAGCGATTGTTGACAGAACGGGCCTCGACAGCATATTCGACACCGTCGACTTCTCCCTGTGCGCTTCCGTATCCTGTCATAGATCGCAGCATATTCAATGTCCCTTTAAAAAGTTGGTATTATTCGCCTGTTTCGTCCGTTGCTGGCGTTTCCATTTCCGCTTCCGGTTCAGACTCAGCCGGCTTGGTTTCCGGCTGGCCATAGTAGCCCTCTGCAACCACACTGGGTTTCCAGTTGGGACGGAATCCACGCGCCTTCAGTGTCGTACCTTCGGTTATGCGTATGGCACTTTCGTAGGCTTTCGATTCCTCGGTCGGCTCGCTACCATCGAGAGTATAGAAAATATCAGCCCGCGGCGTGCCGGACTCGACCGTCACGAAGGCTTCGTCATCTTCAACAGGGCCGGGGGTGGGGTTAAAAACCGGCGCCATTACCGTGCCCGGCTCGGGCCTGTATGTAATCGAGGTGAAAACCGCAAGAATCAGGAACATCGCGGTTAAGACTATCGTCACCCAGGTAAGTACGTCACCCGTGCGTGTACCAAATGCACTGCTGCCGGCGCCGCCGAAAGCTGCACCAAGGCCGCCGCCTCTGCCCTTCTGCAGCAGGACGACAAGTACCAGCAGAACACATGTAATGATGAACAAAGTAAATAATGCGATATCCATAACTCAAACTCTCTCTATTTCAAATTCTATACTTTCCATACTAAAAAGCTTTCGCGATCCCCGCAAAGTCATCTACCTTCAGGCTCGCTCCGCCGACAAGTGCGCCGTCTATATCTTCCTGTGACAAAAGCTCAGACGCGTTTGAAGGCTTGACCGAACCGCCATACTGAATTCTAACGCTCTGGGCAAGTTCTTCGTCGTACATATCAGTCAAAAGTCCGCGAATCATCGCGTGGATTTCCTGTGCCTGCTCGGGAGTCGCGGTAAGACCCGTGCCGATTGCCCATACAGGTTCGTACGCGATTGTTACGTTCATTGCGTCAGCCTTGCTGATGCCTTCCATGCCGACCTGAACCTGACGCTTGACAACTTCGATTGTCTGATTGGCCTCGCGCTCTTCCAGAAGCTCGCCTACACAGAGGATCGGCTTCAGGCCGTCAGCCAACGCCTTGGCAACCTTGCGGTTGATGAGTTCATCGGTCTCGCCGATTACATGCCGACGCTCGCTGTGACCAAGGATGACGTAAGTGCAGCCGACGTCTTTAAGCATCGCGGACGAAAGCTCGCCGGTAAATGCGCCGTTGTCCTCATAAAACATGTTCTGTGCGCCGAGGGCGATTTTGCTACTGTCGAGAGCCTGACTTACTGATGCCAGATAAACCGCAGGCGGGCAGACAGCCAGATCTACCTCGTCAGTAAAGCCAAGCTGCTCCACGATAGCCTTGGCCAGCGACACTGCCTCGTCGCAGGACGTATTCATCTTCCAATTACCGGCAACAAACAACTTACGTGACATCTCCAAAAATCCTTTCAGCTTACTTTTTCTTAAACGGGCTCTGTCGCCTTGGGAAAACTTCCCAGAACGTGCATCTCACCACAATGGCTTCTCGCCGCTTCGAGGGCCTTGACGAAATTCTCGTCTTCAAAATGGCCGTCAGCATCGACGAAGAAGTAATATTCCCAGTCGCGCCTCTTTGAAGGACGGGTATCGATATTCGTCAGATTAATTCCGAAACTTGCGAATACATTCAGAACATCCACCAAGGCGCCTGACTTATGGGCTGTTGTGAACATAATCGCCGTCTTGTCATTACCGGTCCGTTTGGCAGGGGCCGGTGAAATGACAAAGAACCGCGTCATGTTTTTCGGATTGTCCTCGATATTCGCAAAGACGGTCTTGAGTTCGTAAAGCTCTCCGGCCAGGCTTGAACCAATGGCGGCCAGTCCCTCATCAGCCCCGGCAGCGGCCATCTCGGCAGCCTTTGATGTACTGGCGACCGGAATAAGCTCAGCCTGTTTGAAGCTGGTCGAGAGCCAGTTTCGGCACTGGGCGAAAACTTCCGGCTTGGACGCTATAGACTTAATTTCCTCGGGTGCGCAATTAGCCAGGAGGTTATGATGAATCTCTACGATTACCTCGGCGTAGATATAAACGTGGGCGCCAATGAAAGAATCCAGCGTGTCAACCACGCCGCCGCCGACGTTGTTCTCTATCGGCACGAGCCCCAGGTCGCAATGGCCGCGGGCAACCTCTTCGAAAACCGCCCTGATATCAGCCAGGGGACGGTACTCGACGGAGGCTCCAAATTTTTTCTGAGCTGCCAAGTTGGAAAAGCTACCTTCCGGGCCCAGATAACCTATGCGAAGCGGTTTTTCGAGTGCAAACGAACCGCTCATCAGTTCACGGTAAATCGCCTGGAGTGTTTTTTGTGGAAGTGGGCCTTTATTGAGCTTGGCAATCCTCTCGAACACGGCATGTTCCCGGTCGGGCGCGTAGATGGGCGCGTCGTTGGCGAGTTTAGTCTTGCCAACTTCGACAACTACATCCGCCCTGGCGTTGAGAAGCTCGACTATTTTTGCGTCCAACTCGTCGATTTTCTTCCGCAACTGCCCGAGGTCTTTATTCTTGCCTTTCTTATCGCTCATCGTTTTAGCTTCTTATTTCCTAAGCGCAGGGAATTCCCGCAAATATAGACGGGTCTTTGTACCCGCGGTTGGCCTTTTGGTCAAGGTTTTTTGCAGCCCGAATGGGGCAAAAACAGACCTAAAACGCCTAGACAAGGCTTATCGGGTCGACATCGGTGATAATCTCAGCCGGAATATGGCCGGTCAATTCAGCCATCCGAGGTGATATTATCTGCTGTACAAGGCCCGCCCTGGCGGACATCAGCATTATCTGGAAACGGAATTGCTTGCGAATCTTCAGGACGCCAGCCGGCATCGGGCCCATCATTGAAACTCCATCGGGCAGTAACTTTCTGAGCCGATCAGCCAGCATCTTGGCCCCCTCCTCGGCCCGTTCGATCTTTTCGTGGCGGATGACAAACCTTATCATGCGGGCAAATGGCGGTAAGTGCATTTGCTTACGAGGATTAAGCTCATAATTGGCAAAGCCGTCATAATCGTGATTCAAGGCGAATTGTATAGCCGGCTCTTCCTCATGAAGCGTCTGGACGACAACCTCTCCGGGCACCTGTGCCCGCCCTGCCCGCCCGGCAACCTGGACTATCAGCTGGAATGTCCGCTCAGCCGCCCGGAAATCGGGTATCGACAGTGAAGTGTCAGCTGAAACCACGCCGACGAGTGACACTCGCGGGAAGTCCAACCCCTTGGCAACCATCTGCGTTCCGAGCAAGATATCCAGCTTGCCCTGAGAAAATTCCTCGAAGACCTTTTTGAATTGTTTCGGCGAGGTCATCGTGTCGCTGTCCATCCGGGCTACTTTCGCCTCCGGAAATTTGCGGTCAAGCTCATCCTCTATCCGCTGTATTCCCATGCCAAACAGCAGCAGCTTTCCTTTGCAGGCCGGGCAGTAATCCAGCAGAGTCTGCGTATGCTGGCAGTAGTGGCACATCGCCAACTGCGTCGCCTGGTGGAAAACCATCATCCGCGTGCAATGTTCGCACACCATCTCCCACTTGCACTTGGGGCAGAACACATAGCTGGCGTAGCCGCGGCGGTTCATCAGCAGGATAATCTGCTCGCTACGATCCAGCGCGGCAGCCATCTTTTGCGTAAGCGTCCTGCCGATAAGTTCGATCTTGCCCCGCTGGAGTTCCCTGCGAAGGTGCACTATCTGGAGCTTGGGCATCTCCAGGCCGCGGACACGTTTGGGCAGCCGCAGCATTTCGTATTTGTCGCTCTTGACATTTTGCAGCGATTCCAGCGAAGGCGTAGCCGAGCCAAGTACAATCGGCACGTCCGCAAGGGCTGCGCGTTTGACCGCGACATCTCTGCCGTGGTATCGCGGTGTGGTGTCCTGCTTGTAGGTCGGTTCGTGTTCCTCATCGACGATAATCAGGCCGAGTTTTCGTGTCGGCGCGAATATCGCACTTCTCGGGCCTACCACAACGCTTGCTCCCCCGCCGAGTATCTGCTGGTAATAGAAAGCCCGCTGTGCGTCGGTCAGACCACTGTGAAGCACCGCCACTCGAGGCAGCCGTTGTATGAGTCGTTCGAGTGTCTGGGTCGTCAGGGCGATTTCCGGCACGAGCAGAATTGTCTGTTTGCCGGCTGCAATCATTTTACGTATCGCACGAATGTAAACTTCTGTTTTTCCGCTGCCGGTTACCCCATAAAGAAGTGATGCGGAAAAGCCGCCGCTGAGTTTCCCATCAAGTTCGGCAAGGACCTTTTGCTGGTCGCTATTAAGCTCGAATGAATCGCCCCCATCCTCATCGCTAAGTTCTGGAAGCGTTACAGGGTGGGTTTCCGTGCGGACAAGCTCTCTGCCGGAGAGGCGGCTGAAACTGTCACGCGATGCACCACTGTGCGAAAGCAGCTGTTCAAGAGTAAGCGGCTCGATTCCCTGTTTGCGGGCCTCGTAAAGCTCATCGAGAATCTTTTTTTGCCGCAAACCAAGCCTCGCAGGCCAATCTTTGCGATTACTATCCAGAAATACGACGGTCTGATTTTTCGGGCCATGCCTGCCGACTGCCGATGGGATCATAGCTGCCAGCGTCATTCCAGGCGGACTGATGTAATACCGGCTAATCCACTCGCCAAGTTCGAACAGCTGCGAATCGAGCTGAGCTTCCCTGTCGATTACCTCGCTGACAACTTTGAGCTTATGCCTGCCCGCCCGCCGGAGTGTATCTACGACAAAACCGAGCGTCTTGCGATTTGACCTGCCGAAAGGAACGCGGACTCTCGCACCGACCTGTGGCTCGCCAAGTGCGTCAGGCCAAGCGTAGTCGAAGCTCTCCCAGACATTCGCAGCAACTGCTACCCCCACCACCCGCGCTTGTGAGGCCGGCTGGGACGCAGGAACATTCGAGTCCTTGTCTTCAAAAAGCACTCCCATGGATGCATAGTAATACAGAGCAGCAAAATTGCAAACACGGCTCTGGCAAAGACTCGTCCCAAAAGCCGATAACCGCTGTTGCTATTCACATCTATCGAGGATAATCTTTATTGAGCCCCTGACAGGTCTTCCCGTGGTCGCGACGCTTGATTTTTTGGTCGCAGACAAGGAACGAGAAGGATAAGATGCCGAAGCATCATTGACTTTCGAGTGACGATGTATGCGGCCAAAAGGGCATGCGTCCCTTCGCGTTGCAGCAAAAATCGGCGTCTACATTGTTGCGGCTCCTCACCATACCATCAAGGTATGGTGTCGTCGCCGACGCCTTGTATCCACTCGATTTTTGTTGCAACGCGGCTCACGCGAAGTCCTGTCAGGGGCTCTTGAGCACTGCATAACAGACACGGATGTAAGGAGAAGTTGAAATGGCAGAAAACATAACGGGAAAACCGACAGGCCAGGAACCCCCTATCGAGGGCAGCAAGATACTGGTCGTTGACGACAACGCACAGAATCTCGAGCTAATCGTCGCTTATCTAGATACCATTGATTGCAAGATTTCCACCGCTGTCGACGGCGTCGAGGCTCTGGACAAAGTTCAAGCCGAGCAACCAGACCTTATCCTGCTTGATATCATGATGCCTCGCATGAGCGGTTTTGAGGTTTGCCGCAAGCTTAAATCAGACCCGGCCACGCGGGATATCCCGATAATAATGGTCACTGCTCTGAACGAACTTGGCGATATCGAGCGAGGTGTCGAAAGCGGCACGGACGATTTTATTTCCAAGCCGGTAAATCGTCTCGAACTGCTTACACGCGTAAAGAGCCTGCTTCGCGTTCGCCACCTCAAGAGTGAACTCGACCGTACGCTCGCCTACCTCAATAGTGTTGAAAGCGAAAGCCAGCCATCAACCAACTGATTTGGAGCAGCTCATATGAAACCCGGATTTTTTTTTGCGGCAATTCTAATCGCCTTCCTCGTTTTCGCCCCGCTATGCCTCGCTGATGCCCAGCCCTCAACCAAGCCGGCATCACTAGCCGTAGCAGAGACGCTCGTTTCTCAGCCGGGCCTGGTCGTAGCGAAACTGGAAAATGGGCTGACCGTGATTGTAAAACGCTCAGCCGGCACTGGAGTCGTTACTGTCCGAGGTTATGTGCGGGCTGGCAGCATTTTCGAAGATAAATGGCTGGGTTGCGGTGTAAGCCATCTGCTCGAGCACCTTGTCGCCGAAGGCGCCGAGCACGACGGCCAAGGCCCTACTGCTGATCAAGCAAAGAATGCGTCCTCGCGAGTTGCACAAATTGGCGGTCAGTCAAACGCCTATACATCGCTGAGCTATACCTGCTATTACATCTCCGCCGCTGCCGGAAAAACCGACGATTGCGTTGCGCTGGTGGCAGACTGGCTGGCCAGGCCGGAGATAACGAAAGAGGCTTTCGAGAGAGAACACGGGGTCGTGCAGCGCGAACTCGAGATGCGAAAGAACGAGCCCTCCCGACAAATATGGCAGGCCAACATGGCCAACGCCTTTGCCGGTCATCCCGCCGAAGTTCCGATCATCGGCTATCAAAGCCCCCTTTCAAAGCTTACACACGAAGACGTACTGGCTTACCACAAGAAAATGTACATCCCGCAGAATATGATCTTCTGCGTCGTCGGCGATATTGACCCTCGAAAAGTTTTGGAAAAGACCCGGCAGGAATTTGCAGGCATGGAACCGGGAAGAGTTCCCAGTCATTCTCTGCCACAAGTTCCACCAATTTCCGGCGTCAAAAGAGCCCTGCGTCAAAGTCCAGCCATCAGTGAAATTATCGGGCGGATTAATTTCCGCACCATCCCCCTTTTACATGAAGACCTGTATGCACTCGACGTGCTCTCGTACGTCCTGTCTGAAGGCAAATCCAGCCGCCTTTTCCGCAAAATACAGCGGGAAAATAAACTGGTAACATCCATTAGCTCAGGTTCATGGACACCTGACTGGGGAAATGGGATATTTGTTGTTAGCTTCCGCGCAAAGCCCGAAAACGCAGACGCAGCAGAGGCTGCCATCATTGATGAGCTGAAAAAGATAGCCGCCGATGGCGTAACGGCTGATGAGCTCAAGCGGGCGAAGAGACAAAAAGTCGCCGACTTTGTTTATTCTCAACAGACAATCGAATCCCAGGCCCAAACACTCGCAGGCGATTTTCTTAGCACCGGCGATATAAACTTCAGCCAGGATTATACAGACAAAATCCAGGCTGTAACCGCCGAGCAGGTGCAAAAGGCTGCCAGGAAATATTTCACATTCGACAAGATGGCTGTAACGCTTATGGTGCCCAAGGCCGAAGCTCCTGCAACTCAGCCGACGACTCAAGCAGGCGAAAAAAACGAGGAAATCTCATTTGAGCTTCCAAATGGGCTCAGGGTCATCCTCCAGCCTACCAATGGCGGGCTGGTTTCCATGACCTTTGCGACCAAGGGTGGGCTGCTTCTGGAAGACGAGCGAACAAACGGCTTCGGCACATTGATGACCGCACTGAGTACCAAAGGCGCTGGCGAACTCTCGGCCGAGCAGATTGCAGAATTCTTCGACTCTGCCGGCGGGCAGATTGTGGCCAACTGCGGTAACAACACCTTCTACTGGCAGGCGACGGTCCTGGAAGATAGCTCCAGCCGCGCGTTGGATATCTTTGCAGACGTAATAATCCGGCCCACGCTTAGTGAAAAGGAACTGGAAATATTGCGGCCGGTGCAGCTGGCGAAGATAAGGATGGTCGATGAGAACTGGCAGTCGCAGTTGCAAAAGTTCTTCCGCAGCAACTTCTTTAATAATCCACAATACAAACTTCTTCCGGTCGGCAGCGAAGAGGTTGTCGCTTCGGCCACTGCCGAGCAGATAAAACAGTGGCACAAATCCATCCATGGTGGTGCAAGTGTACTGACAGTTTACGGGAAGTTTAATGCGGATGAAGCTCGCAAAAAGATAGAAACACTTTTCGAGGGCCTTCCCGCTGGGATGACAAAGCTGTCCGGACCGATTGAACCAAAAACTGTTCTGGTAGACGAAACTACAGTTCTCAAGACAAAAAATACCGTTGCGGGTGTGATAGTGGCCGTGCCTGGCATGACCCTGGATAACCTTGAGGACCGATTCGCGATCGACGTGTTGGATACAATAATAAGCGGCTATCATCTGCCCGATGGCTGGCTGCACAACGAACTACGCGGAAAGCAGCTGGTATATGTCGTCCACGCATATAACTGGATGGGGCTACTTCCAGGCGCATTTATTACCTATGCGGCCGGCCAGCCGGAAAACGTGGAAAAAGTCGTTGAGATAATCAAAGACAATCTCAGCAAGGCCTCCCAATACACGCCAACCCAGCAAGAGATTGACCGGGCGGTTAATGTGATTCTGACGGCTGAGCTTCTGGGCAACCAGGAGCTTTCGGCCAGAAGCCTTTCAGCGGCACTCGATGAGCTTTATTACGGTTTTAGTTTAAGAAGCAAACTCGAACAATATTATCGCAAGGTTACGCCGGCTGACGTCGCACGTGTCGCGAAAAAATATCTTTCCGGGCCTTACGTTACAATCGTAACGAGCCCGCAGAATTTTGAGACGGAAGATTTGGAAGACAAAAATTCACAGGGGCTTCAAAAAGACGGCTCTTCAGAGTAAGTTAGTTCAAAAGTCACCAGACAGGAGTAAAGAAGTGTCAGGAAACGAAGATATTCTTAATAAGTCCGTACGAGAATTCGCCGCGGCTACCGCAGCCAAGAGCCCCACTCCAGGTGGCGGAAGTGTCGCAGGTGCAGTAGGTTCTCTCTCGGCTGCACTTGGTGAAATGTCGTTGAACTTCACGCGCGGCAAAAAGAAATACGCCGAGCACGAGGAATATTACGCACAGCTGGCCACCCGGCTGGAAAACGCCCGTAAGATGTTCGAAAACCTGGTCGCTGACGATATCCAGGCATATAAACTCTATCAGGAAGCGCAGAAGCAGGAAGACGGCCCAGACAAGCAGCAGGCCGTCCAGCTCGCCACAGCAGCGGCTATCGACGTTCCGCGCGAAACGACTAAGCTTTCGCTTGCCGTGCTGAAAGACCTCGAACAATTTGCCGACAAGTGTAACCCATGGCTGATTACCGACCTGATGGCATCTGCGGCACTTGCCGTGGCAACAATTCAGCTTTCTGACTACAACGTCTGCGTAAACATACCGAGTGTTTCAGACAAGTCCGCTGCCGAAGAAATCCTCCAAAGCTCCAAGGCCGACCTTGCAAAGGCGAAAGAGCTTTTCGAAATTATCGAAAAGGCCGGCTTTAAGATTCTCGGTTACTAAAAACTAAAATGGCAAAAGAATATAGCGTTAACAAAACGGCTGGGCAGTGTTGTAACTGCGAAAAGCAGCTCGAAGTCGGTGTGGAATTCGTCGCCACGCTGAAAGAAGCGTCGGAAGAATTTCTTCGCGAAGACTTCTGCCTCTCTTGCTGGGAAAATCACAAAGACAACTGTCAGCCAGGCATGCTTGGCTTTTGGCACAGTAAAGTTGCACAGCCGCAGGAAAAGAAAAAGTTATTTGTCGATAACGAGCTTTTAATAAACTTTTTTGAGCGATTGGATGGCTCGGAAGAACCGGCTAAGATTAATTTCCGTTTCGTTCTGGCTTTGATATTGATGCGAAAAAAATTGCTGGTTTATGAAGGCAGCTCAAAAATGGATGATGGCCGAGACACCTGGACGATGCACCTCAAGGGCAGCGAGGAAAAACACCAGGTTATCGACCCGAAGATGGACGATGAGAAAATTTCGCAGGTGAGCGAACAACTGAGCGAAATTCTGGAAGGTGAGTTTTGATAATCATTCGCAACATCGCGATATCAGCCCTGCTAATTCTGGCGGCGGTTTTCACCGGCTGCGAGTCGACCTGTCCGCCGGCAGAGACCATTATTTCCCGTCCGCAACTCGTCACGGAATACAACGCCAACGCAGCAGCCGTGCCACGTCTTTGGGCAAGAGCAAAGGTCAAGGTAAGCCTTAAAGGTTTAAGCTGGGGTTCGACAAGCCCCCTCTCGCCGCCTAACGGCCTGATGCTTTTGGCTAAAGGCAACGACAAACAAGGACCGCACGATTTCCTGCTCAAAGCCGGCGAAATGGCTTCTATAGATTTATTCCGCCTGGGCAGCAATACAGAACCCGGCATCTACTATCTCCAATATCAACTTGGCGAGCAGGGCCAAGCCTGGTGGGGCTGGAATCATCTGGCCGGGGCGCCCGGAGTAGATATTCCAATCGACCCAAATCAGTTACTCGAAGTTTTGGGGATTTTCGAACTGCCAGACGACTTTACCAAACTGCCCACAGTCGAAGTGACCATGAGCTGCAATCCGTGTGCTTATGTGCTGACCTATCTCGACACCCAGCCGATAAGCGGCAACATTGGTTTTAAGCGAGAGGTTTATATCAATTGGGACACAGCAAAACCTCGTCGGCCTTTCATGGTTAACTTCTTCGGCCCGGACGGCAGGAGAATCATGACCGCAAAGTTAAAAGATTATAAACCGATCGACACGACCGGAATGGACAATCCGCCGGCAAGCCCGCCAATAATGCCGACCGATATCGAAATAGCTTGGCCGGAAAAGAAGACTTCCGTCCATATCATGCTATCCGAAATGACCACCGAAGAAAAATGGATGCGAGAGGCCTGCCAATTCAAGCCCGGCAACCTGCCACAGGTGCATGTAGACAGAGCCTTAATGGACGGAGGCGCAGCTAAGTGAAAAACCAACGCCTCCTGATTACATTGGCCATACTGGGCATTCTTTTAACTATCCACAGCAGCGCAATTGCCGGACCGAATTCTCTTATGATCTCAGGCGAAGAAAAAGGTCTGTGGTTAGTCCGCAACAATCTGGCCCAAAATAATTTTGACGTTGTATTCAGGCCGACTGGCGAAGACTGGAAATGGATAGACAAAGGCCGAACAGGCCGACCGTCAGCCATCACGGCAATTGCTGGCCAGTTGCATGTCCTGCTCGAACCGGCAGGTTATCTGATATTTGATCCGAGCTCAAAAAATAAGCCCACACCTTCTCTGACGCCAAATGCGCCGAATTGGCCCGCCGGTGTTGGTGCGTTGGCAGTGTGTGACGCAAGCGGTCTGAATGGAAACCAAAACCTTGCTCTTTTGGCTATAGCAGCAATGGAAGAAAAGGTTGATACGGACCAGGTTCGGCAAGTGAAGCTGGGGGTTTTTGAGTATTCAGACGCCCAATGGCAATTTTTAACACAACTCGACGGCGTCACACTTCAAGCGGATAGTAAAATTCGGGCCGCGACCTTCAAGGGCAAGCTTTACGTGGCAATTTCTCCTTCCGAGAAAGATAAAAACCGCCTCTTGGTTTGGGATAAAGAAAAATGGCTGGACAAGGACCTGCCCGCCCAAGCCGCCACGGCAAAAGTGCTGGCCACGATGAACCTCAACGACGACTTGATCATCGCCCTGGCAAATGAGATTTCTCCCGACAAATATAAATTCTCACTCGCTGCCCTCAGCGACAGCGAAAAATTTATCCTCAAGCCGGTATTCTCTGACGATACAGTGCCGGAGCGAACTTTCGATTTTCCACCACTGGCGGGGAGACTCTCAAAAAGAATAGCGTTCCTGTGGCAACAGGAAGAAATTTTGGAACTAGCATCATGCGACCTTAACGGCCAAATGGTGATTCCATCGGAAGTGAACATCTTCAAGAAACCTCCGCTCAAGGGCGGCGGCGAAAAGATATTTGAATACTTCATGTTCGGCCTGATCATTGCGGTTTTTGTCCCGATGTTCGTCATTCGGCCGCGCAGACCTATTAAACCCCTCACGCTTCCTGAGACAATGAAACCAGCGCACCTTCTCAAAAGGCTCGCGGCAGCTATTATCGACCTGATTCCATTTTTAATCCTGATGAGCTTAATTTTCCTGTTTTCCCTGCCACCCATACCCGAAGGTGAGTTCGAATACCTTAAGCTTTTTGTTAAGCTTTTATTCACTCAACAAGCAGGTCCCGCAAGCGCCGCCTATGCGAAAATCGTGGGCATGGTGCTTTATGCGGTTTACTGCATAATCACGGAAAAACTCTTTAATGCCACGCCGGGTAAGATGCTGCTAAAGCTGCGAGTCGTGGCAGATGAGGGAAACCGGCCTCACCTGAGAGAGATTCTGCTGCGAAATTTTGTCAAGCTGATCGAGCTTTTTCAAATCACCTTGCTGCCATTACTGGCTGCTTTTGTAATTATTACACGAAAGCATCAGCGACTCGGTGATATGGTAGCCAGGACGGTTGTTGTCGAAGAGAATAAGACCCCTCCCAAAAAACCTCAAAAAAACGACGACAAAGCAAATTCGTAGAATCACCAGAAGACCCTTAACTAGAACCTGTTAAGCACACGCCATAAAACCACCCTGGAATTTTTTGCATAAAAAAGAGGGCGGCTGCCAAGCCAATGCGCGGGGGGAGACGCATCGACAAAGGCGAACCGCCCTCAATATCATGCATAAAAGACACTTATACACTTAGAAAATCAAAGTGTCACAATCAGACCGGCCAACCGGAAAGACAGGAAACAAACAGGTGTAACTTATTGCAAACAATGGACTTTCCTGCTTAATCAAGCCTGAGTTTTGCTTGATCGGCGCTTCTAAAATTAAATAGGGCACCGTTGTGTAGCCGCGTCGAGGCCCGCCAAGGGCCCCCCCCATGGCACACACAGACGGTGCCCAATATTGTTACATTGGGTACACCATTCCACGGCGGTCCGGGGAAGCTGATACTTGGCGGTTTTGACGCGGACGCCAAACAAAAAACCTTAACTCTATTCACTTGTAGGACACATACTCTATCAACCAACACAGAAAGGTCAAGGCTGTTGATGTTAATCCACAAAATTCTTTTGGGGAAAGTTTGATGGTTTGAAAGAACACGAATCTGACAGAATAAAGATTTTGCCACCCAAAATGGCCCGCAGTCTAAAGAGCTGGGGGCCATCGTGAAAGTGTCTGTAATTTCTTAATCGAGACCTTTATTCCTCAGTTACAGTAACTTTTTCCATAACATCGCCCTGCTCGATAGTATCGACGACATCCTTGCCTTCCAAAACCTTACCGAACACGGCATGTTTACCGTCAAGCCAGTCGCATACAACATGGGTGATAAAGAACTGCGAGCCATTTGTGTTCGGGCCTGCGTTGGCCATCGAAAGTACACCCGGGCCATCGTGTTTCAGGTCGGGATGAAATTCATCTTCAAATTTATAGCCAGGCCCGCCGGTTCCGTCACCTTTGGGACATCCGCCCTGGATCATAAAATCGGGGATAACGCGATGAAACTTCAGGCCGTCATAGAAGCCCTCGCCGGCCAACTTCTCAAAATTCGCACAGGTCTTCGGTGCTTTGTCGTCATGTAGCTGAATGCGTATGTTGCCTTTTGGAGTAACTATGGTTGCGACTTTCATCAATTTTCCTTTCGCAAAACTTTTTCAAAATTTTTGCCAAAAAACGCCTTTCGGTCATTATCCGACTTTCTAGTTATTTTGAATCATACACTTTTCCAACTGGAAATGTCCAATAAGAGACTTAAGATTTAATCCATGGCAACAAATTTATGGGAATGGATAAACTCCGACACCGGCCTATTGGCCCGCATATTGACAGGTGTTGTCATATTCTCTGCATTTGCGATTTGGGATATTGCAAAAAACGGCAAAAACGCCCAGCGTTGGAGGGAGTATATATTCCTTCTTAGTGCCGTTGCGCTAGCTCTGGGTTATGGTATCCTGAACGATCAGGTTACAGTTTCGATCTCCTGGGAATATTTTCTTTTTGGTAAGGGCTTGGCTGACAAAATCGGCTACGAAATTCCTCCAGATTTCTCCATTTTGCGACTGGAGGCTGTCAAGATCGGAATGAAGGCAACCTGGTGGGTAGGATTAATATTGGGTGTAGCCGTTTTGTTTGCCAATAACCCCAGAAGGAAATGTCTGAGGCTTCCTTATCGAAGTCTTTACAGCCTTTTACCTTTACCAATTTTAATTGCGACATTATGGGCTGTAGTGCTTGGACTAGCCGGCTGGTTTGGAGCTTATGACGGTTTTATCCAAGCAGAATTCATGCGCCCAAGGCACTTCGCCTGTGTATGGGGAATACATATTGGC
Source organism: uncultured Planctomycetaceae bacterium (assembly GCA_964401835.1). Taxonomy (GTDB): domain Bacteria; phylum Planctomycetota; class Phycisphaerae; order SM23-33; family SM23-33; genus CAYNZP01. The sequence continues at coordinate 57,468 of CAYNZP010000006.1, forward strand.
GGTTATATCGGGGGTTTATTAGGCGGAATTACGACGGTATGGATAATCATTCGAAAACGATCTGCAAAGGCCTGTAAATAAACCGACGTATTTTCGCCAAAAAAACAATTCCTCTGAAACAAACCCATGTTCTGTGCGTCTAATTAAACAGAGGATATGAACCTGAGACTTTTTGGGTTTTCCAGGCACACCGCGGCGCTTGGGGATTTCCGGGAGCGCCGCGTGTGCGGGGGGCAAAGACCGTCCCCTTGCATGGGCAATAAGGTATGTCAGGATTATTCGGCAGCAGTTTCAGCTTCCAAGGCTTTTTCCTCAACTGGCTGACCTCGGATAATCCGGTAAATATCGGTGTTATCCAACTGGCCGGAGACTTTTTCTGCATCTGCTCCCCAGCCGTAGAGAGTGACCGGCACAGGTGTGTGGTGGCCATTTTCCCAGGAAACTGTGGGGAACTTGTTCTCGCCGTTATTTTTGAGCACCTTCAGACCGCCGGTTTCGTGGTCGGCTGTGACTAATATCAGCGTATCATCTCGCATCTTGGCCCACTGCCAGGCAACGCTGATAGCGGTATCGAATTCGATAGTCTCAAAGACAGCCGCAGCCAAATCGTTATCGTGGCAGGCATGGTCTATCCGCCCACCCTCAACCAGAAGGAAAAAGCCATTTTCACTGGCTGATAAAAGCTCCAAAGCTTTAGCCGTCATCTCCGAAAGGTGCGGCAGAGAGTCATAGGCTTTGTCCTGGCCCATCGAATAATAAAATTCATACGGCATGTTACCTCTGCCGAACTGACCGCTGACGTGTTTGTCGACACCAGCCTGCAAGGCCTTCAATTGCTCGCGGTTTTCCACAACGACATAGCCAGCCGCCCGGGCAGCTTTTTTCGTCATTCCCCCACCATTAGCATCTGCCCCGCCAAAAAGCAGATTCGGCCGCGTGCGAGAAAGGTAATCCGATGCAATTTCTGAATAATTCCCTCGGCTGTCGGTATGGGCTCCAAATGCAGCTGGTGTGGCATGTGTAATATAAGCGGTTGTAACCAGCCCTGTCATTCTGCCGGCTGCCTTGAATTGCTCCAGTACAGTCTCCAGATCCTTTTCGTCTCCTGGGATCGCCTTGCTTATAACGCCATTGGCAACCTTTTGTCCAGTAGCCATCGCCGTAGCGGCGGCAGCGGAATCTGTAACCTGTCCTTCAAGTGCGGTGTGATTTGTAACGACAGCTTGATATGGAAACGACTCGAAAAAAAGCGTCCCTTCCTCCCAGTAAGCAAACATACCGGCGGCCTTGACCTGCTCTGTCCCCATGCCGTCGCCGATAAAAAGGATCACATTTTTCGGTCCTTTGAGTTCTGTCGAGTCGCCTTTTACGGCCCCGCATCCCGGCAAAAAGGCCAACATCACCAGAATTGACAGGGAAATGATAACTGCAAACCTCTTCCGGCCAGCCCAGCATTTAAAACGACTCAACATAGTTCTCCTTGTCTGATTACAGGTTTGATGGTATTTTGCTTTATTCTCTTGGGTAATTGCAAGGAGAACCAGAAGTATGAGTATAAAAGCAATCGAACTTCGTCGCGGGATGGCAGTTAATTACAAGGACGGAATCTGGGTCTGCCAGGAAAACGAAAAGGTCGCAAAGGGCAAGGGTCAGAGCTATCAGTCAATTTCCCTGAAGAATATCAAGACTGGCCAACTAATAAACGAAAGATTCCGCACGACAGCGGATTTTGAACAGGCAATCGTTGACCGCAAGCAGATGGAATACCTCTATTCCGACGGTTCGAATCATATTGTCATGGACAACGAATCATATGAGCAGTTCGAGCTGCCTGCCGAGTTAATTGGCGATAAGTCTGTCTACCTGACCGAAAATATCCAGATTGAGGTAACTTTCGTGGAAGGTCAGGCAGTCTCAGCAGAGTTACCCAATACTGTCGAGTTGGAAGTCGAAGATACGCCGCCCCAGGTCAAAGGGGCTACAGCTACAAACCAGCTTAAAGACGCCATCTGTGTCGGCGGTGCCAGGATAAAGGTTCCACCTTTTGTCGAAAATAGTGAAAAGGTCAAAGTCGACACGCGAACTGGCGATTATCTCGGCCGAGCCTGATTTTGAACCCCTAACAAAAACCTCCCGCGGACGCGACGCCTGATTTTTTGCTCGCAGACAAGGAGCGAGGAGGATACGATGCTTGTGGCATCATTGACGACGAGCGACGCCGTATGCGGACAAAAGGGCGGCGTCCCGAAGGGTTTTGCCGAAAATCGGCGTCTGCGGTGTTGCGGCTTCTCGCCATACCATCAAGGTATGGCATCGTCGCCGACGCCTTGCAGCCATCCGATTTCGGGCAAAACGCGGCTAGCGCGAGATTTTTGTTTGGGGCTCTTGAAAAAATGAGCACTATCGCGATAATTCCTGCACGCTACGCGTCAACTCGCCTGCCGGGCAAGCCCCTGCTGGACGAGACCGGAAAGACGCTGATCCAGCATGTGGTCGAAAACGCGAAACAATCCGCCAGCCTCGATCGCATTATCGTCGCGACCGACGATGATCGCATTTTCAAAGCTGTCGAAACTTTTGGTGGCGAAGCCGTGATGACCGGCCAGTCCTGCAGGACCGGCACCGACCGGCTGGCTGAAGCTGCCCAAAAACTCCAACTCGCACCAGACGACTTTATCGTCAACGTTCAGGGCGATGAACCGGACATCCCTCCTGCCTGCATCGATGAGCTGGTTAATCTGATTACAAGCTCCCAAGCCCCAATGGCCACGCTGGCAACCCATCTGCCAAATGACCAGGCTGGCGACCCGAACAAGGTAAAGGTCGTTCTGAACGGCAGCTCCAACGCCCTGTACTTCTCGCGTGCAAAGATCCCCCACCCGCGCGACGAAGAGGAAGTTACTTATCTTCTCCATCTCGGTATTTACGCTTACCGGGCTGAGTTTCTCCAGCAATTCACCACCCTGCCGTCAACACCGGCTGAGCAGGTGGAAAAACTCGAGCAACTTCGGGCCCTCGAGCATGGTTACAAAATCGCCGTAGCTGTCGTCGAATACGAAGGAGGCGGCATAGACACACCCGAAGATTACGCGGAATTCGTCGATAAAATAAAAAATTTCCCAAAGTAAATACGGAGCACTTACCGCGGCAACTGTTTACTACAGTTGCCCCACGGTTGTCCGTAAAAAATTAAAAAAAACTCAAATTTGAATAAATGATACAACACTGCTCTTGTATAGGAGCGGAATATTCTGTAAATTTGGGGCCCATGAGCAAAGCCATGGATTTATTGCGATCTGTAAAGGACCGCACAGACGAAACGGAATTCTACACCCCCCTTCCCGACGGATATAAGGTCGGGTCCACCAAATACGTCGTTGTTCTCGGTACGGTCATGAGCGGACTCGGTAAAGGGATATTCTCTAGCAGTCTGGCCAAGATTCTAAAAGACAAAGGGCTGAATGTATCCGCAATTAAACTAGAGGGTTATCTCAATATCGACTCGGGAACACTCAATCCATTTCGCCACGGCGAGGTATTCGTCCTCGACGACGGTATGGAAACCGACATGGACCTGGGCACCTACGAACGAATGCTGGATCAGGACCTAAGCCGGGCCAATTTCGCCACGAGCGGCCAAATTTTCTCGTCCATCCTCACCAAGGAACGCGCCGGCAGCTATCTTGGCAGAGATGTCCAGATGATTCCGCACGTTACCGGAGAGGTCAAGCTTCGCCTGCGGGAGTTAGCTGTTAAAGACAAAGCCGACGTTGTCTTCGTTGAAGTCGGAGGCACGGTCGGCGACCTGGAAAATGCATTTTACATCGAAGCACTTCGCGAACTCTTCCATGAAGAAGGCGAAGGCTCGGTAGTCTTTGTCGCCCTTACCTACATCCTCTCCCCGCCGGCTCTTGGAGAACAGAAGTCAAAGGCAGCCCAGCTGGGCATAAAAAGGCTGATGGAATGCGGCATCCAGCCGGACATAATCGCCTGCCGTGCAGAGTCCAAGGTTACAGATAAGGTCCGCCAGAAGATATCGGTCTACACAAACGTTCCGATGGAACGCGTATTTTCAATGCACGACCTTCCGAGTATCTATCTGCTGCCCGAAATTATGCGAGAAGGCGGCATAGATAACGAAGTTGTCCAGCTTCTGAGTCTAGGCGGGAAGGTTAACTCCGCACAAGATGCACGAGCAGCCCAGCAGTGGTCAAAATTCGCTTCAAAGATTGGCAAGGCCAAAAAAACGGTTTCTATCGGCATTACGGGCAAATACACATCTCTGCGTGACAGCTACGCCAGCATAATCAAGGCACTTGAACACGCAGGAGTCGCCAACAACGCCAACGTCGAAGTCAAATGGATAGATACGACCGACATTACCGACAAAAACGCAGCCCAGGTGTTGGCCAGCGTCGATGGAATTATCGTGCCCGGCGGTTTTGGTGTCCGTGGTACGGCAGGCAAGATTGCGTGCATAAGGTATGCACGTGAAAAAAAAATGCCCTATCTGGGAATCTGCCTGGGCTTCCAGATGGCTGTTATCGAGTTTGCCCGTAGCGTTTGCGGCCTAGCCGATGCCGACAGCACGGAAATCAAACCAGATTGCAAAAACCCGGTCATAGATATCCTCCCTGAGCAGAAAAAGATCGAAGGTTTGGGCGGAAATATGCGTCTGGGCGGACAGGATATCGAACTCACTGCCGGTACGATGGCGAGCGAGATGTTTGACAATGAGAAAAACATACGTATGCGTTTCAGACATCGTTATGAAGTTGATCCGAAGTACATTGAGACCCTGGAAAAGGCGGGCTTGATTTTCTCAGGCCGCCATCCGGAGCATCCTATAATGCAGATACTCGAACTACCGCGCGACCAGCACCCATACTTCGTCGGCACGCAGGCACATCCGTGCCTGACAAGCAGGCCCCTGCGGCCCCAGCCGATGTTCGTCGAACTCGTCGCAGCAGCACTCAAGGGAAAGTAAGATGACTGAGGAAAAAAAAGAAAAACCGAAAATAATCGTCGATGACGACTGGAAGACACAAGCCCAGGCCGAAAAGGAAAAACTCGAGGAAGAAGTTGAAAAAAGCGCCGAGCAGCAGCAAGCAGGACCAAGGGAAATACCCCCTGCCAGCTTGGTAACACTAATCAGTTCGCTCGTTACCCAAATATTCATGGCACTTGGTGGCTATGAAGACCCCAAAACCAAGAAACGATACGTCGACCTGGAACTTGCCAAACATCACATAGATACGCTGTCCGTCCTGGAAGAAAAAACCAAGGGCAACCTGAGCGACGAAGAAAAGAAAATGCTCGACCAGGCCATCTATGAAGTTCGCATGCAATACGTCCAGATAGCCCAAAACGCAACAAAAAGCTCTTAGCCTCGAAGGCCCTCGTATCGGAAAATAATTCTGAAGATTTTCGAACAATTCTCATCCGAGATACGAACTAATAAAAATGAAAATAACAGGGCCTCCCTGATGAGCTCAAAATGAACCGGCGTTGGTTTTTCCTCCTTTCCCTCGCCGGTTTTTTTATTGCCAAATCATAAAAAAAGCGGCAGCCCTTCCAGACCGCCGCATTACTTCTCAAAATCTAAAAGAAATCCCTTGTTACTGCCCTGACAACTCCCCAATACGCCGCCTGGCGGTTGCTGCGTTGCCCAGCCGCGGAGGGTCCTGCTCCAGCGAAAGCTTGTAACATTCAAGAGCTTTTGTGTAATTGTGCAGCCGTATATCGTATATAGTTGCCGCCTGGAATCTTGCAGCCTCGGAAATATTTGGAGCCCACTGCCACGCGCGTTGATACCAGTGAACCGCCCGAACATTTTCGTTGAAGTATTCTTTGTAAATCTCCGCAATATAGTAAGCGGACATAGCGCTTTTCGTACTGTCGGGATACTTGTTGACCAATTCCAGAAAGAGCATCAAGGCTTCACGCTGCTTTTGATAATCTGTCACGCCGGGCAAGGGCTTGCCGAACATATAAAGCCTATACGCTTTTGTATAAAGCTCGTCGGCCTCAGATATAACCTTTGTGGGCTTATAATCGGGGCCAGGAATTTCAGCATCCAGGAAGTACATGTAGGTACGGACCGGATCGAACCTCTTTTGCATATTCCCGATGAGTTTCGCCTTGAATTGGAGGTCTTCTCTCTCATAGAAGCCGGCAAGGGCTTCGAGATTCTTGTTGTACTGATTTCTTGCAGAAACCGCATATTCCGCCAGCAGCCGTTCGTCGGCACCTTCAAGTGACTCCGCGGCTGGCGGGACGATCTTGGGCATGTTGTCCCACTCGAATACTCGAGTCGCATTGAGATTCTTAATTTCCCGCTCTGACCAGCGATGCTTATCCAGATTGCCGATTTTCAAATAGTAGTCCCGAAGAACCTTCAGGCGGAACATGTAGTTGACCCTTGCGGTTTCCATTGCTGTTACCGCATCGAGCTCAGCTGTGTTGTTTGGAGAAACCGCAACCACCCTGGCAATCTTGCCGTCAGCAGTCTTGGGGGGTTCAGGCGGCATATCGCAGCCTGAAATAACCAGTGAAATCAAAACGAAAAGACCTGTTGAACCGGAAAGAATCCTTCCCATGGCGTCGCTCCTTACCCAAAAAAACCGTCAATTGGTGCTCAGGTATTATGCTCAACAGCTTGAATAGTTGCAAGGATTTCAAGGGGAATATGTTTAAGTAAATACAGAGAAGGCGTTCGGGTGAAACGGCCTGTGTCGGGTTTTATTGGGAAGGCTTTTTTGCTTTTCTCGCCAGTGGGTGCGTCTCGTCGTAAATTTCCTTGAGGCGGCTGGTGGACAGGTGCGTATAAATCTGTGTTGTAGAAAGGCTTTCGTGGCCGAGCATCTCCTGGAGGCTTCTGAGGTCGACTCCGGCATTGAGCATGTGGGTTGCAAAACTATGACGCAGCGCATGGGGGCTGATGTGGATGGGAATGCCGGCAATCATCAAATATTTATCTAGCATCCTGCGAACGGACCTGTCCGAGAGTCGCTGTGATGATTTGTTAATGAACAGCGGTCCCCTCTTGGTCGAGCCCAGAATCCCCCGCCGCTTTTCAAGATAAGCCTCAATGGCTTCAACCGCCTTGTTACCAAGCGGAACAATACGCTCCTTTTTGCCCTTGCCGCGAATCCTCAAGGCTTCTGCAAATTCGTCAAGATCCTCGATATTAAGCGATACGAGTTCACTGATTCGCAACCCTGCCGAATAAATCGTCTCCAGTATCGCCTTGTCACGAGCACCCAGAATTGTCGCGGTATCGGGAGCCTCCAACAATGCTGCTACCTGGTCAACATCCAGGCACTTCGGCAGGCGTTTATCCTGGCGAGGGCTCCGAATCGCACTGGCAGGCGATGCCTGCAGAAATTCGACACGAACCAGGAATTTGTAAAAACTCCGCAAGGTTGCAAGTTTCCTGGCGATTGTAGCCTTGGAATAATTACTGTTCCGCATTATCGCGAGATAGCCGCGAATTTCAGTCGGCGTCACCGCCAGCATCATCTTCTCTACCTTGCTGACGGGAAGTTCCACATCGGGAAGATCGCCGGCTGTTACTTCAGAAAGGTCGCCCGGACCTTCTTCCATGATGCCGAAAGACGCGATAAATTGAACAAATTGAGTCAGATCCGCTGAATACGATTTGACAGTATGCGCGGAAAAGTTCCGTTCGCTTTCGAGGTATTCAAGAAATCTGGAAATAACAGGTAAAATGTGCATCCAACTTTCCTGGAATTCTGAAACAGTCAGAGAATCTCGGCTTTAGTCCTGAAAATCTCGTGAACTATTGGTCGGCTCGGGACAAATTACATCCAAGCCATCAATCGCGGCTGTATGGGCTACTTGCAGACCAAGCTTGGCCGCATCAAGCCAGTCCAGACCGCTTTGTGGGTCTTTTGCGCTTGAAACGACTTGTTCCATGACCTCGTCTTCACAGCCGGAAATGTATTCAAAGACAAATTCCTGCTTGCCCTTACCGAGCCTTATCGTGCGTTTTGACATAAAGAACCTTTAAGCAATCCAATAACTCATTAAGTACAAAGCGACCTTGGGGTTATAAAGTAATCACAGGTTGCAATATGGTTATCGGACTAATGGGGCGAAAACTTCAGTAGCAATTTGAGAAAGCGAACAGCTTTTTTGACATGGAGTTGAGCTAATAGCCTCTATTTTGTATACTTAGAGCCTGTCCTGATAACAATGCGGCTCCGCGTGGTTATTAGGAAACCTGCTAACCTATCAGCAGCAAAGTGGAGCAGTTGATTCGGGCATTTCTTTTTTATAAGGGTGAAAACATGAAACGTCTTATCCGAAAAATTATCTTCCTGATCCTGGGTGTAATAGTTCTGGTCGGGGCGGTTTCCTGGCTGTTTATCGATCCAATAGCAAAAGCTGGTGTTGAAAAAGGTGCCGGTTTCGCCCTTGGCGTAGAAACAAGTGTCGATGATCTCGACCTGAGCCTAATCAGCGGAGACTTGACCATGGACGGATTGACCATCAGCAATCCGGAAGGTTTCAAGAGCCCCCACCTGATGCGCTACGAGCATTTCGAGTTAAACCTCCAGCCGGGGAGTGTCTTTTCTGACACCATCGTACTAGAAAAGTTCCAGATGGACGGGCTCGAAGTAAATATCGATCAAAAGCTGACAAAAAATAACATTTCCGTGATTCTCGACAACCTGAAGAAGTTCGAAAGCGAGGATAAGGAAAAAAGCCCCTCGCAAAAGAAACTCCAATTGGACCACCTCTTGATAAACAATGTTGTTGCCAACGTTCACGTGCTCTCTGGAAGAGAAGACTCCAAGCCAATAACAATTAAGATCGACAAGATTGAGTTAAAAGACGTAACTACAGGCCAGGATGACGGCATTTTGATAAGCGACCTGACGGCCAAGATAGTTGTGGCTGTTATCAATGCGATTGTCGAAAACGGAGAGGTAAACATTCCTGATGATCTTAATAAAAGCCTGAAGGCCGGCTTGGCCGACACAAAAAAGGCCCTGGAGTCCGCCGCTGACGATTTATTAAAGAAGGCATCAGCTGAACTGGAAAAATACAAACCCAAAGAAGGCGAAGATGCCGAAAATGCCGAAAAGTCCCCCGCCGGTGGTTTGTTCGATATACTTGGCGGCTCGAAGGACGAAGAATAAGGCAAACACCAGTATCCAGTAGCCTGTAGTTATAATTTACATTGGTACGATATGCGAAGATAGTTGTGGACGAATATTAGTAAGGAGACAGAAAAATGCGTTTAAGCTTTGGTGATAAGAGGGAAAAAATACGCCTTTTATGTTTGCTGCTTTTGGGGATTTTGTGGTTTGTTCTATATTTACTTGAAGTCAAAATGATATTTCATCTTATTGCAGTATTAGGTGTATGTGCTTATTTTGCTTCTTTTATCCTATTGCCACCCAAAAAGCATAGGCATCATCTAGGCAAAAGTGGCGATGATGAAAAAAAGGCGTGTGGAATGGAGATTAGGTGAGGGATCACCACGAAGCAGTGAGTAGGCCATGCAACTTGCCACATGGCAACAAAACATTACGACAGATACCGCATTATTGCGGGAAGATGCGATTTGTTATGCAACGAGTTGCATAACCTACAAACTGCCGTTCTCATGGACGATAGTGCAAGGGGAATAGTTCGGGACAGTTATGAATAAAATGCCTAAAAACCCTCGACTAATGGAAGTTTTAATTAATAACTTACCAAAACCACCCAAGGGTGTTTACTTTAGGTACATAGCTCGGAAGAAACAGCTTTACATAAAAGCTGGCATACACCCTCATATTCTCTTTGCATGCCTACTTTGGGTATGGGTACCTATCTATTTGTTTCTTATGGTACCCTGTGGGGGCAAGGATCTGCTTTTTAAACTTGTTGATGTTATTGTTAATCCAATAGCCTCATATCTTTCTACCTCATCCCTTGTTATTATAGATATCATTGTGTCCTTGACGCTGCTTTGTCTATCTGTGGCGATTTTGGGTTTACCACTTATTTTCATCATCCGCTTTTTTCGGGCAAGACTCTGTATCGCGGATTCAAGTCTAAGTATTTCAGGAATTCGTACCCAACGATGGGATTGGAATAGGAACAGAACGATCCAACTTGTTCGGGCAAATAAGAGAAGGGGTGGCGCGAAAACTATTGCTCAACCCGAGAACACATCAAGAGAAGAACTCGTGATTAATGTAGGCAAAATGAGAATTAATTCCGACCAACTCGAATGGATTAATAACGTTTTAGTTGAACTTGCTAAACTGTCGCAGGGCAATACGGGGACGGAGCACTAATAAGGGAACATCCCAACGCACTAAAACCCGCCACGAAACAGAATAACCAAGAAAGCAATTTAAGCAGCATTTCAAATAACCAAAAGGGCAGCTGACTTCTATAAAAGCTTGGCTGCCTTTCCATAGCTCGAATATTTTGCAAAAATTCTAGGTTTTCGCGCCCTTCGACCTCGCAGGGCAGATCTTTGACAATTGAATATGGGTTAAAATCCGGTACATAGTAGCCCGTGGCCGGTAGTCAGTAGTCTGGCCGACGTGACAGCGTGGATGAAAGCGGCGGGTGGCATGGCTAGCTTGCAAGCCATGTTCTCGATTCAGGCAACACGCCTTGCGAGCAAGACGTGCCACACAAAAATCCCAAAAATTTCGGCATAGCGTGCCAACCCGGCGGTGTTTTTCAACGTCGATTGATAGAGCACAGCGTTTAAATGCGGTGTTAAAAATTTCGAAAAATTCTTCTCATGGCCCGGCCGGGGTTTAGATGCACTGCCGAATTTTTACGTTACCGCTTTGCGCGCGAAGTGGGGGTTTGGGCAGGTATATATGGAAGGACTATCTTTCCCGAAAAACTTCAGCATTTTTCGTTTTTTGACAATTAAATAGGCGATTTTGAACTCAAGTCCATCAACAGCCACGGCTTAAGCCATTTAAAAACTGGGCAGTTTTGGGCAGAATCGGGCACATTTGGGCAGAACTGGGCAGAACTGGGCAGTATTGGGTAGATTTGGGCAGAATTGGGCAGTTTCGGGCAGCTTTCGGCAAAGAGGCAGCTCGGTTTCGCTGGAGGCTAGGCCGTGGCCAGGGTTCAAAATACAAAAAACTAAATAACCTCAGCCAGCGTCGTTTTGCCGAGAGATTCACGGGCCAGGCCCTCTACTCGTGATATCCGTTGCGATATCTGCAAATCGAAATTTTCGACAGATAGATCCTTTTCGACCGTGCTGATTTCCATCAGTTCCAGCAGCGATATCTTCTCAGCCGGGCGGGCAAGGACGTATGCCTCCTGCAGGTCCGATTCCACTGGATAGACAATTCCGATGGCCCGCAGTCGTGTCATAATCTTCCCGACCGACGATTCAGGCAAATCAAGCGCGGCAGCTATTTGCTCCATGCTCACCGGCCCGCTACCCTGGCTGTATGGCTGGGCGACAGCGAAAGCTGCTCCGAGCAACCGGGAATAACTGACTGGCTCTCCCTCTTCGACTGCGTGAATATTCATCCCGGATAAACTTATTGCGGCATGGGCAAGCTCCGCACCAAAAAGGAATATCAGCCATGAGAGGTTCAGATACAGTAAAAATATTGGAAGCAGGCCCAACGCTCCATACAGGCTGTTCTTGCCGACCTCGCTGACATAAAGCCCGAACCCCCACCGCGCGACCAGCCAAAGTGGAAGCGCCACAATCGCACCGCCGGCTGCAGCGCGAAATGGTACGCGAGTGTTTGGCATCAGAGAGTAAATCGCCGCAAGCAAAATCAATCCGATAATCACAGGCCCGATCCATATGGCTGCGGAAACTATCCAGGATACTCCGTCGTTATCCTCTATCCCGCCCATTATCTGCTTGCCAGCGTAAATCGCACCAGCCATCGCCACCGGTACCAGTGTCAAAACGGACCAATAGACCAAAATCCTCCGCACAAGAGACCTGCTGCGTGGAGCGGCAAAAATCCGGTTAAGCGACCTTTCTATTGTGGTCAACAAGGTAAGCGCCGTCCAAATCAACAAGACAACGCCGATGGGACCGATTTTTCCAAGAGTGAGTTTTCGCTCGATCTTCTTTACGAGTTTTTCAATGTGGCCGGATACGGTTATCACATCATTTTCTCTGCGGCGTCTCCTTGGCCTTTGAGTTTCCTGCTCACCCAGCTGGGATGTTGAAGCATCTTTAAAAGATTCTCTTGCAGGTCGCTTTTCGGTCACGATCTGTATCTGCGAAAAGCCAACTCCCTCCAGAATATCGCTGAGACGTATATCGCTTTTTTCCACAACACCTACAGATTTCAGCACAAGCAGCGATAGCACAAGAACAGGAATCATCGCAAAAAGTGTTCTGAACGAAAGCGCCGCGCTCATCGCCATGGCGTTATGCTCATGAAGCCGCCGGCCACAGAGTCGCCAGAGTTGGATATTAATCTTTACAAGCTTTGCCCATCGGCCTAACTCGTCTCCTGGTGCGGTAAGAAGTGTTCTTATACGTTGGCGGAGCTTGCTGATTATTTTCATTCCGGCTTTTCCTTTTTGTCTTCGTCTTCAAGTGTGCCGCGAAGAATATCAAATATTGTATCGCCAATATCCTTGTCTTTGGAAGGACGCTTTTGGGGTTTATCTTCGCCTGGCGGAAGTTGGGAAGGAGATTCTCCGCCGGGAATTTTGAAAATGTCGCCGACCTCCCCGGCTTGTTCGAGAATTAATATTTGAATCGCCCGCCTGATAAGACCATCAACATTGACCCGCACAAAGTCCAGAACTGGATTGAGGCGGCTGCCGACAATTGGTATGTCTATCCGCGTTCCATTCAGCACGCGCGCATAATCGATAACAGGCCCGCCCACACCAAGTTTATCCAGAAGCTCCGGGCTGATTGGCAGTGAGACGACCAGGTTAACCGTGTCGTCGAAACCGACCGAACCGTAAAACTTCATATCGAAATCATCGCTAAGTCTCATGACGAAGTTGTCATACTGAATTCGGCCGTTCCTTATCACAAAGTCGACACCGTCAACTTCGACAGTCTGTTTTTCCTGGCTGGAAAGCGTGCTTAAAAGCAACAGCTGCCTGAAAAGGCCGGTCGGCTGAATCTTCAGATTCCTTAAATCCATATATCCCCTGCCCCCGCCACCTTGCTTGATGCTTTCACCCAGCGGCAGCGATATATCCCAAGTCTTTAGCGAGACCTTGCCTTCAATTTCCGCCTGACGTGCAAAAATGGGGTTTATCCTGCTTAATAATTCATCAGCCAGCTCACGGTTGATTTCGACATCTTCCATAACCTGCACGACCCCCGGCAACTGATAGCGAGGCTCGGTCGGCTGAAAGTCTACCAGGCCCCCCATACGCAACTTTCCGCCCGAAGCGGCAACCGCCGAAACTGGAATGTTGACTCGGCCATCGTCCAGCTTCGCTTCCAGTGTCGCCCGGCCAAGATTCAGGCCATAAAGCCTGCCGCTATCCCAGCCGAAATTGCTTTGAGCATCGAGACCTTTAAAACCAGGCCTGACGTCTTGCTGACTTGTCGGGCCGGTCGCACTGAAACTGCTGTTGCGAGAACCCGTGAAGCTGATATTGTCGGCCATCGAAGGGGAAAACTCGCCAAGAAGAGTGGAAAGGCGGTCCATGTTAACCGTGTAATTTCCGGTAAGTTCGACGATGCGGTCCGTGTCATAGCGCTTTAAATTTCCCGACATTTTTCCGCTTACGAGCCTGGAATTCACCTCTGCTCTTCGCAGCACAAGGGATTTTTCCTGCTGGTCCAACTCAGCTTCGTAACTAAATTGTGCTTTGGGCTCGCTGAATTGCTTTTCCTCTCCGATGACAAAGTTTGCGATTTCGCCTCTGCCGGTGCTGGTAACGGCAGAACCTTTTGAATCAAAGCGACCCGTCCATTGCAGCTCGCCTTCTATAGCAGGCTGCTTCTTTAGTTCCAAGGTTTTCTTGATTGCGGGCATCGCTTTGCTTAGGTCGCTGTTAATATCGAACGTACCGTTAAGGCTGAGTGGTTCTGTCAGCTTGCAATTGATTCCCCGAAAATCGACCCTGGCAACATCACTATCGACAGAGGCCTGTGGAATCTTCAGAGTCTTGTGTTTCCGGGCAAAAGTACTCTCAGCCATATTAAAAAGGATATTCCTTTGCGTCACATTCTGGCCATTTACCCGCAGGTCCTCTATTCGCCCGTTTGCGGAAACTGTGATTATCTCTTTCAGAGAAGCCTTGCCGACTTTCGCATCTGCGGCCAAAATGCCTGAATACTTTTTCAAACCCTCCATACCAAAATAGTCTGCCCGTCGGCCGAGGTAGGCAATTTCGGATGTAAGTTTTGCGTCGCCTTCAAAAGTCTTCTGCTTGAAATCGTACCAGCCGTCGCCGGAGACAAAAACCGACTCATCAATGCCAAGCTCATTTTCGCTGGCGATATACCGCACGGGCTTTTTGTCTTTCAAAACCAGATTGCCTTTATGGCTGAAATCCGCTTTGGCAAAATCCAGATCCCGCTTAGGTGTTTCATATCTGAATGAAGAAATATTTGCTTTAACCGCAAAATCAAGCCGGTCTTTTTGAGGGCGGATCACATCAAGTCTTCCTGTCAGATCACCCCAGAGCCGCCCGTCAGTAAGCTCGAAAATTTCGCCAAATTGCCTGTCAAGTTGCTCAAGGTTCAGGCTGAAATCCGTAGTCATATTATCTGCGGACGCATTTACCTCCGCATTTCCGAATCCGGTTTTGATATCCCCGAAAAGTAACACGCCCCGCTGCTCTTGGGAATCGGCGGAGATTCTCAAGACAATAGGCTCGGAGCGGATTATTCTGCCGGCTTTGGTAGCCTGCAAATCTTTTAGTTCCACTCTCGCTTTGGCAGTCGGTGTTTCACCGCCAATGACAAGGAATTCCGAAATATCCAAGCGCCCCTGTTGAATATCAACGTCTCGTTTGAGTTTCATAACAGCCGGAATCGAATCGCCAAGAGTAGGAAGATCGATTTTCCCGGACGCCTCAAGATTGAACTCAGACAATTCAAGATGCTCGCCAGCCATGGCCGCTGAGGCAATCTTGTCCGCCTTGAACTTCGGAAATCCCTTATCACGCGGATAGATGAGCAAGGCCTGGAATTCACCCGCCCTACTGGCAACGGAAAGCTCACCTTTGACATTTGACTCATCCGGCAAAAGCCTGCCGACAACTGAAACATCTATAGGCTTTATTTCTACCGCCCCATCGCGCGGGGTGTGAAGATCGGTTATCGTGGCATCAAGGTTGCCAGTTAGCTGCCGGCCTTGCTTGAGGGTCGCGTCAATTTCCAGACTCAGCTTGCCGGCTACCACGGCATCTTCCAGTGCGAACTCTGTCAACGACGCCAGGTCGATATTGTAATCGCTGAAGACCCTCACCTCCCCGTTGGCCCGGTCAGGGGTTAATTTGCCGTCCTGCAAAAGCTCCCTTATCTCGAGCTCGCCGCTCAGAACCCCCTGCTGGCCAAGTTTTGCCTTCAGACCGCCAGTGATTTCGTTGAGCGTATTGAGCTCAAATCCACCGTTGATATCACGAACGTCATAACTCCGCCCATCTTCTCTGACAAGTTGAACATTCATATCCCGCAGAATCAATTTGCCTTTGGGTTGGGGCATGGGTTCGTCGTGGTCGTAAGGTTTTGGTTTGCTTGGCTCTAGCGCCTGAACTAATGATATTCCGCCGTCATCAGAGATATGAAGAACCGCACTGGAATCATCAAGGTTAACCTGTTCAAAATTTTCGACTTCTGTAACAGCTCTCCAGACACCGCCAGCCCAGCTTATATTCTCAACTTCCAGAACATTCCGACCGCCGACGTCCTTTACGCTCAAGCTGTTAATCTTTGTAGGTCCAAGCCACGAAATTGAAAGGTCTTCGGCCTCGATGTCTCCCTTTACCTGCCCGCTGAGAATTGAAAAGGCCAAACTTGTTCCGGGCCCGGTGGAAATCAAATATGGCAGGATGAAAACGAGCATCGTGAGGAACACCGATAAAGAAACAATCCAAATCAATCGCCTGTGTTTGCGCTTTTTACTAACGGTAGCTTTTTTTATACCGTGTTTCATAGCCCGCCTCCCCATTAAGAAATGACCCCTACAAGGGCCAAACGTAAGCCAGAATTCTTCATAACATTCTATCAACGACACTATTGATGGGCTAATTATTCAGCATTGAATTTCAGAAAATACAGAAGTTAGCCCTGCTTGAGCCAGGAGCTCCCTAGTATTTTTTCCTATAAGAAAGACGTCCATTTTAGGGTTTAAAATCCTGTCCGGAATTTGGGTTAGCGAATTTTGCATGGATATAATTAACACGGAAAAGGTCACTTCCCTATGGGCTTCTATTGTATCAGGGGACTTTGCAGGCAACTTAATAGGGATTTCCGGGGAACAAGCATTTCGGGAAAGAATTGTAAATTTGGTCAGGACGTATCCTGATTCTATTTGGCTTTCTTTTTAAAGGGGTGTAAAAATGAACAGTCACACAAGAACAATTCTGATTGCAATGGCACTGCTCAGCTGTGCAATGTTTGTGGGATGTCGCGAGCACATGCCGCATTCATTCACGGTGGCGACAGGTGACCTGCAACGGGTACACGCCGAACCTGCCGAAGGGGGCTACTATACAAATTGGGACCCCTACGCAGCTGAGGTGGAAGTTAAACCCGTCGTGGACACCAATCCGGTCATGACACAGCACGTCCTTATAGCTACTGTCAGGGACAAGGACGGCAAGCCGCTGCCCAACAGGAGAGTTGAGTGGATACTCACGGGCGATAGCGTTGGGACAATTGTCGAGGTGGATGAAAGCGGTTGGCGTGCCAGTAGAGGCTACAAGATTGACGACCACTACGCGGTCACGCACACGAACAACTTCGAACACGTCCTGACTCGTGGCAACGACGACCCCGATGACGACATCTATCTCGAAGTCGGCCAGACATGGTGCGTAATCTCCTCGCCGACAGAAGGTGCCAGCCATGTCGTTGTTTATGCGCCAGGAATATACAACTGGGACAAACATAAAGTCTTTGTGACAAAGAACTGGTACGACGTGACCTGGGATTGGCCCGGTGCTGCGACAAACCGCGTCGGCTCCGACCACACCTTTACGACGAAGGTCATGAAGTACTCCGATAGTACACCCCTTCAAAATTACGAAGTAACATATAAAATCTCCGACGGCCCGGCGGCAAGTTTTGCCGGGAGCAACTCGACTACTCAAATGGTCAAGACCAACTCACAAGGCCTGGCAACTGTAACACTCAGGCAGGCCTCGGCCGTCGAAGGTACCAACAATGTCGAGATCCAGATTGTCCGGCCTGGCAATATCCCATGCTGCGAAGATCCAGCGCTTATAGCTACCGGATATACCAGGAAGACCTGGGTAGCCCCTCAGCTGTCGTTGACCAAGTCTGCACCGGCCACGGCGAGGATAGGCGATACGTTCAGCTATGACATGCAGGTAGGCAACCCGAGCAACACCTACGCAAGCAATGTCATGGTCACGGACGATCTGCCAGATGGTCTGGAATATGTCTCCAGCAGCCCGAATGCCCAAATGAGAGGACGTCAGCTGACTTGGTCGCTCGGTTCGATGGATCCCAACGAAACCAGGACCATCAATGTTACCGTCAAAGGAAACTACACAGGCAAGTTTGACAACTGTGCGATTGCCAGAGCTGACCTGGGCCTTGAAGATACGGCTTGTGCTTCAACGGTTATATCCGCACCAGCACTTGCCCTGAGTAAGGAAGCTCCGTCTGAAATACTCATCTGTGACCAGATTCCTTACACCATTACCATCACGAATACCGGGGATGCCTCAGCGACAAATGTCGAAATTCGCGACGACTTCCCATCTGGCATGAAGACCCTCGAAGGCCAGGAAGGCAAGAAGTTCGCGATCGGCACCTTGAATCCGGGCGAGTCGCGGCAGGTCACATTCAACACCACGGTGTCCGATACGGGACGATACGTCAACACCGCGATGGCTTCATGTGATTTGGCACGCTCGAATGAGGCGAGTGCCAAGACGATGGTACGCCAGCCTATGCTGGTAATGACAAAGATGGGCCCGCAACAGAGGTACCTCGGCCTGCCTGCTTCGTTTGAGATATCGCTGACCAATAAGGGCGACACGGCAGCACGTCAGGTACAGATAGTAGATTCACTGCCAAGCGGCATGACGTTCATCTCTGCCGATCAGGGAGGAACACTCTCCGGCAGCGATGTGATCTGGAATATTGGCGATCTCGCCATCAACCAGACCAAGACTGTCAGCGTCAAGGTGCGTGTGGATAAGGTTGGCACATTACATAACACCGCAAGAGCAAGCGGTGTCTGTGCTGATGCCGCCACAGAAGTAACCACCGCCGTTACCGGCATACCGGCAATTTTGCTGGAGTGCATCGATACCGCCGACCCGATCCTGGTTGGCGAAAACGAGACTTATATCATCACCGTTACCAACCAGGGAACGGCTGAAGATACAAATATCGTTATCCAATGCATGCTGCCAGCCGAGCAGGAGTTTGTCTCAGGCAGAGGCCCGACAGACATCAAGGCTGAAGGCAGGAAGGTATGGTTCGCTCCTCTTTCGAGGTTGGCGCCTAAAGACAAGGCAACCTTCCATGTGGTCGTCAGAGGTAACAGGACCGGCGACGTTCGGTTCGGCGTGAAACTGACCAGCGACCAGATGACATCGCCAGCCAGCGAGACGGAGAGCACGAGAATTTACGAATAGTCTCGTAAAAAACTGAAGAAAAGTTCCCCGAGTTTTGTCGGGGGTTGAAAAAGAGGTGGCTGCTGGTTTGGGGGTTTAAGCGGCCACCTCACTTTTATGCGCTCTTTGGCCATCAGTTACGCGAACATTTGCTGAATATGCTTTTAAATCAAGTGCCATTACATTCCTTGTTTCTGCAAACCAATTCGCCTTTGCCAATTGGAACAATCAAGGAATCGACTCTTTCGTCGCTCAATGCCCGGTTCAGCATCGGCTGGAGTGTTTCGGCGTGGTTGATTGCATTGTCGGCCACAAGGATTCCCCCGGGGACAAGCTTGGGGACGACGGCTTCATAGCAGTCGGCGTAGACATCCTTCTCGGCGTCGAGAAAACAGAAGGAGATTCCCTCAATATTGCCCAGGTGCTTACGGGCATCGCCGACAATAAGCTCCACCACGTCATCCACGCCCGCTAGCTTGAAGGTCTCGCGGGCCAGCGTTGCTTTCTCTTCCAACACCTCGAACGTCGTAAGCTTTCGACTTACTTCTCGGCAGGCAATGGCAAGCCAAAGAGCTGAATATCCCGCACTTGTGCCGATCTCGATGTATTTTCCCTCCGGGCCGCTTGCGGCCAGCAGCGCCAGGAACTTTCCCGTTTCCGGGGGGATTTGACGTAGCCGTTGCATGCGTTCCGTTCCGTCGGCCCTATCGCGGGCGTCCATCTCTTCCAATTGCCGCATGCGATTCAGGATTTTTTCAGGTATTTCGCGAAACATTATTGGTGCTTTCATTATTGACTGTTGCTGGCTTGTATTTAAGTAAATTCATTGCGAATAAAGTATTTTTTCTCGCCCCGATTCGCCTACCACCGGTCCAAATCGTACCTTTTCTCTGCAGGAAAAAAACCGGAGGAATTGTACTTTGCGGGATTGGATTACCCCAAATAAAGCGGTCGTTATCATTCTTGCAGTTATGCTGGGTTCGGTTTGCTATATTGCCAGGATGACCCACCAGGCAGCTAGGGCAGCTGATTCTCAGCAGGACAGCGTCGGTCATGTCGAACGTGTAAACATGGCCCTTAGCGAGGCTGAGCAAACTTTCGCAGGCAATTAATCTGCAAGATTTTCACTTTTAACACATCCCATTTACCATTGCGGCTAAGCTGCCGGATTGGCAATTTCACTATGACTGCAGTTCATTCTGGCAGACAACATCGCTAACAAACCTGTTTTTTACAAAGACTTACAATCAAGGGCATATCCATTGCATATTATAATTATGGAGAGATTATTATGCGATTAGACAAACTGACAGTCAAAGCACAGGAAGCAATCGTTACCGCCCAGGCAACAGCTGCAGAGAAAGGCCATGCGCAGATGACGCCGCTTCATCTGCTCGACGCCCTCTTGAAGCAGGAGAACGGCCTGGCCGAGCCGATTTTGGAAAAAATCGGCGTATCGGCTGAGAGAATCCGTTCTATCGTCGATTCAGAACTTTCCCGTCTGCCGAGTCAGTCAGCCCAGGCTGGACTGGCACCCGACGCCCAGTTGGTTGCTGTGATGACCCGAGCCGGCAAAGAGGCAAGCGACCTCAAGGACGAATATATTTCCGTTGAGCATTTCCTGCTTGCCCTGGCCGAGGAATCTTCAACGGCCAAGGAGGTTCTGTCCGCGCTGGGTGTAACCCCCGAAACCATTATGTCTGCCCTTAAAGAAATACGCGGTTCCCAGCGAGTTACCGACCAAAGCCCGGAAGATAAGTATCAGGCGCTCGAACGCTATGGCCGGGATTTGTGCGAAATGGCCAAACAGGGCAAGCTCGACCCTGTTGTCGGAAGAGACGACGAAATACGCCGCTGCATGCAGGTACTCAGCAGGCGGACAAAAAACAACCCGGTACTTATCGGCCTGCCGGGGGTTGGTAAGACGGCTATCGTAGAAGGCCTAGCCCAGCGGATAGTAAACCGCGACATACCGGCGGGCCTGAGCGGAAAAACGGTAATCGCGCTGGATATGGGCGCCCTGCTTGCGGGCGCGAAATTCCGCGGCGAATTTGAAGACCGCCTGAAAGCTGTCCTTAAGGAAGTAACCGAATCCGACGGACAGATAATTCTGTTTATCGATGAGCTTCACACGGTTGTCGGCGCCGGCGCTGCCGAGGGTGCGATATCGGCTGGCAATTTAATCAAACCCGCCCTGGCCCGCGGCGAGTTGCGTTGTATCGGCGCAACAACTCTCGACGAATACCGCAAGCATGTCGAAAAAGATGCAGCCCTGGAACGACGCTTCCAGCCTGTACTTGTCGACGAGCCAACCGTTGAAGATACGATAGCTATACTTCGCGGCCTCAAGCCCCGCTACGATGCACACCATGGCGTGCGTATCCAGGACGCCGCCCTCGTAGCTGCCGCTACGATGAGTCACCGCTACATCTCGGACAGATTCCTGCCTGACAAGGCAATCGACCTTATAGACGAGGCTGCCTCGCGACTGAGGATCGAAAACGATTCAATGCCGGCAGAGCTCGACGAAATGAAACGCCGGATAATGCAACTTCAGATCGAACGGGAAGCATTGCGCAAAGAAACCGACGAACCAAGCAAAGAGCGGCTCGGAATTCTTGAAAAACAGTTGGCGGATTTACAGAGCCAGTTCGATTCCCTTTTTGCCCGCTGGGAAAGCGAACAGAGCTCGTTGAAGAATATAAAACAGCTCAAGGAGCAGATAGAGGCTAAGAATACGGAATTCGAACAGGCCCAGCGCGATGGGGATTTGGAAAAGGCTGCCCGCATACAGTACGGTGAACTTACCGAGCTTGAAGGCAAGCTCCAAAGTCTCGAGCAGGAACTTGCAAATCGTCGAAGCGAAGGAGGCATGACCAGCGAAGAGGTAACGCCTGAACAAATCGCCGAAGTTGTAGCAAAATGGACCCACATCCCGGTCGCCAGATTGATGGAATCTGAACGCGAAAAACTTTTGTGCATGGAAGAGAGATTGCAAAATCGCGTTATCGGACAGGACGACGCCTTACGGGTGGTCAGCGAAGCGGTACGTCGCAACCGTGCCGGCTTGGGCGACCCGCGCAGACCTATCGGCAGCTTTATATTCCTCGGCCCAACAGGTGTCGGAAAGACTGAGTTGTGCAAGGCACTGGCTGAACTTCTGTTCGATAGCGAAGATGCGATGATACGCATTGATATGAGCGAGTTCATGGAACAACACTCGGTTGCCCGACTTATAGGCGCCCCTCCCGGATACGTCGGCTACGAAGAAGGCGGCCGCCTGACCGAGGCTGTCCGCCGCAAACCATATTCGGTTCTCCTCTTTGACGAAGTCGAAAAAGCTCATCGCGATGTGTTCAACGTACTGCTGCAGGTTCTTGACGACGGCAGACTCACTGACGGCCAGGGCCGAACTGTCGACTTTAAAAACACCATAATCGCAATGACCAGCAATATAGCTTCTCAGTATATTCACGAACTGACCGAACACGAGGCTGAGGACTGGGAAATTGAGGTCAAACTCAATGAAGCTCTCAAGACAAAGTTCCAGCCGGAGTTCCTCAACCGCATCGACGAGATTGTTATCTTCCACACCCTCAGCAAGGAAAACCTCGCCTCGATTGTCGATATCCAGATGGGCGAGCTTGCTAATCGTTTGGCGGACAGAAAAATATCTATCGCGGTAACTGAAGCTGCCAAGGCTCTTGTAGCAGAGCTGGGTTACGACCCTAGCTTCGGCGCAAGACCTTTAAAACGGCTGATACAGCAGAAACTCGAAAACCAGATTGCTTCCAAAATACTCAAAGGGGAAGTGCCTGACGGTTCAAGCGTATCAGTTGACGCAAGCGGCAAGAGCTTTATTTTTTCCGTAATGCCTGACAAATCGGAAGATATTGAAGGTGAGGGCGAAGAATAACCTCATAAGGCTCCATTCATAAATTAATGCCATATAATTTAGCCTGCATATAATTAGTTGGAATTTAAGATTCCAGTTTATTTAAAACTGGGGGCTATTATGGCTACTTCATTAACGGCTACGAAATGGCGCAGCGTAACCGCGGGGATTCTTTCGGGTTTTGGTTTGCTGCTATATCTGCTTGGTCTCGTAGCTGGAAATACCCAAGGCGGCATTGCTCTTAAGGTGGCGGCGGGAGTTTGTCTTGGGCTGGCACTTTTATCGCTTGGGTGGGCCTTGCTCGCAGAATTCAGGCGAAAATCAGTCAGAAACGAACTCAAAGCCTACGCTTGCCCGCAATGCGGATACGCACCGACTGTCAAAGATATGGAAACCAAGGAAGCTTTTCCCTGCCCTCGTTGCGGCCAACCGATTTACAGGGAAGATTAGACCCGCGCTTAGAGCTAATCGTAGCGGCATATTATGAGCGTGTCGTTCTGCCCGCCGAAGCCGAAACTGTTCGACATAACCACATCGACCTTAGCCTTGCGAGGCTCGTTGGGAATGTAATCCAAATCGCATACCGGATCGGGTGTGCTGTAGTTTGTCGTAGGCGGTAGTATCTGGTCGCGAATTGCCATAATGCCAGTGATTAGTTCAGTTGCACCAGCTGCCGCAATCAGGTGGCCCAGCATGCTCTTGACGCTGGAAATCGGGACCTTTGTGGCGAACTCACCAAAGACCTGCTTGACAGCCTTCGATTCCACTTCGTCGTTCTGCTGCGTGCTCGTGCCGTGCGCTGAGATATAATCAATATCTTCCGGTTTGACCTTGGCATCGGCCAGGGCTGCTCTCATGCTCGCAGCTGCACCATCGCCCTGTGGGTCCTGGTCGGTAATACGGAAGGCATCTGCACTTGAACCGAAGCCGATGATTTCGGCCAGGATATTTGCTCCGCGAGCTTTGGCCAGTTCGTAATCTTCGAGAATAATTATGCTCGAGCCCTCGCCGAGGACGAAGCCGTCTCGCGTTAAATCGAACGGCCGTGATGCCGTTTCAAAGCCCTCATTGCGGGTCGAAAGCGCGTTGAGGCGGTTAAAGCCCGTAACGCCGTATGGATGGATCATGCTGTGCGCGCCGCCGGAAATAATCGCGTCACAATCGCCATGACGGATCTGCATCGCTGCTTCGCCAAGGGCCTGCGTGCTGGCGGCACAGGCTGTGAGTACATTAAAGGCCGGCCCCTTTGCGCCGAACTGGCCGGCGATGTGGGCCACGACCATATTGGACTCCTGGGCGATTTCGCGATAAACGTCCATACGCTCCAAGGCCAGGTCAGCCCAGACCTTTGTATCCACCTTGCCGTCATTCCAAGCGTCCACCATCAACGAGGTGAAGTTGTCGAAGTCGAGACTTCCTTCACCGCTGCCGAGATAGACGCCCAACCGGGAGTAATCCAACTTGTCATATTCACCAAGACCCGATTGCATCCACGCTTGATGACCGGCTGCCAATGCAAATGTGCAGTGTCGGCCAGCGTGCTTGTGTTGTTCGGCGTTAGGAAAATGATCTTTAAGGTCGAAATTTTTTACGTTCGCACAAAAAGTCGTCGGGAAATGGCTGGCGTCGAACAGCTGGTTCTTGTTGACCCCGCTCTTGCACTCGAGCAGCGCAGCCCAGGTGCCTTCCACATCATGGGCGAGTGGATTAACCGTTCCAATTCCCGTTATGACTACGCGTCTTTTTGCCATTTTTTTCTTAGTTAACTTTTTTAAATACGCACGCGGCGCTCTGTCCGCCGACGCTGAATGCGGCGGTCACTATATGATTAATTTCGCACTTTCGAGGCTCGGATGAGAAGTTCAGGTTGCATCCATCCGCCGCAGAAGTGAAATTCACTGTCGGCGGTACGGCTTGAGCTTCCATCGCCTTTGCTGCAACAGCCATCTCAACACCACCTGCACCGGCAAAGAGCGAACCAATCGAGCCGGTAATGCAGACAGCCGGAATTTTTTCTGCCGCGTCCCCAAGAGCCACCTGCCAGGCCTTCGCCTCGCAAATGTCTTCGCCAGCCACGCCCGTGCCGTGAGCAATAATCATATCTACCTTGTCTGGTGTTATCTTCGCTTCGGTCATCGCCTTTGCAACAGCCAGGTCCAACGAGCCGGCGTTCGATTTGGTGATATCGAAGCCTGTCGGATCACAGGCTGCACCAAAGCCAGCCATTTCGGCATATATTTTCGCACCGCGCGATTTAGCACGGTCCATATCTTCGAG
Source organism: uncultured Planctomycetaceae bacterium (assembly GCA_964401835.1). GTDB lineage: Bacteria > Planctomycetota > Phycisphaerae > SM23-33 > SM23-33 > CAYNZP01. Next base: position 82,411 of record CAYNZP010000006.1, read on the forward strand.
AATTAAAAGTCCCCCACCTTCACCGACAACAGTTCCATCATGATCGGCATTGAAAGGTCGGCATGCAGTTTCGGGGCTTTCGTTTCGGCTTATACAAATTCGTTTGAGAAGCAACTGGCGAAGCAGCACCATCGGGTTGACCTTGCTCTCGGCTCCGCCGGCAATAGACACATCCGCATCGCCCCGCTGAATGACCCTCGCACCCTCTCCGACCGAGAGGTGCCCTGAAGCGTCGCCGCAGGTAATGGTATTGCTGGGCCCTTCGGCTCCATGAATAATCGTAACGTGGCAGGAAAGCATGTTCGGCAGATACTTCAAAAGCCAAAGCGGTGTGAGATTGCTACTTCCTGTATGGCCCCACGCCTTGATATCAAATTTGCCGTCAACAACAGCCGTGTTGACAGCCATGCCTAGTTCATCGAGGTCGGTACAGATAAGCCCCGCCCCAATATTGCAACCCAGACGGCCGGGCTCGATATCCATCTCGCCATCCATGCCGTGAGTTGTAATTCCTGAATCTTTAAATGCGAAGTCCGCAGCGGCTACGGCGAGTTCTATATCTCTGGCCATGACCTTGACCGACTTGCGGTAAGTTTTGGGGACAAACTTGCGGGCGGAAAAATTATCTATCTGTCCGCCTGCGTGGCATGGAAAATGACTTGGATCGAACAGGTCGATCGTTTTGACACCCTGGTGAGAGGATAAAAGTGCCTCCCAAAGAGCATCAATGCCGAGCCCGGAAGGCGTAACTACCCCAAGGCCTGTAATAGCAACTCGGCGTTCAGCCATTGCCACCCTCCACGAATGGCGCTATCAGCCGTTCGAACTGGCCGGTAAAGACGAAATTTTCTTCGGGGAATTTGATTCCAGCCTGGTTCTGGTCAACATGCGAGAACATCAGGTCTATCTGACCTATCTGCTGGCCGTTTTTCTCGACGATGCCCTTGGTAGATGCAGCCTGTTCGCTGACTACGTCTATCTCTGCCTTGTAAAGAATCTGATCGCCTGGGACGACGATATCATCAATTTGGGCCTTGGTAACTTTTGCCAGGACTACCTTTTCCTCGAAATTACGAGCCTGTCCGACAAGAATTCCAGCAGTCTGTGCCATGCCCTCTATCATCAGTGACATAGGCATTATCGGATACGCTTCCCAATGGTCATGAAGATGCTCCTCAGCGAGGGAAACGTTCTTTACCGCCACGGCCTTTTTACCGGGCTCGAACTGCTCAAATCGGTCAATCCAAATCCAGCGCATAGTGATTCTCGATTAGCTAGTGACGAAAAATCTTTTGTGGGAATTGCCCCTAACGGCGCATTGCATCCGGCCACAACCGACAATTCGTCAATCGACAATAAACAATTAGCCAACTTTGCCAACGACATAGTTGACGATTGTCTGGACCTTGAACAACTCGGCCATCTTGTTGATGTCCGGGTCCTGCTCAAAATCGCTGAAGTCGGCGTGGGGCATCTTTTCCTTCAGTTCGGCCAGGCCTACATCGGTAAGTTTGCCATCCTGAACGAATTCCGGATTATTAAGAATGTTGTCCGGGAAAAGCTCGCCTCTGGGGATCTTAATGTCGAAGGCTTTTTCAAGCCTGAAGACGATGTCCAAAAAGTCGATGGACTCGGCGCCAAGGTCACCTGTCAGAGTCGCTTGGGGGGTGACTTCGTCGTCGTCAACACCCAGAGCCTCAACCAGAGTTTCCTGAACTTTCTCGAAGACTTCTGCTTCGCTCATCGGCATAACCTGCTATCTCCTCTATTTTTTCCAAATCTAGCTTCCGGCCCTGTCTTCCATGTGCATCGCCGGAGTCATATGTATAGGAATTTAACCGTCAAAAGTCAACTTTACAAAAACCTTTAAGGCGGACTTTAAGACTTTCTCAAGCTTTGCAAGCCTCCAGGGCCTCGGGGCCGCCGGCCAGCTTGAAGTTGTCTTTAAGCTGCTGGATTATCTTCTCGTCAGCCCAAGCGAGCTTGGGATCACGATCAGCCAGATTAAAACTCTCAAGTTCCAGCCTTGCCGAAACGGTCTGGGCATCGCCAACATAGGCTGCAGCTTTGAACTTTGCGCCGCTTTCATCGATCGACATTGCCTCAATTTCACAGCGCATCATATCGCCCGGCTTGACAAAATTCGCATAACGTGCATTTCTGACTGCTTTTAGCTTCACGATGCTCTTGGCAAAATCCTGCTCAACTCGAACCAACCAGGCCGCGGACTGAACCATAGCCTCGATCATCATCACCCCCGGCAAGACAGGAAAAGCCGGAAAATGGTCGGCCAGATACTCCTCGGCAAGCGACAGCGCCTTGGTGGTCACTATTCCCTTACCGGGTTCGATAGATTCAATTTTATCTACCAGAATAAATTTCATTTTTTGCCCTGTAAATAATTTGGATTTGGGGCCTTTTATTCACTTTTTGCCCTTTATGCAAGACTTTTTTGTTTTCACAGGTCCTAATTTAGCCTGGCAAAAGGGTTAAGACGCCAAATCGACCAGGATATCCAACCCTTCGGCGAGTTTCTCATCGCTCGTTGCATACGATATCCTGAAGTGGCTGTCCTGCTTGGAAAATACATTCCCGGGAATTACCAAAACATTCTTCTCTATTGCCTTTTTGACGAAATCAGTGGCATTTCCGCCCGGAGCCGGAACAAAGGAATAAAACGCCCCGCCGGGTTTTGTAAGCCCAAAGGCCGGACTCAGCTTTTCGAATACCATGTCACGTTTTCTCTTATAGTCCCCCACCTGCTTCGACATATCTGTATTGAGAGCTACCACCCCTGCCGGCTGGGCCATGCTCGGAGCACAGACAAAGCTGTACTGTTGCAGCATGGTCATCTTTTCGATTATCGGCCTGGGCCCGGTGCACCAGCCAAGCCGCCACCCCGTCATGGCATAACTCTTCGAGAAGCCTCGCATCAGCAATGTATTCTCGTATATCGATGCCATGGAGACAAAGGGCTCGTCGTAACAAAAAAGATTGTATATTTCGTCGGAAATAACTAGCAGGTCGTGGGTGGCTGCGATCTCGGCGATTGCCCTCAGCTCATCCTCGCTATAAATAGCACCGGTCGGGTTGGCAGGTGAGTTTACTATCAGCATTCGGGTCTTGTCAGTGATTGCGGCCTCGATTTTTTCCGGGCTCGGCCTGAAGTCCGGATAAGTGTCCACCGGAACCGGCACACCGCCAGCAAGATTGACCAGGTGAGAGTACATCACGAAATACGGATCGGCGAATACGACCTCCTGGCCGGGATCGACCAGTGTCAGCATCGCCAGCATCAACGCTCCACTGACTCCGGAGGTTATCAGGTAAGGCCTTTCATTATCCCAGCCAAACTCTTGTCCGCACGCTTGTGCGATGGCTTGACGAAGTTCGAGAGTTCCCTGAGTCTGCGTATAGCGGTTCTCGCCACGCCTGATCGCCTCAATTGCCTCGTCTTTGATACCTTGGGGCACTTCAAAGTCAGGCTGACCGATAGAAAGATTTATCGGATCTTTCATCTTCGTAGCCAGATCAAACACCTTGCGTATGCCAGAGGCGTCAATCAGATTCATTCGATTCGATATTGAATTGATCTTTTCGCTCATTGGACGAGATTTTTACGGCACGTTTTGGGCTAAGAAAACCGCCCGTCCCAATGGGACGAGCGGAACTGTCGAAATATCTTTATTCAGGCAGCGGAATTATTTTATTCAGCTTTTTCCTCAGCAGGTGCTTCCGCAGCTTCTGCTCCTTCTACACCTTCTGCAGCTTCGGGGGCTGCTTCTTCGGCGGCGGCCTTCTTGGATTTGCTGCCAGCCTTGGATTGGCGCACCTTTGTCTTCTGCAGGCCTATAGGAGAGTCCTTGTCCGGGTCAAACTTACCTTCTTCTGTCATCATGGCAATCCGCTCCGCACGCGTCAGTACGCTACGAACCCCTTTAAGCCCGCCATGAACCTTCAATGTTCTGTCAATCGACATCTTTTAAACTCCGAAAATAATAAAGTTAAACTTCTTCTCTCTTATTAGTTATGTGGAAGATACCAGGGATTTTCTGGATCGTTCTGCTTAAAATTGTAAGTCCTGAATTTCTTAAAATAAAGTTTCCCGACATTTTCAATCAGCCCGGCATGCTCAAGAGCACCATCACTACTGCCAGAGTCGAATCCAGTCAAAGACCAGACAGCGACTTTCTTACGCCTTGGAAATTCAACTACGTCGGCATACTCACCATGCTGCTTACAGAAATCTACGATTCTCCAAGCCTCAGCCTGATCCTGCGGGCTGTTGCCTTTGAGTTCCTGTATTACAAGGTACCATTTACCTGTTTGTCTTACGCCGCCAGCAGAGGAACCTGCAGCTTCCGAGGCTGATGCATTGCCAGCATCACCCATCAGGTCCGTGTTCAGTGCCGCGTCCAGGCTGTCGGTAACTGGCGCCGAAGGCTGGGCAGTTTTACGTCCCAACATAAAAGCAGCCGCTATTACCAGCACCAATACAACTGCAATGACGGTTCCGCCTGTATAACTCAGCGACAATTGTAACCGACCCTCGGTTGTAGATACAACAGGTGCAGAACCTTCCTTCTGCTGGCTCGACACGCCGCCGAGGGGTTTCAATTTCGGCCGGGCTGTCGGCTCGAGGCTCGCAGCACTTTCGTCATTTTTATTGTCCATCCACCCCGGAACGTCAAGTCCAGACTCCGAGTCAGACTGTCTTGCCTTCGAGATGACCTCGAACAAGGCTGCTGAGTCTTTTCTCTTAGCCACCATTGCGCTCCTCTCTGCCTGACCGGCAGCAATTTAAGGTAACCTGTAAACCAAGGGAATCTAACCAACAAGCCCCGAACTGTCAAGGTTTCTGTGTTCTTTACTTGCCCCCCTTGACGCTGATGGCAGGGTAAACTAGACTTGGCGTTTGAGTAGTTTAGCAAGACTTTTATATCGGCTTAAGGGCCGAGTTAAGGAAAACCAGGCAATGGCAAATGGCTTCATAGGTGATTTCAGGAGATTCTTTGTCCGCGGGCTTGCGGTCGTACTACCTCCGCTGCTTACAATTGTTATCCTGGTCTGGATTTTCAGATGGGTAAATAATTACATAGCCCAATATACCAATATCGCCGCCCAGTGGGTTGTCGTTCAGTATCTGGCAATAATGGAAAAGGTACCCTTCAGCCTGGCTGGAAAAAATGAACTTTGGGATGCTACAAAAGCTCTCTGGGAACAATACCATCTTTGGTGGATAGGCTTTATTTTAGCATTTGCAGGCATTTATGTGCTTGGCAAATTCATGGCTTCCTTCCTCGGCAGAGGCACATGGCGGATTATCGAACGAACTTTCTTCAGTCTGCCCGGAATCAAGGCGATATATCCATATGTCAAGCAAGTAACAGACTTTCTGTTATCTGAGCAGCGAGTGGAATTTTCCCGCGTTGTTGCTGTAGAATATCCACGTAAGGGACTTTGGTCGATCGGGCTCGTAACCGGCCCCGGCATGCGGAAATTAAGGAGCGCCGCAAACAGCGATTTGCTGACAATTTTTATTCCATCAAGTCCTACGCCGGTTACCGGGTATACAATTACAGTGAAGAAGGATGAAGTTATCGACCTGCCAATAACCATTGAAGAAGCACTTAAATTCACGGTTAGCGGGGGCGTGATTATGCCAATAAATCAAATGTTGAGCGAAGCGGAAATAGACAAGGCCAGACAGGGCGTATTTCCCGCTTCTCAGCGAAAGGAGACGCAAGAGTGAATATTAACCTAAAGTGCCGTCACATGGACGTCACGGCAGCAATGAAAGAGTACGCTGAAACAAAGATTTCAAAGCTGACAAAGTACTACGATAACCTCCATTCCGTCGAGGTTATTTTTGATATCGAGGCAGAGCAACCCCTTGTAGAAATAATCGTAACTGCTTCCCGCAAAGCAACTTTCGTCGCCACCCATCGAAACGATGACCTGTATGCCTGTATTGATGTCTGCTCAGATAAGATATCCCAGCAATTAAGGCGTCATAAGGATAAGGTCAGAAACCGCCATAGCGCACCCCTGAGTGAGACGAGCATGTCCCAAAGCAAAACGCTCGAGTCAGAAGGCGAATAGGTAGTATTCCGGCATATTATCGCCAGCATCCACTAGCGGGGAAGAAGGAAAAAAGTTAAACTCTTATCCGTCAAGCTGTACACTTTGGGCGCCTGTATATGTTTGGACAAGGCCAGGTGGTTTCATGAAAACGTCCAAAACCTGTGGCTGCAGGTAATGAAAAAGAAAATTAGTTGAGAATAAACCATAGATAGTAGCAGGAGTAACGAATGAAACTTTCGGATATTGTGGTAGCTGACGCCATTGTGCCAGAACTCGATTCAAAAAACCGTAACGAAGCAATTACAGAGCTTATCGGGGCCTTGGCCTCTGCCGGTGCGATTGCAAAGAAAAATGTCCCGGAGATAACCAAGGCTGTTTTGTCAAGAGAATCTCAGGCGACAACTGGCATTGGTAAAGGCGTAGCCCTTCCGCACGCAAAGATGAAGGGAATCAAAAAACCAATTTGCACCTTTGGCCGCAGCTCAGAGGGAATTGACTTTTCGGCTTTGGATTCCAAGCCGGTCTATTCTGTTATCCTTCTTCTCTCGAGCCCCGATAATCCGGATGAGCACCTCCAGGCTATGGAAACGATATTTAAGCACGTTCAGCGGGATATCTTCAGAAAATTCCTTCGCCAGAGCGAAACCAAGGAAGCTATCGAAGATCTTATTAAGGAAGCTGACGAACAGAGTTAATAAAAACCGGGCCTGACTTGCCTGAATTGGTAAAGCGGCTTGGAAATAAATCGGTATGAACAATTGGCTACTGTCGAATGCGAAGTAAAAATTCCGAATAAATACGGCCTGCATGCAAGACCTGCGATGCAGCTTGTTGAAATTGCGAATCAGTTCAATAGCAAAGTTGAAGTTAGTACGGATGCGTTGACTGTTGATGCCAAGAGCATTATGTCTGTAATGAGGCTCGCTGCGACGAAGGGAACCGTATTAAAAATCGTTGCTGACGGGAGCGACTCTGAGCAGGCTGCCAAGGCCTTGGCGAAGTTGATAAAAGCCGGCTTCGGGGAAATGGAAGACGAATAGTTTTCCAGGACATTTCGGCGTTTATCGGCATTTGTCAGAAAAATAGCATTCGCCCCGGCAGAATCGGGCAATTGGAATAAAATTTTATGAAAATCAAAAAGGGCATCGGCGTTTCACCGGGCGTGGCATTCGGCCCCGCCGTGGTGCTGGATACTGAGGAGTTTGAAATTCCTCAGCGTCATGTGCCCGTTGACCATGCCCAGGCTGAATTCACTCGACTGAAAAAAGCCATTTCCGTATCCAAGAGCGAGATCAAGGACCTTCAAAAACGTAGTGCTGAGAGACTTGGCAAGGAAACCGCGAGGATTTTTGATTTCCACCTCGGCATGCTCGATGACAAAGACCTTCAGAAAAAGTTCTCCGAGACGATACTTGGCGGAAATGTTACTGCTGAATATGCGGTCGCTACGGTACTGAGAGGTTATGCTAAAGAATTTCACACAATGCCGGACTACTTTGCGGACCGCGTAAAGGACGTCTACGATATAGAAAAACGTCTTCTCAGGAATCTAATCGGCCAGCACCGCCAGTCTCTCTCGCATCTCAAGCAGGATGTTGTCGTGTTGGCTCACGATATGACTCCTTCTCAGGCGGCGGCAATGGACAGAGGGCACATCAATGCCATTGCAGTGGATGCCGGCGGTGCGACGTCTCATACCGCAATTGTCGCCCGTGCCCTGGGCATCCCCGCCGTTGTCGGCCTAAATGACGTAACCACCGAGGCATCAGCCGGTGATACAGTCATTATTGACGGTAATCGCGGGATAGTCGTTGTTGACCCGGATGAAAGCACCCTTGAAGAATATCGCAGCTATGCTAAACAGCAGGTCGAATTCATACACAGCCTGGACGCACTGCGAGACCTACCGGCGGTCACTCGTGACGGACATGAGATTACGCTTCTGGGCAATATCGAATTTCCCGATGAAGTGCACACCGTCATAGATAAAGGCGCCTTGGGAGTCGGGCTTTATCGTACGGAATTCCTCTATATCGGGGCTGATACCGAGCCCTCAGAAGAAGACCACTACAATGCTTACAAAAAGGTGGTCGAAACGTGTCAGAATCGGCCGGTGGTTATCCGCACGCTAGACCTGGGTGCAGACAAATATACACAGTCGCGGGCACGAGAACCCGAGAGAAACCCGTTTTTGGGTTGCCGCAGTATCAGATTCTGTTTGCAGAACCTTCCCATGTTCAAAACGCAGATAAGAGCAATTTTGCGGGCAAGCGTTGACGCCAACACTTCCATGCTTTTCCCGTTGATAACAAATATCCTGGAACTGCGTCAGGCCAAGACAATTGTCCGCGATGTCATAGAAGACCTCGAAGAAGAAGGAATCGAGCATCGCAACGACGTGCCGATTGGAATGATGGTCGAGGCGCCTTCAGCGGCGCTTCAGTGCGGTTCTTTCGCACAGGAGGTCGACTTCTTCTCCATAGGAACAAATGACCTCATCCAGTACACACTGGCTGTCGACAGGGGCAATGAAAGGGTCGCGTCATTATTTTCAGCCGCCCATCCGGCGGTTTTGAAGCTTATTAAAGATATTATTCGCGCAGGCCAAAGGTATGATGTGCCGGTCAGCTTGTGCGGCGAAATGGCTGGTGATCCTCAATTCACCCTGCTGCTGCTTGGTATGGGCCTGAGGGTTTTCTCATGCGCCCCGCCGGCCGTACCTGAAATTAAGAAAGTTATCCGCTCGGTGACCCTCAAGCAGGCAATGGAGGTCGCCCGGCGTGTTATGAGCTTTGATTCGGACAACGAAACAATCAATTTCCTGCGGGCCGAGACTCGCGAACTGTTACCGGAAGTCTATCTGGAATAGTCAGAAAAATTCAAAAATTCTCGGCCGGGGAGATTGGCAAAACTTGGAAAGGCAGAATTTGTCACAGAGATGGGGTATATGGTTGGCCATTGAGGGCGACCTGCGTTTTTTGTCGCATCATGATACAATTCGTTTAATCGAACGTATCACCTCGAGGGCACAGATAGCGGTCAAGTATTCTCAGGGGTTTAATCCCCGGCCGATCTTTTCGTTAGCATCTCCTCGCTCGGTCGGAATAGCAACTGAGGGCGATTTATTGGTGATTTCCCTCAACGAACCGCTCGAAAGCGACAAATCCCCCGAATTACTGCAACGCCTGAATGAGCAGGCGCCCAGGGGCCTGCGATTTCTGCAAGCCAGGCCCATAACAGCCAAACCTACCCCCCGCCCACGGCGGAGTTTCTATGAAATCGAACTTTCGCCGGAAAAACTGTCTGCGGTGAGTAAGAAGATCGAACAGCTCACCAATCTGGATCTCTGGGAAATCCAACGACAAAAACCATCAAAAAAACGTGGCCGGTCTATAATGACTCGGCATATAAATTTAAAGCCGCTAGTTGAGCAACTCAAAATCGACGGAAATCTGCTTCGTATTACACTTATCCCTCAAGGCGACCTTTGGGCCCGCCCGGGAGAAGTGCTAAGGCTTCTGGGCCTGGACGAACAGACAGATCTGGCGAATGTAATTCGCTCAGAAGTCGACTACGGCTTAGGCAATGAAAACTTGGCAGCAACTGCTTAGTAGGATGCGAGATTAAAGTATGACAAAGGAAATGTTAATAGATACGGTAAAGGGGTTTGAAAGCCGAATAGCTATCGTCATTGACGGGGTGCTGGAGGAGCTTTACATAGAAAGAGCCTCAAACGGATACAACGTCAGCAACATCTACAAGGGAAAGGTTACGAACGTCGAGCCATCGATACAGGCTGCTTTCGTAGACTTCGGGCACGGCAAAAACGGCTTTCTGCATATATCAGACCTCAGCCATCAGTATTTCCCCAAGGCCCAGCAAAAGACCGAACCGGTCGGCCGGAAAAGATCCCACAGGGAAAGGCCCCCTATCCAGGAGTGTCTGCGCCGTGGGCAGGAAGTTGTCGTTCAGCTGACAAAAGAAGGAATCGGCACCAAGGGCCCGACACTTACGACATATCTTTCCGTACCGGGCAGATTGTTAGTGATGATGCCGGGAATGACCAAGCTCGGAATTTCGAGAAAAATCGAAGACGAAGAAGCCCGCCTTAAAAGCAGGAAGCTACTTGGCGAACTGAAGCTACCGCCGGACATAGGCTTTATTGTTCGAACAGCGGGAATCGACAAGAGCAAGAGAGAGCTTCAGCGAGACCTGAATTACCTGCTTCGTTTGTGGAAAGGAATCAAGAAACGCATCAAGAGCTGCCCCGCTCCATGCGAAATTTACCGCGAATCCGATCTGGTCATCCGCACCAGCCGCGATATCTACAACTCCGACATCGACAGAATTATATGCGATAACGAATCAGTGGCGCGCCGCGTCAAGGAATTTCTCGATGCCGCCATGCCACGAAGCAAAAACCTTGTCGAAGTCTATAAAGGCAGGGAAGGTCTCTTCCACGATTACGGTCTGGAAGGCGAAATCGAAAAAATCTACTCGCGTCGAGTTGAATTGCCCTCGGGCGGTTCTTTGGTTATCGACCAGACTGAAGCTCTCGTCGCCGTGGACGTCAACTCCGGGAAATACAGAGAACATTCCGACGCCGAAACTACTGCGCTAAAGATCAATACCGAAGCTGCTAAAGAAATCGCACGACAATTGAGGCTTCGTGACCTTGGTGGTGTCGTCGCCATGGATTTCATCGATATGCGGGAGGAAAAAAACCGCCGTACTATCGAAAAAACCGTCCGGGAAGCGATCAAGAAAGACCGTGCAAAGAGCAAGGTCCTAAAGATGAGCAGCTTCGGAATAATCGAAATGACACGCCAGCGGGTCAGGCCGTCTCTGAAACACAGTTTCTATGAAACCTGTAATTACTGCAAAGGGTCAGGGTTGATAAAATCCGAGGAATCGCAATCGCTAGCTGTTATGAGATGCCTGAGGCGAGCGTGTGCCCATGAAGATATCCAGAATATTGAGATAGTGGTAACCCCAGCGGTTCAGAATTATCTGGTAAACGATCAAAGGCAGGAGATCGGCCGGCTGGAAGATGAGTCTGGAAAAAAGATTATGATCCGTTCCGATATGAGCCTTGGCGGTGATGATATTCGTGTGACTTGTCGAAACGCTCGCGGTTCGAAAGTTACTTGCGAGCATCCCGAGCCTAAAACTAAGGGGCAAATTGAAGTTGAGACTGTCGATATAAGAGATATTCCGGAAACACCCGAGCCGTTATCCGAACAAAAAACGCCAGAGAAAACCAAAGCAGAAACAAAACCAAAAGCAAAAAAGATGAGGAAAAGAAGCAGACGGTCATCGAAGAAACAGGGAAAGGCAACTCAGGAAGAAACAAAGCCCAAAAGCAAAGACCTAGTCGAAAAAAAGCAAGAGGAAGCAAAAAAGTCTGCCCCGAAAAAAGCTAAAAGAGGTCCCAGAAGAAGGTCTAGACGAACCAAGCCCAAAGCCCAGGGCAAAGACAGAAAAAAAGCCGAAGATTAACGTCCGCAATAATCGATTAATCGAGCAAGCTCGCTTCGAAGTTCTTTGCGATGGACTATCATATCTATGAAGCCATGCTCTACCAGGAACTCCGCCCTTTGGAATCCATCAGGCAATTCAGTCTTGATAGTATTTGCGATCACACGCTGGCCTGCAAAACCGATAATGGCTCCAGGTTCGGCCATTATGATGTCGCCCAGCATTGCAAAACTCGCGGTCGTTCCTCCCGTGGTCGGATCAGTCAGAAGCGAAATATAAAATCCGCACTCCTCGTCGAACTTACCCAAGGCTGCGGACGTCTTAGCCATTTGCATCAGGCTCAATGCTCCTTCGTGCATTCTTGCGCCACCCGAAACACAAACGATGATCAACGGCAACTTCGATGACGTTGCTTCTTCGATAATCAGGGTGAGTTTCTCTCCGAGCACCGATCCCATCGAGCCCATCAGAAAATCACCGTCCATTACACCAAGTGCGACACGGCGGCCCTTGATATAGGCTATGCCGGTCAACACAGCTTCGGTCTGGCCGGTTTTGTCCTGCTCTTTACGAATTCTCTGGGAATACTCCTGCCCAAGCCATTTGAAGTCCAACGGATCGGCTGGCGCTATATCAGCAAAATGTTCCTCAAAGCTGTCCGGGTCCGTCAGGAGTTCTATCCTCTTTCGAGCATTAATCCTGAAATGATACTCGCACTTCGGGCATACGCTGATGTTTTCCTCAACCGCTTTGCGATAGAGCATTTCTTCGCAGCCCGGACACCTCAGCCACAAACCGTCGGGAATATCCCTCTTTTGACGTTGGGCTGGTCCTTCGAATACTGAAGAATCAAACGGGCTTGTTGCTGGGTTCGTCTCTGCCATTTTTATCTCCGGCTCCGACATCAGCTTGTCAGAGCGATTTTGAGTCTGCCTCGTAGCTGGCCCATACCATCGGCTGGCTAACATTTTTCCAAAGGCTGCTTATTGAATCTCGTTTCAGCAAACAAAGAGCCAATCCAAGTGCGACCGGTCTTAGTGTAAGCAAAATTGCCTCATCCTTATGTCGCTTGAGAATATCACGCAAAGCCAATTTCAAGCGATCAGCGGCCTGCTCAAGCGTCTCGCCACCCGGGGGCTTGGCGCTGGCGGGGTCGTCCTGCCATTGCCTGTAGACTTTTGGTTGACGATGCTTGATCTCTTTTAAAGTCAGTCCCTGCCATAGACCGTAGTCAATTTCTCTCAGGCCGGCCCTTTTCTTCACTTTTAGCTTAAGCGATTTGCCCAGAAGCCTGGCTGTTTCAATTTCAGCCTCGCCCGTTCCTGCATAAACCGCCCTGATTTCATGTCGCTGCAAATCCCTAGCCGCTGCTTTTACCTGCTTGACTCCCTGCTCGCTCAAAGGAGCACCTGAAGAAGATTCCACACGCTGATCCTTTTCCCAGGTAGTCTCACCGGTCCGAATTATGAAAAGCTTGGCCATAACCAGGATTCGCACCAAAAAACCACTATTGGCTTATCGCGTCACGTAAGTTACTTACCGCTTTAGAGATATCGCCCGAACCAAAAATATTTTCGCCGGCTACAAAAACATCTGCGCCCGCCTGGAAACACTTGCGGGCAGTAGCCGGGTTTATTCCGCCATCAACCTGAAGTCGTTGATTGTCATTAAGCATACCACGCACAGTAGCAATCTTGTCCAGCATATTTTCCATAAAGCCCTGACCGCCAAAACCGGGCTCTACCGTCATTATAAGCACCATATCCACATCTTTTATAACCGGCTCCAGGGTCTGGGCCGACGTGCCGGGCTTCAAAGTAACTGCGGCACCTAATCCAAGTTGCCTCAATCGCTCAATCAACTTTTGGGGTTCTTTGGTCGCCTCGATATGGAAGTTTATGCTGTCAGCACCAGCCTCTGCAAATCGCTCAAGATAAAATGCCGGGTCATCGACCATCAGATGTACGTCAAGCACGGCATCGGTATATTGGCGTATCTTTTTAGCAAAGCCAGGACCCACAGAAAGGTTCGGCACGAAATGGGCATCCATTATGTCCACATGAAGGACATCCGCGCCGGCAGCGAGAACTTCGTCTATCTGCTCGCCGGCTCGGGCAAAATCGACAGCCAACAGCGAAGGGGCTATAAGAGCGCCTTTCGGCAATTGGCCCCACGGATTTTTTCCTTTAACTCTCATTTTGTTTGGAACTTTCTATTTTTGGTCTAGTATTTCAATCGGCGGCATGGGCTTGCCTTCCAGGTAAGTCAAAGACGCACCACCACCGGTGGAAACGTGAGTCATCCTGTCGCCGAGTTTCATCAGCTCGACAGCTGCGGCCGAATCGCCACCGCCTATCACGCTTACTGCCCCGCCGTCAGTAGCCTTTGCAACAGCTTCGGCTACCGCTTTTGTTCCAGTAGCATATTGCTCTTTCTCAAATACACCCATCGGGCCGTTCCAGACAACCGTGCCCGCTGAAGCAATCTGAGAGCTGAATTGCTCGACGCTCTTTGGGCCAATGTCCATTCCCATCAAATCTGCGGGAATGTTCACGTCTTTGACATTGGTCGGCACTCCTGCCGCGAAATCGTCAGTAGCAACATGGTCGCATGGCAGCATTATCTTATCTCCCGCCTTTTCAAGCAGGGCCTTCATTTCCTCGACCTGATCTTCTTCTACAAGGCTCTTGCCAACTTCCACGCCCCTGGCCTTTAGAAGAGTATATGCCATTGCCCCACCGATAAGAATGCGGTCAACCTTATCCAGCAAACTCGAGATGAGTTTGATCTTATCGGAGACCTTTGCCCCACCGAGAATAGCTACGAAAGGCTGAGCGGGCTGGGCTACTGCCTCGTGCAGATACCTGATTTCCTTTTCAACCAGACAGCCCGCAACTGCATCGCCGCCTTTTTCCTTTATAACCTGAGGAACGCCCCACATGCTGGCGTGCTTGCGGTGACAGGTTCCGAACGCGTCATTTACATAAACGTCAGCCATCGCACTAAGAGCCCTAGCCAATTCCATTACCTCGGCTTCGTCTTTGCTGTCCTCACGCTTATCGAAGCGGACGTTTTCCAGCAGCACTACATCGCCCGAGCCAAGTTCATCGGCCAACTGTTTTGCCTCGTCGCCTGCAACGTCTGTCGGACCAAGCTTGATTTGCTTACCCAGAAGCTCAGATAGCCTGTCGGCGACGGGCTTGAGCGAGAATTCCATATTGGCCTGGCCCTTTGGCCTGCCGAGATGGCTGGCGAGTACTAGCTTGCCTTCGCCTTCGATAACCTTTTTTATGCTCGGCAAGGCTGCGACGATACGCTTGTCATCGGTAATCTTCCCGTTGGATAAAGGAACGTTAAAGTCAACCCGCATGAATACTTTCTTTCCAGCAACGTTAATGTCTGCAATGGTCTTTGTGGCCATAAATTTTAAATCCCTTACAAATTTCCATCAGTAAAAAGGCCTGGCCACATCAAAGTGACCAGGCCGGATATTTTCAGCGAATATCGCCTTATTTTCAAGCTTGCAGCTTAAAGTGCAGCCAGCTTTTCGATGAGATCGGCTGTGCGGTTCGAATAACCCCATTCGTTGTCGTACCACATGGTTACCTTGGCCAGGTCGCCATCGATAACCATAGTGTTGTTTGAATCGAAGATCGAGCTGTACGGGTTGTGAACGACGTCAGACGAAACAATCGGGTCGGTGACATACTCAATGATACCCTTCATCGGGCCTTCGGAAGCAGCCTTGATAGTCTCGTTAATCTCTTCGATGCTGGTCTTCTTGGTGAGGTTAATTGTCAGGTCGGTAATCGAACCAACCGGAACAGGAACGCGAAGAGCAAAGCCGTCGAGCTTGCCATTGAGTTCCGGAAGAACTTTGCCGACCGCAACAGCAGCACCGGTGGATGTCGGAATGATATTGACTGCAGCTGCACGTGCACGAGGCTTATCAGCGTGTACCAGGTCGAGAATCTTCTGGTCGTTGGTGTAACCGTGACATGTGGTCATCAGGCCTTTGACGATGCCAAATTTCTCGTGCAGGATCTTGGCGACCGGGGCCAGTGAGTTTGTGGTGCAGGATGCGTTTGAAACGCAGGTTGTTTCCGGTGTCAGGACTTCGTCGTTGACGCCAAGAACTACAGTGGCAGCTGTACCCTTGGCAGGTGCAGAAATAATGACTTTCCTGGCACCGGCATCGAGGTGGCTGTCGTAACCAGGCTTGTCGTCGGTCTTGTTCGCACGGAAAATGCCCGTCGACTCAAGAGCGACATCCACGCCAAGCTCGCCCCAAGGCAGATTCGCGGGATTTCTCTCGCTCAGTACCTTGATTTCCTTGCCGTTGACAACCAGTGCGTCCTGCTTGGCTACGACTTTGCCAGGAAACCGGCCCTGTGTTGAATCGTAACGCAACAGATACGCCAGCATGTCTGCGTCTGTAAGGTCATTGATTGCAACAACATCAAAGACCTCGGGGCGTTCCATCATAGCCCTAAATGCCAGCCGGCCAATTCGACCAAAACCGTTTATTCCTACCTTAACTGCCATAGTATCTTGCTCCTTATCAGTGAGTAAACTTTTTTCCCTTTCGCCCTGTCCAAGGCCCTTTGGCCGCCGGATCAGGCAGAACGGAGTAGAGTAGTGATGAGAGACCTTGTTGTCAACTGCTTTTAAGAGCCCACTAATCCAAACAATAACCAGAAAACTGCTTGGCAAGCGAGGATGGTCGGGATATCCTCATTGGTATATTAGATCTTTTTTGGCAATTTTATAGAGATATGGAGATTTTTCATGAACGAAACAACCCCCACATCTGAACCTGCCCAGCCGACAAGCATGACAAGCTCTGCCGCAAAAGATCCTGTTGTGCGTTTGTTCATCTTCGCGGCCATAATGATTGTGATCGGACTCTGGTGCCTTTTTGACGGAGACTTAATTCGGGAAGATTCTGAGTATAAATACGTCCCTTTCTCTTCGGAAAATATTAATCAGTGGGCAAAATGGGCGTTCAACCATTATGGCCCATTCGTCTTACTCCCGCCGGGCATTATCGTCGGAATTTATGGCTTAGTCTTTATGCGACGGAAACTCATAGCCGACGACAAAGGAATCGGCTATGCGGGTAAAAGCAAAATCGCCTGGGACGAATTCAAGGAAATCGACTCCTCGCTTCTGAAAGACAAAGGCATACTTCACTTGATTTATGGAGATGGCAAAAAGTTGACACTTGATTCCTGGAAGTTGAAGAACTTCAAGGACCTGGTTTCTTTTGTCGAATCTCACTTGCCGCCGGGGCTAAATGAGTAAGAATCTAGACCGTTAATTTCATACTGCCCCCTCAAGCCCCTTAAGCAAAATTTGGACTTGACGCAAGGCGTCAGTTCGCTAGATTATCTGACCTCGCTTAGGGCGATATAATAAAAAAGTCCAAAGTGGAAATTTGCGCCGCTAGCTCAGTTGGTAGAGCAGCTGACTCTTAATCAGCGGGTCGGAGGTTCGAGTCCTCCGCGGCGTATCCCTAGCGGTTCCAAGCAGTTGCGAGGAGCCGCTTCTTTTTGCATAGGCTCGCAAATACTGGGTTTGGTGTAATCATCAAGAGGTGTTTGCGGGCTCTTGCTATTTGATACGGCTGGGTACTGCACCGGAAAATGCACCGCTTTTTCAAAGTGTTCTTCTGTCACCTGTAAATAATACTTCGTAGCGACAGGTTGGGAATTTCCAATCCATTTGCACACTACGTGAATCGGGAATTGCTGTGTAAGCTCCGTCTCTCTGGTTGACCGAAGATTCTGGAAAAGCTTGGGCCAAGGCGTCAAGCCAGCACGTTTAATTATTCTGGTCAACTCCGTCCGAAGGTTAACACTATTGTCCCGATAGCGTGTTATACAATATTCCGTACCCGGCTTAGCTTGGTCAAAGCACTCTTGCAAATAAGGTAAAAGCTCAGGAAATATAGGTATCTGTCTTATGCCGCCTCCTGCATGATGCTCTGTTTTACTTGCATGAACCGTAAAACGCATTTTTTCCCAGTCAATATCCGCCCAAGTTAATCTAAGCACCTCTGAGGGGCAGCGGAGGCCCCCATATCGACAAAGAGCGAAGATCAGCCGCCATTCGGCATTGGGGCAAGCGTCGAGGGCTGCCTGAGCCTCTTCATGGCTTACATAATAAAACCTCTTTTCATTTGGACGGTCACCGCACTTGAGCTCTGCAAAGGGATTCTCGGTAATCAGCCTTTTTTTCACTATCGCTTGGAAAAATTGTTTTGCCATACGGCACCGGCGGGAGACGGTATTTACGGCAAGTTTTTCTTGCGTTTGCAAATAAATCCGAAAATCATCGGCATCACCGGCGTTTATTGTTTCCAATCTCCTGTCAAAACCAAAAAACTTCAATAAATTAGCTTCAACTTGATGGTAAAAAACCCGAGTCCTGCCTTTTACGTCTTTGCGAGATTTGATGTATGTGCTTAGCCACTTTCCAAGAGTCCATTTATGGTGGGCTTTCTGCGGCCCGATCAGGCCAGCACGCTCAATGCGGTTGCGAATAATATCAGGCATGCCAGCTAACCATTCAGCCGTTGTGCCTTTTGGGGCATCACCCGTTTTTTTACAGGCAACCAGATCCTCAATAAATCGCTTTACTGATTCAGCCTGTTTTTTGCTAACCTTGCCAAGCCTTATTGAATGGCGTTTTTTACCAAGAATAAATTGAATCGTTCGCCGCCCGGTTTGCCCTTCGCTCGATATGCTTGCCATAATTTAGCAGCCTTTCTGCCGACGTTTTGGCCTGATTGTAATTTCGAGTCCAAGACAATCGGTTAAACATTCTAAAGCGTCAACGCTAAGCCCTTTTGTTCCATCCATAAATTGCGACAAATGGCTTTGGGAAATGCCTATCTCCTTAGAAATCGCATATCGGCTTTTTATACTCGCCCTTATTGCCTTTCGCACTTGTTCATATATCCGAGCCATCAAGGTAATAATATCGATTACTTTCCTAATAGTAAACTGTTTTTTATTTATCTTCATGCTTTTTTATTGCCATTTTTTGCCTATCAATCCAACGAGTAAGGTCACGTGGGTCATACAATACTCGCCGCCCAATTCGAACGCAGGGAATCTCGGCCTTACTAGTGAGTTCCCATAGTTTACGTGGACTGATTCCAAGGGCCTTTGAAGCTTCTCGGACGTTTATCAAGATTGGCTGACATGGCAATTTCTCTTGCGGCTCATTAGGAAAAACAAACTTATCCATTATCGATATCCTCCATGTCAAACTTCTCGTCTGCTGGGTTGCTGGGTGCTGGGTTGGAGGTTAAGAAGAAAAGCTTTCCGTCTTCTGACCATTTGCCAAGTCCTTCTTTAGCCAGTTGGTTTAAGAGTGGTTTTAACGTTTCAACCTTCATAATCCCCGGTATCTTGGCACTCAGAATATCACGAAGTGCAAATTTATTTTTCTTCGGGTTTTTCCTTAACCAATTTCTCAACCTCTGTATTGGGCTTAAATTAGGCTGCTTTTGTCCGATAGCTTCAAGCTCATGATAAACCTTCCATGCATGAGCCTTGAAATAAGCTACTAATTTCCAGCCCTCTTCGACTGTTACGGAATCTACTTTTTCTCCAGCCAAGCCCAGCTCTTTCTTGACCGTATGCAATATAAGGATAAAACGTCCAGCATAGGATTCCATTTTGGACCAAACTGCTGACAGTTCATCTGGAATGTCTTCAGAGTTCAATTCATCGCAATTGGCAGAGGCTAACTCTGTCCACGATTTTTTAGCTTCTGAACAAAGGTACATATCAGTTCCAGCCGATAAACCTCTAAGGTCAGCAAATAGTTTTTGCAAACGACCTTCCAGCTCTTCTGGAACCTCTTCTTCTGTATATTTTCTTGGCATCTTTTCGGGGTAACATAGAAGAAGCCGGGCAGACATACCGGACTCTATGCGTGTTTTGGTTATCAGTTCGCCCATAGGTCCGGGTTGTATGGTGCCTAGCATTGCAAGATAAGTTTCTGGAATTCTTACGGCTTCATCTCGCCCTCTTCGATCCACAACAAGCATCCCTCCATCCCATAAGGTCAAGAAATCCTGTTCATCCGAACCCAGCCGATATCTATTGAATCGCCTAACCCATCCGGACATTTCGTCAATTATTAGAATGACTCCCCTTGGGAATTGTTGCATTACGTCGCAGAGCGACTCCATGGTAAAATCCGATACGATAATACGGTCATAATCATTTTCAACCTTTTGCAAGAATTGCTGGACTTTTTTTAGTGCTGGACTTTTGGCACTTCCGCTGCCCCCGATGACAACTGCCCAAAGCGATGAATTTACGACATAACCTCGTTTGATACAAAGACGATGATGACGCCCAATAGTTGCCCCCAAAGCCACCAACATTGGAACAGCAACATAATCAATCGGAACGTGAAGGGCCTTTGCTTGTTCTCGAACATATTTTCGGATTGGCTCCGGAAATACTTCGATTGGAAACCGTTTGGCCTCATTCGTCTCGTAAACCTTACCCAGCAACCCAGCACCCAGCAGATTTTCTTTTGGGGGCTTGTCTGCAGAAACTTTTGTTTTCATTATATCTCCCTGTTTCGTTTTTATTACGATGCGAAGCAACACACCTCGCATCAATTAGATAAGGGAGATTTTCCATCCCAAAGTTGCGGCTAAACGAAAAGTAAGTGCAAAATTTTCAGGAGAGGATTCTCGGAGGGGTTCTTATGTCAGGTTTATCGGCAAGGAATTTGGATTAATTTTTTTGTATTTTTTTGTCCGCTAAACAAAAGCTAAAAGCCGTTTAGTTAACAAATAAAGGACACTTACTCTTTGAGTGAGTGGCAATCCCTTTCAATATCTTTAACATCCTTTCGGGCATCGCTTGCAATTTTGCCGTCTTCCCTTTTCCGCTTTTTTTCTTTCAAGTTGAGAAAATAATCATGAGCAGACCGCTTGCTCACTCTACGATTCGGCCCCTTGCCATAAGAATCAATTATCCCCTCATTGCAAAGTTGGGTAATCCGACCTGGGCTCCTCTTGAAAATCCGAGCTACTTCCGAACCACGGATAAAATTACCGTCATTATCATCACGACTCTCTAGCCTCAGGTCAGATAAGAAATTACAAGCTTCCGACGAAACCCTAGAAATGTCCTTCCATAACGCGGTTTTTTCATCTGCATCATCCGGTTCACAATAAATGAAAATATCGTCAAAAGGCACCCAGCCAGTTTTTGAAGGGTAATTCTAGAAATTCGTCCGAAGGGCATAATAATGCCTGAATCAGCACGAGTATTTGCCAGCCATACTACTGCAAACCACCAGTAGGTTGCCCAGTGAATAATAGATGCTTGGAGACTTTTATTTTTCACGTCATCCCAATATTCCACCTCCATCAAAGGAGGGTGAGATACCCAATCTGGCATATTATCAATTTTCAACTTGCCGTTATTTACAAGATAAGCAAGTCCTTGCCCAGCAGCGTCCATTATACGTTCAACCTCTAATGATAATTGATGACAAGACTCAGTGTTTCTATTACAAAGGGCGAACCTCTTAGCAAACCTTTCAAAAGTAGAATTTCCCATCGCACATACCTTTCTTGTCCTGAAATGCCTTTGCTTGTCAAGAATAGACTGATAATGCCACTGTTTCAACTGAACTTAGTATTGCCAAAATTCCGAATTTGCCATAAGATGAGTTTTGTTAAAATTTGAACTTGGTCTGACCAAGGGTTGCTCCATTGGAAAACTAGCACTTTTTTGATCTGGAGAGGCGACTTACTTGGCGGACTCCCTGTATGGGAGTCTGTCAGTGAAACTCTTGTCCGTGGGCTGTGCTAGGCCCTCCAATGGGAGAAGTAACTACGGGCTCCCTTTTTCAATGAATAGCCCCTCCCTTGGCCAGACTTTGGCAAAAAACGTCAAAAAACAAAAAGAAAAGTGAAATAAGGGGAAAATTATGTTTTTGAACAAATCAGTTAAATTAACTCAATTCGTTTTAACATTTACATTGAGTACAACTTTCTCGATTCTTCTAAAAGCTGATAATTTCGCGAAACCATCATTATTTCCTGAAGACCTTTACGCCAAAGTTTCGCCCGCAGTAGTAAAAGTCGAAGTGCGAGATAATAAATTTAATGTCGTGGGACATGGCACAGGTTTCTTTATTAGAAAAGATGGCTTGTTAGTCACCAATTATCACGTCATCAAAAAAGCCGAATTAGTAACGATAAGATTAGCGGACAATTCCATCCTTTTCATGGAAGGCTTAGCGTCCGTTAACCCTGACGCCGATTTGGCAATTTTAAAAATAGACGGCAAAGATTTGCCCATATTAGAACTTGCCGACAATACCCCCCTACTGATTGGTTCAACTGTTTACGCTTTAGGTAATCCGAAAGGCTTCACCAATACCTTTAGCAGTGGCTTGATTAGCGGCCTGCGTAAATTTAATGATAAAATGACTATCATTCAAACTTCGGCCCCAATTAGCCCCGGTTCAAGCGGAGGCCCTCTTTTAAACTCTGATGGACAGGCAATTGGAATTACAAGTTTTTTTCTCGCAGAAGGGCAAAATTTAAATTTCGCTGTCTCAGTAAAACACATAAGTGAAATGGTAATTATTCAGGATAATTTTACATTATTACCGAATGCTGGGTATTTTTCCGAAATCTTAAACTGTCCGTCAAGAATTCGAGAAGTATGGTTGGCATTGATTAATAATAAACGGGATAAAGCAGAAGAGCTATATATTAAGCTCTATGATTTCTTTGGAGAATCACTTTATAAGGATTACAATTTTTGGGTTTTAGCTGGATACATGCTTGAAACGCACAAACAACCAAATGATTTTAAAACAGAAAAAGCTATAGAAGCCTTCAAAAAAGCCATCTTAATTAAGCCTGACTTAGCTGTGGCACGTCTTTTTTTGGCCAACCTTCTTTCACGTAATCAACATTTTGAGGAAGCTTTCTTAGAATTCAAAAAACTAATAGAGTTAGGCCATTACGAAGAGGAATCTTATCTTGGATTGATACACGCTAATGATATGCTAAGCCACATTTATTACTTAGACATGTATGGAGCCTTAAGGAAAGGGATAAAAAAAAGCTCAAGTATAGAAAGCTGCGTCAAATATCACAAACGGATAGAAAAACGAATAATCAGAAAAGAAATTTCAACCCTTGATGCCAGCTTATCAAGAGAGGCCTTGAGTAAAGCGATTAGCTTAACACCTATAATCGCCTCTGATTTCTATTTCTTAGGATCAGCTTACGAAAGTCTTAAGGAAGATGATAAGGCTTTTGAAAATTTCAAGATTGCTGTCAATTTAGACCAGAAACTTGGGGATGCCTATGCAGGAATAGGCAGATATTACCTGAGGCATGGGCTTGATAAAGAGGCTGTAAAGACCTTTAAAACTGGCATTGAATTAGCCCCGAACGATGCTAGTAATTATGGGGAACTGGCGTATCATTACTGGGGTGAAAAACAATATGAGGATGCGATTAAAACACTTTGCAACTGCATTAAAGTAAACCCAAATGACTTTGAGTCCTATTATCTTCTAATAATGATATATAAAGAAGTTGGAAAATTCAGCGAAGCAAAAACTCTGATAGAAAAGGCACCTAAATCGATGGCTCCATTAAAAAAACTCTGGATGATTGATCTCGACGAATAGATTGAAATTAAAACCTTTAGAATTATCGAATTTCGTTTTATTTCGGTCTGTGCTTATGGTTTATTTTCAGCATTTCCCTTAATGATTTTATTTCTAGTAATGCAGCTCTATCATTCTGCTTCTGCCTTTCTTTTCTGCGGCGGGCATATTCAAATTGAAAAATCGGCGAGTTGGTAATATTTGTAATAGCTCTTGGAGTTAGACCTACTTCTCTAGCTATATCCTTACGGTTTTTCCCATCAAGGCAAAGCTCCAAAATCCGGTAATGTCTGGGTAGTAGTTTTTTTAAATGAAATGGCATTTTAAAATCCTTCCTTTTTGAATCTTCAACTTATTCCAACGATTCGCGACACGTTGAATAATCTCAAATTTTTGTAATATTTACTGAGAGGCCTAAAGAGGACTTGCTAGGTCCCGGTTGGGGGGGGATGGTATGCCCCCCTATCGGCCTGTATGAAAACTTTCAGACTTATCTATCCTGTCATTCGCCCTCCTTTTCCAAAGAGGCTTCGATCAGAGCCAAGATTCCAGCCTTTATATTTGCCGACAACTTCGGCCAAGAGTTGGTAACTTGCTGCAAATCGGAGTCGATTTGAGCTGTTTTCTTAGAAAGTGCACCGGATTTTGCACCGCTTTGATTTGGCTGCTTCTGTAAGTCTTTATCTTCACTATCGCTTACGTCTTTAGGTTCGAGTCCTCCGCGGCGTATCTGGAAGCCCTTGCAGGGCAATGCCTTGTAAGGGCTTCTTTTTGCGCAGCTAAAGGTGGTTTTTTCTATGGTACGCCTGTGCCTATCGATTTTTCGGCAGGCACAACCCTTCTTTTATGCCACTTAAGTAAGATGACGTACAATGCAAGGAGCTATCCTTATAACTTGCCCTTATTTTCTACATTTTTATCTAGACAACAGGAGCGGATTGAGAAATAATTCGCATACACTTAATAACACTCATGCATATTTATGGCAGATATTATTGCCAGTTTTAATGGGAGATCACCATGAAGGGTGAGTTTTGGAAAGGTCCTATCTCACGTCGTGACTTTCTCAAACTAGCTGGAACGACCTCTGTAGCTCTTGGCCTGGGCAGCTTCGCGGGCTGCCTCCCTGAAGACCAGACTTTGTATCTGGAAGAAGGGATAGTCCCAGACACATGGAAAAAGGGAGTGTGTCGGTATTGCGGCACGGGCTGCGGTATGGAGCTTGGCACAAAAGATGGTAAGGTTGCAGCTATTCGTGGATGGCGCGATTACCCGGTCAATAAAGGCGTATTGTGTTTAAAGGGTTTGTCCCTGATGTACGTAGTTCATTCTAATCAGCGTGCATTACACCCAATGATCTCCAAAGATGGTCAGTTCAAAAAAACCTCCTGGGATGAATCGCTGGATATTGTCGCCAATAAGCTCAATGAAACAGTAGCCAAACATGGGCCACAGTCGGTGGCAATGTATCTTGGAGCACAACTTTTCACTGAAGAGTTTTACGTAGCCAACAAGCTTTTCAAGGGAGTTATAGGCAGCAATAACGTTGAATCGAACGCCAGACTCTGCATGGCTAGCGCTGTTACCGGTTTCCTCACAACGTTCGGCTTGGATGAACCATGTGGTGGTTATGACGATATAGAAAAATCCGATTGTTTTTTCCTCATTGGTTCAAATCTCGCCGAGCAACATCCGGTGATTTTTGCCCGAATCCTCAAGCGTCGCGCAGCCAATAAGGATGTTAAGATAATAGTTGCAGATCCTCGGATGACCCCCACTGCAGCACATGCCGATTTATGGCTACCTTTCTATCCTGGGACTGACATGGCATTGCTTAATGCTATGGCACATGTGTTGGTAGAGGACGGCCTTATTGATCGCACGTTTATTGATTCTCATACAAGATTTGTTGAGGGCGGAAAAGTATGGGGCGACGAGAAGGAATTGGACTTCGCCGCATTCAAAGGTTTCCTTGCAGACTATACTCCGGAAAAAGTTGCGACTCGGACAGGAGTTAGAAGTGAGGATATCCACAAAGCGGCCCGGATGTTTGGACAATCGCAAAATGCTGTTTCGATGTGGACAATGGGTTTGAATCAGAGGAAATGGGGAACGTGGGCAAATAATCTCGTCTATAATCTTCATCTGTTGACGGGAAAGATTTGCAAACCTGGCTCAACGGCCCTTTCCATGACAGGTCAGCCAAATGCCTGCGGTGGAGTTAGAGAAAGCGGTTCGCTCTGTCATATACTTCCAGCCCACCGTTCGGTGAAAAATGCGGCACACCGTGCAGAGATGGAGGCCCTTTGGGGTCTTGAAACCGGTTCGATCGCACCAAAACCCGGCTACCATACCATGGCTATGTTTGATGAGGTCCGGAAAGGAAATATAAAGTTCCTCTGGGTGATTTGTTCGAACCCAGCCCAGACCCTGCCAAATTTGAATACATACCTTAAAGGAATGGATGATGTGTTCCTGGTTGTCCAGGACATCTTCCCACCATCCCAAACCCAGCCGAAAGGCTTTGCCCATCGTACTGCCGAACTTGCGGATGTCTTTCTGCCCTCAGCGTTCTGGATCGAAAAAGGCGGAGTTTTCGGAAATACCGAACGCAGAAGTTGTCTCACTGAAAGAGCAGTCGACCCTCCAAAGGAATTATTGGCTGACTGGGAGATATTTGCGGAAGTTGGCAAACGAATGGGCCATGCGAAACACTTCAAATATGGCTCGATCGATCAGATATGGGAAGATTATCGCCTGGCAACAAAGGATACTGACATGGACTTGTCAGGCGCCACTTACGAAAAAATGCTGGAACTTGGCGGCCTGCAGTGGCCATGCCCGTCTGATGCCGACACCGGCAGCAATCGCAGGTATGTATTAAACGAAGATAAGCATCTTCAACGATTGGTACAAAGCGAAGAAGTTCAGGTCGGAGACGATGGAATCTATTTCTATGGCCTGCCAGACGGCAAAGCCAAAATTTTCAAACGCCCGGACATGCCGCCCCAGGAAGTTCCAGATGCTGACTATCCTCTGTATCTCACTACCGGACGGGTGGTTCAACATTGGCATTCCGGAACGATGACAATGCGTGTTCCCTGGTTAAAAAAGGCTGTCCCCAGCGCCTTTGCTGAGCTTAATTCCGAGGATGCCGACAAACTCGACATCAGTGATGGGGATATGATAAAAGTATTAACCCGTCGGGGAGAACTCGTTATCAAAGCCCGCATACATAAGTTAGACCGCTTCAAGTCCACCGGGCTGGAAGGTCGCGTCAGCATACCTCGTCCAGGTGTAGTATTCATGCCATTCTTCGATGCAGATAAGCTGGTAAACCTGCTAACGGTTGATGCTTTTGATGCCATGTCAAAGGAACCCGAATACAAGATATGTGCCTGCCGCATTGAAAGGGCTTGAAAATGTCGCGATTTGGAATGGTAATAGATCTGAAAAAATGTCTTGGCTGCCAGTCATGTACCGTGGCATGTTGCATAGAAAACAGTGTAATGACCACAAAGAACTGGCATGTTGTGATGGACTTTTCCGAGGGCGAATTCCCGGCAATTCACAGACAATTTTATCCCCGTCCGTGCCAACATTGCAAGACCCCGCCCTGTGTCGAGGTTTGCCCGACTGGAGCATCATATAAGACCGAAGATGGGCGCGTCTTAATAAATTATAAAGATTGTATCGGATGCAGATATTGCATCACGGCATGTCCCTATGAGGCACGCGTATTCAACTGGAAAAAACCTCAAAAGCCACTAACAGAGAATCCCGCCGTACCCGTGCGGCAAAATGGAACGACAGAGAAATGCACTTTTTGCACCCATCGAATTGAAAACGCTCGTAAAAAAAACAAGCCCATCGGCAGTGACTCTCCCAATGGAGTTATACCTGCCTGTGTCCAGGAATGCATAGGTAAAGCACGATATTTTGGAGATCTTGACGATCCTGATAGCGTCGTGTCACGATTGGTAGCGACTCGTGCTCATAAGCAATTGCTGAAGGATAAAGGCACCGATCCCAGCGTAATGTATTTATTATAGGAGATGGAACTAATGGCCAAGTTCGGTCGATTTGCTTTCATTGCTGTTTTAACCTTTCTGATTTTAGCGGGTGTTCTCGCAGGTATGCGGCAGCTGCAGCAAGGGCTGTCAGCTACTGCCCTTCACGAGCCTGTCGTTTGGGGCCTGTACGTCACCTGTTTTGTTTTTTTTGTCGGCCTGGGTGCCGGGGCTCTATTTATAGGATCACTGGCAGTCTGTTCAGGCAAAGACCAATTTCACCCAATCGCACGAGCCGGCTCAATCATATCGCTGGTCTCATTAATACTTGCTGGTTTGTTTATCACGATGGACCTGGGCCGACCGGAACGAGCATATCTGCTATTAACCAAGGCCCAACTCGAGTCACCCCTGATCCTGGACTTTTTGGTTGTCAATGTATTGATAGGAATCGCAGCGCTTTATACCTTATTTGCATTTCGCGCTGAAGCCCTAAGCAAGGATACTCCAGCAGGCATTTTTGCCAAGTTGTTAGCGATTGGGGGAAAACCGGGAAAGATTGGCCAATTCCCCAAGCTCTTACGATTGCTAGCTGGGATAATGGTCATTGGTATCCCAATCCTCTATTTGCTTACTGTACGTTTATTTGCCAGTCTCCGAGCACATCCGGAATGGAATGCAACTGTATTAGGGCCAGTATTTCTCACGTCCGCCCTCCTGGCCGGCCTGGCAGCTACAAGCATTATTGCCGGACTTGGAAACTCGAAACAAAAGGAACCAGGCTCAGCGAATCAGGCAAGGCGCCTCGTAATTAACGGGCTGATTATATTGATCATTATTGACATTTTGATTTCTCTAAGCCCTCTTGCCACCATGAGACAATTTGATTCCTCTGCAGAACTGACAATTTGGTCACATATTAACGGGTTTACTATTGCTGAACTTGTTATTGGTTTGCTTGTTCCATTGGCATTTTTATTGGCTGTGCGTAATAAACCAAATATATCCATTGCTGTCCCCGGAGTTTTGATACTCATCGGTGTGTTTTTAAAGCGATGGCACATTATAAACTCAGGCATGCTTAACAGAAGTTTACCTCTTCCAGATGCAGCCTATTTCCCAAATTTAGTTGAATTCACTATTGCATTGGGCATCTTCGCTTTCGGGATAATGCTTCTCTATTTGTTGACGCTTCTTTTGCGACAGCTGGGAACAGCAGAGGCTTGATCAGAATAGACTACATGCCATTTGAAACCATTAATCCTCCCGGTGGATACCAAAACTCGCCATGGCGGAGAGTCGTTGCTTCTGTCATAAACTGTTGCTAATCCAAGCTGCCCTTTTTATTTCGAAGCCCCAACGCACGGCACTGACCAAATACTAACTGCACAATAAAAAACCTGGCAGGGAATATCTTGGGGAATGTAAACGAGAATCTACTGCAACGAATTGTATTGTCAAAACAGGCTTCAACTTCTATCATTGCAAATGCTTAAATGCCAGCCAGCAACAGTTAGTTACGGAAACGCCGACAATCAAAATATTGGGGAAATAAGCTATGAGATATTTTCGGTGGTTTTTTACAAGTTTCTTACTACTCACGACCGGGACACTATTAGCGCAACCTACCGAACCGGAAGTAATCGATGCGGGGGCTTTAAAACTCCATATATACATCTCACGAACAGCCCATTTATTTCACATTGTTGACCAGCTATCTGAATGGTCAGAATTTTGTCATCCACAATACCGTCAATACTTCCAAGGCCTTCCTGGTGGATTATCAAACCGTGACCAACAGCTGCTGATCAAACATGCAGAGCTTCGTAAAGTGCTTACATGGGGAGAAGGTCTGGAACAAACATTCTACACCTCTCTCGATCTTGATGCAGCTTTGGATCGAGGAATAAGCTGTGGTTATCTCACAAAGCAACAAGCCGAAGTCGAACGGGAGGTGTTCACTCATTTTGCCACAAGAATTGAAAGTTTGATCTTACAAGAAAAGAAAACCCTAATATCCTTTCGGCAACGTATTCATGATAAGGAAAATGAGTTACGTGAGTTTGCTGAGAAGCTTTCCTACTTTTGTGGCTACGTAAAGGTTTCGGTACCAATGTACCTTATAACCAATCCCTCACCAAACATGGTCGGGGGGGGATATAATGGAAAGCGACTGACCCTTGAAATACCTTCAAATTGTGATGCCTTCCCATCCCTATTGCATGAACTGACTCACTCATTTCTTGAAACGCAACGAAGTCATTTTGAAAAAGCTGTCCAGAATATCAACGAGCTTGACTGCATGACATTAAACGAAGGAATCGCTTATGCTATTTCCCCTGGTCTCTTTCATGTTAGTACGGGGGATCCCCTCCTGAGAAGGGTGAAAGAAGACCTTCTGGCTGGAAAACCATTGAGCGACAATTACACCCGGTTTAACCGATTTGGCTTAGCGCTGCGACCATTACTTCGCAAGGCGTTAGAAGAGGATCAGCAGACGCTTGATGAGTTCTTGCTCAGGGCTGTCGACGCTTGGTGCGTCCTTGTGGAATTTGATCGCATTTATCGTACAAAACTAAAACATATCGGGTGGTTCAGTGCCGGACCTGGATGGAAAACACTGGCATCGCTACCGCACGCTCCATCGTACAAATTTTCTCGTAAACATACCGAGCATGGTTATAACAGTATTTTGGTAAATGCTGAAAAAGGCTCAAAGCTATTTCTTCTGTTTGCACTTGACCACGAAGACAGAAAAGTTCCGAATATCTACCATGATCTGCTGCCAATGCCTTGGCTTGAAATCGAGAAGGCTTTGAAACGGGGAGAAACCCTCGAGTTACGAAGCTATGCTCGAAATTTAGAAATCATTCTCCTAGCCGCACCAACTACGAAAGCTCTGGAAGAGTTAATCCAGAACACAAAGTTAACACACTAAGTTTTAGGTGCTTCCGTCATTAATTGTTATTAATTCAAGCCGCCCTTCTATTTCGAAGTCTCAACGAACTGCACTGACCAAGTACTAACCGCACAATAAAAAACCTGGCAGGGAATATCTTGGGGAATGTAAACGAGAATCTACTGCAACGAATTGTATTGTCAAAACAGGCTTCAACTTCTATCATTGCAAATGCTTAAATGCCAGCCAGCAACAGTTAATAACGGCATCAGTCGCCGAGCCAAAGGACCAAATTTTGAGTGAAGTTAGACAGAATATAGAAGACTCGAAGTTGAGCCTTGTCGAGCATTTGGAAGAACTGCGTAAGAGAATTTTCAATTCGCTGGTAGGGCTGGTTATCGCAGCTGCGGTGAGCTTGCTTTTTGGCGATTACCTTGTCGAACTTTTCAAATATCCTTATGTTGCAGCCATGCAGCAAACCGGCAGAAATGCTGACTTGGCCGTATTGACAATCACCGCCGGCTTTACTACATATCTCAAAATGTCACTGATTGCGGCGCTGGTGCTCGCTTCGCCTTGGATATTCTATCAACTGTGGATGTTCGTCTCAGCCGGCTTATATCACAGGGAAAAACGCCATGTCCTGTTTGCAGCTCCTGTCTCGGCTGGACTTTTTATCGGCGGCGCGATTTTCT
Source organism: uncultured Planctomycetaceae bacterium (assembly GCA_964401835.1). Taxonomy (GTDB): domain Bacteria; phylum Planctomycetota; class Phycisphaerae; order SM23-33; family SM23-33; genus CAYNZP01. The sequence continues at coordinate 113,253 of CAYNZP010000006.1, forward strand.
TTTTCTTTGTCGTGGCGGTTCCGGCACTGAAGTTCTTCATATTCTTCTGTGACTGGATGGGGCTGAAACTTGTTATCACCTTTCAGAGCCATGTCAGCCTGATGACGACGATGATCCTCGTCTTTGGTTTGGTATTTCAGATGCCGCTGGCGGTTCTGCTGCTGGCCAAGATGGGGGCAGTATCACTTAAGACTCTGCGGCACTACCGAAGGCATGTGATTGTCGGGATTGTCATTCTGGGAGCGATTCTCACCCCGCCGGATCCGATTAGCCAAATTTGCCTTGCACTGCCAATGTGGCTGCTATATGAGCTTGGCATCGGGCTGGTGTACATCTTTGTTCACAGAAAGACGCAGACGGACTAATTTTCGTCTTTCGGTGTTTTGTCCTGTTGCTGGGGTTTGTCCTGGGGGTTCAGGTTTTGCTCCTCTTCGCTATCAATATCTTCGATTTCAGATTTTACGCCTTTTAGCTCATTTTTGAACAGTCGCATGCCTTTGGCAAGTCCCTTGGCCAATTCAGGAAGCTTGCGGGCACCAAAGAGCAGCAGAATGATCAGGATAATGAGTGCGATTTCCCCATAACCTAATCCAAATATTGCAAGTACTCCGGCATGTGGCGCGTTAATGAATTCCAGCATCGTTATATCCTTAATATGGTTTTATGTGACTGAATAAAAGGGCCAATTCGATTATATCATAATAATAAATATCGCGTGATTACACCAGATATTTGACTGTCTGATAGCAATACCCTTCTTGTATTTTCAAACTTATTGGCAAGCGTTATCCTTTAAATCGGCCTCCGTATTGATATTTTTCCATGCTGGCATCAAATGTGAAGGCGGTGTGGGCGAAATCACTTTGGGGCTTTTTTTGATTTCAGATAGCTTATAGTTATTCTCCCCAGCCAATTGCTCAAGCACCGCACTTGCGCGGAAATCATAGAATGCCAGCAACGGCTCCACATTCGCCCCCCCATCCAGCTTCGGAACTGTTGCCCAAATTGCAGCCATCCTGGTCGAAACAAGCCATTCAAGGGCATCTAACGTCAGATTTGGAAGATCACAGGCTGTTACAATCCATGAAGCTTTGGGGTTCCATCGCATAGCTGCCAAAATCCCCGCCATAGGTCCTTTCGCGTCGTGCGAATCTGGCAATTGCACGAGTTGGGTCAGGCTCTCTGGAATCTCGGCCTGGCCTGCCAGGACTACAGAATCTGTTACTTGTTTTAATAAATCTATAGTCTGCTCCAGCCAGGTTTTTCCGTTATTCATCAGCAAGTGTTTGGGCTTTCCCATTCGCTTGCTTTTCCCACCTATTAAAACGCAGCCGAGTACAGGTGTTTTGAGCCACTGTTCGGACAGCCAACCTTCTATAAAAGACATGAAACTGTCGCATCGCTGCGAATCACGTGGCAAAACAGCCAGAATTTTCTCGATGTCAGAAGGCGGCTCTTTCTTGTTTTCATTTAAAAGCCAGACTTTTGGTAATGGCGTTTTCTTGTGGCCTTCCACGAGCACAAGATCGTACCTTCGGGAAAGGACATTGAGTGTTTCTGTGAGTCCCGGTGAACTGGACTTATGAATTCGGAAAAATTCCTGCTCCGGCCCCTGGAGAAGCACATCCGCGCCTGCGCGAAAGAACCTGTCACTGTCTTTGCCAGGACGGTCTACCTCGATACCGTGGGCGTCATGCTTGACTACAGCGATTTTCAGGCCCTTCTCAAGCAATCGCGGCAAAGCCTGTTCTACAAGAGTAGTCTTACCAGAACCGCTCCAGCCGCAAATTCCCAGGATTGGCAGATCAGTCAGCATTAGACGCTTCCTCGCTTAAAGGCCGTCCGCAATCGCTGGTATCCCCACGGAGCTTTCCCAAACCATGCTGCAAAGCGCCAAGAATAACGTCCATGTTCTCTGTGGCACCGCGCTTTGAGCCAGGAAGGTTGACAATAAGAGTTGAACCCCGAATGCCTGAAACACCTCGAGACAGCATAGCGTGCGGCGTTTTGGACATAGAGGCTGCCCGCATCGCTCCGTCTAGACCTGGAGTGAATTTTTCGATAACCTCACGAGTCGCTTCCGGCGTTACGTCTCTTGGAGAAAATCCCGTACCTCCAACCGTAACGACAATATCTATTGAATGGCCGTCGCAATAGTGCCTAAGGCGTTCTTCAATTTTGGATTTATCGTCCGGAAGAATTTCAATTCTGTAAATATTTGCTCCAAGGGAACTTTCGAGAAGCTTAGCCGTTGCAGGGCCTGCGGTATCCTCCGCCTGGCCCTGTGAACAACGGTCGCTGATTGTAAGGATAACGGCCTGGAATCTGTCTCGTGGCACAACTTCTATCGTCTCGACCAGATCGCCGGTTCGTACTTTGCCCTCGGTCTCGACACGAGCAAAGAGCCCCAGCCTGGGCATAATACAATCGCCAGTTAAATGAAATATCCGGCATGGCGAATGGCAGACTTTACCGATTTGGGTAATAGACAAAACAACGTCATTGCCCAAACGTAGTCTGGAACCAAGACCTAATGTATTCAACTCCAGTCCGGAGAGAATAACATTCTCGGCGAAATCACCGGGTGCAAGGTTAGGGACTCCGTTTTTCCGGACCTTTTCTATATCTTCTGCAGAAAGCAAACTTAACTGCCTGTGCCACGGGCCAACATGTGCGTCAGATTCGATACCGTGATTAGCCAGAAACGTAGCGGAATCGACAGGCTTTTTACGCTCACCCTTTTTGTCACTTATACATAAGGCATCAACGCGCGGCATCTTGGTCCTCCTGCCGTTTCCAATGTCCCGATTTGCCGCCCTGTTTTTCAAGCAGCCTTACGGGGCCGATTTGAACCCCCTTGCCAGCGGATTTAACCATATCGTAAACCGTAAGCGCCGCAATGCTCGCTGCTATCATCGCTTCCATTTCCACTCCGGTCTTTCCCTCACAGACAACCTGGCTGACAATCCGAACGCGATCTTCTATTAATTCCGCAGAGATATCCACAGAGTCAATAACAAGCGGATGGCACATTGGAATTAACTCGGCTGTCTTCTTGGCAGCCATGATGCCCGCCAGGCGAGCTGTTTCCGATACATTACCTTTACTTACCGCACCGGTCTTGCGCAACATTGCAGCAATTTCAGCTCCGACATCAACCCACGCCTCAGCCGAAGCGGTTCGCCGGGTTGATGACTTCTCCGTAACGTTGACCATGCGGGCATTCCCATTTTGATCTAAATGACTGAACCCTGCCCTATTCTTCACGATGTCTCCTTTCATTCAGAGACGAGACAATAATTGAATGGCTTTTTGCAACCACGAAAACAGGCATCCCTTGCCGAAGATCTAATTCCCGCCCTGCATCCGCGGTCAATTCCACGATAAGTTGTTGGTTTCCCGTTTCAGTTATAATCCATAGAGCGCTACCATTCTGTTCCATCTCTACTATCTTTGCCGACAACACATTCCGAGCCGAAATACCTTGTGGAGGCGAAAGCGAGAGCATCAGATCTCTGGCTGGCAAAGCGACCGTAACATTATCGCCACATCGCAATCCATCGCTGGGAACCTTCAGGACCTGACTGCCGCAACTGACTTTTGCGAAACCTGCATCTGTCAGGACATCATTTACAGACCCTTCCAGAATATTCTGGATAGGATCAACATGCGAAGATTTCGCTAACAAATCCAGAGGCAATAGACATCGATCTATCTTTCCTCGAGACATCCGCCAGGACATCTCCGCCAGGAAAATTATCTCACTAAGCGAATGGCTGACATAGACAAATGGAATATGCCAATTTTTATAAACCTGTTCAAGGTAGGGTAAAATTCGCAATCTGGCAGCTTCGTCAATCGATGCTAGGGGCTCATCCAACAAAAGCAGCGTTGGTGCGGCGGCTAATGCCCTGGCAAGGGCTACCCGTTGGGCTTCCCCTGCCGATAATGTTTGGGGGCGCTGTTCGAGAAGTCCTTCCAAATCAAGAACTTCGCACAACTCGTTCAGGCTTGGCCCGTCTTTATTCCCACGACCGTATCCTATGTTCGCCCGAACCGTCATGTGAGGAAAAAGTCTTCCATCCTGAAAAACATAGCCTATGGATCGTCGATGTGGAGGCACGAAATGCTTGGCGGCTGAGTCAAAGAGAGCTTTTCCATTCAATGAAATAAACCCGGATTGAGGGCACAAAAGTCCTGCAAGACAACTTAATAATGTAGTCTTCCCACATCCTGAAGGCCCAAAAAGCCCAATCCTCGCCACGTTCTGACGGCCTCGAGCATGAAGGTCAAAGCTTCCCACCTTTATTTTGAAATCAAACTCAAGCACTGGAATTTCCTTTCGCTGAGCCATTTAGCCTTTGCCCAGCTAAATGTTGTGCCAGAAACATCGATGCCAAACCCACCCCAATCGAAACCAGGACGAGAATCCAGGCGGCTTCCTCTCGTCCGGCAAGCAAATGGGAGTAAATTGCCTGAGGAACAGTCCGGGTCTGACCCGGGATATTTCCTGCCAGCATCATGGTCGCGCCAAACTCGCCAAATGCCCTGGCAAATGCCAGTCCAGTAGCAGCCAGCAATCCAGGCAATGCAAGTGGAAAGGTAACTGTAAAAAATGCTCGAAAAGAATTTGCGTTAAGCATCTTTGCCGCATCTTCCAGTTTCCTGTCAACACCTTCAAAGGCTGCCTTTGCAACTGCCATAAAAAGCGGGAAAGCTAAAACTGATGACGCGACAATTGCTCCCTTCCAATCAAGCGAAAACCGCAAACCAATTGATTCCATCCATCTTCCAAGTAAATATTTTGGGCTGAAAAGCAGCATAAGAAGATACCCGGTAACTACTGGAGGAATCACAAACGGCAGAAAAAGAAACGCTTCTATCGCACGGGAAAAGATATTCCTCGTCCGTGATATCCATAGCGCAAATGGCGTTCCGGCAATAGCGATTACGCAGGTGCTCACCGCTGAAATACGAACTGACAATCTCATGGCCTCTATTGCTGCAGAATCCCACATATCCTATTTGTCCTCATTTAAAATTGGACGAAATCCAAATTCCTTGAATATCTCGATGGAAACATCAGAGCTAAGGAATTTCAAAAACTTTTTGGCTGCTTCCTCGCTGGCTGTTTTTTTTAACACACACACTGGATAAACGATCGGTGAATGGCTTGATTGTGGAAAAGCGAAAGCCACTCTTACCTCATCGGTGATTTTTGCATCTGTCAAATACACAACAGCGGCGTCAACAGTTCCATATTCAGCCTGGGCCAGAGTCGCCCGTGCATCAGCACACGGCACGAGTTTGTTACTGATTTGCTTCTCAAGGCCTAAATACTGTGAAGCCTCTTTGAAGTACATACCTGCCGGCACATGATCCGGATCACCAACTGCAATGCGGCTGACTTCAGGCCTTTTAAGGTCTGCAGGTGATTCCAGTTTTAAAGCCAAATCAGCCGGAACAACGCAAACCAGGGTATTTCGCAACAGATTTCGACGTGTTTTGGGGGCAATGCAATCAGCTTTTTGAAGAATATCCAGGTCTTTTGAATATGCCGATAGAAATACATCGTATTTTATGCCCGCTTTGATTTTCTTCCGTAAAAGTCCCGAAGAAGCAAAATCCTCTCGCACACGAATACCATGTGAATGCTCAAACTCCTTTGCAATTTTTTCAAGGGCATCTGCGACGCTGGCTGCTGCCGCAACGAAAATTTCGCCCTCAGGATAAATCCGGGACTCCGCAGAACCCCTCGGCCATATTGAAATTACAGTAACGGCAAGAATCCATACAGCAATAAGGATCGTTCCAGTTCTCACAGTCAACTAACCTCCTACCTTGACCATTGGATTGGTGGTCTTGAAATTCGGCTGTGTTCTTTTAAGACAAAGAGCACTATTGATTATCCGGATAAGTTCCGCGTTATCGCCTGCAAAGTTTTCTTTCAGAAAAGATCGTATGTTCGGCCCTTCTCCAAGTGCCAGACACCCGATCAGTTGCCCGGTCGAGGTTATACGCAATCTTCTGCAATTCCTGCAAAATGGAACTGTATGCGACGATATAAAACCAATGATACCCTCTCTACCATTTCGGTCATTGGCAATAAAGTTTCTGCTTGAACCACCAGGGCTTAAAGAAACAGGGGCCAATTCAAATGCCTTGGCCAGTTCAGTGTAAACTTTTTCGGACGAAACGAACCAATCATCGAATCGCCCAACGGTAGGTCCGATTGGCATGAGTTCCAAAAAGCGAACCTGGCAACTTTTCTTTATGCCAAAACTCGCCATGTCGACAATTTCTCCATTATTAACACCTTCTAGAACAACCATGTTGAGCTTTATCGTACTGAATCCGCATTCTATCGCCGCATCGATGCCTTCTAAAGTGCGGGTAAGTTCACCAATACGAGTTAACCGTTTAAAGAGTTCCGGTTTGAGGGTATCGAGGCTGATGTTCACACGCTGTAAACCAGCGACCTTTAGATATGATGCCATAGAAGTCAATTCCTGGCCGTTGGTTGTAAGAGCAAGATCATCTATGCCCTCGCTACTTAACATCGCGACCAAATCAACGATACCCGGGCGAACCAGGGGCTCACCACCCGTAATATGGACCTTCGTAAGCCCGAATTCGGATTTTATCAGGCGAACCAGCCGGAGAATTTCCTCGAAGCTAAGTGTTTCGTTACAGGCAAGTTTTGGCACGCCCTCAGACGGCATACAATAGGTACAACGCAATTGGCATAAATCCGTAACCGATATTCTTAGCGAAATTTGTTCCTGTTTAGCATTTCTGATCATATCAATGCCCTCCATGGCCTGAATTCTATCAACGACTTTGCAGGAACTTTTCGAACACCTGAAGGGATTATTACAACACCATCCGCATTGGCGCCCGCTGCAAGATCCGCTGAGCCTTGCGAATCAACTGGTTCCACTGAAGGTCCTTTGTTTCCCAAAATCAGCCTTGCCAGTACCAGCCGGACTCTGTCTCCTTTTGAAGTGAGTGGCGAGGCTAAAGGTAATTTCAGGGATGTTCGACATTTTTCGACTGGAACACCTGACATGTTGCGAAGCGCCGGAAGGATGAGTTCGTAAAAGCCGGTTATGGTACTGAGAGGATTTCCAGGTAACCCGAAGATGTGGCGGTTGCCAGGCAAAGTGGCATAAAGCTGCGGCCTTCCCGGTTTCATTGCCACGCCATGAAAACGTATATTTGCGCCAACCTTGGCCAAGGCCCTGGGCACATAATCATACTTTCCGACCGAGACACCGCCTGTGAGAATAATCACATCATGACTGTCAATTTCACGTTTTAATTTTGCAACCAGCTTTTTCATGTCATCGGATACGACCTGATGAGATATTTCTTTGTAATTGGAGATCTTAAGGGCGGCGCAAAGTGAAGGGCCATTGGAGTTATGAAGTTCGTGTGACTTTACATTGTCGCCAATGCCTCGCAGTTCATTGCCAGTACATAAAATCGAAATGCTGGGACGTGAATAGACCCTGAGTTGGGATTTACCCACAGCGGCACAGATTCCGATCTGAGCGGAGCCCAGAACGGTTCCCCTTTTCAACAGCACATCCCCTTTTGCAGCTTCTTCTCCTTTTTTGCGTATGTTTATCCCAACTGGGACAGCTTTTTCAAAAGTCACAAAGCCGTCAGCTTCCGAGGTTTGTTCGACCATAACGACAGCATCGGCACCAGTTGGAATATTACTCCCTGTAAATATTCGCACACAGGTTCCGGGCTTGACTCTTGGCCTTGCCGGACTACCTGCAGGAACTTCTCCTGCCAAACAAAGATTACGGGGTGACTTTTTAAGGTCTGCGGATCGAACTGCAAAACCATCCATTGCGGAACGGTCTGCAGGGGGCATGTCGCGTTTAGCACGAACGTCTTCACCCAGGCAACAGCCAATAACTTCGCCTAAAGGCTTGCGAATGGTCTTAAGGGGACGTACATGTTTGAGAACTGTCTCGAGTGCTTTATCAAGTGTTATCAACAGAATCTCCTTTCCAAATCGGGGAGGCCAAGCCGTTTCCAGCTTAACCCTATCGCCTGGATACCGTTGCGTAGCGCTTTAGGTCCACCAGGTCGGAGATAGGCAAAACATCTCTATTTAATGGGACAATTATATAGTTTTGGCAGCATTAATCCTAATTCTCACCCAACAACTTAGAAACCTTTTCGAGTAATATGTCAAAATCTACCGGTTTTTCCAAAAAATCCGATACCGGCATCCATTGATCGTCAATGTCGCGTGTACTAAAACCAAGCGGAAATTCGGCATTAACTGCCGAGAGCATCAAAACAGGAATATCCCTGAAGCTCTCTTTGTAATGCCTCATTGTTCTCGCTAATTCAAATCCCCCAGAAGAATCCTCCGGAAACATAACATCCAAAATTACCAAGTCCGGTTTTCTTTTCTCCATACTTTCTAACGCGCTTTGAGTATCCAACTCGACCGTAGCATCATATCCCGCATTGCGAAGAACCTCACTGATCGCAAAGCCAAAATCTTCATCATCATCGACTATCAGCATGTATGCCATTGTATTTCTCCAAGGTCGCCATACATTTAGGAAACCATTATCCAAATTAGAGTATTCATAACCACCAGCAGAGCAGGCGGTTTAGCTAACGTAATTAGAAATAGTCCATGGCCTTAATTTTCTTCAACTCAATTTCATCCCGCTGCTCACTACGGACAAGGCTTTCAAACAGGTCTTTGACGTCCTGATCAACAGGCTGCTGGAGAACCTGCCGATAGAGTTTTATCAAACACTCATCAAACGTCACTGCTTTATCCAGGACTTCTGCAGCTGTGGCACCGGAAGATAGTTCCATACCCTCAAAACAACGGCAGTCCGCAGCCTGGGGTTCATACCGTAGATGCGTTGAACAAATCTTCGAGACCTGCTCCGAAGGCAAAGTCGCCAAGGCCTTTTCTATACGGCTTTGGTGTCGGCTCATATAATCCGTCAACAGACGAACACCTTCCCGGCTGGTATGTTCTGCCAATTTTGCGTAATAATCCGACAGCATCCGCTCAAAATTTTTCGCGTGCGTCAAAACATCCGCAATTGTGATAATGGCCATGTCATTTATTCCATCAGAATTTATCGTAAAAAATATCTTCAGGCATCAGGCCCTTTTCTTCCAATACGCTTGTAACCGCTTCAATCATTGGAGGAGGGCCACATAGAAATGCCTGCCTTTTGACATCTGCTTCCAGATACTTATCAACCGCCAGATGAATGAATCCTGTCTCACCATCCCATTGCTCGTTGGGTTCCAGTGGATCGGAAAGAGCATAGATTACATGAAGGTTTGGGTGTTTTTCCGCTAATTTCTTATATTCTTCCAGGTAAAAGACATCCTGGGTCGTTCGGCATCCAAAAAACAGCCAACAAGTTCGATCTGGCCAGCGATCATATAGCGAGTAAATTATATTTTTCATTGGGGCCATTCCGCAGCCGCCACCAACGCAAACTATCTCCTCGGCAGGATCCTCACTAAGATGAAATTCTCCATATGGTCCGGTAAAAGTTACAGGATCGCCAACTTTTAAATTGTGCAAATATGTTGAACCAATTCCCCCGGGAACCAATCGCACATTTAACTCGATTGAATTCTCCTCATAAACTGGCGAACTGATGGAGTACGCGCGAAAGACCGGCCCATCCGGCGAGGGAGCCTGGATTTGTGCATACTGGCCAGACCGGTGGGATATCTCTGCTGGTTCGTTAAGGGCTAAACGAATCTCCTTAATGTCATGTGTAACGTCTCGAGTACTTGAGACCGTTGAAGCGAAAAGCTTGACGTTAAGCAATTCTTCCGGGATATGAACCTGGATATCTTCTCGAATCTTTACCTGGCATGCGAGGCGCACGCCACTACGCATTTCTTTTCTGCTCAGGTAAGGAGTTTCGGTTGGAAGAACAGGTCCACCGCCTGATATTACATTGATCTTGCAATATCCACAGGAACCCCTACCACCACAAGCCGATGGAATGAAAATCTCCTTATCAATCAAAGCCGACAGAAGTGTCTGCCCACCATCGACTTCAAGAGTACGTTCGCTGGCATTGATGTCCAGATTGCAAATGCCATAGTTGAGCAAAAAACGTTCCGCCAACAATAGGGCTACGCCCAGCGCTACGAACAAACCACTTAAAATAATTATGGACAAAAGAAGCGTCATTTTCGTCGACTCACCTTAAGAAGTAACTTGTTACAGTGACAATATGTATTGCGATAAATATAAGGATAGTTCTTCTGACAACGCGGACATAAAGTGCAGGCGTATCGTAATGCTTCAATCCGTAGCGCACATTACCCAAAACTACTGGCAACAGAAGAAAACACAAACCTATCGCTAACGGAAAGATTTTTAAGATCAAACCCAGGACTAACAAAACAAACCAAAATGCCATCACAACACCATACAACACAACGCCATTGCGGGCACCTAGCCGAACAATAAGGTTTTTCTTACCGACCAACCGGTCCCCGAAGTAGTCCGGAACCTCGTTCGCCAATGCCATCGCAAACATCAAAAGCCCAGGAACCAGAGAAACTACCAAAGCTGCCAAACTCAGCCGACCTGTCTGGAGATAGAAACCACCAAGAGTCAAGCCCGGCCCGTAGGAAACAGCGATTACCGTTTCGCCCAATCCGCGATAAGAAAAGTGTATCGGGGGCATCAAATACGACAAAGCCATCGCCCCTCCACAGGCAGCGAAAACCAAAATTGGCCAGCCTCGAAACGCAACAAGGCTTACAGCAACGATTAAGGCAATCGTAAAACTACCCACACCAAGCGGGAGATGCCACCATATCCGTTCGCGATTCGCCGATGCGAAAACTCTATCGCCGCCAATACGGGAATCGAAATATTCATTCATCCCTTCAATTCCGAGGCCGATAGAAACCACTCCAGCAAGGCCAAGAGCTGCCACCAGCCAATTCATTGCACCGGTAACGCTGAATGCATAAGCCCCGCCAAGAAGATAGGGCAAAATGCCGGCAATAATGAAAAACCTGTATCTAATGACCCTTGCAATCGAGAAAAGTACTTTTCCCAAGCCAGCCCCAACACTATTAGAGCTAGCGCAGGCTGTACAGGAATTCTCTCCGGTAGCAGTCGTTACTCCACCAGACAAATTGGAAGAGCCAAAAGCTGTCATTAAAGTTCTATCCAATTGTTTGCCTCGGCAACAAGGGCAGGATCTTCCACGACCCGCTTTCCAAACTCAATTACCTTCGGATCATTCCATGCATGCTTATACCGTTGCCATATCTCATCCAAAGTATGCTCTCTGAGATCGCCGCATATAAATGGCAGCGGACCAATCAGCTTGACTTTGCCGTTAGGGAGCACCAGTAGGCTTGCCGACGGTGTGGTAAGCCGATACTTCAGCTCCTCGATCACATCGTATGGATAGCAATAAACTTTCATCTTTCCTTCGTACTGTTGCTTTTTCTTGTCCAGTGAAGCAAAGAAATCTTGGTATTGCTCTTCCGAGGCGCAAAGCTTTTCCCAGTTCCGGGCAGCTCGTCCTATCCGCATCAGCTTTCCTGTATAAAAGCCGTAGGCGCCAACCGAAGCTGCCAGATCAATCGCATCTTCAACCTCGTGTATGTTAAATTTGGTTGGAACGAATACGATTTCAGTATTTGCGTCCACTTCGCGGAGGTAATTGCATGCGCGAATGACTTTTTCATAATCACCCTTTTCCCGCAAAGCTTCATGTGCCGCCTTTGTCGCTCCATCCAGGCTGATCTGGACCGAGCGGAGCTTCAAGTCTCCAAGCCTCTTGGCAACATTCTCATCTACCATCTCGCCGTTTGTTTCAACCTTGACGTTGACGTAATTGCTGCGGAGATATTCGCAAACATCCCAGAATTCCGGACACATTAAGGGTTCACCGCCGGAAAGAGCGACATATGGTATCTGGGCCTCAACAAACTGTCGGCATGCCTCCAGCATCTGCTCTTTGCTCATACGGTCGGGGAAAACCGAGCCAGCCTCTTCGCAGCAATGGAGACAGTTCAGGTTACACTCCGAGTTAAGTTGCCATGCAATAAAGAGCGGTGCGTCATATTCAGCTGAAGACGAACCCGCTATTATAGATTCAAGTTGCGTCATACCTGATCCTCCTTGGCACAAGCTAAAAGTCCTGCCACCTGAAGTTGTTCGACAAATTCTGCCACGTCGGATTGAATGGAAGCCATTGTGCCATGGCCATGCATGTTGCATAAATTTTCTACGATAGGGGTAATGTCCAAGCCTTCGTTTATCAGCTCGAGTATATCTCTGCCCGTTTCGTTGGTGACAAAAACCTTTTCGTTCAAAGTGTCGAAAACGACCGCCCCGAACTTCTCTTTCCTCAGCTTTACATATTTGGCAAAGTTCATAAGTTTATTTCTCCAGTTATGGCTTCTAAGGGTCTTTGCGAACCCAATTTCAGTAACACCACCCCTTGCTTGATTTAACAGCTGGCAAACACCTGTTGCCTTGTTTTACTCGCCGCAAAGGAAGGCGGTTTTTATTACGTAAACCGAATGTAAGGCTGTGCCATTATCTTTCCAGATACATCTTCCAGAACAGGCTTTTGCCATTGTCTGGATTCTTTCTTATCTTTCTGGTCACAGCTGCAAGACTTATCATCCTGGTTGCAGTTTTCACTCTTTTGGTCCATTTGAATTTCTCCCTATTAATATTCTTATTGAATAGTCACCATACCTGCGAATCCCATAAATGCCATTGCCATCACGCCAGTTATTACCATAGCAATCGCAACACCACGAAAAGGTTCGGGAATGTCACTGTAGCCCATTTTTTTCCTAAGCCCAGCCATCAGAATGATTGCCAGAGCCCAACCCAAACCCCCACCAAAACCGAAGCCAACAGATTGCATCAAGGTATATTTTCTAATCACCATAAACAGCGAGGCACCCAAAATTGCGCAGTTAACCGTTATCAGTGGCAAAAAGATCCCTAAGGCATGATAAAGGCGAGGACTGAATCGCTCGACAAACATCTCAACAAACTGCACAAAGGCAGCAATTACAGCGATGAAAATGATAAATGTCAGATGTTCGATGCCCAAAGGCATAAGTATGCTATTATAAATAATGTAGTTAAGGGCCGTAGTACAAGTCATCACAAACGTTACAGCTGTACCCAGCCCGATGGCCGTGTCTATTTGTCTCGAACAGGCCAGGAATGAACACATTCCAAGGAAGTTGGACAGCAGGATATTATTGGTAAAGATCGCTGCTATCAAAATGACAAAGACGGAGGTTTCGGTCATGGTTTTATATCCTCCGGCTCCGGACCCTTAATCGCATTGAAAACCGCAATAAGGAAACCCAAAGCAATGAACGCGCCGGGCGCAAGGATCATAATCTGATTCGGGACATACCACTGGGCTGAGAGAATTTGATACCCGAGTACCTGCCCAGTGCCCAATAGCTCCCTAAAGAATCCAATGATCGCCAATACTACCGCGTATCCAAGCCCATTAGCGATTCCGTCCACAACTGACAACAGCGGAGGGTTTTGAAGTGCAAACGCTTCAGCCCGGCCCATGATGATACAGTTGGTTATTATCAGCCCTACATAAGGTCCAAGATTCTTGGACATTTCCCAATAGAATGCCTTGAGAAATTGATCGAATATAATTACGAAAGTCGCAATTATTGCTACCTCGGCAATCATGCGGATGCCTCGCGGCGTAACTTTTCGCAACAGGGAGACAAAAAGGTTGGACCCAACACATACAAACGTAAGTGCGGCTCCCATTACCAATGAATTTTCAAGGCGATTAGTTACAGCCAAGGCAGAGCAAATACCGAGTATTTGTATGGCTAAGGGATTGTTCGCCCATGCTCCGTCTTTAAGAGTTTGCTTTCCCTTGCCGCCACAAATACCGCCGGAAGCACAAGGGGCGCAAGTACCAGTTACGTTATCGGCCATGATTGCCCTCCTTAGCGACCTGCTCAATGACAACATTGAGCATGCTTTCTACTTTTTCGCAAGTCATCGTCGCACCGGTAATAGCGTCCACTTCATTAACACCCCTGGCACTTCCGCCACGCACGATGCGAATACCGGCATCGCCCATTTCGTCCGAAAGCTTTTTACCTCTAAATTGAGACCTAAACCAATCTGACTCAATTTCCCCACCCAATCCTGGAGTTTCTTCCTGTTCATAGAAGGTTATTCCACGAATAATTTCCATATCAGGGTCCAATGACAGAAAACCTTTGATTGGCCCCCACAATCCTGAACCCTGAAACCGAACTGCCACGGCCTTAACTTCAGTGCTATTGTCATTTGTTGCTGCATATATGAAATACTTCAAGCTGCCACGATCCTCCACTCGGACGTTTGCCTCAAATGTATCAACTAATTCCTGGCCGGATGCATCAGCAGAAAATGGGACTTCCAATACTTTTAATATATTGCGAACCTCATCAGCCTTTGCATTGGCTTGCTTATAAGGCGCCGTAAAACCCCCAACAACAGTCAGCAGCAGGGCGCATACCGAACCAATAATTGCTGCGTAAATAATTGTGTAAAGACTACCCTTCACCTTGTAGCCTCCTTAGCCGCAACCGAGTTACTACCTCATCTAAAATCGGAGCGATAATATTACCCAGCAATATGGCAAACATTACGCCTTCCACATAGCCGGTGAAGTTCCGTATCAAAAATGTGACAACACCAATAATTGCACCATAGGCCCATTTGCCACCATTCGTTACGGGGCTTGTAACCGGATCTGTTGCCATAAAAAATGCACCAAACAACAAGCCACCCGCACATAAGTGCCAAACAACAGGGCCGAACTTGCCCGGCTGAATAAAGTTCAAAATTATGGAAAGAATCGCAAAACCGCCAAGAACACCTACCACTGTACGCCAATTAGCCACACGAGTAACAAGAAGGAAAATGCCACCTATTAAAATCGCCAGAGCAGAAGTTTCACCAATGCTGCCGGAAATATTACCTATGAACATATCCTGCAAAGGAGAAAACATTCCTTGTTTTGCAGAAACAAGTGGGGTCGCGGAACTCAGAGCATCCACGCTCGAAGAGTCCAGGTACTTTAACACATTACCTGTCAGTCCTTCACCGGGTTTAATCCAATTTGATGAAATAGCTACGGGGTAGCTTATTGCAAGAAAACACCTTCCAACCAAGGCCGGATTAAAGAGGTTCCGTCCCGTCCCACCAAATAATTCCTTGCCAACCAATACCCCAAAAGCAACACCTACTGCGACAATCCAGAGGGGCAAGGCTGGGGGCAAAATCAAAGGAAAAAGTAAACCCGTTACCAGGAAACCTTCGTTGATTTCTTCTTTCCTTATGATAGCGAATAACACTTCGACAGTACCGCCAACAGCATATGAAACCACAATCATCGCCAACACGCGCAGGCCAAAGAAGTAAAACGACATCAAGACACACGGTATAAGGGCAATAATCACCATGGACATAAACCTTTTTATGTCCAATGGATCACGAACATGCGGACCAGTCGCCGTTCGCGCAGAAGGCGCAAAAAAGAAATTCTCCATGGCGTCAAAAAGCGGCTTGGCGGCCTGGAATCGCCCATCTTTTTCAAATAATGGACGCACCTTTTCGAACAAACTCAGCAATCGCTTCATGCCTCCACCTCCTGGGCATGGAGTTCCTGCCGAATTGTTTTCTTGGCATTAATAAATTCTTCACGAAGATCTATTTTCGATGGACAGACAAAAGAACAAAGCCCACATTCAATACAAAGGTCGATACGAGCACGTTCCGCCTCTTCAATTTCATCCTGATAAAGGTATTTGTGAATGAGATATGGCATAATGCCGGCTGAGCATACTTCCTCGCAGAAATTGCATGAAACACAAGGCCTGCGCTCGCCTCTTAAAGCTGTATTAAGCCTTTTAGAACTTTTAGAAAAGGACCTGCGTAAACAACTCAGAAAACAATTACTGTACGATCTACGATTCCAGCCTGGCCTTACGAAGCCCAGGAACTCTCTTTCCGAATGCTCAGCAAGTACTGTCAAGCCAGCACATTCAGTATCCAGCCCACGCTGATTCGATTCGATAATATCCCCTCTCAAAATTCCGCCGTCAATACAACGCACCTGTTGATGAGTTATGCGCGATTCCAGGATCGCTTGTAAGGGGTATCCAGGAATAGCCTTGAGATGTCTGGGGGTCTCCGCTGCCGGCCCACCGAGTGAAACAATCCTGACGCTGGAGGATCTGGAAAGTGTCAAAGCGCGGTCGATTGCCAAAACACCTTCTGTATGCATCGCCCAGACAGGGTTATCCTCATCAGCTTTCAGGCCGACATGCCGTGCAATAAGATTAAAATTACAAAGCGGATATCGCAGTGGAATCTGAATCATCTTTACCCACGCATATCCTCGTAGCACTTCACGCACCTTTGACGCAAAATCTGATTTGATATCGGGCAAGACAAGGTAAATAGGTTGATACTCAAGCAGAGACTGAAGGTGTTCAAGCCCTCTTGTAAAACTAACAAGCCTTTTATAAAGCTGCACATCACCACGGGCAATGTAAGGTTCAAGCCTTAGCGTTGAAACTATAACAGCGCTGGGTGTACCTAAAGGATTCGGCAGTTCACCAGAATATGCATCGCACAAAAACTGCCACGCACCAAGCGCCAACAACTTATAACGTCTTATACCAACGGAACTCATGTTTTTTATTACATGAGGAGTTTCTTCATCCGGATGGAAAGGCTCTTCAGCAACTTTGGTAATATCCTCGAGCGTAATATGCCCCTCCACAGCCTCCAGATTCACCTTTCCTGCGCGGGGAGCAATCAACGGTACCGAATAATTGTCAGGATCCTTTGCCAGTGCCTGTCCGGACAGAACCTGCTGGCCGTCTTTTACGCAAAGTTCCGAAAAGTTAAAACGCCGACTTTTCAGGGGCAGATAAAGGGTTTCAGGCTCCGGAAGTTCTTCAACCACCTTTTCCGGCCTTCCACTAAGACAAACGTCATAACCACCTTTTAACTTCATATGGCTAATCTTTCACAAATATCTAAGTTACTATCAAACTTGTCAAATATTGGCGTAATGTCGGTCTCCAGAAAACTATTTACAGCAGAACGTACCGTAGGCCACGGCTTTAATATCTCCAGAGCTGATAGTAACAGGTCACAGATATTCCTGCTTAATATGGATGGGTCTTTTTGAGGCAAAGTAAACTTCTTCCTTTTAAGATCAGTCCCAAGTGTTTTGCCGGTAATATCTTCTCTACCGGACAGATCGATCAAATCGTCCGCCAATTGGTATGCCGTACCCACACGATAGCCAACTTCTTCAATCGCTGACGAAAGCTCCATATCTTTACCGCCACAGACAAAACCGACATAAGCAAAAAGCGGGCCGGTCTTGCCTCGAGCCAGTCTCAAACACGTTCGCTCATCGGTTTGCTTACCTCGCAAAATCAGCTCCTGCTCAGCCTCAGATGAGACTACTTCTGCTACTTTTGACATAAAAGCTCTTACATAGTTTTTATCTGGAATTTCCAATACGAGATCCATTGCTTTACACAGTAGCAGATCACCGACCAGAATTGCACCTGACCGACTTGTTGACTTCCATAAAGCTGGCGCACCGCGACGTATCAGACCATTATCAACAACGTCATCGTGGCAGAGGCTGGCAGTGTGTGTTATCTCAATCGCAGCACAAGCCAACTCAACAGTTGACTGATTTACAGTACCAGAATTTGCTGCCAAGAGCTGAGACGCGAAACGAGTTCTTAACATCTTGCCGTAAGCTAATTGTCTTATGTCAACAACCCCGCCTAAGGAGGACAACGTGTTTTCCAGCTCGGTTGTTATGATGAGGCTGACCCGAGATAAAAAATCATCGCGCTTCTGTGCTATTGGTTCTTTTTTCACGCCTTTTAGACTCTGCCTTCTTCGGCTTGTATAACTATAACAATTCGCTACTGCTGCCTTCACTGACCCAACTTATATGCAATAAAAATGATCTTATAAAAGTTTCCAGACAAATATAAGGAAAATATGGGCAAGTTATAAGATTAACCAGTCATCTGAGATGAAAAGCTCCCTTAACAGGACCCACAATCCCCTGAGAGTTTATCAAGGTCTTCTAGCACGAAGTTCTTGGTAGCGGCCCCCAAGGCTTTATAGAACTCGGTCTGGGCATTCCTTTCAATGTTGAGAGCAAAAGCCTGAACCCACACACCTAAATGGTTGCACATGAAGGACGCTTGCTTGCCGTGAAGGTGGGCTGCTTCCTTGAGTTCGGAATTCTCACGGGCCTCCGTTTCCTTAAGCACCAGAAAATACATAAATTCAAGTTCCATGCTTATGTGGTCAGGCGCTTCTTTGAGAACGATTTCTAACTCCTCCTGCTCGTAAAGATTTTTCACGGCAACGGTTGAGTTACCCATAAATTTTCCATCTTCAAGATAAACGGAACCATAGGGAGGCGCAAGGAGCTTGAACGGACCGAGAAACAACCTCGAATAGTCTATCTTATGGCGTTCGAGGTCATCGGGTTTGGGGGCGTTCTTGACGACTTCCGAAAATAATCCGCTGTGTAGTTTTCCGAATTCGTCGAGTGTCTTCAGTAACTTCTCGTCGGGTAAATAATAACACTCCGACAATATCTTATAAAAGTCTGCTCTCTCGCATCGCTTGAGTGTAGATTGTTCGATCACAGTTTCACTACCTGGAGTCTTGTTACTCCATAGAAAGTCGTTGATCCGCTCAGGCGGTCATAGTCTGCCGGAATAATGGTATTGTTGTTTCCGCCTCGCGGAGTCTTGCCAAACTGCTTGGCGGCTACCCTACCATAAGCCCAGTGGCCCTGGCCGTAGCATTTTGAAATCGTGCCTGGGGTCACACCTTCCCATAGTTTGGCGGTGCATTCTATTTCACCCGTCCTGGATACCAGTTTGATACGGTCCCCGCTCTGAATACCAAGCTTCTTTGCGTCGACGGGGTTCAGCTTGGCTACATCGTTCCATGCCTCATCTCCCGGATCAAGGTTCTTGAGTTCCTGATACCAAGTGCAGTTAGCGGTTCGGCCTTCTCTGTTAATCCTTGACTTGTAGTCCACATGCACAAATGGATACTCGTCCTCGCTTCCCCACATGAACGGCTCTTCGTAATGAGGAACAAACGCTTTGTCACCGGCAGCCTGGTACTTGCATGTAGCCAGCACGTCATCCACTGTTGTCTTGTGCTTCTCAGCATGAGCGGTCAGGGCCGCCTTCAGCGTCTCACTGTAGAACTCAAACTTCTTGGTTTTGGTCTTCATGTGGCTCCACCGCTTGCGGAAGGGGTAGGGTTTCGAATTCCATACACCGGTAGAGATGAAATCTTTCCAGCCCTCGAACTTATCTCCACCCTTGTGCTTTGAGGGATCCCACAGGTTCTGCGTTGCATACTTAAGTGCGTAGAGGCCGAACTCCTTCTCGTTTGTCGGAGCTTTGCCTGTCTCTGGGTCCTTGTATTCCTTGTAGTGATCGAGAAGATTACTGAACCCTCTCTCGGCTAACTTCTCTGCAAGCGCCCAGGGAATCTCGCTTTCATCTATCTTGACGTCCCAAACAGGCTCAATGACTGGCTGAAGCAAGGTAACGTGGCGATACCCGTTCGCATGCGACTTGACGTATCCCCACTTCTCGAACGCATGATGCGTAGAGGGCAGCACTATGTCTGCGAAATGGGTGAACTCGGCTGCATGAGTGGTTATATGAACCAGGAAAGGAATCTTAGCCAGCGCCCTTTCCCAGCGTTCAGTCTGAGGACATGAGAACGCAAAATTGTTCATGTACCCAATTGCAACTTTGATTTCGTTGGGATCTTCATTAATTATTCCGTCTGCGGCATTGTTGGTCACAACAGCGCTTCCGGGTTTACCCTTCTTGATGGCTGGAAACTCCTTGGTGCCTCTCTGGTCGATCTTCTTGTGTTTCTTACCAGTTTTGGCTATGTCATCCATGAATTTGTCGGGCTTGGGGAATTTCAGCGTGTATTCCTTGTTAGCCTTGAGCGTTCCACCGACGTTATCAACCGCTCCGACAAGCCCGTTCAGCGCGTGTGCTGCCATGGACGTGTAGCCGCCACGAACCTGCATCACTGGCCCGCCACCGACCCAGCAGATAGCGTGTGGCGCCGCTTTGCCATATTCAATAGCGACTTTTCGAATCTGCTCGACAGACAATCCCGTCTTTTCGGCAGCCCATTCGGGCGTCTTGTCTTTCAGTTCAACGTTCCACCACTGGATAAGTCCATTGGTGTGTTTTTCAACGAAAGTTTTTTCGCCGTCTTCGCTTTCTTCGGCAACTTCCTGCCCGGCGACAAATTTGTTTACGCCATCCGCAAAATCACCAACGAAGTCCTTGTACCATAGCCCTTCTGTCAGAAGGGTATGTGCGATGGCAACAGCCAGTGCCCCGTCCTGACCGGGTGCGATCGGAAGCCATTCATCTGCTTTTGCTGCACTGGCTGAGAATCTTGGGTCGATTACGGCTATATTAGCCCTGTCGATCACCTCACCCCACTTGCTGAGATAATTGGACACCTGCCGGTTGGCTGAGAGCGGGTCGGCGCCCCAGAGAATAATATAGCGTGCATTAAGGACGTCATACTGCCGATAGCCCCACAGGCCCTCGGTATAGTATGGGCCGAACTTCTCTGCCTCAGCACATATGGCGCTGTGGGATATGTTGTTCGGTGAGCCAATTACCTTGGTCATGCGATCGTAGATGATATCGCGCATGTACGAGTATCTACCCCTCATGAGCATATACTTATGGGTTTCGTTATTGTTGCGCAGTTCCATTATCTTGTCAGCTACTGTGTCGAGTGCTTCGTCCCAGGAAATAGGAACAAACTTGGGATCCTCATTTCTGCCCTTCTTGGGATTGGTTCGTTTCATGGGAGTCTTGATCCTGTCGGGATCATAGACCTGCTGTATGGCCAGATGACTCTTGGAGCAGCATTCGCCCACATTCACTTTTGAGTTTGGGTTTCCTCGAACCTTGACAGCCCTTCCTCCCTCGACGTAAGCCTGAATTGAGCACCAGGACGTACAGCCTTGACAGGTGGTTGGCTTCCATTTTCCAGTCTTGGCTGGGGCAGAAGTAGCACCATTGGCAAACGCCCGCAGCACCGGACTAAAAACCGACTTGAGGGCTATTGCTGCACCGGCAACCGCGACACCTTTAACAAAGGTCTTGCGTGTCAGCTTTTTTTCAGGATTATTCATCATCGATTCCTTCTCTATTTTCTTCATAACGGAACCTCGCTATAGTCCAATCGTTCTTACGCAGGTGGTCAAAGGCAACACCTATACGCTGCCCTTGGTTGCCTTGTATGTGCTTGGGTTGAAACTGCGGATATAGAACACCTTAGGCTCTGTTCCAACGTGCTCCTTAAGCCGCCATGAACGGTACTTTCCAAGTAGTTGCGATACTTCGCTTTTGGGATCGTTGAGATCGCCGAATATTCTTGCCCTTGCCGGACAGCTTATTACGCAGAAGGGCAATTTGCCTTCTGTCACCCTGTGGTCGCAGAAGGTACATTTCTCTGGGATCCCTTTGTATCTCAAAGCAGCTCCAGGATATGTCTTTTCCTTATCCTTGTTGTAATGAGGAAGCACATCTCCTTTGACTTTCTGCGCGACTTCCTGGCCGGAAGAAGTGCAGCCCTTTATCATGGCTTCCTTGCTTCGCCAGAATCTATGCGTTTCCGTAGCGTTTATGGAAATCACGTCGTATGGGCACATAGCCTTACAGGTCTTGCAACCAATGCACTTTACCGGATTATGCGCGGTTATGTTGCCGTCTTCCTTGTGCATTGCTCCTGTGGGACAAGCCCTGACGCAGGGCGCTTTTTCGCAGTGGTTGCACAGAGTGGGGATGAAATCCATTTTGACGTTCGGGAATTTGCCCACCGTCTTGGAGATTGTCTTGGCCCACGTAACACCTGTCTGGACGTTGTTCTCGCTTTTGCAGCTTATGACACACCCCCCGCATCCCGTGCATCTTTGGAGGTCTATCACCATCGCCAGTCTCTTGCCTTTGAGGGACTTGCCACCCGATGCCGATGCCATGCCAGCCGGTACCAATGCCGCCACGCCGGTCACGCCGCCAAGTTTAAGAAAGTCCCTGCGAGATAACCCGCTTTCTGAGACAGGATTGTTTTGCTTGTCACAAGATTTATCCATCAGCAAATCCCTTTATTTAGTTAATGACCTGTCCACCGATAACAACTATATATCGCATCGTGAAGATACCGATAAGAACCAACGCGGATGCTACGGCAAGGGCCGCTGAGTTCGCTTTGCCGCGCAGTAGAATCAGCAGCGGTATCAACGATCCAAGCACGATTTCCACGCCGACGAAATAGAAGCTGAACTCACCTGCCAGCAACGCCTTGGCTATTTCTGCACCTTCAGTGCTGCCGTTGAACATGGTAATCAGCTCTATGGCGACCATTACAAGCTCGAGCACCACCAGATAGCCGACGACATTGCCGATCTTTGACAGTAGCTCCTTGCTGAGTCGTCCGGCCGAGAGCAGAATTGCGGCCGCTATGCCTGATATCAGTCCGCCGTTCAAGAAAAGCACCGGTATCAGTGCACTGTGCCATAAAACTCTTCCCGGCGACTGGTTCAGAAGAACACCAGTGTAAGTGCCGACCAAGATAGCGAATGGCACTCCAGCGTACGCAAAACGCTTGCCCTTATCAGCTTGTCCTCTGAGTGTGAACCATGCATATATGACGCTGAGAACGAAAAAGATATTCAGGAACCAAACGCCCCAGGAAAGTGCCGAAGATGGGTTGAATGACAAGAACAGCCGCCAAGCCCTGAATGGCTGTCCCAGGTCAATCCACAGGAAGAATAGCCCCATAGCAATCGCTATCGGCGCAATGACCGAGGCCACCTTCGCAACAGGTTTGAAATCCTGCTTCCAGTAGTTCGCCGTTACGGAGAGTAAGAATGCTCCGGCCCCAAGGCCACCGAGGAAAAAGTAGACGGCTATCATCCAGTTATACGCTATGTGTGGAACTGCGACATAATCAGGCATGCCGGTTTCTCCCTTCGAAAAGGTTGTAGTTGTTGTGGCAGGCTCTTTAACAAAACTTTGTCGGAACCCTCGCCGCATCAAGTTTTCACAAACTATATTTACCTCTCCCACCATCCCAAGTTGTTCGGGACGATGGTATCACGCCTAAAATTCTCAATCACTGCGTCGTAAAAAAGCCGTCCGTATCAGAACTTCCAGATCAGGTCAGCCTGAACAATCGTGTCCGTCTCGTTCTCACTACTTGCAGAAACAGGCTGGACCCAGAAGACACCGACAGCGGCGGTCAGGAAATCGTCAATGTTATACTTTGCGCCCCACTTGAAGCCCTTGGAGTCAGAACTGCCGAAATCGGCGTCGTTGTACTGGCCGGGAACTGCATTGGGCTCGATGTAGGCATACTTGACACCAGCAGACCAGTCGCCCTTCTTCTTGTTCTTGCCGACCTTGAAAAAGACTGCATAGGCGTCGCTGCTGTTTCCGAACTGACGGGTAGCAACTTCGTTATCAAGATTCTGTGCCCAATCAAAGGTGACGCTCATAGGCAGGCCGAAGGCCTTCCAGCTAACCTTGTTCAACAGGTTAAAGACATTGAATTCTTCAGCAGTAAGACGTCCGCCGGCTGTGGTGTTTCCGCCAGCACTGCGGAAACCGGTCTCAAAGTGATCCCAATCATAGTATGTCGCGGCGATGGTCCACTTGACGTCCTTGGTAATCTTCCAGTTTGCACCGAGCTGATAACCCCACATGGTGGTGTCGTTTGTCGGGCCTGCTTCTTCTTCGACTATAAAGTAACCTACGCTGGCGAAACCTTCGAGTGATTCGCAGTTAGGAACCTTTCTCTTATACATCGCCCAGAAACCTTCAGGATTAACATCGCTGTCCCAGATCATATTGGTGTGTACGAAAGGAGTCCCGAACTTACCACCCATGATCGCAAAGCCCTTGAGCCAATTTGGTTTGTACTTGGCATAGGCGCGGTCGACCCAGATATTCTTCTCGCTAAAGCCAATATCGAAGGTCTGGTTGGTCGAGGTTGGGGAGCTGCGATCATCATATGAACTCGAAGGATCGCCGGTAGCAAGGCGGAAGACGACTTGCATCTGCTTTTCCCACCAGTACTTTTTCATACCGAAACGCAGACGGAACCGTGCGCGGTTACGGTTACGGTTGGAATAGTTGCGGTCAATACCTTCGTAACGTAAGCGCAAATCTCCGTAGAACTTCAAGTCCTTCATCCACTTGGGAAGATTGCCCTGAGTTGAAGCATCCGCGGTCATTTCCTTGATGATCTTGAGCGTTTCTTCACGGCTGATCTGCTGGCGATTGTTTTTGGCAACCTGGCTTTCAAGTTCATCGATGCGAAGCCGTTGTCCTTCGAGAAGCTTTCTCATATCTTCCATGTTTTTTTGCATTTCCGCGAAGGATTCAGCTTTTGTCGGCATCGAAAAAGTCACCAGAACCAAAATGACTATTAGACTTGCGATTCTGTACATGTTTACTCCTTATTCCATTTGAAGTAAGTCAATATTCTCTCGCATCTTATCGACTGATGTGAACCGGAGGCTCGGATTTAAAAACTACCCAAACCGAAAAAGCGGCATAGACGTTACAGCTTGACATCTCCATATGCAAACCACATGCCAAAGCAAACGTTGGATTGTAAGACCCTATAAATGAAAGCGTTGTGAATCACCAATTAGGACGACTTGTTTTTTTATTAACGAACATTTGTTTTTCGCTAAGCCAGTCACAAAAAAACAAGATATGTAATCCCCTTTAATAGCAAGAATTACTGGCCAACAACGAAAATTTGTCGCAAAATAACGAAAATTAGTTAATCGGCAAGTTTGCTAACTTTGTATTGAAGTGTCGAACGGGGAATTCCTAACATATCGGCAGTCCGAGACAGATTCCCATTTGAACGCTCCAAGGCCCAACGAAGGAGCCTGGCTTCCACTTCACTAACCACTGAAGCCATGTCAATCTCAGTAGTCCCATCAAGAGACAAGGCTACAAGGTTTGAGGCATCGCCTGGTAAGGAAAGTTCTGGAATATCCTCTTCGTCGAATTCATTTTTTTTACTCAGGGCAACTATTCGCTCCAGCATATGCTGAAGTTCTCGTACATTTCCCGGCCAGGGATAAGCCTGAAGTTTAGCTACCGCTGCTGGAGTTATTGATAGCTTATCCCGATTCATTCTGACTGCAAGTATTTCAAGAAAATGTTTTGCTAAAACCGGGATATCGTCGACCCTCTCGCGAAGAGGAGGAATGTGAAGAGGAACCACATTCAAACGATAAAACAAATCTTCGCGAAATTTTCCAGTGGCTACAAGAGCCGGAAGAACTTTCTTTGTCGCTGCGATGACCCTGACGTTGATCCGGATGGATTTCTCTCCACCCACACGCTCGAAGGTTCTTTCCTGAAGCACTCGCAGAAGCTTTACTTGAATTTCAATTGGAATATCATCCACTTCATCCAAAAAAAGCGTTCCTCCGTGCGCACATTCAAATCGTCCTATGCGGCGCTTGGAAGCCCCTGTAAACGCCTCAGGTTCATGTCCAAACAGTTCTGTTTCAAGCAGATCCCTTGGCAGCGCTGCGCATGAAAATGCCACAAAGGGCCCGGCGGAACGATCGGAAGTTTCATGAATCGTGCGGGCTACCAGTTCCTTGCCAGTACCGCTTTCACCTTCGATGAGTACCGTCGAATCCGTGCCCGCCACTGCATGAATCCGTTTGAGAACTTTTCGGATGGCTTCAGATTGGCCCACTATACGGTGTTCTACCCGCGGCAAAGACAATTGTTGTCGAAGGGCTTCATTTTCATTGGCTATATGCTGGTATTGGAAAAGCGTGTTGAGCTTCAAAAGCAACTCTTCTGTTACGAATGGTTTTTGCAGGTAATCGAACGCGCCGAGTTTCATGGCTTTGACGGCTGTGTCAACGGTTCCATATGCGGTCATTACAATAACTGCCTGGTCAGGCCGTCGTGCCTTTAGATCGCGAAGGAAAGAAAGGCCATCCTGGCCTGGCATTCTCAGATCAGTAAGCACTACATCGAAAAAAGTTTTCGCAAGTTTTGGCTCAGCTTCCAAAGGGTTAGCGGCCGTTGTTACCGAGTAACCTTCAGCCAGAAGTCCATCTTCCAAGATAGACCGCTTGATAGGCTCATCGTCCACAATCAAAATTTTCACATTAGCATCAACCATTTCTGGCCTCCAAGGGCGCCATAGGAAGTCTTATAATAAATTTAGCGCCTCCTAGCAAACTTGCATGCCGAGCCAGTTCAATCTCTCCCCCCGATGCACGTATCAACTCCCGGGATACAGACAAACCTAACCCAGTCCCTTTCCCGGAGGGTTTAGAAGTAAAGAATGGCGCAAATATGCGTTTACTCAATTCCGATGAGATTCCGGGCCCGGAATCTTCGACAAAAACATACACCCATTGCGAATCATTAATAGCTTTGATTCTTACTTGCTTATCCTCGCCTTGCTCTACAGCTTCAGCTGCGTTAAGAATAAGATTAAGACCCGCTTGTGTAAGCCCGTTCCTATCACACAGGCATAAACAGTTTTTTGGGCATTTCCATGAGAACCGCACATTTCTTTTTTTAAGGTCTGCCTGAAGGAGTAATTCCAGTGCCTCTAATACTTCCGCAACCGAGCAAACTTCAATTGAGATGTTTTGGCCAGAACGGGCAAAGGTCAGCATTTTCCGCATAACCCCTGCAATTCGCTGCAAGCCGTCATTGAGCATAGGATAATATTTAGCTGCCCGTTCGCTCTTGGTTTGTTCTGAGTCAAGGAAACGCAAGCATTCCAACATTCCATCAAGGGGATTATGGATTTCGTGAGCAAGGCCAGCTGCCAGTTCACCAAGAACTGCCAATCGTTCAGCGTTAACCATGCGTTCCTGAGTAGCTTCGCGCTCGCGTTCCAGCAAAATCAATCGTTGCGCCATGTCTCTGAAGCCCTTGGCTAACGATTCAACCTCTTTTGTTCCAGAAACATTCAAATCTTGGTCGACATTATATTGTTGCGGGAATCGGGATACTTCAGCTTCTAGTTGGTGTAAGGGTCGGCTAACTTTTTTTGCGACAAGATTGGCGCCGACAAAGACAACAGAAATTGATAAACATAATGCAATCCCCATAAGCAAGGACAACCTGTTGGTTGCTTTAATTGCCTTTCCACGTGACATGCCAACACGCAATGTTCCCAGCTGGCTTTCCATTATGGGTACTGAAATATCCAATAAAGGTTCATTTTCAGTTCGAAAACGCACTATCTCTCCATGGATTCCCTTCCTAAGTTGAGTAAGTTGACTGGGGAACCCCCCATCAAAAGTGTGTGCCATGATCCGGCCTTGTGCGTCTTCAATGCAAAGATAGTATATGTCCCGCTCTGTCATTTCAGCTTTATGCAGGGCATCGTGCAAAGTAAGTCGATCTTCTACTAACATTGGTTCAACGAGTTGTGTTGCAAGAGTATTTCCGATGCTGCGGGCACGAGCCAATAAAGACTCCTCCGCAGCCGTGGAAACATTTTGTGTAATATACAGTCCTATTGGCACGAACAAAATGATTAAAGAGGTAGTTCCGATCCACACCAATAGCCGGTCCAGTGACCACCGGTTTAAGGCCATTGAAAACCTCCTTGCAGCTCAAGACGTTGGTGGAGCTCAATCGCTGTCTGATAGCGTTCCGGTTGCGATGGAACAAACCGTTTGATTCCAATTTCGGAAAGAATCTCTTGGCCTTCATCGTGTTTGTTCAATCTCAGAAATGCTTCACGCAAAGAGTCCTCAAGGTCTTTTGGTAATTCTTTAGGCACTACTACAGGCGGCGGACCAAAGGGTTCACTTCGCCAGATTATTCTGACTTGATTTTTGAGAGAAGGTTTTTGGCGAATGTTTGATTCCCACACAAGAGAATCCACCGCCGCCATATCTACAACTCCCCTGGCAACAGCCAGGATTGATCGATCATGGCTGCCTGTGAAAATGATTTTTTTGAAAAACGTTTTCACATCATAACCACTATCAGAAAGCATCACACTCGGCACTAAACATCCAGTATTTGACTCCGGATCGGTAAGTGCCATTATCCCCCCACGAAGGTCTTCCACGCTCTTGAACGGGCTATTTGCGGGCACAATGAATATGCACTGGTAATGGAGGCCATTGGAGAACTCGGGCTGAACAAGTAGCTTGACTTTTTTTTCAGCTTGGGCATACACATAAGTACCAGTACATACAAAGGCGACATCGATGTTCCCCTCTTCAAGACCGCGGCGCACGTCTGTATAAGATGGCTGTAATATGAATGCCTCCTTTAAACCCACATCACGACATATTCTTTGGACTAACCGTTTGTAAGTTGAAAAGGTAGCTTCAGCACTGACCATGGAAGCAACGGCAAAACGGAGCCGGTCGCTTTCATCGGCGTTTACAGGTTCTTTATTTTCAACCGCTCCAAGGCGGTTGGATAAATCCAAACGCTTTTCATTTAAGGGCATCATCCAAGCTGCGCTTCGCAAAAAAGCTACCCCTAAACCTGCCAGCAGAAGACAAAGCAAAGGCTTCTTGATGACTCCGAAGAGCGTTTTCCCCCTGAAACCATTACGTCCGTTCATAGTAGGAAACCTCCTGAACGAAACACGCAACCTAATTCAAGCTCTTCAAGACGTAAAAACTTTAACGATTCATACCCAATTAACCAGCTGGAAAGGATTACTTCTGAAGAACCTCTTTATGAATTTCAATCGCGCAAAAATGAATCATTGATCACAATTATAACTTGTTGCTCAAAATACAAATCCTCGCTTGAAGCGGCTCAACCTTACGGTTGCCTCTGAATTAAATCTCTGTTTGGTTTCATTCTCCGCAAGGAAATTCGTATACTTGCCCAACCTGCAGCCATAGACAGATAATGATAAAGTTAATACAAAAATTTCTCAAGATAATTCAAAACTCGATAGTGTCAACTATAGTATGTGTAAGTTTTTTTTGCCCGAAGCCCGAAGTATGACAAGCAACTTTTGTGCAAAACTAACCAAAAAAACAGTCTCAAAGCGAATCCAGAAGCCTATCCGAAAGTCGATACAACACCTTAAAACAGCCTTTTCCTGACTATTAATCAGCGGGTAGGAGGTTCGAGTCCTCCGCTGCGTATTACCTAAGTGGCTAGTAGTTGAAGAAGTTACACGCGGCTTTTTTATTGGGCTTGAAGAATTGACGCTAAGCTTGTCGCTGTGCGTGGCTGCGGGGTTTTGCGCCCCGCAGCCATTGCCTATTGTATGTTACTTTTTATTCCTGTTTTTCTTTTTGCGAACTTCTTCCTTTATCCGCTGAACGTGCCCGCGGCCGAGGGCTTTAACCTCGCAACCGAGCTCGAAATAGCGGGCTATCTTATCGTCATCGAGGATTCCGAAACAATCGATTACAGCCAGCGGTCCGCCAGCCATCTTTACGACCTTGTCCGGCTCGAGTGTGAGATACGGTGAATGCGGCACGGCCAGTATAACAGCTTCAGCGCCCTTGATGGCCTTGGCGAGATCCTGCTCGATGCGAATATCCTTGACGCCTTCCTGGTTATGGAAGAACCGCGACCACGAATGGCCCGGAGCCGGATAAACGTCCTGCGATTCCAGCTCATACCAGTGCTCGACATACGGATCGTGCACGCGCATCTCGGCACCCATCTCGCTGAGGCGACGAACCACCATCTCCGAGCCGCTGTAGCGAGTGTCGCCGACGTCCTGACGATAGCTCGCACCGCAGATTAAAACGTCGGCACCGGCGATGTATCGGCCCATGTTGCGAAGTGCATCGCGAGTCAGCGTCGCAACGTGCAGGCCGCGCGTGTCGTTGATGTTAATCGCGGTCGTGCTTATCTTGAACACGTCGTCGCCATCCTCAAAGCCGAGAATGTGCTTATAGGCCCAGTAGCCAAGCCCGCCGTCTTTCGGCAGGCAATAACCGCCAATGCCCGGGCCCGGGAAGATAATGTTGCTATGCGTCGGCCTCATCTTGATTGCCTTGATTACCTTTGTCAGGTCCACGCCGTTACGCTCGGCGAAGATACTCCATTCATTCAGGAACGCCAGCGTCGAGGCGCGGTAGGAGTTTTCCACGATCTTGGTCGTCTCCGACTCGATAGGCCTGTCCATAACAGTCAGCGGGAACTCCTCGGTATTGAGAACTTCCTTGAGGAACTTCGTCACGCGCCGGCGTGCCTCGGCATTGCAGCCGCTGCAAACACGCCAGAAGTCGCGTATCGACGAGACATATTCCTTGCCCGGCATGACACGCTCAAAGCTGTGCGACAAAAGCGGAGTGGACTTAATTCCACGGGCCGCGAATGCCTTTTTCAGGATCGGCCAGGCGACAAACTCGGTCGTCCCGGGCGCGACTGTTGTCTCGATAAGTACCATGCACTTTGGCTGAATCTTTTCGCCTATGGTTCGCACCGTCGCTTCCAGTGCGCTCATTTCGGCTTCGCCGGTCTGCATATTACCCAGTTCCTTCTTGCTGTAGTCGCACTGGACATCGACAACGACATTGTCAGCCAGCTTCAGACAATCGCTGTCGAACGTCGCGGTCAGCGTCTTTTTCTCCAGTACACAGCGGGCGATCATCGGATCGACTTCGGGGTCCTCAGCCTTGACCGGCGCCTCGCCGCGATTGAGAAGTGGAATCTTCCAATAGCTTCGTGGGCTTGGACGCTGGCAGCCGATGACAAACTTGCTGGGCTTGCCCTTTTTGTCTACGGTGTCAGCAACGACAGCTGCCATCACCGCGCCGACAAAACCGACACCCATAACGACGACGATTTCCTTGCCCTCCTTGCGGGCCTTGCTGGTCAGCCGCCGCAGCCGCTGCATCTCCTTGATGTAATCCTGCTTGGAAGGAATCGCGAATTTTTCTCCAGATGGACTTACAGAGTACTCAGCCATAGACCTGCTCCTTAATGTAAGATGCGTTGATAATTACGACTTGGCCGGCCCGTCAGGAGGCCGGAAAGCAAAGATGATAGGCCAATACCACCGCCTCGTCAATCGCCAATTGGTATACTCACCGCAAAGACTCCTCGTGGATTGCCCCTGCCCAAAACTGCCCGAAACTGCCCGAAACTGCCCAATTCTGCCCGATTCTGCCCGATTCTGCCCAATTCTGCCC
>CAYNZP010000007.1:0-128731 GCA_964401835.1 uncultured Planctomycetaceae bacterium
GGGCCAAACGGTTCTATTACGCCATCATGCTATTGGGCCATGTATGCCCAAAGTGTGACGGGAAGCTTGTGATGGTTGCGGAGGGACGTTGCAGGTGTAAATCCTGCAGGTACGAATTCGATCCTACTGTTGCTTTTCAGAAGTGCGGTCTTTGCGGGGCCACGCCGAAACTTCAACTGCGACGGTATCGATGCGGCAAATGCGGCAGCGATATCGCCTCGCGATTTTTATTCGAGGGACTCGCATTCAACGGCGATTACTTCCGCGAAAAAATGGCCGAGTCCCGAAAACGCAGGAAAGAAAAACTCGAGCATGTCCGGAAGATGCTGGCTGAATGCCGTTCGAGTCCTGTGGATATGCGGTGTATCGACTTGTTCTCCATACCCGGCCTTGAGGACGCCCTCAATAATCTCACAAGCCAAATCGCCCAAACGCCCACATGGACACCGAAGGAGAGTTTTGACCTCAAACGCTACCAAGGCCACATAGAAGCCCATATTGAGGACTTTCCGATAACCCTTGCCAAAATACCACCCCTTTCAGAAAACCCGCGAAAAGACCTGATTTGGCGCTTTATCGCGATCATATTCCTTGCCCATGCGGGCATTATCAAAATCTGGCAGGACGGCCAGGATATCATGGTGATAAAAAATGGCGCTGACGCAGAAGGATATGGAGTTCATGAAGATATTGAGCCGGCTGATGGACTCAAAAGACCTGTCGGTGGAATTGAGGCCTGACAATCCCAGTCGGATGATTCTTAAAGGTACATACGGCGAGAAGATTCACAAGGCATTCCGCATGACACGCCAAGGGGTTCGCTGGCGGTTCCAACATCTGTTTGGAGATATTTATATTAGGGCTTTCGAAGTAATCCTTCTAATCGAAAAAACTTTCGGCACACAACTGCGTGAATATGCGATTCGTATCAGCAGGGAACGTTACGCATTCAGGCAGGAGATTGAAAACAGCGGTTTTCAGAATGCCGATGAGTATGTCACGAAAAGCACTGGTGATCAAAAATGACAGAATCGACAAAAATCACTTTTGCCGCCCGCCGTATCAGCCGAATTGAAGATATCACAGATCTTGTAGAGATGCTCTTCACCGGCAACCGCAACCAGCAGCATGCAGCCGCCAGTATACTCATGACCCTAAAGGCCTCGGATAAGCTTCTGCGATCATTGAGCTTTCTGGAGGACAAATACAACATATCCAGGCGGACACTTCAACGAACGCGGGCAAAGCTTTCACGCCTCGGGCTGATCGAACGCATATCCTGGATGAACAGCCGCTACGGCGGCGTCGAAGGCTGGAAACTTTCCGGCAGGATGTATACCGCGCTGCGCGCACTGGCAGAGAAAATCGACAACTGGCGGAAAGACGACCAACCAGATCGCATTCTGAAGGATAAGCAGTTGGTTGGGCTGCTGGGGTAGCCGGAGTCTTATCTGGAGGGGTCCAATGATCGGCTGCGAGTTCGAATCGCTGGTGATGGGTGACAATGGAGAAGATTAGGGTTGCCGCCATCGAGTTATTGACACCCGCGAGGTTTTCAAAGCATCGGCAACGGCGGCGGATTTCACGCCTTGCTCCAGCAACGAGATGGCCTGTCGCCGTCGTTGTTCCAGTTACGCCCCACTACCTTCCGGTCTCATGGAGAACTCCTTTTCTCCCTGCCTGAAAGAGACATTGGCAGAACCGTGTCCATTGCATTAGCTATTCAAAGGTCAATAGGCTTTACGTCTTATCAGCTTGATCTTATTGTTAGCGCCTTCAAGCTTTTGCCGAAGGCTACGATGATAACGATAGACAACCTTAAGCTGATCCTTCAGGATGGGCGTGCTCAAAGCCTTGTGTGGGAAAAGAGAAAAACTATTGACCAGTTTACGTTCGAAACCTTACCGTATAAAACGATGTTTGAAAAGACTTGGAAAGGATAATATCTATGCATTGTTATAGTCGCTTGTTAGTGTTCCTTATAGGCTTCTGTATTTGGACGGCTAGCGCTGAAACTGCTGAAAGGGAAACCCAGAGAGCTGATCTATTAAGCCAAGCACCGAATATTGCGGAAGGCGCTGCCTGGGAATTGCGCATGCTGGGTGTTGATACGCCGGAAAAACTCCAGGAATTACGTAAGATATCCAACCGAAGGCCTGTGACGCTTGCGGTTATTGGAACTGGAGGTGTGAGTAAATCAGTACTAGCTGCCAAGCTGGGCGAAAAAGTTACCGTTGAATACCGCATGGGGCCGAATTTCCCCAACTGCGATCCCAATAGCAATACACATGATACGCAGATGGTAAGGGTTATTTCAGAGATAACAAACGCTATCAGGATAAAACTCAAAGTGCTTGTTTACCAGCCATCCGAAGTGCGGAGTGAACTCGCAGAAGCATTTAGCTCGGCAGGCCAAACCGCGGATATAATTTGTTTCTATCAGTCATATTGGGACAATATTGACCCCATTCTTGAATCTTTAAGGAATGCAGGCAAATCGCTCATTATTTCTCCGTATGTCGCGGTTGGTGACCGTAGGACAAATCGCACGCCGCAAGGCTATGCTCACAAACCATGGAGTGAAAGTATCGATCATTTTGTGACGGTTGCGCCATTGGCAAGAAAATCGAATGGTGGTCTGACTGGGGTTTCCGACAGAGATTCAAATGATACGGAGATAATTAATTTCGTGGCTCCGTCTTACTATGCAAATGGCCCAGGCGGAACCTGTCCTTCAGCAGCTGTTGCGGTTTCGGTTGCCTGTTACCTGTATGCTTCTAATGAAACACCTCCCAGACCATCTGAAATAATCTCAATTATGCGCGAAACTTCGGTGATTGACGGAAAGCTTATTGCATCAATGCCTCCCTTTTCACAAGAAACAGCAGTTAACTTCAAAAACGCTGTCCACAAGTATACCCGACCAGAACCGAGCAGGAGACGTAGACTGGATGCTCCGGGCTTGTTGAATCTTTATAGAGCTTATCTTCAAATACGGGAAGGGAAAGAATAATTGGCGCTTGAAAATGGTATTCTGTAAGGGATTCGATAAGCCTATTTAATAGTTATTTAAGCCTATGCTCATAACGAATTTTACATAATAATTTGATTATAGTTCTTGACATTAAAAGCTTTTAGGATAATATATCTACCTATAGAATGCTTTATGTAATTAGGTTCGCAGTCTCTAATTTCTGCCCAATGCTTTGCTTATTATTTTTTTCTGCTTATGCTTAATTTCTGCATAAAAACAAAGGAGGAGTTTTATGCTAAAGCAAATGCCTTTGTGGTTCGTAATTATCTTCGCTTTTTTTCTTCTTATTACTATTTCGGAAGCTCAGGCCCACCCCACTCTCGATGGAAAATTAATGATTTAACTGCTTTTGGTGTTCAGAGTTTTAAGAGAGGAAATAGCAATGGATACCCCAAGAGACACAAACTCGCTTTACTTCAAGAAAAATTGGTTTTACCCTTTCGCTTTACTAATTGTTCTGGCCACTTTTGAACAAGCCTATGCATACACCCCATTTCCCTACAAGTGGGCAGATTCCGACATTCCGGTTCCGTATTATATTAATACGGACAATATTCCAACAGTATATGGCATAACAGAAGCTAATTTCGCAGCCGCAGTCAATGCAGCTTTTGATGAATGGGAGTCAGTACCAAGCAGTTATTTGTCTTTTTCTCATGAAGGAACTGGCAACACTTATACACCTTATAACAATTGGGTTCATGATTGGCATAACACCATAGGTTTTGCTCAGCTTCCAGCCGGCACGGCAGGTTTAGCATCTATTTGGTCCTCAGGGTCCACTATAACCGAGGTTGATATCCGTTTGCAAAGTAATGGTACAGGCTGGAGCCTTGGCGCAGTTCCCGGCCGTATTGACTTGCAAAGCGTTATAACCCACGAGATCGGACACCTAGTAGGCCTAGGTCATTCAAATATTTCCGATGCAACAATGCGGCCCGCTGTGGGCACCAACAAT
Source organism: uncultured Planctomycetaceae bacterium (assembly GCA_964401835.1). Lineage (GTDB taxonomy): Bacteria > Planctomycetota > Phycisphaerae > SM23-33 > SM23-33 > CAYNZP01. Next base: position 3,993 of record CAYNZP010000007.1, read on the forward strand.
ATCATCAGCAGAACGTTGCATGAGGATGACATCGCTGGCATTACCTACCTCTACTATCAGGAGGTTCCCGAACCAGTGACGCTGTCACTATTTGCTATAGGTGGCTTGACTCTGACCCGCCGAAGAAGGGGTCTTCGTAAAAGTAGAAGACGTTAAACCGGAGAACATAACAAAATCTGTCATTGGCTTGATATGCAAGAAGCCATGTCGTTCTTGTGTGCTCTCTGCCAATCGAAACCCTTATAAACCCCACCGAATTACCACTCACCAATCCTTACAAAGGCAATTTTAGAGCGTGCCGTAGCAGCAAGTAAAAACTACTCAAAATGGTTTTGATATGCAACTGCGATAAAACTCGTTTGCTAAAAAACTGCCGTGGGCGGACCGTTCCCCTGGAACATTGGGTTCGCTTGAGGATTTTTCGTCTCAAAAAGCACGTGAAAGCAACCGCAAAGGTTCACCACGAAGCGGGATTGGAAGAATCCTCGAAAATACGAAAAATACCGACGAGAAACAGGGATTGGCCGCAAGCCAGCCCATGATCGAAGTAGATGATTCTCTATTCTTTTCTTAGAAGAGCTTATCGACGAGATTCTTCGATAAGCCCCGCGAGACGTCGCACTTCATGACACACCGTAACGAACTTCAAAAAGGCTTTCGGATGGTCCGGAGGTTTTTTTTATTTGTGCATTTAGAACCGATGGCACGTCACAGCTATGAGACGTGCCATCACAGCAACGTCTGGAGGTAAGACAATGAAACTGCTTACAGAAGAAATCAAAAAGAAGCTTCCCAAGCTTTATGAACAGGACGGCAAAGGAGGTGATGCAATAGTTTACCTGAAGCTATTCACCCCAGATAGTTCGTTTACATTTTTCGCAACGGAGGGGTCCCCGGAAGGAGATGACTTTATCTTCTTTGGCCTTGTTGACGGGCTGGAAAAGGAGCTTGGCTATTTTAGCCTCAAAGAGCTTCAATCAGTAAAAGGCCCGTTGGGCCTGCCAATTGAACGTGCCCTTTACTGGCAGCCCAAACCCCTCAGGGAAATCGCCCCCGAATTGTTCACTTCAGAAACTCACACCAAGTAAGTCCTCTGTTTTTCCAATAACCCCATAAGCAAAAGGAACTCCATATGAAAAACTATGGAATATCTGCGCGCAGCCCGCCTACACATGGCCTCGTAAAGTTGAAACAACAATTCTTTTTTTTACCACACTTTTATGAAAGGAACAAACAATGAAACTCTTATGGATAAATAATGATGGAAGCGGATTTGCAGACTATGTACATGTTAATGAAGGCACTACAGTTGAGGCCTTCCTGCAAGAATACATGCATCACTTCAAACCCGAGGATTACCTCATACGCGTAAATCGCCAGCCTGTCCCCAGAGACTATGTACTGCAGGATGGCGACAGAATAACCGCTACTCCCACAAAAGTGGAGGGCGCGCGATTCGTTAACGCTTTGTAGCATACATATTTTTTGTCAAAGCGCAAGGGGTATCTGTGTTTTTTTGCAGGTGTCCCTTTGCATTTTATTGAAAGGGTAATTTATGAGCTTGACAGATAAACAATTGATACGAATCGCGAAATACATACGCGATCAATTGCAGATATTGCAAAGCACACGCCAGAGGCAATTCCTTCAGAGATTCGATGCAACTATCAACAAGCTAGAATCTTTGCATTCGGCCAAAAGAAAACTGATTTGCTGTCACAGCCGACAGTGGCATGCAACAGCCAAAAAGATTATGAATTCCATCCCGTCACTGCTGGCCGATATTCCGTACCACCTGCAACAGATCGAACAGGCGATCAAACTTAGCGACACCAAGGTGCCCTCTCTTGAAGATATCTATCGCGACCTTCTGCAGGCGAACGAGGAATTCGGCGGCCTGATTTACCACAGGGAAAGTGAACTACTTGCCGTCCAGACCGACCCGATTGAACTCGAGCATGTTTACCTGGGACCGTTTGAGATGCAGGTGCATATCCCGAGCCTGGCTGAGATGCCCTGCAACAGTACATATCGCATTTACGCACTCGAGCCGCACCCGCCGGTCAGTAATGACGCAGTTACACATCCGCATGTAAGTGATGAAAGATTATGCGCAGGTGATGCCGATGCCGCTATCAACGCAGCTTTATCATCAGGTCGGATTTGCGATTTTTTCCAACTCGTCGCCTCGGTTCTTAGCAACTACAACCCTGAATCGCCTTACGTCTCGCTGGAAAATTGGAACGGCTACTCCTGTTACGAGTGTGGTTACGTTGCCTGTGAGGAGGATTCATACACATGCCAATGCTGCGACAATTGGTATTGCAATGAGTGCGTCTCATTCTGTCGAATCTGCGACGAATGTTTTTGCGGTGAGTGCATGGACACATGCCCTGTTTGCAATGACGCGATCTGCAAATACTGCATGACCCAATGCCCCGAATGTGAGAAACCAATCTGTAAGAACTGTTATGAAAACAACGAATGCTATTGCCAACAAGAGGAGAATGAAAATGAACAAGAACAACAAACAACTAACGCAACAGAAGCAGCATAAGTTTAGCACACCGGTTTTACGGTTTTCACCAACGGCCTGGGCGAAGCTTTTGTATTTTCGAGACAGAGGCCAAACGGAAATCGGTGGATTTGGAATATCTGCCGCTGAGGATCTGCTTTTAGTCAAGGATTTTCAGACGGTAAAGCAGGAAGTCACTGCTGCAAGTGTTTCGTTTGACGATAACTCAGTGGCAGACCTTTTTGAACAGCAGGTTGAAGCGGGAAGAAAGCCTGAACAGTTCGGGAGAATTTGGTTACATAGTCATCCGGCTAATTGCCCAAAGCCGAGTTCAATTGACAATGAAACCTTCACAAGAGTCTTCGGCAAATGCGATTGGGCGGTCATGGTTATTATTTCTAAGAACGACCAGTCGTATGCAAAACTCCGGTTTAATACAGGGCCGGGCGGACAGATTCAGATTCCTGTCGAAATCGATTATTCCCAGCCATTTGATCAAAGCGATTTGAAATCCTGGGAAGCTGAGTATCAACTTAATATCAAGACTGCAAAATGGCAGGGATCAACAGGCCGTAAGATTGAAATAGATTTTGAAGATGAGCTTTCATACTATTCCTGCCCCGACGACTGGCTGGAAGAACTCGAAGAGATGGAACCTGCCGAAAGACAGTTGATCCTGTCGGAACTTTCCGCAAGGCCGGATCTCTGGGAAGATATGGAGGTGTGCAATGAATATTGATGAAAGATATAGCAGGCAACGTGATATCGTACCAGCGGATAGACTTCTTGCCTGCAAAGCAACCGTCATCGGCGTTGGTGCGATAGGCCGGCAGGTTGCACTGCAACTTGCAGCCATGGGCATATCCTGGCTTCAACTTATCGACCATGATCAAGTCCAAGAATCCAACATTGCCAGCCAAGGATACCTTGAAGATGATCTTAACCGGCCAAAAGTAGAGGCTACGTCAGACTTGTGCCACCAAGTAAGTTACAGTCTTGAAGTGCACGAGATAAAAGAACGCTTCAAACGGAGTATGGAAATCGGCAACGTAATTTTTATTTGCGTCGATAGTATCGATGTTCGCAGTTTGATATGGGATTCGGTAAAAGACAGAATGTCGTTTTTCGCGGATGGCCGCATGAGCGCCGAAGTACTTCGCATTCTTACAGCCTGCGATTCAGCCGGCAGAGAGCATTACCCTTCGACATTATTCTCAGCTGACCAGGCTTTCCAGGGATCATGCACAGCCAAGACGACTATCTACTGTGCCAACATCGCAGCTGGCATGATGATCTCGCAATTCACTAAGTATTTGCGGAACTTTCCGATTGATCCGGATATCCAGTTAAACCTACTGACATCAGAATTATCGGTAGCTGCAACTTAACCTTCCTTACACTTCTTTCCCGCGGCCAAGCTTTCTCGGCCGCGATTTTCTCGCTTAAATAGCGATAGCTATGCTCTGCCAGATGAATTAAAAGTCCCATCGCTCCAAAAGTAGCGGAGAGCCATATACAAAGCCCAAAAGGGTGAGCCGACCGGCTGGTTAGCCCACCCTTTAAGCCCGAGATTTCATTTTATCTTTCTCTGCTTGTGATCAATCAAAGGTAATCCTATGTCAAATACAGTCATGAAAAACCCGTTATCCGCCGCCTGAAACGTCTCCTCACGGTCTAAAATAGGTCAGTTTGAGTAATGTCCTCATTATTATCCTGACTATCTTTCTTTTTCATGCTCATGAAGATTTTCGAGGTCTTCGATATCACCTTCTGCTCTGAGTTCTTCTTCAAGAATCTTTTCTTCTATATGGGCTTCTTCGATATTTATATGTTCAACTTTTTCTACAAGTGCAACGTCGTCGGCAGAGACGTTGCCAATAACGCGGCCATCGTCAAGAACATTCGTATCTTTGGTTTTCAGTGCGGAGAACATCCTCAGTAAATCGCGTGTTCCTCCGATGGTGAACCAGATCGTCGAAACCGCCGCTATTGTTCCGGTAACGCATATCGTTGTGATAAAGTACCAAGTGCCCCACCACTCTTTCGGCCAGGGTGATATTTTATTCCAGATCGCTATAGTGAGAAAACTTCCAAATCCCCATATAAACGAATAGCAAAATACCGCACGGGCTAATATCCTGTCACCCCGAGTGTACTGCGAGTTAATTCCAATAAGCTTATTGAGGGCCAATCGGAATGTTAATTTCTCGCGTTTAACTTCTTCACCCTCACGGTGATACTCTCCACGATGCAGCATGCGATCCATGTTATGTGGTTTTTTACATGTCAGAAGCGAGATTATGATATATCCAAGAATCGACAGCACCATCGCAAGGAAATTTATCTCCTGTGAATTGATCGGGAATTTTGCCGGAGATATTTCCCACTTAATGTAAGGATTAAACGGGCTGGAAAGCTTCTCCAACCAGACCGCGACAGTTCCGACAAGTTCGTGACATTCAAGCCACGGATAAATACCCGTCTCCCAGGTTTTCTGGAATATAATACCCGTAACTGCCAATGTAGAACCAATAGTCAGTGCAGAGAAAGCTGCGGCGGCGGTTCCACGTTTCCAATATAATCCGCCAACAATGCACGGACCTGCCCCGCCAAGCCAGATCGCACCCGTTATCATAAAGAACATCAGGATAAAATCAATCTGGGCGAAAAAGGCGGAAAAGACAAACGCAATTAAAGCCACTAACACAATCAAAATGCGAAGCAGCATTAAATGCTGTCGCGGAGTGAATGGCTTACCGCGAAGCGGAAGGATCACGTCCTGCACAATAATTCCACCCCAACTATGCAGGTAAGTGGTATCTGTCGAGATTAGCAAAAATACGCACAACGCACAAAACAAACCTGTGATACCTATCGGGAGAATCGACTTAAGCGCCATAGGAACGCGCATCTGCCCGAAAATAGTCTTGAACGTCTGGCTTGATACTTTCTTTCCGGTCGCCTCGCCATATCCCTGCAGAGACTTGGCTCCGATATCCTTGACAACTTCCAGGTTGGGCAGTTGCACCTCGGGTTTGAATTCCTTTTTCTCAGTATTGAGCTCATCTTTTAAAAGGCCCCACCTAACCTTGGAAGCGTTGAGTTTAGCCTCTCGCTCTGCTGCCTTTTGGTCTGCCAGTGCGATATATTTTTCCATCTCTGGTGATTTTTCACCGGTAGAAACATATTTATTAAAATCCTCTATAACAGCACCGCTGTCGATGTTCCTCGTAACGTCAGCCATCGCTTTGACAGCCAATTCATTGCGACACTGGACAGCTTCTTTGGCAAAATGCCCACCGTTGAGATAAGCGAAAGCACATACCGCCAATAGCAAAAACATCATTACTGAAAAGCCAGCGCGCCACACGCCAAGTACTCCACCTATTTTCTGTTCGTGGGCGTTCTTGGCTGCAGAGTTGTAACCTTGATTTCCAGACCAAGCCATACGGTTGAAGATGTTCGCGAAAATTCCGACTGCGACATAAAAGATATTGAAATCACGGAGCTTGTGAATATCAAACGGGTTCAGAAAACTTTTCCCTTCAGGACGATTCAAAAGCGGTGGAACAATATCATTGAACCAGGAAAATTTACTTAACAGGTATATAACGATTACAGCATACATCGGATAACTCAAAATACCTTGTACACAGTCGGTAGTCATGATGGTTATTTGTCCGCCAATGGTTGCCACACAAACCGCCACCGTCAAAAAGATCGCCATAACGATCATGAAAGTCGGAACTTCCCATCCGCCCAGTGAAGTCAATATCGGAAGATCGCAGAAATAAACCAAAAATCTTGCCCCGACCGCAGGAAAAATCGCATAGTTAAGTATACCCGAAAATGACTGCAAAATGCCCGCGCAAATACGAAACCCACGATTGTAACGCATCTCAAAGAACTGTCCCATAGTCATCGCACGTGTTTCACGATAGCGATAGGTGCAAAATCCTGTCAGCAGAATTATTATTCCAAGTGGAGCTGCAATCGCACCCCAAAACCCATATGCCAAACCAGAATTATAATAAGCCTCAAACATCGCCACAAGGCTTATCAGACCCATGGCAGCTTCACCGTTTGCAACGGCCACTACATACCGACCTGCTACCCTGCCTGCCGACAAAAAGTCCGATACTCCCTTAACATACTTCTGGATTCGAATACCGATAACCGCCACAATCAATAACGGAATACAAACGATCAACCAATCTATCCAATGCATTACAAATACCTCTTAGTGTCATATTGTTACAAAATACAAGCAGATCGAATCAAACTTAAATAAATGCTCTCTGCCGAGTTCCTTGGCTTTTACAGCAAGCCACCGCCTTTGATTATTCGACAGTGGAATTCTTTTATGTTTGCGAAGTATGATCTCTTTTAGAATTTGAATCTCCGCATCTTTATATTTCAAACGCTGACCTGCCCCCAATTTATGTACCAACTTCTGTGAGAGTCTGGTTCATGTTTTCCTTAGTACGTTCCGTCGTGGCGAATGCTTTGCTGCTAAACTACGAAAATAGCCATTAATTGAAAGATTTCGATTCATAGTATATATCTCTGGTAAGCTTCTCTAGTATCCAAACCGCTATTCAAGATTAGCGTGGTTAGTGAACATTTCGTCGGATGTCAAAGATTTGGCCTGCATGAGAGACAATACAACGCAGTCGCACAGCAGGAACAGGGACTGTTCAAAAAGCGATCCCATCGGCTGAATTGACGCAATCTCCAGATCTTGTTCGGCGGCCTTTGGAGACGGAGCGATGACCTTAACGGCCGAGTCCGCAAGCTGACCTATTGGCGAATTTGGTGAAAGTGTTATCAGCAGTAACTTTGCACCGATATTCTTTGCCTTCTTAGCCATGGCCAGGAGACTTTCAGTCCGTCCTGATCCCGAACCGATAATAAGCAAATCTTCCGCGTTGATGCCCGGTGTAGTTGTCTCGCCAACTACGTACGATTTTATGCCCATATGCATAAGTCGCATCGCAAAACCCCGAATACCAAGCGAGCTTCGCCCGGCGCCTGCAAGAAACACTCGGCGAGCCTTAGTAATCTCCTTAATGGCCGCATCAAGCGAATCCGGAGAAACACGCCTCAGGCTTTCAGTGATTTCACTGGCAACAGCCTCTTTGATTTCATCGATACTCATCATCAATTCGCACCTCCGGATAGCTTGTCCATTATTTTTTGTGCTTCTTTCCCGGGATAATCCTGGCCAGTTATACCGCCGCCAACCACGAGAATATTGGCACCCTTGGCCACGCTCTGGGCGACGTTTTCCAACTTGAGCCCGCCTGCAATGGCTAGTTTGCAGCCAACCACTTCTCGTACTTGCGATAATTCCGCCAGCGGATCCAGCCCTTCGCTCTGCAGATCGTAAGCCGTGTGTAGGCAAATAATGTCGACACCTAACGACTCAAGCTGACTGCTTCTGGCAACCTTATCGGGCACGTGCATCAGGTCTGCCATAACCAAGCCACTGAACTCAACTGCGGCTTTGCAGACCTGTTTTATAGTAGTGTCATCTGAAACACCAAGAACAGTAACAATATCAGCCCCTCGCCGAAATGCCGCAGATGCCTCCCAATAGCCGGCGTCTGCGATCTTTGTATCTGCCAGACATTTCTTGTCCGGATATGCAGCCTTGAGTTCTTCGACGGATCTCAGGCCATCTTCAATAATCAGCGGAGTGCCAATCTCGACAATATCGAAATATGGATAAACCTGTTCGGCTATGCTCATTGCCTCTGCCGTACAATTGCAATCAAGTGCCAATTGTAGTTTTGCTTTCGTGTCAGTCATTTTTTCAAATCCTTGGTTATTACAGTTTGGTGAATTATTCATCAAAATTTATTTGGCCATCAAAACCCCGTCAGAAATAATCCTGTTTATCCGACTTTAATATGTGAGCGGCCAGGTTGTGTGCAAAGTCCCCAAGGCCCGGAGTCGCACCTGGACAAGACGCGACATTAGCTCCAATCTTGTTCCCCAGAGTAGCAATCTCTACATATGGCATTTCCAAAAGCAGTCCGCACATGATTGCCGCAGAACAAGCATCGCCCGCACCGACAGGGTCGGCTTGCTCGTTGGGAATAGCTGATTCCGCTACGCCTTCGTGTTTCCCTTCCTCTGTATATAGACAAGTACCTCTGGCACCACGGGTTAAGGCGACAACGTCAAGATTGAAACGGCATATAAGCTCCGAAGCCATACGATCTGCAGCCTCGCTATCATTAGACGAAAAACCTGAAACAATTCCCAGCATTTTGGACACTTCGGAAAGTTCATGCTCATTGAGCTTGACGACATTTGCCAATTCACAGCTTTGGCAAATAATCTCCGGTGTGTAAAAATCCAGACGGAGGTTTACATCAAAGAGCTTCAGAATAGCTTTACTTGTGGAAAGGAATCTTTGGATTGTACTTCGGCTATGACGACACCTCTGAGCAAGGCTTCCAAAACAAATTGCATCGCATTTCTTCGCCAGCGAATCCAATTTGTCGCCCCATGCAAGACCATCCCACGCGGCCGGCTGCGAAATCTGATACTGAGGTTCCCCCTTATCGGTAAAGGTTACAATAACCTGGTCAGTGGGATATCCATCATCACACTGAACGTATTCAGTGCAAACATCGAATTTCTGACATGACTTAAGAAGTTCTTTGCGTAACTCATCCCGGCCAGTCCTGCTTACAAGCATAGACTTGATGCCCACGTCCCTTCCAAGTTGGCTTACATGAACAGCCGTATTCAAAGGGGCTCCGCCAAGCCGTCTGCTGTTGGAAAACACGTCAAATAATGCTTCTCCAATAGTTACCACCAACACAATTAATATTCCTTAAAAAGTTATGACAAAGGTTCTATTGTAGCAATGCGTAGATCTGAAAATATTGCTTCCCCATGTTCAACTAACAATTCCACATCGCCACTCTTCGGTGCATTAGGAAAAGCGGTTGTAAATATCCACTTATCGTCAAGGTAAACCTCGAAATGCTCATCACGAGCAAAGCACCTGATCTTATAATCTTTATTTCGCTCCAATGGGTGTCGACATAAATCAATTTTTTTACAAAACCAACCAGTTGCCCAATAGTAACTTGCATCACTTATCAATATTTCGCTTTTGGCAAAATCTAGGACAATTCCTATTCCCTTGTTCATTTCCCTTCTCAAAACAACGCCGGCCCGGATGGCAGAAGTAGATTGAATAATACAATTTAAATGCAGATCAGCAATTTCATTGGCTAATTTATATGTTGTGCCCATATTCCTTGCTTTTCCAACCAATACATGGCCCCTGCAGCGCCACACCCCCAAATCGCGGGTTTTGTAAGGAGGCACTTCTTTGATTCCACTATAAATAACAGCTGTTTCTAATTTTTCAAGAAGTGGAAAGTATTCGAGATAAAGTGTTTCGTCTTTCCGTGTTCGGACTAACTTAGGAGCACTCCATGTGCAGACATCGGACACAACATCATGGTATAAAAGCCTTGTGTCTTTATATGGGATAGTGCGGCCAACATGTGCGTCTCGTCTGCCTCCTCCCGCGCCAATAAGAAGACTATCTTCAGGAAAATGATAAGGCCCTTCAAAGTTAGAACTTATCATATAGTATACCCCTGTCGTATCTTCCCTATAGGGGGTATCTTGTCTTTGCCCACCAACTGAACCACCTACAAGAGTCATATAATATTTACCGTATAGTTCGAAAATTTCAGGAATCTCAACTTGATAGAATCGATCTCCCAATTCAACAATTGGCGGCAAGTGTTCCCAATTAATAAGGTCTTTCGAACGAATATGTCCAACAGCCGCCCCTGCTTGTTCATCAGACCATTTTGGCAACCTGGCACAAAGTACCGCATGGTAATAACCGTCTTCCTTTCTATAGGTCACATACGGATCTCGCCAACAGACACATTGAAAAAAGTCAGCTGGTTTAGAAAGATAGTAAGGAGCCTCCGGCTTTATGATTGGATTATCTTTATGAGGGGTCCAATGATCTAAGTCTTCTGACATAAATAGACCATAGACCTGCACACCATTGTAGGTTGACCCGAGAAACATGTAAAATTTTTGCATATGTGTAATGATCATTCCGGTCAAGGCCGGCGAATTATTCCACTCACCGGGTTGCCCCTTAAATGGGATCGATGGCTTTGATGTCCAATGCACCAAGTCATCGCTAACTGCATGCCCAACTTGATCCCCCTTAAACCCTATTCCTTTGTCAGGCTCCTGAGTTTCTAAGAAGAACAAGTGGAACACTCCCTGCCATTCAAACAGCCAACTATCCCACATTCTTCGAGGCGGTGATGGACGATATATCATAACCAAACTTCCTTATTGACCGTATTACATTAGGGTGTTATTTATCCCTTTGGATGAAATATTGTAACCGTCCAGGCCCCTTGAGGCCTGTGGTTTTTTGCCGGACCAAGCAACGCCCTCGGTGGTAAAATATCAGGTTTTGATTTCATGTTCCAGAATCAGCGTACCGCAAAACAAAGGCCTTCTGCTCTTCCGTAAACCGCTTCTGCTTCATTCCTGATCTCCTATTAAATGCAAACCAAATCCTAACAAACTCGCATTCGACTTGGGCCAGAAAACAGGGAGGAGACCAGTCTTCTGTGAGGTATTCGATAAATCATGGGGTTTCTTCTAAATAATCAAAGAGCAGATTGCGGGCATTTCTTAAATCTGTTGGTTCATTGCTCATTCTGTTAAGGCTACCAGTCTCCTGCACAAGTTGTTCAACCTTTGGCTTACACCTTTCATCACTCAACAATGTCATAATTATCCTTCGATCCTCAAGAGCAGCTTTAAAAACCTTAAGTCTCAAGGATGCTATCGGAAAATCATCCCCAGGATAGAGAATAAAGGGATCTCCAGCATAAAATTCCGGCCAATAATTGCTATCATTGACATAAAACGGGTTTATGAGAACATCCGTGGAAGTTACAGACGGACCTTTATCATGCCAGTAATTAGCGCCCCAATGCAGGAATCCTTTTATCTTGTATCGTGCAAAAACAAATCCTAAAACTCTCTGCCGATGAATGGCATAATCTAAAAATCGATTCGGATAAGTTGCTCGCGGATAATTACAAATATAGGCCCACGAAACCGCACCACGTTTTTCAAACGCCGGGATATCGAAAAGCTGAGTCACGGGAAAATCTACTGCACCAGAGCTATAAAATTGATAGCTGTAAAGAGCGTCCATCACTTTAATATTCGGTTCCAAAGATCGTAATAAACCACTGAATTGCTGATATTCAGACAGAATTGCTGTAGGTGGTTCGTCGGCAATATGAAAATAGGTATCATTGAAAACTCCTGCTAATTTTAGTTCTTTAACCACAGCAGGTATATACGCCTTGATAAAATCAGTATAATCTTCACTAAAAACAAAGGTATCGGCTGGCCATAATAATTTTTGCTCACCATCAATATTACCCCTTATCTGCGGAGCTTTTTTCTCTTTATCTTTTATGCCTCCGGCCAAATGTGGTATCTCAAAATATTTTGTGTCGCAGCATTTATACAAATCAATCCATTTTCTTAATGGGGTAAAATCAAATTCATATTGTTTCCCCCTCTTAGCAATTAAAACATGATAAAATTCCGCCTCGTTCTTTTCCGGAAATCTTTGAAAACCAGGAAATCCGAACATGGTTTGTCCGTGTTCCGCCAGGCAACGAATATAACTTTTAACAACCTTCAAACATTCAGATTCAGATGTATCCTTTTTTAGGCCGTAATAAAGAGCCAAACTTGTATAATCAAGCCAATTGACTACAGGGAAATTATCTGTTCTTAATTCCATATCCAATACTTCGATGACAAACCGAAGCTCTTCCACTATATTGCCTTGAAAATAAACAACAAAAGTTATAAGGTATTTACCAGGCTCCAATTCTCTAGGAATTTGCACCTCTCCCCAAATACCCCGAAATTCACCGGGTGAAAGTTTTACCAATATTTCACCATTAGAGGGTATAGGAAAAAGCGGGTCTGGCACAAAACCCGGTGCTATAGTTTCAAGCCAGTCTGCAGGAGTTTGTATTGTCTGATAACGTAGAGGGACTAATTCCTGCCAAAAGAGTTTAAGATTTTCAAGAACAGGGAAATCAGATGAAATAGGAAGTAACCTTAATTGCCCATGCACATAATTATCATCTGTAATCCCAATCTGGAAATAAACACTTTGTCCCCTAAAAGCCCTATACTTATGAATTGTGTGTTTTGCCCTCGAATGTTTTCGTGGCAAAATTCTTTCCAAATCATCTTCAATCCACATTTTCATAGCCGTTAACTCCCAAAAACGGTAGTGTCCAGAAAAATTCGCACATTTGACCTTAGATAGTCCTTACGTTGGCGTTCCAAGCTTTGCTTGGGCGGAGCCCGGAGGGCGAAGAACAAGCAAAGCATCACGCATGATCCGCTCCAGCGGATTATTGGTCCGCGTCCGCAAGCTACGCCAGTGCTCATCTAGCTTAATAATTCGATTCAAGTTTTTGCCCAATTCATCCGAGATGTCAGTATCCTTCATGAGTAATTCTTTCGTTCTAGTCAAAGTTGAAAATCCCAAATTAAAAACATCGACCAGCACAAGGGCTACCCATTTGCTTTTTCAAAGTGTGCTAATAATATTATACGTTATCCGGCTCATCTGGTCATGCGTGTCGTGTATGATCACTTCCATCTAAGTGTCCCTTTCTGATGAACCTACTTCTCAGTCGACACGACGATGCCCCGCATGATGATGCCCTGGCAGAACACGAATATCAGGAACGACGGAATCGCCGCAATAACCATGGAGGCGAATCTTTCCGCCTGATCCACCTCCGACAGGGACTGAAATAGCCAGACCATCAGCGTCCACATCTTCTGATTGGGAGTGATTATCAGAGCGAACATGAAGGCGCTGTATGCGCCGGTAAATGCGCCAAGTGCGATTGACGGCCAAGATCGGCTTGGACATCGCCATCGTGAAGGACCAGAACTTGGTCCACTCGCTTTTTGAGAATTGCTCTCTGATGAGCCCTTTTGCCTTATCGGCATCCCCGGCGATCTGCATAAGCGGCACCATGACCCTGGTTCTGTACCCGCCGGGAAAAACCAATCCTGTCGTCGGCACCAGCTGAATGTTCGGATGCAGGCGTTGGAACTCTTCTAAGACTTTTAAGTTCGTCAAGGCGATGAGGTTAGAATTCAGCCCGCTCGGCACGCCCCAAGCACGCAACTCTATTATTTCGGTGGGGTTTTCCTTCGCCGCGGCAACTTCGGCAATAAAAGCAAGACAGTGGCTGGCGACAACCAGCCTAGATAGGTACAACATAGTTCTCTTTCCTCTAATTACAGGACTTGTGGGGCTACTGCAAACACGTCAGGCGATTCATTCATAAGTAACCGTTCATGCCCCTTGGGGCCTGAACGGTTACTTCAGTTTTTCATCAAGGATTTCTTAGAACGATGAGGCGAAAATTTTTGTTCTTAATAGGTAAGATGAAAGAACCTTCTTGGCAGGGAATAATTTCTTCGCTCACAGCGTCTTTTGCAATCAGACCGTCTTCGCTAATACCAAGCCGGGCGAGATTGACTGTAACCTGCGCTGTTTTGTCTTCCGGTGTCAGGTTGGATATAGCTAAAAGGGCCCGCTTCGATTTCTTGTAAACACTGACGTAAATACCATCAGATCCGGACATAAGAGAGGGTACGCATGTCTCGACAATTTCCTGATTACTCCAATACGGAAGAAATTCATCAATATCAGCAACACCGAATCTATCCAACGCCTTGTATACTGGGAAAAGCACGTCAAAATGCACCCAGGCAGGCCAAACAACCGTGCCATTCACGAGCGACAGGGCTATCACTGCTTCAGTAGCAGCCGCCGGGGCGGCATTGGTATAAGCCATCAAGATTGGAAGTAAACCAAAAGGCCGACCACTGAATTCCACGGTCATTCTTTCCGGTGAATAAAACGCTGTATAATCAGCGTTATAAGGAGGTTTTCGAATGTCCACATTCACATACTCTCCCATAACGCCACAATCCCAGAAATTAGTATGCGGCAGGATCGTCGAACCTACAGGATGCCCCATGACCAAGCCATTTTCCCCCTTGTGTTTTTTCACAATTTTGTAGATTCTTCTGTTTACTTCGTGAAGCGCGAATAGCGGCCAGGTGCCTTTTCGAGCATTTCCACTTATGTAGCCACAGCCATGGCTTTCATTATTACATCTCTGAGGAAAACCCCAATCCATATAGATACCGTCAACATCATACTCTTTCATAAACTGGTTAAGTCTAAAGATGAAGAGGTCCTGCCATTCCCTGCTCCGGGTGCAAGCTATAAACGCACGCTGGAAAGAATCTAATCCAACCCGAACTTCAGGCAGGCTCTGCCATTCTTTATAATGATACTTGACTTCAGGAATATCTACTACCATTACTCCTGGTGTTAAGTACATAGGGCCTAACAAACCCCGGCTACGCCTTTTCTTGAGGCCGGTTCTAAACAAGCTATCATCAAAGGCTCTAGGGTCATTTTCCGGCACCTTATGGTATCCTGCAACAGGAAAACCCTGCCATCTAGTGCCGCCGCCCCATCCGTGAAAATACAACTTTGCTTTGGGTGCGGCAACAGGACGAAATGTCAACCAGTCATTTGGCCGCGGGAAAGGCTTGGCCGGCGTCGCTAACAAACCAAAAGTTAGTGTCAATGGTTTATCCAAAACTACAGGGGTATCAATAAAGTTGACCTTAAATACAGTGCTTTCAGGGCCGGGGATTATTTCTAATGCGCCCTTTGCTTTGTTCTGTGTCCAATTTTGTTGGCCCTCAGCAAACCATGTCAGCCCCCTTGTTTCGTCACCAATCCACAGTCCCGGCAGAAACTCCTGCTTCCAAGGTCCATCTATAAGACCAATCATGTCTTTTTCATAGGCGAAATGTATTCCTTTTCCACCGCCAAAGGAATACCCATATCCGTATTTGCACTTCGCATATTTCTGTCTAACCGGTATTTTTAAAAAGAGGCTATCAATCTTGACCTTCTTTTCGGTCGGAGTTAATTCTAAATCTAGGCGCAGCATACCATCAAACTCACAGGCTACACTGCCTTTCAGAAGAATCGAAGGAGAACTATTCGATACTTTAAACGCCACTCTGCTTTTTCCCCGTTCAGTAAAATTCATATTGCCTTTAGCCCAAACAATTTGTTTGCCCTGCGTTGTTCCCACTAATTCTATAGGAGAATGTAGAAATGAAATATCGCCTATCTGTATCTGATCCGGGAACGGTGAATCTTTAAATTCATAGGTTCTGTTCCAGCAACTAACAGCGTTCTTGGAGATATTGAGAGGCACCCAAGGAGATGGAACCTCGTCATCAATACCCAGAGTATTTCCCATCCAAACAGGCTTTAAATTTTGATTAAATGCGGAGGTTGCGGCAGCAATCTCACTTCCCCCTTTATCTACAATAGAGGCTTTTATTGTATAATTCCCATTTTCTAACGATGAAATATCAATTGTTGTTTTGCCTAATGCACCGGGAAACTCTTCAATGTCGTTGGGGCCAAGAATTACCTTTTCTTCTGTCTCTATAGTTACCTTTCCTCTAGCTCCCTCTCTCAGGGAACTATGTAATCCCTTAACATCTAACGTCACCTTTAAACCCTTATCTTCGTGATCAACATCCCAGGCGATTTCCAATGCGCGACAAATAATAAAGGGGATCTTCTGTCTATAGATAGTATTTCCTGAATTATCTTTGATAGAAACGAATAAGATATTAAACTTCGGTTCGTCGGACGTTAGTAGTGGCAGCGATTGTTTTATTGACAGCTTTCTCTGTTCGCCTGCTTCCAGTATTAGACCTTCAGTATTTTGGCAGAGGTTTCCCTCTGTATCCATATCTTTTACTGCCCATTCAAGTTTGGCAGATTGGGAATTCTTGGCACAAATACTTCCATCAAAAGAAATTTCTCCGGAAGATAGATTCCCAAAGGAACTTATTTTCACTATAGGGCCGTTTTCTTTGAAAACCATCTTCCCGAAACGCTCGGGACTGTGATAACCCCCGCCACCAGATGCCCACGAAAGCCAGTCATAGGGGTCCTTAGAATCACGGCATACATTAAATCCCCAGACATCTCCATCTCTGGGAGTTTGAGACTTTAATTCCGAGAATGGTATAGCTATTTCCGCAATCCACTTCCTATCTTTGATAGAGCTCTTCAATTTCCAATCGCCATTCCATCCTACGCCAGAATGGCTACCTTTGGCTTCATACTGAGCATCATTGGCATTTCCCACAAAGTGATAATATGGAGCCTCTTTTTTTCTGGGATCAAGAAAAATTTCTAACGCATCATCATTCCAAATCTGTCCATCATGAATCAGTATTTCTTTCTTTAACTCTGAAAAGGGAGAGATAAAACAGAAATAGAGGTTTTTATCATCATATGTAATATAGACATTTATCTGAATAGGGGAAATCTGACCTGAAGTGCCCGCAAAACCGGTTATTCTGGCCGCTTCTGACCATTCCGATTCGGAAAACAGCCCGTCAATGGTTGGAGGAACCGCAGTTTTTGATACAACGATGACGGGGCCGGAAGATTCTTTTACCTTTTGACCAAAGGCCAAAGAAGGAATTAAACTAATAAATAATACCAATATCGCACAATATACTTTCTTCAACATTATTTTTGCCTTCCCGCTTAAATTAATCCGCCCCGTAGGGGCCTGAGCCGGTTATCACGACAAACAATTACTTCGTATTGAAGGTTAAACAAGCCTTCGGGGGCAAGGGATTAACCAACTATTTCGGATGAGAACTTTGTTTAAAATATTCCAACCTATAAAAGGCTGTCTTGACCTCTATCGGTGAAATCGCTCGCTTATAGATATAAAGCTCATCAATAGCAGTGAAGCCGGCCAAGTTATTCTTTCCCCAATTAAGAGCCTGACCAATGTTAAAATGATCGCCTACGGATTCTGGTACGAATTCATCAGGAATGGAAATATCACCTGGCGGCCAATTACATAATTTTCCGTCAGCATAAAATCTTGCGTTCCCACCACCTTTTACCCAGGTAACAACTAAGTGATGCCACTCTCCTTGGTTCCATCTGGCTCCATAGATAGCTGGCTGGACCCAGCGCCAATCACCATTTTCTGTCTTCCCACCCTTGCCAATCCATAGCATAATCTGGGTCGGCTTCTGCCAAAATTTATAAAGATAGATCCACCCTTCCGAGCCTCCGTCTGCAGTAAAGAAAAACTGGGATCCTGTGTCTTCTCCAGACCAATCCATTGGTTTTACCCACATTTCTATGGTTCCTTCAGGCAGGTTGATATTACCCTTGGTCATAAAAGTTGCATAGCTACGTTCATTACCCTTCTGACCAGTGACTATTGCCTTTCCTTCCTTGCCTTTAGTATAATAAACATTGCCAAAGACACTGGCTGTTTTTTCTCCAACAGCCATATCCGCATCCGCTTTACCGTCAAAAGAAGCGTAAAAAATTACATCCGCAGGAACTATAGCTTGTTGACCCGAAACCACTGTCGAAGTCAATCCAAATAAAGACAGCACAAGTAATATTCGCGCCCACATAATTTATATATTATTCCTTTTTTACTGTCCTAACAGCTCGTGAGATTCAATATCCGACGATGTTGCAAACTGACTTTTCCAACGGGCTGCTAAGCCTTCGCAAAACTACTTCATCTAGAGGAAAATAATAATCGTTCCACCTTCTCATGGATTTCTAACTACTTCTCGGTTGCAATGTAGTAATAGTCCAATATACCATTCTTGCCGATCATGATATCTTCGTGCGACATCCGATCGACATGCTGGTCACACCAAAGTATGTTCATATGTCCATTATGAGGGTCTATTCCAGGAATAGCACCTTGGCTGGGCCGATAGGCATAATCCCAGCTACCACTGAAGGCCGTTAGATTGTTGTCGAGCACTATTATCGTTTCCACAGGATAAACAACATCATCCAGCTTGTTTAAACCCGAACCAGAAGGATAAGGCGAAACAAGGTAATTCCAGGCATATGTTCGCTTGGCACCATATTGCAAATGAGACGGACATGCATTCCATGTATCGTAATCAATCTTCTGCCACCAAAATTCCTCATCCACATCATCCATCCACATAGGAATCTGCCCCTCGTAATCTTCCGCATAGTACAGCACATTCAGGCCACACTGCTTAAGATTACTCATGCACATTACGGAGCGAGCCATTTCCTTTGCCCGGGTCAATGAAGGCAGAAGAATAGATACAAGCAAGGAGATAATGGCAATAACAACCAGAAGTTCTATCAATGTAAATGCTTTTGCATTTCTACGCATATTCTCTACCCTGCTAATGGAGGTGGCGGATGCGCCACCTCCATTAGCTTGTATACACCTCGCACTACTATTACTTCTACAAAACAAACTAGCGACATTTGCCTATTTGCGATTGCGACATTTAATCAAACCAACAAGGCCACCACTAAGAAGCAACGACACTGTTGCCGGCTCGGGTATCGTGGTAACTGTAAACACAGGACGAAGGGCGCTGTCCGAGTTATCACGGGAAGCGAGAGATAGTGTGCCCTGAACTTCTGCGTAAACCATCAGGCCCTCGTTAGTATATACACCGTTATACCAATCCTTGACCGTCTGAGTAATATCTAGGTCATAGTAACCCACCGGACTACTCAGTGCCAGATCAGTACTTGTGAATACAGGCGTTGCATCCCAATCCGTTCCAGCCAGACCACCAGCTTGTCCCCATGATCCACTTGTAGTGGGCTTATTCCAAGTTACTTCACTTTCCGCCCAGGGGGTTATCATGCGGTATACCTTAGCATAATCATCTTTGTAAACAAGGTCTGCATACGGGCGCCTATAAACTGTTATTACTGCTGAAGTAATATCACTTGCCGTTTGGCTACCCAGGTCCGGCAAATCAACCTTTATGAAAAGTCTGTTATGCTTTCCATCGTTTGCTGCCAGCCCGGTCCAAATCGAATAGTGAGAACCGAAGTTAGAATCGGCCTCCCATGATTTTTCACTTACGCCCGCATCACCAGCCACTCCGGAGGTGAACACATCAGCATTTGCCGGAACCGCAAAAGCCAATAACAACACAAAACCAATTGAAAGAATCTTTCCATTCATTTTTCTTCTCCTTTTCGAAATAAAATTCAGTGCAGCTACCATTTAAACAAACTTCTCTTCTACGATTGACTTATTTACTCTCAAGTTTGATTTCTCCTTCCAGCATTACCACCAGCCACTAAAATCTGTGGAAATACAGCGTCCCTCTTTATATCGCCTTTACAGAATCTCCAATAACCAACGGTGCAGGCAAAATAATCTTTGTAAAATCTGAATTTTGCCGATACCTGGATTCCATATTCACACTCCCAAGAACAAGTTTCACTGTTTGCTCCGCAATATCTTCTAAAGGAAATTGAGCCGAGGTGATCCGGGGAATACTAAAAGAACCTGATTCATCACCATTAAACCCAACTACCCCCACATCTTCCGGCACCCGTAGTCCCCTATCAGCCATTGACCGAATAAAGCCCAAAGCAGCTACATCATTATGCAAAAAATACACAGTGGGATGATCGGGACCGATTAAAATCTTGCCACCAAACTTATAACCATCTTCAAAAGTTCCCGGAACATGATTAAGATAGCTTTTCGGAACATTGATGCCGAATGCGTTCATAGCCCGAAGAAAACCTATTTGCTTTTCTTCATTATTTCCGTGATAGGTACAACAGGCAATCCGACGGTGCCCCAGCCCTATCAGATACTCAACGATATCATGCATTGCACTCAAAATATCTACAGTAACAAAATCTCCCTCAACATCCTGATTGCACAAAACTGAAATCAACGGGTACCCTACCTGAAGCAAATGCTCCGTAAAAGAACCCCTTTCTGGGGAATAATAGGCCACATCGACAATCGCATCAGCAGGACGAGAGTATGCCGCCTTCAAGCCATCTTCGACCGAGCCGCTCTCTGACACATGGACTTCAAGGGCAAACTTGCTTTTCAGAAGTTCCTGGGACAGTAAGGACAGCAACTTGGCAAGATGTGGTTCCCAGCAACAGTTACCAATCAATCCGATCATGTGTGATCGGTTAGTCTTAAGCGCTACCGCAGACATGTTCCGACGATAATTCATTTCTTTCGCGATCCGCTGAACCCGTTTTTTAGTAGCAATTGATGCGTAGCACTCCTTGCGGTTTCTTAGGATATCTCCCACCGTAGAAGGGTGCAGCTTGGCTTTTTTCGCAATGTCTTTGATACACGCTCGCATAGGCTCAGCCTTAGCCTCCTATAGAATTATGCTTTATCAACGTCTCGTATTGTACGTCACCTAACGTATTTGTGCAAGAAAATTCTTTTGCTGTCTCAAATCCATACCTGCAAACAACTTACAAAACCTGCCCTCTTTTGTGTCGTGATTGTACAGGTCGGGATTCTCCGGGATCGATTGTATGTTAGATCTCTTTAGCAAAAGTTGTATCGATATCAACAAATACAATGCTCCACCTGGGTCTGTGATACACGAGGAATATGACTGAGTCGGCAGAAGTCTTTTTGACGGGCTGAGCGTGTTATAATGGCAAAGTTGGATTGCCTGTCTGGTAATGACTTCTGCAAAAAGGGTCCTTGATGAAGTGAGTTAATCGGCTGGATTCGGATTTTCGGGAATTGCAAGCTGAACACAGACGAATTTGGCCTCGAAAGAGGCATCGATACAGTTTTTCACGGTTTGATGCGAGGGATGAGCCTCGCGAAGCGCAGCAGACAGCATAGCTGCAAGCTATTTGACAACTTCAAATGGGATTTTCTCAAGCGGCTGACTTGGCAAACGTGCGCCAACAACAGATCTTGTCCGGGCGTTTAAGTTTGATAGCGGCTGCGGCGACCAAAGCCATCGACAGATGGCCGATAGTCATCTGGTTCTGAATCGATCGCAGCTTGTAATGCTGTGTCTGTTCCACCACAGGATCGCCGTAACGGGCAAAGTACTGTTCAACCGTCTGCCGCAATCTATAGGTCTTCTTGAACAGGTCGGTCCCGCGAGGCACCTGAGCGCGGGCATCGTTGGTAACGTCGACGTATCGCGTGCAGCCATAGACTTCAAAGCGAGATTCATCTATCGGGCAGCAGCCGTTGTGTTGTTTGTAAACTTTTGTATCGGCCTTGATCGGACAGCGATACTTGAGGCGTTTACGATGTGGTTCCTCGCATCGGCCCACGCAGGTCATGGCAAGTCCTGCCGAACAGACGGGTGTGCCGTTTTTGTCGAAGTCGGCTTCGGTCCACTGCTTCTGGTTCCGAGGATTAATCGGAATAAAGGCCTGGGCCTTCAACTGCGTAACGATCAGTTCGTAGAGTTCCTTTACGTCGTAGGCCTTGTCGCCAATAACGATCTTGCCTCGCATGCTGCCGTATATGCGTTTGAGCCTTTTGATAAGCCTTTTCGCAACCATTGCATCGGTTTGATCGTTTGGCAAAGTGATCTCGACCATCGGAATACCTTGCACATTGACGATTACGTGCGTGCGGTATCCCCAGAAGTAAGTGAATCGTTTTAGTTCGCCATCGCCGACGTTGATTTTCTGGTACGAGTAATACCCAAGTGTAGCCTTGGGATTCCGCCTCGGTGGCCCGGTTGCCTTATAGAGCTTTCGATTCGGATTTTTGGGGTTGTTGTGCTTTGTGGCGGCCAGTATCGGCTTGGAATCAATAATGAATATCTTGTTGGATAAATGTCCTTCGTCCGTGAGTTTTTTAGAAGTTTTGTGGAGGAGCTTTTGCATCTGGCTGTTGGGCGTCTCGTCGAGGAATCTGTAGAACTGTGACGCATCCGGCAGACAGGCCGGCTCAAAACCGCACATTGCAGCCAGCACCGGATTGCCATCGAGATAGTCGATCAACCTCGGTACAGAAGCGATGCGTTCGAGATGTTTGATGATGAACGCTCGGAGTATGGCATGGCGTGAATAACCGGTTCTTCCGAGCCGGTATCTCCGATCTGGGAATCGGGGCAGATCAAGGCGGCGAAAGATGGCGTCGTATTTTTGGAGTGTATCGCTTGAGGAAATCACCGCTTGAAGATCATAGAACAGCGGCAGCGTTCGGTATGAGTATGGCATCGCCGAGCCTCCATGCTTTGGCGTTTTGGGAAGTAACTTTGAGCAGTATTTTACGACTGGGAAAGTTGCAACTTGTGTTGTACACAATAGTTACAAGAATACACGGTCTGGAGAAAAAGTCAAGAAGAATAAAGCTGTAAGGTAAGAATATTTAAGAAGTTACGTATTTTGCAGAAGTCATTGTCTGGTAAAAAACGGAGATAGCTGGCACGATATTGGAAAGGATACGTAAGTGCGAAGATGTGTATGGTTGCACAAAAGTCTATTAAGGAAAATAGAATAGTGGCTTTAGGTTTGTGAAATACACCTTATGTTATAATCCTGTTCACTACTGTCCGGTTAAAGGAAATTCAATTTAAGTTAACCGGACAGTAGTGATTTCAAAGGTGGAAATAAAAGGGGAATTTGTTAGCTATGACGAAGGGTGATTGGATTATCTAAAAGCAAACAAACGTGATTATTATGGTCGATCCTGCGGCAGTCTCTATGGTTGGATCCAAAGCTTTTCGATGAGATTATAGAAATTGTTGGTGAGCCATGTTATCATCGCACAAGAGAGGTCCTGGAGGATGGGGCGAAGTTTGATTTCGCCTTTTTCTCGGAAAATATTTGCTTTAAAAATGGACTTTTAGTATCAACTATGGTTCTTGATAAAAAAAATAGGTCCGAATTATACTCGCATTACAGATCTTTGTCTGAGTCAGAATATTGACATGGAGATACTCAAGGAGGCGATCGAGTATAACTCAAAAAACTCGTGATCCCGGCCGACCGACGGAGGACACTCCTATAACCTCCATGGGCGACTGGGATATTCCGAGCGTAGGATATGCCGAGTAATAGGCCAAGCTCATTCGACGCAGCGGTACATAAAAAAGATCGGCGAAAAAGAACCAGCTTATTGCCAATATTCACAGGTTAGTGAACCGCTGGCCCCGATATGGTTACAGGCGAATTACTGTCTTACTTCGTAAAGAAGGCTGGCGAGTGAATGTCAAGCGTGTGCATAGGTTTTGGAAGGCCGAGGGTCTTTGCGGTGGTATAGATCAAACATCATATTCACTGCTTCGATGGGTCAAGCTACCTCAACGATAAAATCCGGTAGTGTCCAGAGCTTTTCGCACTTTTGTGTAGACCTTTGAACTGCCATACGCAGCAGCTGTTGCTGTGAGCCCGGAGGGTGAGCGAAAGGTCGCGGGATGTAATCTTATTTAAGGAGTACAAATCATGCAGAAAAAAGCCGGGCGGGTAACCTTGCCAACTGAGGCTGGACAGGAAGAATTTATAAATTACCTGATTAAACATTGGGGCGTGGATGCGTTTCGTGATAGTGACGGTACAACGCTGTCGGACGACATTCTGGACATGGATTTTCCGATTTACTCAACGATCTGTCTTGTTCGCGCTGAGCAGTCCTGGCCCAGGGAGCACCCCGAGGATCTTCCGCAGGCATTTCTGATGAGTCCGCGCCAGACTTATGCTGGCCAGTCTTTGAAATTTGACCTAATGAAAGACTGGGCAACCGAAAAGTATCGCCTGAACGAAAACGATGATCCCAAAGAGTGGTGGGATGTGATAGACCGCACAACAGGGGAGTTTCTTTCCTGCGATAAATGGGATTTCAAAGACGGCTGCGTTACCATCACCGACGTTGAACCCTACCATGAATACACTGTCAACTTCCTTGTCTATCAGACATGGGATTCGACGTCGATGTACAATGCTCTTACCAATAAATGGACGGACGATAAGGTAATGTGCGTTGATCCGTTTGTTCCTGCTGTTTACGAACATTTGATGGATTATTTTGATAGGTGGCTGGAAAATCATCCGCAGACAAACGTTGTTCGGCTGACTACGCTTGCGTTTATGTTCATGTTGATTAGAGATGCAAAACTGCGTTGCGTTATTCGTGACTGGTGCGGATATTGCGAGGCGGTCACGCCTGCTGCTATGCGGGAGTTTGAAAAAGTCAAAGGTTATAAACTGCGCGGTGAGGATTTCATACAAGCCGGTCAATATGCTCATACCAATTTGCCGCCTACTGAAAAAATGCTCGACTGGATGGATTTTATTCAATCCTTTGCACTGAAATTCGGAAAGGATCTTGTAGATAAAATTCACGAAGCCGGTAAAAAGGCAGCGATGTTCTGGGGCGATCACTGGATAGGTGCAGAACCATTCGATCCGAAATTTGTAGACATGGAAATGGATATTATAGTGGGAGCTGCTGAAGACGGAACCGCCTTGCGCCGTGTTTCAGATGTTCCGCTTGATATTACCCGTGAGCTGCGTTTTTATCCGTACTTCTTCCCCGATGTTTTCAAGCCTGGCGATAACCCCATAGAAGAATCGCAAAAGAACTGGATGAAAATCCGCCGGGCATTGTTGCGCAAGCCGGTAGACCGTATTGGCTGGGGCGGTTATCTTTCTCTGGCTGCGAAGTTCCCCGAATTTATCGTTCACCTAGCCGAAATAACCGATGAGTTTCGTGAATTTCATGATAAGACTCAAGGTGCCCCAGCCTGGACTGCCCCGATTAAAGTTGGTGTTTTAAACGCTTGGGGAGCGATGCGGTCGTGGATGGTGCAGGCTGGCCCGATAGAAAATTTCTACTCCGGTAGAGAAGATGTGATGGAGTTTGTCGGAACCAACATAACCGAATGCCTTGCAGGGTTGCCTGTTGATGTAAGATTTTTAAGTTTTAGTGATGTCCTGAACGACGCATCATGTCTTGATAAGTTTGACGTTATTATAAATGAAGGCGTTATGGGCAGTGCCTGGTCGGGGGGGGATGTCTGGAAGGACCCCCAAATGGTTTCTGCCGTCCGCAAGTGGGTTTACAACGGTGGCGGTTTTATCGGGATTGGCCATCCATCTGCCAGCAAGCATTGCGGAAGGGTGTTCCAGCTTAGTGATATACTCGGCGTGGATATTGAGATCGGCAGGGAGATTCATATCTCCGAGCAGGTAAGCCAACATGAAACACAGCATTTTATTATGGCTGACTTGCAGGATAAAAAATTCCGAACTATAAACGAACATAGCTATATTTTCAGCCGCAGCGACGATACTGTAGTCCTCGATACGCGGGAGAAGCATATCCACCTTGCCTGTAAAACCACCGCTGCCGGAAGGGGAGTTTATATCTCATCACTGCCGTTCTATTGGCAAAACGCTCGCCTACTGCATCGTGCGATTTTCTGGTCAGCCGGCAAGGAAGAGTGTTTCAATAAGTGTCTCAGCTCAAATCCCAATACTGATAGCGCTTGGTACACAACCACTCAGACTTTTTGCATGGTGAATAATACCAGTGAGCCTCAAACAACAAGCCTTTTTGGCCAGAATGGAGAGTGGCTACAAACAACTACCCTTGCCGCCAATGAGATAAGATACCATGAGGTGGTTTGAAGGGAAATTCAGTGGCAAAATAAGTAGTATTTTCTAATATACTCAAACTGACCACTTTTAATGAAAACAACGAAACTCCATATTCGTAACATTCGCTGTAACAGCTAGTTGAGACAATGTGAACTTCCGGAAAAGGTTTGATTTACCGGCTTTTTGGATCGCACTTATCTTTTGTTTTTAAAAGGACTTAAGCTCAAGATTTTCCGAAAAGCGGTCAGTATGAGTAATATAATATCAACACTAGTATCCGGTTATAAGTCGAATAAATTAGATTGTTTATAAATTGTAGTGTTTTCCGTTTTGTAACTGTAGTCGCAAAAAGCCTGTAAAATGGGTGTTTTCTCGAAAAGAGTAACGCTGAAAATCTGCAAAATTGTGTAGAGGCTGTATTCGAGAGCTAGACGCTTCTTGGCTATTGCGACCAGGACGTAGGTGGGGAGACCGCGATCCATATTTGTGTCTTCACGGCGTTAGCGGAAGTCTCGTAAAACGCCCTGATGCGAAGGTGCTGCTTGATCCATTTTAAGAAAAGCTCCACCTTCCAACGGCAGCGATACAGTTCGGCGATTGTCCATGCCGGCAGCTGAAAGTTGTTGGTCAAAAAGGTAAGAGTATTATTCGTCTCTGCGTCGAAGAATTTGATCCGTCGCAGCTGAGCCGGATAGCTTTTGAGTGAGTAGTAGCCCATTAGAGTAATGGTTTGGTCGCACCTTAGTATGGCAGCGCTATGTTGAGTCCAATTTAGCACGCATGCGGCAGGCGTAGGATATCGCGTTACGACATTGATAATATTCCCCATGCCAAATCAGCTCCCGCCAGCTCCGCCGCCAGCAATTCATCAGTTTCTTCAGCAGCAACATAGCTACCGCGGCTACCTGCCTCAAACATCGCCACAAGGCTTATCAAACCCATGGCAGCTTCACCGTTTGCAACGGCCACTACATACCGCCCTCCTACCCTGCCTGCCGACAAAAAATCCGATACTCCCTTAACATACTTCTGGGTTCGAATACCCCACAGCCAAAATTAATAAGGCAATAAAGCTGGTATTCGCAAATAAACGATTCGTTTCTACTCAAGATGCAGCCAAAATTTGTGGAATGAACAGGAACGCCTTTGGCAAAAGCTTCAGGGATACTATGGGGATAACATTCTCGGAATTCGGGATGCATTACCGCATAAGTGCAGCCGCAGAGCAAATATTAAAATCCAACGATCCCATTAAAAAAATCGCGACGGAATGGGGGTTTACCGATACAAGCCATATGCATCGTTGTTTTAAGACATACTACAGATGCTCACCGACAGAATATCGAATCATCCGAGATATTAATATCCTTCATGGGTAGTCCTTTAGTTCTGGTCAAAGTTGAAAATCCCAAACGTCGACCAGCACAAGGGCTACTCTTTTGCTTTTTCAAAATGTGCGAAAAATATCCTACGTTATCTCAGGCCACTGGATTTTCTCACAAAACCTGGGCTAATTCACGGGGAATGGGGTACTTTCGATTTCGTGGCAATGCAACGTTTTTGTGGAAAGTCCACAAGGAAGGAGTCGTCCCTTTCCTAGCTTTTCGTAGAATATGTGGTTTTCCTCGGAAGGATATTCGACAACTTTTCTGCTGCTTGCTGTTCATCTAATCTGCAGTGGCTACAGGCTACGATGGTGTAACGCCCTTCCGCAATATTATGTTTCCATATTTTGCTGTTTCACCACTCATGACTACCGCATAAGCCTGTCTTGCCCGATCATAAAAAGCAAATCGCTCAAGGCGTTCAATTTCGATAGGTTTGGGAGCATATTGATTGATTACAGCTAAGTATGATTTCTCAACATTTGAGTCGAAAGAATCGCCCGGCACAGCATCCATCATTAAGACAGGTGATTTGCCATAGCTGTCCAACTCAAGTAACGGCAATATCGCTTCCAATAATGCGGGGATCTTTAAGCCATCAGCCCGAACAACGCGTTTATCCATAGATTCACCGGGGAAATGGGCATCGGCAAGAACGATTTCATCACCATGCCCCATTCGACAAAGAACAGCCAGTAGTTCAGGGCTTAGTAAAGGAGAAATACCTTTTAGCATCAACAACCCTCCTTAATTCCTATTCGCCATCAATAAGCTGTATAAGAGGCCGTGGCCTGTCGGTGCCTGGAATGTAGGCTGGTCGTTCACTCCACGGCGTCTGGCTAAGCACATTGGTCATATCCATTCAGTGCTGCAGGCGGGCTACGATGTCTGCCTGCTTCTCGCGATCGATAAGAAACGGAGACCAGAAAACGTTTACAGGCGAACCACCGGGCATCTTTACAAGCTTTCCGACGGTACTGGCAACCATCTCGACGATATTACCGACCCGCTCTCGATAAGATGCATCAATGCGAGGATCGCACAAAGTGCATGCACCAAAGGTAACAGCCTTGGCCTTGACCGACTTACTTCCTGAGAGCCTCTTTATATTAGCTTTGGGTACAGTCATACCGTGACCTCCTTGGACACAGGTTAATTATTTTTGTTGGCTTAAAGGTTACTCGTATTCTAAAGCTATCATCTGATGGCAGACAAATTCGCCAATTGTCAGATTTACAATATTATCCTTGAGTTCAAATTCGATTTCATGCCCCTGAGGCTCGAGCGTTACCTTTGATATCTTTTTATCGCTACGTAGCTGAATCTTGATGTCCCGTAATGGAAGAAGTTCATCAATTACCTCAATGCTTGCCTTGCCTGCAAGTGTACCACCTGAAAGCTCCATCGGACCGCCTCGACTGATAGTATCGGCGTAAAGTAGATGCAAAACATAGCGATTATGCTGCGGCTGATGCATCATGGTTACCCTAGCCGTCGAAGGCAAATTAACCTCTAGTGTCGGAACGTCCAGCAATGAATTAATAGCATTAATCGCATATTGTTTGTAAGCGACTGCTCCCAAGCCTCTATAAATACTGAAGACCGGATGAGCTAAGTAAAGGATATTGCCTTTGCGAACACCGCAATCGAAGCCAGACGGTTCTGGCTTCGCGGGCGCGTGTTGATGGCTGCAGAAATGCTCAACAGTTCGATTAAAGTAAGGGTCGTAAATATCGCCAAGAGATTCACCATCGGTAACCTTAATCCGCTGGCTGGAAAGATACATAACTAACGGCGAGTCAATAAATGACGGCCTTAGGTCTTCTCGTGGTAATATATAATCCGGCTGATATTCGCTCTGGCCATGCCACACGGCACCTATGTCAAAAACAAAGCTGCTGCCATCTTCTGCGAGTCCACTTTCGCCAGTAAGCAAAAGCTTGCCGTCCGAGGCAAGATAATCGTCCAACTTGGTTTTTAATTCTGGATTAACTTTTATATCGTCCGGAAGGATGAGCATTTTGTATTTGGCAAAATCCATCTCCGTATCAAGCACATCGAAAAGGAAATGGCCTTCGAGCAAAATACGCCCCGCGCCAGTGTCGGGTTTGTTATCGTTTCTTGGGTCTGGATCTTCCCTATTTGCCGCCTCTGAAGAGAGCAATCCGATATCGGCTACACTCTCGACATCATTGCACCATGGCTCCTTAGCCTCTACCTCCGCATATACTTGTCCGATAAGTTGATAAGTGCTCTCATCCATCCTTCCTGTCGGATGAAGTTGATCCCCTATACTGCACTTGGCGCCATAAGCAAGCATAGCTAAGCATTCATATTTAAGGGCATTCGGATGCTTATAGCCACCAAATTCACCCCATGTGGTATGAAACTTACCCGTCATCCCCAGAAAATCATGAGGTAAATTCTGACAATACTTGGCCGATATCGGGAAATGATCGTATCCCCATCCGCCTGTGGGAAGAGATTCCAGTTCAATGTGGCTGAAATATTTCAACAAATCACGATTGCCACGTGCGATGTGTCCGCTGTTGTGGAAAACCGGCATATCATCACGGGTACTTTTACATGCCTCGGTTGTCATCTTGTAATAACGGTCAATCGCTAACTGGGAACATTTATGTCGGTCGGATTCCTTTTGGACATCCCAGCCGTTGGCTTCCATTACCTCTCGACACCACTTACAACAACACTGACCCTGCGAGATAATATCCAGAAATATCCCATCAGCTTCAGGGAACAGTTGGACTACCTCGATAATCTGATCGCAGAGATAAGCAAGATATGGACTGTTGAAGCACATCAAATGAAAGCCAGCTTCGTCTTTCTTCTTCGCCCAACCAAGATATTCTCCGTCATATCCGATCTCCCGCCATTCAGGATGACCGGCCGAGGCAACATTATCCACGCCAGCGGAGAGATAAATCGGGACATTAACGTCTATTTCCTTGCAGGCATCATACTGAGAACGCAAAAGGTCAAATTTAAGATAAGGATGCTGCTTGCCAACTTTTGTCGGATGATAACTCCAGCCATGATGACACTTGGCAAAACAAGTAATTGAGGCAACGTGGCCGGCTTTCAAGGCCTCCTGCCACTGCTTCTGATCAAACTCTGAGCCATTTTCAATCACTTCAGACGTGTGAAAATCTAAATGAACCTGACGAAATCGTAATTTGTGCATTTTCGACAACTTTCTATAATTCATACAATTTGTAATGTTAAGATCATATCGCGATTTCCCAAAAAGCTTAGATTAGTTCTGTACACCAAAATTTGGCGACCAGCTACAACAAATAACTTCAAAAACATAATGTTATTTTCATTTGATCAATTCCAAAATCTCTTCAAACGTATGACAATAATTACAGCATAGCTCTTTGGTTCCAGATTCAATGATGTTACCGCCAGCAATACCGAAAGTCGGGAAGCCCGCTATGCGGATAGAGCAAACCCCTGCTCCGCTGTCTTCAATGCCTACAATAGAATTGCGGTCAGCAAAGCCCAACCCGAGTCCTACGCGAGCAATCTCTGCATAAAGCCAGGGGTGCGGTTTGGCCTGCAGTTCACCGAGCGTGCCTGCTTCACCGTCGCCCGGCTGGAAGCCAGCTGTTATTATCGCATCGTAAAATTCCTTCGGGTCGCCCATGTCAAGCGTCTTGAAGGCTGAGAGAATCTCCGGCCAGGCTTTTTCATACAACCCAGATGTAACCAAACCGATCTTTACGCACATAGCCTTAAGTTCCAACAGGAATTCCTTAAGGCCCGGCGTGGGAACAAAGGCATTATCATGACCTCGCCCTTGCGTGATTTCTTTCATTTCGCGGCGAGTGTGCTGGAAGTAATATTTACGTGCCTCTTCCACTGTTCTGTCCAAACAGTACTTATTGATGCAGTACTGCAAGTGCTCGCTTACGCTGTGGCCTGATACGAAGGGGATATCCGCATCCTCCAGTTCGAATTTCGGGTCGCCAAGCAGGCTGGCAATAGAAAGCTGAATTATCCAAATCCAGAATTCCTCGCTGTGGACACTGGTACCGTCCAGGTCCATAAGCACTGCCCTGATTGGTTGTTCCATCTTTACGGGGTGGACAGGATAATAGGCCGGATACCCCATAGCAGACTTCACATATGCCAGTGTGCGGCCTTCAAAGGCTATAAACTCCACTTTGCCATCGCCGGTGGAGGTTATTGAGATTACACCGTCGGTGCCAACCTTGAACACACGATCACTGCACTCCTGAAGTGACTTCATGCCAGAGCTAGTACTAACTTCACCAATTGACGGTATAGCTACAGGGCCATTCATCTTATGTCTGCCTCTGGGTATTCGCCGCAAAGTAGATATATAGAAGCTTCATCTTCCTCAATCTCAGAAAAACGAGGAAGAGGCGAGTTGAAACGGTTGTCATTCTCGTCGTCGTTAACACGAGAGACTTCTCCGCCAAGGACCATTCCGCTGCCCTTTTCGGCATAGAAGTTGTGATACATATATGGTGGTAGTGTTATCGATTCGCCCGGCTCAAGCACGACCGTGCCGCCTGCTAGAACAGTCATCTCTATTCCATCTATGCTTACAACAATGTCATTTACTTCATCAATTGCTTCGGTTTCCTTATTGGCATTCCAAAGCTGGATAACCAACTTCCCGCCAGAACGATTGATAATATCTTCCATTTTGGACCAGTGGAAATGGGTCGGCGTAACCTGGCCTTCATCGACCAGCAACAGCTTCTCGCAGTAATTCTTGGCTGCAGGATCCTTACCTACTTCGGCGATATCGCCGTTGCGAATAGTAAAAGCCAAGAGACCAATATTCTGGTAGTCGTTCAAGCCGAAGTCGGTAACATCCCAGCCAAGTTTGCAGCGACGAATTTCGTCAGCCTCATGGCCAGCCATTGCCCACTGCTGAGGCGACCAATATGCCCACTTCGGCAAATGAAAATCGTGCGAATTACAAAACTCAATTGCCTCTTTGATCTTTTGATTCATAAAACTACGTTTCATTACAAAATCTCTTTTATCGTTTCAGTTCCGAGAATTTAATTCGTCGTTTGGCCCCGCCCACAGGCTGTGATCTTCGGACCACACCCAGCCGTCGGAGTCAATGTTGGCGTCTATCAGCGGCATGGAGTCCTGTAGCATTTCCGTGGTTTCGCTCCAGGGTTTGATGCCGCTTACTGCGTCAAGGACACGCACATTCTGCAAACCACAGCAAGTAGCGTATTTGAGAGCTTCCTCAATTGTCAGGCCACGAAGGAACGCACTCAACAGGCCAGCGATGGAAGAATCGCCAGAACCTGTCGCACTACCGAAATGGCCCGGTTCGAAGGCCGGTGCCCAAAGCTCGCGATTGGACCAGTTATCCTCGTTGCCTGGACTGGCTGCCCCCAATGTCTCAAAGCTCTCTTTCGAGTTCGTCTTGATGTAGAAGCCGCGATGGCCTGACTTGAGCGTCGTCATCTTGCAGCCCATTAACAGAATCTCGTCAGCTATTCGCGAGTAATCTTCAGGGGTTAAATAGTCAATCAGTTCAGCATTATTGTGCTGGGCCTTCATATCCAAAAACTCTTCAGGATGAAGCATGTAGAAAGTCTCTTCGATCGAAGGGACGAAGATATCTACATAAGGCAGAATGTTGGCGAGTATCTTTCGCCATGGTGCCTTGCCGGAAACAGATGCCGGGTCGGGCAGTGTCATATCACAGGATGTTGTCGCACCGGCCTCCTTGGCAATTTGAAAGACTTTCTGCAGTTCAGCGCCTTCATCAGCAAATATTTTCTCCATCAGCGGGGGATAGCCAAAGTGAAAATGACGGCACTGGCTGATCAACTCAGGATTAAGGTCACGTGAGCTAAATTTGTCGTTGGTGCCCGGATTGTGCAGGAAGATGCGGTCGATTCCAGGCGGAGCAATAACTAACGTATAAGAACTGGCCGTTCCTTCCAAGACATGAATGCCCTCAGCATTGCCGTTTTGTTCTAACAGATCAATCGTCAACTTGCCGAACTGATCATCACCGACGCACGCACAGAAGCAGACATTGCTGCCGAGTGTCTTCATATTAATGCCTGTATTGGAAACCGGCCCACCGGTGCTTACCATAGCCTTCTCGACATTGATCAGCTTGCCAGGCCGCATGATTTCATCGATATTCGTTACGCCAGTATCGTAA
The DNA here is from genome assembly GCA_964401835.1 of uncultured Planctomycetaceae bacterium. GTDB lineage: Bacteria > Planctomycetota > Phycisphaerae > SM23-33 > SM23-33 > CAYNZP01. The sequence continues at coordinate 37,688 of CAYNZP010000007.1, forward strand.
AAACGGGGAATAATATCGATACACAGATGTCCGGCTATCATAATCTCGTAATGCCTAGACATATTGCCTATTGCTCCTTTTGTGATTTATCATGGTTACTTCATTTCCAGTTCAACAGTAACAATCTTATTAGGCCCTGCAGCAACAGGTACTTCATTTTTGCTTTTCAGAACTATCTCACTTTCACGATCTTCATTGAGATTAGTCAGCCAGACATTTTTCACAGGCGAAGACAATTTAATAACGCCGTCAATCGCTTCGTCAGTCGGATTGAACATTCTGAGGATATAAGAATCTCGATCTTCGGCCTTCTTGAAAGCTGAAAGAATCAGATTATCCGGTTCTACTGAGAAAAGACTCTGGGTTAAAGGCAAACTCCCACCTTCGTGGGCCGTAATTTGATAAGTGCCGACTGGGGTGTTTAGTGTTTCGGCTTCGGTATAAACCTTGGCTTCGTCCCATGTGCCTTCGTGAGGATATAAGGCGTATTCGAAAATCATTTCCCTCAAAGACTGGCCGCCTTTCTGGGTGGGATATTCACTGCTGGCACATGCTTCTGTACAGATGCGGTTTCGCATACAGCGGAATAACGTTAATGCCACACTATTGCAGCCATCTCTTAATACCTCGTACTCAGTAAGGCTATTATTGAGAATAGCTAAGCCATGTTTCCCATCGCTGATATCAACAAAATGCTGCTGGGGAAGTGTTTGCATTTCTGGCCAATATGTTCCATCAGGTGATTTGGCAGGCTCAATTGGTCGTTTATCGACAGTAAAATGGCCCGAGGCTTCTGAATGTGATGCGTTTAGGTCCGTAGGAAATATGACACGTAAACGATGATCTTTGACTGTATTTTTTATTTTGGTTTTTATTTCAAGCCTGTGCGAACCTCGTTTCAGCGTCAGCCAAGAAGTGATGACGAGATTGTTTGTCTCTTCACTTCGGCGGCTTTGCCCCTTAATGCCAGCGCCAGGATGCAAGCCGTAGGCCGGAAGCGTCATCGTTTTCTCTATAACCAATGTGGCAGCCAATGGACCATCATCTTCACACCAAATACGTGTGGGGCATTCATGACTGGTATGTATCTGATTCCTGTGGAGAGGGTAATAAATCCAATAATCCCCTATATCGCCCGCATCTTCAAAGTAATGAAGATCCCTATAGATTCGGCCGGTAGCCTTATCATGCAGTGAAATGGTACCATCACTTTCCACAGTCACTTTAAGGAATTCATTCTCCAGTAACCGTGGGCTATGATAGATTTCTTCGCCAGTGCTAGTCCGTATCGGAGGCCACCATTCTACTCGACGATCAAACTTTGATATTGCTTTGACTTTAAATACTTTGTACCCCCCTGCGGGAACTTGACCCAAATCAGCATAGACCAAATGCCTGTCAATTTTGAAAGGCCAGGGCCTGGCGGCCATGTCGTTTACTGGAACATTTTTTTCTTCTCTGGAAATAGGCTGGACTTCATGAATTTTACCTTCCGAATCCTCCAAGGAAAAATCCCAGATGTCATAGTCTTGCGGTGTGTCTATACAAAGTTTAAAAACACCATTAGCAGCTTTCGCCAAAGGATTAACCGCCAAAACAAGAATGTCTTTCGAGTCGTATTCTGACAGTTCTATTCGCTTTACTAACTCGCCCACACATGCTTCATTTACCACCTCTCCAATTTCGATAGCTTGCTGAATTCGATTGAAGGTATCATCAGCACTTTTGTCTTGGGTAACACCGTTAATCGAATCATGAGGGTGCGATTGAAGAAGCTGTTTCCATGCCAATGCCAACAATGAGCGGGGGTACTCCGCACCCATCATTGCAAGCAACGAAGCCATGGGTTCGGCTCTACGGAGGATGACGTTCTGTGCCTGTTTATTGGCAATTTTGAGATATATCCGGGTGGCCAACGCATTGGCTGAACAGGCAGTGGGCGGACCGTCTCGCAATTCGCCATAAACAACAGGAATATCCTCCAGAGCCACTAACTCTTTCATTCGCTCGGCATATTGTTCAAGCGTACCATGAACAAACTCAATATCATCAATTTCGGCATTTGCCTCATCAATTATTCGAGTCAAATCCGGCTGACAATCCGTAAAATCACAACCACTCATTAAAAGGCGACATTGCGGAACGGTCGTTTCATTCATACCCTCCCATGCTTTTCGAAAACCTTCTACCACCTTTTCACTATAGTACTTAGGCTCGTCGTCAATTTTGAAGTAGTCGTCGTGATATTTCTCTGGAGAAGCATCATGAATGACCACTCCCCCGCTTTCCATTGTGTAAATGTAGTTATCTGGAGTGTAATCAATGCCAAGCCTTATCAGCATAATGGCGTTCACAAACAGGTTGGCACGTCCGTAATCTCCGAGTCGTGACGTAAGCAAACGGGTTCCATCCGGCGATTCCCAAACAAACTCACTCTTAGGCGCACGCTCTGGGGAAACCCTCTTAGCGGCAATTGCAAAATCAAAACCGAAACCTTTGTAAATCTGGGGAAACTGTGCCGTCTGTCCCCAGCCAAACGAGTTATATCCGATTTTCATATATCCACCGAGCTTATTACTCAGCCGTATACCTTTTAGAAGGTTTCGAACAAGGCATTCCCCATCTATGGGGTATAAATCGGGAAGAGTGTACCACGGCCCAATAGCCAACCGACCCGCTCCAACGAATCTTCGAATCATCTCCTCTTTTTCCGGGCGTATCTCCAAATAGTCTTCTATGGGAATGCATTGACCATCCATAACAAAGCAGCGGTAGTCAGGATTAGTCTCGAGTGTATCGAGTAATTGATCGAAAAATTTTAATAAAAGGGATCGGTTTTTCCAGATTGGATATCGCCATTCCCGATCCCAATGGGTATGAGGAACTACATATCCAATTGATTTCTTATTCTTCGCCACTTACCAACCTCCTCCTGCAATAGAGAAATAAAACAATAATCAAAATGTTCAAAAGACGGCGAGTTGATCCTATAAGCATATAGAATTTATTATCATGGCGAATTACCATCCCGGTCTTGGCTGAAGCATGATTCCACTCACCAAGGACGCCACCTTTGACAGAAAAAGACGGGCGTAGGTCCCAATAAATAAAATCATCACTCACAGCGTGGCCGACGCTGTCCCATTCTTCACCACAGGTTTCAGAATAATACATATGGATCTTCCCCTGCCATTCATAAAACCAACTATCCCACATTCTTTTAGGTGGTACCACACGATATATCATGGCTTAACTCTAATTAAATATTCCTTGTCTTTTTCAACTTCAAAACGGATTAGCCCATCCTCATTTACCGTCCCAACAGAATTTTCGTTATGATCGGTAACCGAATATTTTTTTTCATCCTCGACAACAAAGCATGTGCGAGTTGTATTGGCGACAATTGAAGCTTTCACAAGTTCATGCTTTTCCCATTCAATGTTGACGGCAAATCCTCCGCGGGCTTTCAATCCTTTAACAGATCCATCAGGCCAGCATTTGGGCAATGCCGGCAGCAGGTGTAGCTGACAATAATAGCTCTGCAGGAGCATTTCTGTAATAGCCCCAACTGCACCGAAATTTCCATCAATCTCAAAAATTCGGGGCGGATGCAGATCAAGCAGTGTCTCACTGGCAAAATCGGTTATCAAGTGTTTAATATGTTCAAAAGCTTTATCGCCATTACCTGCCCGGGCGTAACAACATGCAACCCAGGCACGCGACCAGCCCGTATGCCCCCCGGCGGCGTTCATGCGAAACTCGAGTGATTTTAATGCCGCGTTGAATAACTCGGGGGCCTTGCGAGGACAGAACTGTTCGCCAGGATATAAACCGAACAGGTGAGAGAGATGGCGATGGCCGGGTTCGATTTCAGTGAATTCCTCATTCCATTCGAGAAGTTGACCTTGGCTGCCGATCTTTGGAGTGGGTAGTTTGTCAAGCATCGCATGCCATTTGGCCTGCCTGTCACGGTCGATGTCCAGAATATCACAGGCCTTGACTAAATGCGTAAGAACGTCCCACGCAAGTTCTACATCAAATGCTGAGTTTACACAGAGCGATACGGGATGATTAGGATTATCACCAGCCTCTGCGAAGCGGTTTTCAGGTGACTGGCTGGGCACGATCAGTAGTTGGCCATCGTCACCCTCAATCATGTAATCTTCGTAAAATTCACCAACAAGCTTCATAAACGGATAGCCTCGCTCACGCAGAAATTGCTTATCCTGCGAATACTCATAATGCCACCAGACGTGCTGAGCAAGCCAAGCGCCAGCCGCAATGTACACCGCCCACCCGAAACTCTCCGGCGTGGCACGCCCCCAAGGGTCAGTCGCCAAAGGCAGGAAAATTCCACGGCAACCGTAAAGGTCTTTTGCCGCCTTTTGCCCATGCGGCACAAGGCGTTCAAGATATTTCATGAAAGCTTCAAACGTGTGCTGCATACCTGCTGGCTCTGCCGGCCAATAGTTCATTTGCAAGTTAATGTCGAGATGAAAATCGCTTGCCCAAGGCGGTAGAATATTGTCATTCCAAATTCCCTGCAGATTGGCAGGCAACTCACCGCATGCGGACGAGGCCACAAGTAAATAACGCCCGAAGTTGAAATACAACAACGCCAAGGCAGGATCTTGTTGTTCTTCCTTGAGTCGCCTCATACGAACATCAGTCGGCAAATCGGGTCCTCTAAGTGGAAGTTCCAAGGAAAATTCGCCCAGTTGACGATGATATTCTTTCTGGTGACGTGAGAGCACATCCTCCCATTTGGGCCTGCCCATCTGCGAAAGATCACACTCATCAGCTGGATCATTATTCTTGGCCGACGTGCCGATATTGACCACTATGATCATCTCCTCAGCACAGGAAATCATTAACTTGTCACCATCGGCAACAATCATTGCATCATCGCCAGTCAGCCAGACACGGGCTTGGGTTTGGAACTTCATGCCAGTCTCAAATTCGCCAGCCATGACAATCCGATCACCGCAAGCATTGGCCTCAAGCTTGCATTGCAGATCAATCGTGCGATCAAAACGCAAACGGGCGGTAAATTTGCAGGCTTCAGTATTGTCCCGATTCATACACTTTACGCGAATATAGATCAAGTCGTCCGCCAGCGATGCAAGAACATCCCGCCGGAAACTTTTGTGATTGGGCATCACGGAATACTCGGCGCAAGCAATGGCTTTATTGAGATCAAGCTCTCGTTTATAATCAAAAACAATGTCGTGTTCGAAATCAATATAGAGATCTCCAACAGACTGATAAGCGTCAATACGACCAGGCGATTCATATTCGGTAAAGCTACCGAAAAGGCTGTTGCCTAGCTGAGTACCTTGCTCATATTCACCCGCAAGCAAAAGCTCACGTACTTCACTAAGCCGTTCAGCAACTTGGCGATTATCGCGATGCCGATACTTTCCCCTCCATAGCCATTCATGATTAAGGGAAAGACGCTCGGTTTTATGCCCACCCCAAACCATTGCCCCCACTCTGCCCGTTCCTACAGGCAGGCCATCCATCCAGTTAGAAGCCGGTTTATCATACCTCATTAATGAATCCATAGCTCTATCCTTGATCTTTTGCATGACCAAAAAGGGAGATTATTTTTTCTGACGCACACTTAGCCCGCCTAATCATTTTATGAACATCAGCCCCTGCAGGCCAGCTCGGTTCCATTATCATCTTGCCACTGAAGCCCAAATCACAAACCACATGGACAAACTCTTGCCAGTCTATCAATCCGTCAAACGGGAGCAAGTGCTCTTCTTTGAGGAGGTGATTATCATTGACATGGAATTCTAAAATCCGCGACCCGGCTTTTTTGATAGATTCACCAAGCCCCACCGAAAGATTTAAATGATTCGTATCGATGCATATACCTATCTGCGGAGAATTGATAGAGTCAACAACATCTATAAGCAGATCGATATCTGAGGTCAGCCAGCCAGGACACATTGTCTCAACTGCCAGCTTTACGTTCCATCGTTCACAGCAACCCGCCACAGACTCCAATGCCCACAGCAAATTCGCTTTTTGCAGGTGTTCTTTTCCCGGCTGAAGTTTAATATACGAGCACGCATGCACAACCAAAGTATCTGCTCCGCATATCTGGGTTGACTCGATCACGTCTTTACATATTTCGATGCCCGTTTGAACCTCGTCGCGATCCGGTGAAGATAGTTTAATTGTATCAGGTGCATGGGCAGTATAGCTCATACCCAACCGCTCTGCCGTCTTGCGGAACCCTTCACACTGCCGCACATTTTGGTAGTCCATAGGCGGGCAATTGAAGCTCAACTCTACTAGATCAAAGCCAATCTCTTTGAGAAATGCGAGTTGGCTTTCTCCGAACCGACCATCAAGCATAGCTGACGAAGAACGTATCCCTATTTGAATCATAATTTCTGTTGTCCCGTCCGTAACCTAGAATTCTCTATCCAACAAGAAACGCGCCACATCGGCATCCGGGGAGCGCCACTGCGACCACCGCTGCCCGTGTTCCCAATCTTTCAAGTCCCATCGCCAAGGCAGAGCGGTAATCCGCCTGTTGTGGATATGCACAACATAGAAATGCCGGCCATGTTCGGGATCAATCGGATGGTTGCGACAGTGGCCTATGCTGATACACGAGATTCCGTCAAGTTCGAACACTTCCGGAATGTGTATATGAGCGCTCACCACCAGTATGACCCGCTTGTCGGCCAGGATTTTTAGAACGTCGTCCGGATTCTTAAGGCTATCAATCCTTGTATGCAGGAACAGCACAACCGGCATTTCGTCGGCGACTTGCCCCATATCTGCTTGCAGCCAAGCCAGATCTTCGCAGTTGACACGGCCTTGTTCTGCTTGATCATAATCGCTGTTCAGAGCAATAAAATGAATTCCTTGACAATTGAACGAATATGATTTTCCGCCGTATTGCCTCATGAAATAATCCAAATACGGCGTGGTACCGTCGTGATTGCCAAATACTTCGTAATGCCGATACTTCAACTTATTCATGAAATAGCGGTAATAATCAAACTCCAACTGCTCTTCGGCTGGGTTGCCGTCTACAGCGTCTCCGCACAAGACCACAAAATCCGGTTTGGCAACACATCCGCCAATCTCAGCAGGCAGCGGCCAACCTTTCAACTCGTTCATCTGCTTGATGATATTCCCGCGTAAATCCTCCTCGTCAAACTTCATCTCATATCCAAAATGAGAATCGCCCCAAGCATAGAATGTTATATCCGTCATAATTTTATCTTTCATTTGATTCACACTAGCCACTGACACATCTCATTTGGGAGTCTTTTTGTAGTTTCGCATCCAGATTCTGTTTCTTCCATTTGAAACTTCGACTACGGCAGGGGTTCAATCCTGGCGAGACGCAAATCGGAGAATACTGCCTCACCTCGCTCCACGACTAATTCAACATCGCCTTGTTTGTTAGCCTCGGGCAACACCGCTGTAAATATCCAGCGATCATCTAAATATACTTCAAAGTGCTCATCACGAGTAAAACATCGAATTCGATACTCTTGACCGTGCTGCAAATCGCATTGGCACACATCGCGATATAGACTTCCGCCACCCCCTGCCAAAGCCTGAACAATATCCGCACCCCATCCCAATTGGCATTTAGCATCCTTTCGCGCCATGCCGATTTCCATCTGCTGGCGTTCAAAATTCAGACTGATCCGCACGCCATTCCCGTCGGCACTCCGCAAGACCAGACCTACTTGTGCGCCGGTCAGGCATTTAACTCTGCAATCAAGGTGCAGATCGGAAACGTCTCGGACGATCCGGCAAGATGATCCGACTACTTCCGCTTTGCCCACAATCACACCATCATCTCGCTGCCAATCACCCAGGTCCATAACATCAAAAGAAGGGACATTCTCCGAGGCCCCACAAATTAGGCCCGTCTCCAACTTCTCCATGAGGGGCATGTATTCGAGAAAGAGGCTCCCATCGGCTTCTGCCCCGATCTTCTTGGGGATCCCCCATGTACCCTGTAATCCGTGCACATCTCCCTGAACGTGGTGATAAAAAATCCGCTCGCCCTGATACGAAATAGTGCGTCCAACATACGACGTCATCTTGCCGCCGCCAGCACCTATTAACATATATTCATCAGGCAACGCAAATGGGCCATCTATGGACTCGCCGACCATGTAATAGGTACCAGTCGTGTCAAAACGGCTGGGCGTGTTCAGTTTCACCCCGTACATGCTGCAAGTGCAGAACAGCAGATAATATCGGCCTTTCATTTCAAACAGCTCGGGAACCTCGGCGTGGTAGAATGAACCAACCTCGGCATCAACTGGAGGCATGATGCTCCAATGCAGAAGATCTTGGGACTTCAGGTGAGCAATTACAGTACCAGTATCAGCATGATTCCACTCCGGCTTGCGGGCAAACAGGAGCATGTGGTAATGCTGATCTTCCTGGCGATACGCTACAAAGGGATCCCGCCAGTCCACTTTGGGAAACTGAGGGCTCACCGGTTCGGTTAGATAATACTGCCCCGTGGGCTCGAGAATCGGGTTGCCCTCGAATGGTGTCCAGTTATCAAGATCTTCAGAAAAGTAAACCCCAACGACCTGCCGATCCGTACGATTGGCGCCAATAAACATACAAAACCGGTCTTCGTAACGAACCACCATGCCGGTGCATGTCGATCCCTCGTTCCATTCCCCAGGCTTCCCTTTAAATGGAATGGATGGGCGGTCTGTCCAATGCAAGAGGTCCTCGCTGACAGCGTGGCCGATTGTGTCAAAATCAGAGCCGACAATTTCGATATAGAATAGGTGGAATATTCCATCCCACTCAAACAACCAGCTATCCCAAAGTTTTCTAGGCATTTTCGGACGATATATCATATCTAGTCCCTTTCATCTTTATCGACGTAATTGCACAATGAACTTCTCCCCATATCCGTTCCAGATGGCGTGCGAGTTTTACGCTTAAGATAATCGAATATTATCGTACTACGAATACGCCCACCAATGACAGCTATGCCAAACTTCTTCATCCAACGAGTCCTTTACAAAAGCTTTAATTTAATCTTATTCATAAAAGTACCTATTACGTTCCGTTTTCTTGATTTTAAACAAGAGTTTTAAAATTAAATGCAGAATATTGCATATCCGGCTGATGCCAGGATTAATGAAATCGCCGGTGTAAGCAGCCAGCCGAAGCCGATGTTTCGCAAGCTCCTGAACTTTATCGCGTAGACGCCGCGAATCGCTCCTATACCCATTATTGAGCCTATAATCGCCTGCGAAGTACTTACCGGCACGCCGATAACGGCAAATATATGAACCGTCACAGCCATAGATGAAACGGCTACGAAGGCGGTAAACGCGTCCATCGGCATCACGCCGGAACCGACGGCCATCATCACGCGTTTGCTATAGGTCAAGACGCCAACCGCAATTGCAATCCCGCCAAAAAGGGCAAGCTGGCTGTCGGATATGCCTTCAATCTGGCCGGAGAATATACCCGTAGCGTTGGCGACGTTGTTCGCACCGAGAGCATACGAGCCATAGGTTCCGACAATTAGCAGGCCGCCCCAAAGAATCTTATCGCGCGTCAGAATACTCATGGGCACATGGCGGATAAAGGCGGCCAGCAGCTTGTAGAGGACATACGCGATAACCATCGCCCCGATGGGAGTGGCTATCCAGCAGATAACGACCTTCGCCAGACCGCCCCAGTGCATCGAATCTGTAGCAAGGCTGATGCCGGCAATCGAACCAACGATGGCCTGGGACGTGCTTATCGGCAGGCGCATAATCGTCATGAGCGTAACGGTAATAGCAGCTGAGACTGACACGACTAGCAGGCTCGTCTGCGTTTGTGCGGTCAGGCCGCTTAGCGTATGGATACCGCCCTCGCCCTGGAGCATCGCACCCAAAATGATAGCCACGGAACACAGGACGCACGCCTTGCGGAAGCTGATTATGCGAGAAGCAACGGCCGTGCCGAAGACATTGGAGGCGTCGTTGGCACCCAATGCCCAACCAAGATATAAACCACCCGTCAGCGGAAGCATGTCAGATGGTCCTCTTGGCTACGATGATGCGGATCTTGTCGCCGACATTTTCCGCACGGTCGCTTATATGGGCGATCTGCTTGATAAGGTCGCGGAAAACTATAGTCGCGATACCGTCAACTGGTTCGGAGAATACTTCTTCAATAAGCCCAGCCTCGATCTTATCCGCTTCGCTTTCCAGCTCGTCTATCTTGCCTACAGCAACGGCTGCGTTCGTGAAATCCGAAAACAGCTTCTCTGCCGCATCGACCATCGCATCGACGGTCCGGCTGCACACGTCCACCAGCTGCAATATCTGAGGGTGGTACTTCTCCGGTATTGTTACGTGCTGGTTCCAAATCATGCGGATAGCGGATTCCGCCTGGTTGGGAACCTTGTCCATCGTTTCAAGCAGGCCAAGAATATCGCCGCGTGATTCAGGGAATAATGCCTTGGAATACATGACGACTTCTATCTCTCGGCGGATGTCGTCGGCCTTGCTTTCCGATTTATGAACTTCGGCAAAGGCAGCCTTGGCAGCTTCCCTGTCCGGTGCCTGGCAATAGTGCTTCACCGCCTGCTGAAAGGCGTCCAGACATTCCAGCACGCTTTGACAATACTCGGATATCTGAGATTGAATCTTTTTCTTTTTATTTACAAATAACATGAGTAATCTTGTCCTTCAGTTCACTTCGCTAGATCCTATTTCTTCGACCGTGACAGAGGTCAACCGTTCTTTCAAACAATGATCCTAGTTGTCAAAACTAACCCGCTTTGAATATTGATGTGGTTCGCAGCAGAAGTTAATCGCCAATTCGCCGCTATGCGAGCCTTGCGTAATAGACTCAATCAATATTCAAATTTTTTAATTTTGGATAAATTTGTTTATATACCTCAAATCGCTTGGTGTAGTAGTCAGCGAATTCTTTATCAGGCGTTTGGACAGATATCGCCTTGACCCATTTGGCGGCAATGTCAGCTAGGGGATCATTAGCATCAGCGGCTTTGGCGAGAATGGCTACTCCGAGGCAGCCGGCTTCGGTAATGTCGAGAACGGTAATCGGCTTACCCAGGACGTCGGCTTTGAGTTGTGTCCAGATATTGGACTTGGCCCCACCGCCTGTGGCTCGCAGTTCATTTACCTGACAGCCGGATTGTTCAAGGATTTCCAGATTCAGCCGCATTTCAAAAGCGACGCCTTCAAGCAAGGCTTTCATTATCTCTTCGCGTTTTGTCGATAAACGCAGGCCTAGTATTGCTCCGGGCGTTTGGGTGTCAAAATGCGGCGTGCCGCTGGGTGTAAAGTAAGGAAGAACCATAAGGTCTGTTGGCTTATCAGGAATTTCTTCCAACAAAAGCTCGTAAACATCGCAGCCTGTTTTTTCTGACTGTGCGATCTCAGCCTGCCCGAACTCGTCACGGAACCATTTAAGAATATTCCCGCCGGTCAGACTAAACGCTACCGTCGTATACATGCCATTTATTGTGTAATCATAAGTGCAAAGGTTACTGTTTCGCAGCTTTTCGGAGAACACCGGCTCTGAAAAGGCAGGCGTTATACATTCAACCGTCCCGGTGGCATAAACGGCCACTCCCGGCTGGGTAACACCGGCGCCTAGTGCACCGCAAGGTTGATCGTGCCCGCCTGCAACCACATAAGACTCTTCAGCAAGATTAAGCTCGTTTGCTATCGAGGGTTTAATCTGCCCCGCTTTTTCACCAGACGGCAAAGGCCGGGCAAGCTGGTTAGCCGATAGGCCAACAGCATCCAAGATTTCCTCGCTCCATTCATGCTTTCTCACATCAAATAGCATCGTCCTGCCAGCCAGTGGCCAACCGATTGCAGGTTCCAAGCCAAGGCGAAGTTGCAACAGGTCTTCAAAGCAAAGGAACTTTTTGGCTTCGGACCATATCTCAGGCCGACTATCTCTCAGCCAAAGAAGTTTAAACAAAGAAAACATCGGATGAGCGGTATGGCCGGTAATCTGGTAGAGCTTCTCGGCTCCCAATTGCCCAGGAAAGCTTTTTACATAGTCAGCGGCCCGCATGTCTGATGAAACAAGTGCATTTGCAAGTGCCCTGCCATCCTTATCGATAGGTGTGAACGCTTCGCCCTGACTTGAGATACCCAGGCCACGAACTTTGCCGGGCACTTCTGCTGCAGATTCAGCGATAACCTCAAAGCATTTTTTAATCACTTTATCGGAGTCAAGTTCAGCCCAGCCCGGCTGCGACGAGATGACATCATACTCGCGGTAGGCGGCCGATATTTGCTTTCCGTTTTCATCGAACACTACAGCCTTGCAGCCGCTGGTTCCAATATCAACACCCATATAGTGATTCATTGATACCTTCCTCAAACGTACCAAAGCTTGAAATACTCCGAGGCGATCTTTTTCATCTCTTCAAAAACAATTCCCTGCCGATATGTCGTTGTGTAATGAGACAAAGAGGGGGTGCTTTGCATATCCGTCTTTTCGCCAAGTAAGCCTAACTCGAGTAGTCGCTTGCATTTTTGTGGGCCAACAACTTTTGCGGCATTTTTTAGCATGTCTTCAAATAACGCCGGCGCGCTATCTCGCTCAAGACAGGTCCAGATATTCACCTTGGCAATACCATCAGCAAAGAGATTTTTTATCTGATCCGACCCAACCGATGATGTACCGTGAAGCACAAGTTTGGGACCTGTGATTTTGCTTATCTTTCGGGCCAGGTCGCCATGATATTTCAAGTCGGCAGCACTGGCCCGATGCTCGGTTCCGAGATTTGCGACAATATAATCCACACCGGTCTTACTGAGATACTCTTCAGCCGCTTCGGGTGTAGTAAGTTGGCTTTTTTCCTGGCCGGTTGCATCTATTATTTCATCACAGGCGCCTTCTATGACAATCTCCTGGCCATGCTTTTCAACAAACTCGGCCGTCTTTGCGATGTTCTCCTCAAACGGTAAGCTTGAAGCATCGTACATGATCATGGAGAACTGTTTCATGTCCCATTGCAGAAGCTGCTGGTCACTATCCCACTGGGTGTGATCAAGATGAACCATTACATTGAGCCTGGCGAAGGGCGAATCTTTATCAGTCAGCACTTTCAGGTCGGCAAGAAAAAGCTTAAGGCCGATATCCCACTTCCGCGTATGCGTGTAATAAACTGACTGGCTGCGATGAGAATACTGGTTGGTGATTGCAATCGTAACCGGAATGTCAGGCCGGTCTATCATGTCGCCATATTCCTTGGCGGCAGAAAGGATGGCTTCGGTAGTGGTGAGATTCTCCGAGCAAAAAGTCGGCACAACCCACTTATCCTCAGCGGCCTTTGCATATACATTCAAAACCTGTTGGCGTTCCAAAACCAATGACATCTACGGAGTCTCCAAATAATTTATGTATTGATATTCCAGTTTACTTCCCATTCCAGCCGACCATCAGGTGGCACTGAAAGATAAACTCCATCTGCATATGAAGCCTCAAGCGAGCTTGTTGTTGCTGGCATTGGTTCAATTGCACACTCGATTCTCCTACAGCCGTCTTCATCTGGATAGCCAGCGTTGTTCCACCAAATACCGAGGGTAGGAAATAGATCTTTTGAAAATTCAACAATAAGAATTCTACCATTATTAAGAGTTATTTCTACTTGATCTGTTTCAATTCCATTCAGCAACAACATCTCCGCTTTACCTTTATCGAGACAAAGCAAATAGTTGACTAGTGATTCAGAACAATTGAACTCAACTAACTTTTCCCTCATTTCGTCATACAACTTTTTAAAGTTTGGAAGCTTTATTTGTTTAATATTCTGGATGGGCATAAGTGCGTGCATAACATGGAGGAAAGGAATAGCCTTTTCGGATTCGTTAACAATAGCAAATTCCCATTTCAGTGATGTCTCCTCAAAAGTCATAGTCCGCGTAAAGGTCACCGGTAAAAGCTTACTATGAATTTGACAAATCAACTGATCAGGTTGAGCGTATAAATCCCAACCCAGCCAGCACAGTTCACCATGATCAGGAATGTCGAAATTATTGCCAACTGGAAATCGACACGCATCAACTGTCGGGAAGCAATCGTCGTATCCGTAAACCGGGCGGGTTTCGTATTGGCCATAATCTTTTTTAGGAGGACAAAATGAAGTTGGCTCTTTTGTAAGCAAGTCGAAGCCATTATAGCTCAGCCTACTCAATCGAGCGCCATCAGCTGGAAAACACTCGACCTGCCACTTTCCAAATTCTAATTTTTTTTGATTCCTGTTCATAAGGCAATCGCTTTGATTCCCGTAACTTCACAGAACGCCTTGAGTTCTTCGTAAAGATGCTCACCGTAACCAAGGCAGGCATATTCGTTGTTCCAGGCTTCCAGCAAGGCGTCGATATTGCAATTGGCTGTTACAAACCCATGCGGCCAAAACGGGATACCACATTCATTCTGGCGGGCTTTAAGTTTCTTGGCCGGGGGTTCGAAGATGCTACAACGCGTTATGACCATTTCGAATTGGCCATCGTTTCTGCCGAGCCTTGCGAGAACGCCTTGGCCTACCTTGCAGACAAGTTTGACGGAAATTCCGCCAGCTTCACCTTCAGTTGGGATTCCATGCTCTGCAAAACCTGCCGGGCCAAGCTTACCAGCCAATGAGGGCGGACACGCCCCGTCACCGATAATCTTGATTTCGTTGTTGGACTTATCGATGTGCTGAAGGTCCCCGTAGTAAACCGGTTCCGGACTTAAGTCTGTCAGACATTTAACCGTCATTGCGGTGTTGAAATCGCCGAGTGTCGAGGCACCCACGCCATCTTCCAGCATCATACTCTGGGCGAAACAGGTCGCACTGTAATCATCTCCCAGGCCGGGGAATGACTGGATGGTATAGAAATCCCATTCGTTTTTCTTGATAAGCTGCTTTATCGCTAGGTAAAGACGAATGGACTTTTCTGACATCTGGTCTTCGGGAATTTTCTCGGCGAAAAGCTTCTGTATTCTCTTCCGTGCTGATGTTATTTGGCTTTTTGTAACCCCCTCAGCAGTCTTGAGCAATTCAGTAGTGTCGCGGGAATCTATGTCAATGCCGAACATCTTCATCCACTGCGAAGGATCGGCCGCACCGCAGGTCTGGCCCATACCGCGGCCGCCAAATGTGCCGATGGTTGACATGTTCAAGCTGTTTTTCATCGCACTGGCCCGACAGTAGGATGTGATTTTTTCGATTTCCTTCGGGGCTTCATAGCTGCCATAGACAAAACGATGCTTCAGGGCAATTTCCTTTAGCGCACCATGCATGACAAGCCCACCGACCGGTCGCCAGCCCTGACTGCCCGGATTAGTCCAAAGAACAATGCCCTTACCAGAGTTGGCAAAATCACGAATAGCCCCTATCATGTGGGCTGCCCAAACCCATGTCCCGGAAAACATCACCACCGCATCGACATCATCCATCTTCTTGAACTTGGCCAAGCACTCTTTAGCCTCTGCTTTGGTCGCCAGAATGACATCATGGGTAACCAATTGCAGCCCGGCGGCTTTGAGAGCTTTTTTGGCGTTTGACACAAGCTTGGCATCAATAAAAGGAGTATCCATCGGGTCTTTGAGTCCATCTTTGTGCACACCGTAAACAATGAATGCGACTTTCGGTTTAATCATCTTTATTGCTCCTTCTAAGTGAGTCCTTCAGGTCTTCTTTCAGTCCTGGAATTATTTTCAATGCGTTCTGGTGATAGATTTTTTTAAGAACCTCTTTAGGCAGGCCTATCCCATTTATTTTCCAACGGAAACGCTCAAAAGTGCCGTCATAGTCCGGCGGGATGAAATTCTCATCAAATGTTTCGAGGAAACGGAAGTAGCTGCGATACATTTCGACCGAAGCGGGCATATCCGTACCGAAGAGAATCCTGTCCTGGTGCTTGATAAAGAATTCTCTCGCCTTCTCCGGCACTCGGCCTAGCTCGTCCATGCGGGCTGAAAAGTCTATATAGACATTTGGGTTTTCGTCGATCAGTTGAGAAACGTAATCCAGCTTTTCGGCATAATTGGCAACGTGAGGTAGAATAAAAGTCGTATTGGGATGACGACGTATAAGGTTGTCGCGATGTTTTATTAGCTCATCCTTACGGGGAAATTTAGGTTCAGCAAAACTCCACGAGGGGTATTTTAGAAGCGAATCATAATGCTCGTTTTCGGCTGTAACAGGATCAAAAAAGCCGGCCGGGTCTGACTGGTGCATCAAAACAGGTATTCCAAGCCTTCCAGCATCTTCAAAGATCGGCGCCAATCGTTCGTCATCGATTGTGATAAGCTTGCCATCACCGTCTCTGTAATGCAGGCCCAATTCTTTGAGGATCTTCAAACCGCGTGCGCCCAGCGCTACATGCTCTCGCAGCATTTGAATTGTCTCATCAACAAATCGTGATGCGTCCTGAAAAAGTGGCTTATCTATCGACTTGGCAAAGGTAGCTGTGGTAAAGCAATAGAATCGGCCTGGATATTCGGCTGCGCAGTTCTCAAAGAAATCCTCTATCCTTCCCTGTCCGATTGAATATCCTCCCTCTACCCATGAGACATGCACATTTGCCGTAAGATCGCAATAGGAAACAATGCCGACTTCGTCCAACACATCGACAATCCGATTAACATCCCAATTACCCCATAGATGATTATGAGCATCAATAACGGGAAACGCTGCCCGCATAGGAATATGCCCCTGCACCATATTGTCGCCTAGTGCATGCATGATCATCCGCTCGATGGTTGTACATATGCTACAAATATCATATACGCATCATCACGCGCATAAGCTTTTTGCTCAAGTGTTACTTGTTGTATTCTGGCAATTAAATGATGTATAATCGCAACTTATTAATAATAGGAAATATTCCATTATGGCCCACAAAAAACCTGAAAAAACGGAGGATCTGGACCACCTCGCTTGAAAAACCGGTTTTCAACGTCTCAGAAAGCCGACCTATCAGCGTATTGCGCTATCATTGGCAAACCAAACAGGACTTACGTTACGACATGCACTATGGCCTGGAGCTAGGGATCCTGCTCAAGAGCAAAATGCGAAGGCACTTTAGGACTACGAATTTTGATGTTGCTACCGGGGACATTTGGCTCTGCGGAATGTGGGAGCCACATGGCTGTCAAATAACCCAAGTTCCCTGTGAAACGGTCGTCTTGATAATCTTCCCGCCTATACTTACAAAAGCTCAGCTTGACCCAAAACATAATTTAAGATTACTTGCTCCATTTGAGGCGACACCCAACATCCGACCACAGCTGTACTGGGCGACGGAAATTCTTCCGGAAGGTCTTTCCATGGCGCTCCGGTTCGGAGTCTCCACAAAAAACCTTCTAGCACCCTGCGATTATCAGCAGGTGGGCGTCCGCCCTTGGGCGAAGCCTTTCCTTTCGGCAACAGTGGCTCGATCTTTTTTCATTGCTCCTCCGTGAGCAAAACTCTTCGTCTGGCCATCATGACTCCTTTCGATGGCGGGAGACATCTGCAACGGATTAAACTGATCGTCAAGACTAAAGTAAAGACGTAGTGATTTCGGATCAGTAAATAGCCTCACCTTTTCAGGCCGAAATTCGCCTTTCGCCACAGGGCTTGAGTATCCTGCAGATGTTAAAATTTCGAGCCGGGCGGTTTGGCAAAATTATCCTACACCGTGAATACGGTTATTTTGGCGACGACGCATCCGCAAAGGCAGATTGAATAGCAGACGCCCCCTGCCGGGCCGGGTTTATATAGTGCTTCGTCGGGGACGTTTCGGAGGGCATATCCCTTTACTTTTCAGACCCCCTTCCAACCGGACTTTGATACATCGTTTACCGACGAGAGAGTTGAAAAACAGCCAGTTTTGGGTGTTTTTTTCTCTACAAGGCGGTATCTGGGATAACCCTGCACAAAAAGGCCGTGATAGGCTCTTATTCCCTTAAATTTCTCTGATTCGGCATTCACGCTTCCAGTTTGCTTCCGCAATCCGGGCAATAGCTCTTTTTGCCCGCTACCCTGTGATCGCAGACCGGGCAGCGTCTGATCAGTTTCGCGGCAGCCACACCGGGCTTAACCAATAGTATCAGCAAAATTACGGCTATGGTAATCGCCGTTCCCGTTAAAAATTCCTTCCTTATGTAACGTGCGAAATCCACCACGCCGCGATCTTCCAGCCAGCTGGCAACAAGGTAGATATTGCCCAGAAGAAAAACCGCCCCGACAAGAACCAGTACCAGCAATTTCCGCAATCCAAGACTTCCAATAATCATCTTACACCATCCTTTCTTTCGTTCTTTCGCTTGTATGACGCACTACTAAAATTAGCGCAACTTGCCGGATGGCGCAAGGCTTTTCCTGGGAATTTTCAGGCTTTTAAAAGGTTCTGCTCAGATACGTTCATAGTCTTTCGCTGAAACCAACGAATAGAGCGTTGCCAAAACAGCCGTTACCATGCTCACTATCACACCAACGGTCAAGGCGATATTGGTGCTGCCGCCAAATATATATTTAGATAGTAGGCCGATCGCGACGCCTGGAATAGCGCAGCAGGCGATCATAGCAAAAACAACGCAGAAAACCGCGCTTGGACTATCGCCATTCGCCTTTGCAAGGTTTCGGTAAAAATTCGAATAACGGGCGGCGTGAATCAATGCGCCAAGCACCGCTATTATCGCTCCGGCTATACCTATATAGAGCTTACCATGAACACAGAGCGGCCATACAGTGTAGCAGAGCCAGCGTAAGAACCAAATTACACCAAAAACAAGGGCTACAAATGCTGCTCCACCTACCAAAATAGTTCCAATCCACTTACCGGCCTCTCCTATGTCTTTCTTGCCAAAGAACAGATAGACAAGGGCAAGAATCGGAAAAGCAAAAGACACAAGAGGAATGGTCAAGGAAGCTAACACTCCTGATATCACTATTAAGCCGCTTGTCATAGCAAATGCGGGCTGATAATCGTATTTGAGAAAATCCCATTCGTCCAAGGCCTCATAAATTTCTGTTTCCAGAAGATAATTCAGCAACGTTGCCACAATACAAAGACCGATTACTATCAATCCAAGCAGCAAGCTTTGTGAAAACAACAATATAGCGCCGATAACGCCCGGGGCTATAATCACAGCATATTTACCCGTTGCGACAGCGATCTCCTTAAGCCTTTTCTGGGCATTTTCCTTTTCTTTTTGTCTTTGCGTGATTCTGTTCGAAAGTTCCTTCACTCCGCTGGAATCGCAGCAGAGCTTCAATGCCCTGCCGCATGCGGCCTTTGCCTTATCAAAAACTTCCTCAGCAAAAGCATCTTTGGCCAAAGAGAACTCTTTGTTATAACTGGCTTCGGTCTCGTTTATCTCCGATTCTGCATTTTGGTAATCTTTCAATAACGGCCATATGGCCTTGGCTTTTTGCAGTTGCTCCCTGGCCTTTTCGAATTCCGCAGAATTACAATATTCCTCGGCCTGTGTTTCGTATTCCTTGGCTTTGGATTGACTATTCTGTATCGAATCGACCAGTGAAGCTGCCTCTTGGGAATCCGGGCAAAGAGCCAAGGCCCGATTTACTGTATCCAGAGCGTTTTGCAGATCCTTATCTGACTGAAACTGACGAGCAGTCTCGATATGTGATGTATATTTTTCGCGTGTCTCTGATAATTTTTGTTTTGTCTTATCGAGACCTTTGATATTGGGCCAGATGGCCTTGGCTTCTTGCAGCTTCCTATCGGAATCGTTGAATTGAGCGGTGTCCATGCAATCATTCGCAGCCTCGACAAATAACTTTGCCTTTTCCCGGTCATTGTTGATTTTGCCGGATAGGGATTTTGCAGTACCTGAATCCGGACAAAGCTTCAAAGCCTTTTTTACATCTCCGGCCGCTTTACTGAGGTCGCCGGCTTTTTGGGCGGACTCGGCATCTTCGAATGCCCTGTTGTAGGATTTCCGCGTTTTTGGAAGATCTGCCTTGATGGTATCCACACCCTCCAGATCGACTTGGAGCTCCTCTATATTGCTGATGTTGTTTTTGGCATCCGCAAACTCGGCCTTTTTAATTTGCTGACGCACCTTTGATAGTAGATTCCCTGTCTGTTGAGCTATTTTTGCCAATTCGTTCTTAAGCTTGATCGTTTCTGAACTTTTCGGAGCCTCTGCCAATGCAACTTTGATACAGTCAGCAGCTTCTACAAGCAGCTTCTTTTTATGTAGTGATTTTGTCTTTTCAAACGCAGCTGAGTATTTTCCCAGCCGTTTTCGGCAGTTATCGAGTTCCTCCTTTGCCTCATTACTCGCAGGTATTATCTCGAGGCACTTCTGCAGCAATGAGTCGGCTTTTTTAAACTCGGCCTTATCCATCAGATCAAGGGCCTTTGAGCGATTATCGTCGTAAGTTTTAAGCAAAGACTCCAATTCCTGAATTTTATCGCCGGCAATCCTGTGACGTGGGATCACTTTAAGAACCCGTCGCCATGCTTCGATTGCGTCTTGGGTATTACCTGCGGCTGCCTGCTCACCGGCTGACACAATCAATACGCTAATCTGGGACTGCTTTTGACGCAGCTCGCGTATAAGCTCCACAGCCTGCTCCTGAAAGTTACCGGCATTATCGCGAAGGATTGTCTCCAGAATATCTATGGCCTCAATCGGATCTTCATCTTTGAGCTTTCCTACTAGTTCCTTGCGGTGCAGCAACAGATAATGAGCCGCAACACCGGCACCGCAGCCTGGGCAATTATCGATATCCAATCGAACGTCCCGTGCGCATACGGGGCAAGAGCGAAACAAACTATCCAAGGCAACTTGACATTTTTCGCATATCCTCGCCGCCGGGTTGGCATTGATATACCCGCACTTAGGACACGATACATCTACACTCACAGCGGCGCCCTGGGCAGTGCGATCAAGGTCCTTTATCAGCCGTTCTATATCGGGATACCGCTTTGGGGGATCCTTGGCCAGGCACCGCGCCACAACCGCCCACCATTTTTCAACGGTGCCCGCCAACGGTTTGGGCGGTGTATGCAGATGCTTTTCACGAAGCTCAGTCGGCGAACCGTCGAAAGGCAGGCTGCCGTCAAGTATCTCATATAGTACGAGCCCCAGGCTGTAAATGTCGCTGACCGAGCCTATATCCTTTTGCCTGGCAGTATGAAATTGTTCGGGGCTCATATACTGGGGCGTTCCGACCCCCTGTCGAAGAAGCTGGTTCGGATTTGACTCAAAGCCGCTTCCTGCAAATCTGCCTATACCGAAATCCGTGATCTTGGCCTTTCCTTCTACCAGAAGTATATTCTCAGGTTTAATATCCAGATGAACAAGCCCTGCATCATGAAGGGCCTTGACGCCAAGGCAGGCCTGCTTGAAAAGTTCCAGGCCCTGCTTGCGTCGCTTTTCGACATCCTTGTTCGCCGAAAGCCAATTGCGCATACTTCCGCCGTCAGCAAGTTCCATAGGCAGCAGTATCAAAGACAAATTCTTGTACTCGCAGGGACGCGGGTCTTCCGCTTTTATGATGTGGCTGGTATCGTCAATGCGCTTGCGGAGCTTGAATTCATGCAATATCTGCTCTGCTGCTCGCTGGGCCCTGCCTTCGCCTTCAGCGGCCACGACGACTTTCAGGGCCATCTCTTCATCAATATAAGAATCATGGACAGCGTAAACAGAACCGAATCCGCCGACACCAAGCGGTTTGCGCACTTTATAACGATCCGACTCGTCAAGAACGTCGCCTTCGTTTATAGAAATATCAATACCAAAGCCCAATGTGCCCGAGGATCCTTCATCCATCATCGAAACAAATATCCCATCATCCCCTGCAGACGACGGTTGTCCGGAAGCCCCCGTCCCAGCCGCCGTGGGCGTGGCATGACCGCCAAGTGCAGTATTACAGTCCGGGCATTCCCGCCATTTAGGCTTTATCCCCCTGCCACAGTTCGGACACGTCAGGCCGATAGAACCTGTCGGTGTCATGCACGACGGACATTTATTCCAGCCGGTTTCGAGTATCTCGCCGCAGGTTTGACAAGTCATAACAGACGGTTCTGAATTCGCCATTTTTCACCCCTTGCAATTACAATTCATTTTTTCATGTTTTGCCATTCATCCTGAAATATCAATTATTCAACTCCCTTTGAATCCCGATTTACTTTACTAAAAAAGGCCTTGATCCTGGGAGGCAAGAGCCTTGTCTCTCAATTGCCTTACGACGCTTAATGCCGCATCGTTTACATCCGCCAGCCATCGTCTGGTTCTGGAAGAATCTGTCGTCTTTGTCCAGGCTGTAGTCACCAATTCGTTATGTTCTTTCTGTGAAGCGGAACCCGGTATTTCCAGCAAAGCTGGATCGAAGATAGCACATGGAATCAACTCACTACCCGTTGCAGCCACCCTGATCTCCAGACAATAGGCGACGGGCGAACCATTGGCTATGTCGTAGACACAAACACAACTGATGGGGCTCAACTCACCGGATCGGAAAATATTCATCCTCCGCAAATCAGTTCTAAGTTGTCCCGAAAAAAGACTATCTATCCTTGCCGATATTGCCCGGCAAACAACCTCGATATCCAAGTCGGCGTTAAGCGGAATAACCTTTTTCGTTTCAAGCACCACGGGCCATGTAAATGGACGGCTCAGCACCTTGTGTTTTTCGATCTCCTGCAGGACTTGATGAGGCTGGGGGAAATCTCCACGCAGGGTATCTTCATGGGAGATATTCATCAGAGGATTGGGCTGCAGTTCATCGATTCTGGTTTCTAAGTCACGATAATCCGGCTCGAGTTTTCGTGCCTTATCAAAGAATTCAAACGCCATCTCAGGTTCTTTCAGTTTGGCCAGAAGATCGGCCAGGGCATACAAAGACGGCACAGCGGTTTTATCCTGACCGAGATTTTCGACCAGCCCAAGACGAGATTCCAGTTCCCACAACACTCGGTCCTGTGCCTTGGCGGCATCGGCGAGTATCATTGACGCCTCTGCGGAAAAACCTTGCTCTGTAAGTTGTCGAGCTATTTGACTGATACCGCGCTGGGACTGAGGGTCGCTACCGCCGATAAGTTGCCTGGCCTGCCTGATCTTTGAATCTCGCCACCTACGATCAGTATCCGAGCGGGATTTGGTTAATAGCTCGCACGACAATCCCCTGCAAACTCTTAAATACCCGTCGCTTATCTTCACGCCGGCTCTCAAAGTATCATCCAAGTGCCAAATTCGCCCGCCATCGGCTCCGACAGTCATCAATGTGATACTATCGATCCAGCCTACAGAAAACACACCGCCGTTTAGCGATGTTTGCATCTGAGGTTTTTCAAAGTCGCAAGACCATATTTTCAAGGTAGAGTCCTCTAAGCCGGCGGTGGCGACTTTCTTATCCCCACACGCCAAGGAGCAAAAATCGCCTTTATGTGCGGAAATCTTTCTATACCCAAAATCACTTTTAACGTCATATATATGAAGCTCTCCGCTTCGTGAAGGGCATATCAAAAGGCCTGTAAAGGGATCATAATCCAAGCATGTCAACGCCGGCACCCGGGGCAGTTCAATCTGCTCGCCTGCAAACTTTTCCTCAAGTGTATCCATGTCCCATATGCGAACAAGACCGTCTTTACCGAAACTAGCCAACAACAGTGAACCGATCCTGCAAAGTGCGAAAACTCCCCCGGTGTGCGCATTGATCTGGCCCAGCTTTTTCTTTTGCGGTAATGACCAGACATTGATACGGCCGTCAATACCCCCGGTAACGAATATCTCATCCGTACAGAAGGCGATACCGGTAACACCACCCTGATGAAACATGTCAAACAAAGGTAATGAATTAGCGGAGGCCCGATAGTTTTCGAGCCTATGGACGTGAATCAAGCCGGCTCGTGTTCCAACGGCGACATATTCACCGGCTGGTGATATTGCCAGGGCGTAGACCGAATATCCCTTCGAAAAACCGACAATCTCTAATGTCGAGAAGTCGTGCTCAACTCCGGCGGCCATCAATAATGCGGGCTTCGGGCCGCCACATCCCAGAAATATCACACCGCTATCCGCCACTTATCTCCCATACCTCCAGTAAGCACTGATGCTAAGAATAACGAAAATACTTGGCCAAAAGCTGTTATCCATACTGCTGAATGACCGTGTAACGCCCATCCTGACTTGTGGGTGAAACCCCAGCGATCATTTTTTGATAATATTTCGGCAGCGGTACGGTGTAATTAACACCGCCATTTAAAAACGCCGTTCCCATCTCGGCCTTTTCCTTTGGGCTGCCCCGGCGGTCACTTTGAGTTGCAATATAGGGACCGAGATATTCCTTCTTGAAAAGATCGAGAAGATTACCGTATCTGGCCACATCCAGACGCTCTTTCTGCTCTTCCAGTGGAGGTGTATAACCGTCATTTACAGGCAGGCCATAAAACTTTTCCGAACCTGTCTGAAAATTAGCAGATGACATATTCTCCGTTGAAGAGTTAACAACATCCTCCAGTCCGGTTGATAAACCCAAGCTACTTGCCTGCCACACCGAAATGCCTTTGGCCTTTCTAAATGTGCCGTCAATTAAGCCCCGCAGCCTGTTACATCGCGAGATTATTCTCTTTACGGCATTTTCGCCCGCCCTGTACTTGACGGTGGGTTTATGACTGGATTTGTTCAGCCGCGACCGACCCTTCTGGAGCTCGTTCAGACTGGACTTTTCTTCCCTTACGGCAACTGTCAGCCAGTCGGCGATTCCCTTAAGCCGCTTTTGAAGACGACCGATCCGGGCCTGTGCGTTTGCCTGGTCATGCAATACAGCCTGCAGAACCTTTTGTTGTTGCGAAGATTGATATTGATCTAGAACCTTCAAGTTTAGCGACAATCGGCTCTTGATCGCAGCTATATCACTGGCCGCACTGGCCGCGGCGTTAACTGCAGATTCGAATTCGGTGATCAATCCGAAAACTTCTCTTTCTACTTTTGCAAGAGATTTACCTTCCATATCTTCTCCAAATCTCAAACATTCAAATACGCTTACGGATCAAATCAATTCTTGAAGGCCACCTTAGCGCCGTGAACGGTCTTTTTCTGTTTCTCGATCTCCTTCTCGCCGCCCTTTCGGTCCTTTTCCTGGGCCTTCTTTGAATCGTCAAGGAATTTGTGGTCGGCCTCACCGCCCTTTTTAGCATCGTCCATCATCCGCCTTGCCTTCTTTGTGTCGATTTTTGAAATCGCCTTGGAGATATTCTTGATATCCGCCTTTGTCTGGCCGCTACGATGCTGCATTTCTTTTTCCGTCGTCATGGCCTTCTGGAAAACCTTCTTTTCCAGTTCATCCGACTGTTTTTTGTGTTCCTCGTCCGTCTCACTGGCCGCATCTTTGACAGCCTTCTTCACAGCGTCGGCGCCTTCCTTTGTGCCGCCGAGTTTTAGATTTCGGGCCGTATCGACCTCGGTCTTCTTGTCCTTTTCCACCTTTGCGGCATCTTTGAGACGCTTTCGCTTGTCCTTTTCCCGCTTTGAAATTTCACTTTTAATATCACTTCGAGATCTCGGCTTATCCATGCTCATCGAATTACCCCTTTTCCAATTGACTCTTGTAACAACTCGTCGATCTTGTCCTGCAACTGACTGAAATTCGAAACAGTATCCCTGAAATCTTCGACTATGAGGTTATTGAACTGATCTTCCAGCTGCTGAAGCAATTTTTTCACCTGATGAGAATCTTCAGCCGCCTTCCCAATGGAAACACTCACGGATTCGGTGCGTCGGAGATAATCGATCTCCACTGAATGCTTAAGCTTGTCCTTCGCGACCAGCAGCAGATACTTTATATCCTCCAGCTCCGCTCGTTGCTGAGAAGCATCCTGCAATTCAAGCGTCTGTGTTAATCTCCCGATGCACTGCTTCAATTCGATGTTGGCATCTTCAATGCCTTTGGAAAGTTCACTTTGCCTCTCAAACAGGTCGATAAGAGCCATCATCGCCCTTTTCACGTTACCCCCGATGAACCACTCATCTTTTTCCAAAAACCGCAGAACTTCGGCGCCTATAGGGATTTCTTTATCTTCCAAACCAAGATACGCATTGGAATTAAGGCAACGAACGCGCCGCGGCCGATACAGCCCTTCGGTGTAAAAGTATGCTTCGCCGGGAGATAGCCGCGCGATCTGCTCGATCTCCATCTTCCCCATCAGCATAGCCCCGCCCAATTCCTCGCGATCCTGGCTGCTTACCAAACGATGGGCGAGTTTTGTACCGGTGTTTTTAACTACCTCCGGCGCGACGGTCGACGGCAATTGATCGGCTATAATTATCCCTTCCCCCAGTGCCCTAAGCTCCGCCAGCATGCGTGATACGTACTGGGCGGCAAACGCCTTCGGATCGGCTATTTCTTCCGAGGCCTTCGCCTGCGATGTTCGGCCTACGATATTATGCGCTTCTTCGATAACTGTAACATGATGAAGCCTATTTTGGCGACGTTTCGGATCTATCCTGATCTGCTCGCGCACTGCAGCCAGTAAAAACAATGTCAGCAGACAGGCATGATCCTGCGAAAGATAGTCCATCTCGATAATCGTTGGATATGAAAGCAGATCCTCTATGGCAGGAATACACTGGGGCGAGGAAAACAACCTGCCCATGGCGCGGCGAGTCAAAAGACCGAGCCTTACACCGATAGCAGCCTGGAGGTTTGAGCGTATCTCTCCCTCATAGTTCTTGGTTTCCATTATCCGCCCTGCCGCATGCAACAGGTCTTCCATCTGCGGGAAGTCCCCCCACCGACGTCCGGCATAGACCTCTTCGACCGCCTCCGCTATCAGTGCCTGCAACGGTCCACCCATCGGCATGGCTGCCTCGAAACACGCCAGTACCTGACCTATATGTTCATCAAGCGTTACAGACTCGCAATAGGCAAGCGGATTGAATCGAAGCGGCGATAACGTATCGTTGCCAGCCGTGTATACGCGAATGTCGCGAGCCATCTTTTGTATGCCGGGATCGGGATGATTTGAGAGTGTCTTTAGCGACCGATATTCGCTCTTGGCCGGCTCGATAACCAGAAACGGAATGCCCTGCAGATAAAGCTGAATAAGCATATTATGAACAGCCGTCGTCTTGCCGCTTCCCGGCACACCCGCTATGAACAAATGTTTGTTGAGCGACTTTGTGGATAGCCTAAGCTCCAGTGTAGTTGGCTGCTTATCGTTGAATAACAAGCTTAACTTTGACGGGGTCTTTCTGGCCGGGGGAAGTTCGGATTCCAAATCGTCGCCTATGAGTATGCTCGTTTTACTATCGAATTGGCCGTCAATAGGATCGGTCGATTTTCGGATGCAACGCGGCGAGCTGTATCCGCCCACCGGAAATCTAAATGCGCCCTTTAGTTCATCCACAGTAGCAAGACGGCTTAGTCTTCCCAGAGACTTCCATGCCTCAGGCAGATCCTTGCCCCAGATTTCATCGCAGTGAACGTGAAACGATAGATCCATATTGCGGGAATCTTTAAGCGAATTTACGATCCTTTTCTTGGCTTCAGGGCCGTCATCGATCCCGTAAGCAACCTGGCGGTAAGAGCCTTCGCCGAAAGATGCTTCGGCGAGCGTCGAGGCGAGCATCAGGGCTGATTCAGGGCTTCTGGCATAAGCCTTTATGTTGAAAAACAGCTGCGGCTGACGAAGCCGGCTGTGATATTCCTGCTGTTCACGAAGTATCTCGTCGGCGATCGGATCCTTCTTTTTCACCTCTTCCAGAACCGTCTTGTCTTCGTCTCCGAAAAAGCCAGACGATTGGTAATCCTGCCGGATATTTGAATACAGGTCCTCGCCGTAATCGTTGATTGCCATAAGCTGACGAAGATATTTTTCATGGGCCTGCCTGTCGGCAGTATGATTGACCGCTGCGGCAGTAAGCTCAATAAGACAGGCTTGCGACATTCTCGAAAGAAGCGTATCGAGCGTCAGATAATCGTTATCTTCGCGAGGTAAAAATATACTCGGCGAATAATAGAACCCGCTGCTTGGAATATAGCGATTCAATTCTCTGGGCAACTGTGTTTCCACTCGCTGTTCCCTTCTGAGAATCTCACAGGCGAACGGAAAATCGGGCAGTTCCAGTTCCTTGACACTCCGGCAGTTTTTAAATTCGTAGAACTCGCACAACGGCCCGGCATCTATCAACTGTCGCGCAATATCTTCAGAAACGCCTTCGGCTACTTTTACCGCAAGCTGCAAACCCAGCCTGTTGAGGAGCCCGCCGGAAGAGGGATCGAAGATAAAACGCAACGAAACGACCACCTGGGAGTCTTTGAAGTTCGCCAGCATCCTCAGCAGATGTTCAAAGCCGCCGAATATCCGGCCGCGCACCTCACCACCGCATAGCGTCAATAGACGATGATCATTACAATCCGGAATAGCATCGACATCGTAAACAAACACCCGATCCATGCGATTACCCCATATTTTGAGACAAGGATGAAAAAATGCTATCAGATGGGTGCAAATTCAGCAAGTGCAATTACTTCGGGTAACGGGAATTTCAGATTACATCCGCGGGTGACGGCGAGGGGCATGGCGTCAGTTCGCCGAGGATTGAATCGCGTGGAAAACTCATCTCACCGCCCGGTATCCAGATGGATGACCAGCCCCCCTGCGACATCAAAGCCGTCCTGTCGGTCAGCCAGATGAAATTCGACGGCTGCATCTCCACGACAAGCCGGCACAACGAGGCCAATCTGTCTGCACTGTGCGTAAGAAACAGCAGTCTGAAACCACATAAATCACAACCCCACATTTGTTCGTAATGCTTATAATGCTCTTTAAGAAAATACCTCTTATAGTTGTCGATTTTCCCGCGTATATCCGACCCGAACGCGCTGGGGCTGGCTACGGCTTCACTGCCCATATCCACTTCAAGGAAAAGCAGGACAGTATTGCCCGCCTCTGCGTGGCGTATGGCAAATACCCCGTCGGGTATGAAGCTGTACCATCTGGCGTTTTCTTCATCGGGAGGAATTCTTTCGTAAATCAACGCCCTTTTATCATCAGTGCGGTAAAGCTTCGGAGAACTCACCGAAAGAAAACTCACCTCCAGTTCAGGCACGATAGTCTTTATAAGTTCCAGTTGTACACGAAAGTCGTTAATCAACAGTTCATGATCCAGGCAGTGTAGATTATCCGCAGCAATACACTCGATTGGCAAATCCCGGTCAATAATGTTCCTTGTTTTCAAAACCTCAATGCCCACTTCACCAAGCGATATAAGATTTTCCGGCCGGCCGTGTGCCCTTTTAAATTCACGTTTACTTACCAGAATTAATTTCTTTGTTTCAAGAAAACGGAGCCGTCGCCGCAGTGCCGCGGTATTCCTGCTCAGAATAATCGAGAGGTGACTGATAGAGAGTATCCGAAACTCTGCTATAGTCTCCAAAATTTCAATATCCGAAGATTGTAGTTGTCGCGCCATCGGTCCATATAGATTGCGGACAAATACCGGCCGGAGTTTCAGTTCCATGGGGTGTTCCTTATCCAGAAGTTATCAACGTGCCACGTTTGTTGGAGACATTCGTCGTCGACCGCAAAATCGCATGGGGCCCCTGGCGGCAAAAAGGCCTGGTGGTAGCTCAAGGCTCTTCCCCCGGTAAACTTGGGACGTTATTTTTTTCGGCGCGAGAAGCAAAAATGAATGCTTGATATCACCAGCATTTAGCTATACATATGTAGATGTTGATTCCAAAGTGGGTTCTCTCTTAGCCGAATCGTGGATATTTTTATATCGAACAATCAAGCAGTTGATAAAAACGCTCGGCCATATGGCGGATTGCCGCTGACTGCACTTGCCAAGCGAATTATCGATGCCTCCGACAGAGAAGCATTAAAAGAGTTTCACGATTTTCGTCACCTGTTCAGGCTCTCGGGCGGCAAGCCCCAGCTACTGGCAGAATTCGTCAGAAAACTCTCTCATACGGGCTGGGCCGGTAAACTTACACATCGTAATGTCAATCATCTGGATATGGCCTACGATTTTACCATCGAGAGATTTACCAATCTTCCCGCCGGTGATTTACACGAAGAAAAAAAGAAACACCGCGGCGTCGATTGTCGCAGAAGCTTTAAGGCCTTTCTTGATTCGGTAAGCAAACTTAACAATGGGGAAACTGCTTCATCTCCAATTGAAGCGGAAATTTTCGCAGC
Source organism: uncultured Planctomycetaceae bacterium (assembly GCA_964401835.1). Taxonomy (GTDB): domain Bacteria; phylum Planctomycetota; class Phycisphaerae; order SM23-33; family SM23-33; genus CAYNZP01. The sequence continues at coordinate 67,846 of CAYNZP010000007.1, forward strand.
TAAAGTACTCCAGCGGCAGATAATCAGATATTACAGATTGTCCTGCCTTGAGGCCCGGCGGCATTCAAACCCGGCAAGATCGCGGTATGTATGGAGGCTCAACGGCAGCAATATATATGTCTGGATGCCCGTATCGATAAGCGGTTCGCAACGAAGACGCTGGCTGAATGACAACGTAAAAGACCCGGACCCACTGCGCCCGGGCGAGAAGGCAAGGATTCAGGCTATCGTAGATAAGGAACTTGGCGTGCCCTGCCATGTACCATTGGATGCAAAAGGCGACTGTATGAATCGCGATATTGCAGCATCCGTCAGTCCAACTCAAATCGACCGGGAAATCATCATAACCGGACTTGCCGAAACTGTAGCCGCAGAAAAGTCACGCAATATCAAACAGATGCGCCCTGCCATTCGTGCACTCGGCAAAGAGAAGCTCAGAGCAATGATACTTGAAATATTCCAAAATATCGGCCGGGAAGGATATCTCGAAAGGAAACTCGCCGACGCATACGGGCTGAGCAAGTCGAGTTTCAGCAGATTCGCAGGCAGCGGGTGGCGGAACATTGAGAAAATACCTGCACTTTGGGCCAACACCGCAGAGGCATTGTCGCAACACACCGCTTTCATGGAGGCTGCCCGGGAAGCAGGGGTATGGCGGAAGGTGGAGTTGATACTGTATAATCGTTCCAACCTTAACCTGGGGAATGCCGACAATGAATGACAACATGTACTTCATTGCGATAATAGCCGACGCGTTAAGCAAGCCCGATCCCAAACAGGCGATGCGTGAGGCATTCAAAAAGATCCACTCAATGGGCCAACAGCCAGAATACGCGCTGGGTTATCGGCAATTTCTTGAATTCATGGATTCGATGCCTGACTCAGACAAAGACGCTCCCGAACGGATCGGGGCCAAGATGCTGAAAGACGCGGATCGACCGACATCTATCGAATTGCTTCTAGAAAAAGACAACGCGACTATAGCGAAGCGTCTATTTAAGGGCGGCGATGATATACAAACCTTCGACAAAATCCTGCCTGGCTGTTACCGGCTTAAAATGGACACCGGACGGATTATCTGGGAAGGGAATTTCGAAAAACAGGATATTATCTGGGCCGAGGCCTATCCAACTCAGAATCTCCGCATGGCTGCCGACACGGGCCAGAAAGACCAAAGGCCCACAAAAGAAGTCTATCTGCTGGACGGAACTTTGATTCTGAGAATTTTTCCGGGCGTTGAATCAGGTATACTTGAAATCGAACTGAAGCGGCCGGAGGCCAAAGTATAAATGGGGGTTAATTCGAACATAATCGGCAGAGCCAAAACGGCCTTGGTCTTCGGACATGAAAGTGCCGCCAGGGCGGTCGTTTCAACCGTCATCGCCAGGCCGCTTCGCCGCCCATCAAAAAGTAGCAGGCTTGTTTTTACAGGACGTGCCGTATTCGAGCCTCAAACCGTAACTCATCTTAATGAAAATATCCTGCCCATAGTCGACAGCATAACCGGGCGATTGCCGGCGGAACATAAACTCATCTCGAAAACGTTCGAGATCTCGATTGTCAATATCGCTGCTGCAACGGTTCGGGAAATTGGCCTTAGTGTATCGGGTTTCTCAGCTGACACAGCCGTATTTTTGGCGATACTCTCCGCTGCGATGCGAATTCCCTTGCCGCAGGACATCCTCACCACCGGCTGCATCGCCACATCGGGCGGAGACATCCGCACCGTCAAGAGCATGCCATCGAAACTCAATGCAGCGGTTGACGACCCCTCTGTATGCAAAATTGTTTATCCTGCCTGCGATGCGGACAGATCGCTGAAAATACTCTCGCCCATTGAGCGGGAACGAATTCGCACAGCCGTAATAAACGCCAAAGAAAAAATCAAACCGGCCGCTGTCGAGGACATTAATCAGTTGCTCATCCAGGCCGTTCCCGATGGATCCGCAGTTCTTGGCAGCCTTTGGGGAGATTATTTCAGCGGCGTCGATCTGCTGAATACTAATAACGATCCCATAGACAAGGCTGTTAAATTCCTGGCCTGCGGCAATGAAAGAAGGTTCCTCGATGAGCTGGAGTTCCATCTTATGGCGGGCTCGGCAGAAAAGGTACGCGAGATTATGCTCGCAAGAGGCGATTATCAACTTCGCCGCAAGGAATACCCCAACCAACTCGGGCGAAAATTGTTTGTCCTGGTAAATTCACTCCCGCCGACAGTGCGAAGAATCAATGGAATCTTTCCATTAATAACGCAGGAAATGTACCTGCAAATATGCAGCCTAGCCACAAAAGGGGATTTCGAAGACACCGAACTGCTGAGAAAGGCGGCCTTCGGCAAGGCCTTCAAGGAAAGCGTTGACGCCCCCAAACCCTCTGAGGATGATAAAGAACTATCGAAAGACGCCTCTGCCGTCCTTGAGACGGTACTTTCTCAGCTCAGCGACGAGACGCTTGCTCAAAGAATCGACATACCGATCGACACGGCGCGGGCCAGGTTTGTCATGCAGAAAACGACACTCGAATCCTATGATGAATTTCATGATATCATCGGTTCATTCTATCTAAGCTTAATCGCCCACTCGGACGAGGATACTCTTCCAGCCGATAAAAGCAAAATCCGTGATAGGGCAATTACGCTTCTTAACAGATCGTTTGCGAATAAAGGGGGACTCGATGCCGCATGGGCCCAGACGCGCAGCGGAATCGACGGTGGCATGAGGACTGTGCTGGATGCGATGACCGAGCAATTCAAGGCCAAGCAGCATGCGAAACATGTCAGTGCCGTGATCAAAAAAACGCTTGATCCGCTGAACTGGGATCAGCGTGTAGCGTTTATGGCAGCATTTCTTAGCAGGCTCAGACCTTCGCTTCCCGACGAAATCCGCAACCAGCCGCCTGAACGTTTCGCTCGTCATTATGAAAATATTCTCCAGACCTATTCGAACTCCCTGGACGGCGTAAGACAACTGTTTCGCACCTTATAGAAAAAGAAAGGACCGGAATCATGGCAGTGATAGACAATCTTCTGGGGGCACTGGACGAACGCCAGATTGCCCGGCAGGTAGCGCTTCAGCATGACGAGGCACGTATGAACTATCCACTTCGCAGCAACACGGCAAGCGATTTCGACGAGTTCAGCGATATTCTCGCCGATTATTACAATCACCACTTTAGGCGATGCGTATCGGGCGGAGGCTCACTGTCACAGCCGGAAGCGGCCTCTCGGGCGAAAGAAATACTCGAACGCGAATACCGCCGCCGAAACAACGGAGATATCGTCGCCGCATTCAACGATGCACATGATGGCACAAACGGCGGCATGAGGGTCATACTGGATACACTTGCCGAGGGCCTCAAAGCGGAATCCGTGGAACGCTACATCCGTGAGCTTTTCGACAGACACGTAGCGCCCAACGCATGGGAGGACAAGGTCGATATTATCCGCCAGTTTATCAGCTGCTGCGGGGCAAATCTGGCATCTTCAATTCGAGCTGATCAGCCGGAAAGATACGCCCAAAATTACCAGGAACTCATCCGCTCATATGTGGAATCCCTGAAAAACACATCTTCAATCTTCCGGCGGTTATGAGAAGAAGAAAAATGGAAAGCGAACTTGAGCGATTACTGGAAGCCATAGACCCGCAACGGACAATAGAGCCTCTGGACAGGCGGGCTGATGAGGCTATCAATTCATTTCTGCCGGCGTCGGCCCACATCTCGGATTGGGATGAATTCCGCGATTATCTCGAGCGATTCATCCAGCATGTCGAAGTATATCTGCTTGGGCTAAAGCAAAGCCGCCGGATGGACCGTAACTTTACATGGGGTCAATGCGTTCAGATATTATCAAAGATATATGGACACAATGGAGAAAAAGCCGCATTTGAAATTGCCCGAACCGGCAACGAGGGTGGGCTCTATGCCGTACTCAAGAATCTTGCCTCGAAAATGTCCGAGCAGTACGCCGACAATGAAATAACCGCAAGGATATCGAACTACTGGTCGAGCCTTTCTACCGATGAAAGACTCTCCGCAGGCGGAGAATTCCTTGAAAAATACGGACACCTGTTGCCCTGCGAGCTTACCGAAGGCTCCTCGGCCCGCATTCGTGCAAACCTTCCTGCGGTGCTGACAGAATATCCAAGATTGTTGCATCACTTAAAGAAAGCAGGAAGAGGTTATTATTGACATTCGTATTTCAAATGTAACTTCCTCATGATTGAAGGCTAACCACATCGCCGAGTGGTAGTTAAAGATCCCTTTCTTATTACCCTGCTGAAATTTGTCGCCGTTCTCCTTTTCCTGAAACACCCCCTTGCTATATTCCGCAATACTTACGGAAGGATACAGCGATGTCGATGGAAAAGGCACTCTTGGCAAAGGCCCGGCCATATATGCTGGCGGCAAGGGCAAAGGAGATCGTTCAGCGGGAGGTTTGCAAAGGCTGTCTGCCGGATATTTCTACCCATCCGGTGGCGCTGGAGCCTGTTTACCGACCATTGGGGCAACTCGACGACGAAAACAGTAACGATATTTTCTGGATACAGGAAACTCCGCCCGATAAAGACGAACTCATCAGACTACAGGTATGGATATCACCCCAGCAGCGATGTGACTGGATACGGTCGGAATTATGGCTCAAGCAAATTTCGCATATCCGCAATAGAGTATCCTTTGAAATCGCCGGCAACTGCCGGAGAATATCGATCCAACTGCTCTGTAACCGCCGCGATTTAACGGTAGCCCAAACAGCTTTTTCCGGTCAGTTCGAGCAGTGTAAACTTACTGATGCCGGAACGGACATATTTCGTAACCTTCCGTCCGGTGCTTGGACAAAAACGGCATTCTGTGACTTTTTCCCGCCGCCGCCCTATTCGCACCTTTTCACAAGGCCGGACGAATTGAAACGTTCTGTCTATGCCCCAATGTTCACTGCCCTTTCGCAGATGCCTCCTTCGACGACGGGGATATACCAGGTCGTTTTCGCGCCGGTCTCGTCCGGAAATAACTGGCACCAGAATGTGGAAGCCCTGCTGGATCTGGAATACTCGATAAAACTAATGGGCGGGTTTTCAGGTATACATCGCTATGCCCAACAGACGCCCTCCGGCGATCTAAGGAACATGGCCGGCGAAATGGAGACCAAGTCCCACAACGACAAGCCCTTCTTTTCCGCCGCAATGCGGGTCGCCGTTGTCGGCGCGGAAGAGAATGCCGAGGACATGCTCCAATCAATGGCGGTCGCTACAGGCCTCATCCAGCATGGCGGACGTCCCCTCCGCTGTATAAGAGATTCGGATTACCGAATTCAATTTTCCATTGAACAAATCCGTGAAATCTTCACAGACGCACTGACGTACCGGCCGGGCTTTTTGCTGAATTCCTGGGAACTGACCAGTATGGTGCATCTCCCCGCCCCTGAAACGACTGAACATATAACCGAAACGGAGCTTAATACGCTGGAAACCTTGCCGGCGAAAGCCGAGGTACTGTTCGGCACCCCAATCGGTACCTGCCGCTATGCAAATGTGAACGAAAATGTATGCATTCCGCCGGACCTTCGGGGCAAGCACGTCCACCTTATAGGCCGATCCGGTACCGGTAAATCCTCCGTTATGGAACATATGATCCTATACGGCATTCGCCAGGGACACGGAGCTGCTGTACTGGATCCGCACGGAAGGCTCGTTCAGAGACTGCTTTGCCTTTTGCCCGCCGAGGCGGCAGATCGCATCATATATATTGACCCTGGCGATCCCGATTGGGTGCCGATATGGAATCCGTTCTGCTGTCGATCACGCCTTGGCGTAAGCAGGATCGCCGATGACCTGATCAGCGCTTTCAAGAGCTTTGTAACCGGCTGGGGCGACAGGCTCGAGCATCTGCTGCGCCATGCCATCTACGCATTGCTTTGCCTTCCAAGGGCTTCTCTGCTGGACGTATCCAACATCCTGCGACAGAAGTCGGAGGAAAGTCGCTATCTGCGAAGCGAGGTTGTCAAACATGTTGACAACGAACTCGCAAAGCTGTTCTGGCGAAACGACTTTGACAGATACGGTTCGTCCGATTTGGCGCCAGCGCAGCATAAGCTCAGCAAACTTCTCACCTCCGGTACTGTGTCGTTGATGCTCTCGCAGAACAGTTCGTCCTTTGATTTGCGGGATATAATGGACTCAGGCAAGATACTGCTGGTAAACCTTGCCAACATCGGCTCTGAAATCCGCGAAATCCTGGGCTGTTTCATATTATCGCTGCTTCATTTAACCGCGCTGGGCAGAAGCGGTGCCGCCACCGAATCACACCGGCCGTTTCACATTTACTGCGATGAAGCACATCGGTTTATCACCGACGCGATGGAAGACCTGATAGCAGAGACCCGCAAGTTTAACGTTTCATTAACCCTTGCACATCAGTATATGAGCCAGTTCAACACACGAAAGACCGACGCTCTTTCAAGTGTAGGCTCGACGATCATATTCAACGTAGACACCAAGGACGCCCAGCATTTAAGAAAGGATCTCCAAGGCATGGTCGAACTGGACGATTTGATTAAACTCGAAGTCGGCCAGGCTATCGCACGAATCGGCAACAATATAGTCAGATTCAGGACACTCAAACCCTTGGGAATCCCTGCGAAAAACTCGCGGCACGTGATCGTCGGTCACTGCCGAAGTCATTACTGCAGAGCCGCCTCTGAGGTCAAAAAGGCCATACGCCGCCGGAGTGAACAATGGAACAAACCCCTGCCGGGAAAAGCCCGTCAGAACAATCCCGGAAAATGGTCTGATTCTTCTGCATTGTCTGACCATTCCTCAAACGACTGTGATCCTTTCAAATATGGGATTATCCGTAAATGCAAGACGACATCAAAAACCGAGCCTTAGAAACAATCAACCGTATGATAGAGTTGCTCGACGAACGATATATGTCCATACGGATCGACGAACCGATAGACAAGGCCGTCGAGGATTTCCTTCCGTTTGTCAGCAGGAACTACTCCTACAGGCAGTTCTTTGAAACGGCGGCGACCTTTGTTCAATATATGTACAAAAAAGCTCTTCCGGGCTGCAGGAAGCTTTCTCACCTGCAGGCCGGGATTGAGGCTGTTGCGATACTGTCCGAATATGAAGGGACATACGCAAACGGTTTTCACGGTGCTGTGCTGGATGCCGCAGACGTATCACAATCCGGATTGCGACAAGTGATTACCGGCATGGGGCAAATCCTTAAAAACCGAAATCGGCAAATGCACTTAATATGGGTTAAAAGCCGCTTCATCGACCCAAACGACTGGCAACTGAAATGCGCCATAGCTGAAATTCTCATAAAACGCTGCAGAAAACTCCTTCCGCCTGAACTGCAAAACAGCCCGCCCGTACAATTGGCCGACGACATCTTCGAACTTCTGACAATAGAATTGGCTCTTCGTGAGAAAGTTCAACCTTGCCATGCGGTTTTTTAAGACCCGTCTTAGAAAACTCTCTCCTGCCTGAAACTCAGCTTAGAACTCATCCGCATATCTCTATGGAGGCTCATTGATAACGACCTCCAGGTGACATGAGATGAACGATATTGGTCGACATAAAACAACCCAGGAAAAACTGGCGATTTTTAAATCGTGTTTCAGCGGCCTGAAAAACGTCTACGGCACATACGACCCCGGGACCAATCGGTGCCGACAGGTAAAACAGCCCGTTACAGATGAGGTAATACTTAATCACCTCCAGGGCCGTCAATCTTACGGCGTCTATCTTCTTGTTGGTAATAGAACACGGGCTGTCGCTGTCGATTTTGACCAGGAAGACAGCTGGCCGCCGCTGCAGTTCATCCGTCAGGCCAAGCACTACGGTATCCACTCCTATATCGAACGCTCAAAGTCCAAGGGCTGGCATGTCTGGATCTTTTTGGAACTTCCCGGCGTATTAGCTGCCAAGGCCAGATTGGTTGTTAAGGCCATACTCGACGATATCGGAAAACCTGCCACTGAAATCTTTCCCAAACAAGACCGCCTTGAAGGTGAAACGAGCTACGGGAATTACATAAACGCACCGCTCCTTGGCCTGCTTGTCCCCGAAGGCAGAACTGTTTTCGTCGATCCCGATAGCGGCCTCAAGCCCTATCCGAACCAATGGGATTTACTGGCCGGAATCCATCGAGTCAAAGAAAGCCTGCTCGATGAGATCATTGAAATCAATCAACTCAAAGAACCGGACCATGACAAAGCTGAAACTTCTTCTACACAATGCTCTGCCCAATGCAATCCGCAATGCAATTCAGCACTGGGCCTTACGCCGTGCGCCCAAAAGATGCTCGCTGAAGGTGTAAGTGAATATCAACGCGTATCGTGTTTCAGATTGGCTGTCCAACTCAAGAAAGCCGGGCTCCCGGAAGATATCGCTCAAGTGGCACTGATCGCATGGTCAGCAAAGAATCGACCGGTAAACGACAAAGAGGTCATCACCGAAGATGAAATAACCCAGCAGGTCGGCTGCGCCTTCGCCGGTAAATACCGAGGCTGCGGCTGTGAATATCCTGCAATCAAGCCATATTGCGACTCTTCATGCCCGCTTAAATCGCAAAACTCGAACGACTCCAACAAACCTGACGCCAAGGGAGGATTGAGATGACCACTTACAAAAAACACGGGGCAAGTTTACGCGGCACACTTCTTCGGCAACGATACCTTCTCAAAGATGCCGAAGGTCGCGTAATCGAAACTCTGCGCAAGATGTTAATGCGTGTGGCAAAGGCCGTCGCAGGCGTTGAAGTCGACTACGGCGCATCTGAAACCGAGATCCGCAATTTGGCCAGGAAGTTCTTCCGTCTGATGAGACGCAGGATATTCCTGCCCAACAGCCCTGCTCTAATGAACGCGGGCCGCGAAAACGGCATGTGCTGCGCGTGTTTCGTTTTGCCGGTCGAAGACAGTATCGATGACATATTCAATGCTGTAAAACAAACTGCACTTGTCCAGAAGGCAGGCGGCGGGACCGGCTTTGCATTCGATTCACTCAGGCCGACCGGCGATATCGTCGCATCCAGCGGAGGAACCACTTCTGGGCCGGTAAGTTTTATGCGTGTCTTCGCCGAGACCACCATGGCCATCCAGCAGGGCGCACACCGACGTGGGGCAAACATGGCAATGTGCTCCATAAATCACCCGGACATTCTCAACTTCATCAACGCAAAGAAAGAATCTTCCCAATTCACCAACTTCAACCTGTCTGTAAAGATAACGGATTCATTCATGCAGTCGCTGGCCGATTCTCCCAACCAGCCGCATATCGTCACCAATCAGCGAACGAACCGCCGATACTGCATTCCCAAAAATGTAAATCCGTCGAATTATGCGCTGCAGGAACTCGTCTGCGCAGACGAAGTGAGCGTTCCATGCTACAACCATCAGGAAATCTGGGACCTGATAATCAAAAACGCACACGGCTCCGGCGAACCTGGGATTTGTTTTATCGACCGCGTCAATGAAGACAATCCCACACCGTCGCTGGGCCGAATCGAAGCGACCAATCCCTGCGGAGAACAGCCGCTGCTCGCTAACGAATCATGCAACCTCGGCTCAATTAATATCTCTCGATTCGTCATCCCCGGTATCGCTGATGTGCAGTGGGACTTACTTGAGCAGACTGTAAAATTAGCCGTGCGATTCCTCGACAACGTCGTTGACCTGACACATTATCCAACCGAGCAGATTCGCGCGAGATCGCTGGGGAACCGCAAGATCGGCCTGGGGATCATGGGATTCGCCGACGCGCTTGTACTTCTTGGCATACGTTACGACAGCGATGAAGCGTTGGCTTTTGCCTCACGCATCAGCGGCTTTATCCAGCATCACGCACACAAGGCAAGTCAGGAACTGGCCGATCTCAGGGGGAGCTTTCCGAATTGGACTACAAGCACGTGGTACAAACAACACAGCCAGCCCATGCGAAACGCCGCCATTACCACAATCGCCCCAACCGGCAGTATAAGCATCATTGCAGGTTGCAGCAGCGGGATCGAGCCGATATACAGCCTCGCCTACCGCCGCCGCGGACTCGACGGACAGGAATTCATCGAATTCCATCCGCTCCTTGGAAGAATGGGGCAAAGTGGCGGCTGGATGAACGACAACGTCCGCAATGCCCTGCTTGAAGGCATCCGCACGACAGAGATAGCGGATATCCCCAAAGATATCGCCGAAGCGATTGTTACCGCCCATGAAGTAGCTCCGGCCTGGCACGTCAGAATGCAGGCTGCCTTTCAGGAAAACATCGATAACGGCGTCTCGAAGACAGTCAACCTGCCATCAGAAGCCTCTGTAGCCGATGTAGATAAGATTTTCCGGCAGGCATTTAAGCTTCGCTGCAAGGGAATTACTGTCTATCGCGACGGTTCGCGCAACGGGCAGACACTTTCGGCAACAAGCAATTCAAAAACATCTGCCGAATTCAACGGCAAATCCCCCAGGCCTCGCAGCCGCGTCACATCGGGAAAGACATTCAAGTTCCGTATGGGCTGCGGAACGCTGTTTGTAACTGTCAATCGTGACGAAAAAGGCCTATGTGAAGTCTTCGCCAATCTCGGCAAGGCCGGCGGCTGTCCTTCCCAATCCGAAGCCACCTGCCGCGCCGTATCGACGGCCCTCAGATCCGGCGTTGCGCCACAGGAATTGATCGAACAACTGAGAGGAATACGCTGCCTCTCCGCGGCAAGAGCCAGGAAAAACGGCAACAACATAGATGTCCTCTCCTGCCCGGACGCTATAGCTAAGGCGATTGAAGAAACGCTGGGAAATAGTAAACCTAAAACCGACGAATTCTCTGTCGCAAAACTCTGTCCCGATTGCGGCCACCCCCTGCGCCCCGACTCCGGCTGTCTCGTCTGCCAAAACTGCGGATACAACAAATGCGGATAGAAAAAAACGACACCAATGCAATCCTAAAGTTGGTTGTTGAGCGAATAATCAAAGATCGCAACGCCAACCTAACTCGTCCACTCCGACTAAAACGCTTTCTGGATCGATATATTCAAAGCAGGAGCGACCTGAGAGCATCGACTGTATACCTGCAAAAATTGACTGCCCAATATTTGCTTAAGTTTTTCGGCAACGATCTTCGCATCGACGAAATAACAAGATCGAAAGCATCGGACTGGCGAACAGACCTGACTCATGGCTATCTACGGCCGGAGAAGAATGGCGAAGCATTGGCCGAGACCTCGGTTTGCATCCATGTCAGAAATTCCCGCACGATTTTCAACTATGCCCTCAAGGATGACTTGATCAAATTTAATCCCTTCGATCGTCTAAGGTCGAACGCGCCAGAACCGGACAAAGACTGGAAGTACGTAACCATGTCAGAATTGGACATGTTATTGGAGGCCTGTCCAAACACCGGCTGGGCTCAAAAATACCCCCAATACACCGTCTCGAACTGGATAGGCCATGGAATCAAAGTCTCAGCCAGACATTACCTCCAAATCCCGAAAGAGCTGTATGACAAAGTAACAGATTTTGGCATTACTGAAAAAAAATAGACTGATGGGAAAGACATCAAAACATTCCGGCCCGCCTTTGGTCGCACCAAGTGAGAAAGTCTCCTCGCTATCCAAACGATGGCTGACAATTAAAGAGGTCGCGGGCCTTATCAGGATTTCACGCGACACGGTAGAACGCTGGGTTAACGTCGGCCAATTGCGGGCATTTAACGTCAGTCCAAACACTAAAACGGGGAGCCGCAGGGCGAGCTGGAGGATCGCTTCAGACGACCTCGAAAGATTTTTAGAGGCGCGGGCCAACAGACCTATTTTGCAGACCAGAAAAAGAAGAATTGTCCAAAAGAACGACTTCGTCGAGTTTGTCAAGTAGGCTTTGGAAGCTACATGTCAGTGGTTTTCTCGCTGCCAAACAGTTTATCACGCACATGGTCGGCTACCGCTCGAAGACGACCCAAACTTATTATCTCGACATAGACCCCAGACATACCAGGAATTGCGTGTCCCATTATTCTGTGAATTGCATGCTGATCGTGAGCCTCATCAGCCCAAGTTCTAAAAGTATGACGTAATGCATAGAATCCGATCCCCTTCCGGTTAATCCCCAGCTTTTTGAGTAATTTCCCAAACTCAAGGGCAACGGAATTAATTGGAACTACTTTCGATATAGTTTCCCCATTGATTCTATGTACCCTTTCCCTGACCCATGCTTTTCCGCGATTAGTTATAAAAAGCAGATTTTCTGCTTCACGAGATGGTTTTGGCCTATCGGCTAAAACCTCACGAAGAGCTTTTTTTGTTTCAAGCCAAAGTGGAACTGACCGCTCTATTCCCGTTTTGGGTCTATCGAAATTGATAACATTTTTCTTAAAATCGATGGCATTTATCGGGAGACAAGCACAATCCTTATTTCCAAAGCCGCCGTTGATACCCAAAAAAATCATCGCCCGTAATTGAGTACCGGCAATTTCCAACAAGGAAAGAATTTCAGATGGTTCAAAAAGCCGCTTACCGTTAAGCTGCTCTTTAGCATGACGTCTCTTCCTTTTGAGAGTTTCCGACGGTTTATCGAAGGCTCTTCCGTACCGAACAGGGGAATCAAGAATCCCCATATCGTAGGCATACTTAAACATGCCTTTTATCACAGTAATAACTCGAATCATCGCATGAACACCTAATCCTTTTTTATTGTCTGTAAATCCATGGCGGAGTATTTTTTTTCGGAACTCCAAAAAGTCTTCTGGCCTAATATCCTCTACTAATCGGGTGGCCGTAACGAATTTGGCAAATCCTTCGACTACACGTCGACAATCCTCAAACCACCGCACCGAAATCTCTCCAACTTCAGCTTTTTCCCGTTGATAATTTAGGTAAGCATTAGCTACATCCTTGACTGTTGGGCCTTCGGAAGATAGACTACTTCGTCTTGGCTGACGGCCTGCGTGAAGGTCTGCAGCTTGGCGAAGATAATTGTCCAAGGCAGCTTGGGGTTCTTCCCATACACCGAAGAAATGTATCTTGCCACGTATTTTTTTGCACCACTGGCCATTGTTGTGAGCGGTTAGTGCAAAAGATTGATAAGGTTTTGAAGGCTTTTTGCGTTTTTTTCGAATTGATTGAGAGGTAGTAATTGCTTAGCTCCCTTCCGACAATATGGTCATTCGTGATTGAATACAGGGATTGTAACGTCCCAACCGGTTGTCGTCAAGGTTGTCGTGGCAATTTTCGCGATTTCAGCATTAAACATAAATATTTTAAATTAAAAAACTTGGGGGAGTAGCTCAATTGGCAGAGCAACGCCCTTTTAAGGCGTAGGTTCTCGGTTCGAGTCCGAGCTCCCTCATTTTATTGAACGCCGTCTCGCCGATGCAAACGCACCGGCTGCGGGCCTGAGGACGCTTCAAAATCAGGTTCGCGAATTGTCAATAAGTGTTGACGAAGCGAACAATTTCAGTATTATGTTCGCTCCTGATTGCCTAATTGCCGGGACTTTCCGGCTGGGGTAAAGCTGGCCCCATCGTCTAGTGGCCTAGGACACAGGCTTTTCATGCCTGCGACCGGGGTTCGACTCCCCGTGGGGTCATACATGTTCGAAAGGTCGACTCATTACGAGTCGGCCTTTCGATGTTTCTCAAACCATTAAATGTAATTTTCATTTCTATCAGTTACAATTTGCCTTCAATGACAGCCTCAATGGACTCAAATCATGTTTCAGCAGGTACATCAATACGACGTATTGCGAATACTTTTGCATTGATTGCCACATGCGCTTTTGGCGTATCGCTTGGGGTTCGCACACTCAGCAATGCTGACCTGGGCTACCATTTGGCCTACGGAGACAGTTTTCTCGATAACAGCAGGATTGTCGATACGAATGACTTTATCTATACGCTGCCAGTGCGAAACCCCGACACAGAGCTGAACCAGCCCGGCCCGGGATGCTGGTACGATGAATCCGGCAAATACCGATTCCCCAACGCAAATTGGCTCTCACAAATCATCATGTCCGCAGTTAACCACGTGTTTGGTTCTGAAGGTTTAAGCATTTTACAGGCGGTTTTGGTTGCTGGCATATTCGCAGCCTGTCTGGCCGCAATGAAACGGCTTAAGATTCCTGCATTGTGGGCCTCGCTTGGGATTTTGCTTATTGGCTTTGTCGCTTACGGACGGTTTACACTTCGGCCGGAAGTTTTCGGATATCTGATTCTGGCAATTCAACTCGCCATCCTTGCAGGCGGAAAGATGAAGTGGAAATCGGTAATATCTTTAATCATCCTTCAACTTCTGCTCGTAAATCTCCACAGTTACTTTCTTCTTGGCCTCGGCCTGACGGGCGCGTTTGTCGCTGACAAGTTCTTGCGATATGTCTGGAACCGAATTCGAAAAAGTGAACCGGACAAGCAGCTCAATAAAAGCTTAACAGTCTTTGCCATAACCCTGGCCGGTCAATTGACAGTTTGTTTTATAAATCCATGGGGCTGGCGTCTTGCAGTGCTTCCAATTCAAACTCTGATTTTCCTGAGGCAGAACAATATAGTCGCCTCCCAAACCGCCAGTATTCACGGGCATCCATGGTCGTTAATTGGCGAACTCTTTTCGCCATTTGCGTCGAACGCAGCCTTTGTTAACACCAAATCCACCTACGCCTTCTGTGTTTTTTTGGGAATTTCCGGCATTGGAATTGTTTGGGCTCTTATAAAGAAAAAATGGGCATGGCTTCTTGTAATGGCTGCCTTGACGGCGGTGTCTCTATCAATGAGAAGAAACATCGCATTCGCTGCTATTTTGGCAACGCCGCTAGCACTGGGAGCCTGCTTTAGTTTGTACAGAACCTTTGTCACGGAAAGCCCAGCCAAAAAACCTTCATATTCTTCGATTTCTTTGATAATAGTTTCTGCTGTCGTAATTGTTTTTTCCGGGTATTTCATATTCACTGTTGTCACTCATCGCTTCTATTACAATGAGCGATCACCATTAAGGTTCGGCTTGGGCAATTCAGAATTGAACCTGCCAATCGGTCCAGCCAGATGGTTAACACAGCACAAACCCCAAGGCCAGGTTTGGACGAGTTTTAACAGTTCGTCGAATATTTATTATTTCACTCAGCCGCATCCCCAGGTCCCTGTTCTTACAAACACCTGGGCATACCCCCCTGGCGTGTTGCAGGAAGTACTTGAAGTAAGCCGTTCTACAGCGGCTTTTGAAAGTGCGGTTAAGCGTTATTCGATTCAAACCGTCGCAATTCGAACGGACATTACAAACAGCCGACTTTTGAAATATCTGGACCAAAATCCCAAATGGTCGCTTGTATTTCTGGATGCATGGTATTGCGTGTTCATCGATAACACCGGCCCAAACGCTGAATTGGCAAAACGATTTAACATTAGAAAAGAAGCCTTCGATGTCGCGGATTACTCAAAGCGCCTCGCCGAGGTTGATCCCATGAATGCCTATTCGCTTAACCTGGGCTCAATGACACTATTTCACCTTGGCTGGTACTCCCCTGCTATAGAAATACTAAACTCTGCTACAAAAATTGACCCTTCTTATCACAAAGCATGGATTCTTAAAGGGTGGTGTTTAACGCACAGGGCCATCGGGAATTTTGAGGCTGGCGCATTTAGTACGGCAAGGAAGGATTTTAACCTGGCACGTGAAAGCTTACTTGCTGCCCTGAGAATCAAACCTAACTATAAACCGGCAAAAAATAGCTTGCTGGCACTTGAAGAAGATATGCGTCGATTAAACATGAGATAAAACTCCGGCAGACCTGGCCTCAATTTTCAACCGTTAGTGGACTTTTTGCGGCTTGATTGCTAAACTCCACGCCGTTTTGAAATGAATCTCAGCAACTTTTACAGGAGACCTTAAGGTCAATGGAAGACACATACGGAAACCTTATAAGCTCTTTGGCTAGGGCCAATGACAAACGAATCGTGCTGCTCGTAATGGACGGAATCGGCGACTGCGACAATGATGGTAAGGGTACCGCCCTCCAGCAGGCCAAAACGCCCAATTTCGATGCCCTCGCAGCGCGTAGTGCATTAGGTCAGCATCTTCCGGTAGCACAAGCTGTCACACCAGGCAGCGGGCCCGGGCATCTGGGCATTTTCGGCTACGACCCTCTCGTCTATATGGTCGGCCGAGGCGTCCTGAGCGCGTTGGGCGTTGAGTTCGACCTGACGAGCCGTGATGTGGCAGCGCGTCTGAATTTCTGCACAATCGACAGTTACGGAAACGTAACAGACCGCCGGGCTGGCAGGATCCCAGATGAAGAAAACAAACGTATTCTCAATATAATTCGCGAAAAAATCTCTCCGCCAGCTGGCGTTGAGGTTTTCTTCGAGACTGTCACAGAACACAGGGCAT
This sequence comes from uncultured Planctomycetaceae bacterium, assembly GCA_964401835.1. Classification (GTDB taxonomy): domain Bacteria; phylum Planctomycetota; class Phycisphaerae; order SM23-33; family SM23-33; genus CAYNZP01. The sequence goes on from CAYNZP010000007.1 coordinate 84,205, forward strand.
TAATGGTGCTTCGAGGCGATAATCTCGATGACAATATAGGTGATACTGACCCGCAGGTTACCGGTATTCCCGCCCTTTCCCCAGCCAGGTCTCCACATGACAGCTCGAAGACCGCCAAAATCGCAGAAGACCTTATAAACCAGGTAAGGGAAATCCTTTCTGACGAAAAGCAGGCCAATATGATCCTCGCCCGTGGCTTCGCGAAGTTCCCGGATTGGCCGAGCTTCCAGCAACGCTACAAGCTCAACCCTGCCGCCGTTGCCGGCTATGCGATGTATCGCGGCGTGGCCAAACTTGTCGGAATGCCGTTGGCTTCCAAGCCGACCAGTGCCAAAGATATTTGCGTAGGAGTTGCCAAGGCATTGAAGGAGCATGACTTCATCTTTGCACATTTCAAATACACCGACAAGACAGGCGAAGATGGCGAACTCACAGGCAAGATTCAGCGAATAGAGGAAATGGACGCGGCATTACCAACGCTGCTTGAGGCAAAGCCCGATGTCCTGGTCATTACCGGCGACCATTCGACACCGCCAAGTCTCAAGGCTCACAGCTGGCATCCTGTTCCGATACTTCTTTATGGGCCAAGCTTACGTGGCAGTGATGGCGATAAATTTGATGAGATAACCTGCCGGTCGGGCCAAATCGGCACGATTCTGGCCAAGGAACTCATGCCGCTTGCAATGGCACACGCTGGCAAGCTCGAAAAATTCGGAGCATAACAAGCCAATAAAAAAGGCGGCTCAAATGAGTCACCTTTTTTCATGCTCTATATAATCTGGGCTAGGCCAACTTACCAATTACGGGCAGTTCGCCAACCAGCGGTGTAACGTAGTTAATGAAGCCTGCGGTAATGCCATTACCGGCGTCGTTGATAAACTCCGCGGGAAGCGGCTTTGTCTCACGGGCAACGTCCTGCAGTTCCGCCCGGAAACATTCAATGCCATAGTCAGCCCCTTCTCCGGTTCTCTTAAATGCCACCGAACCGCCCTCTTCACCAGCAAGTGCGTATTCAACCGCTTTTCGGCCGGCCAGGCGCGCCTCAGCCTGATCCACCGGTGAAGCAAATCCTGCGAAGCTGCGCTGCAGATAGCCAAATGTATCAGCTCGGACGCGAAGTTTCTTGGCTCCGAGTTTCGCTGCGACCTTGGTCTTTACGATATCTGCGAGATAATCGCCCAGTGCTCCGCTACCGGAAAGCTGGACATTGCCATGGCTGTCGCGCTCGGCGTCCTCTGTCACTTTTACGCCCCAACTCGTGCCATTTTCATCTTCGATACCTTCCGAGACAGCCAACTGGCAACGGCCAAGACGGCTGTAAACATCCGCTATGTCGTTGATAAGCTTTTCTTCGCTGACCGGTGATTCGGGCACGTAGATAAGGTGCGGACCGTCGGTATCATCCTGGCGAGCCAATACGCTGGCAGCTGTCAGCCAACCTGCGTGGCGACCCATGATGATATTGATCTTGATACCAGGCAAAGCCGCACTATCGCGGTCGTCGCCCATAATAGCCGAGGCCACAAACCTTGCGGCCGAGCCGTAACCGGGGCAATGATCCGTGACGCGAAGGTCGTTATCAATTGTCTTGGGGATATGGAACACGCGAAGCTCATAATTAACTTCTTTGGCGAGTTCACTTACGATTCTGGCTGCATCGGCTGAGTCGTTACCGCCAATGTAGAAAAAGTAACGAACATCATTTTTCGCCAGTACATCGAATATCTTCTTGCAGTATTCATCATCGGGCTTATCGCGCGTCGAACCAAGTGCCGCAGCCGGAGTCTGGGCTACTCGTTCGAGCAGATCCTTATCCAGGCCTTTCAGGTCGATGAATCGTTCTTCGATAATTCCTCGTACGCCGTGCCTTGCACCCAACAGCCGATCTATAACGTCAGCTTCGGATACTGCTTCAATTACGCCAACGAGCGACTGATTGATAACAGCGGTAGGTCCGCCGGATTGTCCAATAATTGCGTTTCCCTTAATCGCCTTGCTCATAATCCTCAACTTCCTTTTATAATTTTACTCAGGGGAAATTTCTAGACCGAGAAATTCAGGTCTATTTACTTCTCAACATTTCACGTTCGATAAATTGCGTATCCCATGTTCCGTGTACGAATTTATCGTGCATTAATATTTTCTGACAAAGTGGTATGGTTGTCTTGGTCGGATAAATAACGAATTCGTCAAGCGCCCGCAGCGCGGTCGAAATAGCAGCCGTCCTGTTTGCTCGATGAATGATAAGCTTTCCGACAAGGCTGTCGTAAGTCGGTGGAATATCATAACCCTGATAAACATGGGAATCCCATCTAACTCCAAGGCCGCCAGGAGCTACAAACGCTTCAACTCTGCCCGGACTCGGCCTGAAATTATGATAGGGGTCTTCGGCGTTAATGCGACACTCGATGCTGTGGCCGGTCTGTTTTATATCTTCCTGCCTGTAAACAATCTTCTCTCCGGACGCGACACGAAGTTGCCACTTAACAAGGTCCAAACCTGTAACCATCTCGGTAATTGGATGCTCGACCTGTATACGGGTGTTAACTTCCATAAAATAGAAGTTATTATTCTGATCCAGCAGAAATTCCACCGTTCCCGCACCATGATAATCAACCTCTTTGGCCAGCCGCACGGCAGAATTGCAGATTTCATCTCTCAATTCGCTGTCAAGGCCGGCTGCGGGGGTTTCCTCGATAAGCTTCTGATTACGGCGCTGAACGCTGCATTCCCGCTCGAAGAGATGCACGACATTGCCGTGATTATCGCCAAGTATCTGCACTTCGATATGTCGGAAATTTTCAATGCACTTTTCGATATAGAGTCTTCCGTCATTAAAGGCCACTTCAGCTTCCGCCCGGGCCTGCTTGAATACGTGCTTGAGCGTAGCTTCGTTATGAGCAAAGCGAATTCCCCTGCCTCCGCCGCCTGCTGCTGCCTTGATAACAACCGGATAACCGATTTCATTGGCTATTTTAACGGCATCACTGACATCTCCTATTGCCCCGTCGCTCGAAGGTGTCGTCGGTACGTTAGCGGCTTTTGCGAGCTTCTTGGCGCTGATCTTGTCGCCCAGAGCCTTCATGCTCTCTACTGTCGGGCCGATAAACTCGATTTTGCAGTCGCGGCAGATTTCCGCGAAATGGGAATTTTCAGCAAGGAACCCGTAACCCGGATGTATAGCATCGACGTCGGCAATTTCGGCAGCTGCGATAATGCGGGGAATATTGAGATAGCTCTCTGCCGAGGGGGCTGGGCCTATGCAGATACGCTCGTCGGCCAGATGCAGGTAACTTGCGTCACGGTCAGCCTCTGAAAAGACTATGACCGTTTCCACTCCAAGCTCCTTGCAGGCTCGGATTATTCTTAAGGCAACCTCGCCTCTATTGGCTATCAGAACGCGGGAAAACATATTATGACCTCATGCCCTTGTCGAAATGACTTAGGCGGGTTTGACTCTAAAGAGAACCTGCCCGAATTCCAGCGGCTGGGAGTTCTTGACGCATATTTCCGCAATTGTGCCGGAACACTCGGCCTTGATTTCGTTCATAACCTTCATGGCCTCGACGATACAAACCAGAGTGTCGTTGGCTACAGAAGTCCCCACGGAAACGAAATCGTCAGTTTCTGGTGACGCCGCCGAATAATATGTCCCAACCATTGGGCTTTTAATCTCGATGAGATTGTCGGCTGGTTTTTCAGCTTTTTCTTCTTTTTCGGCTGGCGCTGCCTGGGCTGGGGCAGCTGCAACGGGGACGGCCGGGGCGGCTGTAACGACGGGGACACCGCCCGTGCCGCGCTTAATAGCGACCTTGTCTTGGCCGCTGGCTATATCGACCTCACTCAGATCGTTGTCGATCATCAGCTTAATGAGTTGTCTAATCTCTTTAATATCCATTCGCTTCCTTGTCCTTAAATGTGTTACTTCAGCGTCATTGCCGACAAAGCTCTCGGCAAGGTGCTAAGTAGCCTGGCACCGCAGTCCGTTATTAATATATCGTCTTCTATCCGGATACCACCAAGACCCGGCAGATAAATGCCTGGCTCGACAGTAACCACAGCTCCCACGCTTAGCCGGTTTTTGCTGAGATACCCCAAACCCGGGGCTTCATGAACGACCCGGCCTATCCCGTGGCCGGTGCCGTGAAGAAAGTTCTCTGCAAATCCAGCATTTGAAATTACGCGCCGAGCTGCACTGTCAACGGTTTTACCCATCACGCCCGGCCTGGCAGTTGCGATAGCCGCCTTTTGGGCTTTTAACACAACTTCATGAATTTCAGCCAGTTTCGGCAAAATTTTACCTATAGCGACCACCCTAGTCAAGTCGCTACAATAGCCCCCGACGTTGGCGCCCCAGTCAAACATCACTATTTCATTTCGCTTTATCCGCCGGGAGCCTGAGCAATAATGCGGTTTTGAGCTGCTTGGGCCGGCGGCAACCATAGTTTCAAATGCCATCTTGGACGCACCGCCTATGTGCATCAGGTAATCCAGCTCGGCTGCTACCTGCCTTTCGGTTTTTCCGACCAGATGAACGGCACCCTTGCCCAAAAGCTGCTTAAAGGCCTTCTGGGCCACTCGTATTGACTTCTGGATAGCTTTGACTTCATCGGCGTCCTTTCTTCGGCGCAATAGCTCTGCGGCGTTAGCGACGGTTCTGAGTCGCTTCTCGCCCACCACCTCAGAGAGAGCCTTATGAAATTGGAGCGTTACATGCTCTGCCTGGATGCCCAACCTGCGAATATGGAGTTTTTTAACATATTTGGCGATAGCATCCGTAACCTTGCCTTTATATAGATTTACTTCGATATCCGGACATTCCTTCCGTGCCCATTCGGCGAAGCGGCCGTCCGTTAATAGCACTGTATGGGCCTTACTGAACAACAGGAAGCTTGAGTCGCCCGTGAAACCGGACAAATAATTCAGGTCTTCGCTGCGGGTAATGAGCATTCCGTCAACTTTTGCCTGCTTTATCGCGTTTTTCAGGGTTCTTTGTCGTCTCGAGTTGAATTTTTGCATCTTTATCGATTTTCCTTTTCTTATCCCGAACAAGATAGGATAGAACACACAAGTTGGGTCTTTAACAAAACTTCGCGTGAACCATGCTTAAGCATCGTATCCTGACGGCTTGCTGCTTGCGACCAAAAAATAGCGCATGTCGGCCACGGGAGGTTTTGTCAGGATTCCTGGAAATTAATTGGAAATGCAGGTACCAGAGAAGATTGATTGGTAAGGCTGTTATTTCTAGAATGAATTGGGATGGTAACTAATGTCGTTTCCGCTATTTGAAAAACTGGATGACTCTCTCAAACGCAAACTCGATAACTGCGAGAAAATCCTTAAAGACCTCGGCAGCGTGGTGGTGGCCTTCTCTGCAGGCGTCGACAGCACTTTTCTGCTTGCAGTTGCAGTTCTGGCATTAAAGAGTGAAAACGTGCTGGCTGTTATGGGGATATCCCCCAGCCTTGCAGAAAGTGAACGCAAAATCGGTCACGACCTTGCCGACAAGCTCGGGGCGGAGCTGATGGAAATCGAGACAACTGAACTGGATGATCCAAAATACGCAGCCAACCCTGCCGAACGCTGTTTTTATTGCAAAAGCGAATTATTCAACAAACTCAAGGAAGTCGCTGCTGACCGAGGACTCTCAGCCGTTGTCAGCGGAGCAAACGCAGATGACAGTGGGGATTTTCGACCCGGACTCAAAGCCGGTGAAAAACTTGGTGTGGTTTCTCCCCTGATGCAGGCCGGCCTTACTAAAGAAGATATCCGTATCGCCTCGAAAGAGATGGGGCTGGAGACTTGGGACAAGCCAGCCATGGCCTGTCTGGCCAGCCGTGTGCCATACGGTCAGCCGATAACCGCAAAGAAACTTGGCAAAATTGAACAAGCCGAAGCTGCCCTGAAGCAGTTGGGATTCATCAAATGCCGAGTCCGCGACCACGGAGAAATTGCCCGCATCGAAGTGCCGGCTTCTGAGATTAACTTAGTCGTCGATGTGAAAGAGGCCATCGTCAAACAGCTGCAAGAGATCGGCTACAATTACGTTACGATAGACCTCGAGGGCTTTAGAAGCGGTTCGATGAACGAAGTGCTTTCCGAATCGCAGAAGGATTTGCAGAAAAACCTCTAACGCAGGACACCCGTACCAGCCATTCCTTCAGCTTCAATTCGATCCGTCTTGCGGAACCACCGAATCCACGGGCTTATGACTTCCACGTAGTTTTCGGGGTCTTTGCTTATCAGGCTGGCGTTGCGCTTGGGCTGGCCTCTTTTATGGCCCCAGATAATGACCAGATCGCTTCCGGGTTTGCCGTCGTAGATAAGCTCCTGCCCCTTAACCTCGCGGAGACCATCTTTGAGATAGACATCCTTGGTGGCCACAAAAAGCTCAAGCGGACCAAGTTGGGGCCCTGCCGATTCGAAAATATCCTTCGATTCACCAGTTGCGCTCTTGCGGGGCTTTTCCTTTCCTTTGCTGAACTTTGCAAGCAGCCGATCACATCGCAGTGCTGTAAGCCTGCCCTTGGGCAATTCCGGCCAATCCGGAACATTGACGCCAGTAGCATCAACATTTTGGCAGCTACGATGCACCATCGAAACATCACCGGTCAAAACCGCCCGCCTGTCTTCCTGCGCCAACTGCATCGATTTCTTCCAGGTGAAAAGAGTCTGCGACGGACTCCGGACATTGCCCGAAAGATCGTCTTCCTTTGCTTCGGCAAGTTCTTCCGGCTCCGGCGGACTATAATCCTCTGCTGAAAGATAGCCCGCACCATAAACGTTCATCTCGCTGGTCTTGTCATTGTAGACCAATCGCGGACCCTTGAGCTGAATTCGCCTCAGGACGCGGCCATCCTCGTCAAACTTCTTGGAACGGAAAACGACGTCCTCTTGTGCTTCAATTTTAGCGGGCCGCTGCGAGCTATAATTGTCGACGTCGATTCCGAGTCGGCTTTTGGATTTTTTCTCGGTCAGCTCGGTTGATTCCTTGTCCAAATCCGCCTCCTCAAAAAGCACTCTCATACGTTTACATGAAAGGTGCTCGCCACCACTATTGAGGTTAATATCACCACGGAAACTGGCAATACTTTCCGGCTTGGTCGTATATTCCATGCCGTCCACCCAGGAAATGTTGAGCGGCCGGGGTTCTTGAAGTTCCACGCCGTCGAGGTCCTTGCGAATAAGAAATTCCAGATTTCCTTTGCCAACGACGGTTGCCGTGCCCTTGGCCTCATCGAGGCGTATCACCTCACCGGAAATAGTATCACCGCTACGGCGGATGCTGGCGGGCTCACCTTCGAGAATTGCGATTTTCTCTTCTACGTGTGCGGTTATTTTATCGGCGAGTGCCTCAATCGGATCGTCTTCGCCTTGGGCACTGGTAACTTTCACATTGCCTGTTGCCGTGAGGGTTTTGGGGTCGGCCTTTTTATTATCGTAAAAATCAACTAATACCTCATCGGCCACAATGTCGGTGCTTTCCTGGCGGGCGGTAACATTTTTTCTGGCGTTGGCTTTGACCGGCCGGTTTTCCTTGTTCATCCAGACATGCAGATCGTCGCAGCGAACGTATTCATTAGTGTCCGTCTCCTGCAACTCGACTTTTCCATGAAATTCCGCTTCCTTAATGTATTGGCCGGTTTCTTCATCGCTTTCAAAATCAGCTTCCACCGAGTCGGCCCAACTTATACTTTGCGAGCCTTCCATTTTGCTCGGTTGAGACGAAACTTCCACAGGTCCAGACGCCAGAGTTTCGATATAACCGGGCCCATTGAGAAAGGCCTTTCCCTTGCGGCGGTCAAAGCTTATTTTTTCACAAACGATAACAGATGACTCTTCGCCGGCCAATTCCAGCCTTGCCGGCTGGGTTTCGCTGCCAATCAACTCACCTTTCTGTGAAGGATGTTTGAAGTCAAACTTTTTGCAGATCGCTTCTGTCTGCTTGGCGTCCGATAGAACCAGCCTCTCACCTTCACCGGCGATTTCAAAACGCTTCCTGGACGGATTTTCGGTGTAGCCGACAGGTGTCATAATAAGCGGGCCGGACCACGTCAGGATAAGCGGCTGAGTTTCTTTTGAGTCGGGCTGCGGCAGTGTCGCTGGCTGGGAGGCTACTGGTTTTAACTCAGCATCAGTTGAAGCTTCAAGAGGTGCTGGCTGAGGGGCCGGTCTGGCGGGCTTTTTTCTACTACTTCTTCGCCATTTACTATCCCACTCAAAAGTCAATGAAAGTCGCTTTGCGCCGATAATTTTACCCTGCGGAGAATCCACGCGGACATCCTGGAAAAACTCCGCTTTATAAATATTTCTACCCTCTGTTTTGGCTGGACTCTCATCAGCTGGCGTTGTTTCCGGCATGGTTGTCGGCGGAGAGGCTTCCACCGCGACAGTTCTCTCAATAGGAGATATTTCCTCGATATCTTTTTCGCTTCGATTTTCCTCGGTCGGGGGCTCTTCTGTCTTGTCGCCGGGCAAAGAAACGATATCGAATTCTTCTGGAGCGCGATAAAGGGCCAGGTAGTCGCCCTCATCCAACTTTAAAAGTCGCAGTTCACGGGGTGACTCGTTCCAGCGTATGGTAAGCCCCCGGCCGTAAATGTCTGCCTCGGGCGAAAGGACTGTAACATTGCTGTCTGTCGTTATCCTCAACAGGTCCCGGTCAAAAATAACCTCTTCGGGAACTATCACTCGCACTACCTCGTCAAGCCTTTGCTCAACGGGAAGCCGGTCGGGTTGTTTGGCAATGTCGAAAATAATCATCACATTGCCGGAAAGCGAACCGCGGTGCGGATTTGGCTTTTCATTTACCATCTCGATGTCGATGGTACCCTCGTCGGCAGTGATGTGTGTTCTCTGGCCGGCCCGGTGAAACAATTCGACGTGGGGCTTATTTACAAGATAGCTGCCGTCCGGTTGCTTCTCGTATTCATTCGCCTGCCATATCTGCTCAAGGTTGCCGTAATCGTCACGAACCTCGATATAAATATCTTTACCACTTCCAAGCCCCGTACTAATCGCAGGAGCGGGCATAGTGTGAGGTGTCGTTATTTTCCTATCGTCCGGTGTGAAAAAGTCTATCCCCGCTATCAAGCGGTAAATAAAAAAAACCAACAGCAAGGCCAGAAAGCTGCCAAGGAGGATGAAAATGCGGCGCTTCATACAGTCTGCTCCCCATCCGGAAGATATCGCTGCATAATCTCATCCCACTTGCCGGACTGCTTCAATATCAATTCGATAACTTCCCGCACGCAGCCCTGGCCACCTCCAAGTTTCGTAACGTAATCCACCCGCTGGCGAACCTCTTCGGGCGCTTCAGGAACTGACGCGGAAAAGCCCGCATTTAAAATCAACGGTAAATCTGTAAGGTCATCCCCAATCACCGCCGTTTGATCGGCCGCAAAACCGAGTTCCTCCAGGATCTCTTTAAAGGCTGGGAGTTTATCTTTAATGTTGAGCCGATGTGTATCGACGTTAAGTTCCTTGGCACGTCTTGTCACGGCAGGTGAGCCTCTGCCGGAAATGATGGCAAGCTTCTTGCCGACGCGCTTCCAATATTTCATTCCCGATCCGTCACGGACGTGAAAGGCTTTTATCTCATCTCCATCAGGGGTGAGGACTATTCGGCCGTCCGTAAGTACACCATCCACATCCAGGACGAGAAGTTCAATTTTTCCATAATCTATTTCAGCCATTGCTTACCGCTTTAATTCCGAGTAAATCCTGAACATCGACCAGGCCGACAGGCCGCGAGTCTTCGTCGAGGACGGGGAGTTCGTCTATTCTATACTTGTGGGTTATCGCCAAGGCCTCGCTGGCAAGTTGGCCCGTGTGGACATGTTTTGGGTTTTTCGTCATGAATTCACTCACGGAATTGCCGAGAATATCCTTGCCGTTGTGCTTAACCAAAATTCGCCTGAGGTCAGCATCAGTAAGTATCCCACTCAGTTTGCCATCGTCGTCAATCAACAACATCGCGCCTGTTCGACGATCAACTTTCTCGGCCTGCTCGAGTGCCTGGCCCACAGAAAGTTTATCACTGGCAACAGCAAGCTTTTCACCGCTGCGAAATGTCATTACCTCTTCGACCTTTAAAAGCTTCCTGCCAAGAGCACCCGACGGATGGAATGCCGCGTAATCTTCAGACTGGAAATTCCGCATCTTCATCACAGTCAAAGAAAGAGCGTCGCCAAGAGCAAGCATGCACGAGGTGGAAACGGTCGGGGCCAGACCCAGTGGACACGCCTCCTCGACATTACCGTAACAAATCGTCTGATCAGCATATTTGCTCAAGGGAGATTCTCCGGAACCAGTAATAGCAATCAGGCTGGCCCCGAGCTTTTTAAGGGAATCTATAAGCCGAACTACCTCTTCGGTCTGACCACTGTGCGACAGTGCGATAACGACATCTCCCGGCTGAACCCTGCCAAGGTCTCCATGCAGAGCCTCAACAGGATGTAGGAAAATACTTCGAGTGCCCGTTGAAGCCATTGTCGCGGATATCTTTTGGCCGATAATCCCCGCCTTTCCAATGCCTGTGAAGACTACCTGCCCCTGACAATCGAAGACCATCTCGGCAGCTGTGGCAAATGAATCGCCGATTGTCTTTGCTAAAGTTGCAATAGATTCGCCCTCAGCCGAAAGGGTCTTTCTGGCAAATTCCAAATCTACCGCTTTTTTATTCATCTCATTTCCTTAATAAAGGTTTGGTTATCTTGAAAAACCTAAACTTTTGGCAGCGCATTATGAATATTAAGTTCGGTGGGGTCAAGTATTACGGAAATCAATATGGACGCTAAAACCACTTATAAAGCTTGCCTGTAATGGCATATATGCCTTAAGTGTTCTGAAATAATTCTCTGATTGACCTTGCTAAACACTTTTCTTATTTTTATAATTCGTTAATTGGCGAATTATAGGAGTATTTTCATGAAGAGCTTCCTTTCAATTACAAAGGCGATGGCGGACGAGAACAGGCTGCGAATATTGATGTTTCTTGCCCATGGAGAACTTTGCGTATGCCAGATTATCGAGATGCTGGGGCTGGCCCCATCCACTGTTTCAAAGCATCTTTCGATACTCCACCAGGCCGGCCTGGTGGAATCTCGAAAAAACGGGCGGTGGATTTATTATCGCCTCCCGAGCCAAGATGCTCCCGAGTATGTCAAAAAAACAATCTCCTTGATTAACTTTGCGCTGCGTGATGAAGACCAAATCCTTCGGGATTCTGAGCATTTAGTAGCGGTTTGCCAAACGGACAAAGAAAAGCTTTGTGATCGTTATAAAAATTAATGTGTGTTTGGATCATCAGTAATAAGAAAAAAAATGAAAAGTGAAATAAAAAACGTCGCCGCGAATAACAGAGGATTGAGCATATTTGAAAAATACCTTACCGTTTGGGTACTGCTTTGCATAATTGGCGGAATACTCTTCGGCAACTTCGCCCCACAAGCAGCCAGATTCCTTGACGGCCTGTCCATTAATGTAAACGGCGCCCCAGTGGTTTCGATTCCTATCGCGATATGCCTTTTTTTCATGATGTATCCGATTATGGTAAAGATCGACTTCGCGGAAGTTCTGCTGGCCGGCAAAAGCATTAAACCCGTCAGCCTTACGCTGATTGTCAACTGGGCGATAAAGCCGTTTACGATGTATGCGATATCATTCTTGTTCCTTGGGGTTTTGTTTTATTCACTTATCGGCCCTGACTCGACAGACCTGGTGAAACTGCCCTTCGGCTCGGATTTACAGGTTGGAGACCAAAGCGGTGCGGGCACGGTTGTTTTGGAAAATGGTGTTAAAATGCTTGAGGTACCTCTTTGGAGGAGTTATCTCGCCGGCTGCATTTTGCTCGGCATCGCTCCATGCACGGCGATGGTGCTTGTCTGGGGTTATCTCGCAAAGGGCAATGACGGCCACACTCTTGTGATGGTAGCGATCAACTCATTGGTCATGCTTTTACTTTATGGACCGCTTGGAGGTTTTCTGCTGGGCATTGGCCGACTGCCGGTTCCGTGGGAAGCCCTGCTGCTGTCAATTAGCATTTATGTCGCCCTGCCTCTGGTAGCCGGTTACTTTTCCCGGAAATTCATCATCTCAACATTTGGTAAAGAGTGGTTTAAAGAAAAGTTCCTCCATTACCTCACACCCGTAACAATTTTGGCGCTGCTAGTAACCTTGGTGCTTCTGTTCTCGTTCAAGGGCGATGTAATAGTGAATAAGCCCCTGACTATACTGTGGATCGCAATCCCCTTGTTCATCCAGACCAATCTTATTTTCTGGATAGCTTATGGGGCAGCGAAATTACTGAAACTCAAGTACGAAGACGCAGCCCCCTCAGCGATGATCGGCGCATCGAATCATTTTGAAGTGGCGATTGCTACGGCTGTTATGCTTTTTGGGATTTCTTCGGGAGCTGCGCTTGCGACAGTCATTGGCGTTCTGATTGAAGTGCCGGTTATGCTGATGTTGGTTAAAATCTGCTTAAAAACAAAAACCAGATTTTCAGTTGCTCGTGTCAGCGCGTAATTTTCGCCCGGCCGACAAAAGTATAATCAGCAACACCGCCGAGAGCCCGGCAAGAGATGCGCCTATACCAAACGCCCACTGTGGGCCGATTTCATACCAGAATACGCCAAAAAGAAGACTCGCCGGCAAAGCTGCCAGGCCAATTGACCCATGGTATAAACCATAGGCGGTCCCAAGAAGTTCGCGTGGTACAAAATCCGCGACGAGGGCTTTTTCCACACCCTCTGTCATGCCGTAGTAAAACCCATACGCACCAAGAAGCATCCAGAAATGCCACTGCATAGACAACTTCGCCATGCCAAGATACACCAGAGCATAAACGATCCAGCCGGCACAGATAACGGGCCTCCTGCCGATCCTGTCGGACAAAATTCCGCCTGGTACGCTGAAAATTATTTTCGATATATGCAGGAAGACCCACATGCCAATGAGGTGAAGCAGGCCGATTGAAAATTTCGTCTTCGCATAGAGCAAAAGGAAAAGGTCTGAACTATTGCCAAGAGCGAAAATTGTTACAACCGTCACGAAAACATAAAACTTTGACGGCAGCTCTCGCCAGCCTTTGAGCTTGCCCTCTTTTACCATCTCGGAGACTCTGCTTGCTCTCGGGGCAACCTCTTTTAACTTGAAAAGAATTACTGCCACACCAACCAGGCCCGGGATAACAGCTATCCCAAAAAGCCATCGCATGGCGTTCATCTCATCTGAGTTTGGCGTTGCGTTGTTTCCTCTCCACAGACCATACCCTAAAAATGCATACAAAATACCTACCGCAACAACCGGCCCCAGCACAGCGCCAAGATGGTCCATAGCCCTATGAAAACTAAACGCAAGACCACGATAATTGGAATCAGCGGAATCCCCGATAAGCGCGTCTCGTGGGGATGTACGCAGGCCTTTGCCGATTCTGTCCGCAAATTTGAGAACTATTATCTGCCAGCCGGCGAAAGCTGCTGCTGTCATCGGCCGAGATATAGCCGAAAGGCCATAACCTAGGATAACGAGAATCTTTCGCTTACCGAGAGCATCGCTGATTCGGCCTGAGAAAATCTTGAGCAGGCTGGCGGTGGTTTCTGCAATTCCCGCCATAAGGCCAAGATAAACGGCCGCTGCACCAACAGGTACCAAGCCTGCTATGAATACAGGCAAAAGCGGATTCATCATCTCGCTGGCGAAATCTGTAAAAAGGCTCACGAGCCCAAGCACGAGTACATTGCCGGAAATGGCCAAGCGCCATGAGGCCTTGCGGTTTTGCTGGGGAACCGGGGTTATATTTGAATTATCCATTATTGAATAAACATCTGCCTACGTTGACGTTTGCGAAACTCTTCCAGACCAGCCGGCGATGGAAACGCTTTTGCAAAATCTATCTGCTGCGCCTTACATTCTCGCGCCAGGTATGGCGCTACCGGGTCGTATATGAACAGTTGAATACTGTTAGGCATCGCGGCGTATATCCTGCTTCGCGATATCAACGGAAGGTTCAGGCCGCGAGATCGTGGCCTGACAAGAATATCCCGCAGTACACCCGTAATGACCACCTCAAATGGGGGCAATTTGTTTCGAGCATGCGCTCTGGACTGATACAGGTCGTAAACCTTTTTAGCATAACGCATATTGCTACGATATTCGTCTCGCCTGTTGAGTGCCAGATATTCAAAACCGGAAATCAAGGCAGCAGTCATCTGGTTTCTCGCCAAATCTGGAATAGGCCTACCGCCACTCTTGAGACGGGAAACGACGAAATCTTCCAGGTCATCTAATTCCCACTCAGGACCTTTGGGCTGATAGTTTTCCTTTATCCAGTCCAGATACTTTTGGGCATCTTTGCGATCCCCCCCAGCATAGAGCATTTGGATAGCTGCGGCGAGATAATTGATATGGCCCGACTTGAGAGTATTGTCCTTGAACTCCTGGTCGCGGTCCTTGATTAGCACATCGATAATATCCAAAAACTCTTGCTGTGTAGTCTTAATGAATCGCCAATCCGAAGTCCACGCAATAATCGGTGCGTCAGGATCTTCCGGGTTATCAACATACGTCAGCCGACCATTCCAGGTGAGAGCTTTCAGACTGTTTACAACGATCCTGTCAGTGTTGAGAGTGTTAATATCGTTAAGGTCAAGTTCCTGAGTTTTGTGCAGGCCATAGGTCACCCAATACAGGCCGTGCGGCTGAACCTCTCGCCAATCCAGTGGGCCGTACTTTTCCATCAATTCCAGCATCCACTGTGGGTCCATCTTGTAAACATTCCAGAGTATCTGCGCCCGAACGAAGGCCAGGAGCGTATTTCTTTGTTGGGCATACTCAGAATCGTTTATTAGCTCCGCAATTGCCTTGTCGGAATCTGAATTAATCGGTGGCTTCCACAGGGGCGGCCTGACAATGGAAATACTATCATCGGTACTGAAGCGGTTGAATGCGTCGAGAAGACTCTCGTCAACCGAAATGCCTTGCTTTGTGAGCAATTCGGCGTAGAGGGCAATTTCTTCATTGGCAAGGACTTCATTGAGTTTATCGGGTTGAACAGCCTGGGCCCCCTGCCGTCTTGGGTCTTTATCCAGCGGGGCCTGCGCGATCGGGCGAAATGCCTGAATGGTTTCTTCGGTGTCCCCATAAGGCGGAGCCGCCAGCAGCCGCTGCATTTGCGATGCCCATCGCTGCTTATAAACCATGTTCATGTCATCGGTGTACTGGCCCATCTTGGAGAAAAATATCCAGCCCAGGTCTTTATAAAGCTGTAGAGAGTTCGGATTTAGTGGAATTCCTTCATCGCGAAGAAGTTCCATTCCGTTAGAAACCCACAGCCAACGCTCATCGGGGGTATGCGTTGCGACGGAAATATTCCAGGCCATATTCCACGAATGGAAACTCCATACTCCGGCAAATCGCGGCTGGAGGCGGCAGATAAGACTTGCCAGTTGCATCGCGTCAAAGTAACGCCCCTTTTCTTTCAGGTCATTGGCGCGAATCCAGAAATAATTGACTAATACCGACCGCAGGCCACCCGGTGCTATAGTCAAAATCGCCAACTCCGGATGCTCCTGGGCTACGACATCGCCGGGAGCAATCAGTTCGTAGTCTTCGGAGGTTTTATCCAAAGATTGATGCAGAAATCCTGCCCCGACGATTAAAACCATCGCAGCTGCTACAAATATCCACTGAGTTATTCCTGGACGAATACTCATAATTAAACCTGCACCCTCGCAAGCTCACGTTTCTGGAAAATAATACACGCGACCAACAGAACGATAAGCGTCCTAACGGCCAGCGTCAAAACAGCGGTCGAGGCGAGGTGGTCCCAACTGATTATCATCCCGTCCACAAGGTAGCCGCCAGGCGATGTACTGGAAAAGTCGGGGAGGATGATATTCATCAGTTTAACGATATAATTGGCCAATACTCCTTGAACACCAAATCCCCAATCGGAATAGCTGACAGCATCGCTTATGAATTCTCTTGCGATTGAAAAAGGCAAAACACCGAAACAAACCAGACACGCAACAGGAAAAGAAAGAAAACTCCCCGCCAGCACAGCAATACCCGCCAGAAACATCAATTGAATCAGCATCAATAGCACGGCCTTGAAGAAATTCATCTCGAAATTGCCGACACGGTACAAAACCGCGATATCTTCGGTAAGAATGGTTACGCTGGTTGGAGCTAGGTTACCATATGTCACGCTGAGTTTTCCGTCCGGCCCTATCAGCCGCGAGGAAAGTGTCAGCGTCACGGGAAGGTTTTCGGGATCGTCACGAGTCAGGGTGGAATAAGCTCGCTGGCCGACAATCTGCCAGGCACTTTTAAGGATGTTATCCGGTACTCTTCCGGCGGCGGCTGCCTTGTATGAAAGCTGTATCGTCGGCTCGACGAGGACTTCCACTTTTTTACCCTCAGCCACGCCTACCAGTGAAGGGCTCTGCATCTTTTCGCTACTGAATTCAGCATCAAAATAATCGACATCCAGATTGCGAACCTTTCCTTCAATTCCATTAATGCTGACAGGCCCGCCATAAATGAGCTTTCCGACTACTTTCCGCTCAGCAGAAACTCTCATTAACCCACGATCTCGATTCAGGCGAATAATGTTTCCTGCAGCGGGAAGTTGTTCACCTTTAACCTCTATTGCGGAAAAGGTCCATTTGAGAGTTTTCCCCGGCCCGGCTGACTGGATCTCTTTAGAAATCTGTTTTGTGAGTTCCTGTATGAGAAGGCCCCTGGCATAATCCATATCGCCTTTTGCAGCGGTCTTATAGTCCTCAAACACGGAATCAAACTGGCCCTGCTCTTTGAGCTTTTTGATTCTCGCCGCGGTACGTTTTTTGACCTCTTTTTCCATCGGCTCAGGCGAAAGACGCTTGCGGGCAGCAAAAACTTCTGTCTCGACTTTTCGCCTGTCTTCATTATTTAGTGCGTCGCCGCTTCTTAGATATTGGGACAGGCCGAATATGGCCAAACTCGAAAATGCCAGAAGCATCGCATCGAGCATCACGATTCCAAGCCAGCGGCCTATAATGTATTTCCATCGAGGAAGTGGTTTGGTGGCGACGGTAAAAATCTGCTTATCACGAACATCGGAAGCAATAATGCCGGTAGCCAAAAATATCGTAACGAGACCCAGCAAAATAGCGGTAATGCTGGTTCCATAAGATATGAAGGTCTGTATTCGCCCTGAAAGCGTGCCGTCGCCTTTCATGGCAAAGGGCATTATCGCAAGGCAAAGCACCAGCAGGATAATAAAAACCCCTGCCACCTTCATTCGCAGGCACTGCGTGAACGTATGCCTCGCAACAGACCAGAGGCCTCGCATAACTACTTTTCCTCCTCGTCTTGATTACCCTTGTTTAAAAGATCATCAATGATACTTTGGTCAGCTTTGGGGGCCTGCTGGGGGGTTGGTTTTTCTGCCTCGGCGGGCTCTGACTGTTCAACTTCCCTCTCGGGTTTGGCCGGGGAAACAAGCCCTTCCAGAACTTCGGCAGATTCTTTATCGGATTCCGATTCAACCTGCTCGATATGTTCAATATGCTTTTGCTCTTGTTGCTTGGTTGCAGATACAAGTTGCTCGATTACTGCTTCGCCTTCGGCTGGTTCCTGACTTCGAAGGAACTCGGCCACCTCTCCACCGGAAATCGCCCCGCCCGTTCTTACCCGCTGGCTTTGAGCTTCTTCCACAATTCTCAGGAAGTAGGCTTCGAGTTTATCTCTGGGTGTGGTTACCTGCTGAATCCCTTTACCGGAAGTTGCCAAAAGTTCATCAATTTTTCGGAGAGTTTCCTCGTCAAGGCTGTCTGTGGTTATCTGTGTAAGCTTGTGTTGAGCAAGAAGCTCTTTTATGTCCCCCACAGCCCTTTCCTGGCCTCCGTAGAGAATACACACCCGATCGCACACATCTTCGACATCGGCAAGCAGATGGCTGGAAAGAATCACCGTCTTACCACGCTGGGCAAGGTTCTGGATAAGGTCTTTAAACTGCCGCGTGCCGATGGGGTCCATGCCACTTGTGGGTTCATCGAGGATAAGAAGGTCCGGGTCGTTGATTAGAGCCTGCGCGAGGCCGATTCTACGCTGCATGCCCTTGGAATATTCGCCGATGCGTCTGTAGGCGACGCTGCTGAGGCCGACCATATCGAGCAGCATATCAATGCGTGTAAGGCGTTGCTTGCGGGGTATCTGGAAAAGCTTTCCGTAATAGTCCAGCGTCTCGCGCGCGTCCAGGAAAGGATACAGGTAAGACTCTTCCGGCAAAAACCCGATTTTTGCCTTTATGCTGACATCAGTGGGCCTTTTACCAAAAATCGCTATCCGGCCGCTTGTCGGAAAAAGCAGGCCGAGGATCATCTTAAGTGTAGTGGTCTTTCCCGAACCGTTCGGGCCCAAAAGGCCGAATACCTCTTTGGGCCTGACGTCCATATCCAGACTATTGACAGCTGTCACTTTCTCCCGCAGCCAGAAGTCGCGGAAGACCTTTGTCAGCTTTCTCGTTACGACCACGTTGGTTTCTGTTTCAGCCATTATTACCTTGAGCCGGAAGCATTATTTATTTTCATTCTCTTTCGCGGCTTTATAAAACTCGCGTTCGACTTCCTTCGCTATCTCCGGATCGCGGCCCATTTGAACCCTGAATACCTGCTTGCTGGGCGTGACGTAATACTTCTCCACCGTAGGCGAAGAAAGTATTGCTTCTCTTGTCTCAGCCCACAGACGCTCCATCATGAACTCAGGCGCCTTCTGGAATTCCGGAAGCATCTCTTTAAATTTCTGCGCGCGGCTCCTGACCTTCTGTATAGTCGACGTCCGATATGCCTTGGCAGAGGCGATAACCTTACTGGCCTCGCCGGAAGTCTTGTTACTTACCAGGAGAACGTTTATCTCGTCCAACAATTGCTGTGCCAGCTTTTCGTCGTCTTTATCACGCGCCCGGCTGTACTGACCGATAAGATCGTACTGGTCAGCTTGTGTCTCGCTTTGAGTACCAATACCAGCAATCCGTGCCGGGTCGCCAACCAATGCCTTATAGGTTATGGGGCCGGCCGCGGCATTTAGTATCTTCTCTGCATCGGCCATGGCGGAATTTACTTTCCCCTCAGCTTTGCTCCGAGCGGTCTGTGCGGAGTTAAAAGCGGGCAATGCCCGTAACGGCCAGACCTTTTCCGTCATCAATACGTTCCTTATAACTATGCCGGGAGAATCGACCTCAGTCGCCATAGTCAGATTATCCAGCTGAATCTGGGCCTCCTCCATAACCTCGCTCAGGAATTGCATCTGCTGGGTACGCTGGATGGCGTCGGCAGTTCGCCTGGCAGCTGCGCGAATCGCAGCACCACATATTGCATCTCGAAGAGTTTCTTCGAGATTACTGATATTAGACTTAAAGGCTACAGGATTGTTGACGACATAGGTGCATTCGAGCTTAACGTGCAACAGGTTCCTGTCACCAGTCAGAAGTGCACCATCCCAGCCTGGCCTCAACCCCTCGCCCATCACACGACGCTCCAGGTATGGTTTTGTTTTATCTTGGGGAGTTTCGAACATCCAGAAGTCGTCTATGGTCAGTCTTTGCTCCTTGATGGTTACGATTTCGATATCGCCAACAGGGAACGGCCAGGTATAGACCAGGCCTTGAGTAGCCGTCCTGACATGCTTGCCAAAGACCTTGATGATACCCTTTTCCTGAGATTCGATTGCTTTAACGCCCGTCAGCAAAAACGCAATAACCACAACCACCATTATCACACCAAGCAGTTTGAAGCTAACCCGCAGGGCTTCGGCAAGCGACTGGGTCGCCATGTCGAGCGACTCGTCTGCATTGTTTGGCAATTGCTGATTTTTCTGTTCGCCAGACTCGTTAGTCATTGTGACTCTCCGAGATGAATTTTTTTAATAATTTTTATAACAAATTACTTCTTTGAATTACTGGAACTTCCCTTACCCGATGGTGCATTGTGCAGCGACGGGCCTTCCCTGAAGAACTTCACAGCAGGTAGTTCACTGCCGTCGAGCAGTATCTGCGACTTACTGGAAAGTTCCTTTTCAAGCGATTCAAGTGAACGAAGGAATATGCTCAACTCCGGGTTTTCCGCAAACTGGGAGTAATACTTTGCAGCCGCCCTGTCGCCTTCGGTGCGGATATCCTTGGCCTTGGCATCGGCGAAGGCGAGGATCTGGTCTCTGGCAGAATTGGCCCGCTCGCGAATGGCGGTGGCTTGGGCTTCGCCAGCCGATTCATATCGCCGGACGTCCTTCTGGCGTTCTTCTTTCATCGCCTCGATGACAGCTGTGGTTACGGTTTCTGGAAGTCCGAGGGCCTTGATCCCTACCCGCACTACATCAATACCGTAATCCGCCGAAGCACGCTCCTTGACGAATTCGTGAATACTTGCCTCAATTTCAGGTATCTTCATCTTCTCCGGGTCGGTATTGACAAAGTCTTCCATGTTATGCTTGCCAACGACGTTTTTCTTGTAGTTGCGAAGAAGACTTCTCAGCCTGTTCTGGGCAGCCTCGGTAGTCTCGATAGCCTGATGGAACTTCACCGGATCGTCAATGCGCCAGAAGCAATACATCGTCACGAGCATGTTCTGCTTATCGCGTGTGGGCACCTCGCTGGAAGTATCCTCGAAGTCAAACGTCCTGGCTTCGTAGCGAACCATTTTTTGTACCGGCCAGGGCCATTTAAAATGCAGACCCGCCTGCTCCCTACCGAATATCGGTTCACCGGTCTTGCCGAAGGTTTTGATAATGACAATGTCTCTCAGTTCATCGACCGTGTAGGCGACCGTTGCAGTAAGTAACGCTCCCACGACCAATATTGCCAGAATTACCATTCTTATATGTTTTCTCATAACTTTAAGTCCTTACTTTAAAGCTTCCGTTTGTTATGAATTTATTAATTCTCTTCAGTATCGAACGCGCGTTCGAGACCTGCTGGTTGTCTTTCCCAGTTCAGCCAGACTTCGACCTTGTCGCGGTCGACGCCAAGCACGTATTTCCTGATATTCGGCAAGACCTTATCCCACACATCCAGCCAGCGGTCCATCATGTAAACTTCTGGGCTGGCCTCATAGGCCATGAGTTCCCGCGGGAATGTCAGATAATTCGCCTGCTCAGCCAGCTCCGTTTTCCAACGATAGCTCTGCGCTTTTGCGATAAGGGCTGCCGGCTTGCCTGTAACTTCTGCAAATTGAGCGTCAGCCTCTTTTCGAGCGATACCGATTTGACCAGGATAATCGAAACCGTCAATGTCAGCCTTGAGAGTTTCAAGCAACTCGAAGTGCTGTTTGTGGACAGCCCTTAACTTAACGATCGAGGTTTCTTCATCGCCGCTTATCTTACCGAGAAGCTTGTCCCGCTCAATCTCTTCGTCAAGAGCTTTTATATCGCCACCGGCATCGCTGATATATTGATCGAGTCTCTTGTTGAATTGCTCGAGCCTCTTTTTGTATTCCTGCGATTTCTTCGAAAGCTGCTCCAAATCACTGTGCAAATCGTAAAGATTTTCCAGTTCCTCGAGCTGTCGAATCGCCAGTGCAAGATTCAATGCCGTGATAGGATCGCCAGCCACTTTAGCAAGTACTTCGTTGGCGTCAGCTTCTGCCTGATAGCGTTTTTCATCTTGGCGACGCTCAGCTTCAAGAACCTGCTCAAACGCAGGAGCAGCATCTGCCGGTGGATGAACGCTAACAAGCCCGACGTATGTTATTTGCACGCCCAGGTCGAGTCGATTGGCCTCAGCCTGGATTCTATCACGGAGTTTCTGGGCTGCTCTCTCTCGGCCAAAGGTCATTATCGCTTCCGGCCTGTCAGCCTTATCCGAACCTAACGGAGAATCCAGTGTCGCACTTGCACAATAGCGGACCATCTCACGATAGGCGACATCTTCCAGAACCTTTTTCGAGTCTGAGAACTTAAAACCGTATTTGTAAACGTCCTCGACAACATATTGGACGGGAACTACCAATTTAATGATGCTTACAGGCGGCGGTTTTTCCTCATCTCTTAATTTCTTCTGCTCTGTGCGAGGAGGTATCGCGACCAGAAAATCCTTTTCCTCTTGGGAGCCGTGCTGCTCGGTCCAGAGGTAAAGTTCCTTGCCGTTAACCAGTGTAGGTTCTCTTTCCTCGCCGACACCGAGAAGAATCTCGTGAACCTTTGAAACATTGAACCGTTCGGTAGTGTCTATCGGCCAGGGCAATTTGAAATGAACACCTGGGTCGAGTTTCTTTTCGGTAACTTTGCCCCAATGAAATACAACATGCTGCTCACCCTGCCGAACGATTACTACGCTGCTGAGAGCAAAAAGCACCAAAACGCCGAAAATAATCAGCGGAATAAAAGCGTTACTGAGCAGCTTGTAGAACCATGTCTTGGAAACCTCGAAGCCGAACTGGTAATTCATGGCTTCGGAGAGGCTGTGGCCGACACGTTTGAGTTCGGCGACAAGATTGAACAGTCTGCTGTCAAAACTCGGACGATACTCCTGGCCGGGAAGTCTGGGACGATACAAATCCAAAACAAAGTTAAGAACCAGCTCTCCTGCCAGTATCACAAGGACAACGGGAACAGCAAACGCTACGACCAAATCTACCAGGAAATAACCCTGCCACGCAGACAGCAAACTAGCTGCAACGGCAGCGATAAATATCACATTGACTACAAGGTAGCTTCCGGTTGCCCGCAACAGCCGCCAATTCGGATGTTGAGACATTCCGATTGAATACCTGCTGAACAGGAATGCCAGAAAAGCCACTATAAGAGTAAGCAGTGCGCCCTGCGGAGCCTTTGCTAGCTCGAATGGTTCACGGGCGGTCAGATAGCGAATCATGGTTACGCCGAGCGCCACGTTATAAACTGCCCACAGAAGCGTGAAGACTGGAACGATCCATCTCTCCATCCACTCCCGCCTGTTGGCAGCTGGGCGAACTTCCAGGTCTTGGGCACCTTCGAAGATCGTGCCCTGCTCGCCGCCGTGCTTGGCTATCTCTTCAAGTTCAATTTCTTCGCGACGCTCCAGCTGCCTGCAATAAAACAGCACTGCCACTATCAGCCACAGCGGAATTCCGCCAGCCAGCAGCCATAAACTCGACATGGCAGCAAGCGAACCGGTAAGCCGCCAGATAATCAGCATAACGGCTGTAAAGAGCAGTTGAAGTGCCGCTCCGAGAAGCGAAATATTCTTTCCACGTTTAAAAGCTATCATCTTTTAACCCACGTCCTTGCATAAAAATGCAGATCGGTCATAGAATTGGCCTCGAAGTGCCAACCTTTCTCTGGTAAAAAACGTAACATCAATGTTTTGCTTTAGTTTTAAAATAGAAAGCCAAAAATGATTAAGTTCTGGTCCATATGCCACAACACGTTTGTTCAGACTATTCGCCAACCGATTTTCGGCATACTTATTCTCGTTACTTTTGCCGTTCTCGTTCTCGATCTTCCGCTGAGCGGCTGGACGATGGAGACGGATTATCATGCCGGCGACCAGAAAATGCTCGAGAGCCTCGGTCTCAGTACGCTGCTGATTTCCGGCCTGCTCATAGCTGTCTTCAGTGCCTCCAGCGTCCTGTCGAGAGAAATTGACGACAAGACCGCTTTGACGGTCATCTCCAAACCCGTCTCGCGGGCTACTTTCGTATCGGGCAAATTCATTGGCGTCGCATTGGCAGTGGCCGTTGCATTCTACCTCTGCAGCCTTGTGTTTCTGATGACCGTCAGACATAAGGTCATGCCCGCAGCTTCCGATCAGTATGACATCCCGGTAATCGTCCTGGGTCTGTCCGCGTTGGGGCTGACAATTTTGACTGCCCTGCTTGGAAATCTGCTTTTCAATTGGTCGTTTATTTCCACCGGCGTCTGGGGAGGTCTTGTGTTCATTTCGATTGCCATGGGCCTGATAAGTTTCATCGGCAAGGGCTGGTTGATTGTCCCATTCGGCACAGACATCAATCCGCAACTGCTCGTGGGCCTGGCGTTGATGTTCATGGCTGTTCTGATATTTGTCGCCGTAGCTGTCGCCGCAAGCACAAGACTCGGACAGATTGCAACGCTGCTTATCTGCATGGGCGTGTTTTTCGTAGGTTCGATGCACCCTTACCTTTTCGGCAAGTGGGCCGCCGACATCGTAGCCGTTCGAATGCTCGGATGGGCCGCACCGAAACTCACCTACTTCTATCCGCTCGACGCGCTGTCCATGGAAAAGGACATCCCGCTTCAGTTCGTCGGCTTTGCCGGTGCATATTGCGGGCTCTACGTCGCTGCGGTCTTGGCTATTGGAATGGCTCTTTTCCAGAAGCGTCAGCTCGAAGCCCAAGCCACCTCCTCGTCCATGCCGGGCCTGGTAGGTCTGCTGGCCTGGGCTGGCCGGGGTGGAGCAATTGCCATGGCGATTGCCTGCGGTGTTATTATTTCCCAGCCGGCCTTCTACAATGTTAGTGGCTTTGCTACCGCAGGGGCCCTGCTGGCCGGAGCGATTCTCGCATGGGTTGTTTGGGGTTACTTCGGACGCGGTGTTAAATGGACTTACTACCTGGTCCTCATAGCCTCTGCTATTAAGGCCTGTGTAAGTATTTTCGCGTTGGTCTTCCCGGACAAGGCAAGACAGTTCGTAACCGAATCCATCCCGCAGGCTACCGCATTCGTCGAAAGCGGCGAGTTCCCGGTGATTATCTTCGCTGCGGCAATTGTCGCCGTAGCTGTTGTGGTAATCATGTTTTTGCCAAAAACGCGTCGTCACTTTGCACCAAGCAGTTAAACTTTTTATTTATGTCGCAGGAACGGGCTCGACTCGTGGCTGAGGAGCGGGCTGCTGCCCGACCAACTCTTCTTCCGTATGCAATTCTTCACCCATTCGAACGAGCCGTGCGCTGTTGAAGATAATTATAGTCGCAGCCACCATATGAAGAATCGCACCAACTACCGGCGGAATCTGTCCCATCGCTGCCAGGACCAGAAAACCGACGATAAACGCGATACCCATTATCAGATTTTGATGAATAATTCCCATCGTCCGTCTGCTTAGGCGAACGAGGAAGCCAAGACGGTTCAAGTCGTTATTCATAAGCGCGATTGTCGCGGAGTTAATAGCAACGTCGCTGCCCGCTGCCCCCATGGCGATAGACAGATCACCCGCGGCTAGCGCAGGAGCGTCATTTACGCCGTCGCCAACAACTGCCACCTTATGGCCCTGTTGCTTCAATGCAGCAACCAACTCCAACTTATCAGCGGGCAAAACCTCTGCCTGCACTTCTGTGCAGCCCATCTCGCGTGCCACACGACGTGCGACTGACCAGCGGTCTCCGGTTACCATGACGAGCTCTCTCATGCCAAGCTCGCGCAGGTCGTCCATCGAGTTTCTTGCCTGCTGTCGAGTGCTGTCTTCCAGGCCTATCCAGCCAAGGAGTCTGCTGTCCTTTACGACATAAAGCGTACTGAGCCCTTCCGGTTCGTCGAATTGCGAGTCGCTCATCGGTTCAAAATTGACACCCTTCTCCGCCAGCCATGCCTTCCGGCCGACCAGAGTATCTTTCCCGTCGAAATGAGATATGACACCACGGCCCGCGATTTCCTCAAAACTTGTCGGTCTTGATGTTTCGATACGGGCTTTGGCGGCAACCGCAGTAATCGCTTTGGCTACTGGGTGTTTGGAAAGCTGCTCCGCAGACGCAGCAGCTTCAAGCAGTTGGGCTCCTTCCACGCCAGGAGCAGGCATCATTCGTGTTACGCTTAGCTCGCCAGTGGTAAGCGTGCCGGTTTTATCGAACACGAACGCAGTCAAACTCCTCGCCAGTTCTATATTGGATACGTCCTTGACTAGAATGCCAAGCCGGGCTGAACACGAAAGCGAAGCCACCATCGCCGTCGGCACGGCCAGCACCAGCGCACACGGACATGCAACCACAAGCATGGTAACCGCCCGCTCCATATCGCGAGTGAAGAACAGAACCGTAGCGGCTATCATCAAAATCGTCGGCGTATAATAGCCGGCATAACGGTCGATGATGCTCATTATCGGGATGCGAGTCTTTTCGGCCTGGAGGATCAGCTTTTGAACCTTACCCAGCGTCGTATCCGCACCTGCTCGAGTTACCTTGACGTCTATCGAGCCGGAAACATTGCTGGTACCGGCAAAGACCTCGTCGTCGACTGACTTATCAACCGGCAGTGATTCGCCGGTGATGTTCGCCTGGTTTATCGTAGATTGACCCGTAACAACCAGGCCATCGGCAGGGATATTATCTCCAGGGCGGACGCGAATGATATCGTCGGAATGAAGCTCTCTCGGATCGACAAGCTCTTCCGTGCCATCGTCCTTTACTCTGTGTGCTTTTTTCGGTGCCAGCCGAACAAGGCCTTCAATGCTTGCCCGGGCACCGAGGGCGGTTCGTGTCTCAATGAGATTTGCAAGAAGCAGGAAAAACGCCACCAAACCCGCCGCTTTGTAGTCGATGGCCGTGATAGCGGCTATCACCGCCAAGGCCACCAGTTCATCCATATGCATCTCACCGGAAAATAGGTGTTTTGCGGCGTGAATGATAATCGGAATACCCAAAAGCAGAGCACCGGTCAGGGCCAAGGCGTCGCTATAAAAATTTCTTCCGTCGGCATCGGTATAAGAGGCAAAAACCCAATCGGAGACGTATGAAAGAATAACCAATACGCCGCCGGCCAATATGCCAAGGATGAAAATTGTCGCTCTTCCGGTCTGTGCCTTGACCGAGTCCTTAAGTATGTCGTGAGCCATCTGTTACTCCAAATGCGAGTCAGTAAGGCAGGTTTCTGCAAACAAAAAACTTACTAAATCCGCGCGCACAAATACCATATCTAATCCGATGAAACTTTTACGACCCAAATAGTCCATAAGTTCTTGGAATTGCGAAATTTTACTATATCTAACACCAAAGCCAAAACACCAAAATGCTTTTTTCGATAAATGTTAAAAGTTGCCGATTTTCCCGACTCTATCAAAAGTGACTTCCACGCAGCCCTTGCCAATAAGCTTACAAGCCTTTGACAACAAGGCAATGTAGTGATCTGTAATGGGCTTACCTTCTATATCAAGCTTTCTGATGGCCCGGTTAATGGCCTTTTCGTCAGCTGCCTCTATCTCGACAAAATTGCCAATAACTGGCAGCTCGTCGAGTTCGACAAGGCAGCGGCCTAACTTGTAGCTCGCACGACGCTTCTGAATTCGCAACACCTCTTTCAAACCACAAGCCTTTAAAACCTGAATTACTGCGTCTGCATCATCGATACGTGTCTCCATCTCCGGGCGGATTTTCAGACGGCTATTATTAATCCTGGGGCCTTTATATGTAAGCAGAGGTCTTTTGTCGGCTGGGCCGCCGGATGTTCGAACGTAGCGAATATTTCGTATTCTTATGCCCTTTTTGCCATTTAAAAGAACTCGTTTTGGTGTATCGAAATAGGAATCCGTCTGAATCGCCGTTGACTGATATTTCGCTCCCAATGCGCAAAGCTTTCGGCGAATGGCATTGAAATTTTCGACTTTGAACTTGGCTTCCGTTTCATATTTCATTGGGTGGGCATTCTACAGCCCACACAACGGTTTAGCCAGTTTTGGGGGGAACAAAAAAGTCGGATCACAAACGGTTATTCCGTCCATTGTTATTGTTATGGTTCCGGAAAAAGCGGTTCCGGCCTAGAACTCGCCCCGGATAAAAAAGCCTGGATACAACGGCATTGTAAAAGTTGAATCCAAAACCTCTGATAAGATGCTTCACAGAGCGACTGGAAGTCTCGGGCATTCTCAATACCCACCCAAACGCAACAATTCTGGCTAGAAAAGACAACGCTAAAGTTGCATGCCAATTGTTCCACAAAAAAGGCCCTATTGGATTTTCCTGAAGGAAATGTAATGATTGGGCCACAAATCCGCCGCTCAGCCCTCCTAATATCCCACCAAGGCTTATCCAGACCGAAGAGGCAGCCAGATACTTGCTGCGACCATCGCCATCTGAAAATCCCAGCATTATTCCGATCTGGGCAATGTTTATTCCAGTCCAGCAACAGGCACCTATAATGACCCCGCACATACATAACAAATAAGCACCTAAAGGCGTTTGCGAGCCGACAAGAAATAACCCTGGCTTGCCGACCAATGCGCCAGCAGAACCAGAAATCCAATTAATTGCTTTAACCAGAAATTCAGGTGCTCCCATCTGCGGAGTTGCGAAAAACCAGGGAACAAGAGAAAAAAACATCATCCCTAAAGCTAGCATCAGGGTAATTCTTCTGCCCCATAAATCATTTAATTTTCCCCAAAATTTTGCGGAGATTATCCCCACGACAGGGCCAATGACCAGAAATAAAACATTAGTTGCGAGATTGCTGAAACCAAGGTGCTCTATCGCCAGCAGCCAGAAGTACCATCCGGCCACTGTCATCATAAATATAATGGCAGAACCAAAACCAACATAACTGCGAAAAGAGCGATCTTTTAACGGTTGAAAAAGTAGTTGGTTTATAGCTGTCTTAAGATACCTAAGACTAAAACCGACCAAGGGGATTGGAGATTTGCCATTTGGCCTGGCAAAATCTATCCTCAGAACGGGCTGTTTAGGAATACCATTGTCTGTCCGCAGGACTTCACGAATTCTGCGGAAAAGGAGAATGTCTATAATCCCGCACACTGCTCCAGCCGCTATGATTAGCGCTGCCAGATAAAAAAGAGCAGGCTGGGCTTGAACTGTTTGTGGAACCCCCGGTTCGACAACGACGTCAACGACAATGCCTATTCCTATTACCGCGACGATCTGAACCGCTTGAGACAGGCGGGCCCGATTGGCCATGTATCTGCCTCGAATGCGCCGGGGAATTAGGTCCCCCATCCAAGTCAGCCATGCAGGGGTAGAGAGCGACGCCATGAACCAGCTTATCGCAGCAAGAATAAGAACCAATGTTACAGCAGCTTTGGTTGGGATAGGAAGCAACAGCGGAACGGCAGCAATTAAAAGCCATATACCTCGATGCAAAAAACCTGATTTAAGGAATAGATACTTTTTTAAGCCCGTCCTTTCTATGAACACTGTTGCAAACAATTGGCCGAAAGTGGCTATGAATGGAATTGCGCCCAGAAGCCCGAAAGCAAAGTCATTGAAACCTATCATTCGGGCAAACACTCTCATGTGGCTGCCGGAGATACACGACAGCCAAACAATGCCATACATCCATGCGACTGTGATGGTTCGCAAGGAATAACGTAACGGCTCTCTGCGCACGCTTAATGCGGGGAGGATTTCATATGATTGGCTTCGCAAGGACACGGAAGTATCCCTTTAAAAAAAGAACCCGGATGCAAGTCTGGTCTGGAATGCTCCTTCCAAAAATATAAGCGCGCTCAGGTTACTACTTATTTTTACCCAAACAAGCTTAATAACCCGAATTTTTGAATTTTTTTTAGCCAATTTTCGCAAAAAATTGTGATAATTAACCCTTGTCAAGACAGGATGGAGAAGTTATTATTCTCCCCCTTTGAAGCAGATAGTGATTTTATTAACAACATAGTTGCAGGTGAGTTATGCATTACAACCATAGGATTTCGAAACGTAAGCGTGCCCGCAAGCTCGGTTTCCGTGCCCGCATGCGTACGGCCAGCGGCCGCAAGATCATTAACGGCAAGCGTCGCGTGGGCAAACAGGCCCAGGCCGTTTAGCGTTTAACTAACTTTACGAATATAAACAAGCAGCCCCCAGTTTCTATAACTGAGGGCTGTTTTTCATTCCTGATTTCTTGATTTAAGTTTCTTAGACCTTGCAAGCCTCTCTGAGCTTTTTGACCATGTCGGTCTTTTCCCAGGTAAAGCCTCTACCCCTGCGTCCAAAGTGGCCGTCGTGGGCGGTTTCCTGATAAATAGGCCTGCGAAGGTTGAGATGGTCGATAATCTCGCTCGGACGCAGCGGGAAGACTTTCTGCACGACGTCTGAGAGAAGCTGCTCATTCACTTTTGACGTTCCGGCACAATGGACCAGCACGCTGACGGGGTCGGCTACGCCGATGGCATAGGAAAGCTGGACTTCGCAAACATCCGCCAGTTTGGCTGCGATAATGTTCTTGGCGATATATCGGGCCATGTAACTGGCCGAGCGGTCAACCTTTGACGGGTCTTTTCCGCTGAACGCCCCGCCGCCATGCGAACCACGGCCGCCGTAGCTGTCGACAATAATCTTTCGGCCGGTTACGCCTGCATCACCGTGCGGGCCTCCGATAAGAAATCGACCGGTCGGATTGATATGGAAATTAATTTTATTGTTCCAAAGCTTCGGGCACTCAGCTTGAATGACCGGCTTGATGACCTTATTGACAATTTCACGCCGAGCTTTATCCGACATGTTGCCAGTTTTTTTGTCTATCACGGCTTCTGTATGCTGGGTCGAGATGACGACGGCGTCGATACGTTTTGGCACATTGTCAACGTACTCGATAGTTACCTGACTCTTGCCGTCCGGCCTCAGCCAGGTTATGTCGTTATTTTCACGGGTTTCACTTAAACGCTCTGTAAGACGATGAGCGAGGTAAACCGGCAATGGCATAAGTGCCTTTGTCTCGTTGCAGGCGAAACCAAACATCAAACCCTGGTCGCCGGCACCCTGGGCCTTTTTCTTCGTTGCCGTAACGCCTTGGGAAATGTCGGCTGACTGGCTGTGAATGGCCTTCATCACCGCACAGGAGCGATAGTCAAAACCTGTGGTCGGGTCATCATAGCCAATTGAACGTATAGTCTCACGAGCGGTATCTTCCGCAGCAAGAAGAGCTTCTTCTGCCTTGTGATTATGAACGGTAATCTCACCGGCCAATACGACAAGGCCCGTAGTTACGAGAGTCTCGCATGCGACACGAGCGTAAGGGTCATGCTTAAGGAGACTGTCCAAAATAGCGTCAGAAATCTGGTCGGCTACTTTGTCGGGATGACCCTTGGTAACAGATTCACTCGTGAAGAGGTGACTGCCATTTATTACTCTACCCATGAGATTGAAATTCCTTTCTCAATTTTCAATCGGCATAGCCGGCGTTCGGCTATTTCCTTAATCAATTTGCAAATAAAACCCATCAAAGCGCAATAGTCTAGCGACCAAGCCTTTGGCTGACAAGAGCACACATACAAGATAAATACCCTTTCCTGAAAGGTATTCACAATTTCCCCTATCAACATTTTCTTATTTTAGGCACCTAAATACCTTAATGTTATGTCTTGCCAGATAGTAAAAAGTCATGTACTATTTCCCCCTGCTTTTTAGAAGCGTCATGTTGGGTTATATTAAGCATTAAATAAGTTACTCAGATAGAGGATTTAAATGCCGAAACCAAGGCGAAGAAGAAAAATAGGTTCAAAGAAGCGTCGCGAGAGAAGAAATCGCCGCAAGAAGAAATAATTGTTAGCGGTTGGTAATCGCGAAGCTTTCAGATTTCTTTAAACTTTTCAAAAACCGCCCGGGATGCCCCAAAAAGCATTGCCGGCGGTTTTTTCTGCGCCCTAGTTCCAAATCCCGTCAATAGCCTGGCCGCACTTGATACAGGCTCCGCTACGAAGCGAGACTTTATCAATAGAATACCCTACCCTTCGGATCACCGTTTCCTTACATGATGGGCAATAGGTATTTTCGTCAGCCAGCCCGCTTACGTTCCCGCAGTATACATACTTCAACCCAGCATCCTGACCTATCTGACAAGCGTTTGTAAGAGTCTCCAGCGGAGTCGATGGAGTGTCGGTCATCTTATAATCACCATGAAATCGAGTGACGTGCCACGGCACAGCCGGGCCTAGTTCGTCTGCGATAAATTTTGCGATATCACGCAACTCATTGTCAGAATCGTTCATGCCAGGCACTACGAGAGTTGTAACTTCCAACCAGATTCCGGCATCGACCAGGGCCTTAAGACAAATCAGCACAGGCTCCAGCCTGGCCTTCATTATCTTTCTATATGTCTCGTCTCGGAATGCTTTAAGGTCTACGTTTATGGCATCCAGGTATGGAGCTATCGTTTCTACAGCTAACGGCGTCATGTAACCGTTTGAGACAAAGCAGTTTTTTATGCCCTTTCCGTGAGCAAGCTTTGCCGTATCGTAGGCAAGCTCGAAAAAAATTGTCGGTTCTGTATAGGTATAACTGATAGAAGCGCAATCGTAATTCTGGGCAGCAGAGAGAATCTGCTGTGGACTTATCGCCTGCCCTACCGTCAAACGGCCTGTCCTGGGCGACTGGGATATCTGCCAATTCTGACAGAAATCGCACTGAAAATTGCACCCCGCAGCCGCTACCGAAACACTGGTTGTGCCGGGAATGAAATGAAAGAGTGGTTTTTTTTCGATCGGATCTACGTTCAGAGCGACAACCGCACCGTAGCTGTGGCTTTTCAGAATGCCGCCGACATTTTCCCGCACTCGACAGACGCCATATTTGCCAGCCGAAATGACGCACTTGTGGCCGCAAAGATTGCATTGCACCTTCTGACCATCGAGGGCGTCCCACAACATGGCATCATGAAGTTCAGGAGTTTTTGCCATAGATCACCAATTTAATTATAGGTTCTGCTTAAATATAGTGCAGCAAGACGTGAATCAAGCGGGATGAACCCGCCGATTTTTTTAAAAAAAATTAAAATTGCCCCATATCACGCTCTCGCAGGGCCTTTCGAATCAACATGTACCGCCGCCCTTTATAATAGGTAATCTCGCCTGTTACGCGCAGCTTAACAATATTACCCTTGCTGTCGGAAATAAGTTTTTCGATCTTCGTTTCAAGCTTCTCGCACGGCAGCAGACGAACCGGAGGTTCGCGAAGGGTATTATCGGCATCAAACCGCACCTGCCACCATTCGCCTCTCTCGTCACGGACAACGTAACCGAGCCTGTCGACTACCATATTGTTATAGGTCGGAGAAAAATCATTATCCGGAACTGGCGCGACGGAAGGTTCAGCCTTGCTGGAGCCTTTGGGGGGATCAAGTGTATGTGTTATCGGTTTGCCCAAACGATCGGTCATCAGCCTACTGACAATGTCGTCTGCGCTGGCTGAGGCTGGTTGCTGCGGAGTCTGCGACGCTGAAGTTACCGGAGTAGTTTCTGGTTGCTTTTTTTCCGGTTCGGGCTCTTCTGGAAGTTCAAACCGCTCGGGGTTCTCAGCTGTCAGACTTCGCAGCAACATATAACAACGCTTATTGTAAACGGTCGTTTCGCCGCGGATAGTGAACACTGCCTGGGAGTCCTTACCCGTAAACTCTTCCATTTTTTCCAGAAGTCTGCTCGGTAAAAGACGCCGTTGAAGATGCCTGGCTGGTTGAGGTTCATCGACATATTCTAGGACAAACCACTCGCTTCCGGCTTCTCGCACCAGGCGGCATCGCTTGTCCAGCAGCATGCTACCCTCAGGTGGGAATTCAAGTGCTTCCGCTTTCGGTTTAAAATCGCGAGGAAGTGTTACCGGGATAGAAGGCTTATCCAGAAGCAGCCGGGAGAAGTTCTCGGCATCGTTGGGCTCGGTTTCTTCGGAAAATGCAATGCTTCCGCAAAGCAGAATCGCACAAGCCATTATCAGGATGGTTTCAGTTGTTTTTATAAGACACCTTTGTCAAAAAAAGTTAGCAGCTCCTGAGTATTCTAACCCCTCAGCCTCGGCGAGTTCAACAAGTCCCCTTTTTCTGGAAGAAATTCTTCAGCCCGTCAGGATTTTCGACAAGTTCGATAAGTCCTTCGCTTCGCTTACGCTTAGAGACCATCATATCAATTAATGGCTGCCAGAAATCCCCCACGCAAATGAGCGGCCGCTTTTCGAGCAACCCCTTGCACATAAGCTCCCAAACCCAGGCAAGCTCAACCAGTGTCCCGGTCGCGCCCGGCAAGACGACATAGCCGCCACTTCCGAGCTCGATAAGTTTATTAACCCGCTGAGAGAGGTCGTGGGTAGTTACCACTTCGTCGATAAATTCATTCGGCTGCGAGTTCCAGATTTCGCAAATGACGCCGATAGTTTTTCCACCAGCCGACTTCGCGCCCTTTGACGACGCCTCCATTGTCCCGCCGTAACCGCCGTTGGCTAGTGTATAGCCAAGCCCGGCCAATACGCAGCCGACCTGATAGGCAATGTCATAATCCCCATCGCCCTGGCAAGGATCGTTCGCACCAAAAACGGAAACTATCGAGCCGTCCGACAAAGTCATTACTTGCCAGCCTCGCGAGTGTAGTTCAAAAGTCCGCCAGCAGCCAAAATCTTCCTCTGCCGTGGAGCGAGTTTGACCAGGCAGGTAAACTCGTAATCTTTGGTCACATTTCTTACCGTCACAGTTTCCCCGGAAGCGATTGCCTTGTCAGTGTCTGCTATCGCCAGTTCATCGCCGGCTTCGATACGGTCATAGTCACCCGCCTCGGCAAAGGTAAGTGGTAAAATGCCGAAGTTAACCAGATTGGCCTGGTGAATTCGCTCGATAGCCTTTGCCAGAACAACTTTGACACCGAGATACATCGGGCAAAGTGCCGCATGCTCGCGGCTGCTGCCCTGTCCGTAACTGTCGGCAGCGACTATTATGCCGGCCTTTCCTTCGCCCTTGAGCGCTAATGCGCGGTCGGCAAAGCTCGGTTGGCCGTCTTCGTTGAAGCAATTGAATACATATTTGGCATATTCCGGCACGTTCGAGCGAAATTTCAATAACGAGCCAGCCGGCATGATATGGTCGGTGGTTATCTTGTCGCCCACCTTTATCAGCACGTTGCCGGATAGTTCCTTAGGCAGTACCTCACCACGCGGCGGCTTGACGATGGTCGAACCGCGAATTACCTCGACCTTGGCCAACTCTGCTTCGCTGAGCGGCTTTTCTATCATGCCGTCATCGATCAAAAATTCATCAGGCAAATCGACAAGCGGATAATCCATGCCAAGTTTTTCGCCCAGTTTGCGCGGGTCGGTTATCTCTCCGAACACGGCGGCAGCGACGGCTGTCTCCGGTGATACCAGAAAAACCTTATCGCCTGTAGTGCCGCTTCGGCCGGCGAAGTTGCGGTTGAATGTCCGCAGACTCACCGTGCCCTCAGCTGGAGAAAAACCAACGCCTATGCAAGGCCCGCATGCACTTTCCAGAATCCGGGCACCTGCCTGGACTAAATCGGCCAATGCGCCGTTATTGCCCAACATCGAAAGAACCTGCCTGCTACCGGGGGCGATACCGAGTTCTACGCCACGGCTGACGGTTCTTCCCTTGAGGATGTCGGCACACATCATCAGGTCCTGAAAACTCGAATTCGTGCACGAGCCGATAGCGACCTGAGATACCTTTGTCCCCTCGATATCAGCGATGCGGACAATATTGTCCGGGCTCGACGGTGCAGCCGCCAGCGGTTCGAGTTCGTCCAGATTTATTACAACATGCCCAAAACTCACTTCCACCATGCCATCGGAATCCGGCTTGGAAACTTCGGCATCTGTGCAGAACTTTTTGATGTTCTCGATAACGGCTGCGTCATTTTCGCTGTGGAGGCACTTTGTAATGCGGTCGTATTTTGCACCCTCATCGGCAGCCATTTCCTCAAACTGATCGGATCGGTTCTGGGCCTCGAGGAATTTTTCTGTTTGCGCGTCAGCCGGGAATATGCTGGTCGTAACGCCGAGTTCCGCGCCCATGTTCGTGCATGTCGCACGGGCAGGTACGGGCAGGCTGGCCACACCCTCGCCGAAATATTCGACGATGCAACCGACGTTGCCTTTCGTCGTCAGAATGCTCAATAGCCGCAATATTATGTCCTTGGGCGCTACCCATGGGCTTAGTTTGCAGCGAAGCTCGACACCGATAACTCTCGGGCAGTTCGTATAGAACGCCCCGCCGCCCATCGCCACAGCTACATCCAGGCCGCCTGCGCCGATGGCTATCATGCCCATCCCGCCACCTGTGGGCGTATGGGAGTCCGAACCAATAAGCGCCCTGCCTGGCCGGGCGAAACGCTCTAGATGTACCTGATGGCAGATACCATTACCCGGCCGGGAGTGATACGCACCGACTTTGGCAGCTATCGATTGCAGGTAAAGATGGTCGTTATGGTTTTCAGGGCCGAACTGGGCCGTGTTGTGGTCTACATAGCTGACCGATAGTTCTGTGCGGAT
Source organism: uncultured Planctomycetaceae bacterium (assembly GCA_964401835.1). Taxonomy (GTDB): domain Bacteria; phylum Planctomycetota; class Phycisphaerae; order SM23-33; family SM23-33; genus CAYNZP01. The sequence goes on from CAYNZP010000007.1 coordinate 120,333, forward strand.
GCGCGGAATCTCCATCGCCTCGAGCAGCAGAAACGCCGTCGTGCCGGTAGCATCCTGCGTAAGCGTCTGGTCGATGCGCAGGCCAACTTCCGTGCCGGCAGCCAGTTCGCCATCGACAATGTGCTTTTCGAGAATCTTATAAGTTAACGTTTGCAGCTTATCAGGCATCTAATACTCCCAGGTAAACCAAAACTGTAAACAGGAAACTTTCAGCATACCAAACTTGAGACGCTAAGACAATTCGAGGATTGCGATTATGTAACTGGCTTTTATGTCCTAATCCTGGTAATCAGGCCTTCTTGAGTTCCAACTCCAGCATGCGTTGTTTCATCTGGACGCCCCCGGCTGCGGAAAAGCCGCCAGCCGTGCCGTTGGCATAGACTACTCGATGACATGGAACAACCAGCGGAATCTTATTCTTGCTCATCGCAGTCGCGACCGCCCTTGCGGCATCTTCATTGCCGATTCTCATAGCCAGGGCAGAATAACTAAGAGTCTGCCCGTAAGGAATCTCACGACAGGCCCGAAGCGCCTTGCCGGAGAAAGTTTTCTCGCAAGGCAAGTCGCATTGGATTTGAGAAAAGTCCACTTGTTTGGCGTTGAAATAGTCACGGCTTAGGTCGATAAGCTGCTCGAACAGTGAATCGTCGCGAACCGCGCCCTTACTTTCCCAGGTCAATAATGATTCCAGTTCATCGAGCTGATAGTGAGGCAGTTCGACACGGCAAACGCCCTGGGAATTTGCTACCGCACCCATAGGCCCCCACGCTGTCGGCCAAACTGAATAAAAGAGATTTTTCTTAGCTTTTGAACTCATGCGGGCATAGTAAGGCAGGTCGCGTCAGCCTTCAAGTTGATTGGGAGAGCAAAAAATTGCAGAAAAAGCGCAAAAAGAAACTGAGGAAACAGGGTGTTTACTACCGCTGCTTCCTCAGTTGTTATTTTGAAGTTGCCAAGTTGAAACTTCAGCTGGCCTGCTTGTTAGTATCGCCGTGAGCTGCGATTCGATGGAACTCGCCGACCTTTTTGCTGAGAATGCCCAGAGCTTCTCTGCCCTGAACGGTATGGGCCAAACCTACGAATTGAAAGCCCAATAACAACTCGCCGCCAGCAAGCTCGATGTGTCGTAATTGAGCGTCGGCATAAATCGGGTCATCGCCGGCACCGAATGAAAGGTGTAGGCCTACAGTATCGCCGATTTCCAGATTCTCTATCACTTCCGTCTCTGAGCGAACCTGGAAGCCGCCGGCACTTAGGTTCTTGACGCGACCGAACCACACAGGCATTTCTTCCGACGGACCAACCGGCTCGGACTCTCTGCCGCCCAGCCAGAACGAAATTCTGGCGATACGGTTTTGGGGCACTACGGCACGCTCGAAAGCTCGCCTTTGGAGTCTTTGCATTCTCATCGGCAGGCAAACTGCCAGTACGGGGACCTCGCAGCCGTCCTCGAGTTTCATCTGGCGTATCCCGACGACTCTTACGGTAGTGATATGCTTGTGATGCTTGAGCTTGAAGCTCAGGCCGATCTTTTCCGCAGGTGCAAACTCATGCGGAGCGACGTCCTTCTCGGCAATGGGCAATTCCAGCCACAAATGCTCATTATTGCTTGCGATGGCGCGGCTGCGAAAATTTACCCAACGATTGTCACTGCGGATAGTTATGGTAATCGGCACGTGCCGCTTGACCGACTCGCGAACGACATCGTTGATTTGCCAGTTGTTTAGATATTGAAGTATCGGCATTTACATTTCCTCTTAAAAACTACTAACGGATAACCTCTCAGTATTTTCTCGGAAAAATTTGGGAGGCACTTAAATAAGTAATCACCTGAAAACAGGCTTTAAAAGGATTATTTCAGGCCACTTAGTTAGGGGAAGAATCTTCCGAAATTCCCAGTTGGGCTTCCATATCTGATGTTTTAGGATGCTTCGTGCCAGTAATAGCCACTATACCGCCCGGTAGGCCGCTGATAATAGGAACAAGCCTTGCAAGAAGTGCAAGGGCCAACACCTCGCTGGGCCCGCAAATGGCACTGACAAAAAACACAAGGTAGAATTGCTCGATAAGACCCACTCCGCCCGGCGTAATCGGCACAGCCCCGAGGATGTAAATCAACGGAACAAAGACAAGATAGTTATACCACGGCGTATCCAGCGACAAACTCGCACCCACAAGGGCTACCGAACCGACAAACAGCACATGAGCGCCGAAGGTTATCAGAATAGCCTTGAACAAATCGCCAATTCGCTGACGATAAAGCCGAACGGCATCTCCGGCAGCAGCTATGTGATGGGCTATGGGAAGACGTTGATAAAGCTTTTCAAGATGCAGCAGAGACCTGAACCGCTCACTGAACAGAAATGTCAACATGCCGATAACTACAAGAATTATCACTGCCACTGATACAGCCGGGGCTTGAAGATTATCAAGAGTCTCAACACCGCTTAATACAACGGCAGCAAGCATAACGGTTGCTAAAATTGAAAGTTCCGTAAAGCCCAGAACCCTATCGAGGAAAATACTCACAAGGACAGCTGGCTTTTTTGTGGTATGCCTGGAAGCGTAATACGCCTTTATAAGGTCGCCGCCCACCGTCCCCGGCACAACAACGTTGAAAAACTGCCCCAGAAATGTCAGGCGAATCACTTCCCAGAGTCTGATTTTTATATCCTGAATCCCCAAAAGAAGCCGCCATCGGATGGCTATGATTATTATCGATATCGAAAAGGCTAACACCGCACAGACAAGAAGCAGGATATCAATATGCTTGAGAGTTGTCGCGAAACCCGGCCTGATTACGCCCTGCGAAGAGGAAACAGGCTCAAAATCGCTGACGGGCCTTTCGACGGGCTGTTTCCACCATCTGCCGGCCTGGTTTACCAAAAGAACGTCCGAGTCCACCCCGTCATAAACTGAATAACTTTTTCCGTCCGTGCGGGATACGACATAATCGCGCCAATGGACCTGGCTGAGGACCCACCCAAGAAGTATCAGCGCAATTATCAACTTGGCTGAAATCAGAAAGATTTTCTTCGTTTTTGCTGTCATAAATAATTCGCCTTATGGATGGGGATTATATATATCTTTGTCTTGAAGGCCAACCGTGGGTAATATATTCTGTTAAGAGATGTTGTTTTTTAGACGATAATTCTGTTGGGGAACTCCCGACATTTGATAATTACCGGCCGTCTTTTTATTACTCATAACCACGGCTGGACTTATACATAAGTTATACCCGAAAGTAAAATACAGGAATGAACAACACCCGGACACTTGAAGTGCCTGGCTATGAGGTAATCCAATTCCTCGGAAGCGGGGCTAGAAGCACAATCTGGCATATCAGGGATAGCCGGACAAAAAAACCTTACGCCCTCAAGCGCGTGATTAAACGCAATTCCGAAGATATCCGTTTTATAGAACAGGCCGAAAACGAATACGAAGTTGGCAGCAAACTCGACCATCCCGTAATTCGGCATATTTTCAACATCAACCGTGTCAAGCAATGGCTGGCCCTGCGTGAAGTCCATCTGTTGATGGAATTGTGTGAAGGAATAACCGTCCAGGAAAACAGGCCCGATTCAATTGAGGAAACGTTGCGGATTTTCTCGGAAGTTGCCAAGGCCCTTGCATACATGAACTCTGTGGGTTTCGTCCATGCGGATATGAAACCCAACAATATCCTGATAGCTCCGGACGGATCGGTGAAGATAATAGACCTCGGACAGAGCTGTGTTATCGGAACCGTCAAGCAGCGGATTCAGGGCACGCCGGACTTCATTGCGCCTGAGCAGGTACGACGGCTGCCACTGGATGCCCGCACCGATGTTTTCAACTGGGGAGCAGCCCTTTACTGGACCCTTACAGGAAATCCGATCGTTACCGTACTGCCGAAACAAGGCGCCGTTACGCTGAAAAACGATATGGTCTTTGTTCCCCCATCACAAACCAATCCGACGGTCCCCGTACCACTGGACAAACTTCTTGATGATTGCGTTCAAATGAACCCAGCCCATCGACCAGAGAGTTTGAGCGAGGTTATTTCGCGATTGAATCTCATCGCGCATACAATTAAGCGCAATTTAAATAATCACGGTAACGGGGGCAACTGATTGTGGCTCATGCCGTCGCGGACATCTTTCGCCAGGCAGCAAAGCTCAACAAGACAGACAGCCGCCGCAAGGGAAACATCGTCAAACTCGATGAGGGCTGCGATGTCATAGTCTCCGGCGACATCCATGGGAACCGTTCCAACCTGACTAAAATAATCAACCATGCGAACCTCTCCGACGGCTGCGGGCGACGTCTGGTGCTGCAGGAAATTATTCACGGTCCACCTGATCCCAAGACCGGGCACGATCGGAGCATCGAGCTACTGATGCGGGTAGCCAGAGAAAAGGTAGCCCATAACGAGGAAGTTCTTTTCATCCTCGGAAACCACGAAATCGCTCAGGTAACCGGCAACGAGATTACCAAAAACGGCATCGGGGTCTGCAAAGATTTCGAGCAAAGTGTAAGTTTGGCTTTTGGCGAAGATACCGGCGAAATAATGTTAGCTTTGTACGATTTCATCCTCTCCATGCCGCTGGCTATCAGGTGTCCTGGCGGGGCATTCATAACTCACTCGCTTCCGTCCCCAAATCGCATGGAAATGGCTGGCGATGAAATCTTCAGCCGTTCTTATGAACCGCCGGACCTGCAACGTGGCGGAGCACTCTATGAGTGGACGTGGGGACGAAGTCAAACTCCCCAGCAGATAGATAATCTCGCCCAGCAGTTAGGTGTAAATTTTTTCATCCTCGGTCACCGTCGCATCGAAGCCGGCTATGAGATTATTTCCGACAGGGGGATTTGCCTGGCAGCTGACCATGAACACGGGCACATTATGGAATTTCCATCAGATGTTGAATTGAACGGTGAAAATGTGACCGCGTATCTCAAGCCTGTCGTCGCACTGAAAAAATAACTGAGTTTTTTTGCATTTTTTTAATATAACTTTTGGACCTGATTTTGTGGATTTTCAAGCCCGCAACCCGCCAGAAGCGGGTTGCATTGGCAAGGCGGATTTGAATAGATGTTCGAACTAACCGGAAAACAAAAGAGAATTCTAAGATCGCTTGCACAAAAGGTGCCTTCAACTGTACATGTCGGCAAAGCTGGGGTAAACGAGGCGGTTTTAAAACAGATTGACTCGCAGCTCGAAATCCATGAACTGGTAAAGATACGCCTTCCCGCAGGCGACCCGAAACAGCGAAAAGCAAAAGCTGCCGAAATAGCCGAATCGCTCGACGCTGGCCTGGCCAGAACGACAGGAAGAACGGCGATTCTTTACAGGCCTAACAGAGAATTGGAAGCAAAAAAACGCATCGCCCTGCCATGAGAATTTTTAAAACTATCGATTAGAGATAAATTTCTTCAGCCAGCTTTTTGCCAGCCTGCGTCTTGAAAACTTTCTGTATCACCTCTGACAATTTCGTGCTGTCGGCATTGGGGAATTCGTCGGGAATATTTACCAACCAGTCAGCATCCCAGATTATTCTAAACTCCGGCGTATCGATATCTTTTGCGCTGTGATGGTTGGCGACAATCTTGCAGATGTGGTCAATCTCAGCCGTTTCAAAATCAAGCTTTTCAAGGATATCCCTGGCAATTGGCGGGCCTTCGATTTCCTGATACTTTCCTGCCGATGATCCGTATTTTTTTTCGGCTTTGTGGATACCGATATCATGCAAAACAGCTGCTGCGATGACTATTTTTCCGCAAGCCTCTTCCTGCTGATTAATCTGCTGGGCATAATCAAGCACCTTCAGGGCGTGGTCTATCCGCCTTTGATCCTCACCGAAGACCCGCTTCATAGCTTCGATGAGTCTGCTTCGCAATTTTAGTAATTCGTCATTCATCTCGATATCAGGCCTTTACTTCATTCTATAGTTTGCACCAGGGCACTTGCGATTTTTCGCTTCCAGGTCGCAACGTCTTTATTCCCAGGCTGCAGTTCAGAAGAAATATCAATATACCTATTAGCCAATTCATACTTGCCCAGCAAATAATTGCACCTTGCTGCCTTGAAAGATGCGAAAGCCCGGTATTGTGGATCGTCAGTTACCTCTGCATACAAGGCCGCCGCTTCCTGTGTATTTCCCAGGAGCAATTTTACATCACCGAGCATATACAGCAAAAAAGCGTCTCGCTTGAGCTCGAGGGCCCTTTCAAGGGTCGATTCAGCTTGTGAAAACTTCCCCTCGTTTTTCTGGGCCTCTGCCAACATTGCCCATACCCGCGGTTCTTTATTATATTTTTTTACTGCCTTGCTGAGAAATTCCGCAGCTTGGGAATATTTTTTCTGCCTAAGCAGCACCCCGCCAAGTGCTCTTAGGGTGAGAAAGTCCTCATGCCCAGCCAAGACTGCCCTTTGCAGATATTCCCCGGCTATTTCGAAATCCTTTCTCTCCAGAAGCTCCAGGCCATACATCGACCAAATCCTCGGGCTCGTGCCAATCTGACTCTCGGCAGCCGCGCGGAAATAATCCATGTAGTCAGCTTTGCCCTGAAGTCGAATGATTTCGCCCTTCACCCAAAGTGCCTCCGCCCATTGCGGGGAGCGGGCAAGAACTGCCTCGATAAGGCTATCAGCCTTGTCCGGTTCCGAAAGACCCAAATACGCACGGGCAAGAGCTGTCTGGACCTCGATGTTACCTGGGTGTGACTTTTCATAGGAGGCCAGCAAATCTCTGGCAGCAGCGAATTGCTCCATATCCAGAAAAACGTCAGCATTTAAAAGCACTTCATCAACAAGGCTCGATTTGGGGGAAGAATCGTAATGAGTTCTGTTTTCTGATACAGCGATATAAATGGTAGCCCCGATAATGACCAACGCCAAAACCAGAATAACCAGCCAAAGTTTAATTTTTGGCTGGCTGGGATTTTGCTGCTGTGGAGTGTTTGTGAAATTGGATGTCAAATTTGTTTCTCCACCCCAAGCAGGTTTTCAATAGCCCGAGAAATGTCGTCGCTTCGCATAAGTGTTTCCCCGACGAGTATCGCCTTTACGCCGGCTTTTTTCAGCTTTTCCACGTCCTTGCGAGTCTTTATTCCGGACTCACTGACAATCTCCGCGTCCTCACCAGCCAATTCTGCCAGCCGAGTCGTCGTGGCAAGATCGACATTAAATGTCGTCAGGTCGCGATTATTAATTCCCAGCAGGCTGTATTTTTTGTGCGGAAAGCCAACCATCGAACGCACCTGCATCAATTCATCGGCTGAGTGGACTTCAACCAAGGCCGTCATCTTAAGCTCCGCTGCGAGTATCATAAGGTCCATAAGTTCACCGGCCGGCAACGCGGCTGCGATCAGAAGAATCGCATCAGCACCGGCTGCCCTCGACTCATAAACCTGATAGGGATCAATGATGAAATCCTTACGCAAAATTGGCAAATCCACAGCCTGCCTGACGGCTTTAAGATAATCCAGGCAGCCCCTGAAATACTGCTCATCTGTAAGAATGCTGAGTGCATCCGCGCCGGCAGCGGCATATTGACGGGCAATTTCAACGGGGTCAAAATCTTCTCGAATTATCCCAGCCGACGGAGAGGCCTTTTTGATCTCAGTGATGATATTCATCAGCCGAGAGGGGCTTTTTGTTACAGCGGCAAAAAAGTTTTTCGGACGCGGAACATCTTTGGCCTGCTGCTTAAGCTGGTCCAAATCCAGGCTTTCATGAAGTTGTGCAACTTCTTTGCGCTTGGTTTTAAGTATCTTGTCTAATATATTCTGCGACATAATTAACTCTTTTCTTCACTAACGTTAATATGATTCATTCGCTTATGTCAAACGCTTTGTACAATTTGGGTATTTTGGCGGCGGCTGGTAACTCGGCTACTTCAGCCCCCGCAAACACCGAATCGATCCCACCCCAGGCAGTCCATGTCATGACCTGGCTGGTCGCAATCGGCATTTTAGTCTTGGCCGTCTGGATATTCCGTCGCCTAGCCAACCCTGCCAAGCTTTCGCTGGCAAATTCACCGGGCCGGCCCAACAGCATAAATCCGGCGCATATTATTCTTTTTGTGGCCTTCTGGATGACGATGATGTTTATCATGACCTCTTTGGCCATGAAATTCCTGCCACTGGAAGAGTCAAAACAAAAGCTCCTTGCGGTTATAGCATGGCAACTGCCATGTCTGGCCGGCCTGCTCGTACTTGCAAAATTTACGTTCAAGTTTGGCCTTGGACGCGGACTGGGACTTACGCTGCGACATTGGCTTTACGACACCTTACGGGCCGTTCTGGGATATTTTGCGGTTTTTCCCATCTGTATCGGGCTTTGGCTGCTAGCTACTTACCTGATAGATTTCCTTCTCGATGGATATCCAGAGCTGCACAGATATTTCCTGCAGGAA
>CAYNZP010000008.1:0-123839 GCA_964401835.1 uncultured Planctomycetaceae bacterium
CATCGTTTATCCACCGGACACACTTTTAGTTACATCGACGCACATTCCAGAGATTAACGACGTAGCCCAACAGGTTCGCCCTGACGGTAGAATCAATTTGCCCTTGATTGGCGAACTTGACGCAGCTGGTAAGACTCCAAAACAAATCGAAGCACAAATCAACCAGCTTGCAAAGAAGTACTATGCGGAAGTTGACGCAAACATTCAGGTCGTCGGCTTTAATTCGCAAAAGTATTACATTTTTGGGGAAGTTGGAAAATCCGGCCCGATTCCATGGACTGGGCACGACACTTTACTGGACGCCCTGGCGCAGGCTCAGCCTACCTTCCTTGGATGGATGGAACGCGTTACGGTTGTCCGCGGAAGCACTCCCCAAGAGGGAGGCCAGGAAGATCGAAAGTATAGCCTGAAATATCACCACAAGGGTGTCCATCCAGATCGTGAAGACAATCCTCCCAAAAAGTTGACTTTCAATATCAAGGCCATGATTAAATCCGGGGACATGACAAACAACATCCTTTTGGAACCCAATGATGTCATATACGTCCAACCACATCCATTAGCTGCCGTGGGTCTTGGCGTACAGAGCATATTACTGCCAATTCGCCCTGCGGCCGAATCTGTTGAGGCACCGGCTGGAGCAGTCACTACGGTCGGAGGTTAAGGAGACCTGAAAATGGATACTGAAAGCAAAAAGAATTCGATTCGGGACATATTGAGGCTCGTATTTCGTAAGAGAGTACTGTTCCAGGTCGGTGCCTGTCTATTTGCGATAGGGATTTTGATAGTTGCCCACTTCATGCCCTTGCAATATACAGGTAAGGCGATCTTTGAATTTGGCCTCGAGGCGGCAGCGGAAGAAATATCGCGAACGAGCAGTGATTCTTTCGGTACTATTAAAGAAAGAATGGTTCACGATATGGCCGGATACAATGCTGTCGAACAGGCCATCAAGGAACTTCATCTTACAGAGGGGATTCCCAGGGACCGCGAAGGAAGGCTGACGTACGAAGGTAAGGCTGCCCTTCAAGGGAAAGTGAACCGATTCATGGACTGCGTTGAGGTCGAGTGGGAAGCTCGATCAAAACAGGAAGACCTTGTCTCGGTCAGCTTTACAGATGCCGACCCGAAAATTGCCGAGAATATGCCTAACGTGTTGGTCAAAAATTACATCAACCGTACATATGAACGGATTATTGACGGTTTGAAGCGACAGCACGATTTTCTCCAGAAAAAGGTCAATGACAGTGCAGCCAAGTTTGATGATGCGACCAAGGAAAAGATCGATTTTGAGACCAATCACGCCGGGATGCTTCCTGAAAATCCCAGTTTGTTTCAGGAGAAAATGGAACGTGCAAATGCCGAGTTAAAGGCGGCTCGAAGGATATATGAAATTTCGAGATTGCGAACATCCCGCCTAGATGCGCTTCGTGCACAGGCTACTGGCAAGGAAGCAGCCGGCCAAACCGAAAAGATCATTATGCAGCCAAATCCTGAGCTTGGAAGATTACAGACGCAATTGCGAGACCTCGAGGATGAACTTAATGATTCAATTATCATCAGGCACATGACTCAAGCGCATCCCACCGTAAAAGCTTTGAAGGTCAAAATTGCCCAGACCGAACAACGTATCGCAGCAGCCCCCAGGGAAGTTCTCAGGGAAACAGTTTTTGCAACAGGTGTTGACCTGCTCGATTTGAGTATGGACACCGCAGCAGCAAAATCGGAACTGGCAGCTGCAAAGAATGATATTCAACGTCTGGAAGGCCTGATGAGTGAATATGACAAGGCTTGGGCAAACTTTGCCCCTGTCCGTAAAGACTATCTTGCGCTTTTGAACAAGTATGATAATGCGCGGGAGGAGGCGGATCACTGGAATGAACGTCTCAAGAGTGTCCAGATTGGCCTGGCTGCCGCTGTTGATCATCGCTTAACTCGTCTCAAAGCGATCCAGCCGGCACAAGAGCAGTACATTCCCTCATCACCAAGGTTATCTGCGGTATTGGCCTTGGCAATCGTTGGCGGGTTGGCCTTTGGTGGCGGATTGGTCTTTTTCGCAAAGGTGCTGGATCGATCAATCGGTATGCCTAAGGAGGCCTGTGAATATTTCCAACTGCCTGTCCATGGAGTAATAGGAGAGATAATCGTCCCGTCACAAAGGGCAAAGATGATGTTCAGGAAGTGGTTTGTCACCCCGGCTGTTTCGGTTGTTCTGGTGGTCACGCTTATCTTGTCGATGACAAGCGCCATTACCCGTCTGCGGAATCCCAAGAAATACAATGAATTCTGGAACTCGCCAACAGCGTTTGTGGCAAATGAGGTTGCTCCCGCAATTGGCAACATACTTGGTTGGTAAAGGAATAAAATGTATTTGAAATTTTACAACCTTACCGAATACCCCTTCTCGATGGGTTCAGATGAACGGTTCTTCTACGAAAGCACAGTTCACTCCGAGGCCCTGGCTAACATACTCTATACCTTCCAGCAGCGCAAAGGGATGGTCCTGATTTCTGGAGAAGTAGGGGCGGGAAAGACATTCGTCGGCCATTTACTTGTAAACCGGCTCGGTCCCGGCTGCCAGGCTGTCCAGATGCGGCATCCACCGCAATCGGGCAAACAACTTATTAGAGCGCTAGCCAGCGGCCTGGGAATTAAAGTACCTCCCACAGCAGACAAGCTTTTTCTTGTAGATGAACTTCAACAGTATCTTTTGCGGATGTTCTACAGGGGTCGGCTTGTTTCATTGATAATAGATGAATGCCAGGATCTTAGCGCAAAAGTGCTGGAAGAGATTCGTCTGCTTTGGAACTGGGAGCAGGATGGACAAAGACTTATTCAAATCCTGATGATAGGACAGCCGGAATTGCGGGAAAAACTCCTGGAGCCCAAATGGGAGTCTTTGAGACAGAGAATTGTCTTAAGTTACCATTTGGACCACCTAACAGAAACCGAGACCATAAACTATATCCGCCACCGCATAAAAGTCGCATCGAACGGTGGAGGAACGCCTGCCGACTTTACTTCTCAGGCAATCAATGAAATCTTTTCAGCGACCGACGGCATACCCAGATTAATTAACGTGCTTTGCGACAACGCATTACTGGTTGGCTTCGCAAAAAACCAGCACTGTATTGACCGGGTGGTCGTTACGGAAGTTCTTCAGGATATGACTTGTTGGGGGCTTCAAGCCTCATCTAAACATTCGGATACTACCGAACAAACCTATTCCTCTATAGGAGGAGCCTAAAATGGGAAATGTACTGGAAGCGATGAATAAGGGCAGTAAGCAGAACACCGATAAGGTCTTCAAGGGTAAGGCCAAGATTGAACCTGTAAAGGTTAGTTCGCATCAGCGAAAGGAACTTAAGGTTCTTGACTCGAAAGATGTGGATTATTCCCCAAGCCTTGTCGTCTGGCACAAACCATGCGGCAAGATAAGCGAACAGTACAGGGTTCTGCGAAACCGGCTGCTTGCTTATTACAAGGACAGACCCTTTGCAGTCATGGTGACTTCCGCACAAGCAGGAGAAGGCAAGACCGTTACATGCCTGAATCTGGCATTTTCGCTGGCCTCTCTTGAAGAATGCCGAACCATAGTCGTAGATTGCGACTTCCGCAGGCGGAAGATGGGCAAAATGCTTGGCAACAATGTTCCAATCGGTTTGGCAGACGTGCTAAAGGGTAAGGCAACCGTCGACGAGGTAGTACGCCCGACACCTTATTCTAATGTCTCTGTGATAATGGCTGGAAAAGCAGAAAACGGTGACATGGAAGAGTTAATTTCACGGGCAGAACTCGACGATGTTGTACGCCATCTCAGAAGGCACTACGACTTTGTCCTGTTTGACACACCACCGGTAAATGCCGTTTCGGACGCAGGGGTAATCGGAAGAGTAGCCGGTGAAGCTCTTCTGGTACTCAGGATGAACAAGACCAGACGTGAATCGGTCAAGGCTGCCATAGAGCACCTTGAGCCTCTGCATGTGAAAATCGCTGGCTTGGTCCTTACGGGGCAGAAATATTTTATCCCGAATTACCTCTATCGGTGTTCATGATTTCAAAGTCAAACTGTAACAGATGGGCAGAGGTAATGGATGATTTCAAAGGTACAGTCCAATTCCACTGTAACCATTCGCCCATTCCGCGAAAGCGATTATGGCCAATGGGAAACCTATGTCAGGAGCAATAGCTCTGGAACAGTATTTCACCTTCCACAATGGAGCCGTGCAGTACAAAAGGCCTATGGCCATCAACCTTGTCATCTCACCGCATGGCAAGGTTCGCGTATGGTCGGAGTCCTGCCTCTTTTTTTAGTTAAAAGCATGTTCGTCGGTAGAGTCCTGATTTCCGTTCCATATGCTACTTATGGGGGTGTAGTAGCAGATTCCCCTCAAATAGCAGAGCGTATTGCAGATAAAGCAAAAGAACTCTGTAACCGCTTCGCCGTCAATTATATGGAATTGCGCAACAGGGACTCTAGTGACCTGGACTTGCCCGAAGTAGGGCGTTATGACACGTTTAGAAAAGAACTGCCAGGCCATGTTGGAAAAGTCCTGGAAAATCTGCCCCGAAAAGCGCGCGCAGCTGCTCGAAACGGGCTTAAAATCCTTGGTCAGGATTGTACGGAAATTAACCCTGAACTGATTGATACTGTTTACGATCTCTATGCCTACTCATTGAGGCGATTGGGATCTCCCAATTTCAATAAGAAGCTATTTGCGGCTCTTCAGGAAGAATTTGCTGACGATTACATATGCCTGGTAGTTTGGGACAAGATAAAACCCATTGCCGGAGTGGTCAGTTTTATTTTTGGTGATGAAATTGTACCGTATTTTTCCGGGGCTCGGCCGTGTGGATTTGCAAAAAACGCAAACAATGTAATGTACTTACGATTGATGGAATATGGCGTCAACCGGGGTTTGAAACAGTTCGATTTCAACCGTACTCGTAGGGACAACAGGGGGCCATACGACTTCAAGAGGCATCATGGCTTCGAACCTTCGCCGCTTCACTATCAGTTTTTTCTCAATAACGGTGGCGAATTGCCAAACCTAAGCCCAAGCAACCGCAAGTATGCCCTTGCAGGCAAGGTATGGCGCAGGATGCCCATATGGTTTACCCGCACTGCCGGGTCGCATCTCACTAAGTGGATCCCCTGAGGATGGTCGGTTTAACTTTGCAACCAATCGTGGGAAAATGAAAAAATTACTTTTCATATCGCACTGTGTTCCTTTTCCTCCCGACAAGGGGGAGCGCATACGCGCTTTTCATGAAGTCAAAGCCCTCAGTAAGGAATATGAAGTAACACTGGTTTGTATTGCTCGAACAGAAAAGGAAGCCCAATATGCCAAAGTAATGAATGAATGGTGCGATCGTGTTATCGTATCAAGAATCGGTAACAAAAGGGGGCTTATCAGGGGCGGCTTACACCTGCTTTCCGGACATTCAATAACCGAAGGATATTTCCACAGCTCAGATTTACAAGAGCAGGTGCATGAATTATTCAACGAAAAAACATTCGACCTGGTCTTCGGCTACTCCTCTGGAATTGTTGAGTATGTCCTTGACGCAGCTTCCCAGATTAAAGTGATCGACCTTGTCGATATGGACAGCGTAAAGTGGGATAATTACGCTGATAATTCCAGCCTTCTGATGAGCAAGCTTTACCATAAGGAATCTCTGGGTGTTGCCCAACTGGAAAAACAGGCAATCAAACAAAGCAATGCAATTATCTGTGTCAGCGAGCCGGAAATAAACGCAGCTCCAACAAAAAAAGGCAAATTCCATGTGGTTCCCAACGGTGTGGATGCTCAGTACTTCAGTCCCGAGCAGAGCGCTGCCGATACCCCAGATTCCCTGATATTTGTCGGATCGATGGATTACAGGCCCAATGTCGAAGCGGTTTGTTGGTTTTGTCAGCAGGTCTGGCCCGTACTGAAATGGCGTTTTCCGGCCCTTGAATTCCACATTGTCGGGCGTAACCCCAGCCGAGAAGTTCGTAAGCTGTCGCGCCTTCGGGATGTTTTCGTTACGGGTCAGGTTCCTGATGTAAGGCCTTATCTTTCCTGGTCACGAATTGCGATTGCCCCAATCCAAATCGCCAGAGGAATACAAAACAAGGTTTTGGAAGCAATGGCCATGGCCAGGCCGGTTGTAGCTTCTTCCAAAGCGTTAGAGGGCCTGCAAATCAATAGTGGCTGCGGGATTCTACCCGCTGACAGTTTAGATGAATGGACACAAAACCTTTGTAATCTTTTAGCAGATCCAAAACTTTGCGGAAAAATTGGCAAGGCTGCTCGCCGATATGTCCAAGAAAATTACAAATGGGAAGTCTGCATGGAAAACCTTTTGTCACTTTGCAGAAAACTCACCCAGAATCAAAAGACACAATCGTCATCTCCGGCCAGTGTCAGCCGGAGGGCCCGAACCGGCAAAAAATTCAGAAAGGACTCCAAAGTTGCAGCTATGGCGTCGGTTACAAACACAAACTCAACGGAGATTTAAACTAAATACCACTTATGCTAAAAAACAAAACCATCCTGTGTTTCGCAAGCGGCTACGATGCTCCGCCGACCAGCAAGCATCATGTTATGCACCTGCTTGCACGTGACAATACTGTCCTCTGGGTCAGTTATCATGCCTCTCGAAAGCCTTCTATCAGTAAAGGCGATTTGAGCCATGTAATGAATAGAATCCAAAAGGTTTTCTGTGGAATTAACCGTGTAAGAAAGAATTTGTATGTCCTGACACCTTTGGTTCTCCCGTTACCGTCATCTAAAATCGCGATTAGGTTAAACAGGGTTCTAATTGCTCAACAGATTCGCAAGGCTTTTAAGGCTCTCTCATACGGGCCGGTTCAGATATGGTCGTTTTGTCCCGATGTTTCATATCTGGTTGATCAATTCGACCACGAGAAGCTGGTTTATTACTGTGTTGACGAATTCAGTTCCTTTACGGGTTACGACTCCGAGCAGGTGCTACTGGACGAAAAGAAGCTTTGCAGCCAGGCCGACTTGGTCGTTACGACATCCCGGCAGCTCCAGAAGTCAAAGGAACTATTAAATGCGAGCACTGTTTTCGTTCCCCACGGAGTGGATTACGCTCATTTTGCCAGAGCGATATCCAATAACCTTCCTACCCCTGCAGATATTGTCGGCATACCACATCCCCGACTTGGTTTTTTTGGCCTTATACGTGACTGGGTGGATTTAGAACTGGTCTCAAAAGTAGCTATAAATAAACCCCAATGGCATTTCATTTTCATTGGTGATTCCAAACAGGATTTATCTCCTTATCGCAAAATACGGAATCTGCATTTTCTTGGGCCAAAGCCATACGAATTACTCCCGGCTTATTGCAAGCAGTTCGATGCGGGTTTGATTCCATTTAGAATAAACGAGTTAACCCGGTCAGTTAATCCGATAAAGCTAAGAGAATATCTGGCTGCCGGCCTGCCTGTTGTTTCCACACCTTTGCCGGAAGTTGCTCTCTATAAGCATCTGATCGAAATTGCCCAAACCCCCGAACAATTCGCAAAAGCTATAGAGACAGCTCTTTCAACTTCGCAACATGAGCGTCACAAAATAGCGATATCGATGGCCGGCGAGTCGTGGCAACACAAGCTCGATTTTATCTGCCGACAACTCCAGGGGGGAACCGCAGCATGAGTAAGGTCCGAATCTACGCAAAAAGTCTTTTTGCCAATTGGATTGGCTATGGTGCCAACATAGTGGTCATGCTTTTTTTGTCGCCATTTGTAGTCCATAGCCTGGGCAAAACTACCTACGGCGTCTGGTCCCTGCTGATGACATTTACGGGATACCTCGGCCTGGCTGAGATAGGTGTGAGGGTAAGCACCGGGCGATTTTTAAATTATTACATAGGCCAGAATCGCCAGGATAAGGTCGATAAGGTCATCAGTACTTCCATGGCCTTTTACTCAATAATCAGCCTGCTTGTCCTGGGTATTGCCATAGCGTTGGGGCTTTCGTTTGGCAAGCTCTTCCCACCACCGAAAGTTCCCGCCGAACTTGCCAGGCAGGCAATGTGGGTTCTCCCGATGGCAGCTGTAAGCGTATGGATGGGCTTTGTGAACGGGATATTCACACAGCTCTTGCAGGCGAAGAACCGCTTCGATCTAAGAAATATAGTAATGGTCACAACATTGGCTTTCAGGGCGGGGGGTACTGTGCTGGTTCTTAAACTAGGTGGAACTCTGGTCGGGTTAGCCTCGGTACTCGTAATTTCAAGCGGGATAAGCATCTTAATGTTTATTGCTTTTGCGAGATGGAAGGGGGCTGAGGCACATTTCTCGCTTAAAAACGTAAACAGAATGACATTTTCAGAGGTTTTCCGCTATGGTGCTTGGGCCTTTGTGAATAATCTCAGCTCACAAGTCATTGCTTATACGGACGCAATTGTCATTGCTGTCCTGCTGGGAATGGAGGAAATCGCTCTTTACAGCATCGCACTGGTGGTAGCCGACCACGGAGGAAACTTCGTCACCAACGTTTTCAGGGTGATTGTTCCCGACACCGCCAAAGCGGCCGGCCGAAATGACCTACCCAAGCTGCATTGGTACATAATAAAAAGTACGAGAGTGACATTACTACTTGCCGTGCCATTATTCGTCGGGTTTATGACCCTTGGGCGGGATTTCATCCGCCTATGGATGGGCAACGACTTCGGGCCGACCGGCTGGGTGTTATTTATCCTGGCATTTTCACATTTATCTTCCATGTTCAGATGGGGGCCGACCCTTGCCCTCAAGGCCATGGGCTTTGTGAAAACAACCGCTCTTATCGGCACTATTGAAGCAATATTGAATCTCGTATTGAGCCTCGTTTTCGTCATGGCTTTTGGTTGGGGAATTTACGGAGTGGCAGCTGGAACGATGATCCCTTCAATTCTCTTCGCAAGCATAGCGACTCTCATTGTCACACATAAATACCTGCGACTGTCAATTCGAGAATTTGTAGACGAGTTGGTGTTTCCTGCCGTTACTGCCGGCGCAATATTTGGCATTGTCTGTCTGAGCGTCAAAGAACTTGCAGTGATTCAGTCGTGGGGCGATTTCGTTACGTCCGTCGCATTATTAATACTGCTTTATATACCAATCGCACTTTATGTCATTTTATCGAGCAGTGAGCGTTTAAGCGTTTATCAAAAGTTGGGTTTTTTATTCTCAAAGCCTGAAAGCGACAGGCCTGGGCCCTAGTCGGAAAAAACAATGAAACTTAATGTCCTGATAATTTGCAAAAATTTTCCGCCGATCAATAGCAGTTCGGTGCACAGGACACTTTCGCTCTGTCGGCAGTTGGATAAGAGCGGGCACGAGATAACGATTCTTACTTTAAAGCAAACTTCACCGCCACATCTGGACAAAAAGCTATATAAAAAAGTTCCTGCAGGATTGAACATTTCACATGCCCCGCAATGGTCGCTATCAAATAATGGCCACCTGCAAAAAAGCCAATCCGCTTCAAGCCCAAAACCCCTCAGCGAAAATGAGCAGGTCGAAAGAAAAGGGTTATGGGCAAAAACAAGAAAATGGCTTTCGTGGTGGCTGAGGGTACCCGATGTCAGAATCGGCTGGCTGGTTCCGGCCGTCTTTGAAGGATTACGACTCGCTCGTAAGCGACGTCCTGACGTTATTTACAGCACAGCTCCAGCCTGGACGGCGCATCTTATCGGATTAAGCCTCGGATTCCTTTTAAATCGACCCTGGGTGGCCGATTGCCGTGACCCATGGTGCGCTAATCCATTCAGGCCAATTCCATTTCAAATACATCGCTGGGTAGATAGGCAGCTCGAAAATCTGATGGTCGACCGATCGTCCTTTGTCATTTGCAATACCCCAGCTGTCCGGCAAGATTTAATCAATCGCTATCAGGATGCTGACAAATTTGTCGTAATACCAAATGGCTACAATGAAACCGAAATAAAAGCTATTCAGAATTTGACCATGCCAAAGCGTAATGGATATTGTCAAATTGTTCATACTGGCGGCTTTTACGGCTGTCGTGATCCGATGCCATTATTCCGCGCAATCAAAATGCTTGAACAACGTGATCCTGAATTAAGCAGGTCATTAAAGTTGTGTCAGGTTGGCTTGGAATTTTACGGCGGCCAAAAAATCAGTGAAATAGCGACACAGATGGGAGTCCGCGATTTTGTCGAGATTATTCCGCCATTGCCGCATGAGCTCGCACTTAAAGAGGTTCGTAATTGCGATGTCGCTTTAGTGGCCGGACATTACGGGGAAGGCAGCGATCTTCAGATTCCCAGAAAATTCTTTGAATATCTGGGCCTTGGCAAACCAATTCTTGTCACTGGGGGTACATGCTCAGCCGTTAAACAACTTATCAGAGAGAATGAGAATATCTGGTTTGGGGGAAATGGCGAAGATGACGGCCAGGAGCTTTCAAAAACCCTGGAACAAATCTTACTTGCATGGCAAAAGGGTGAAATTCCCTCTCAGACCAAATTTGACCAAAACTTTACCGAGGCACGAATGGCACGGAACATTGAACGCGTGCTGCTTCGGGCACAGGGGAAACATAGAAAACCTTCTCTTAATACTGGAATAACCAGGGAGGTGCAGACATGTTAAACTTCAGAGCGATAGCAATGGCAATAATAGGCCTGGCTGGTTGCGGCGTCGCATTGCGCAAGCCTTACTGGGGCCTTCTTTTGATCGTATTCTTTTACTTTTTCAGGCCGGACCTATGGGGCGCGGAAGTTTACGTCAGGCCCGTTCTCTGGTTGACGATAGCAACCGCGATTGGTTGGTATTTTAAGAAACCAACGATCTATTCACACAGATCTCTCAGTTGGCTGCTGGTGCTTTTCGGCTTTTATGCACTCTCAACCACGCTGGCGCCTTTTTCAAATGCCCAGAGCTGGGTAGCACTAAAGTATATTGCCAAAATTTTTGCCATGGTATTTCTGATAACCCAGATTTGCGACACTCCCAAACGCCTTGCCGGTGTATTTCTTGTTGTATTGTTGGGTTGTGTATGGTTTCTGAAAGTGTCACTAATTGGCTGGGCTGTGGCAGGGTTTTCGCATACCGTCAGAATTGACACTAGAGTCGGGCAGGGGGGCGGATCGAACTTTATTGCATGGATTCTTGCCACGACTATCCCGTTTTTGGTTCTCAAAATCATCAATGGCAGGGGGTGGCAACGATGGGTTTCTGTTGGCCTGCTTCCATTCTGGCTGACATCAATCGTGGTAACGGGTAGCCGGGGCGGTGTTCTATGCCTGGTGGCAAGTTTAGGAATATTGCTGCTGATAACACGACGGTTCAAGCTGGTTTTTGTTTTGCTGCTATTGGTGCTGATGTTCGTCAACTTCATGCCCGAGCAGCGAGTGGAACGATTAAAGACAATAACCACTGATCCTAAAGAAATGGATAAATCGCTGCTTCAGAGATACCAAAATATCAACATAGGTGTGCAAATTATGTCGGACTATCCACTGTTTGGTTCCGGTCTGGATACGTTCCCAACAACGAAAGCAAAATATCTGCCACGTGATTATGTCGGAAGAAAATCAAATGTTGCGCATAACACTTTTGTTCAGATGGGGTCTGAAATCGGTGTTATTTTTCTTCTTACATTCATTGTTTTGAACTTCTATACAGTTTATTGCCTTCGTAAGAGATCGCCGGAAGCACTCAACAAGGAAGATGCTGCCCACATGGATTGGGTACGGTACGGCTTATGGGGTGCTTATGCCTCGACCTTTGTCGCAATGATGAAAAGCGATATGGCCAAAATGGATTTCTTCTGGTGGTTCTATGGGTTGGCAATGGCTTATGAAATGGTTCGGGAAAGAGCGGTAGATGCCCTTGAAGCGAAGAAAATGAGAGCGGAAATTAAAACCAAAAAAGAAATGCCAGATTGGCTAAAGGCGAGGCTGGGGGTCCCGGTAACTTGATAATAATCTCCGTGAATAAAAAACGACTAATTTCTCAGGGGGTAATTAGATCATGATAGAGACAAATGTTGACAGAAATCTGTTTGAAGCCAGATTCTGGGACGCTCAGGCAGATACTACCAAGAGTTTCCGTAATCTTTTTTACGAGGAAGTTAACAACTATCTATGGGATTTGATTCTGCAGGAAGTTGGCGATTTGCAGAACAAGCGAGTGCTTTTTGTCGGCTGTGGGACTGCTTCAGCGGCGACCAAGACAATGCTCGAATGCGGTGCGGAAATATGGTGCGTTGACATTTCTCCTTCATCCCTGCATCGTCTCATGCGGCACCCTTTTGGCGAGTTGAAGAGCAAGATTCATCCGGTCGTTTGTGATGCCGAAGATATGCCTTTTGAAGACGACTGCTTTGATGTCGTGGTTGGAAAGGCCATCGTCCACCATCTCGATATTCCAAAGTTTCTGCCCGAGGTTTGGAGAGTTTGCAAAGATGAGGGGTTAATGGTTTTTTCGGAGCCATTGGGCTCGAATCCATTTTTGAATTTATTCAGGTGGCTAACACCCAAATCGCGTGTGCCGACAGAGCACCCGCTCAAACCTTTCGAAGTAACGCTTATCCGGTCCTACTGCCAAAGTATGAATTCGACTTTCAGTTTTTTCCTATCAATGATTGCGTTACCGTTCTACGCAATCAATCGTCCACATTTCGCGGATAAATGCCTAAAATTCTTCTCAGCCATTGATCGGGTATTGTTCCTGATATTACCCCCAACTCGATGGATGGCATGGAATGTAACCGTCAGAGGACGAGTAAGTAAGCCATACCCAACCTGGTAATGACAAATAAAAGTGGAAATTTCGGTAATGCCAATGCCAAAGAAAACATTCATGTCCTGCACGTTTTTCCTACACTCGGCATTGGAGGAATGGAACTCGCGGCAGCCCGTGTAATAAAGCTATTGGAAAACCACGGTATAAAAAACTCAATATGCTGCCTCAAAGGCGAACCGCTGGCAAAAGAATATTTTGGCAAACACACTAAAGTTTTCTGTATGAACGCTCGGTCAAATGACCACAAATTACCATTTAGGCTTCGGAAATTACTAAATGAACTCAAACCCACCGTAATCCATGCCAGAAATTGGGGCGCCTGGCCTGATGTAGCTGCCGGACGTATATTAGCTAACCACCGCATCCCTTTAATCTTCAGCTTTCACGGCCTTGATTACTCCGGTGCAATGCCACTGCGCCGCAGGATTGCCTGCCGGTTCCTGGCAGAACAAACGGAGGAAATATTTACAGTCAGTGAGGGGTCTAAAAAGTTCCTGACTGATAAGGTCGGTATCAAGGCTGGCAAAATCTCAATTATACCAAATGGTGTTGATACCAGGCGTTTCTCTCCAAGGACAATTCGGCCAAGCGAGAAAAAACTCGTAATCGGAACTGTCGGTAGCCTCAAGCCGGTTAAGAACCATCAATTGCTTATTCACTCATTTGCTCAATTGTGCAAGATTGGTTTTGACTTGGATTTGCATATCGCAGGAGACGGCCCTTTGAAGCAGGAATTATGCAGCCTTGCCAATTCGCTGAATGTTGAAGAGCACGTTCACTTTCAAGGCCATGTTAGAGACGTCCCAAAATTCCTGAATACACTCGATATTTTTGTTCTACCTAGCAAAAGCGAAGCACATCCTAACGCTCTGCTTGAAGCGATGTCATGCCGCCTGCCGTGTATAGCCAGCGATGTTGGTGGGATAGGGGAGGTAATGGGTAAAGGCAAATTCGGATTACTTATACACCCGAATGAAAAGAATTGTCTGGTTGTGGCACTGGAAAAGCTTGTTTCTGATTCCAACAGCAGGGACGTTTTTGGCAGGGCTGCCAAAAAAAGAGTTTGCCAGAAATACAGCCTAAAACAGATGACCGAATCTTATGAAAACCTTTATCGCAAATTTTCCAGCTCACCTTCAAAACCCCGCCCAGCCAGAAAAAAATCGGCAGTGGTAATGCTCGGCCCGCAGCCACCAGCTGTGGGTGGGATGGTTTCGGCTGTTCAAAATCTTTGTAACAGCGACCTGCAAAAAAAATACGACTTGACGATTATAAACAGTGCAAAAACAACATCTCAAAATCGTCACTTAATTCTCGGCATTATCGCACAAGTCAAATTGCTGGGTCGGCTGGCCAAAGTTTTGATAGAAAAACGTGCTTGCCTTATTCATATTCATACTTGCAGCGGATTTACCTTCTGGCGAGATTCCTTGCATTTGCTTTTGGCCAGATTTTTAGGTGTTTGGGGTATTTGGCACATTCATGGCGGATACTTCGACAATTTTGCCTCAACCCTTAGCCCGCTATTAAAAAGGGCGTTAAGGTTTATGCTCGAACTCGGCGAAAAGGTAATCGTATTAGGTGAAACCTGGATAAAGAAACTCCGTCCTTGCGCACCCGAGGCGAAATGGGCTATTGTCCCAAATGGTATCGAGATACCTGCTCTAGAAATTCACAAAAATGGGGGTAAGACAAGTTTCCTGTTTCTCGGAGACTTAAGCCGAGCCAAAGGGGTTTTTGACCTGGTTGCCGCTACTGCCAATATCGCAAATAACGGCTTTGGTGGAGTTATTAAAATTGCCGGCCGGGAAGTTGTCCCCGGACAGCGGAATGAACTTCAAAATCGAATTAATAACTGCGGGTGCAATGATTCTGTCAAAATCGTTGGCATGTTAACCAGCAAGGAAAAAACTGATGCCCTGGCAAGTGCAGATTGTCTCGTTCTTCCCAGTTATGGCGAGTCCCTTCCTTTATCTGTCCTTGAGGGGATGTCGTACGGACTGCCGGTGATTGCGACACGAGTTGGCGTAATTCCAGACGTGGTAAGGGATGGGGTAGAGGGTTATTTAATCGAGCCCGGCGATATCAAGTCGCTTCAGCAGCGTTTGCTCGAGATATCGAAAAACCGTTCCCTCAGGCTGCAAATGGGCAAAGCCGCCCGGGCCAGAGTTCAGGAGAAATATAATATTTCCAAAATGGCAGACGAAATTTCAGCCATCTATGACGGCATAACAAACAGGGGCAGATCATGAACACCTGGATATCGGGACAGATAATTTTGCCGACGCTGGAAGCAATGCTTCGGCGCCGGACTTTCAAGTATTTCAAAGAAATGATGCAAAGCCAATGGCTGAGCGAAACGCAACTCGAAGAGATCCAACTTGCCAAACTTCGAGAACTGATCGGCGTCGCACTGAACAATACAACCCGATATGCTGAATTAGCGGGTGTCGATAAGTCATGGCGACCTGAGAGTCTCGAGGATTTGAAAAAACTACCCCTTTTGGACAAGCAGACAATTTCAAAATACCGCGAGCAGCTAGTCAACCGTAGCGTAGCTGGCGGGCCAAAGCTTTACAACACCGGCGGTTCTTCCGGCACGCCTTTGATATTCTATTTCGATAAGCGCCGCCAGGCTTGCGACAAAGCTGCCCGCATGCGAACTCATAGCTGGTGGGCAGTAGAGCCCGGCCAAAAGGAAGCCTATATCTGGGGGTCGCCGGTAGAGCTAAGCAAGCAGGACCACGCAAAAAAGTTTCGCGACTGGATTACTAATGAACTGCTCCTGTCAGCCTTCGATCTTTCTGAAAAAAACATAGGCTGGTATGTTGAAAAGCTCACACGTTTTGGGCCGGCGAGTATTTTCGGCTATCCCAGCAGTATCGCTTTATTGTGCAAACTGGCAAGAAAAGCTGGGCTGGATTTATCCAATATCGGGGTGAAGGTCGTATTCTCGACTGCGGAAGTACTTTATGAACATCAGAAGGAAACCATTTCAGAATCATTCGGTAGGGTGCCTGTGGTGAATGGATATGGATCGAGGGAGGGGGGATTCATTTCGCATGAGTGCCCGGAAGGGGCGATGCATATTACCAGCGAAAATTTAATTGTCGAATTTATAAAAGACGGTGTACCGGTCAAGGCTGGTGAAAATGGAGAAATCGTAATAACCCATCTGGATAACCATGCCATGCCGTTTATCCGATATCGCACGGGAGATATAGGACAAGCCGGCAATGCAAAATGTCCATGCGGCCGAGGCCTTGAGGTGATGGAAGTCCTCAGGGGCAGGACCACCGATTTTATAATCGCACCGGATGGTCGATGGGTTCACGGCTTGGCCTTAATCTACATCGTGCGGGCCATTCCCGGAGTAGGGGAGTATCAGATTGTCCAGAATGACGTGGATTCGATCTCTGTTCGAATAGTTCCTGATGATTCGTTCCCGCACGGCGGAGAGAGGCTAATCGAGAAAGGTTTTGCCCAGCGGTTAGGGGCCCAGGTGAAGGTTACTGTTGAGCAGTCAGACAGGATAATCCCAGATAAGTCAGGCAAATACAGATACATAATCTCTCAAGTAGCCAAGGAAAAAGAAGCATTACTTTAGGTTTTACTTTTAAGCTAAGTTTGCAAAAGCAATTAGACTCACTGTCTCAATCCAGCCAATAAACGATTCCTTTTGAGGGCTTCAAGACATTTCAAAAAATTCACATTTTCGAGCCTTTCTTAATTTTTTTTTAATTCTCTTAAGCCCTGATCATTCCAGATAATTGGAAACAATCATTCCAATCCTGCTTGAAAATTCCTTAAAGCCTACCAACCCAACGTCCGATAAAGTTTTTGACTAACGTCCGATAACCTGCTAGGGTTAGCACCCAATATTTAGTAGGAAAAAATCCTAGATGCTGCGTCTGGTAAACAATTTCAGGGGGACAGTTAGTAAAGGATACTCTTTACATACACGCCATTGTATACACTGGGAGAAATGGACTATCTCCTGATATTCCCGGGTCTTACGAAAGGAGTCTTACCATGGATTTATCAAACAGGCCGTCTGCAGAACAGTTGGAACCCAGATTATTGCTGAGTGCCAACTTGGTTGAATGGGACCTTGGGGGAAACGCGGATTATTTTGCCAACACCTTGGAAACTGCCACTCAATTGAGTCTCAATGACAACGGCAGCGGATTAGTTGAAGGCAGTATCAATTCAGCACCGGATGTGGATATTCTCAAATTCAATGCCACCCAAACCGGAAAAATGAGGCTGGCAATGAAATCGACCGATCAGGCCTCCAACCTGGTCTCAGCCCTGGTCATACTCGATTCTCAGGGAAATCTTGTTGCATCCGATATCCAGGATCCAAACGCTAAAAGCGCAAGGCTAAAGTTCGACGTACAGGCTGGACAAACATACTACGTCGAGGCCCGCAGCTTAAATGATACCGCTGGAAAATATAAAATTCGCTTTTCCACGAGAGCAACCGGTGGGAACCTGGCTCCGGTAGCAACAAATGACTTCGTGCAAACTTCGGATAATACGCCAGTCGTCTTAGACGTACTTGCCAATGACACCGACCCCGAGGGAGATCTGCTGGAGATCGTAGGCTTCACCCCTCCAATGCACGGTAATGTTGCAGATAATGGTGACGGGACTCTTACTTATACTCCTTATACGGATTATGTCGGAGGCGACTTCTTCGCTTATACAATTTCTGACGGCAATAACAATGTTTCAATTGCTTCCGTGATTGTTACCGTTATCGATGGAAACGATGCGCCAGTTGCCCAAAATGATATTGCTTCAACAAACGAAAACACTCCTGTAAGGATTGCCGTTCTTGCAAACGACTCTGACCCCGATGGAGATATGCTTGAGGTCGTCGATTTCTCCAAACCGATAAACGGCGAGCTTATCGACAATGGTGATGGAAGCCTTACATATACTCCAGAGGATGGATTTGTCGGCCAGGATTTATTCGCTTATACAATCGATGACGGCAATAACAACCAAGCCCTCGCCACGGTAATTGTGACGGTAAATGATGTTAATGGGGCGCCAGTTGCCCTCAATGACGCCGCAATCACTGATGAAGACAGTTCAGTTGTAATCGATCTTCTTGCCAATGACTCCGATCCGGATGGTGATACGATATCAATATCTGGCTTTGGCCAGCCGCAGCATGGTCAGGTTGTTGATAATGGCGATGGTACGGTTGTATACACGCCGGAAGATGGGTATTTCGGCCAGGATAGCTTCAGTTACACCATCTCTGACGGAAACGGCAATGAGGCGACAGCTTCTGTCGAAATCACGGTTAACGAAGTAAATGCCGCTCCTATAGTCCAAAACGACTTTGTCGTTACGGACGAAAATGTCTCGGTTATCATCAATGTTCTCGAAAATGACTCCGATCCGGATGGCGATGAATTGTCCATCACAGGCTTCACCCAGCCGGAGCATTGCTATGTTACCGACAACGGCGATGGAACACTGACCTATACCGCAACGGATAGCTATAACGGGCCGGACAGCTTTACTTACACCGTCAGCGATGGAAACGGTGGTGAGGCAACGGCAACAGTAAATATAATTGTGAACCCCGTTAATGACGCACCGACAGCTTCATTTACTGCTGATGCGGTTTCAGGCGACGCTCCGTTGAGAGTCAACTTTGACAGTTCGGGATCAAGCGACCCGGATGGTGATGCATTGAACTGCACCTGGGATTTTGGAGATGGAGCAACCGCTAGCGGTATAAATGTCACCCACATTTACCAGAACTCTGGCGATTATGTTGTTACGCTTACAGTAGATGACGGCAATGGCGGTGTCGATACTGCCTCGCTAAATGTCGCAGTCACAGCCCCGGCCAGTGATGAACTGCCGGCAGGTTGGAACCAAAGCGACGTTGGAAGCGTGGGTATTGCCGGAAACGCAACATTTGCCAACGGAACATTCAGCCTTGAAGGCAGCGGAGCTGACATTTGGGGCAGGTCGGATGAATTCTTCTTCGTCTATCAGCAACTCTCAGGCGATGCCGAGATTATCGGCCGTGTCATCAGTGTCGAGCAAACCAGCAGCTATGCGAAATCCGGCATAATGATTCGCGACAGCCTAGCCGCAAACGCGGCCCACGCCTTTGTGCTTGTGCATCCATCTCAGGGCGTCGCAATGCACTATCGAAGCTACAACGGCGACTATACCCGAGACGTGGGCACAACCGGGACAGCTCCCGAGTGGGTAAGGTTGGTCAGGCAAGGCAACACGATAACAGCCTATAACTCAAACGACGGAGCTAACTGGAACTTTATCAGCTCCAAGACCGTTACGATGGGCAGCGATATTTATGTCGGCCTGGTAGCCTGCAGCCATAACGATTCCCAGCTCAGCACCGGCGTCATCGATGGCGTTTCGGTCAACGGCCAGCAGCTTGTGAATAATCCTCCGACTGCAAACAATGATTCCACAGTTACAAACAAGGGCGAGCCGGTCACGATCAATATTCTGGCCAATGACAGCGACCCCGAAGGCGACACGCTTTCAATCGCCAGTTACCAGCAGCCGGCAAATGGAGCGATTACGGACAATGGCAATGGAACTCTTACCTATACGCCGGCAGCCGGCTTCGAAGGACTCGACAGCTTCAGCTATACCATCACTGACGGCAACGAGAATGAAGCGACCGCACAGGTTGACATCTCGGTCTTTCCGCCAAACGATGCACCGATAGCCCAGGGGGACTCGGCTGTGACCGATGAAGATTATGCCGTTGATATCGACGTGCTTGCCAATGACAGCGACGCAAACGGCGACACGATTGATATTATCAGCTTCACCCAGCCTTCAAACGGTACAGTAAGCGAAAACGGCGGAATACTTAGCTATACACCGGATGCAGATTTTAGCGGCTCCGACAGTTTCTCTTACACGGTATCTGACGGCAGGGGTGGCGAAGCTTCCGCCTCGGTGGACGTGACGGTTAATCCAGTTAATGACGCGCCGGAGGCTGTTGATGACAGCGTGGCGACGATTGAAAACTCGCCGGCGATAATCAACATCCTCGCAAATGACAGTGATGCGGATGGAGAAGTGATATCTCTAGCCGCATATTCTCAACCCGCAAATGGCCTAGTGAGCGACAATGGTGACGGCACTTTAACCTACACTCCGGATGCGGACTATAAAGGTTACGATGACTTCACCTACACAATCATCGATGAAAGCGGAGCAGAGTCTACTGCGACAGTTCACCTGACGGTCAAGGCTGACATCGGTGATGAAGCCAATCCTCTCGGCGGCGTTTACTTCATAGACCGAGACGGCGACGGTTTCGGTGTTGCCAGCCCGAACGGCCCGGATGCCGACGATACCGACGCGAGCGTCAATACATGGGCAACAGTTGAGGCCAAGTATGGCGACCTGGAAACTTTCGTACGGTATCTCGGATATAATCCGAAGCAGATTATCGTTACAAATATCGGCGGCGGATACGGTTCGCTGCAACCCGGCGATATGGTTGTTTTCAGGGCTGGGACCGTGGTGGACAAGTACACCTTCGGCTGCAGTAACCTGCACGGCACGGCGGAAAACCCGATCGTCTTCATGGCGATGCCGGGCGAGAAGGTTATCTTCGATGCCACCGGCCAGGGAATTGGCTGCGACTATTCCAGCAATATTATCTTCGACGGATTTATCGTCAGGAACACTTACGGTTATCAGAGCAAGGGCCTTGGGATGTACGAGAGCAGCAATATTACCTGGCGTAATATTGAAAGCACCGGCCACTCCCGCGGCATGTTCTCCATGCAGAACCTACACGGTATTACCGTCGAATACAGCGTCTTCCGAAATAATGGCTCACATGGCATCTATTGGGGTGCCCGCGACCTGCCGAACTCGGATCTGACGGTTCGCGGCGTCCTGTCTTACAACAACGGCAGGCACGGCTTCCAGCATAACGGCCGCGTTGAAAACCTTACCGTTGAAGGCAGCGTATTCCACTCCAATAGCCTTGGCGGAGTTTCGTTCATCGAAGGTGTGCACCACTCGACGATTCGCGGTAATCTCATCTTCAATAACAACAAGCAGGGCATAATCCTTTACGTGTATAACGACCCGAGCCCAGCCATTCAGCCGTTTGACACGAATTACAACACGATTGAAGACAACATCGTCTGGGTCGGCAAGTACAGCTGGAACGGCAGCACGGCACCGGATTATCACGCTGGTATTCAGGTAAACAACGCGGCAAACTCAAGCCTGGACCTGGGGCACAACACATTCCGCAATAACATCGTTGTGACCTATATTGGCCCGAGCTTCCTGTTCAGCCAGTCCAGTTATGCCAGCACGACCACTATAGAAGGCAACCAGTTCTACCGTATCGCCGGTGAATCCGGAGCATTCGTATATGGTAGCTCGAGCCTGGACCTGGACGGATTTGAGTCCCTAAGTTCCACGATAAGTAACAACTTCTACGGCGATCCGAATTTCGTCGATGTCTCCATCGATTACTATTTGACGCCGGAGAAGTTCAACTTTAACATAGCTTCGTAAATACCTCGGTAAGACCAGTAAGGATAGTCGAGGTAAAACTCTCGATGTCCTTCCGGCCCGCGTCGTTATGGCGTGGGCCGTTTGTTTTCCACGGGTTCCGGGCCATATTATCCCTAAGGAAATATGTATAAACGCCGGACAATCTGCGCATTAATAGCGGCAATCCTTGCATTGCCGGGAAATGCCTGTAATTCCCAAGCCCAAGACCCTGGCAGGGGCGTTTACTATATCGACCGGGATGGCGATGGTTACGGCGTAGCCAGTCCGTTAGGGCCGGACGCTGATGATAACGACCCTGAAGTAAACACTTCTGCAACTTTCCAAAAAAAGTATCCAGACCTTGGAGAATTCCTGAAAAAGCAGGATTATGAAGCTCAAAGGATTTTTTACATCTCGCGCCAAGGCGATGACCGACAGGGGCTGGTAAATGATCCTCAAAAACCCTACGCCACATTTGGATACGTCCGCGGGCTCCTGCGGCCGGGAGATGCAGTCATCTTCTTTGAAGGAACCTACAAAGGAAAATACATTCTTGGGCTTTCAAAGCTCAGAGGCACCGAGCAGATGCCTATCGTCCTGATGGCCTATCCCGGACAGAAGGTCGTCCTGGACTCTACGCAACAGGCTATCGGGGGCATGTATTCACGTCACTTGATTATCGATGGTTTTGTTGCGGCAAACAGTGAAGGTTGGCATGGCGAGGGTATCGGTGTGAGATTCTGCCGGAACATTGTTTTCCGTAACATCGAAAGCACCGGCTTTACACGCGGCCTGATAGGAATGCAGGATTTGCACGATATCCTGATAGAGAATTGTGTTTTCCACGCAAACGCATCAAGTCATGGCATCTATCTTGGGGCAAGGGACAAGCCAAACTCAAACATTACTGTCAGGAACTGCATCAGCTACCGCAACGGCAGGCACGGCATCCAGCATAACGGGAGAATCAAAAATCTTGTCGTGGAAGATAGCGTGATTCATTCGAATAACCTTGCGGGAATCGCGCTCATCGAAGGAGTCAGTGATTCTGTAATTCGTAATAATCTCGTCTTTAACAATAATAAGCAGGGCGTTATCTTCTATACATATGACGATCGCAGTCCTGCGATACAACCTTACGACCAGAATAATAATCTCGTCGAGAATAATATTATCTGGATTGGCAGGTTCAGTTGGAACGGAAAAAATCAGCCGGAATTGCATGCAGCAATCCAATTCAAGGATTCGACCAGCGCCCAGAAAATCAGCATGGAAAACAACACAATTCGTGCGAACACGATAGTTTCACAGCAGGGAGAAGTCTTCAGCTTTAATCGTGAGGATTTCGCGCGGAACAACAAAATTGAGGATAATCTTCTCTTTAGAACATCCGGCCCGGACAAGGTTATGACCTGTCTGGAGCAGGACTATAGCTTTGAAGCCTTTGAAGCTTTCAGTTCCCAAATAGGACGGAACTCATTTGCCCAGCCTCAATTCGCTGATGTCTCAGATGATTATTTTATCACGCCGGAACTTTTCGATTTCTCATATCCCAAAACAAGACGCTGAAAAACCGCATGAATTAATGCCACTCCACGTCTTTAGTGTCCGGGCAATTATAAGATGTTAAATTTAAATGCCTTATCCGCGAAAAAAATTTGTAGAGAATTTGCTACAAAGGTTAATCTTGGCACCTTAAAGTTGGATAATATACTTCGTAGGGAGTAACACGTGGAAAGGCACCTGAACAGATTTTATGTTGATAAGCTTCCCCAAAAGCCTCAGCCAGACAATGAGCGTCTGTCTCTCGACCCGTCCGAGTCGCACCATGCGATAAATGTCCTTCGACTTAAAGCTGGCCAGGAAGTTGAGTTATTCGATGGTCGGGGAAAGACGGCCACTGCCCGGATTACTGAGATGAACCGCAGTAGCGTAGCTGTTGAAGTTGAAGAAGTGGAATTCCTGCCGCCGCGCGAATGGGCGACTGTTAATCTCGCCTTTGCTGTTCCCAAGGGCAAGCGCCTGGATTGGCTGCTGGAAAAGGCGACCGAACTTGGAGCTGCATCTCTTCAGCCCGTCATATTCGAAAGAAGCGTGGTCGAATTCGACTCATTTACTGAACCGAAACGCCAGAAATGGCTAACCCACTGCATAGCCGCAGCGAAACAATCGAGATTGAATTTCCTTCCTGAAATTAAGGAGCCGATTCGTATTTCGGATTACGCATCTGGCTGTGCCAGCAGGACTGGATGCCTGGCTATGTTCGGAGATAATTCTAAAGATTCGCTCCAAATTCCCCAGGTTCTTTTTCCCTGGAGGCCTGGCCAGCCTATGTGCATTCTTGTCGGCCCGGAAGGGGGACTTACGAAAGATGAATTTGCTGCTGTCAGGTCTGCAGGAATCGCACCTATTCGCCTTGGGGAAACTACCTTGAGGGTTGAAACCGCTGTAATCGCTTTACTGGCAGGGGTGCTGGCTGTCTCCAGCCAAAAATAGCCATCATGACTTTTACTTTTAAGATCAGCTAATCCTGACAATGTCACCATCTATTTTCAGGCGGTTTTCGTGAAATAGTTTTATTGCTTCCGGGTATGCGATGCACTCCTGCTCGAACACTCTGGCAGCGAGGTCGTCAGGTGTATCACCGTCTTTTACCTCAACGCACTTTTGGACAATTATCGGCCCGCGATCATATTCATTGGTAACAAAATGGACAGTGCAGCCGGAAACCTTGCAGCCCCGAGCTAATACAGCTTCATGAACATGATGTCCGTACATTCCCTTGCCGCCAAAACTCGGCAAAAGTGCAGGATGAATGTTCATCACCTTGCCCTCGTATCTTGGGGGAATCTCCCATAGAGACAAGAACCCTGCAAGTATAACCAAGTCAACATTTGCGGAATCGAGGATGTCGGCAATCTTTGCTGAATACGTTTTAAGGTCCGGAGATTCTTTGTATGGAACAAGATGGACATCCAGCCCGGCGTCTTTGCAGCGCTGAATGCCTGAGCAATCTCTTGAAGCGATAACAACGGCAGCCTCAACCGCCAGTTCTCCGGATTTGGCCTTATCCAGAATGTTCAAAAGTGTCCGGCCGCCCCCGGAAAGCAGCACGCCAAGCCTGATTTTTTTGTCGTTATTTCCCATTGAGCAGGATTTTAAGTGATTTTTTCTCGCTAAGTCAATAAGACAATTAATAAAGCTTCAATCACTTAAGCTCTTTTCTAAAAAAGAGATAGGCGCAAAGCAACTTATAATTCATCTAAGTTTATTTCTAATGGCAGGTAATAAAATGTCCGAAATTTTAAAAAAGAACCACAAAATTTCCGATTTTGCTGTAATATTTAAGAAGGTTGTAGGATTTATGCTGAATAGGTAAAGATATTTCGCTCAAAAAGTATCTTATATTGCTCTTTGTAAAAATTCGCTCAAAAATTAGATAGCCATTGCTCAGGAGGCTATGTTTAGTTCTGGAGGAGAACTATGAAACGCTCACGCTCATTACTCGTAAGCACCGCAGTTGTGGTGTTAACTTTTTTCTCAGTACAAACCGCCCACGCAAGTATGATCCTTTACGGGACTAATACTTCGCATCCCCTTGCAGCCGGCAGCAGCTTGGACGATGTACGTCTGGAAGTCGATCTGTCTGTTACCGGCGGCATCGCTACGATGACTTTCGCCAATGTTTCGGTTGCACCGGAAATGTCAGCCGTTTTCAAAACAATCGTGCTGGACCTTTGGGACAACGATACGGGAATAGATATCCGGTTGAACCCCAGTGCTGATCCTGCAGATGACATTACAATAGTTTCTGGCAACTATTCTGTCGGGGGGTATAACACGCTTCCCGGGTACGGGCCGGCAATTACAGATGGCTCGTCCATGATAGATTTGAATTCCGCCAACCCAGCCACCAAAAAAGGTCTGGCGCCGGGGGATTCAATGGCTATCCAATTTGCCACCACGCTTGCCAACGGTTCGGATATTGACGACTATCTGAGTGTGTTTAATGGCGGCAACGACAGCGTGGCTTATACTGTCGGCTTCCACGCAATTAGTACAGATACCGTTAATGGCGAAAGCCTTTCGGGTGTCTACGTTCCGGAACCGGCTACGCTTTCACTAATTGGCATTGGCGCACTTGGTATGATATTGAAACGTAAGCGCGCTTAGACTTTATTAAACTTTGGGCAAATTAAAAGGGCGGCTATAAAAGTCGCCCTTTTTTATTACTCATTCCGGCTGGATTAATTATTTTCCTGCCAGCTCCTTCATTACAACAGCATCACGAGCGGAAAGGTCTGGGTAGTCTGCATCGCTACCTACATCAGGGCGGCGCTTCCAACTTCTGGAGCAGCGAGGATATTTTTCTCGGGTATCGAAAACTTCGACTTCAACAACTTCGCCAGCCGGCAGGTCGCTTTCATGTTCGATTCGCACGTAACCGACTCCGAGCATATCTTCGAGTTCTTTGGAATATGTCTCGATCAACTGCACAACGCCATCCTTGTCTGATGCGACTTTAAAGACAGCCTCCGCGTCCAGCGGATTTTTCACACCGGCGTTTCGCAGTGCCTCAAGCTTGACCAGCCCAGCTTGGCGAAGGTCCAGCAGCCGATCCCAAACCCACATCGGGCCAGCCTGTAGTTCGTCTACAGAAAATTGTGCCAAATCCGGATTAACGGGCGTAAGTTCCTCAGCCATTTTCAACATGGCTTCGTCATATTCTGGCAATGATGCCAGATGAACACTGTGTGGCTCGGTTGCATCGCGGAATGGGATATGGTCCCACGCCTCTTCGCATGTATGGGGCAGTATCGGCGCCAGCAACTTAACCAGCGATACAAGAAGCTCATGAATAACTGTCTGGGTGGCACGGCGACGAATAGCGTCGGGCGATTCGCAGTACAGGCGGTCCTTGACAGCTGAGAGGTAAATGCTTGAAGCTTGGACCGTGCAGAATTCATAAATCAACCGTGTCGCACGGTGGAACTCGTAGGCATCGAACGCAGCCCGCACATCACGAATCAGTCTGTGCAATTCCATCCGCATCCATTTGTCGATTGAATGGTCGGTCGGTTCCTCGCTGTGATGGGCCGGATCGAAGTCGCCGCAGGAACCCATGCAGAAACGCAGCGTATTTCGGATTTTCCTGTAGGCATCTTCAGCCTGGCTAATGAGAGTCTCGCTGCAACGAACATCGTCCTGATAGTTCTGGCTGGCCACCCACAGGCGGATAATATCGGCGCCACGTTTTCCAAGCTGCTCAATGATGTCAATGGTGTTACCGAGCGACTTGCTCATCTTCAGGCCTTCTTCGGTAACTACAAAACCGTGTGTCAAAACCGTCTTGAACGGGGCTTTGCCCTTGGTCCCTAGTGCTGGCAACATAGAAAGCTGGAACCAACCGCGGTGCTGATCCGAGCCTTCCAGGTAAAGATCGACAGGAATATCGTCAACCAATCCTCGCTGCAGCGCTACTGCATACCAACTCGAGCCGGACTCGAACCAGACATCGAAGATATCGCTGCCCTGAGTGAGTTTTTCGACGGCGAAATCCTCGGGATTTTCCAGGTCTTCGTCTTGAGCCGGGTTGTATTGGGCAAGAATCTCCTGGGCCGACTTGATGAACCATATATCGGAACCTTCCCGGCTAACCACATCGGCAACCGCACGCACGCTGGCGGGGGTAAGCAGGGGTTGTCCGGCTTCGTTGTAAAATGCCGGAATCGGCAGACCCCACGATCGCTGGCGGGAGATACACCAATCGGGGCGGCTTTCCAGCATGCCGGCGATTCGGTTTCTACCCCAGCCGGGGACAAAATTCACTCCGCCATCGTCATATTCCCGTCGGGCAGCTTCCATCGCCAGTTCGCGGAGGCTGTTTTCATTTCCGCTAAGCGGCTTATCGACCGCGATAAACCATTGTTCTGTGGCACGGAAGATTGTCGGGGTCTTGCTTCGCCAGTCGTGAGGGTAGGAGTGCGTTATCTTCTCTTCCAGCATCAGCAAGCCGACATTTTTCAGATACTCAATTATTTTTGGATTTGCATCCCAGACACTTTCGCCCTCAATCCATTGTGGAGCGGTCTCGTCAAAAGTGCCGTCAGGCCTGACGGGGCAATAGATTTCCAAGCCGTTCTTTAAACCTGTGCCATAGTCTTCCATGCCATGGCCGGGGGCAGTGTGAACCAAACCCGTGCCGTCTTCGGTCGTGACATAGTCAGCCAGTACTACCGGGCAAATCTTATCGGATATAAGCGGATGCTCGTATGTCAGGCCGGCATCGACCATCTGTTGGCCGGTGACTGTCCCTAGAACTTCGTGAGACTTGAACCAATCCTCACGTTTTTTCTTTATTGCGGCCAAAAATGCTTCCAGGCGGGATTCGGCAATCACAAATGTCACGCTGCCGTCAGCAGTCTCGCTGTGAACGCATGAGTAATTAAAGTCCGGATGCACCGCGACCGCCAGGTTGGCTGGAAGCGTCCAGGGCGTGGTCGTCCATATCATAAGGCAGACCTTGTCGCCTTCCTTATGCGGGACAGATTCTGCGCCACTGGCGATGGGAAAATTCACATAAATGCTGGAGTCTGTCTTGTCGTGGTACTCGAGTTCGGCGTCAGCTAGGGCCGTTCGGTTTTCGATAGACCAATGGACAGGCTTAAGCTGTTTGTAAACGAGTTTCCTCTCAACCAGTTGTTCGAATACTTCCATCACAGCTGATTCATATTTTGGATTCATTGTGATGTACGGGTCGCCAAATTCACCAATCACGCCGAGTTTCTGGAATTGATCCGACTGAAGTTTGACGAATTTATCGGCATATGTGAAGCATCGCCCGCGGATATCGCTGGCAGACATGCTGATTGCCTTTTTACCGAGTTCTTCCATGACCTTGGCCTCAATCGGCAGGCCGTGACAGTCCCAGCCGGGAATATAGGGGGCATCGAAGCCGGTCATGTTCTTAATGCGAATAACCATATCCTTGAGCACCTTGTTAAGCGCGGTGCCCATGTGGATATTGCCGTTGGCATATGGTGGGCCGTCGTGGAGAACAAACCGCTCGCAACCGCTTCGGGCCGAGCGAACCTGCTCATAGAGCTTTTCATTATTCCACTTGCCCTGAATCTGGGGCTCTTTCTTTACGAGCCCAGCCCGCATATCAAATGAGGTTCTCGGAAGATTCAACGTGTCCTTGTAATTTTTCTTATCGCTCATAATTTCTTATTTGCCTTTGCAGCACTAGCTAAGTGTTTCAATAAACAGCAATTCAACATCGAACAAGCCATTTTCGCTTTCGATTTCCGTATTTCCAGTGAAAATCCGATTTAAGCTATTAATCCGCCTGTATTTTAGGTTTTCTTCCCAAAAGGTCTATCTTTCGCCACGCCCCGGATTCGAATCTCAATGCCATTATAATCCCGAAAAGAATCACATAAGCCGTCGCAGCCAGGTATGGCCCGACGCTCTCCAATTGCGGCAGCAGCCAGACCATCGCGACCCCGCCGCCAATAAGTATGGTCCAGTTCAATGCAATCATTACGACCATCGGCCAAAGTGTATCTCCGGCACCCTTCAAGGCCCCGGAAAAAACTATGCCCATGGCGTCGAACAGTTGGAACACAGCTGCCAGTAGCATTATATTGCCACCGGCGGCAATGATCTGTCCCTGTATCTCGCTGTTGGTTTCGATTGATGCGCTTGAATGTGGCAAGTTAACAAATAACTCGACCATCTCGTGTCTGAATATCAGGAAAGCAAGCCCGCAGGCACTCATATAGGCCACCGCCGCAATTAACGCGGCGTGCGCCCGATGCCGCGCAAGATCCGGGCGCAGCTGGCCTATGCTCTTGCCTACGATGGCGGTTGTGGCAATGCTTATGCCAATGGCTGGCATAAATGAGAGGTGCATATATCGCACCGCTATCGCTGCTGCAGCCAAATGAACCGTGCCGAAATAACCAATCAAAAAAGCCGTAAATATGCTCCAATTAAAAATGCTGCTGCAGAATTGAACACCTGCCGGCCAGCCGATCCGGACGATGTCTTTACATTGTTTTAAACTTGCAGCCAGTATGCTGCGGGAACCGTATTGTTCATGAATTTTGTGGGAAAGGAAAAACGACAAGAGTATCCCAAGCTGTAATGCCCAACTGATGACCGTCCCAATTGCCGCACCCTCAAGCCCAAGCTTTGGGAAGCCATACATTCCAAAAATCAGAACATAATTGGCGATAATATTAAAACCGTTAGCAGAAACCGAAGCAATGAAGACAACTTTAGGCTTATGGATACCATAGAAAAACTGCTCCAGTACCCGCGAAGGCAGCGTCAGGATCGCCGCTGCTACCATATAGCGAAAATAAAGTACTTCGAGATTCTGGACAATGCTTTCATGGCCAATAAGCTTAAAAAGAGGGCCCGCAAATATAACGGCGGACATTATTATTGCAGCAAATATGCTCGCCAGGAAAATTCCAGCCCAGGCATATTGGCCGGTTC
Organism: uncultured Planctomycetaceae bacterium; assembly: GCA_964401835.1. Lineage (GTDB taxonomy): Bacteria > Planctomycetota > Phycisphaerae > SM23-33 > SM23-33 > CAYNZP01. The sequence continues at coordinate 29,813 of CAYNZP010000008.1, forward strand.
TTTTCTGCCGGCCGGCACCAAAGTTCTGGCTGACATATGTGCTCACTACACCAAGCACGCCCATAGCAAAGCTTTCAGGGACGAAGGCGATCAATGCCCCGACCGATTGTGCGGCAATTGTCGAAGGCCCCAGCCGTGAAACCATCAGGCCGTCGACGAACTGAGTTATTGGCCGGCTAAGCATGCTCAAACTTGCCGGCCAACTCATTTTGAGAACTTCGCCCAAACCCCAAAGCGGTTTGTCGTTTCGTAAATCCTTCATGCAGTTTCCAAACAAATGCCAATAAATGCTTATTTTTCAAATAATTCCGTCGCAGACATATTCTATACCCACCGGAAATACCAATCTTTGCCTCAAGCAACTTACTTGTCAAGGCATAGAGCCTTTGCTAAGTATTTAAAAGCCGTTACGGAAAGCTTGACCAGCAGGGATAAGCCTCATAACATGCTTCTTCTGTTAATTTTGACTTGGGTTAATTGTTATGAAAACTCGACCTTATCAACTATCCAAACTCGAATACGGCGGGCTGACGATTGCGGGCTACAGCGTAGCCGGCGAAGAGACTGTAATCGTCGTGCCAGAGCTTGATTGCGCTTTCGATATAGGCAAATGCCCAAGGGAAGCGCTGACCGTTAATAACGTATTGATTTCACACAGCCATATGGACCATATTGCGGGCCTGCCGTATTACTTCGCCCAGCGGGACTTTCAGGGCATAGAAAACGGCACAGCCGTCGTGCCTGAAAAACTGGTCGGACCCCTGGAAGAGCTAATGAGCGCCTGGGGCAGTGTGGAAGGCCACGTTCCGCCCTATAAATTCAAGGGCCTGAAGCCCGGCGATGAATATCAGATTCGACGCGATCTTGTCGCCAGAACCTTCCCTACACGGCACACGCCTGGTTCTCTGGGCTTTTCTATTATCGAAGTTCGCAAGAAGCTTCGTAGCGAATTTGCGGGTTTAAGCAGCGACGAACTGGTCGCTCTCAAGAAAAAGGGCGAGGAGATTACCTATACCCTGGAACTGCCTTTAGTTGCTTACCTTGGAGATACGAGCAAGAGCAACTATTCAGATATTCCTTACGTCTGCGGGGCTAAGGTGTTATTGATCGAGTGCACTTTTTTCGATTCTGACCATATTAGCCGGGCCCGGGCTGGTAAGCATCTGCATGTAAACGACCTGCCGGAAGTTCTTGAGGGCATGCAGAACGAAAAAATCGTGCTCGTCCACCTGACGCGGCGAACAAATATGGGCGCTGCACGTAAAATACTCAGAAAAAAACTTTCCAAAGATATCCTGGACAGGATCACCTTCCTCATGAGCCGCAAGCACATGGAAGAAGACTGACCTTGTTATTAATGTAACTAATTTTGTACTAACAAAAGAAAGGTTGTTTGAGATGAAATCGCTTATTTCAATTTTGCTGGTTCTTATGCTTTTATCCCCGGTCGTTGCCCAGCAGGATGAAGCAACCACTCAGCCTGCCGCAAAAGAAGCTGAGACGAAATATGAAAAAACATTAAAAACAGATGCGCAGAAATTGAGTTATACATTGGGGCTGGAAATAGCCTCAAGCCTTGCTCAGTTACCAGTAGACATAGACCTGAACTCCTTTTTCCTCGGGATTACCGACGCGATGAAGGGTAATGAGATAGCAATTTCCCAGGAAGAAGCAATGAGAGTGCGTATGCAACTGGCAGAAACCCTGCAAAAGAAGCGTGAAGAGCAACAAAAGGCCATCGAGGCGCTAGCCCAGAAGAACCTCGAGCAAGGCCAGGCTTTCCTTGCTGAAAACAAGAAGAAGGAAGGTATCGTTACAACAGAAAGCGGCCTGCAGTATGAAGTCCTTAAAGAAGGCAACGGCGAAAAACCCAAGTCCACCGACACCGTCAAGGTCCATTACCAGGGAACCTTAATTGACGGCACGGTATTCGATAGTTCGATAGAACGTGGCGAGCCGACAAGTTTTCCGGTAAATGGGGTTATCCCGGGCTGGAGCGAAGCTGTCCAATTGATGAATGTCGGAAGCAAATATCGACTGTTTGTCCCATCGGAACTGGCCTATAAGGAAAGAGGAGCGGGTATGTTAATCGGCCCGAACGCAGCCCTGATTTTCGAGGTTGAGTTGCTGGAAATCGAAAAGTCTGATGCCGAAAACGCCGAAGCAGAAACTGCCGATACCGAAAGTACCGAAACTGAATAAGTTTTTTTGATATAGTTCAGTAAAAACCAACCCCTGCCTGCTCTATTGCAGGCGGGGGTGTTTAATTCTGATAATCTGCCCAGACAAGTATCGTTTTTTTTCATTTCGGATTCGGCGAAGCTGTTTTAGCGTTTTCTTCGCAATATCCTCGTCATGAGTTTTGTCTATCCTCTCAAAGCATTGGAAAAGTTTTTAAGGAGCAGGTCTGTGTGTTTCTGTTTGATGGAGCGGAGGAAATTCTAGGTTTTCTTCAGTATCGCGATACCAAGCCCTACCTGTTTTTGTGTCTACCATGGTGACCGCTCCAGGCCCACCTACAATTTGATATCTTTGATATCGATTACTTAAAGAGAAGAGAGCAAAAGAAACACATAGGAGGCCTGCTAATAAACAGCCGCCAATTATCCACGCTTGTTTATTTGTCATTTTATTTACCTTTTAATTTGGAAGTTTCTGTTCTGTTTCTATATTTATGGCTTCCTCAAAATCACCGCTCTACTTAGCGGCATTTATATTAGCAATAATTCGTATAATACAGCCCCCTATGATTAATCCTACCAACAAGCTTAAGGGTACAAGCCATAGCAAATGAATCTTGGCGAGGATGTTCACAAGAGTAATAATCAGGCACAAATAAAACCCCAATACACACAGTAACTCTGTAATCGCTCTTCCATGTTTGTAAGCTGGACTAATAATGTTAAAGACACCTTTAGTTAAATCTCTGAGAAATACAAAGGTCCAAATTAATGTATAGAAGCACACGATTGTCCATATTACCCATCCAAACATTGTACATCCTTTGATTTTTGTCCCTTAATTACAAGTTACCCAGAAATATGTACTAAATTTAAATTTCGAATACGACGAAGCTAATTCAGCGTTTTCTTCTCAACATCGCAAACCTACCTAAAGCCAGCAGCGAAATTGTATTTCTTTAGTGCGTCCCCTTTGATTTCCCCAATATCAATCTCTTCACAAAAGGGAAGATTGCATATAAACAAACTACTGTCATCGCCATCAGGACGTAAAAAAGAATCTTGCCCCACCAAGTTTCCTGGGGAACAAACCATGCCGCAACCAATATAATGATTAGCCAAACAATACCAGGCCACTTTGCTTCCGACGCATCATCCTTGCTCATCATCGCACCTCTCAATGGCCACAAAATTGATTTGGTAAAATGCTATCCGTTTCTGTTTTGTAAATCACGAAAAATAGCCGGTAGGGCGAGCAATTTATTGCTCGCATGGGATTAAAGCCGTAGTGTGGGTGCTTGCACCCACGAATTTCAACATTTTTCAATATTACTTGTTAGCGTGGGTGTAAACACCCACCCTACAAAAATCCCAAAACTTTCGGCATAGCGTGCCAACCCAGTGGTGTTCTTCAATGTTGATTGATAGCGCACCGCGTTTAAATGCGATGCTAAAAAATTCAAAAAAACTTCTCTTGGCCTGGCTGAGAGTTAGGCTGGGCACTGCCATTTTTTCTTACCGCTTTGCGCGAGAATTCGAGGTCATCGCATGTAATACGGAAGGGCTGTGCCTTCCAATCTGACGCCTGAGTGCTAAATGCTGAGGGCTTTTACAACCGAATAACCAGTCCACGGATTACACCGATTCACTGATTTACCGATTAACTATTTTGCCTAGACACCGGCCTTTAACTCAAAAAATGCCGTTTTCAGGCCCTGAAATCCTCAAGTCCCTTAATTGTCATTACTTACCTTTTTTAGAACTTGTCAGTTTTGGGCAGAACTGGGCACATTTGGGCAGAACTGGGCAGTATTGGGCAGAAACGGGTAGATTTGGGCAGTATTGGGCAGTTTCGGGCAGGCCCGGTTTTACATGGAGTATGCTAATCTGCCAAAGAGGCCTTCAATTGCCAAAACTCAGCCGATATGGCACTTGCCCGGAAGTGCGATATTTTATTAACACCATTCAAATAAAGAAGTTAATGACTTGGCATGGACATTGCTAATAATATTGATGTGTTAAAGTACGAACAAATGTGAACATTTGGATTGAGTAGGCTCTTTTAAAGGAAGTGATTAAGCTATGGCATCCAATAAGGTTATAGGAATTGACCTCGGAACGACAAACAGCGTGGTTTCTGTTATGGAAGGTTCTGCACCCAAGGTGCTGATAAACCAGCAGGGCAGCCGCCTTACGCCATCAGTAGTTGGATTCACCGACAAAGGCGAGCGGCTCATAGGCCAGCCAGCCCGGCACCAGCAGGTAACCAACCCCACCAACACGGTCTTTTCAATCAAACGATTCATGGGCCGACGCCACAACGAAGTGTCCTCCGAAGAAAAGATCGTGCCTTACGAAGTTATTGGCGGGCCGCAGGAACTTGTGAAGGTCAAGGTTCGTGATAAAGAAATGACGCCGCAGGAAATCAGCGCGATGGTCCTCCAGAACCTAAAGAAGACAGCTGAAGACTACCTGGGTGAAGAAATAGAAAAAGCGGTCATCACAGTCCCCGCTTATTTCAACGACTCTCAGCGTACTGCCACAAAAGAAGCAGGCGAGATTGCCGGCTTGAAGGTCGAAAGAATCATCAACGAGCCGACCGCGGCAGCCCTGGCATACGGCCTTGATAAGAAGATGAACGAAAAAGTTGCCGTGTTCGATTTCGGTGGCGGCACGTTCGATATTTCAATCATGGACATTGGCGACAACGTCTTCGAGGTGTTAAGCACCAATGGCGACACTCACCTTGGCGGCGATGATCTGGACGAAGAACTAATCAAGTATATTGCCGATGAATTCAAGAAGACCGAAGGAATTGACCTGCGTAGCGACCCGATGGCCCTGCAGAGGCTCAAAGAAGCCGCAGAAAAGGCCAAGTGCGAACTTTCGACTGCTATGGAGGCCAATGTCAACCTGCCCTTCATTACGGCAACAGCCCAAGGCCCAAAGCACCTTACAATGACATTAACCCGGGCAAAGTTCGAACAACTTGCAGAAGCCCTGTTCCAGCGATTGGTCGGGCCTTGCAAGCAGGCACTGGCCGATGCGAAGCTTACAGATAAAGACATCGATGAAGTAGTCCTGGTCGGCGGTTCTACACGAATCCCGAAGGTTCGCGAACTTGTAAAGGGACTGTTCGGCAAAGAGCCCAACAAGTCGGTCAACCCCGACGAGGTAGTAGCTCTCGGTGCGGCAATACAGGGCGCGATCCTTACGGGCGAGGTGGAAGAGCAGATGGTGCTCCTCGATGTGACCCCGCTAAGCCTTGGCGTAGAGACACTCGGCGGCGTGATGACCAAGCTCATCGAGCGCAACACCACTATCCCGACCGAGAAGAAAGAGATTTTCTCCACCGCAGCGGATAATCAGACTGAGGTGACTATCCATGTCCTTCAGGGTGAGCGTGAATTCGCAACCGATAACCGTACACTTGGCCGGTTTAATCTTACCGGCCTGCCGGCTGCACCAAGAGGCGTCCCGCAAATTGAGGTTGCTTTCAACATAGACGCAAACGGCATTTTGCACGTCGCAGCCAAAGATATGGCAACCGGCAAGGAACAGTCAATCGAGATTAAGGGTTCTTCCGGCCTGGACCAGGGCGAAATCGACAAAATGCGTTCGGACGCCGAATCTCATGCCGAAGATGACAAAAAACGTCGCGAACTGATTGATCTCAAGAACCAGGGCGATTCGATGGCCTATCAGATGGAAAAGATGCTCAAGGAGCAGGGCGAGAAGGTCGCAGGAGAGGACCGCAGCAATATCGAGTCTGGAATATCAAGTCTACGAGAAGCCCTCAAGGGCGACGATGCCGAAGCCATTAAACGAGCAATGGAATCCTTGGAACAGGCTTCACATAAAGTAGCCCAGGCCATGTATGAGGCCGCCGGCGCACAGGCTGGCCAACCCGGCCAGGCTCCGCCACAGGGAGAAAAACCCGCTGATGAGCAAAACAAAGGTGGCGGAGATGACGTTATTGATGCAGAATATGAAGTGAAGGAGTAACCTGACGTCAGGGGAAATTTTCATAAACCTGCGATTGCAGAAAGGCGATCGTTGAATAATAAGCAGAATCAATTCGCGGCGAACCCCGGCTTATCGAGTCGGGGTTTCGCTTTTATCCTGCCGACGATATTGCTATTTGCAATATTCCTGGCCGGCTGTGGTAACCATCAGCCTTACGTTACCGAATCCAGGCTTACAAGGGGGCTTGTAATCGTTCTGCCCGGCATTGAAGGCAGAGGGGTATTCAATGAGGCAATCTGCAACGGCCTTAATGAAGGCGGAGTCAATTGGGCGATTCAGCTCTACGATTGGACAGTTCCGCTGGGGCCCTTGATTAACCTGAAAGCCTTTGAACGCAACCGCGAAAAAGCACACCAGATTGCAGATTTAATCACTCGCTATCGCTGGTCATATCCGGGCCGACCTGTCGTGTTGGTGGGCCAAAGCGGCGGGGGAGCAATGGCTACCTGGGCGATGGAAGTCCTGCCTCCATGGCAGCAGGTGGACGGTGCGATACTGCTGGCGGCTTCACTTTCCCCGAGATATTCGCTTGAAGGGGCACTGATGAATTGTGAAAAGGGAATAATTAATTTTTATTCCCCCATGGATTGGTTAATGCTTGGCCTCGGAACAACTTTTTCTGGCACTATGGACGGCCAACATACCTCCTCTGCCGGAAGATTAGGATTTCAGAATCCAGAATATTTAAATACGCCTGATATTTACGACAAGCTCTTCCAGGTTCCATGGACCATAAACATGGCCAGGACAGGCAACGTGGGTACGCACCTTTCCAGTGGAGCCGGAGAATTCGTGGCTACTTATGTCGCTCCACTCATACTTGCCGAGCAATGGAACATGCAGCTGATTTCAACGGTAACAGGCAGGCCAATACCCGAGCCTATAAAGGATATCCCGCAAGAGAAACCAGCTGCAGAAGATGTAGCTACAAAAGAAGTTGAAAAGCCTGTTCAGGAAGATGAAACACCCCATAAAGAGGAAATGCTTGAATGGAAGCCCTCTCTGCAACTTCCAACCCAGCCCAATGAAAACCCAACCAGGCAACCGGCTCAGCCAGCTAATTAACCGACACGTATTTCTGCGACCAAATTATTTTCAGGCTAATCCCTCCGACTGCCGGGTTTTAGTTTTATTCACGCCTCACGTCTGTATAATTATCTGACTATCGAGATTTTCGGAAGGAATAAAGCGACAGGATCAATTGACTGCTGAATTCTCCACCGGAGATTATTAATTTTGCGAATTTTATTAATACAACCAGATTGGGAAGGCGGCGAAGTGGGGTTCCGCCTGGCTGCAATGCCAGAGCCATTGGCATTGGAGTTGCTTGCCGCCAGCGTACCCAACCATGAATTGCGTCTTTTGGATATGCGCATTGATCGGGATTTCTCGATACTTCAAAAAGAATTGGAGACCTTCGCCCCGGATGTTGTGGCATTGACGGCTTTGACAACGGAAGTGTATTTTACCAGAGACGTAATACGTCAGGTTCGCCGCTTTTCGAATGATTTATTTATCGTTATCGGTGGACACCATGTTACGCTCATGTCCGAAGATTTCTTCATGCCAGAAGTTGACGCCATAATCCTGGGCGAAGGAGAAGTCGTTTTTCCGAAACTGATCGAAGCACTCAGCAGCAACCGGGAATTCAGTCGGATTCCGAGTCTCATTTTCCGAAATGATGATGGAGAATTCGTGAACAACGGCCGTGAGCTTTCCTCCCTTGAGATGGACGAGCTCCCGCTTCCTCGCAGAGACCTTACCGAAAGATATCGCAGCGAATATTTCTTTCTCTTCGATAAGCCGGATTCATCGGTCGCCACCGGGCGGGGGTGTCCTTATAGATGTAATTTCTGCAGCGTCTGGGAATTCTACAAAGGCAAAACACGACAAATGTCAGCCAGCCGCGTTGTTGAAGAAGTAAAAGCCGTCGATACTTCACACATAACATTTGTCGATGACAATTTCCTCATGAATTACAAGCGTGAAGACGCTATTGCGGATTTGCTTCAGGCTGAAGGCATCAAGATGCGTTACTCAATAGAGTGCCGCACGGACTCAATAGTCCGTCATCCGGAGCTCGTTGAAAAATGGGTAGACACTGGTCTTTACGCGGTGCTTTTAGGCCTGGAGGGCGCCTCTGACAAGGCCTTGGCTAATGTAAACAAGAAAAATGCAGTTAAGACCAATACCGAGGCCATCAAGATCCTTCAGGACAATGGTGTGATTATCTGGGGTGCTTTTTTGGTCGATCCGCAGTGGGAGGCTGATGATTTCAAACAATTGCGTGATTATGTGAATCAAAACGAAATCACTCATACGCAATTTACTATTCTCACTCCCTTGCCAGGAACGGAACTCTACCGTCAGAAATTCGGCGAACTTTTAACGTACGACTACACCTGTTTCGATACGATGCACTCTGTCTTGCCGACAAAGCTGCCGCGCGAAGAATTCTATCAGCATTTCGCAAATCTCTATCAACAAAACGACCTGGGCCCATATTACGACCTCTTACGCGAAGGCAAGCTTTCCCTAGATGATTGCCGGCGCGGTAAGCAAATGCTCGACACGATGAGCGAAAGTGAATATTACTTCGCAAAAGACCCGATACTGGGAAATGTTCGCAGCAAATCAGAGGCCTTGCCTGGAGCCATACTTCAGGGCCAAGAGCGGGATACGGTAATCAGCTAAAACAGCTTTTACATGAATGATTGAAGTTCTTCTGCGTGTTCGAGAATCCAGTTTACTTTCCGCTCTACCATCTGCAGGAAGGGGAACCCCTGGAGCCTTCCGAATGTTCCGGTAGCGGCTATCGGCAAAACTGCTTCTGCGATCATGGCTTCACACATCAGGTAAGGAATCGATTTGATTTCCGCGGTAGAGATGACGTTAACTTCGTCATATCCGCGCATGAAACGTTTGAATCTGGCCAAGTCCACATTTTCAGGCCAGTCGGCAGGATTTTCGCTACCGCCTATTATCGAAAACTGCAGTGCGCCATTTGCCAGGTCTATCACACGCTGCTGGAGTCTGGTAGCGTCATAATCTATAACCGCGACAACTTTGTGTTTTTTGAATAGCATATTCCCCGGATGCCAGTCCCCATGAACAAACTGAACACCCCAGTCCATTAACCCAAGCTCCTCTGTCTTCTTTGCAGAATGTTTGTAGGATTTCTCGATGGAATGCACCGTGGAAGTAAGAACATCCTTGGGTGGGCGAGCTTCCATAGGCAGAGAGCTTACCGTGTTCCTGATGGCCTGATGAATAGCCCTTGCATTGTGATAGCTTCCGATAGGTGGAGTAAATTCGCTTTGAAAATCTTCCAGCAATTTATGACAAAGAGCCAAAGTCTTTCCGGAACTGTGTGTCGCATCCTTCGAGTTGTCATAAGAACTCCCCTCGATAAACTCGAACATCTCATAGATATTGCTATCCAGAACCAGCATCGATTTTTTGTCGCGTTTTGTGACAATCAAGTGAGGAAGTGGAAAGTTCTGCCTGCCAAGATGAAGTTGTATATGATGCGCGAAGGATACTCTTTCCAGGTCGTTGCGGCCTACTGCGCGGCGTTTAAAAAGGAACTTGCCACGTTTGGACTCAATTATCAGCTTGGGGGCCTTGCGACTGCCGCGAGAAAATTCCTCGACGCTTGAGATTGCTCCGAGATCGTAATGACTCAGGCAAATCGCCAGTTCTTCAAGGCTGAAGTTATCTCTGTCCAGAGCGTTCGGCATAAGAGAATCCACAAATAAGGCTTAAAAAAAATCCTTCAATTGAATATTAGTATCAACTTCTTTTTAATTCTAGAATTATCTAAACTTGTTCCGTCAATAATTAACTTCGACCCAGTGGATATTGTACATTAAGGTTATTTTGATTTACTGCCGCCTTCTCATTGGCCAACCTGATACAAAATAAATTATATTGGTGTACTGAATATCAGTATTAAGAAAAGATACTTATAAAATCTGGATTTTTAACGGAGTTGTCCATGAAAGTTGTTATAGCCCCGGACTCATTCAAGGAGTCGCTTTCAGCTGTCGAGGTTGCCCGGAGTATTTCCGAGGGTGTCTTGCGGGCGTGCTCTAATGCGATGATAGACCTGTGCCCAATGGCTGACGGTGGAGAGGGAACTGTCGAGGCGATGGTCGCAGCTACAAATGGCGAGCTCCTTTCAGCCGAGGCGTTCGGGCCCTTGAGAGAACCCGTTACTGCCAGGTTCGGCCTGCTTGGAGGAAATGAGAACTCAAAAGTTGCCGTGATAGAAATGGCTGGGGCTTCGGGTCTGGAAATTGTGCCTGCTGATAAAAGAAATCCGCTTGTAACTACGACATTCGGTACGGGCCAATTAATACTGGCTGCTCTCGACGCCGGCGCAAATGAGATACTTATCGGCATCGGGGGTTCAGCTACCGTTGATGGAGGCTGCGGCTGCGCTCAGGCAATCGGCCTGACTTTCATCAGCAAATCTGGCAAGCCATGTACATGTGGCATGGGGGGCGGAAGTTTATTACAAGTAGATAAAATTGACATCTCGGACAGAGACCCACGCATAGCAGATACTCGCATAAGGGTCGCATGCGACGTTACCAACCCATTGACCGGCCCCAACGGAGCTGCCGCCGTTTACGGCCCACAGAAGGGCGCAACTGAGGAAATGGTGACTCAGCTTGATGCGGGACTCGCTCATCTGGCTAGAGTTATTAAGCGTCAACTCGGCTTGAAAATAGATCAGATGCCAGGCGCTGGCGCCGCCGGTGGCCTTGGCGGGGGATTGATGGCGTTTGCCGGCGCTAAACTCGAGCCGGGCTTGTCAATTGTAGCCGAGGAATTAAAACTTGCCGAAAGGCTCAGCGGAGCGGACCTTTGCATAACAGGCGAAGGAAAATTCGATTCTCAAAGTCTTTCAGGCAAGACAGCTGTGGGAGTGGCGCAAATCGCCGCAAAACAGGGCGTGCCGGTCATATGTATTCCCGGTCAGGCGGATAAAAATGTCGATTGCGATCTCTTCGCGGACATCAGGCCGCTGGTTGCGGATGACGTCCGAGTTGAAGATGCCATCAAAAACCCGAAAGCACTTCTTCAAAAACGCTCTATGGAAGCTGTGCAGAATTTCCTGCAAAAACTGGACGACTAATATCTGAAACCTCACGCCAGGCTCTTGTCATAAATGAAAGTTGTAGATAAGCTACATCCTTTGAATTGCTGAAACACCTGAGGAACAATATGGATTATTTTGAATACAAGAACGGTAAGTTGTTTTGTGAAGATGTTGACGTAGCAGATATCGCCGCATCGGCCGGCACGCCGGTTTACATTTACTCAGCTGCTACGTTGCGGCATCACTACAGGGCAATGGTCGACGCCTTTGCCGAGGTCAATCCAACCATCTGCTTTTCGATAAAGTCTCTCAGTAACTTGTCTGTCATTAAGTTGCTTGCCAGCGAGGGCAGTGGTTTTGATGTCGTCTCCGGAGGAGAACTTGCTCGCGCCATTGCTGTCGGTGTCGATTCTTCTAAGATAGTTTTCGCAGGAGTCGCAAAGACTGACCAAGAAATTTCAGAAGCAATCGAGGCGGGGATCGGTCTGTTTAATGTCGAATCTGAGGCTGAATTCGAAAATATCTCCCGCATGGCTGCGGTGGCTGGTAAGAAGACTCGCGCCGCTGTTCGGATTAATCCGGACATCTACGATCCGAAGACGCATGTCAAGACTACTACCGGCAAGAAGGAAACCAAGTTCGGCGTGGATATCGACCGGGCGGAAAAGTTTTTCGAAACATACGGGAATGACAAAAATGTTTCTCTCGACGCTATTGATTTGCACATAGGTTCTCCGATTTATTCTGCCGAGCCATATGTAAGGGCAATCAGGAAGACCTTTGAGCTGATCGACGCTTTACGGGCCAAGGGAATTGAAATCCGCACACTCGATATCGGCGGCGGTTATGCTGCTGACTACGAGGAAGGTGCATCGCCATTGGCGGCTGACTATGCGCTGGACATCGTTCCGCTGCTAAGCGGTAGCGGCCTGGAGATAATCCTTGAACCGGGAAGGCAGATTGCCTGCAACGCGGGCATACTCCTGACACAGGTGCAGTACATTAAGCAGGGCGGTACGAAAAAGTTTGTAATCGTGGATGCGGCAATGACCGACCTGATCCGCCCGGCCTTGTATGACTCGCAGCATTTTATCTATCCAGCCAGGTTGGGTAAAAATGAACCAGCCCCGCAGCGGAAGATGGACTATTCTCCAACTGGAGGCGACAAAGTCGACGTCGTAGGCGGAGTATGCGAATCGTCAGATTTCCTCTGCAAGGACCGCGTCCTGCCGGAGCTCAACCGCGGCGACATGGTGGCTGTGTTCTCGGCTGGAGCTTATGGGTTTGTCATGTCCAGCACATATAACTCCAGGCCACGCTCGGCGGAGGTACTGGTCGAGGGTGATAAGTGGAAAGTCGTCCGGCCGCGTGAGACATATGACGATTTGTTTTCCTCCGAATTGGATGCCATCAGCTGACATGTCCGGATTGTAAAGGCGGCTATTTCTGCGGAGATGTCGCCAGACAGACCAGCCGTTTTTCACCCGTAGCAGTTATTGTGTGCGCTTCGCTGGGCGCAAAGGCAAAAAATTGGCCGGAAATCAATTTTGCACGCTGAGAGCCATATGCCACAGAGGCCATTCCTGTGATGACATAATAAGACCACTCACCGGAGCTGACCTTTTCATCCTGGCCTGGTTCCATGCACAAAAGCTCTGCGCGGAGATTCCAGCCTTTATGTATTTTCACTCGCTGCGGTCTGGCGGTGCTGAAGCGGACCTTAGCTATGGCGTTTACAAGGTTCATATTTCACCTTCAGCGGCTAATTCCTAGCATGTTTTATTCCCAAATCCGAAGTTTCAGTGAAATGTTCATTCCTGATGGTATATTACATAATCCCAGCGATATTGCAATCGTCTGGATTTGTTCATAAAGTTATAGTGAAATCGTAAGGAAGCCATAAGCGACAAAATGAAAATAGCTATTGCCCAATACAATCCGATTGTCGGTGACATTTCCGGCAACAGCGAAAAGATGGCTGATTTTATTTCGCGAGCCAAAAAGGCCCAGGCCGACCTGGTGGTCTTTTGCGAGCTTTCGATGGTCGGATATCCGCCGCGCGACCTTTTGAGAAAATCTGGATTCGTCGCCGACAATGTCTCTGCCGTAGAAAATCTTGCCAAACAATGCAAGGGCATCTCCGCATTGATCGGATACGTTCAACCGAGCAGCAGCACCGCTGGCAGAGAATTGCAAAATGCCGCAGCACTGCTAGCCGACGGTGAAATCAAACATATCCATGTAAAGACACTGCTGCCAACTTATGACGTTTTCGACGAAACACGGTATTTTGAGCCGGGACCAAAAACCGCCTGCATAGAAATTGCCGGTAAAAAAATAGGCCTGAGCATCTGTGAAGACCTATGGGACGCCCAGGCACTGGGTAGGGAGCTTTATGGAACGGACCCGATTGCTGCGATAACAGACAGTGGTGCAGAGATAATAATTAACATGGCTGCCAGCCCTTTTCAGATAGGAAAGGCTCGGATACGCGAAGAGCTTTTCAAGAGACAGGCCCAGCGTACCAAACGGCCGATTGTTTATGTGAATCAGGTTGGCGGTAATGATGAGCTTCTTTTCGACGGGGGGAGCTGTGTCTTTTCGGCTGATGGCGGGCTTATGGCCAGAGCCAGGAGCTTCGACCAAGACTTGCTCGTAGTCGATATGGATAGCAAGGATAACCGACTGGAACCTCTGAATTCTGAGATGCAACGCCTCTCTGCGGGCCTGAAAATGGGGCTGCGGGATTATGTCAATAAATGCGGTTTCAAAAGCGTTGTTTTGGGGCTTTCAGGGGGAATCGATTCCGCTGTTGTCGCAGCTATCGCAGCGGATGCCCTGGGCAGCCAAAACGTTCATGCCATTGCCATGCCAAGCAGATACAGCAGCGAGCATAGCCTCAGCGACGCTGAAAGCCTCGCCAAAAACCTTGGCATTCACTACTACGTCGTCCCGATAGAATCGATGCACCAGGCCTTTGAGGACTCCCTGGCTGAGACTTTTAAGAAGGGTGGGGGTGATACCGCAGCAGAAAATATTCAGGCGAGAATACGCGGGAATATTGTCATGGCCTTTAGCAATGCCTTCGGCCATTTGCCACTTGCCACCGGTAATAAATCCGAACTTTCTACGGGCTATTGCACCCTTTACGGGGATATGTGCGGCGGTCTTGCACCAATCGGCGATGTATTGAAGACAATTACCTATGAATTGGCCCAGCAGCTCAATGACGAGGCTGGCGAAGACAGGATTCCCCGCAGCACAATAACCAAGCCTCCCTCGGCGGAGCTGAAACCGGACCAAATAGATCAGGATAAATTGCCGCCTTACGAGTTGCTGGACGAGATACTAAAAAGGTACATAGAGCAGGACAAAAACGCGGAGCAGATTATCTCTGATGGCTTCGATCAGAGCGTCGTCCGCCGAATTGTCAGGATGGTCGATCTGGCTGAGTACAAGCGCAAGCAGGCGGCGCCCGTCCTTAAAGTAACTGCCCGGGCCTTTGGCACCGGACGACGGATGCCAATTGCGCAACGGTATAAGATTTAGGAGTCAATTTCTTGCCATCCCAAAGAAAGTTTAAATTTATCGGCTGCGAGGTTCTTTATCGCGAAGCCTGTTACTTGGCAGCTACCTGCAAAAACCATGTAGATATTGAGTTCCTCAAAAAAGGGCTGCATGACGTTGAAACCTGCGATATGCTCGCAAAGGTCCAATCAATAATTGACTCTGTCGATCCCGAGGAAGGTTACGAGGCCATTTTACTCGGTTATGCTCGATGCAATAACGGAGTAGTGGGCCTTACCGCCCGGGACACACAACTTGTGATTCCCCGTGCCCACGACTGCATAAGCCTCTTTTTCGGTTCCCGGCAGCAGTACAAGGAATACTTCGATGCCAACCCCGGCACGTACTTTATGACTTCGGGCTGGTCTGAAAGAGAAAACTTCGGCGAGTGCGAATATTCTCGACCAGCCTATGGCATGGAAGGGGTGATGGGCAAAATAGGCTTGGCTGAGCCTTACGAAAAAATGGTCGAAAAGTACGGCAAGGAGCAGGCCGATTTCATTATGGAAACTCTTGGCGATTGGCGGAAAAACTACAGCAAGTGCTGCTATATTGAGATGGGAATTTGCGATGAAGCCCAGTTAATTCAGGAAGCACGTGAAAAAGCAGCCGAGAACAATTGGGAGTTCGAGCTCATCAAAGGCGACCTGGGCCTACTGAAAAACCTCTTCGATGGCCAGTGGGATGAAGATTTTGTCACCATCCCGGCGGGGGGGGAAATCACATCACGCAACGACGAGTTTGTTCTGGACTCAGACGCAAATACTTAAACTCGTTTTCGACGAATCAGCCCAAGCCCACCGAGAACCAGCATCGAAAGTGTAGCCGGCTCGGGGTTAACGGCACCGCCAACACCTACGGCCCATTCTTCAAAGCCATCATCTGAAGCGACATTTTGGCCGAATTCAGAATACAGATATATATACTTTGCGTCGTCTGTCCCGAAAAGATTATTTGGGACAAGTAAAGTCATATCACCTGAGCCGCTTCCACTTGAAAGACTCGCATCTAACAATATCCAATTATCCACGGAATCATCCAAACTATAGATTAATTGCCCAAACGAATTGTCATAACCGGTCAGATTGCCGGAATCGGCTAGACGAATCTCGAGCGAATCAAGTGATATGAAACTTGTCGAGCCACTTACCTCGTTTGTATCCAATATGAACTCACGATAGGTAATTCCGCTGAAATTTAAGGTCGGCACAGCTGATAATTGCAGAGAATGAGTAAATTGTCCGCTTTTGGTTTCGAACTCAGTCTTGCCGCCGGTGTTGTAACCCTTTTCCACTCCACTTCCTTGTATTCTCAGAAAAGAATCCATCGAGCCGGAACCTGTCGAACTAGCAGGGTCAAATTGCATGAAGACCGCGTTATTTACAACTCCAGTGGAACCCTGTTGGGTAAGGTCGAGCATCGAACCTCTGGCAGAATCAGTAAACATCACCAGCGCGATAATCGCCAGTGTCTTCAGGACATAAGAGAAAGCCCTTAACATTTTTCCCTCTTTTCAAACGGCTCTTTTTGAAAAGCAAGTATTAACACAAACAATTAGCATTAACAATGAGTCAGGCAGGAATACTTGCAAGGCGTGCCTAACCCTCCAATTCAATTACCGCTGGCTCTTAGCGGTATTCAGATAACTGAAGTAGTATAAGGCCTTTTTATGTCGAGGTGTTAAAAAAAATTCTAAATAATTTTTTAATTATTTTCACAACCGGCGAAGATGGAAACCGCCATCGACATTTATTACTTCACCGGTAGAGAAGGGCAGCAGGTCTTGGGCTATGGCCGTAATTGCCCGTGAAACATCCTCGGGCCGGCCCCAACGGCGAAGCGGTGTCAGGCCCTGGGAAATCAAATCATCGTATTTTGCATGTGCAGAATCCAGGGCGCCGGCAGAGATTATCCCAGTGCGCAACTCATAGACGTTAACGCCGTGTTCGCCCAGGCTGTCGGCGAACAGTTTTGTCATCATGGCAAGGGCGGATCGGGCGATGCAGTGAGGACCATGATCGACGCTCGTGGTGTAGGCACTTATGGAATTGATTGTCACGATCTTCGGGTTCTCTATCTGCCCAGCCTCGACAAGACGCACCATCTCATTGGCTATCAGTTGAGTGAAGAACAGCGTCCCTTCGACAATTGTTTCCATAACCTGTCGATACGTATCTTGCGACAACTCCAAAAGGTCGGCTGATGCGACAGTATGGAAGGAGGGGCAGTTAACAAGCAGGTCAATCTGTCCAAACTGTTCGACAGCCGCCTCGACAAGCTGCTCTCGCTGAGAGGCAACGCTTAAATCTGCCTGAAAGGAGAAAGCTTCTATTTCGCTGCGCGAACCTGCGGTTTTTTGACCGGCTGCTGTGATATCGGCCAGAGCTTCATCGGCTGACTCTTGCTCACTGCTGTATTGAAGGAACACCGACCAGCCTTTACGAGCCAGCTCGATGGCAGCCGACTTGCCAAGTCCACTGGTTCCGCCTGTGATAAGCGCAACACGAAATTTTTGATCATCCATGACCCAATTCACCTTATGTTTTATTCTTAGAGCTTATCTTAATTTATCGGCCTAAGGTGTCTGGAAAGATTTGCCTGTTTTGCAGTTATTCACTACAACGCTTTTTCGAATTAAAAAAACGGCATGACCTGTGAGCAAGCCATGCCGTAAATTAGAGATTAATTGTTACAAATCGTCAGACGAAATCCCTTGGGTCTGTCATCTTGCCTGTAATGGCGCTGGCCGCTGCTGTCAGCGGACTTGCCAGATAAATACCAGCTTCCTTAGAGCCCATGCGACCGGGGAAGTTTCTGTTGGTGGTAGAGACGATAGTCATCGGCTCGTTAGCGCGGCCGAACGTATCGACCGGGCCACCCAGACACGCGGCACAACTGGCAGGGCCTATCGTGCAGCCGGCATCCTGGAATATTTTCCGCAGGCTCTTGCCGTTTACTTGCTTTTCGTCAAGGTCAACATCTACTTCAACCGTCGCCGGAACAATGAACGTCTCAGCCTTGACGCTCTGGCCATCCAGTATTTTGGCTGCAGCAATAAAATCTTCCGTCTTTCCACCCGTGCAGGAACCGATATAGGACCGGTCAATTTTCAGGTCTTTCAAGTCTCTCACGAGTGCTCGCCTGTCCGGAGAATGCGGCTGAGCAACTGTTGGCTCAAGCTTGGAAGCATCAAATTCCATAACCTTGGCGTAGGCTGCATCGGGATCGGACTCGACAACCTTGAAAGGTTTGTCCGACCGGCTGCGGACATATTCCAGAGTTACATCATCAGGGGCGATTATGCCGTTCTTGCCGCCTGCTTCTATTGCCATATTGCAGATTGTCATCCGCTCATCCATGTTGAGACCCATCACCGCATCACCGGCAAATTCCATCGCACAGTAGGTAGCGCCGTCGGTCCCAATCTCGCCGATAACGTATAAAATCAAATCCTTGGCCATGAGGTAGTGCGGCATCTCGCCATTGAAGACGAACTTCAACGAAGCGGGAACCTTCAGCCAAGTCTTGCCCGTGCCAAGTATAAAGGCGGCATCTGTATTGCCCACGCCCGTTGCGAATTCGCCAAAGGCGCCATGTGTACAGGTATGGCTGTCGGTGCCGATGAGAATCTCTCCCGGCCGGGTGTGCCCGTTTTGCGGCAAACCCAAATGGCAAACGCCACGATAGCTCGTGGTCTTAGGGTCAGCGTACGGCTGGGGGATTCCTTCCTGGCCAGCCTTGATGAAGTCTGGGTCGTAATAATATTTAATGCCCTGGTTCTTCACGAACTCACGAAGTATCTCGATATTCCGGTGGGCCTTGGGATCGGCCGTGAATATATAATGGTCGGGGATGATAACTATCCCTTCCTTATCGAACACCGGCGCGTTGGAGCCGAATTTCTCCTGGAATATCCCGATCGTACCCGGGCCACAGACATCGTGGGTCATCAGGACGTCGACATCGCACCAGATATTTTCGCCGGGTGCTGCGTTTTTCTTACCCGCATGGGCAGCCAAAATCTTTTCAGTTATTGTCATTGCCATATCCAAACTCCATGTATCGGAGAGATGTTACGGAATTTGTTACGCCGGGTCAACTTCGAGGAGCCAGAATCCGTCAATCCACTCGCATTAAGCCTTTGGATGACGCATAGCTTCGCAGATTTGCCACATCTATTCCGGAAGGAAGGTCCATTAGTTCCGGAAAATTACTTGCACGAAAGGCAGGGCGGTATTGGCCCATGACATTTATCGCACAGCCCGGTGCAACTTCGGCAATGATATCCATTACCTTTGAGCTGGGTGTCAAATTATTGGGCAAGACCAAATGCCTTACCAGCAGACCACTTGTCGCCACGCCATTTTTATCCAGTTCTAGCGGGCCTACCTGTCGATACATTTCAGCCAGTGCAGCCTTGGCGATTTCTGGATAATCTTTCACGCCCGAATACTTCCTGGCTGCATCCGCGTCAGCATATTTAAAATCCGGCATGTAGATTTCAATCAACCCATCCAATAGCTTGAGCGTCTCGACAGACTCATAGCCGCCACAGTTATAAACTATCGGCACTGTAAGACCATCTTTCCGCGAAATAGCTATCGCCTCGGCGAGACTGTGGGCAACATGCGTCGGCGTTACAAAGTTGACATTCACGCAGCCGGTTTTCTGAAGGTCCAGAGCAATGTCGGCAATTTCTTTGGGGGAAAGAGTCTGTCCTTTGTTTGAATGACTGATATCAAAGTTCTGACAAAAAGCACAATCCAGATTGCAACCTGAAAGAAAAATCGTACCGCTTCCGCCTCTGCCGACAAGGACGGGTTCTTCGCCGAAGTGCGGCCCGTAAGAAGCTACAACGGCTTGGGCTCCAATTCGACATGCACCGATCTGGCCTGCAGTGCGATCGACGTGACATTGCCATGGGCACAACGTGCAATCGCGGATAATTTTCTTCAATTTTTTTATGTTCTCATTCAAAACTGCCATTACTTTATTTTAACGATTCGGCAGGGGGGACAAAAAGGTCCCAAAAGATGAGATTATTCTTCAGCTTGGAGAATGGCTTCGATTAGGCCGTCAATGGTGTGCTCTTGAGCTACGGCAGCGGGTTCCATGCAGAATGAGCGAAGCGCGTCAGCTGTTACCGGACCAATAGCGGCAAACCTTGTATTGGATAAATCCAACTGCATATCTTTGGTAAGTGTCACAAAATTATCAACTGTCGAAGATGAAGTAAAAGTTATCCAGTCAGCTTTGCTTTCTCGAAGGAATTTGATCGCTTCGTGTGGGAAATAATCCGGGCGCAGGGTATGGTATACGGTGAGGTCTTCTACGGTTGCCCCAGCATCTCTAAGTCGATTTGCCAAATCTTCTGTTGCTATGTCAGCTCTTGCAAGCAAGAAGCGTTGTCCGTCAAGCGGCCCATTGGCTGTCAGCACCTTGGCCAAAGCTTCCGTAGTGAATATTTCAGGAACCAGGTCGGGTTCGATAAGGTTATTGCGCAACGCGTCGGCAGTCGCTGGCCCGATAGCAGCTATAGCCAGATTGCCCAAAGCACGTAAATCCAGGCCAAGCTTTAAGAGGCAATATAGAAAAGCGTCCGCACCATTTGGAGATGTAAAAACCAACCAGTCAAATTCGCTTAGTCTAAATATTGCTTCATCAACCGGGTTGGTATCATCTGGTAATTCGATCGAAATTGTAGGGGCCTTGATAACATCCGCCCCGAGCTTTTTGAGTTTTGAGAACAAATCGAATGACTGCTCCTCAGCCCGGGTTATCACAATTTTTTTGCCAAAAAGAGGTAGTTGCTCAAACCATTTGAGCTGAGATTGCAATTCAACTACTTTTCCAACGATGATTATGGCAGGGGGGGTAACCCCGGCAGAGTCAGCCTGAGAGGGAAGTTTTTCCAATGTAGAAGTAATCGTTCTCTGGTTCGGTGTGGTTGCTCGCTCCACGATCGCTGCAGGTGTGTTCGGGGCCCGGCCGGCCTGTATCAGGCGTTCTGCGATAAGAGGAAGGTTTCCAACACTCATATAAAAAACTACGGTTTCCATCCGTGCAAGAGCTTCGTAATCTATCGATGATTCCGTTTTTTCGTCATCCTCGTGGCCGGTAATAAAAGTGACACTGGAGGCTTTGTATCGGTCTGTTAAAGAAATCCCCGCAAAATCCGCAGCCCCAACTGCAGATGTAATACCGGGCACTATTTGAAACTTAAGCCCAGCTTTTTTAAGAGCTTGGGCCTCTTCGCCTCCCCGTCCGAAAATAAAAGGGTCTCCACCTTTGAGGCGAACAACAAATTTTCCATCCGAGGCTTTTTCCACCAAAAGTGAATTAATCTGCTCCTGCGTCATGGTCGGCTGGGAAGGTTTTTTTCCAACATAAATTTTCTCAGCTTTTTCTGGAACGATACTGATAATAGACGGGTCAACAAGCCTGTCGTAAATTACTACATCTGCTGAGGTTAGGCATTCAACAGCCGCTATTGTCAAAAGCCTGACATCTCCTGGACCAGCCCCGACAAGCGCTACGTTTGGATAGTTATCTTCGTAAGTTCCCATCAGAACTATTCTAAGCGCAGTTTTTGGGAAAGGCAAAAATTTACGTAGTTATTTAAGGTGACACCCGACTGGACCGATTCTCAAAGTAGCTGATAATTTTTCAGCCTTTAGGAGCAATGAAAATGAACAGCTCAACTGGAAAAAATATGGAACGTAGGCGTCACCCACGCACGCAGCTGCAAATGTCTCTCAGCGCCATCCGGCTGGACCCGGAAGGTGGAGATGTCGTCGACAGGCTTCATATGCTTGATATTTCAAAAGGCGGCATGGGGGCAATGACCGACCGAACTTACTACCCTGGCCAGCGTCTCATGCTCAGGCTTCCATTGTCAGAAAACAGCGGACGACGAAATGTTTACGCCACCGTGGTGCGTTGTATGGCAAGGGAAGAGGGATATAAGATCGGTTTGGAATTTGATGCAGCTTCAGTCGGTTCATGGTGTGGAGTAAGCACAACTACAGCTATTGCCGCATAAGATTTTGGCTTTTTATTGATGTGAGGGTGAGGGAGGGCCGCTTTTGCGGCCCTTTCTTTATGCGCTTTTAGTCGCCAAAAAGTCCCGCTTGACATTCAGATGAAACTATTGCTAGACTTATCCGCGCACTGGGGATTGGTGTAACGGTAGCACGACTGACTCTGGATCAGTTAGTAAAGGTTCGAATCCTTTATCCCCAGGTTAATAAAAGCCGCGAAGCTCAAACGAGGCTGACCGCCCAAATAAACAATCTCATCTTTTTTATTCGCCTGTAACCACCCTTACGATTTTTCGTGGCGGAAGGTGCAGCGCGGCCCCGAAAGAATCTTCGGCAGATTCTTTAAGAGACTCGCTTATGGTGGGGTGTGCGAATACCGTTTCCGCCATCTCTTTTGCAGAGACTTTTTGTCCAAGAAGAACGGTGGCAGCTGCGATAATCTCGGTCGCATTATGTCCGATCATGTGAACGCCGAGAAGCTTTTCGTCTTCTCTTGAACGGATGACCTTGACGAAGCCTTCGGTCTTGCCGACAGCCATCGCCTTTCCAAGGTGACCGATAGGGAAGGTGCCAACAGATACCGGAATGTCTTTTTCACGGGCTTGTTTACTGGTCAAACCGACTGAAGCGACTTCCGGGAATGTATAAACAGCGCCAGGTATTGGGGCTGTGTATTTCCTTTTGTGTCCGAGTGCATTTTCGACAGCTATTACGCCCTGTTCGCTTGCCGCATGGGCCAGAAGGCATCTGCCATTGGCATCACCAATACAGAAATAGCCCTTTACCTTGGTCTCCATTTTTTCATTTACACTGATAAAACCGCGATCAGTATCAAGGCCAATCTTATCCAAGCCTAAATCGGCTGTATTTGGTTTGCGGCCTATAGCTACAAGAACTTTGTCAGCCTCTATCGTACGTCCACCGCTTAATTTGGCTGTTATCTTGTTTGCGGAAGTTGTCAGTTCTTCTACCTTGGTGCTGGTAATGCAATCTATCCCTCGCTTAGTGAAAATTTCGGCAAGAGAAAGTCCCAATTGGGTTTCCATCTCCGGCAGAAGGTTGGGTAGCATCTCGACGACGGTCACTTCTACGCCGTATTCCCGCATCATGCAGGCAAACTCGCAGCCGATAACCCCGCCACCAATGATCAATAGACTTTGTGGGGGTTTATCCCAATGAAGAGCCTCGTCACTTGTGCATACAAGCTGTGGATCTTCAGGCCAACCGGGTATGCGTGTAGGAACAGAACCGACAGCGATGATGGTCTTGGCTGCGGAAATTGATTCTTCCGAGCCATTCTGTTTTGTTATTTTTATCTTTCCATCGCCTGCTATCGTGCCTTTGCCTTCGAATAAAGTCACTTTTCGCGAACCGAACAACCCTTTGATTCCACCACGCAGGGTCTTGAGAACGGTATCTTTACGTTTCTGAATGGAGGGCCAATCGAAGTTAACCTGCCCCGAGACGCTTACTCCGAGGCTTGAAGCGCCATTGATTTTGTAAAGAAGCTCGGCCGAAGCGAGCAGCGCTTTTGAGGGAATGCAGCCATAGTTCAGACAGGTGCCTCCGAGATGATGTTTTTCTATAACTGCTACCTTGGCGCCCAACTGTGCCGCTTTCAAAGCAGCAACATAACCACCGGGGCCGCTGCCGATTACCGCAATATCAAAATCTTTACTCATATCAAATACCTTATGGGAAATGCAGGAAAGAATCAAAGCAACTGTTGGGGTTCTTCGAGTAATTCCTTTAGTCTTATCAGGAACTGGGCAGCGACCAACCCGTCGATTACCCTATGATCAACACTTAGTGTAACGGTCATAACTTTAACAGGCTTGATAGCGCCTTCGCTGACTTTGATGCTCTCATTGATTGCGCCGACTGCAATGATAGCTGCTTCAGGTGGGTTTATGATTGCCTGGAATTCTTTTATTCCAAACATGCCAAGGTTGGTTATGGTAAAGTTACCCTGGCCTAGACCTTCGAGCTTACCATTGCGGGCATTTTCAACAATCTTTCGTGCCTGAACAGAGATGTTTTCGAGATTCATCCTGTCTGCACCGACTAGAACGGGAACTACCAAGCCCTTTTCAGTGCCCACGGCGATACCAACATTAGCGGTTGGAAATTCGACGATTTCTTCATTATCGAATTTGCTGCGAAAGGCTGGGAATTCCCGCATTACGCGGGCACAGGCCAGCACCACGAAATCATTGATTGTGCACTTGAACTTTTCCTTCGTCTGTTTATAGACTCCGAAGAGTTCGTCAGCTTCGATGTCCTGTTTAATATAAAAGTGAGGAATGTTTTGCTTTGAATATAACAAATTGCGAGCTATCGCCTTTCGCATATTCGACATTTTCTTACGAACAGGCTCAGTCCCGGTTACAGTAGCGGTTTCGACGTCTTTTGAAATAATTCGTCCACCGGGGCCGCTTCCTGTACCTACTGCGGTCAGATCAATACCAAGTTCGGCTGCAATCTTTCTGGCTGCGGGCGATGCTTTGATTCGCCCACTGTCAGATACCGCAAGCTTGGATTTTGGCGCGCCGATAGTCGGTTTTTGTTCAGCTGCTTTGGGGGCGGGCTGCGCTTGCGATTTTGCTAGGCTTCCCTGTGCAGCTATATAAGCGTCGGCATCGGCATCGTTGTCCGCAATAATCCCTACCGTTTGCTTAACTTGAGCTGTTTCATCTTCACCGATTAGGATCTTCGCTACTCTACCACTGTCAATCGCTTCAATTTCTACCGTGGCCTTATCAGTTTCAACGTCGAATATTACATCTCCGGCCTTGATTTGATCGCCCACCTTGACATGCCATTTAACTATCGTGCCTTCTTCCATGGACTGGCCGGGTTGGGGCATTAAAATTGGAATGACGTTTTCAGGTACAGACACTTCTTCACTTTGCGGAGTTGGTGGCTTGGGCTGTTTAGTGTCAGGCTGTGCGGATGGCTGCTCTTGAAGATATGCTTCAACGTCTGCATCATTATCAGCCAAATACGCAACAGTTTGTTTTACTTGAGCGGTTTCATCTGCACCGATTACGATCTTTGCGACTCTGCCGCTATCAATTGCTTCGATTTCGACCGTAGCCTTGTCGGTTTCAACGTCAAAAATCACATCGCCGGCCTTGATTTTATCGCCGGCCTTGACATGCCATTTAACTATCGTGCCTTCTTCCATGGACTGCCCGGGCTGGGGCATAAGAATGGGAGTAACTTTACCGGAAGGCTTAGGTTTTTCCTGTTTTGGTTCTGATTTATCAGTCGAAGATTCTTTTTTCTTAACCATTTTTGTATTCTGAATCTGGGGAAGTGGTATTTCGAGGGTTTCGTTTTCAAGTTCTTTGAGGAAGGCCGATACGTCTTCGCCCTTTTTGCCTATCAGGCCTATTAGTTCTCCATTTGTAATTACGGTTCCTTCTTTCAAAAGTATTTTCAGTAAGGTTCCGCTGGATGCAGCTTCAAGTTCGATTATTGAGTCGGAGGTTTCGACCTCTAAAAGGACTTGGCCTTTGTCAATTTTATCGCCTTCTTTTTTGAGCCAGCGACCTACCGTTCCTTCGTGAGTCGCACTCGTTAAAGACACTTTAATTGCGTACATTTAATCACCTTTGAATAATAAGTATCTTAGATAATGTTAAATATAATGCAAAAAAAAGCAACATTCAATCACATAAATGCAAAAATATGTTGCATCAATGCTCGTTTTAGGGATATTATAGGCTGCGCATCAAGCGATAAACCCAGAAAAAGGGTAGGTGAAAGATGGTTTCAATCAGGCAGAGACAAGAGCTGATAATTGCCCAAGCCTATGAAAAAGGGCATGTTACAGTAAAAGATCTGGCAAATGAGCTTGGTGTTTCTGAAGCAACAATACGCCGGGATCTGCGAGGTTTGGCAGATCAGGGCCAGCTTCAGCTCACACACGGTGGTGCGTATGTGGCCAAGGATTTTAATTACTCGTTTCGGTCAAAGGCCGCCCGTAATGTTGAATCGAAGCGGGTAATTGGAAAACTTGCCAGCGAGTTGGTCAAGGATGGAGACCAGATATTTCTGGATTCCGGCACGACCTGTTTTGAGATGGCCAAGTATCTTCGGGCGAAGCAAGGTTTGTCAGTAATAGTTAACTCACTTCGCCTGGCAGAGGAATTGTCCTCACCTGGTGTCAATGTTGTGATGTTGGGGGGGCAATACAGGCCGGAACGATTGGATACTGTCGGGCCGCTGGCGATGGCCTCGTGTGATCAGTTGCGAGGTTATTTAGCCATTATCGGCGTTGACGGAATCGAGAAGGACTTCGGATTGGCTGCGAGCGACATCGATAGCTCTCACCTGTTCCGTTTGGCTGCTCGAAACGCACGGGAGACAGTCCTTGTCGCTGATAGTAGTAAGTTCAATATACCGTCTCTTTACAAGATCGTTGGTTGGGAGTCGGTTTCGCGAGTAATAACCGATGTTCGCCCAAGTCGTGACTGGGAAGAGTTTTTCAGTTCACAGGGAATTGATGTAATTTTCCCTGATGGCAAACAGCAAGAAGCTGGTACGAGCTAGCAAGAAAAAATTTATTGCAGGAGTTTTCCAATGCCTAAGTCTCAAATGGTCATACCTGAAGAAGTTCGCAAGAGTAGTTTCATTGAATTTAATCCAATACCGGTCAATCAATACAACAAAACCATCAAGGAAGAGTTAAGCCGGTTAAGCAAAGAAGACATGGTTCGTATCCAGCGAGACATGGTCATCATTCGCTCTTTTGAAAATATGCTCAACGAAATTAAGCTGCGAGGTTCATTCGAGGGTATTGAATATAACCACAAAGGCCCGGCCCACTTATCAATAGGGCAGGAAGCTGCCGCCGTCGGCCAGGCATTTTCCCTGGAGATTGAAGACCATATCTACGGAAGCCACAGAAGTCACGGAGAGATTCTTGCTAAGGGTCTTTCGGCTATTGAGAAACTAGATGAAAAGACTTTGACAGACATCATGGAAAACTATTTCGGCGGCCAATGCCTGAGAATCGTCGAAAAAGACTGCAATGGTTCAGTAAAGGATTTAG
Organism: uncultured Planctomycetaceae bacterium; assembly: GCA_964401835.1. GTDB lineage: Bacteria > Planctomycetota > Phycisphaerae > SM23-33 > SM23-33 > CAYNZP01. The sequence continues at coordinate 56,792 of CAYNZP010000008.1, forward strand.
CGAAAGACTTTCTTATTTACGGCGCTCTTGCAGAAATATTCGGCCGTGAGATTGGCTTCAACAAGGGCATGGGTGGTTCCATGCACGCGTTCTTTTTGCCTTTCGGGATTTATCCCAACAACGCAATAGTAGGTGGTTCTGCTGATATTTCCGTTGGAGCAGCCCTATTCAAGAAGGTGAATCGCAAAGACGGAATTGTAATTGCTAATATCGGCGATGCTTCTTCGGCTTGCGGACCGGTTTGGGAAGGTATTTGTCTGGCGACAATGGACCAGTACAAGAAGCTTTGGGATGAGTCGATTCGCGGTGGCCTGCCGTTAATACTTAACTTCTACAATAACTTCTATGGCATGGGTGGCCAGCCTGCCGGTGAAACGATGGGTTTTGGCTTTTTGGCAAGGTTGGGGGCTGGCGTTAATCCCGAGCAGATGCACGCCGAGAGAGTTGACGGCTTCAATCCACTTGCTGTAATCGACTCGATTATTCGTAAAAAAGAAATTCTTGCCCGCGGTGATGGCCCAGTCCTGCTCGATACAATTACTTATCGTTACAGCGGCCATTCTCCTTCAGATGCCAGCAGTTATCGAGATAAGGCTGAAATCGAAGCGTGGCAGCAGCACGATCCGATTAATGCTTATGCAGACAGCCTCGTAAAAGCGAAAGTTTGTTCGTCAAGTGACATTGAAGCAATAACTGCAAATGCCCAGGAGCTAATCCTCAAGGCCTACAAAAAGGCAATCGATACGGATATTTCTCCAAGGCCGGAACTGAAAAGCAAGCACTGTCTCCTTGAAAAGACAATGTTCTCTAATCAACAGGCCAAGTCCATGGAGCCCGATCGCAAGCCGGATGTGCTTATCAGTAAAGAAGAAAATCCACGCGTCAAGATGCTTGCCAAACGTAGCCGCTCAGCCTTTGACGCAGATGGCAAAAAACTTTCCAAAACCAAGTGCATTGGTATTCGCGATGCGCTTTTCGAAGCAATAATCGACAGGTTTTACGAAGACTCCACCTTAATAGCATATGGTGAAGAAAATCGTGACTGGGGCGGTCCTTTTGCCGTTTATCGTGGCCTTACCGAGGCATTACCATACCACAGACTGTTCAACTCGCCGATTTCCGAAGGCGCTATCGTGGGTTCGGCTGTCGGTTATGCTCTTGAAGGCGGCAGGGCGTTAGTGGAATTGATGTATTGTGATTTTCTCGGCAGAAGTGGTGACGAAGTATTCAACCAACTGGCCAAATGGCAGTCGATGTCTGGCGGACTTTTGAAAATGCCTGTTGTGGTTCGTGTATCTGTCGGAAGTAAATATGGGGCGCAGCACAGTCAGGACTGGACAAGCATGTGTGCCCATGTGCCAGGTTTGAAAATTGCCTTCCCGGTCACACCTTACGATGCAAAGGGTTTATTAAATACCGCATTGACCGGCACCGATCCGGTGATCTTCTTTGAGAGTCAGCGAATTTATGACCAACCTGAAGAGTTCGTAGCTGGTGGCGTACCTGAAGGTTACTACGAAGTACCATTCGGTGAACCGGCAATTCGCAAGGAAGGAACTGACCTGACGATAATGACTATTGGTGCGACCCTTTACAGAGCAATTGAAGCGGCAAAAGAATTAGAAGAAAAATACGGAATTAGTTGTGAGATTATCGATGCTCGAAGCATAGTGCCGTTTAATTACGATAAGGTTATCGAGTCGGTCAAAAAGACTCGAAACATTCTCCTTGCATCAGACGCTTGCGAACGAGGAAGCTTTTTGACGACAATGGCTGCTAATATCACACGGTTTGCATTCGACGAGCTTGACGCTCCCCCGGTAGTTGTTGGGGCCAGAAACTGGATAACTCCGCAAGACGAGATCGAAGATTCTTTCTTCCCGTATCCATCAGACATTATCGATGCGGTTCATGAGCATGTCAGGCCGTTGTCTGGTTACACTCCTCAAAGGGAGTGCGATGTGAATGAGCTTAAGCGTCGCAGCCAAGAGGGTGTTTAAATAATAGACGTAATACGGTGCCGCAGATTTATAAAAAATACGAGGCTTAAGATGAACGAGATCAGAGTTGCCATTGCTGGCGTTGGTAATTGCGTTTCTTCGTTGATCCAGGGGATATATTACTACAAGGAACTTTTCCAGAGCAAAACGGAAGAGATCGTCGGTTTGGCTCATCCGACGCTCGGCGGTTACGCACCGGGCGACATAAAGATCGTTGCAGCCATTGATATCGACAAACGCAAAGTCGGCAAGCCGCTGCACGATGCGATTTTCGCTCAGCCGAATAATACCAAGCAGTTTTATACCGACTTTACCTGTGACGGCGTAACTGTGCAGATGGGCAACATACTGGACGGCTGTGCTGAGCACATGGAAAACTATCCCGAGCATCAACGCTTCGTAGTAGCCGATCAGCCGTCTGCGACTCAGGAAGAAATCGAAAAGCTTTTGCGCGAAAGCGGGGCGGAAATTCTCATGAACTATCTGCCTGTCGGCTCTCAGAAAGCGACTGAATTTTATGCCGAATGCTGTCTGAATACGGGCGTGAGCCTGATTAACTGCATTCCAGTATTTGTCGTATCCAATCCTCAATGGGCAGAGCGTTTTCGCAAGGCAGGTATCTGCTGTATTGGCGACGATATCAAAGCTCAGATCGGAGCTACCATTACTCACCGCGTACTTGCGCGGCTGATGCAGGAGCGTGGCGTCAAGGTCGACGCGACATACCAACTCAACACTGGCGGCAACACCGACTTTTTGAATATGCTCAATCATTCGCGTTTGGGTTCCAAACGGACTTCCAAGACAGAGGCTGTCCAGTCGCAGCTTGACGTGCCGCTGCCGCCGGATCAGGTTCATATCGGCCCAGCTGATTACGTTCCCTGGCAGAAAGACAACAAGGTCTGCTTCCTGCGGCTCGAAGGGCGTGGCTTTGGCAATGTGCCGATGAATCTGGAACTTCGCCTCAGCGTGGAAGATTCACCAAACTCGGCCGGCGAAACAATCGACGCGATTCGCTGCTGCCAACTAGGACGCGACAGGGGGCTTGCCGGCCCGCTGGATGCAATCTCAGCCTATACTATGAAGCATCCACCAATACAGTATACCGACAGCCAGGCTCGCGAAATGCTGGATAACTTTATTGCTGAAAACAACGTCGAATAATCCAGTTCCCAGCAGGCTTACAGTTAAGCCCAGAAAAATCCGTCGGTGGCCAAAGACAGACCCTATTACGGTAAGATGACTCACGGAGAAAATATTAATGAGTAAATTCGCTGAATATCGTAGTCAAACAAAATTTGAGTTGCCGGAGACGATGCAGGCGGCTGTGGTATCGGGTGCAGGGTTCGAAAATCTCGCTTGTCGAGAAGTTCCCATCCCGCAGGTCGGCCCGAACCAGCTACTGGCCAGAGTTGACGCAGCCGGCGTTTGTACCTCCATCCTGAAACTCATTGCCCAAGGCGACAAGCACACCTTCATCAATGGCTGGGATCTTGAAAAGTTCCCGATCATTCTCGGTGACGAAGGTTCTGTAACAGTTGTCAAAGTCGGCGAGAATATTACCGATCAATACAAGCAGGGCCAGCGTTTTGGTGTACAGCCGGCTGTTGACGTTGCCCCCATCAACCATCGCGAGCGTTACAAAAACAATGCCGAGGGCATGTTCAAATGTGCAGTCGGTTACACACTCGGCGGTAATCTGGCGCAGTACATCCTCATTCCGGAAGAAGTTCTTGAAGGCCAATGCCTCATGCCCCTGCCAAGCGACGAAATGTCATACTTTGGGGTTTCGATGGCAGAGCCGATTTCCTGCATCTGCTCGGCACAGGAGCGGAATTACCACATACACAAGGCCGGGCCACACGCATCTCGCCAGCCCAAACTGGGCCTTCTGGAAGGCGGCACGACCGTAATCGTCGGGGCTGGCGGAATGGGCCTGATGCATCTGGAAATGGCTATGCGATATCGGCCCAAGACAATAATTGTCTCCGATCTCGTCGAGGAAAAGCTGGAAAAAGCCCTGAGCCTTGTCGGCGAAAAGGCGAAGGGGCTGGGAATTGACCTTATAACCACACTACCAGACAAGATTGAAGCAACACTGAAAAAAGCCAGCCAAGGCAAAGGTGCGGACGACATTATTCTGGCAGTCGGCGTCCAGCCGGTCCAGCAGCATGCACTGACCATGCTCGGTAAGGGCGGTGTGGCAAATCTTTTCGGCGGCCTGCCCAAGGGCAAGAATATGCTCCAGATAGACGCAATAGCCGTACACTACGACGAAATTAAACTTGTCGGTTCCAGCGGCGGCGAACCGTCCGATTTGAAAGTCGCCCTTGATGCAATCGCAAGCGGGGATATCGATGCAGGCAACTACGTCTATGCTATCGGCTCGCTGAAGCATGTACCGCAAGCGTTGCAGATGATTGCCGAGAATAAGACTGACGGCAAAATCATCATCTATCCGCACGCCGAGATAGACGAACTTATGCCCGTGACGTATTGGGATGCACAGAAAGAGAAAGATTACCTCAACGAAAGATTGAGCTGAAATGAGTTTAAATAAAACATTCGTTGGTTTTGGTTTCGGGCCGATTCAGACCGGCTTGTTTCTTTACGAGGCGTATCTGTCCGGCAACTTTAAAAGGTTCGTGGTGTCTGAAGTTGATCAGACACTTGTTGATGCGATAGCCCAAAATGATGGACGATACAACGTGAACATCGCACGCAAGGACCGGATAGACCAGTTCGCATTGGAGGGCATCACACTTTACAACCCTCGTGACGAACAAAGCCGAGAGAAGATAACTCAGGCCATCGCCGAATCCGACGAACTGGCAACTGCCTTGCCCAGCGTAAACATCTATGACGCCGGCGGCGAAACCAGCGTCATAGGCCTTCTTGCCGCGGGCCTGAATCAGCGAGGCAAGTCAAAACCAACCGTTCTTTATGCTGCCGAAAACAACAACCACGCTGCGGAAATTTTCACCGAGAAACTCAACAGCCAACCTGACACATCACACCTTGCCAACTTTCAGGCATTGAATACTGTCGTCGGTAAAATGAGCGGCATAATAACCGAGCCGGATGTAATCGAGCATCTGAACCTCACTACGATAACACCGGATATTCCGCGTGCGATACTTATCGAAGAATTCAACCGCATATTAATCTCAAAGATTACACTGCCAGGCTATCAGCGAGGAATTGACGTATTCGAGGAAAAAGACGACCTCTTTCCATTCGAGGAAGCCAAACTCTACGGCCACAATGCAATCCACGCACTAATTGCCTATCTCGCGGACTTGAAGGGCCTGAACACAATCGCCGACGCCGGCCGAGGTGAAGAAATAATGTCTATCGCCCGAAAGGCATTCATCGACGAATCCGGCGCCGCGATGATCCACCACAACGGAAAAACCGGCGACAGACTTTTCACGCCGGATGGTTATCGCGATTACGCCGAGGATCTTCTTGAACGCATGACTAATCCGAACTTAAACGACCTCGTCAGCCGTGTCGGCCGGGACCATCTCCGCAAACTCGGTTACAATGATCGTATCTTTGGTACGATGCGTTTGGCACTGGAAGCAGGCGTCGAGCCGGTCAATCTTGCGTGCGGCGCAGCAGCCGGTGTTCTGAGCATGATCAAGCGCAAAGACGAGTTACCCGCCATCCCACAAAATCTACCTGCAAGCGATGCGGAACTTTCGCACGAAAGCTTGAAAAAGCTGCTGGATGAACTATGGGCTGGCGACACTGACGAGAAAGCCTGCAAACTGATCGCACTTACATGGGACGCAACAGAAAAAATCCGGTGCTTCCGCCGTTAACTGATACGGGAGGTTACTTTTCGGGCCGCCCCTTTTTGTTTGGATTCTTCCTCAAAAGCATATTTCTAACGTTGTGTGCAATCGCCCTTTAAGTAATCGCTCATTTTTTAAAAAATCCTTTTCGAGTGGGCCTTCCATGCCTATAATGCCACGCTCTTTAAGACGATTTGCGGTTTTACTGAGTTTTAATGAACTCCAGACAGGGAAAAAGAGGAAAAAAAATGTTAGTACCAATGCGAATACTGTTAGATCACGCCGCCGAGAACAACTACGGCGTAGTTGCCCTTAACGTCAACAACATGGAGCAGATCCAGGCGATCATGATGGCTGCCCAGGAAACCGATTCTCCGGTTATCATCCAGGCCTCTCGTGGCGCTCGCAGCTACAGTAACGACGCTTATCTGCGTCACCTAATACTGGCCGCTGCAGAGCTCAACCCAACCATTCCTATCGCCATGCACCTTGACCACGGCAATAGCTTTGAAACTTGCGAAAGTGCAATCCAGCAGGGCTTCACCTCGGTGATGATGGACGGTTCACTCTCCGAAGACGGCAAGATTCCAAGCAGCTATGAATACAACGCTGAACTTACAAGAAAAGTCGTCGATGCAGCCCACGCCGTTGGCGTCAGCGTCGAAGGCGAAATTGGCGCCCTTGGCGGCATTGAGGATGGACACGGTGCAGGCCTGAGCGAAGAAGAGGCACAGGAACACCTCACCAACCCGGACCAGGCTGAGCAGTTCGTAGCCGACACAGGCGTTGATGCATTGGCAGTTGCCATAGGAACCAGCCACGGTGCCTATAAATTCAAAAAGAAGCCGACCGGCGATGTTCTCAAGATGGACCTTATCGAGGAAATCCACCGCCGTCTGCCCAACACTCACCTAGTCATGCACGGCTCTTCAAGCGTTCCACAGGAACTGCAGGACATCATCAATCAGTATGGCGGAAAGCTCAACCCGACCTACGGTGTGCCTGTTGAGCAGATTCAAAAAGGCATTCAAAATGGCGTCCGAAAGGTTAATGTCGATACTGACAACCGCTTGGCGATTACCGGCGCGATTCGCAAAGTATTTTCCGAAAGCCCGGAAAAGTTCGACCCGAGAGCCTACCTCAAACCCGCACGTGAAGCCATGAAGGAACTCTGCGTCTCTCGCATGACAGCTTTCGGACAGGCTGGCAACGCTGGTAAGATAAAACCTGTAACCTGTAAAGAAATGGTCGACTTCTACAAATAAAAATGACTGATTAAGCGCATTAAAAAGGCCCATGGCATTTACCACGGGCTTTTTTTTTATTCATTAAAAACCTACTTGGTTACAATCTTACCGAATCGCCGTTTGCCGACCTTCAAAACCTGGCCTGTTTGCAATTCAACTTCACCATCGATATCAGTAACCTTAACATCATCGATACTAACGGCATTCTGTTGTACTAACCGCCTTGCTTCACCTTTGGATTTTGCAAATCCAGCCAAGGTGATAAGTTCGATGATATTCATCTTTGTATCCGAAACAGTCACCTCAGGTATATCCGTTGGTGTTTTCTTGGCTGCGAATACGCGGTCGAACTCGTCTGCTGCGGCCTCTGCTGCTTCCTTGCCGTGATAGGTTTCAACAATCATTTTAGCAAGCGTAACCTTGGCCTGGCGGGGGTGCGTCTTGTCCGGATTGACAAGGACATCTATTTGCTTACGAGACAGTTCTGTAAGCAGTGTAAAATAATTCTCCATCAGTGAATCGGGAATTGACATGACCTTACCGAACATATCGTTGGGCTCATCGGTTATGCCGATGTAATTGCCCTTGGACTTGCTCATTTTTTCTGTGCCATCAAGGCCTACCAGAAGCGGGAACATCATGACGATCTGCCTTGACTGCCCGGCATTTTCCTGAAGTTGCCTGCCGACAAGGTTGTTGAATGTCTGATCTGTTCCGCCAAGTTCAACATCCGCCTCGATGCAAACGCTATCGTAACCCTGCATAAGAGGATAAAAGAACTCATGCACACCGATAGGGGCGCCAGCCTTAAAGCGAATCTCGAAAGTGTCGCGTTCCATCATCCTGGCGACCGTCATCTGGGCTGAAAGCTTGAGGATGTCGGCAAGATTAAGCTTTTCCAGCCATTCACTGTTGTAGCGAATCTCGATTTTATCTTCGGAAGTATCGAGCACTTTTGCCGCCTGTTGGACATATGTTTCGGCGTTTTCTTTTATCTGCTCCGGAGAGAGCATGGGGCGGGTCTTGTTCGTGCCGGAAGGATCGCCGATACGGGCTGTGTAATCGCCAATAATCAACACAGCCTTGTGGCCAAGGTCCTGGAAGCGTCGTACGGCTTTTAGCTGGACGGTATGGCCCAGATGGATATCCGGAGCGGTCGGGTCCAGCCCGAGCTTTATTCGCAATTGGGCTGAGTTTTCGGATGCTTTTTTCAGCCGCGTCAGGAGTTCTTCCTGACTGAAGAGCGCCTCGCAGCCACGCGTCAGGAATAAAACCTGATCCTGTAATTCTTTTTCACTTAATTTGCTCATAAGGCCGATGAGTCTAACCAGAGTAAAAGAAATTTGCAACAAACGCTGTAAGCAATATATTGTGTGCTTGCTCATTTGGCGGTTGTGATATTAAAATCCAACGCCGGGTTCTTTCTATATCGATAAAAAGGCATGAAAGTGATTATGAAAACGACGAGATTATTAATTCCATTATTGGTTTTTTCCGCATTTTTTACCGGGTGTGTCCAGCAGGTCCCCGAAACACCGAGCAATCTGGTCGAATACCACAACCAGCAGCGGACAAATCCGGATGCGTATCCCGAGCGAACCATCCTGCTTTATAACCTTCAGCGGGTCCTGGATAGCGACATCGAGACATCCGACCGTGTTCACTCTATGGAACTTGTAACCTACCTTGGTGGTGAGGACGAATCTGTCCATGCACAGCTGGCAGAGATATTGGCAAAGCCCAACACGCCGCCGGAGCTCAACCAGGCTGTGTTGGAATTTCTGCTCAAGAAAGATTACCCACATGTAGCAGCCTACGTCGTAAAGGCTCTTCCTCAGGCCAAGCCGGGCAGCGAAATGCGACAAGCCATGCTGGATTGGCTGGCTAAGCATCCTCGCGGAGATGTACTTGCCGAGGTCGTCAAGCTTTGGGCACAGGAGCCCTCCAGCACCAGCCCGAACGAGCCAAGATTCAGACACCTTGTTGAACGCATGAGCGGAAGGCAGTGGGATCAGGCCCTTATTGACGGCATTAACACGCCGATTTTCTTCGCACGCGGGTCTGCCCTGAAGGTTCTTACTGAGAGAATCCCTGTTAAGATACTCAAGGCCAGGATATCCAAGGCAACACCTCGTACGGATGCGATGAAGGTCTTGCACGCCTTTATTTACAGGTTCGACTATATTCCGGTCAACGGCCAGCAGTTTGCCACGGCAGCATCACTTTCAGCCAAAAAGTGGAGCGTAATGGATGATGCAGCCAAGCTTTCCAGCAAATGGCAGGAGAGTTACGGCTACCGTTTCGACATTCGTGACTTCCACCTTTTGAGCGAGCTTTCACGAGACCCGCTCCGCAAGATGCTCAGACGAACGCAGATAGCCCTTGAATTGGGACAGGAATTCGGCGCGCGTCGGCATGTCAAGCATATCCCTTCTAGGCTCGGCGCCGAAGATGACTATAACGACCGCTTCTGGCCACAGGTTGAAAGCCTCACCATGGCTGACCTTTGGAACCTGTACCTGCTTAACGAGATGCTCTCCAGCCCGAGAGTGCAACTGGCTTTGAAGGTTATGGGCGACCTTGACCGACGAGACAGAAGAAACGCCTGGGGCGGCCTTGTTTCATACGAAAACGGCAAGGCCGAAGCCAAGATTTATCCGTCTGACCAGACAAATGTCCAAAGCAGCGACACTCGTTATATAATCTCTAAACAGGCCGCTAAGGAAGGGCGGGACTCATTGTGCCGCTTCTCGGCCCATTTCAGCCAGCAAGCCAATTCACAGCAGGCCGGGCCGGGAATTGAAGAACTGCAGGACGCCAAAGAAAACAATTTCTACGGATTGGTACTGACCAGCATAGGTCCGGACGAATTCTGTGCGCATTACTTCAATCCGGATGGAACTGTCGTTTCAATGGGAACATACCCGTTCGGAAAATAAGAAAACCTGAGCCTACTCGACCTTTTTCAGGACGCGTTCTATCGCCTCGTACTCGGTCTGCATCTCGTTGAGTTTCGTGCGATGTTCCTGAAGCACTTCTTCGGGCGTGTTTGTCAGGTAATCATTATCGCCAAGCTGATCGGAGAGCAGGGAAATCTGGCCGGCCAAAAGTTCCATTCTCTTTTTTAGCAGTTCGATGCGATCGTTCTGGCTTGGCGTAGCCATGACCGTATCGAACACATGTTCAGCGACATAGAAGGGCACGTCCAAGCCGACACCAAGTGCAATGGCATCGCTGGGGCGTGAATCGATTTCAATCATCTCGCCGTCTAGGCTGATAAAGAGTTTTGCGATAAAGGTATGTTCGTGAAGATCGCTTATGACTACTTTTTGCACCTCACCACCCATCTCCTTTATAACGCTTCCAAGGAGATCGTGGGTCATCGGCCGGGGAGTTTGCATTCCCTTCAGGCGACGATCGATTGCCATAGCTTCGCTTATACCAATGAGAATGGGAAAATTCCGCTCACCGTCTTTCTCACGGAGGAAGATTACCTGCTGATCCCCAAGTTCCGTTATGAGGATGCGCGACAGTTCAACGGGCACGTCCATTTTGCGATCCTCTAAAAATTAAATAGTCTTAATGTATTCTATTAAGCCCACTTGGCTGCTGCAAATAAATGGGCCTAACCGGGCCGAATCCCCAGCTATTCCAGGCTTTCCAAAGACTCCAAAACCGCTGCCAGCTCTGCCTTTAGGGCTTCGCAGCGATGGCGTTCTTTTTCGATAACTTCCTGGGGCGCTTTTTCGAGGAAATTTTCGTTGCCGAGTTTTGCCTCAATAGACTTAATGCCGCGCTGGAGGGTTTCCTTATGCTTTGTCAGGCGGACAACTTCAGCATCACGGTCGATGATATCCAATACATAAAGTTTTATACCACCAGCCGTAACGGCGGAAGCATTGGCAGGTGGGCTCACTGGTTCGCTGGAGACCTTTAACTCGCCCAACGCAGCCTGCGATGTAAGAAGGTCGACGTTGTCGCCTACCATCCCAGCCATCTGAGGAGTTACTTCGATAATCGCATCGACCTTCTGGCTGGGGGCTACCTCGTGTTGTTTGCGGACATTTCTGACCTTGCGGATAAGCTCAGCCATCAGCGTGAAGTTTTCTTCTGCAGCTTTGTTGATAAAGGCAGAATCAGCCTGCGGCCATTGTGCCCTTATCAGCATGGGCTCAGCAGCAATGTCGCCGGGGCCTCGCGATGGTGCGATGGAATTCAGCGAGGCCCAAATCTGTTCCGTGATAAACGGACAGACCGGATGCAGAAGTCGCAGGAAAACATCAAGGCAATGGGCAACAATCGCCTTGGGCGCGTTTTCACCGGAGTTAATCCGTGTCTTGATTATTTCCAGATACCAGTCGCAAAGTTCGTCCCACATGAAGTGGTAAAGCGTATCGCAAACCTCATTAAACCTGTAACTCGACATGGCGCTGGTAACATCACGAACAGTTGCCTGCAGGCGGCTGAGTATCCAGGCGTCGGCAAGGTTTTTGGTCGGATGTATTTCTCCCCAGGTGGGAATGCCCTTCAGGTTCATCATCGCAAAACGCGAAGCGTTCCAGAGTTTGTTGCAGAAGTTCCTGCCGACGTCGAACTTCGGGCTGGTGTTTACACGTCTGCCGTCGGGAAGGTCCATTTCCTCCACCGGCATGCGGACATCCTGCGTCTGGGTCGTCATCGCTGCAAGCGTGTACCGCATCGCGTCGGCACCGTGCGAGTCGATAATATCCAGCGGGTCGATGCCGTTGCCGAGGCTCTTGGACATCTTGCGTCCTTCGCCATCCTGGATCATCGCGTGAATAAATACGTCGGTAAAGGGGATATCGCCCGCACAATACTGGCCCATCATGACCATGCGTGACACCCACAGCGTGATTATCTCACGGGCTGTGCAGAGCAAATCGCCCGGATAATACTTATTAACTTCTGGCGTATCTTCCGGCCAACCCAGCGTACTGAAAGGCCAAAGTGCACTGCTGAACCATGTATCGAGAACGTCTGGGTCTTGTTTAAACTCGGAAATTAAATCTTTTACTTTATGGGCAGCGGTACCTGCTTCTTTACTTGGGAATTCGGGAGATGCTCGATAAGGTGCTTCTTCCCCAGGAGTATGGTTGCGAGCTTGATAAAGCTCAAAAAGCTGCTCGATTTTGTGCAGGGCGCTATCAGCACTACTTCCATTTGTGCATATATAAAACTCCCATCTTTCACCCACTACACTAACATGTTTAGCCAAGAAAGAGTTATGGGGCAAATTCATCAATTTTGCATAGTCATCTAATCTCTTATTGAGAGTGTTGATATATGCATCAGAATCCTCAGCAGCGCAAATAAAATCGTCGTTGGCAGAAGGAACCATAGGTTCTAAGTACCATACCGGTATCTGGTGACCCCACCAGAGTTGTCGGCTTATTGGCCAATCGCGGAGGTTTTCGAGCCATGTTTGATAGGTCTTGGCATATCTTTCGGGCACGAATTTAACCCGGCCGTCAAGCAGGGGCTTTAGCGCCAGGCCGGCAAGTGAATTTACAGGCACATCCGTATCTTCAATAAGGCCCTCGTCGGGCATTGTCGGAATCGGCTTTTTGACGGCTACATACCACTGGTCGGACAGATATGGCTCGATCGGCACGTGGCTGCGGTAGCTGTGGCCGACCGGATGAGTGTACTGGCGGACATCTTCGAGGAGGTTTTCCTTGCGGAACCATTCGACGATTGCTTCGCGTGCTTCGAAACGGTCCATGCCCAAAAGAATTTCGGCATCGCTTTCGGCAGCGTCTTCCCAGCCGTACTTATCGGAAATGCTGCCATCGGGGGCCATGACGTTGATAATCGGCAGGTCATGGCGTTGACCTATCTGCCAGTCGTCCGGGTCGTGGGCCGGCGTTACCTTTAAAAAGCCCGTCGAGAAACGCGCCTTCTCATCTTCGCTTTCCGGGTCGGGCAATACAACGTGCTCGTCGGCAATGATCGGAATCTTTCGGCCGACTATCGGCAGGCGAACCATCTGGCCAACAAGCAACTCCGCACGCGGGTCGGAAGGGTTCATCGCAACGGCTGTGTCGCCCAGCATCGTCTCGGGGCGTGTAGTAGCGACGGTGACATGTTCTATTTTGCAGCCGTCAATTTCCACCGGCTTGACAAGTGGATATTGCAAATACCAGAAGTTTCCGGCAACGTCCTCGTGTTCGACCTCGTCATCGGCCAGTACTGTTTGCGTTGCGGGGTCCCAGTTTACCAGTCGCTTTCCGCGGTAAATCAGGCCGTCTTTGAATAACTTGAAGAAAGTCTCCCGCACAGCCCGTGCGCAGGTATCGTCCATGGTAAAACGAGTGCGGTCCCAGTCGCACGAGCAACCCATAAGTTTTAGCTGGTTGAGAATGCGCTGTTCGTACTCATCCTTCCATGCCTGAACGCGGCCTACAAATTCTTCTCGCTCGAAATCGGTGCGGCGTTTGCCTTCCTCGGCGAGTATCCGTTTTTCGACTACGGTCTGCGTAGCGATGCCGGCATGGTCCGTGCCGGGCATCCAAAGCGTATTAAACTGACCCATACGCTTGTAGCGAATAAGAACGTCCTGCAGTGTATTATTGAGCGCATGGCCAAGGTGCAGCGGAGCTGTCACGTTGGGCGGGGGGATAACGATGCAGTACTTCCGCCTTTGGTCGGTTGGGTCTGCCGCGAACGAGCCAGCCTCAATCCAACTTTTGTAAACCTCTTGCTCTACGCTTTTGGAATTATAAACTTTGTCTAATTCAGCCATGCTTTTTTAATACCGTTAACTCGTTAATTCAAAGAAGATTACTTCAGCAACTTGTATTCTATTGCATCTATCAAAGCAAGCCACGACGCATCGATTATATTTTCGCTGACGCCGACGCTGCCGAAGTAGGCGGTGCTGCTGGTCTCGTGCCAATCGATAACGACTCGCACCTTGGCTGCGGTCTCCGCGGCGGTGTTTACCACGCGGACCTTATAGTCGGCCAGATGCAAATCATCTACCTGCGGATAGGCCTTGCGTAAGGCTGCGCAAAGAGCGTTATGCAGCGAATCGACCGGGCCGTCGCCTTCAGCCACCCTGTGACGAACAACACCGTCAACCAAAAGCTTAACTATTCCTTCGGTGTTGGCTGTCTCGCCGTCTCGCTTGAGTATGACGCAACGATAATGGTCAAGGTCCCAAAGCTTGCGATACCACTTTCCGCCAAGCGTTTTTCGCACGAGAACGTCAAGGCTGGCCTCGGCGGCCTCGAACTGATAGCCCTGGTTTTCCATTTCCATTATCTTTTTGAGAATCTTGCGCTGGGCGACCTTGTCTTTGGCAATCCTGTATCTCTTGTCAACGGACGCAGCGATATTGCTGACGCCTGAAACCTCGCTGACCAATATCCGCCTTGTATTACCAACGGCGGAAGGGTCCATGTGCTCGTAAGTGGCCGCGTTTTTATTTACGGCATGTACGTGCATTCCACCTTTATGAGCGAAGGCCGAAGCGCCTACAAAAGGCTGATTTTCGCGCAGGTTAAGATTAGCCACCTCGTAGATGAACCGGCTGGCCTCGGTAAGTTTATCCAACTTGTTTCGACCCAGGCAGCTGTAACCGTATTTTACGACAAGGTTCGGTACGATAGCGGTTAAGTCAGCATTGCCGCAACGCTCACCGATACCGTTTATCGTTCCCTGCACCTGCACTACACCGCCAGTAACAGCAGCGAGCGAATTCGCCGTTGCCAGATCGCAGTCGTTATGACAATGAATGCCAAGTCTGGCCTTGGGTAGTTTCGCTTGAACCGCGCCAAGGCATTCGCATACCTGGTTCGGCAGCGAACCGCCGTTCGTATCACAAAGCACAAGCGTGCTGGCACCAGCGCTCATGGCTGCGGCGAGCGTCTCGATTGCGTAAGCCGGATTAGCACGCCAGCCGTCAAAGAAATGCTCTGCATCGAAGATAGCCTCCCGGCGGGCTTTTTTCATATAGGCTACCGAGTCGGATATCATCCTTAGGTTTTCTTTGAGGCTTACATTTAGAACATCTCGAACGTGCAGGTCCCAACTCTTGCCGACGATGGTTACAACCTTAGCCCTGCAGGCAAGCAGAGCCTTCATGCCGGCATCGTCTTTTGCCTTCCTGCCTTTTCGACGGGTCATGCCGAAAGCAACGATCTTCGACTTTTTGAGCTGTTTTTTACGCAGGGCCTTGAAGAACGCTTCGTCTTTTGGATTACTCAGAGGATAACCGCCTTCGATGTAATCGACACCAAGAGAGTCGAGCGTATCGACAATCAAAAGCTTATCCTCGAGCGAAAGGCTCACGCCCTGGGCCTGTGTGCCGTCTCGAAGCGTGGTGTCATAAACTTCTATTCTTTTTCTTTTATGTGCCATAACCGTCACCTTTTAAATTTGTGGCTCTCGGTTCCTTTGATAATAAAAAAACCCTGAAGCTGAATCCGCCTCAGGGCCTGTCTTTTCCTGTATTTCAAAGAGCCCTAAGGTACGCAGCCGATTACTATAATTACTCCAATAATGCTAATAATGCCGGCGCGAACGCTGGATACGCTTATTTCGGCATCTTTATATACCAGATTGTCGCCAGCTTTTCGCATTGTTTTCTCTTATCGGCTAAACTCTTTAAGTATATCTTAGAATTTAGATTATATATTACCAACACATGGCGTCAACGAAGATTGTATTTCCTCGGGACAGCCAAATGTTTGTGGGCTTTGTTATATTGGATTCGTCGGAAAGATTTTCTATAATCGCCTGGGGCTAATGTAAATGGGTTTTTGCTGCCGATAAGCTAACATTCTTGTCGTTTTGAACAATGAAAATTTTGGAGAGTTGTAATGAGTTTGACGTGTAAACAATGTGCTGCGAAATGCTGCAATTATTTTTGCTTTGAAATCGACGAACCGGGCGATTACGAAGAGTTCGAAGATATCAGATGGTATCTCTGCCACGAGGGCGTGACGGTACATATAGACGATGGCGATTGGTATATCTCCATCGCCAATAAGTGCAAAATGCTAGCTGACGATAACAGTTGCAGGTTTTACGAGAACCGCCCGCAGATTTGCAGGAATTATTCACAAAAAGGCTGCGATGACATAGGTGGCGATTACGGCTATGATGAGCACTTTGAAACCCCCGAACAACTCGAAGAGTATGCCAAAAAGGTTCTGGGCAAAAAGATATTCGATCGCGAGCGGGCCAAGTTTCGCGCCCGGGCAGAGCAAAAAGCCAGGAAAAACCAGGTCAAATGAAGATACAGTCAGTAAAAGGAACGCGTGATTTTTATCCCGACGCCATGCGTCTGCGTAATTGGATATGCGACAACTGGCGGAAGGTATCGCTGCGCAATGGCTTCGAGGAATACGACTCGCCCATTTTCGAGTATCTCGACCTTTTCACGATAAAAAGCGGCGATGAAATCGCCAGCCAGCTTTTCAACTTCACAGACAGGGGAGGGCGGTCCCTGGCCATTAGGCCGGAGATAACACCCTCGCTTGCCAGAATGGTCAACGCACAGATTAACTCGCTGCCTAGACCCATAAAGTGGTTTTCCATTCCCCGCCTTTGCCGGGCCGAGAATCCTCAAAAAGGGCGGCTGAGAGAGTTTTTCCAGTGGAATATCGACGTTATCGGCAGTGACGACGTCCTTGCAGACGCTGAATGCCTTTTAGTCGCAGTCGATTTTCTACGGGAAATCGGACTGGACAGTGATGATGTCAAAATCCAGATAGGCTCGAGGCCGCTTACTATGGCAGTTCTTAAGGCTATCGGAGTCAAAGATGGCAGCTACGAGAAGGTTCTTGCCGTCCTCGATAAGCGTCCAAAGATAGGTGAAGAAGAGTTCGCCAGGCTTTGCAAAACTGCAGGCATTGATGATGAGCAACGCGATGCTATCTGTAATTTTCAGGATGTGGAAAATATAGACGCCTTGAAATCTTTCGGGGATAAATATTTTTCCGACTGCGAAAAGCAGCTGGAAGATATGGGGAATCTTTGGCAACGGCTGGATAAATTCGGTGTTGCAGACTATTGCGTTCTGGACATGCGGATTGTCCGCGGCCTGGCGTATTACACCGGCATTGTTTATGAAATTTTCGACGCCAAACAGTCTTTGCGTGCCGTCGGCGGGGGCGGCAGATATGACAATCTTTTGCAGGTCCTGGGAGGCCCAAAAGTTGGCGCAACAGGATTCGGCATGGGCGACGTCGTGCTGGGAATTCTGCTTGAAGAAAAAGGTAAAATCTCTTCCGAGATACTATCGGGCAGCTTGGACTATTTTGTAATTGACGGGGAAGATGGCCTGTTCTCAAAAGTAATGGAACTGGTCAGTCAGTTGCGAGCCAGGCAGATTTCCGCAGAATTCAGCTACAAACGGCAAAACATTGGCAAACAGCTCAAAGAAGCCAACCGTCGCGGTGCAAAGTCGGCCTTGATAGTTAGAGACAATGAGGTAGCAATCAAAAACCTTTCTACGGGTGAGCAGGCGGAGAAATCCCTGGACGATTTTTTAAAATCTCTTTGAACATCATGACAGGGGGCTATGGCAAATCGAAACATACATTACGAAGCCGCCTTCGAAGATTACCTGCGAGGCAAAGGCTGGCCGTATGTCGCGGTAGATGAAAATAAAAAGGCGATCTTCGGAAATGCGGGCGTCAAGAGCTTCGATTTCCTTGTATACAGTGAGACAGGACCTAACTTGCTTGTGGACGTAAAGGGTAGAAAATTCCCGGACCCCACAGCCGGTTCCAAGAGATCCAAGAGCAAGAGGTGGGAAAATTGGCTAACCAGGGACGATGTTGAGGGTCTGGAAAAGTGGCAGAAAGTTTTCGGCAAGGATTTTTTGGCTATGCTGGTTTTTGCCTATTGGCTGCAGGGACCTCCGCGAAAAAGTCCTTTCGATGATGTGCATATATTTCGTGAAAAGAATTACGCATTTGTGGGTATTACTCTGGTGCAATATTTGACTCAGGCAAAGCCAAGAAGCGCCAAATGGCAGACCCTTTCAGTGCCCTCAGCTTTATTTTCGGATAAAGCCGAGGACTTGGCGGCTTTTCTCTGAGCAACAGCCTTGGGGAAGCAAGTTTGCAATGCGAACTCATAAAGCTATAATTCAGTAAACACTTGGGAGTTTTTGATATGAAAAAATACCGGTTTCTTCTTTCTGTTTTGTTGCTCATTACAACAACCGCGAGTGATTTCGCTTTGGCATTATCTGATGGATACGAATCTCCAGAGCTTAAGGATGAGGCGCCATGGACAGCAATACTCTACCTCGTAGTTGCTCTGGCTGGTATTTGCATAGTAGCATTCAAAAACTCCAGAAGGACACACCTGGATTGATTGGGAGATAGCACCATGAAAAAGCCATTAATAGTTTTGCTTGTGATTGTCAACGTGGCGCTTTTGGCTGGGTTGTTTTGGGAAGTCGCCACACCAAGCGCTAAAGCTCAGACAATTGGCGGCGGGTCGGACTATATCATGATTACCGGCAAGACCGGAAGTAACTGGGATGCAGTGTATGTCATCGATCTGGGCACCAGGCGGATGGCTGCATGGAGGTTTGAAAAGGGTCGAAGGAGAATGATACAGTTCAGAGGCCGCGAACTGACTACCGATTTTGGCCGAAGAACTCGCCAGCCAGGAAAAAGTACCTATTAAGAGTCAACTGACATCCGGAGAAATCGCCATGAAGGATATGCAAAATATAACGATTGTTCTTCTGCTGGTAACTGCGGCAATTCTTTCTGCCGTGCTTATTACCTCTTACGCCACCAAGCCCGCTTTTGCTGAGGCATCCGTTAAGGGTGGGGATTATGTAATGGTCGCAGGAGCCTATGAGTCATCAACGGACTTCATTTATGTAATGGATGTTGCCTCACAACGAATGAATGTTTATTTTGCCAACGCGCAACGCAAAGAAGTTGAGCTTATTCAATCCGTTGATATCGCACAGGCTTTTGGCGAGTAAATTTTACGCAGTGGACGATTATACAGAATCATTTGCAAACCGCGTACTAAACGGCGAAAAGCTCAGCAGGGCGGAGCTATTAAGCCTTGCAGAGTCATCCCAGGAAAACCCCTTTGATTTGCTCTATTGGGCAAACCGTATCCGCACAGAGAATTTCGGCCGGGCTGTAAAGCTCTGCTCGATAGTCGCAGGCAAAACAGGTGCATGCAGCGAAGATTGCAAATGGTGTGCTCAATCCGCCAAATATGAAACACCTGGCTCACCATGTTGTTCAGGAGCGTCTAATTCACCTGCAAGAACAGAAGTCGAAGCTATCAAACAGGCTGCCAAGGAAGCTTCGCAAGCAGGCGCAGCGAGCATCGGTATAGTAAACTCAGGTAGAAAGCCATCTGAAAAAGATATTAATGACGCTGTCGATGCAGCACAACTCGTAACGTCCGATAATATGTGCGGGGATTTACAGATGTGTGCATCTCTGGGGGAACTGGATGACCAAACTGCCCAGAAATTGGTAGCCGCCGGTTTTACCCGATACAACCATAACCTGGAAACCTCAAAGGCATTTTATCCCAAGATGGTTACAACGCACAAATATGAAGACCGGATCAATTGCCTGAAAACGGCAAAAAAGGCCGGCCTGAGTATTTGCTGCGGGGGAATTTTTGGTCTGGGCGAAACATGGCAGGATCGCATAGATTTGGCTATCACTTTGCGGGATGAAATCGGCCCGGCAGTTGTACCCTTAAACTTTTTACATCCAATTGAAGGGACGCCGCTAGAAACAAACAAACCCCTCGAACCAATGGAAATCCTCCGAATCATCGCTGTTTTCCGATTTGCCTTGCCATACGTTGACATCAAAATAGCCGGTGGCCGCGAGAAAAATCTGGGCGATCTCCAAAGCTGGATCTTTTATGCAGGCGGTACAAGCTTTCTAATAGGGAATTACCTTACGACAATAGGTAGGCCGCCAGAAGATGATTTAAGGATGATTTCAGACCTTGGCTTAGAGATTGTAAGGAAATTGCCACAAAAACCCTCCAAAACACCTAAAAATCAACAAAATCTACCCTAAGTCTTTTAAATGTAATTAGTTGCCCTTATTTATCGCCTCATCCGTAAAGTCACATAACATATATTATCGGACTCTTTGGGCAGGCGAGAAATCAAACCACTTGAAATTCAGGGCTTTATCCAGCGGTAGCTTTGTAGCAATTCCCAGCCCTCAAACCAGCATCAACATATACGCAACTTCTTTATCAAAAAGATGTTAGGATACTAAGGTTTCTTTCTGAGCCTACTTCATAACACTAACTCCAGGCTTAAGTTGCCTTCAACAGCTTTCAATCGTTAGTTTTACGAATTGACAGATTTGGGGGTTTGATTTATAATTTTGTGAATGGAGGAGCTGCTTTTAGGACCTATGCTCAGGGACCTGATTGTTTGTACGAATTGCTCAAGTACAAATAAAACCTCAGCTCAAAACTCCTGATTATTTAGTATTTTTTTGCTCAGACTTACATGCAGGATGTTTGTAACGCCCTTCGCTCAAAATTAGGGATTTAAGAAGCTGGTGCTTCAGAAGCGCCAGACAGGATTTGGAGGAGTTAAATATGGTTTCCTCACGGCTCGGTGAGGTGTTGGTTGTCTCGCTCGCAACTTTTGCTCTGCTGGCTGGAAACGCCCTTTCAGCTACTGTGCCCCCAACACCCAGCACGGATTTCAGGGATTTACGCGATGGTTATGTCAGAACCTGGTATATCTACAATGACAGCTCCGGCGGCGGACCTGCTGATGGTGTGCTTAAACCCGGAGATACCCGGATTGAAACATTCCAGAACTGGTGGACCCCGGTCTCTGCCCACACTCAACATAACTACGTGCGGTCTGTTCCTGGTCAAAATGGACCGCAACAGGCGATACCAGGCTATGACATGTATGGTGACTGCCCGTCGGCTCCGATGAATTTCGCTACTTTTACGCTTCCTGCGGGCGATCCGAACAAAAACAATGCTGACTATAACTACTGGCTGCCGGAACGTGAAAATTCCATCCGCTTCTATATGACATACAGCCAACTGGATAACAACGATTCCGCGACCTACTATGAACCCGGCAATCCAGGCTACGAGGAGTTGGAGCGAGCTGGCAATGGCACGGTAGACGAAGACTTACGTCTTCTTCTCAAGCAGCGTAATATGGAACGTAATGGCTGGGCTCTCGGCTGGGTTGATAACGGCATAAACAAGGCTGCTCATGAAGCGAATCCTGGATTAATTGCCGGTAACATTGAAATGGCTATTTACGTTCATGAAGGTGCCCACGATATAAATTTAGCCGGATGGGGCGACTCCAGGTCCAACCCTCAGGTCGCAATGTCCAATGATATCGATTACAGCGCAGGCTATACCAACCTGGTTGGAACTCAGTGGCATCCTCCGCAGTATGATGAGGTAACGCAATCTTATAACGCCGGCACCCCTGTAAACCAGGCATATATGGCTTCAATTGACGATGGCAGTGCCAACTTTAACACTATCGTCAATTCCATGGAAATCAACGAACACGATCCAGACGATATGCCCGCCCTTTCATGGCTGAGAGATTTGCCGGGGAATATTCAGAATAATGCTGCACTTAACGATCCGGACGGAAACCCCTATCAGTATGAAGACGGCTTTACTGATCTTTCGACGTACACGATCGGCAGCAGTGACGGCGGGGTTATTTCCGGTCTTGGCGGTTATGACGAGTACGACCCTGAGAACCCGGAAACGACATGGCATAATCAGCAGGTAATCCGAATTGATATCTCCGAGAAAACCCTGCTAGATTATATCGAGAGCAGCGGCGGTGAAATCGACCATATTATCTTCTATGACTTCATAAATGATGGAAACGGCCAGATTAATCCCCGTGAAATAGTATTCGGTGTGAATACCTCAAGAAGCGTCACTGACGGGCAGATATTTTACGATCCAGGTGATCCCTCGAATCCTGACCCGCTGGGTGAAAACCTGGTTTATTTCCAGGACAACCGAATTTACATTGCCCAGGTAGACATAGCGCCAGAGCCTGCGACGATGGTACTGCTTGGCCTTGGCAGCATAACGGTTATCGCACGCAGGAGACGCAAGAGATAATCCCGCATCAGCTCAGAAAAACAAAAGCCCGCGAAATTGTTAACATTTTTTCGCGGGCTTTTTTATTATCAGTTACAAAATTTACTTCGATTGCTTCTTGCCTGCTTTTCTCAGCCTACCAACTTCAGCAAAACTAAGGCAGCGGTTACTGCCAACCTTCAGGCCCCTATCTGTGATAGGACCTATAGCAGTTCTTTTGAGCTTTCTGACCTTATGGCCAAGCCCGGCCAGGATTCGCCGAATTTCACGGTTTCTTCCCTCTGTAAGTTTTATCTCAAGAAGGCTTCGAGCAGGCCCGCGTTTGATTATCTTAACCTTGGCGTTTTGTGTTCGCTTGCCGTCGAGATAGACGCCCTGCTTAAGTTTTGTGATATCTTCGCTAACCACCCGCCCGTCAACTTCAACGACATATGTCTTTTCCACACAGTAACGCGGATGCGTAAGATACTCTGTCAGATCGCCGTCATTCGTAATGATAATCAGACCTGTACTATCCTCGTCCAGCCGCCCCACGCAATAAACTCTTTTGCCTACGTGTCCAACCAGGTCAACCGCCCGAGGCCGTCCAAGAGGATCGCTCTGTGTGCAGATTACACCCTTTGGTTTGTTGAGTAAGAAATAAATCTTCTTCTCGGTTCTTGGCTTTTTAATATACCGGCCATCGACCATGATTTTGTCGCTGTCAGGATCAACAAAACACGGCAGGTCGACAATTAGCTTCCCGTTTACACTGACCCGCCCTTCCAGGATCATTTCCTCAACAGCCCTGCGAGATGCCACACCAAGTTCGGCTAGATGTTTTTGTACCCGTACCTTTGCCATCTGGGTCAGTTCTCCGGAAGCGTAACTTCAAGCCAACTCGCATCGCCGGCTGAGACAAATTTAGACTCTTTTAACGCGGCTGGCAGCAATACGGTATCACCAGCTTGCACGGCTGTGACTGGTTCGTCGCCCTCATGGTGGATTTCAGCGCCCTCGCAGGAAAGCATCATCATAGCTGAACACCTTCCAGCTGGAAGATCGAAAGTTTCACCAGCTTTTGAATTGCGCCTGGACACTGTGAAAAAGTCCGTTCGCAAAAGAATATCGCCCGACGCGCCCGGCCTTTCGTCACTGGCAGGAGCAAAATGAATACAGCGCATAGACATATCGACGTGAATCTCCCGTCCCCTGCCCCAATCCGTAACGCGGTAGGTCGTATCAGAAGGCGTTTGTATCTCGGCAATAACAATACCCGCACCATACGCGTGAACAGTTCCAGCAGGGACGTAATGAAAATCGCCAGTGGTAACATCATAGCGTTTTACGAGCTGTTCAACGGTGTTATCTTCAATTGCCTGGCGGAATTTTTCGGGCTGCGTCGCCTGCTTTAGCCCCTTGTAAATATACCCTCCCCTGCTTTCGACGATATAAAGACATTCTGTCTTAAGGGCTGCATCAGGGCCGATGTCCTTGACGGCTTGTTCGTCAGGGTGCACCTGGAGTGAAAGGATATCATTGGCGTCCAGCAGTTTAAGCAGTAATGGAAAACGGCCATTCTCCAGGGCCTTGGCCTTTCCAAGTAAATCTGGGCCAAGTTTTTGAGTAAGTTCGGTAATCGTCGAGCCTTTCTGGGGACCGTTTGCGACAATGCTTGTGCCTTCAGCTAAATCCGAGATTTCCCAACTTTCCCCGATTTTTTTTTCTGCCGGCAACTCACGGCCAAAAAGCCTCTCAAGATTTCGCCCGCCCCAAATCTTTTCTTTGTAAATCGGTTCAAATTTAAATGGATAAAGTTTCATTTCTATCGCTGCCTTGATATCCTGAGTTAATTCGTGTAATTCGATAAAAATTAGCGTGATTCGTATCAATAGAAAGGTAACTAAATGTCTGAACAAAAGCCAACCATAACATACGAAGATTTCTTAAAGCTTGATTTAAGAGTAGCCAAGGTCGTGGAAGTTGGCGATCATCCCAACGCCGACAAGCTCCTCTGTCTGAAAATAGACCTGGGTGGCCAGCAGCGGCAGATTATCGCCGGGCTCAAGGAATACTGCAGCCATGAATCACTACTTGGAAAAAATATCATTGTCGTAACCAATCTCGAACCGCGAAAGATGCGAGGCCTGGAATCCAACGGGATGCTTTTGGCGGCTTCCTATGGTGAGGAAGACCAGCGAAACGTTGTTGTCTTGACTGCTGACATTGAAACACCAGCAGGTGCTGAGGTAGGATAGTTTCTGAGATATCTTCAATAATCCTGTAAGTCCATTTTTGGCAAAACAATGGGTATGATTTCCCGGACGCCATGCATGATTGGGAAATTATGCCCATTTTGCAAAACTCAGAAAATCACAAACCTCCCTTCGAGCATTTTCTATAATTTCTTAGGCCTTTTATTTACAAGTACATAAACCCAGATGGTTGAATTTCGATTCATTCCCCATTTACAAATGGCGCGGGCAGTGCATCTTGGAGGGTTGAGGTATTGGGTAAATTTAAAACCTGTTCGCCCTAAGCCTGTACGCCACGGAGGGTGGCCAAACGAGGTCGCTACGTTGTAGTAAGTTGATGAAATTTACTATGGCGTTGCGGCCTTAGGCTTTGCTGAGTTCCTTCAATATTAGCTCAGCTGCATTATCGGAAGCTTTTGCGGGCGGCTTGACGTGAAGGGGTTTGACAACCTCGAGCAACTCCTGCCTTGCCTGGTTTAGCCATCCAAAATCACAAATTACTTCCATGACAATATCTTTAAGTTTTTTATAGTTTCCGTGCCATGGCATCAATTCAGGCACCAATCGCTTCCCCGCCAGAATGTTAACCAGCGAAAGGTTCGGAGTGCTAAACATCCAACGCCTTGTGAGGTAATATAAATAGCCCGTCAAGCCAGTACGATAAAGAACAACCATAGGAACGCCAAAATGGGCTACCTCAAGTGTTACAGTACCGCTGGCGGCGATAGCAAAATGCGAGTCAGCAAGGACCTCCCTTGCTGGCGCGATTTTTATTTCTATCTGGTCGGGAATTTCTTCGATTGTAGATACAATCAGCTTGCGAATCTTCTCGGCGGTCTCTTCGTCCCTGGCAACAAAAACACATCTGGCTTTGTTCCACTTGCGGCAAATCTTTTTTGCAATTTTGGCAAATGCAGGAGTATGCCCGGAAATTTCGCTCTGCCTGCTTCCAGGCAGGAGGGCAACCCTCCACAAGCCCTCACTCCACGCCTCGGCCAAGTCGGGCAGCGGCTGCTTCGCTGGCGGCATGAAGTCGAAAAGTGGATGACCTACATACGTAGCGTTTACCCCCCTGTCTCGCAGATATCTCTGTTCAAATGGCAATATGCATGCCACATGGTCAGTCAGTCTGGCAAGCTTTCGCACACGCCACGGAGCCCATGCCCACACCTGTGGAGCAACGTAATAGACAACCTTTATTCCGATGCTTTTGGCAGTAGCCGCTAAATGCCAGTTAAGAGCCGGTGAATCTACAGGAATGAAGACATCCGGCTTAATCTCGCGTATTTGCCTTTGGAGCCGCCTGAGAGTCCTTACGTAATAACCGAGCCGAAGCAACGGGCCGCCTAACATGCTCGCCTTTTTGGAAAGGTCGGCCAACACCTCACAGCCGGCAGCTGCCATCTTTTCTCCAGCAACACCGACAAAACGGACATCGCCAAGTTTTTCGCGAATGGAGCGAATCAGATGCGCAGCGTGCAAATCTCCGCTCGGTTCGGCAGCTGAGATGAAAATTGTTATCGGCTTATTACTCATTTATTTTGGCGAAGATGTTTTGCTGATAATTTTCAGTCTCCGATGCCGATCGCCCCACCGACAGATTCGTCAGAACCGATGGCGGATGCAATGGCATGGGTTTCAATGTGGCTTATGGAAATAATAATTCCAGATAATCCCAGTTCGTCGGCTATTTCGCGGCTTCGGCCTGTAAGACGTACTATTGGTTGGCCCGAAGGTTTGTTAAGTATTTCAATATCATTCCAACTGATGCCGTTCTTCCAGCCGGTACCAAGGACCTTCAATACGGCCTCCTTGGCTGCAAACCGCCCGGCAAGATGTTCGATCTGGCGTTTCCGCCCCATGCAGTATTCCAGCTCTTTGGGCGTAAAGACCCGATCCAGAAACTTTTGGCCGTGCTTGTCGATGGATTGTGACAAACGGGCACAATCAACCATATCAATTCCGTGCGCTATTACGTTCATAGGCCAGCATCATAATTGCAATTGCGCCTAACGCAAAGCCTTTTACCTATCTCCAGCCGCTTCATCCAAAATATTCCTGATTTCAGGCTTAATGAACATCTCTTCCAATTCAATCCGCCCTACCAATGCCAAAGCCACCACCGATATCTGATCGCTCACCGAAGCGCCGGTATCGAGAAAAATAATCTCCTTGCCCTTAAATTTGACTAGCGATCCGCCGGGATTCGACTGGCCATCAATAGCCGCCGGTGCCCTTCGAATGGGTATATCGAGCGTTTCGGCAAGTTGGATAAGAGCCGATAATTTTTTGAAGTCATCCATCGATAAGACAAGCCTTCAAGATAAGTTGCCCAAAAAGCCGATTATAAAAGTGAAGCTGGAGTATGTTTAAATACCGGAACATACGACTTTTATCAATAGGATCTAACGTGTTAAAAACTGCCGAAAAAACAAAAAAGGAAAATCACGAACAAAAGCTGGAAAACCTGCAGGCTGAGGTCGAAGCACTCAAAGAGCAGCTGCGCCGTTCACAAAGACTGGCAACTGTCGGAACGATGACGGCAATGGTAGCCCATGAGTTCAACAACATCCTTACACCGATAATCAACTATGCGCAACTGGCTCGCAGCAACCCCGATCTTATTGAAAAGGCAATTTCCAGGGCAGCCGACGGCGGGCAGCGGGCAACGAACATCTGCAACGCGATTTTGAATATGACGCGAAACGCGCCCACTGAACCCGTTGAAATAAACATCAAGGAACTTATATCAGACACAATCTCAGCAATGGCAAGGGATCCAAAGTCTGATGCTATAGAACTGACCATTGATTCCCCTGACGATCTCGTCATAACTACACGCCGAGTGGAGCTTCAGCAGGTATTGCTTAACCTCCTGATAAATGCCCGCGCTGCCGTATTGGCCAAAAACGGCCCCAGAAGCATCAATATCTCCGCAACAAAAACGAAGGGTTCCATAGAAGTATGCATAAGTGATAATGGAATCGGAATCGGTCCGGAAAACCTGAAGAAAATATTCCAGCCGTTCTTCACCACAAAAGCTTCCGAAACTGGAGATTCCAAAGGTAGCGGCCTCGGCCTCGCCGTCTGCAAAGAAATTCTGACAGCTCTCAGAGGAGACATTGACGTCGAAAGCAAACCCGACCAGGGCACGACCTTCATTATCAACCTTCCAGCTGAATGGCCCGAATGATTTCAATTTCAACCCTCTCGCACAGCCATTTCTTACGTTAAGGGCAGATTATCCCGCAGTTTATCCGTCCAACCGGGCATTAGCCCCCTAACGCTTATTGACATGCTCCCTGCAAAATGCTAACGTCCTGAGAATAATTTAGGGCACCAAAAAAGGATTGCCGACTTCTGAGCGTAAGGAGCATGTCATGATAAAATGGGCGATTGTATTACTTTGTGCTTTTGCCTTGACTACATCCGCTTTTTCCCAGACACCCGCACCCGTTACTGGACAG
The DNA here is from genome assembly GCA_964401835.1 of uncultured Planctomycetaceae bacterium. Taxonomy (GTDB): domain Bacteria; phylum Planctomycetota; class Phycisphaerae; order SM23-33; family SM23-33; genus CAYNZP01. The sequence goes on from CAYNZP010000008.1 coordinate 84,642, forward strand.
GAAAAGTACGTTGGTGAACTTACAGGAACAAATGTCCACGTCCGAAGCGGGCCTGGCCTTAACATGTATCCATGCGCCAAAATTTCCATGCCGACAAAAGTCACGGTCATGGGCAAAACAGACGCCGGCTGGCTGATAATTCTTCCGCCTGAAGGTTGTTTCAGCGTAATCCACAAAAAGTACGTCAAAGTTGACGAAACCGGCAAGACTGGCACAGTCACCAGCGACAATATATGGCTTCGCGCAGGCGGCAATTTGCGCAGCTCGGATTTCTGGAAGATTCAACAGCGTGTCAATAAAGCCCAAGAGGTAAAAATACTCGGTGAGATTAGCGACTTCTACAAGATCGAGTCACCCCAAGGTGTTTACTTCTATATCTGGCAGGACTTCGTAAAACCTGCCGCCGAAACCGCTGCTGCCGAAGAAGAAGTAGCCCTCGTCGAAGATGAAGTCGAAACCACCCCTGCTATGCCAGAAGACAAGGCGGAACCTACAACGCAGCCGTTGGTTGCTGATGTCGAACAGGAAGAAGACCTGGAGCAGGCCGTTAATAATTATAATAAGCTCGAAACTCTTCTAATCGACGAATACAAAAAGCCTCTAGCCCAAAGGGACCTTGAAGGCCTGCTTGAGAAATACCAAGCCCTGAAACCTGACCCTGACGGTTATCTCAAGCCGCATGTCGAAGCAAGAACGCTTTTCCTCCAGCAGGCAATAGAGAAAAAAATGGAGCTGGAAGAAGTCGAAGTCCTTGCCCAGAAAACAACCAGTGCCCAGCAGGAATACGAGATCAAGCGGACGAAAATTGAGATCGAAAAACTGCCCGAGCGACAGATGCAGATTTACCCAGCCAAGGGCGTCTTAAAGGCCAGCGATATCTTTGTCGGAAACGCCGCAGCACCAAAGCGGTATATGATCCGTGACAGTAAAACGAACGAAATTATCGCCTATGTCCAGTGCACCACCGGGATGGTCAAACTGGAAAACTTCGCCGGCAAAAATGTCGGGATCATCGGTACGAGCAAATATGACAGAAAACTTGCTACAGATGTCATCGAAGCTGAACAGGTTGTCGTGTTGTCGCAAAAAGCAACTCTGCCTACACCGCCGCAGCCGGTTGTTATTCCAAGGCCCGTTACGCCAGAGATCAAAAAGGTTCCCAAGCCGGCAAAACCCAAGCCTATCCAAAAGGCAGCTCCCAAGGCCAAGCCGACACCGGCTCCAAAACCAGTCGTAAAACCAAAGCCAACGCCCAAGCCTACACCAAAACCCCAAGCAGTAGCGCCGGCAATAAAGAAGGCCCAGCCCAAACCTGCTGTCAAACCAGAGCCAAAGCCTGAAGTAACCAAACAAATTAAGCCTGCTCCCAAGAAGGTCGAACCGAAAAAGACCCCAGCAACTCAGCCGGCCAAGAAATCTGAGCCAGTCATAAAAAAAGAGCCAAAACCAGCCAAGGCACCTGTTGTTAAGGAACAACCTAAGGCTGAACCTGCCAGGGTAAAAGAAGAATCTAAATCCCAGCCGGAACCGAAGCCGGCAGAAAAAGCAAAAGAGAAAACCAAGCCTCTACCCCCCACCGGACTTCCTGTAGCTTCGCCGGAAAATCAGCCAGCCCCTGGGCCTGTAAACGAAAAAGAATACGAGTAACTTACTGATATGGAAGAAACGACACAAACACAGCCCCTCGAGCAGCAGCGCGATGAGAAGTCGCAACTGGAACAAGCTCAGGCAATAGAGACAGTCAAGCCCCAGAGCAATAAGACTCTCTCCGATGACGAGAAACAGGAAATAGCCGCTACGGTCGAAGCTATCCTCTTCAGCATAGATACACCCATCAGTGCGGCGAAGATCGCCCAGGTAGCTGAATTAAGCGGCCAAAGGTGCGTCAAGGACGCCATCAAAACCCTTAACGAACAGTATCGGCAAACTCACAGAAGCTTTGAAATAGAGCAGCTTGCCGGCGGCTATCGAATGATGACGCTTCCACAGTACCACGACGTAATATCCCGGCTATTCAAGACCCGCAACGATTCACGCCTAAGCCAGGCTGCAATGGAGACACTTTCGATAGTTGCCTACCGCCAGCCCGTCTTACGGGCCGACATCGAAGCAATCCGCGGTGTGGCTTGCGGCGAGGTGCTTCGCTCTCTGATGGAAAAACAACTTGTAAAAATCGTCGGCCGGGCTGAAGTGCTCGGAAGACCCATGCTTTATGGCACGACCAGGAGATTTCTTGAGATATTCGGGCTTAACAGCCTGGATGAGCTTCCTAAATTCGAGGAACTCCGCAAGAGTCAAGTCGAACAGCCCAGGAAAGAATCCTCTCAAAACGGAGAAGATGCGGGAAGTGTAGAAGAAACTGAGCAAACCGCCCAATCAAATCCTCCCCAGCAAAATCTGGAAGATGCTGAAGCTACGCAAGAAGCACAAGAATAATATCTTACTTCGGTTTTCCCATAAAGAAAAAGGCCGTCGAGTTTTACCTCTCCGGCCTCTACACCCAGTAACGTGGTTATTCTTTTTAAGCAGCTGCGATTTCTGAAGCCACTTTCGTTGTTTCAGGTTGCATAATCCGTACAGGCTGAGCTTCGACGCGGAGAATGCTGTCCATGCCGAACCTGCTCGGTTCGATCCCAAAAGCGGCGTAATCGGTAAACCATTCGCCATCGGCACAATAACGGAATCGGTACTCGCCGGCTGGAAGTTGCATTGTCGCCATCCAATAACCTTCAGGGGTGCGAACCATGGTAAGTTCGTTCTCATGCCATCCGTTGAAGTCCCCCGCTATACTGACTCGATTTGCCTGTGGCCGATAGAAGCAAAATTCTACGGCACTATCCTTTACTGTTACCATTTCGATCTTCCTTGATAAGTTGGCCTCTTAAAGGCACTTGGGTTAATCCTGATCGGCAACTTACTTACTTCATCGGAACCGCGGAACTGCTACTTTAATAAGGACTTGGATAAAACTATAAATCCGGCTTTTTAGAGATGTTAAGCTATATTATTATTTCTGCCGCATTCTGAGTGAATTCTAGCGCCGAATTTCCGTTTGTCTAATAAGCGAACCCAGAAAACATTTCCCAACAGCTATCCATTTTTCGCAAAGCCAAAACTCTAAAGACGCTGTGGAAATATCCGGCCGATAAAAATTTTTTATTTTTTTTGGGATAATTAGCCTGTCCTTTTTGTTTTCAGGACCCAAACGGCCATAAGATATTGTAATTTCGACAAATCCTGCATTTCTGACCACCAGACGTCTTGCAATACCCCCCTTGGCAATCTAAACTTTTGCTTTAACCGAGTCAGGACAGGAAAAATGGCGTTAGTATACTTCGATTGTTTTGCAGGAGCCGGTGGCGACATGATTGTCGCTGCACTCATCGACGCTGGCGCCGATGCGGAAAAAATATCCACCGAGCTTGCCAAACTTGGGGCAAACGGATATGAAATCCGCACGGAAAAGGTCCACCGTAATGGCATAGCTGCCACGAAATTTACAGTCGAGGTTACTGGCGAAAACCCACCTCGCCGCCATCTGTCCGAAATTCTTGAACTTATCGACACAGCCGAAATTGCTCCCCGGGCCCGTAAGCGAGCTAAAGATATCTTCATTCGCCTTGGCCAAGCCGAAGCCAAAGTGCACGACATAGACATAAGTGAGGTTCACTTCCACGAAGTCGGTGCCATCGACAGCATAATTGATATCGTCGGGGCGTGTCTCGCACTGGAATTGCTGGACATCGACGAAATAATCTGTTCTCCGATTCCCGTAGGCAGCGGGACTATAGATTGCGCCCACGGCTCACTGCCGGCTCCATCGCCGGCAACAGCTGAGTTGCTGCGAGGAGTAAACATCGTTCATGGCGAATTGGCCGGTGAGGTTACGACCCCGACGGCCGCAGCCATACTGACGACCCTTGCAGACAACATCGGCGCAGTACCGGAGATGAATGTCGATTGCGTGGGTTATGGAGCGGGCACACGGGAAGATGGCAAAATTCCGAACCTGCTGCGAGTGCTTATCGGCAAAGGTGAGCAAGACGGCTCGGTAGACACCGTCGTGGAACTCTCAGCCAATATCGACGACTGCAACGGCGAGATAATTGGTGCGACGATAGACAAACTCCTCTCAGCCGGCTGCCTGGACGCTTGGGCGACCCCAGCGTTTATGAAAAAATCACGGCCGGCATTTACGCTTTCTGTACTTTGCCTGCCAGGTGACGTCGAAGCCGTTGAGAGAATAATCTTTAGCGAAACGAGCACCTTTGGAATCCGCAGGCGAACCTGTCATCGCAGCAAACTCTCTCGCCACTGGGAAACCCTCGAAACAGCCTACGGGCCTATCCGCATTAAGGTTGGAACGCTCGGAAAAGAGACGCTAACAGCATCGCCGGAATTTGAAGATTGCCTTAAGGCTGCCCAAACACATCACGTTTCGGCGAGGGAAGTCGTCGAGGCTGCTAAAAGTGCATATAGAGATAAATGCCAAGGGAATGGCTGATGAATCAAATGCAGTGGATAATCGTAGCTTCGGCGTCGGCAGTTGCCGCTCTGGTAGTATTGGTTTTACTATGGCTTTTTATTCGAAAAAAGCGATGCTTCACTCCCAGGCAATCTTTAAGTGCCGACCAAGTCGAACAGACCCAGCGGGATCTTCTCGAAATCAAAGATGAACTCGAGCAACTCGTTTCCAGAATTGATATCCAGGTCGAGCAACGTGTCAGAGAGTTAAAGAAATTGCTGGCCAGGGTAGACGGCAAGATCGAATTGCTTCGTGGCATGGAAAGCTCCGCACAGCTTATGACAAAGGAAAAGTCCGGCTGTGACCAGAGCCTCATAATAAAACTTAGCCGCCAAGGCCTCGATAGCCTTGAAATCGCCCGACGGATGGAAATGACTGTCGGTGAAGTCGAATTAATCATAAACCTGCAACGAGGTTCAAAGGAACAGCTAAGGACGTAAAAATGTTTACTTTTTCAATTTTACTGACAATTTTTGCCGTGCTGATTTTCCTAATCTGGGTCAGCCGCTACTTTATGATCCGACGCGAGAAAAATGGCGGTTTTGTCCTTTCGGAAGATTATTCCGGCCCACCGACCGATGCACCGGGAATAAGCGTTGTTGTCGCGGCTAAAGACGAGCAGGACAATATCGAAGCGTGCCTGCGAACGATGCTTAAGCAGGATTATCCCAACTATGAAATTATCGTCTGTAACGACCGTAGCGACGATGACACCGCTGCTATTGTCGAGCGAATCGCGGCTGAAGATTCTCGGGTGCGCCTGATTAATATCGACCATTTACCCGGAGACTGGTGTGGAAAAAATCATGCCATGCAGCATGGAATAAAAACTGCAAAACACGAATGGATATGCATGATCGATGCTGACTGTGAGCAGGATTCCACTCGAACACTTTCTATCGCCATTCAGTACGCTCTGGACAAAAACGCCGACTTGCTCAGCGTCCTGCCGGTTTTGAAAACCCAGACATTCTGGGAAGATGTCGTCCAGCCGGTCTGCGGAGGCGTGATGATGATCTGGTTCCATCCGGATAAGGTCAATAATCCTGAAAAGCCAAACGCCTACGCCAACGGCGCGTTCATGCTGATGAAACGCAGTGCATATGAAGCTATCGGTACACACGAGGCAGTCAAGGACCGCGTGAATGAAGACATGCACATAGCTTCATGTGTAAAAGGTAGCGGGCTCAACCTTAGGGTGGTGAGAAACAAAGGACTTTACCAGGTGCGAATGTACACCTCGCTCAAGCAGATAATCCGCGGCTGGAGCAGGATTTTTTACGGCACCTTCGGTACGCTAAAAAGGCTGAGCCTTTCAATAACGCTTCTGATGACTGTAAGCATGCTGCCTTATATCTCGATGGTTCTCGGCTTTTCGATGGCCGGTGCGAATGCCCCGTCTCCCAACTGGTGGCTGGCCTGCGGAATCATTGGAACAATTGCCGCAACGCTCCAGCTCTATGTAATAAATAAATTCTATAGGATGATAGGTTCAAAGGGCATCTTTGCATTAGCCTATCCGCTTGGATGTGTGATAACTCTGCTGTCACTGATTATCGCACTTGGCAAACTCAGGCCGGGAGCACAGGTAGTCTGGAGAAACACGAGCTATTCATCCACCTGAATAGATGAAGATTAAGAAACATCGCATTTCAAAACTTCGAAAAACTCGCCTGGGTCTTCTTCAAACTCAAGGGTATGACAGCCATGCAGATGCTTTATCAAAGCCCGGCCGGCTGTTAACCGCAACACGACTGCTTCAGTAGCTTCATTCTCAATAATCCGATCTTTGCTGGCCAGTATAAGCGTTGTCGGACAGTCTAAGCTGCCTGGAGCGGCTTTTTCGATAATTCGATCAAGAGACCTGCTCGCATAAAAAAAAGCGGCTGTAGCGTTATGAAGCTGGAATTCATCCTCTCTTAAATATTGCTGCATTTGCAAATTATCCGTAAACAGCTCTACATCATCGAGGGGAATGGCAAATTGCTTTTTGCCGCCCAGCAAAAGGGCTGACGCAATGCGAAGTTTCGTTAAAAAAGTAACGCTTACCTTAGGAACAATTCCCGGTGCGACAAGTGTCAGTGACGCTATTGGGGAATTTTTTAAATTAAATTTATTGCTTGCCAGATAAGCGGTTAAAAGCTTTCCCCCCCAGCTTACCCCCAAAAGGCTAATACAATCGCAGCCGGAATGCTCTCCCACAAATCTCAGCGCCGTATCAATATCGTCCAGCAATTGCTCCGCGCTACCGGCGTGACCGCGGAGAGTTTGGTTTTGCCCACTGCCGCGACGTACAATCTGATAGACGGGATGTCCATTGCCCGCCAAGGCTAAAGCTGAGGCGGCAAACCATCCGGGATGCGACTGTATCCCATGAATGTAGAGAAGGGGGTTTTTGCGTGCCGCGGTTGGCGGGCTAAATAAATAAACATAAGTTTCATATCCGTCGGGTAATGACAATTTGAGACATTCAGGTTCGCTTCCCACTGGTATTGGTGCAGGCGTGGGCAAAATTGTTGTGGTTTTGTTCAGCGGCATAATTTTACTGTTCCGAGCCTTTAAACTTTGCTCCGAAGCCAATAATTATGGGAAACGCGCACACAATACCTGTTGGACTCATCTCTTCTGCCGGGGAGCGGAAAAGCTGGCCAGTAGCTTTTAAAGCATGCATACAGGCTGCCCGTCGAAATCCAAGGGCTTGCAGAACCCGCCGCGTTATTCTCGCATTGGTAATCATATGGCTGTTAAACATTTTTGATCTTTGCTTTACAGTTCTCGCACACCAGGCCGGCGACTTTGTAGAAGCCAACATCCTTGCCAGTTTCTTTATCGGCAATACAAATGCACTGATACTTTTTAAATTATCCGCATTGGTTTTGGCGACAAGTATTTTTCTTACATTTCGTCGCCGTTTTATAACCGAACTGAGCTGCTGGACAATCTGCATCATTTATCTTGCACTTTCGTTCATATGGGTTGGCTACTACACCCTTATATCAATGATTTAACCTGTTATTTAGCTGGGGGGCTGGGCCGTCTGTCACTTGGCCAATGGGCCGTATGGGGCAGGCGGCTTTTCTTTCTTTTGACCATACTCGAATGGTCGGCGCCCAAGCAATATAGGCCTGCGCTGTCCGACGTTCACCAGTAAGCCCAAGGCTGCGCAGTTAATGACCAGAGACGACCCGCCGTAACTGATAAACGGCATTGTCATTCCAGTTATAGGCATAAGCCCCATCGTCATTCCGACGTTTATGAAAAGTTGCGAAAAAAGAAGCGTAAGCACCCCCACTGCGAGCAGCCGTCCGAACGCGTCATTGGTTATGGCCGCTATCTCGATGCCAAAAACAAAAATCACGGCATAGAGAAACAATACCGCCAGGCAACCCAAAAAACCCCAATGCCCGGCGATAACAGCAAAGATGAAGTCTGTGTGATCGTCAGGGATGCCGAAGAATGGCTCAGCCTCTTTGCCTAAAGTGTTTCCGGCAAGGCCGCCTGCCCCGAGAATCATCATTGACCTGTTTAGTTGGTACCCTTCGTTCATGGCTATTTTTTTTGTTAATTCCGCAGTCTCATCATCATTTCCAAGCAATCCCAAAACCGCGAACCATCCTTCGACGCGCTGAATCTGGTGGTGGGCCATTAGTGATAAGGGAGCAGCCGAAACAAGGTATTTATCTTGCCCAACCTCGAAGGCCCTTCCTCCATAAGCCAGCAATGCGCGATCTTCAACTTCTTCGGCTGACCACGTTTGCGGAACCTTACGGGGCACAGGAATAAAGATAAGCACTGTAGCGATTGTTACGATTCCCAATAAGTGTTTTAGTTTGGCGCCAGCCATGAAAAGCATGAAATAAAGTGTCGGGAGAAACAGCAAGCTCGTACCAAGGTCTGGCTCGATAAGGATCAGGCACATAGGAACAAACGTAAGCACCAACGGCACGACAAGCCCGCTAAGTTTTCGATAGTGGCTACCATACCGAAAGTACCATGCAAGCAGGATGATGTAGGTTAGCTTGGCAAGTTCAGATGGCTGGAAATTTATAAAACCCAGGTTTATCCACCGATGCGAACCCCTGATTGCAGGCAGAAGAATTGACGAATGATGAAAAACCTTCGCCCCTGCAAGAATCAAAAGCACCACGAGCGTCGCAGCGAAAAGTGGATATGCCCACCGTCCGATTTTCTGGTACGGCAGGACCGTAGCGACAACAAAGGCGATTATTCCGACGCTTGCAAAGAGAATCTGCTTGTCGGCGAAGATACTTTCCGGATCGTATCGCTCGGTTACGTTGATGGCAGTTACGCCTATAAGCATCAGAGCAAGCATTGACGCTATGATAGGCCAACTTGTATAGCGAAGATATGTTCTCAAATGTTCCATCTAATCAAACCCCAGATATCCAAACTCTTCGCACTTTCGTATAAGCTCTCGGCCAATCGGCGCTGCATTTTTCGGGCCGCTACCGGCATAATCAACTACTATGGCAAACGCGATTTTTGGATTTCTGTACGGAGCAAAGCCCGCAAACCAGGCCATGTCTTCGCTGCGTACCACATCAACCACCCCATCGCTGTCCGTATCTACTCTGAGCGAATTAACCTTGGCAGTTCCGGTCTTGCCGCAGATTTCCCAATGCTCTGGAAGAGGTCTCTCAGCTGCCCTGCCGTAAATATACTTATGTGCCGTCCCACCTGGCCGCGTCACCTCAAACATTCCGCGTTTGACAACATCGAAGTACTGTTTTGGAATATCCAACTGGCGGAGAGTCTGTTGTTGAATATCGTTTTGCACAAGCTTTGCAGTACGAAATTCGCCATCACGAGCGATAGTCGCCATTGCATTAGCGACATGGAGAGGAGTTACCGCGATAGGCCCCTGGCCCATAGCTAACATTCGCGACTCGCCTATGTTTTCAAATTTGTCCGGAAGTTTTCCGCGTATTTCTTCACCAATTCCTATGCCGGGTAAATTTTCAAATCCAAATTGCCTGAACCAATCGCACAACAACTCGGGTTGCTTTCTCTGTAGCCATTCACCGACATTATAGAAGAAGATATTGCAGCTTTTCTTTATCCCGTTTACCAGGTCAAGCGGCCCATGAGAGCCACCGCTTTGTTTATATATCCAGCAACGAAATGAATTCGGGTTATGAAGGTAACCGTTACAGGTGATTTGGGTATCCACACCAATAACGCCTTCGGAAAGCCCCACCAGCGCCGCCAACGGCTTAACCGTTGAACCCGGCGGATAGAGCTGGCTTATAGCGCGATTTCTGAGCGAAAAATCAACGCTATCATTTGCGAGCCACTGGAAATCTTCTTTGTAGAGATTCAGGTCATAAGTTGGTATTGAAACCATCGCCAGAATTTCATTCTCCGGAACGGAAAGTACAACCAGACTGCCGTTTTTCCCTCCGGTGAGATTAATAAAAATCTTCGCCAGTTCAATTTGGAGGTCTATATCAAGCGTTAGCTGAACATCCTGTCCGACCTTGGCGTCATGGTTGCGGATTATTGCCCCTGTCCGTTTGAAATTAACAAAACCTCGCTCTCCCCGCAGCATTTGTTCGCACATCTTTTCCACCCCTGTCTTGCCGACAACATCGTCCGGCCAGTAATAATGGAGCTTGCGTTTGAAATTGCTAGCCGCCCCGTCGGCAATATTGTGCTGAGCGGAAACTTCATCATTGAGTTTGTCTATTTCTTCTGCATAAATCCTGTCTGTCAGCCCAATAATATGGCAGGCGGCTGATTGGTATGGATAGATGCGCTTATGGCTAGGCCGGATAGTCGCGCCGACGGTTTTATGGAGCATGGCCTTTAGTTCCACAGCAGCTGCGGAACTCAAGCCGGCCACGATCACGTGAGACTGGTTTTCCTCCGCAATCCGTTCGATTCCACGCTTTTTAAAATACTCGTGGAGTTTCGTAACCCGCTGGATTATTCGAGATATCCGGAGGTCAAAATCCTTCTCATATACTTCACAAAGCTTACGAGCCAACGCCCAGGAAAACTGCCACCTCTGGCGGAAAATATCTTCCGCTTCGGCGGATGAGACAGATTCGTCTCGCTTTATTTTCAGCTGTTCATCCCTGATCCATTTAGCTTCGGGGGGAAGCTTCTTCGCTTTTTCGCGTTGAGCAACACTGATCCATTTTTCATCCACTGTCAGCAAACGGTAATCCAGGCAGAAGTCATAACAGCTTTGGTCGGTGGCGAGTATGCTCTTGTTCCTATCAAAGATATTCCCTCTCGCCGCAGGGAGGAATTGAGTTACTTCCAGCAGTTTTTGTGCCTGACTGCGATAATGCTCGGCCCTGATTATCTGCAAATATCCAAGCCGGGCGACTATCACCAGAAGGAATAAACCTATCAGGCCAAGAAAAATTTTTATGCGTAGTTTATACATGGATGCAGTTCAAGATTTACCCAGGCTCTATCTTCTCGATCTTCCAGCGCGGCCAGGCGAAGATGAGAATATCCATCGCCGGATTTTACTCAGGCCAATATAACCCAGCGGCGCCAATACTGCTGTATAAAGAGCCAGGACCAGAAGTTGCATAAACAGCAGGCTGTAAGACGACCAGCTTACATTTCCGGCAATCAGCGACTGGGCGGTTATCCAAATCCAGTGTACGAGGATACAGAAAAGCAAGGTTAGAAACGCTCGCGTAAGGGTATGCTCGCGAAAGAATGCTTCACGAACTTTAAAGATTAATCCCGCCCCAATAGAGTACGCCAGTGCCATTGGACCAACAACCGTAACAGCCCCACCCGCACCGGCTGAGGTAAGATCAACAGCTAACCCAAGCAGCCAGCCGGCCAGTATGGCATCTGAGCCACTGCGAACGTTTAGAGCGACGTAAACGGCAAGAATGGCCAGAAAGTCCGGTCCGACGTTGCTGACCACCGGCCAGTCGAAGGCCAGCAGCTTTCCTATCGTACATTGGAAGAGCACGACGGCATAAACCAGAATTAAAAATGGAATCCAACGCATCAGCGCCTCGCCGTTTCATTACCTGAAAGATCTGCTAGTGGCACGACAATGTAAACATTTCGCAAGGCCTCAAGATTCGCATAAGGCCTGATTCGCAGTATCCGTAAACGCGGGTCGGCCGGATTGACCTTTACCTCCTGGACCTCACCAATTTGCATCTCGATGGGAAGAAATTCGTCCTCGCTGCAAGTAACAAGGACATCTCCGGGCATAATGTTATCATGGGCAGGGACGTCTTTGATGATAAGGCCGTCCTTGCCGTCGCCGACTGCATAAACATCCACAAGGGTGTTAATAAGTGTCGCATTTTGCTCGGACAGGATTATTTCCTTTGCTTCGCCAGCCATAATGATTCGTATCGGGCGATGGTTGCGAGGATCGCGGCTGATTCTTGCGGGTATTTCAAAACCCAGATCGCTTACCAGCTGTAACCGTGCTGAAAACCTTCCAGTCTCAATTATTCTGCCAACCAGATATTGAGACGTGATGGCTGAGAGCTTTTCCGGAAACGCTTTCGAGCGATCGGTCATAAGCTTGCGTGTTGTCACGCTAAAGCCGGCATTCACGTCCCGTGTACTTCCTGCATTGACCAATCTTGTTTTGCCGTATGGAAGTGAATCGGCAGCTGCCACCCGGGCAGAAACAAGTTCGCAGGAAAGGTCTTTAACGGGCCCGTAAAGCCGTTCGAAAACCATCATGTCCGAAAGCTGTCTGCGGTAATCGCTCGCCAAATTCCGCCAATAGGCTTCGCTTCCTCGCAAATAATCGTTATGACTTTTTACCTGCTCAACTTCAGCCGGCGTCAGGTTATCGTAAGTGTGGCCGCTGAAATGCGACTGCAGGGAAGTAGTGAAATACATGGCACCATCGCCGAATTGCGGAAGTAGGTAATTGGCAAGTGAGCGCACGCGGCTGGCAAGTTTTGGCCCCATCAGCGATGTGATAACTGAGGCAATAATCAGTATTGCCAGAATCGAGCGTTTCGATGGTTTTATATTTAACCTCATATCTGGGTCATTATTCCGGTTGTGTTGTTGGCTCCTGACCCACAAGTATCAAATCGCCAGGTTCAAAACCAAACCGCTTGCCCGCCGAAGGGCTGATATAAAAAGCCTGTTGGAATTTCCCATCGACTTCCATCTGCCTGACAAGCAAATCATCACGACGAACAGGAGTTGCCGAGCGATCGGTAGAAGTCAAAAAGTACTTATCCATGACTGTTTTCAAGCTACTGTAATCGTGTGTAATCCGCGAGAGATCATTTTCTGCCTGCAGGCGGCGGCTTCGTTCCAAAAGCCAAAGCGATGCAAGTGCTGCGATAATAACAAGCAGCAAAACCCCCACAATCAGAAAATATCTGTTGTCCGATTTTACTGCCGATTCGGATAAATTTTCTTCTGTCATATTTCTCAGCCTTATTGCAAATTTATTGCAAATAAACCTCAGCGATAGCCCACGCCCTGCTTCCAGAGCCTATTCCTTCCAGGCGGATGTATCGGGCAAGAACGGGTGAGTACAGAGAAACTATGCTCACACGCCGGGTCCCATAAGTTGAAGATTGATAAATAAATTTGTCGCCGTCCATGCTGGTATGCAAAGCAATGCGGTTGGGAAACTGAGCCTGGTTACTGCCATGATCTATTACAACCATGTTGAACAAACACGCCTTGCCCAAATCTACCATCAAAGCGGGTCTCGAAACACTAGCGCTGCTTAATGAAGCTGTAGCTATGTTATCGTCAATTGCATTTGCAGGAGACAGCATAGCCCCTGCCGCAGTCCAAATAGCCTTGCGGGAGATATTGCCCTTGGAGTTGTGGCTGGTATTTTGCTGGTATATCGGACCAGAATCGCAGCCGCTCGCCAAAATCGCCAATAGAATCAAATGTAAAAACAGCATTTGTTTTAAGTTTTTAAGCACGTTACTTTCTACTCCAAATTTCTTGTAATTTTTTTGCAATTACTTATCAGATACTGGCCACTTACTTACTGCCTAAACTTATTTGGTGGAGTGATTATACAAATTAGTTGCTCCGAGGCCAACAAAGCGAAATTGGGTTTTGAAGTTTCATTGGCGTTCAAAGGCGTTATTATAAAAACATGATCGGACTAACAGGATTTCAATGGCTTGCTCTCGCCCTGCTGGTAGTGCTGTATATACTCAGTTGCGTGCGGGTTGCAGCCCGTATGAAGAGAATTGGCAGAAATGGGGCCGCCTGGTTTTTTATATCGTTTTTTTGTACGGCAATCCCGGCAACCATCGTTTTTTACAGGGAATTTTCAAAGTTACAGGCCACGGGAGCAAAAAGATGCCTTCACTGCGGGCAGATAATAACACCAGCTGAGTTTGACAAATCTGCCCCCGTTAAGACCTGCCCGAAATGCGGCTTGGACAGCGATGAGGTACATCTGGCATGAATGCCATAATAATAGCAATCGGTCACGAACTCATCACCGGTCAGTCGGTAGATACAAATAGTGCGTATCTGGCGCGAGAGCTGGGCCGGCGAGGTATCGAGACAATCGAGCATCTGACTGTTGACGACGACCAGCAAGTAATCGCCTCGGCTATAAGCTCTTCAGCGAAACGCTGTGATATTGTCCTGGCAACCGGCGGCCTTGGGCCAACAGCTGACGACTTGACCCGCCAGGGCCTTTCTGAGGCGATGAAAAGTGAACTCGTTTTGGACGAGCAATGCCTGGAAAAAATCAAGGAGTTCTTTTGCAATCGCGGCAGGAAGATGGCTGGCGAAAATGAAATCCAGGCGATGATTCCCCGGGGAGCTCAGGCGCTGCAGAATTCGCTGGGAACCGCCCCTGGCATAGCCGCCAGAGTCAACGGGGCCGATGTGTTTGTAATGCCCGGCGTACCCTCTGAAATGGAGAGCATGTTTCATAAATTAGTCGCCCCACTGCTTCCCAAAAAGTCCGGCATTATTTTGCACAAACTGGTCCACATTTACGGCAAAGGCGAATCAGACATAGCAGCCGAAGTCTCTGACATTATGCACCGCAAGGGAGCAGTAACGGTTGGTATAACGGTTACTGCAGGCAAGATTTCTCTGCGGATAACTTCGCGGGCCGACGATGAAAAAACCGCCCAGGCCCAGGCTGACAAAACAGCTGATGAAATACGCCGGCGCCTTGGCGAACTCGTTTTCGGACAGGATGAAGAAACGATGGCCTCGGTTGTGGGAAATTTACTGGTTAAAAACTCACAAACCCTGGCAACGGCTGAGAGCTGCACGGGGGGACTTATCGGCGAACTTATAACTTCGGTGGCAGGATCGAGCGAATATTATCTGGGCGGCATCATTTCATATTCAAATCAGCTCAAGATAGACCAACTCGGCGTGCCAAAGAAATTACTTATAGAACACGGAGCAGTCAGCCAGCAGGTAGCTCAAGCGATGGTGAAAGGCTGCAAAGAGCGGCTTGGTAGCGATTGGGCAATTGCCATTACCGGAATTGCCGGCCCCATTGGCGGAACCGAAGAAAAGCCAGTCGGCCTGGTCTACATTGCACTTGCAGGGCCGGAAACGGTGAAAGTGCACAGGCACATATTTCCGGGCACAAGGGATATTGTTCGACTCAGATCGGCAATGAGTGCACTGAACTACCTGAGGCTTGAACTTTTGAAATTTTCAGTGTGACTAACCAACGCGGTGCGCTATCTGTAGACTCTGAACTACCAACCAAGGTTAGACGCTTTTCTAATAATCTAGCATCACATTCCAATGCGATCTGCTATCAACACCCCTAAAACAACCAACTGCGGTTAGACGCTATGCTAAAATTCGTCCTCATCGGAGTCCATTGTCTCTTTCCAGAGTTCGAGGTTCTCCAGATATACGGCTGTTCCACGAGCGACACACGAAAGTGGATCATCGGCTATTCGGACATCAAGGCCGGTTGCGTTTGACAGCACCGTGTCCATGCCTCGCAGCAAAGCCCCACCGCCGGCCAATGCGATTCCGTTATCTACCAGGTCAGCAGCCAGTTCGGGCTCGGCTTTTTCAAGAGTCCGGGTAACGCAGTCAATAATCGCCCCGATAGGCTCTTTGAGTGCTTCGCGGACTTCCTCGGAAGAAATAATCGTCTTTCTCGGCAGGCCGGAGATCATATCCCTGCCGCGGACTTCCATCGTGATTTCCTGCTCGAGGGGAGCGGCTGAACCGATGCCTATCTTGATTCTCTCAGATGTCTGCTCGCCTATCATGAGGTTATAGGTGCGTTTCATATGTGAAGAAATTGACTCGTCCATATCATCGCCTGCAACACGAATCGACTCGCAGACTGAAATGTCCGCCAGTGACATAATGGCAACCTCAGTTGTTCCACCGCCTATATCAACGATCATCGAAGCTGTCGCTTCTGTAATGGGCAGTTCTGCCCCGATGCCGCATGCCATAGGTTCTTCAACCAGATAAACACGCCTTGCCCCGGCGCGTTCAGCTGAGTTCAGCACAGCCCTTTTTTCAACAGCTGTGATACCTGAAGGAATCGCGATAACTACCCGAGGTTTTACGAGGCTTCTACGACGGTGGACTTTACGGATGAAATAGCTCAGCATCGCTTCGGTGATGTCAAAGTCGGCAATTACGCCGTCTTTCATCGGCCTGATGGCACTGATGGAGCCCGGTGTCTTGCCAAGCATCTCCTTGGCGACGACACCGACCGCATTGCCATTCTGGAGAACACGGTTGGTTCCACGCTTTACGGCGACGACCGAAGGCTCGTTTAGTACTATACCCTGGCCGCGCACGCAGACGAGGGTATTGCAAGTACCCAAGTCGATACCCATATCCATTGAAAACAAACCGACTATTGAATTGAAGATCATACTTTTATCATCCCTTGCCGGCTTTGATCCCGCCGCCAGCGAGTAAACCTTACTGAACCGGCTTATTTTTTCAAATGCCCGGGCTTTTTGAAGGATGCCGGCGTAATTAATAAAAAAATCTTAACCTGATATGAACAATCTACTGCCCGGCCCGGCGTTGTGCAACGGCAAAAAATGCGATATTAACCGACCATTTACTTGGTCGGTACAGCCGACGGGCTGAAAAGATCGCCAATTGACAGCCCATAACCGCCCGGGGGAGCAGACAGCAAATTCCAAAGCACAAAACCTATCGTCACCGCTAAGACCAATATTGCAATGATGATAAGCAGAGTATAAATACTCGGCTGAGGTTTGGCCCGAACCACCTGACCTGGAGTCGTTAATTGCGTCATGTCGTTTTGCTCCGGTTACTTAAGGCTAGTGGTGACCTTGTCCCCTTGCTGCGGGTCGACTCGCTTGTCGACAATAAGTCCGGCAGCCTGGGTTACATCCACCTCTTCGATTCTCAAATATCCAACAAATTCGGCACCACGGTAGACAATCAGCTTCATATTGGGACGTATGCCCTTGGCAGAGCCGATATTAATGCTCGCCAAATCGTCCTGAACCGCAGTAATCGTACCGGTAACTTTCTCGGCAAGTGCAGGTGCGCCTGGGTCTACATCGCCTTCAACCGCAATGCCGCCACCGGCTGCAACTCCCTGTTCGAGTTCTCTGATTCGGTCGTCTCTCTCGGCAAGCTGCTCTCTGAGGACCTTAACAACCTGATTCAGGCGGTCACTTGCAGCCTCTGCCTGGTTGAGCATCTCTTCGATTTTTGTATTTTCCTCGGTGAGCTTATCAACGCTGCTGCGTGCCTTGTCGAGCTGCGCCGAAAGCTGTTTGGTACGCTCTGTATTCGATTCGGTGTCAAGGCGAAGTTTGTTAAGCTCGGTGCTGATCTGTGCGATACGGCTGCGCAGTTCGGCATTTCGGGTCTTTTCGCTTGCCAACGCGGAAGAAATACTATCAAGCTCCTGCTGGCGAGCCTGGTCGGTAGTGCTCGCTTTGGCTATGGCGTCGTCCCTTTCCTTGGTAACCAGCTTGAGCTGATCCCTGGTCTTGCCGTGTATCTGGGATTCTGTTCTCAGAGTTGCTTTGGCGTCATCGAGTTCGGCGCGGTATTTCGGGACTACGGTAGCCTGGGTGATGAATACCGGGCAAGCGAGTAAAATCAGGACGAGAAGTATAACTACACAAATCTTAGTGAGGATATCCAAGGCTTTCTCCTTCGCAGATTCAGCCGCCTACATCCGTGTGGGGATGCTTCTAAAAATACCAATTTTTAGGCAAACAAAGCCTATATTAAAGAGAATACACATACCTCTTTGGGAGCGATTTTATTTTGGTCGCAGGTCAAGTCAAGCAAAATCCTCGCTGCAAACCCACTGCTATGGGCAAAATAAGGGTTTAGCTCAGTCCTTTGCACCGGAAGTATGAAGCTTGAACTTAGCCGCTTCTGCCGGTTTTTGCAGCTGGGGCTGGCTTTGGGCCGGATTTTCACCAGGCAAATCATCCTGCTCATCAGACAGTATTTTGATAATCGCCATGGCCGAAGCCACCCGAACGCCACCATCTTCTGCATTTAGAAAAGCTTGGAGTGAGTCCACGGGCTCTCGTTTACCCACGTCTCCCAAACTCATTGCAGCCAGACGTCGCAACGAAGTAATTTCTATGGGCTTGATTTTCCGGGAAGGCCCAAAATACTTTTGCATGACCGTCTCGGGATATCTCAGCGAGTCCAGGCAAAGAAGGTATCCAGTTTCGTCAACTTCGCCAAGTTGAGCCAGCGCCCCCGCTGCAGCCACCTTCACACGCGGGGGTTGGCGAGAAGAGCTGATTAGTTCGTGATAAATACTTTTCGCACGAGGAGACCTGACCTTGACCATTGCGGGTATGGCAATTAGGCGGTCTTCGATAAACTGTGTTTTTGTATAGGCTTCAAGGAGTAAGCGGCTTTTTTCGTCGCCAAGTTGAGCCAATGATTCTGTTATCTGCAACCGAACAGCTGCCACCTGCTCGTCTTCGAGAACCATCTTAAGCGGGCCAACAGCGGAAGGTTCGCCCATTTTGCCCATGACCATCGCGGCATTTGCCCGGACTTCCTGCTCCCTGTCCAGTAAAAGCCGACCTAGCTCCCCGGTGTAAGTTTCGTCGTCAAGCTGATAGAGGGCGTAAATAACAGCACACCAGACCCTCTTGTCCGGTTCGCCTTTTTCCGGTACAGCCATAGAAAGAAGACGCTGCCTGGCTGGGGCGTGTTTAACATCCCCAATCGCCATGGCCGCTGCAAATCGCACAGCAGGAGAAGTGTCATTAAGGGCCTCTGTGAAAATCCCCCCTGACTTTGAACCCATTGTTGTTGTGAGAGCTTCTATCGCGTGACTGCGGGTGAATGCGTCATCGCTATCGGCAGCTTGAAGCAACGTCGAACGGGCGTCAATAAAAGCTCCTCTGGCATCTATCTGGAATTCGTCCTCAGGAGCTACGCACCCGAAAGATGCCAAAAAATAAATTGGGAGAAGTAATGAAACACCTAGTAAGCTATTTTTTCTAAGCACTACTGCACCTCAACATTTACACATTCGGGGTGATTTTCTCTGAGCGAGATAAGCGAAAGCACGATTGCTGCTATCCCGACCACCCAGGCAAATAAATCGCCTGCGATACTGTACAAACTTACTCGCCTATCTACAAGGACTTGCAACCCGTGTCCGGGTAAATTCTCTTTGTCTTGGGAGGCCTTCCCATCAAGCAAAAGAGTGCCGGAAATCATCACATCCTTCCCGCCCTTTTCGATCTTTGATTCAATTCGGCCGTTGGAATTAATCGACGCGCTAATTCCAGTATTGACAGCCCGGACGACCGGAACGCGGTTTTCAATTGCGCGGAACACATAAGGCGTCAGATGCTGCGAATATTCCGTGCTGCGGTGAATCCAGTTGTCGCTTTTATAAACAAACCAGCCATCGTTTGACAAATTCGCCAGAATGTCAACTTTCTTTATCCCGCGGTCCATAACCATCTTACGACATAAACGGGCAAAAGTTCCCTCAAAACAGATTGGTGCAGAAATATTCCAGTTTTTTTCGCCCCTTTTAAATTTTAATCGCGAGAAATCCTCGCCCGGCTCGAGCTGATTCATAACTGTAGGCACGAAAGACCGCAAAAACTTGTGCATTTCCAGCCAGGAATATTTCAATGGCACATATTCACTGAACGGCACTAAATGAACCTTCCTATACTCATCTGATGCCCGCCATGATTGGTCGAAAATAATTGCGCTGTTTGTCATCACCCATCTATCCTGGGGATAAACCGATTTGGGATTTTTATGAAGGCAGCTTCCCCCGGCGAGGATCGGACATTCAAGACGCTTGGAAAGCTCTCCAAGTTTTTTGGCAAAACCCAATGCTCCTACCTCCCTTTTGCCGCGTGGAGTTTGTCCGCCAACTATGAAAGGCCGGAGATTCATTCGTATCAAATCATCGGAGTTGGTTTTCTGCCATACCTGCTGGCCGAAGAAATTTTGCGCGATAGACCGCAATTCATCGCCATGGAGGTTTGCGACATCCACCGTAACAAACTCAGGGTTCATTCCAACCGGAAGCATGGTCTCCGGCCAGATTACCAGATCGACATCCTTGCCTAAAAAGACCTCACTGGCCTTTACGTGGGCATCGAAAATCACACCGGGCGGGTCGTACCTGCCCGCCAGTGAAATAGGAAATGCCTCCTGCACGATGCCGACAACCGGCCCCGGCTCGGTAGTCTCTTTACTCTGGTTTACGCGAAATGTTCCATAGCCGACCATGACGACGGCCATGACGAGACATGCCACCAGTCCGACGACAATTTGCCGGTTAAGTCGGCTTGTAGATTCCTTTTTCACGAAAAGCGGGGAAACGAGAAGGTCCGTTACGGCACCGTTGACCATTGCCACGAAAAAGGAAACGCCATATTGACCGGTTACGTCGGAAATCTGGATAAGCCGAACCTGTTCATACTGAGAATGTGCCAGGAAAAACCACGGGAAGCTGATAAAATGTCCGCGAACAAACTCCAGAGCAACCCATATAACCGGCAGAGAAATCCATGTGGGTATCCCCTTGCGCATCGCAGCCCGCAGCAAAAATGCAGCTACGAGCCAGTAGAGTGAAAGATAGAAAATACCGATCGAATAACCGAGCAATGTTATCCACCACAGCCAGTAAAGGTTTACTGCCCAGAAAACCAACCCAGCCGCCCAGCCGCAAAAAAGAGTCCACTTGCTACGTTGGCTGGAGATGAAAGTCATCGCCCAAGGCACCAGCGCGATATAGGCTAGATACCAGCAGTCAAACGGAGCGAAAGAAACTGTCAGCAAAACAACCGCAAGCAGGTGCAGCAGCACCACGCTGATTTTCCTTCTCAGCTCAAGCCGCGGCTGAAATACCTGCGACGGTACAGTGCCGTCAATTTCAGCTTTGGCCTTTTTGTTTTTTGCCAGCCTGTATTTCAAATGCTTAGAGCCCATGCTTACTCGACTTATTGAAACGTTTGTAACTTCTCCCGGCCGTTTAGCGCTGTAGGGTATTCTGTATTAATGTCCAAAAGGCGTCAAGCATCTTAACTATCAATAATAAATGCTGATATATGCCGCTTTTGACAATTCCATCCTTTGCAAAAGCTGTTTTAATGAAATACCATTAGCCTCATGTTCAACGCATTACAAAATCCAAACGCAAAAAAACACGCTCTCCTGGTCGTCGTAATGTTCCTTGTGCTTGCCGGAAGCGTCGCAGCTGCATGGTGGCTGGTAAACTACAAGACCATCGACGCCCGCGAGGGAGCAGCCATCATTCGCCAATTGCGCAAAGACACACTTTCAGCCTATTGGGATGGCGAAATAAAAAGATTCTACATCGCCAAGGATGCGGAAGGAAAACTCATCCGATGGGAAGCTTATATCAGGAAATCTTCAGAAGGCAATTCTGATGCTTTTAAGATAAACCGCACACCCAAGTCAACATTAAGAACCGATTGGTTTCTCAATAACAAAATGACCAGGGGAAAATACCTCTGCCGTTATATTATCCCCCTGCAAATGCTGGAAACATCCATAAACCTTGATGGCAAGCAGGTCGTTGTGGATCGTGCCATATGGGAAGGTGGTATTTCCAAAGAAAGAATTATCGGTGCCAATTATGCCCCTGACAATTACATACCCGAAGGCGCAATGCCGTTGGTACTCCGTCAGGTTGATAACCGAGGGAAAAAGGCTGTTTTCCAGATGATCCTGGACAATTCAGCATTCGACAAAAAAAAGAAGGTCCAATTCGCTCGTGTCACATGCATTCCGGAAGGTAAGGGAAAAGTTCTTGTTGAAATTCGGACTCGTTTCGGCAAAAGCTCCAGTATTTACTATCTTGACGACGAAGAAGAGATACTTCGGCAGGAATGGCCTTTAGAGGGAATAAGTTTAGATTCCGTGGAACTGCAAGACCTGATAAAAATTTTTCCTGAAGCAGCAGAACTTTTTGGCCCGGAACCGGATACAGATATTCAAGATACAGAAAAAGAGGAAGGCTCTAAGGCTCGGTCGGTTCCAGGTTTCTTTGCTGGAGTTCGGCAGCCCGCATGATTAATTCCTCATCATCGGCAGGGGTGAATTCATCCAACGTGAAATGAAGATACCTGCGATCGTGGTACGTCCATGGCGCCAGTTCACTTAAAAGATCAAACGGCGGGATTTCATAAATCGGCGGATTAATACTTGCGTGCGTCTTGAGCGTCTCGTAGCCGTCATGACGAATTATTATGTCATAATCGCCATACCACAAAAACGGAATTGTCAGAGGGGTCCTGCCTTTTTCGACGTCCGAGATATAAACCAACGCCCCGGCTGGCTCGGACGTGATTGTCATTTCTCGCTCGACACAGCCGACCAGAAAGGCGAAAACGCAAATTGATATTAATAGCCAGACTTTCATGGCGGCGATTAAACATTTATTAGCCGACAATGACAAGTGGAATTTTTCGATTTGAATTGTCCGTAAGGCTTTATAAATAAAATTGTAACTTGCTATTTTACCTGTTTGTTCGGATATAATATTAGCGCATGAGTCAAATCAGCCCACAGACAGCCATGGGACACGAAGAGCCATATGCGGTCCAGTTCAGTGTATTTCTCGCCAACCGTGTCGGCCAACTTAATGAATTTCTTGAAATCTTCGCCGAAGAGTCGGAAAAGTCCGGCAGAAAAACAGAAGTGCTGGGCCTGTCGATAGTCGACTCGACCGACTGGGCTGTGATTCGTTTTGTTTTCTCAGACCCCAACCACGCGCGCGAAATCCTGAAGAAACACGACCTGCCCTTCACCGAAAGCGACGTATTGCTTGTTGAGCTGCCGGAAATTGACGCACTCAGCGAAGTCTGCAAGATTCTATTGATGGCTGAGATTCAGGTCCATTTCGCCTACGCACTGACCGTCCAGCGGGACAATCTTCCGGTGATGGTATTCCATGTGGACGAACTCGTCACAGCTACGCGAATACTTACCAAGCACGGCTTCAAACTGCTAGGCTACGAAGACCTCGCCGACCAGATGTAGCCTTTAAAGAAATAGATTCCCAAAAATCTTCTTAAAAGTTTTCTACCAGCCAGCCAATAAGTTATCTCTCCCCGGCCAATTTTATGTTACCCCTTCGCGTGAGTTTTTCTGGTCAAGACACGTAATGTGGAAGGACTGTGCCTTCCAGGCTAAACGCTGAGTGCTTTTTACAACCGAATAACGAATTTTTCACATGCGGATATACTGATTAACTATTTTGCCTATCTTCCGGCCGTTAACTCAAAAAAAGCCATTTCCATACCTCCAAATCTTTAACCTTTTATTTTACATTAGTTACGTTTTTTGAAACTTGTCAGTTTTGGGCAGTATTGGGCACATTTGGGCAGAACCGGGTAGAATCGGGCAGAATTGGGCAGTTTTGGGTAGAACCGGGCAGTTTCGGGCAGCTTTCGGCAAATAGGGCATCTCTGGGTATTGAGTTGGGGAAAGAGAAAATGAAGGCAATATGCAAAAAACACGACTTTGACAAAAACCATTAAGGGACTCAGGATAATGTTAAAAAAATCTCACAAACCACTTGACCATAAGGGCTCACAATAGTTACCCTACCGTGCTCTACACGGCGAGCCGGGAGAGAGTTTCTCTTGGGACTGTTTTCGCCGTGTTTTTTGGAAAGTCTTTTTTATAAAGGCAACCCCATAGTCCGGATGCCAAAACGGTAAAAAATCCGGACAATGCGATGGAGGTGCAAGTTTGGCCGCTGAAATAGTAAAACAGTTAATTGACGCCGGTGTTCATTTCGGTCACCACGCCAGCCGGTGGAACCCGAAGATGCAACCTTATATCTTCGGCAAAAAGAATCTTATCCACATCATCAATGTCAAGGAAACCCTCAAGGGCCTGCTGGCGGCAAAAAAGTTCATCACACAGGTAGTCGCCCAGGGCAAGGACATTGTTGTTGTCGGCACCAAACGGCAAGCCCGCAAGGCAATTGAGGAAAATGCTACACGCGTCACCATGCACTGGGTAACAGACAGATGGCTGGGTGGCACCCTAACCAACTTCCACGAGATACGCAAGCGTGTCGGCCGCCTTGAGCAGCTCGAGCAACTCGAAGCTGACGGCTTGCTGGACGCCTATTCCAAGAAGGAAGGCGCTTCGCTTCGACGCGAAATGCGTAAGATTCTCCGAAATCTTGGCGGCATCCGCAAAATGACGAAACAACCCGGCGTTATGGTTGTCGTTGACCAGAAACGCGAAATCATTGCCATTCGCGAAGCTAAGAAGATGGGCATTCCAGTTATTTGTCTGCTGGATACAGATTCTGATCCGGACACTGTGGATATTCCGATTCCTGGAAATGACGATGCAATGAAGGCAATCGAGATTGTCGTCAGCCAGCTCTGCGATGCAGTTGCAGAGGGCATGGGTGTACGTCAAACGCTCGAAGCGGAAGCAGCAGCCGAAGCGCCGGCCCAACCCCGCAAGCGTAGCCGTCGAGCCACCACCGCCCGCGCAAACGAAGTAGAGGAGGCAGCCGAACCTGTCGCCGAGCAAGTTGAAGCTCCCACACAAGCCGATCCGGCAGCGGATGAGCCCGCAGAAGCCCAACCCGCCGAAAATGAACAGGCATAAAAAAATTCCGCCTTTTGGCTGGAAAAAAATAGTAGCGGTCGCATGCCTGTAAAATTTATGGGTTCGCGACCTGAGGATGCCTGAAATTTCCACTTTGAAAATTGAAGGAAATCTCAGGTAAAGAACGATAAAAACTGAAAAGAAGATAAATCAGGAGCAAAAATGGCTGAAATAACCGCAGCAATGGTCAAGGCACTTCGTGAAGAGACAGGGCTTGGAATGATGGAATGCAAGAAGGCACTCCAGGACGCAGGTGGTGATGCAGACGCGGCAAGAGATGCTCTTCGCACGAAGGGTATAACTACCGCACAGAAAAAAGCCGAGCGAGTTACCAAAGAAGGCCTCGTAGCTATTTGTGCCAGCGAAAACGGCTCTTCGGCAGCAATGGTCGAAATTCAGTGCGAAACCGACTTCTGCTCTCGCAATGACGAATTCAAGAACATGGTCGCAGAGATGGCCAAAGCGGCCGCCCAGATGGACGATGGCGAAATCCAGCCGACAGCTGAGATGACCGAAACCCTCCAGGCAACGCTGGCAAAAATCGGCGAAAACATGGGCTTCGCACGCGGCGTAAAAATAACCGCGGACTGCGTAGGCAAATACATTCACCATAACGGCAAGGTTGGCGTTCTGGTTGGCGTAAATGGAGAGGCGTCTTACGAGACACTTTCCGACCTTTGCATGCACATCGCTTTCGCAAACCCGATGGGAATCAACAAAGAGGACGTCCCGGCTGAACTGGTCGAAAAGGAAAAGGAAGTCGCCAAGCAGCAGGCTATTGAATCCGGCAAGCCCGAAGAAATAGCCGAGAAGATGGTCGTCGGCAAGGTCAACAAGTTCCTCGCCGCAAACGCCCTGCTCGAGCAACCCTTCGTCCGCGACGATAAGAAGAAGGTCAAGGAAATCGTCGGCGACGCGACAATAACAAGCTTCGCAAGATTTGCGATCGGCAGCTAATTTTTTTACAAAGCGTCTAACCTTGGTGTGTTTTTTGAAGTGTACTGATAGCGCACCGCGTTAGAATGTGATGCTGAAAAATTTTGGCAAAGCATCTAATCTCGGTGTGTTATTTGAGGCGTACTGATAGCGCACTGCGTTGGAATGCGATGCTGAAAAATTTTGGCGAAGATTATGGCAAAAAATATGGCAAAAAAACCTCAATATAAACGCGTATTGATTAAACTTTCCGGCGAGAGCTTCTGCTCCGACGGCGCGGGAGGTATTGATGCCAAGGCTATCGAGGCAGTTATAGCCCAATTGATGCCGGCCCTCGATATGGGCGTACAAATCGCCGTGGTAGTCGGCGGCGGGAATATAATTCGCGGACGCGACCTTGAGAGCTATCCGCGTCTGAAACGCACAACAGCCGACTTTATGGGAATGCTCGGCACAGTTGTCAACGCACTAGCACTGCGAGACGGGCTGCAAAGTCACGGCCTGCCCGCTGTGGCGATGAGCGCCATACCGATGCCAACGGTTTGTGAGAACTTCTCCCCTAGGCAGGCTGTGGAAAATCTGGAGCAAGGCAAGGTAGTTGTCTTTGCTGCCGGGACGGGTTGTCCGTTCTTTAGTACGGATATGTGTGCGGCACTTCGTGCAAGCGAGATTGACGCTGAAGCACTGATGAAGGCTACAAAGGTCGATGGCGTATTTGACTCTGATCCAATGAAGAACAAAGACGCCAAAAAATATGACCAGTTGAAATATGAAAAAGTATTGGCTGACCGTTTAGGTGTTATGGACCTTGCAGCTGTTACCATGTGTATGGAAAGCAGGATTTCGGTTATCGTTTTTGAGTTTTTCAAGCCGGACAATCTTATAAATGCACTCAGTGGCGAAAAGGTCGGCACGATAGTTACCGATTAACCTAACAGGAGATTTATTATGGCATTGGATGACATACTCCTGGACGTTGAAGGGCATATGGAGTCTGCCGTTGAGTACCTGCGGAACGAGTTTCGTGGAATTCGTACCGGACGAGCCTCTGCGGGTTTGGTCGATCATTTAAAAGTGGATTACTACGGTTCGCCGACAGATTTGCGTCAACTTGCGACGATTTCTACGCCTGAAGCAACATTGATCGTCATCAAGCCGTTCGACCCGAGCAGCTTGAAAGACATTGAACGCAGTATTCAAGCCAGCGACTTGGGCATAACGCCCAATTCCGACGGCAAGGTAATTCGGCTGGCCGTTCCACCCTTGTCGATGGAACGACGTCAAATGCTTGTCGGTCAGATAAAAAAGATGGCTGAAGCGTCAAAGATTGTTATCAGAAACGCCCGGCGTGATGGAAATAAGGAAGCTGAAAAACAGCAGAAAGCTTCCGAGCTGACCGAAGACGATTTACACAAGGGCAAAGATGATATACAAGCTTTGACGAAAAAATATGAAGAAAAAGTTGACGAGTTATTGGCAGCTAAATCCAAGGAAATCGAAGAAACGTAAAATTCTTCTAGCTGCCGGTCGTCCCTCGTATAATGACATGGTTTTCGAGGGGGAGTAGCTCAATTGGCAGAGCAACGCCCTTTTAATTATTGCCCGCTGCTTTTCTTAACTTTTTCTTTTTCACATAGTTAAGTGCAAATCAAGAACTTAGGCTAACTTGGGTGTTGCCGCTGCAAACCGTAGAATCCCCTCAAAACCGCCTTCCCGGTTGTCGGCGACAACCTCGCGCCTTTAAAAACCGTAACTCTTATATTATCGAAGTCGAATGGATAAAACTTGTGTCTGCCAAAACATTCATTCGAAAGCTGATTTTTACTATGGCTCAGACGGTGACCTTTTTTCAAACAATTCATGTTGGTAAGCTATATCAATTGCGATTAGCCAAAACATCTTTTTCATAAGCATGCACCTCATCCAGCCAGCCTGGTCCTACCGGAACATCATTCTTGAGACAGTAAAAGTCCCAAACGGCTCCGAAGGGCGAAGTCTTCAACTCTTCCAAAAGCGCCAACCTGCCCGTCAGGTCACCTCTGGCTTCAATCGCCCTGAGTTTTGAAGTCGGTTCGAGCAGCGCCATCAACAGGGCTTTGATCATGCAGCGAGTTCCAATCACCCACGACGCGACGCGATTAATGCTCGCATCAAAGAAATCCAAGCCTATATGAACGCGATTTAAAAACTCACCCCGTACCAGTTCCTGGGCAATAGCTAGAAGCTCGTCTGAAAGAATCACCACATGGTCGCTGTCCCACCGCACTGGCCTGCTGACGTGCAGCAGAATCTCATCAAGAAAACAAAGCACCGAGGAAATCTTATCCGAAATCACCTCCGTTGGGTGAAAATGGCCAGCATCCAGGCAAAGAAGCTTTTTGTTTTCTATAGCGTATCCCATATAAAACTCATGCGAACCGACAACGTAGCTTTCCGAGCCAATGCCGAAAAGTTTGGACTCTACTGCATCAAGTAAGAACGCTTTGTCGATTTCTTCTGCGAATATCGCATCCAGAGATTCACGCAGTCGCTTTCTGGGCGAAAGTCGATCGACCGGAGTGTCTTTATAACCATCTGGAATCCATACATTGTTAATGCACGGAATACCGAGCTGTTTTCCAATCTCAGCAGCGATCTTGCGAGATGCGATGCCGTGCTCTATCCAGAACTTTCGTATTCCTTCATCTAAATGAGCCAGCGTGAATCCATCGTCAGCCTTTGGGTGCGAGAAAAATGATGGATTGAAATCCATTCCGGCAGTGTTTTGCTTGGCCCAGTCGATCCAGCCTTGAAAATGTTCCACTGTAATTTCATTGCGATCAACAAACTTGCCACCATTTTCCAGATAAATCGCATGAAGGTTAAGCCGGTGCCGGCCCGGTATCAGGCTGAAAGCCTTTTCAAGGTCTTGGCGCAGTTCAGCTGCGTTGCGTGCCTTGCCAGGATAATTGCCTGTGGCTTGGATTCCTCCACCTGAAAGTTCATTCTCCGGCCTTTCAAAACCACCAACGTCATCCCCCTGCCAGCAATGAATTGAAATGGGTATTTGCCGCAGGGCATCTATCGCTTTGTCGGTATCTAAGCCAAGTTCAGCGTATCTGTCTTTCGCCAGTTTATAGGCACCCTCGATCGCTTTATCTTGTCGAGTAGACATAATATAGTCTCCTTCATTTAGGTATAGTTTGTTTTCACTGTTTACTCTTCCCTTTCGGTTTGAAGAGTGTCACAATATTCAACCTTGTGAGGAAACTTCAATGTCCCTCACAGAACCGGACTTGCAGATTTCCCACATCCGGCTCTTCAGTAAAACTCACACAACCGGCGACAGCGTATATAAGTTGTGCACAATCTTCGGCATCGGCAGTGGGAAGTGTCCCAAGTACTTACAGAACCCTTTCCAATTGAACGACTTATGCTGACTTCGCCTATTGAGCCATTTCAGTGTCATTCGTAACGTCAGCGAATAATAGCGTTGTAACGACCGCATATTTCCGCTAATACCGTAATACTGGTAATGGCCTCGTAGTTTAGCCTGCAAAATCGGCCACCATTCTTTGTCCTTCTTGTAATTCCGTATCTTTCTAAGCCAGTTATTCATCTCTTTGCATTTCATACGGAATTTCTCACGGCCGGTCTTGTGACAAACTATAAATTTGCTCCTGCGACTTATATCGCAGTAGTGGGTAAATCCAAGAAAGTTAAAGGTATTGGTTTTGCGATTCTGCTGTTTTGCGTTCTCTCGTTCATATCTGCCAAAACTGATTACGCGGGTCTTCTCAGGATGCAACTCAAGGTCAAACTTTGCAAACCTTTCCCGCAGTGCTTGCTCTATGCGTTGAGCATCGTCCTTGTACTGCACCATGCAGATAAAATCATCCGCATAGCGCACCAGATAACATGCTCCTCTTGCCTGCGGCTTTACTTTCCTTTCAAACCACAGGTCAAGCACATAGTGCAGGAATATATTGGATAGCATCGGGCTAAGATTGCCACCTTGCGGCGTACCATGCTCGGTTACAACGATTTGGCCTGCTTCAAAGTACCCTGCCTTTAAAAACCTGCGTATCAACAGTAGAAAACTTGGGTCTTTGATGCGGACTTGCAAAAACTTCATCATCCAATCGTGCGAGACATTATCAAAGTAACCTTTAATATCCGCCTCAATCACATGGTTGACAGGCTTTGTCATAATCGTTTTGTCCACAGCATTGATTGCCTGATGGCAGTTTCTCGCCGGACGAAAACCATATGAACAGTCTAAGAAATCCTCTTCGTAGATTGCCTCTAATATTCGGCTAATACCCTTCTGCACTATTTTGTCCTCAAGTGCAGGCAGGCCAAGCGGACGCTTTTCATGCTCATTCTTTGGTATATAAACACGTTTGGAGGGCTGCGGCTTATACCGCTTTACCCTCATTCGTGCTACCAAATTATTAAGATTCTCATCCAACTGCTTACCATATTCCTTCCAACTTACTCCATCTATGCCACTTGCCCGGTCCCTGCCGAGACTATGGTAGCATTCCTTCAGGAACCCTTCGTTCAGTATGTGAGCTAGGCTCTTAAACTGCAACTTAGGTTCCTTTCGGGCCCGTTCTGATATGAGGGCTAATTTTGCCTGCGTTAGTTTATCCATCTCCGTGTACGGCTCCCGCATACTCATCCCTCTGCGTCTTACTGCTAACCCCTTCGAGTGCCCCAGTTCTTTTGGGCTCGTCGGACATTACCCCGACTACGCCTCTACTATGAGTTAGTCCGACTACCATATCGCCATACCTCCGCCTTGCCTCTTCAGCTTGTTGGAAGCTTCTGTCAGGAACGATATGGTGCTCCCAAGTTCCGATGAGAACAGTTAATTTACCTGCCACGGACTCAGACCCCGGCACGTCGCATACATACTCACCTTTAACGTATGCAGCGATACTGGCTTCCAGGCAATGAAACCTTTGGCCCTGTGCAATGTTGACAATTTCGGGGCTCAATACCTTCACTTGCGTTGTGGCCGACAAACCGCCTTCCCTTTGGCTCCGCATAATTCGTTACCTCCTTACACGCAAAGTTCCGTTCTGGCCCGGTGGCTAACCTTTGGCCAGGCTGGATTGTCCAGCTTGTTCACATCAGCTTTCTTGGCGCTGCTCATCGCCCTTCTCCTTTTTTAAACCTGTTTCCGGCGATAGGCTTCCACTTCCCAGTTTTCTATGAAATCGCTGGACCGTTTATCCAAGTACCGGATTCCCCCAAACGCCTCGGCCAACTGCTTGACCAAAGCCCCATCCCGGGCCAATTCCAGGGCAAGTTGAGCATCTTTTTCCTTCGCGGCCACACCTAATACGCCGATATTGCAGGAAACAACCCGCGGCCAATAGCCATGTTGATCGCGATACTCCTTCAATGCAGATTCACTTACCTGACCAACGAATGGCTTGCTTTTCATGATCAAACGGCCCACTTGGGCAAATACTTTCGGCCTCTGTTCCCATTGTGCTTTTGAGAATCTCACCAACAGGCTCAAATGCGTCATCCGAGGTCACAGGGCTTGGCTGCAACTCCATTGGAACCCCTGTCTGACGATACGCCTGCTTCAGGGTTTTAAGAATTCGTGCATAATGAGACTTGATCTGCTCGGGGGTATCGCCGGCTACAAAGAGCCCATGATTCTGCAGGAATACCGCATCAGGCTGACGGCCGTGCTGCTGTACATAGTTTTCAATTTCTCGACGGACAGTGATGCACAACGTGAACCCCGGGTCTGTATAGTCAATCCATAACGCCTCAGAGAACAGTTTTGTGCAAACGTTCTGCCCATCTACAGAACATGTCATGCCGTTTACCAGGGCTGGGTGGGTGTGGACAACAAACCTGGCTTCAAACGAGTCGTGCAGCGGTGCTTCCACCGATGGCCGACCACTACTGTCTGGGCATACCGCGGCGGCCATCATGTCTTTTACCAACGCCTCACGAGCTGTGGAATCTTCCGGCGGCTTTACATCGTACAACTCTGCCAGCCTGGAGCGATTCATAGCTACAAAGGCCTGGGGGGTTATTGTTGACAACGTCGTTCCTGACGACTTGACCCAGAGCGTTTCGGCATCCTTGGCAGAAGTATTTCCTCCACCTCCACGAACATAGTCGGTAGTTCCAAACTCATGAGATAACGCCGTAAGCTGTTCTAACAACATCTGTCGAACTCCCTTAATCAGTAAGACTGGCGCGAGGAAGACCCGCCGTTTTTAGTAAAGCAGATTCGCACCCCTGAAATCACCCATAGTTGCGACAATTATTCGTTTTTTTGCGACAGACAGCTAAATCTGGATAAATTCATATAATTAGCGTATAATCGAAATAAATAGGTTTATTCTCGAAACGAATCGCATCTTAAAGAACAAAGAATGACGACATATCGAGACAACTTTTTTCGCTATCTGCCTATCACCGAAAGAAACATCCAATGGGACCTATACGTAATTGGCGGAGGTGTTGCTGACATTGCCCCGCATACTTCCTATCCCCCTCCCGGCCATCCGACCATGTACGACTTCTCATGGGATGCCGGGCGGGTTTTACCGGAATATCAGGTTTTATATATCTCACGCGGTCAAGGCCAGTTTGAATCCGCCAATACAGGATTGCAAACAGTCAAGGCCGGTGATGTGCTTTTGCTTTTCCCGGGAGTGTGGCATCGTTATCAACCTTCCAGCAAAACAGGCTGGCATGAGCATTGGGTTAGTTTAAATGGTGAATATCTTTACCGACTCCAAAAACGAGGGGTAATTACTCCGGAGCGACCCATAAGACACTCACGCACGGGTGATGAAATCCTGGAAGCCTACAATCGAATATACGACGCCATCGATACACGCCAAGCCGAGAACTCACACATCATCGCCGCATTCGGCATGCAGGTTTTGGCTGCAGCATTGGAATCAAGTGAATCGGAATCTACCCCAGCGTGGACAAGCCAGCCTTCACATACGGTAGAAGACTCTGCAGTAGCCCTGGCCATCGAGTGGATATGGAACCACTCCCACCTGCCGATTGGAGTGGCTCATGTGGCAGAGATTCTTCCCGTTACCCGCCGAACGTTAGAACGCCGATTCCGAAGAAACCTGAACCGCTCAATTTCAGAAGAAATTACACTAAGTCGCATCGCTCGGGCAAAGCATCTTTTGGCAAATACCCACCTGCCCATCGAGCACATAGCCTTGGCGGTAGGATTTTCCGGAGCCGACCGTTTGGGAAAGGTATTTCGTCGCTGGGAAAAAATAACACCAGGCACATACCGAAAACGCAGATTGATTTAGAATATGGCGGATATGGCAACTCCAAATATTAAAGATATCCAATTGCTCTCCTCGGATTTTATAAGGGAAATTATAAACTGATCTCCAAAGATAGACAAGATTTGTAACCTAATGCCAGAAACAAAATTTAGATGATGCAACTAAACGGCATGGTATCAACGGATTCCTAGCAGGCGAATATGTCTAGCAAGTGGACTACCAGCAAGAGCGTTTACAAGACGTTTATCTGCTGTAAGAAATTCGCCGTCTTGATCTATAGCAAGAGCAATATAAAGACAATCGTAGACAGCCCGGCCAGTACCAACCGCCAGCTCCACTGCTGACGCAATCAAAGAATCTGAAGAATGTATTTCGACCGGTAGCATCAGAAATTGCTGGACAATCTCTACTGCATCGAACGGATCAATGAGGTCCCGCTGGTGTATTTCCCAAACGATGTTGCCAAATTCTGATTGAATCAAATCAGGCGCAATGAGGTGGCGATGCCCATCAAGCTAACGCATTGCGGCTTGGGTGTCCTGTTCGGGAAAGAACCATTTGGCTGCTACACTGACATCAACAACAATTGTCTTCATCGTTGGCGATCCTTGTGTATCAGCTTGCCGGTATCTGGAAATTCTCGGCCGGCAAATTTGCGTTGCCAGCTTTTGGCAAGTTTGCGAGCATCTTAAAAGCTCACACCAGCTGCCTGCTCCAGAATGGAACGTACTTCACCTTGGAAAGACCTTCCATGTTTTTCTGCACGGCACATCAAAAATCGAAATAAATAAGGATAACTTACGGACGTCAAACACTTCGCGAAAAAGCGGAGGTCGGAGAAAATATTATCCTCTACAAGACGGCCCTGGAAATCAAACCAGTCCTTGAAACTCCAGGACGTTTCCGGAGCTGCAGATAGTGCCAAAAGTCACCCTGAATTGTGCCATAAGTCAGAGAATTCCGAGTCTTATTCGAGCAAAGGCGCTCGAAGATGTGCCGAAAGTCGGTTAAATTGTGCCATAAACAGCCGAAATTGTGCTAAAAATGGGGCTGCCCGACTAAAGATTGTGCTAAAAAGATATCAACAAATCGTTCTAATCCTTTGTTTTTAAGTAGGTTGGCGTTTGTGTCAAAAACCTACTCTATTAATATATATAAACACTTACTTGCCGGCATGGCTGGGATTCTTCTGACTTCAAATTCAAGGAGGCTTCAAAATGGGGCACAAAACCCTTTATTTCATACATTGCCCCGAATGCGGCGCCACCGTTAATGTCATGAATCCGCGTCTGGCAAACTGATTTCGGTTTATGCCTATCTGAATGAATCGAGATCGTTCGCTCAAGCTGGCATGGTTGCAGCAGTCAGGCTTAGGTCAAAGTCCAATATCATATAAAACAGGAAAAGCCGTGGGTGAGTTTTTTAAAAGAGCTTGCCGAATAAAGGGATTTGAGCCTGGATTTTTCATCTATAACATCATTGGTATATAATCCCGCGGGTAATTTTATTTCGATCCCTTTTTAAAAAAATCGGGAAATGGGGATTTTTAGCCGCTCCGGGCCACGCATTATGGGGAGCTCCCCATAATGCGTATTATGCGCTTTTTGTAATTATGCGCTGATAGTCGGGACAACTCTGATTGGTGGCGATCTTTGCATGATATAACTCATCATAATTTTACAATGATTCAAGCCAATCAAGCAGTGATTGATTAATTCGCCATTTTTTATTTTGCATTTGCTTCGGAGTGAGATCGCATATATCCAAAGCTTTCTTTTTCATCTCTAAATCAATTTCAATATATCTATTTGTTGTGGTGATGCTTACATGTCCAAGCCAACTTTTGATAACATTTAACTCTACGCCAGATTGGAGCAAATGCATAGCCATGGTGTGTCTAAATATATGAGGGGTTATTTTAAAGTTCTGTAAACTGGGGATCTCAAGAGCCGATTTACTCGTATGCTTCTTGATGATATATGTGATGCCTGAGCGACTAATCGGATTGTTCGAGCGGTTTAGGAACAAATGGTCGCTCTGACAAGTAATCTTCTTTCGCTCTTCGATGTATTTACTCAGTGTATCAACCGTAGTTTTCCAGAGGGGGCACGTACGCCACTTTTTACCTTTGCCAAGTATATCGACTTTATACGGTGATTGAAGCGTCAACCAGGAGATTTGCATATCAGATACCTCTTGAACTCTGGCCCCGGTATTGTATGTGAACAAAATCAATGCATGATCGCGTAGTCCACGAGGTTTGCTCCGGTCAACAGCATTGATTATAGATAAGACTTCATCTTTGCTTAGATATCGAACCTGAGCTAATTTTGCACCCCTTTTCAACGGGATAGACAATATCTTACGGCAATGATCTAGCAATAAAGGCTCTCTGTAGGAAATATACTTGAACAAACACCGTAAAGCCATAAGCCGGTGGTTACGAGTCTGGACAGAATTACCACGATTGTGCTCAATATTTTCCAGAAATTCAACGACAAGTGACTCGGTAAGCTCTTTGGTAAACAAATCTGTCGGAGGCTTTTTCAAGCGCTCAGCTACAAATTGTGTAAATAGTTTAATTGCATCCCTGTAACTCCAAATAGTGTTTGCCGATAGATTTCTTCGACAGGTTAAATAGTCCTCGAAGAACGATCGTATATATTGTGCAAAATAAGGCTTAGAATTCATTTTATATCTCCTGTTCAAAAAAATATTCCAAATTTATCGTAAAAACGCATATTCGCTTCATCAAGCAACTCATTTGTCATAGTGAGATAAATCTGGGTTGAATGTATTTCGGAATGTCCCATGAAAGTAGAAAGTTGTAAAAGTTTGCTCTGAACATCAACGCCTTCTTGATACCATCGCAAGAGGCGGTGAACCGCAAATGTATGCCTCAGGTCGTGTAGACGGGGACGTGAGTAGCACGGAAAACTCTCGATTCCTGCGATGTCGATAATGTCTTGGAAAGTTTTCCACAACGTATTGCCTGATATTGGAACAAGGCGAAAGGTTATAAATAAGGGGTCGTGGTCTTTCACTGGTGAAAACAGCTTACGCCGAACAGCTAAATACGCCTCAATAGCCTGAGCCATTTTAGGACCAAATGGAACCACGCGACTTTTGTGAAACTTGGTCTGTACAATGGCAAGTGTAAATTGGTCAAGATTAACATCACAAATACGAAGATTTCTGGCCTCGCTATGCCGTAAACCCAAAGCATATAACATTGCTATTATTGTATAACATACATGTGCTCGTAATGGGAATGTTCGCGTCTTAGGGAGAGATTTCGCCACTTTAAGAACTTGGGCTATTTGTGGTTTTGTGAAAATTAAAGGTCTGAATTTCGTAGCATTGGGACTACCAAATTCTTCCAGAACTATATCAGCAGAATTATTCGACCAATCCCCAATACAAATCAGATAATCAAAGAAACGCTTTAGGATGTAAATCTTGCGGCGTTGTTCGTTAAAACTACACTTCATATGCTTGAGCCATTGTCTTATGTGCTTCGGTTCTATAGTATTGGCATACAATGTTGGGTTTGTTCTCATGCTGATAAAATGGTCGAAATCGAAAAGTACTCGCTGATTTTTTTTGTATATGTTTCCCACGGATTGCTTGAGTTTGATATATGATAAGATATGCTCGTTTAACACCTCACGGCCTACTGAATTTGTATCCCGATTGTTTAATATCTTCCCGGGATTTGGCGATTTCACTAATTCAGCGATAGATATCCAACTTTGATTTCCTAAGGATGCTTTAAGATTTTCTAACGGATTGTCCGGGAGTAAACCGTGGTGGCAAAGTGCCTTAATGTAGCGATTTACAGCCATGACTCGTATGGCAACATATTTAGTACATATTGCCTTGGCGTCCTCGATCATCCATTGGATTATCTCTGTCTCATTGAGCTTTACACATTCGTACGCTCCAGTTTCTTTGCGACAGT
Source organism: uncultured Planctomycetaceae bacterium (assembly GCA_964401835.1). Classification (GTDB taxonomy): domain Bacteria; phylum Planctomycetota; class Phycisphaerae; order SM23-33; family SM23-33; genus CAYNZP01. The sequence continues at coordinate 121,420 of CAYNZP010000008.1, forward strand.
AGGATAACAATTTTCGTATAGCAATCTTGTGAATCAAAAGCGACTGGGTATAGCTCCTTAGCTCCTGAAGGTGTACGGTCATAACACGTTCTGTATTAAGCACACTGACATTGTATTGTGATTCATCAGCTTTCATAATACATCCTCACCATCTCCAAGTGCGACTTCTCGTAATTGTGTTATTGCTATTTTAGTATAACGTTGAGTTGAATCAGGCAGGCTGTGCCCAAGATAATCACCAATGATTTTGATGGGCATATTCGCTTCCAGAAGCATTTGGGCGCAGGAGTATCGAAAGGTATGTGTACCAGCCGGAGATAAATTAATCCCTGCCATAGCCATATATCTTCTGATTTGATATCCTACACAAGTACTGGAAGTAAAGGGCAGAAAAGGTGATTTTGTAGTAAGGAAGATGTTTCTATGCGTGCTATATGGGCGACCACTTTTGAGGTAAACTAAAATGGATGCCGCCACAGAATCAGTCAAGGGATAATTTGTATTGTTGCCAGATTTTCGTGCTTTCACGTATAGTTTCTTCTTCCGCCAATCTATATCATCAAGCCGTATTCGAACAACTTCAACCCCACGAAGACCGTAGGTGGCGAGCAGCATTAACATGGCGTAGTTTCGTTTACCAACTAATGTTTCTTTATCAATTACCGAGAGAATTTCTTGTACTTCAACTCGTGTTAAGAATCGCGGGCAACTTTCGTGCTTGAATATACGGGGCGCAACCACTATAGATGACATGTCTATGGGAATTAGGCTGTGCCGATGTAAATATGAAAGAAAGTGACGAAGGATTGCGCATTGTTTGCTCATACTTGTTCGGCTATAGTGACTTCCAAGCGTTGTGATAAAATCGAAAATCATCTGTGGTTTAACCGAGCTAATAGAAGTAACGCCTATGTTGGTTAGGTATGTGATGAATTTTTCGCAACCAATTCTTATTTTTCTGGCATGTTCCTGGCTCACACCACGATGTTTGTGTTCAAAGTCTACAAAAACCTCAATAATTTCCATTTCTTTACCGTTTTTTCGCAACATACGAATACCCTTTCAAAAATAAACCAAAAATTAGAGTTAGAAACCGATTATAGATAATCGGCTTATACGTATGGATTATGTCATTATGTGAAGAAATATTTACTAATTTACGCCAGAAATGAAGATGTTGATATGCATCAGCGCATAATTACAAAAAGCGCATAACACGCAGACCCTTTATCGTAAATCTTTCCCCTTCGGGTCGGCCTTACGGCCTAAAGATTTATCGAAGGGTCCGCTGGAAGGCCCTCCGCTCTTACCGTCATGTCGGTTTGCCAAAAAAATGGGCGAACCGCCGTTAAGCGGCTTAAGTCCGGAGGCAGTCGAAATGAACATCTACAAGCTAAAGGCAATAATGGAATCAATCCGCAAACAGGGAGGTATACCAACTGACGGTACCGGCAGGAAACTTTCTCCCGAGGAAACTCTTATCTGGTTTGACATGGATGGGCTTCTTACACCACTTGAAAAAAGACAATTAAAGGAAGAGCTATCGGCCTTAAAGGAAGCCGAGGAATTCATGGAGCGTATCGAGCTTACGATTCACAGATGATTTTCCTTGGTGTTTTTTTAAAAAGTACTTTGATGGCGACCCGCCCAAAAACGTGCGGGCCGCCATCAGGTGGTCAGTTGGAGGTAAAAAGATGGGAAATAAGAAGAATAGATACAAGGGGCCGAGCTTTTTGCCGATATTGAGGCTGCCCGGAATCAGCTATTTTATCGACCTGCAGTTGGGACAATTCAGGGACGTTGAAAACCCAGGCGATTATCATGACTTTGACAGCGAAGAAGGCAGACGCATGCGTCAGCAGGCCAACGTTGTTACATGCAGTAGATGCAACGCCAACATGATAGTTTCGGGCAGGTTGAAGGCTGACGGGCTTAATTGCGTTCGCTGCATGACACCGATTGAGCTGGAAGAGTAAGGCCGCTCTGGGCACGCGAAACTCTGTCGTCAAGCTTCCCCCTTTGATGGCCGCTGTATGGCCTTTAGCTTTCATGTTCTCCACGGTGTCGGCTCGCTCTTACATGGACGAGCCGCCACTGCGTGGTTACGTTCGGAGGTGCGAAAATGTGCTGTATGCCGGATAGCCAAGCGGACATCATGGAGCTAGACGAAAGCCTTATCAGTCTGTTTCGGCAGTGGAAGTCCTTTATGCATGAGGGCATTGACAAGGATTGTTATGAGGGCATGAACTGGGTTGAAGTCTTCTGCACAGAAATGTCGAATCGGCTGAGAGACCTGGAAAAGGAAGGGAAGCTTAAAGCGGTGCTTGAACTATGAATCCTGCATGAGACATGACGATGGGTCGCAGCATAGCTGCGATGTAGATTGAACGCCGTGTTGCCGTCGTCCAATCAGGAATTCC
>CAYNZP010000008.1:123939-125117 GCA_964401835.1 uncultured Planctomycetaceae bacterium
AATTCCTCGCCCACGTCGGGAACCTGGCTCCGTGCGAAGCGTATATCAGGAGTTCGCACACTTGCGAACACGAACAAGTTAGTCTTTTTCTGAGCCAGAACCCTCGACCCCCTTGCACGGTCTATCATGACTACTCCGTCTTTCGGCCCCGGAGTGTCGAAAGACGGAGGTGTTAAACATGAACGAACAAGCAGCATTCGAGACCTACCAGGGCATCGTGGCGCCTGCACCCATCCAGGTCAAGCCGGTCAAGCAGAACAGGTATGGCAGCGTGCCGGGCTTAGCTGATGAGGAACTTGCAGAACCTGATGAACTGGAAAGGCAGATCTTCATAGAGGAGTTCGGCCCAATATTAGCATTACCTATCAGAAAAGGCGATAGAGGCCCCAGGCCTGAGCTGGATGAGGACGGGTTTGTCGTTGGAGCGTTCGCCACCATCGATTTTGACAGAATAAAATCAAAGATAGATAAGGCCAGCTACAGGGCGGATAAACTTCGCGAAGAACTCAAAAACGTGTTGATAATGATTTCCATAGTCAAGGAGCATCTGCCCGGCAGGGCAAAGTATCTTGTTCTCAAGTATCTGAACATGGGTCTTATCAATATGGAGCATATCAGCGATTCCGAGATGCGATCACTTGCCAAGCTTTACATGAAGGCGAAAAATATTCAAAAACAAATCAGCGAACTGGACAAAGTCAGGCAAAGGAGGATGGCAAGGATACGGGCTGAGATGTTCGGCTAAGGGCCGATGGGTCGCTGCCCCACCCGCCACCCCTTTTTCTTAAAAATCTGAAAACGAATCGGGCCTCTTCCTATTACATGAGAAGAGGCCCGAAGCAATAAAAACGCGTCTCGGAGGAAAACAAAATGACAGCACAACAGCCAGTTGCAAAATTTCGCGCGGGACAGGTATCGTGCGCACTGTGGAAAAACGAAATTCAGGTAAACGGCCAGGCGAAAACCATCCTTAAGGCCTCGGTCAATAGAAGGTATAAGGGCAGCGACGGTATCTGGAAATCATCCACCAGTTTCAGCCGAAACGAGATACCGCTGGCCATATATTGCCTTCAAAAGGCATTTGAAAAAATAATCGACGAGCAACAAAACAGAGGAACCGACGGCAGCGCTGTAGAAGAAGAATTTATCAGTTAGGCACCATAAGTTGGAAGTATCTC
>CAYNZP010000009.1:0-97027 GCA_964401835.1 uncultured Planctomycetaceae bacterium
CTCAAACAAGATAAAACTATCGGGAAATACAGATATTCAAGGCGTCGAGTCTCTACCCGACACTCCTGAATTCACCGAGTTGAAAGCCATGCCCGGCTCGTTTCTGCTCGCACCCGGTTTCAGTGTGGAACTCGACGGAAACTTCGGAACCGTTAACGGCACCATGGCAGCTGATGAATTCAAATGGAATGGAAATGCCGGCGGGACAATTCATGGGCAGGTAATCTGCTATGGAGATGAGGATTTTGAGATGATTGGCAATGCGGAAATAGTCATCGACCAGTCAACTTATTCAGGTATTCCATCAGGTTTTAGTGTACCAGTGAAATTACAAGCTGATGTCAGCACTTATACGGAGCATTAAAATGTCCAGGTTAAAAACAAAAAAAGCGTTCTCTCTGCCGGAGCTGTTAATAAGCGTCGCACTTACAGCCGCCCTGCTTGCCAGTGTTGCGGTGGCCCTCAACGCCAGCTTCGAGAGTTTTTCTGAAAATGAAGACGCCGCCGCGATAACACAAACCGCCCGATCGATTCTGAACAGGATGATGCGCGAAGTCCGCACGGCCGACGCTATCGACACTACAAACACACAGCTGACTATTATCCCATCGGACCAATCCGGCGGCCTGCAGCAGATTCAGTATGAGTTTGCCAATAATGAGTTTTACTATCGCCGTACCGTCAACAGCAATGTGACGACATCCACCCTTTTGGCCAGCGACGAAGACGTGACCATTAACAATTTCAGCATACTTCAGGAAATGGGCCAGGACTGGGAGGGAACGACCTGCACCAGGAGCATTACCGCAAAGTTAGTCCTGACAGTAGATAACAAAACATTCCCTGTAACCGCCTCGACATCGCCCCGCCGAAATCAGCTTTATTGAGCGAGAATCCTTTAGGCGCGAACAGTTCATTTCTTTGTTTTTCAGGGGGGACTCACTAGAATATTGCCCTTTGGGCCAATAAACGGTGGTTTGCCTTCTAGGAGAATGTAATGCTGTTTTCACTTACCAAAAACGTGTCCATCGCTGTTATATGCGTGTGCATTACAGCTGCTTTTGCCAGTGGTGTCGAGAACCAACCTGCAAATGAATCCGCACAAATGGTTCCGGCAAGCGTTTTAAACAAAATGATTCTCCAGTTCATCCCGCCAAGCCAACGGCTCTCTCCGCCAGAGACTGCAAAGCTTTTAAAGTCGCGAATGGATATGGTTATGCAGCTCGGACAGGAAGCTGAGCAGAACTACCCGGATGCTTCCAATATTTACTCGGTCAGGATGTATATGCTCCGGGCTATGCATTTTCTGGCAATGAGCAATAAAGACGATGCGTCCTTCCAGCGTCTCGATGAGCTGATTAAAAAGATACTCACTTCAGATGCGCCGATTGAAAACAAGGCTATGGCCGACTTCGTAAAAACCGCCGTCAGTTTTGAGGAGTTATTTACTTCTTCCGATAAGGGCGATTTTGACAAGCCCTTCCGGGACTACGTCACTCGCTATGAGCAGACAGACGCAGCAGCCTTTGCGACACTCAAGGCAACGATAGCTGCCAATATGAACGGCCGGGACAAGCTCGCAAATGAATTGCTCGAAAAACTCGAACAAAAATACCTCGACGATTATCGTGTTAAGGATTTCCTCAGACAAATCGGCCGATACACGGATATCGGCAAGCCCTTCAAGGCTGAATTAACGCGACTGGACGGTGAGAAACTCACCCTGCCTGACGATCTTGCAGGCAAGATATTGATCGTGGATTTCTGGGCTACATGGTGCCCCGAATGTGTGGCGGAAATGCCAGAATTAAAGGAATTCTATGCTAACAACAAAGATAAGGGCCTTGAGGTGGTTACGATAAGCCTCGATGACGACCTGGCAGAGATGGAGAAATTCGTAAAATCTCAGGATTTGTCGTGGATTAATACCTTTGCCGGCCAGGGAATGATCGACCCTACCGCTATCGAATATGGCGTTAAAAACCCACCACGGATTTTCATAATTGGCAGAGATGGGAAAATGATTTCCAATAAGGCATTTGGCAATTGGGAAAAAATCGTCACCCAGGAATTGAATGAACAATAAGAGACTTAACCAGAACGACTGGAAACTTTCCAGGAATAAACGTAACATCCATCAAATGAAATCATTCTTTACATTCGTACTCGCTGTCGGACTTTTGTTTTTTGCTGTCGGCTGCAACAATAATCCTCAACTGGAAGCTGATTTAATCGAACCGCAAGATACTCACTATCAGCAAAAAATTACACAGCTTGAAGGAGAGCTTAAAAACCTCCGCGATGAAAACGCCATGCTCCTTGCTCGTATTAAGGAACTTTTAAGACGAGAAGAAAAACTGGCTGCTCAACTTCGCGAATCGAAGTTCGTCGATGAACAACAGAAAAAACAAATTCAGACACTTTCCAACGCCCCTATTCAGCGGGATCAATACAAGACAAGGGTGGACTTGTTGAATATGGACATAAAGCGCCTCAAGAAACGCATTAATGAACTCGAGCAGGCTCTACTCGCTCTGGATAATACGACAACCACTGAAGAATAAAACGCTCTAGAACAATAGCCAATATAAAATTGCGCTAACTGCCCCCGAGCTGACAAACGCAAGCCCCTGTAAAACATACCCCTCTTCCAAGCCTCCGCGAGCTTTTGACTTTGCTGGCCTGGTTTCTAATGTTTCGTCTTCGCGTGGAACTGACTTTTGCTGGAACGATTCTTCCATTTCAAGTTCTCGAAGCAACTCATCCGTGACATCCAACGGCTCAGATATTTGCTGCGGCTGGCCTGATGAGACGTCCGATTTTTCGGCTTGGGTTTGCTGAAGTGCTTTCAAGCGGGGTTTGGTTTGAATTTGCGAAGAAAGCTCCTCCAAATGGGCTGAGGCGATAGTTGCAAACAGGGCTTCGTCACCCCCGGATGCTGGGGCGACATTCAAATCAAGGATGTTTTGCTCAAAGTTCATAATTGTCGGAAAATAGAATAACCAAGAAATCAGGATTCCGTCCACCTAATATTTTTAAAACCGCCAGGATGGATGATTGATTAACGCTCACTGCAAGGATAAATTGTCTCCATGAGAATTGTGGTAACCGGACAAGTTGGGCTCGACAAAAAGGATTTTCTCTCCCGCATCGCCAAACTGGCCTCTCAGCAGGGCCAGGAGCTTACCATTTGTAATGTCGGCGACATGATGTACGCCGAAGCGCCTGACATTGGCCCGGGGAAGATTCTCGACCTGCCCCTATCGCGTCTGACCAGCCTGAGACGAAGCGTCTTTAAGGATATTCTCAATATATGCGAGAAAAAATCGCATGTAATTATCAATACACACGCCACGTTCCGCTGGCGCCATGGCCTGTTTTATGCGTTCGACTACGACCAGATGAAGGAACTCAATGCCGACCTTTATATCGTACTGGTCGATAATATCGACTGTGTCCATGGGCGTCTGGAGCGGGACGGATTCGTCGACCACACGCTCAAAGACCTGATGGTCTGGCGCGAGGAAGAAATTCTCGCGACCGAGCTTCTGGCTCAAATCGTTCGCGGGTATGGCTGTTTTTACATAATGGCCCGAAACAGCGAAGATTCCGCAGCTGAAGCGCTGGTGCGGCTGATTTTCCGGGATTATCTCAAAAAAGCTTACCTGAGTTTTCCAATGTCGCATATCAACGGCTCATCGGAACTGCTTGCGGATATCGAGAGCTTCCGAAACGAAATGAAACGGCATTTTATCTGCTTCGACCCCGGAGACTTGGAAGAAAAGTACCTTTGCAGCCTTGCCATCAAATCCGCCGAGCAAGGCCATCGCACGGTTGAAGTTGGACCTGCTGGCGAAAAGATCGTCATGGAGACATCTCAGCTTCTGGATATCATTGCCGACATTGACGGGCAGATTTACGCCCGCGACTTCAAGCTGATTGATCAAGCCGACATGATTATCTCGCTGGTTCCCGAAATTGACGGCCGACCCGTCGTTTCCAGTGGAGTCGAGCGAGAACTCCAGCATGCGCACGAGGCAACGAAAGACGTTTTTGTTATATGGCAGCCTGACGCTGAACCTTCGCCGTTCATTACGGAAACAGCCACCGAGGTTTTCACTTCCCTCGAGGAGGCTGTGAAATTCTTCCTCTCCAACGATTATATTCCATCGCCACCAAGCGGTGGACTGTTCGCCTGAGGCCCAATTTCAAATTTTGATGCGACAATATCTGTTGATACGCAGCAAATGCGACTATAATTCCTTGTGGCAGTTGAGATAAAGCCATTTTTGGGGAGGTCGTAATATGAGCTTTTTCATGGACAAGGTTACAAGAATCTACAACCAGGGATTCTGGGCTGTCTTTTATTGGATTTTGGCGAAGGCACTTTTCGCCTTTGGTGCAGGGCTTTTGCTGGCAACGTTTCTGCCGGAACGTTCCTGGGGCTGGATTGGCATGGCCTGCATCGTACTTGCGATACTTGTCGGCCTGCCGATAATTAAAATCGCCTGCTCGAAGGATACGCCAAGTATTTAAGACTCGTGAAAATTCTCAGCAACACGATCAGCCCCTATTGCCAGGCTTGATGGCCCCAATCGCGGCTGACACGATATAATCTTCGACATTTAAATCCGGCACCCAATCTCGGATGAATTGCTTACTTTGCTCTTTCGGTTGAATTTTTATATTTACAAAACCCGCCTCGGTCAGCATTTTTTCATTTACCTCGGCAGTAACAGCTCCGGCGATACAGCCTGAGAGCAACTCGTTTTTATCTTTCAGATCTTTTGGAAGTTCGGCTGAGCTCACGATATCCATAATGGCAAGTCGGCCGCCCGACTTGAGCACGCGCATTGCTTCTGCAAATACCGATGGTTTGTCAGGGGAGAGATTTATAACGCAGTTCGAAATAATCACGTCGACGCTCGCATCGGCAATCGGAAGATGCTCCATCTCACCAAGCCTGAAATCGACATTCGCAAAGCCACCTTCCTCGGCGTTTTTCCGGGCCTTGCTTATCATCTCCGGCGTCATATCGACACCGATTACCTTACCTTCTTCGCCAACCTTGATAGCCGCCAGAAAACAATCGACTCCCCCGCCGCTTCCAAGGTCCACAACAGTTTCGCCCGGCTCCAAATCCGCGATAGCCTGCGGATTTCCGCAGCCAAGGCCCATATTCGCACCTTCGGGCAATTTATCCAGATCCTCGGCGCAGTAACCCATCTTCAAGGCTTTCGCGTCAGCTACTTCAGAGCTGCAGCAGCATGAGTTTGAGTTTTGTCCACAACTAATTTCGCCGTTGGCTACCTGGGCGTAACTTTTGCGAATGACATTTCGAACATCATCATGATTCTTTTCAGCCATTAGTTCAGTCCCTTCTATTACTGGTTTTCTTTGTAATACTCCAACCAGGCCATCTGAATTGCTTCCAGTTTTTTCTCATTAACAGCAGAGGGTTCTTCGCCGAAGTCCTCAAGTTCGCTCACCAAATCGCGGATGTCAGTAAACACAACGGTCAGTGGATCCATATCTGGGTATTTCTCGCTCAACTGGAAGGCTATCTCATCTGAATCTGTCCATTTTAGTTTTGCCATGCAAGAGCCCTATTTTTGGGGAATTATTACTGTAACATCGCCCTTAACCACAGCCTGACATGCAAGGCGGCTTTGCAGGGTACTGCCGGTTACCGCATCGAGACTGTCGAGTTCATCATCGTCTGGTTCAGAAAGATTTTTCTGACCTTCCTCAACTATCACATGGCAGGTTGTGCATATCCCAACGCCTCCACAGGAATTGGGTATCTCAATTCCTTTGGCCAGTGCAATATCAAGAATACTGCCCGGCTGGCCGTGCTTGCCGAAGGGGTAATCGCTCGGATCAACTTCCACGGTAATATCGGCAGGCTTGAATGTGACCTTATAGTTAGCCATTTTGGCTCCTAGAACTCCTTGAGTTTCTTGCCCTTGACGCTCTGCCTGAGCACTTCATCCATTTGCGCCTTTGTTAGCGGTTCAGCAGCGTCATTTGCAGCAGTCATGGCCTCGTAGAGAGCGTCCGGATCGTCTTGCTGCATCTTTTCCTTTAATGCAGCAACTGCCTCGTCGAGTTTTTGTTTTTGCTGAGCTTTCAAAACATGCCCCGCTGTCTTCATGGCCTTATCGATTGCGGCAATGACGCGGGTCGCCTCGTTTCGCAAATCTATAAGCCGGTGGGCAGTAAGGTCTTCGACGGCGTGGGCGTAAGAATCCTTGACCATCTTCTCGACCTGATCTTTTGTCAGGCCATGAGACGGCGTTATCTGTACAGACGCCTCCTTGCCGGAGCGAAGTTCGCGGGCTGAGACGTTTAGAATTCCGTTTGCGTCGATTAGGAACATAACCTCGATTCGGGGCATGCCGGCTGGCATGGGAGGAATGCCTTTGAGCTGGAATTTGCCCAGACTTCTGCAGTCCTCGGCCAATTCCCGCTCGCCCTGGAGAACATTTATATCCACCGAAACCTGACCGTCAACGTATGTAGTGAACGTCTCGTTGGCCTGACATGGCACGGTACTGTTTCGCATTATCAACTTTCCCATCGCCCCGCCGAGCGTCTCTATACCCAAAGAAAGCGGTGTAACGTCCAGCAGCAGGGTTTCCTGGTTGACGCCGGCCAATATCCCAGCCTGCACAGCTGCCCCGACAGCGACCACCTCATCTGGATTGATGGCTGTGTATGGTTTCCTGCCGAAAAACTCACCGACACGCTGACGCACAAGAGGTATCCGCGTCGAGCCGCCGACCATAACTATCTGGTCGATTTTGTCCGAAGTCAGTTTTGCATCTTCCAAAGCACGGTTGCAATGTTCGATTGTGTGATCGACCCACTTAGACGCCCTTGCCTCGAATTCGTCGCGGGTAATTACTCTCTTGAAAACACGACCCTTGCCCAAATCAACCTCCAACTCGGCCTGCTGATCCTCTGAAAGGCGAATTTTCGTTGCCTCGGCAAAATTACGCAAAGCCTGGCGGGTCGAAGGCGGGAATTTAATATCGCTGCCGAACCTTTCGCGAATTTCAGAAATAATCAAGCCGATGAGTTCCCTGTCCAGATCATCTCCGCCAAGGTGTGTATCGCCGTTGGTACTGAGCACCTCGAAAACGCCATTGGAAACGTGAAGGATTGAGACATCAAACGTCCCACCGCCAAAATCGAAGACGGCTATCGTTGCGTCCTCGCTTTGGTCAAGCCCATAGGCCAAGGCAGCCGCAGTTGGCTCGTTTACTATCCGGCGAACATTCAGGCCGGCAATTCTGCCCGCGTCACGAGTCGCCTGGCGCTGTGCGTCATCGAAGTAGGCTGGGACGGTTATTACCGTCTCGGTTATTTCCTGTCCAATGGCAGCTTCGGAAAGTTTTTTCACTTCCCGAAGAATAATTGCCGAAAGCTCCTGCGGGGCCATCAGTGTTCCCTGAACGTTCACGCGGAGTGTGTCGTTTTCCGCCTTTTCTATCTGGTATGGCAGGAATTTCAGGTCTTCCCTAACATCCTCTATCCCCTTGCCCATCAATCGCTTAACCGAGTAAACGGTGCTTAGAGGGTTCTCCACGGCGTGTCGACGGGCCTGCTGGCCGACCGTGACTTCACCGGCTTGCGAAAAAGCGACAACGCTGGGAACCAGTGCGTCGCTGTCTGAATGGCGGATAATTTCCGGGCCGCCTTCTGTCATATAAGCGGCCAGCGTATTTGTCGTGCCAAGATCTATCCCGAGTATTAAAGACATATAGCTTATACCTGCGAAAGGAGTTTCCTTACATACGAAATGGCATTTAGCTGCTTACGGATTTCGCCCAGCAAACCCTCACGAATAGCCTGACAGGCTACGCCTTGCTGATATTCGTCGAAAAGTTCCGAAATATGATTCGTCAGCCCGTCGTGCTGCGTTTGAAGTACCTTTGAGAGTCTTTCCAGCTCTTGTGAGTCGTCGGCTGAGTTGGCATCGGCAATCTCTTCCTGTAACATCATCATCGTCGGCAAAAAGCCGTCCGGAACGGACTTATCCTCAGCTAGGCTCTTTCCGCCCAGTAGCTCCAGTAAATAATCCGCCCGCCCTGCCGGGTCTTTCAGGGTGCGATACGCGTCATTGAGGGTAGCCGAAACATGAAGGTGAAGATTCTGGACTTCCTGGGTATCGTTTGCGTGAAAATCTGGATGGGCGTGTCGATTCAGGGCCAGGTATTTTCGGTGAATTTCTTTCTCGTCCAGATTATATTTTCTTGGCAGGCCCAAAAGCGTGAAATAGTCCGTCCCCATGGCCTCGGGGTTAACGGACTTGCAGAAATCGCAGACGATAGGTGTACTCATCTGCTTGCTGCAATGAGTGCACTTGGTCGGCAAGGCCTGTTCGGATGGTTTGTGCATAAAAAGCTCCAGCCCCCATCTATTGGGCCTCAGGTGGAAAAACTCGCCCCGCAGCCGCAGCTTCTCTTGGCGTTGGGGTTGTTAAAGACAAAACCGCCCTTAAGCAACTCGTCCTGGTAGTCCACCTCTGTGCCGTTAAGATAGAGATAGCTTTTGGGGTCGCAGACAACAGAAACGCCGTTGCTTTCAAAAACTTCATCTTCCTGATTAGGCTTGTCGGTTACGTCCAGAATATAATTGAAACCCGAACAGCCGCCGCCTTTGATCCCGACACGCAGTGAGGAGCCCTTAGGCATTTTATGCTCTTCGAAAACTTTTTTTATCTTCTGGGCCGCACGTTGAGTAAGTGTGATAGCCATAAATCACCTCAGAGGAATAACACTATTCCTTTTCGTTTTTTCTCTTCCAATCCTCAATAGCCGCCTTGACCGCATCCTCTGCCAAGACCGAACAATGAATTTTAACCGGCGGAAGTGACAATTCCTGAGCTATCTCAGTATTTTTCAAATCCTCCGCCTGGTCAACCGTTCTTCCCTTAAGCCATTCAGTCGCCAGCGAGCTCGACGCGATTGCCGAACCACAGCCGAATGTCTTGAACTTCGCATCGAGAATCGTACCTTCCTCGTCCACTTCAATCTGCAATTTCATGACGTCTCCGCATTCGGGGGCGCCAACAATGCCCGTGCCCACATTGGCGGAGTTCTTGTCGAGAGAACCCACATTGCGGGGGTTATTGAAGTGATCCACCACTTTTTCCGAATATTTCACTTAAATTGCCTTTCCAGAGTATCTTAAGCTTGACCTGTGACACTTCTGCTTGCTGTGGCTTCGGCTGAGCTACGTCCGCTTCCATCGACAATGCCAAAGGCATTGTCTGCTTCACCGTCCTTGCCAGCCTGGTCCTCGCTGACGCAGAATCTGTCCCATTTCAATCTTAAAATACTCAATGCGGGTCCCACTTAACCTGGTTAAGATCGACACCTTCCTGAACCAGCTCATAAAGCGGGCTCATCTGTCGAAGTTCGTTAACTGCTTTTACGATCTGCACTATCGTGTAATCGACCTCTTCGGCAGTATTAAACCTGCCAAGGCTGAACCGAATCGAACTGGCAGCCAGATCGTCCGGCACGCCCATGGCCTTGAGCACGTGGCTTGGCTCCAGAGACGCACTGGTACAAGCCGAGCCCGATGAAACAGCCACGTCCTTAATCTTCATCATAAATGCCTCGCCCTCGATATACGCAAAGGACAGGTTAACCGTGTTCGGAAGCCGCTCGGTGGGATGGCCGTTGAGCTTTACAAAGTCCAACCGGCTCGTTAGTCCCTCAGCCAGGCGGTCACGAAGTTCGCTTAGGCGTTTTGCGTCGGTTTGCATCTGGGCTGAGGCAAGCTCGCAGGCCTTGCCAAGGCCCACTATGCCCGGAACATTCAGCGTTCCGCTTCGCAGGCCCCTTTCGTGGCCCCCGCCATCCACCTGAGAGGTCAGGCGAACCCTCGGGCCACGACGACGAACGTATAAAGCACCTATGCCCTTTGGCCCGTAAATCTTGTGGCCGGACATGCTCAAAATATCGATCCCCATCTCCTCAACATCTATCGGGACCTTGCCGACTGCCTGCGTCGCATCAGTATGAAAGAAGACATTGTGCTTTTTGGCCACCTTGCCAATCTCGGCTACGGGTGCGATAGTTCCTGTCTCATTATTGCCTGCCATGATGGTTATCAGGATGGTCTTTTCTGTGATGGCATCTTCGACCTGCTGTGGGGAGATAATGCCATACTCGTCCGGCTCCAGCCAGGTAACCTCGCAGCCGTCTTCTTCCAGACGTTTACAGGGGTCGATGACAGCCTTGTGCTCGGTCAGCGAAGTAATAATATGATTACCCTTGTCCTTATACATCTGGGCAACGCCCTTGATTGCGAGATTGTCACTCTCGGTAGCGCCGGAAGTAAAGACGATATCTTTTGCTGAGGCGCCCACAAGATTCGCCACCTGCTCACGCGCCGCTTCAACGCCGGCCTCTGCCTTCCAGCCAAATGCGTGACTTCTGCTTGAAGCGTTGCCGAAGTCCGTGGTGAGGTACGGCATCATCGCATCCAGAACGCGAGGATCGACAGCCGTAGTGGCATTGTTGTCGAAATAAATCGGAAGCTTCAATGACATCTAAATATTCCTTACATCAATCTAAAATTAACGAGGCAGTCGGGTCCAGAATCTCTGCCAGTGTAACTTTTTTCAAAAAATCGCTAAGCCGACGCTGTACACGGTGCACCGGGTCGGAAATCGGACATTGGGCCATGACCTTACATGTGCATTCCTCGTTTTCGCCTGCTTTTTCGGTTACGCACTGGGCAAGGCGAATCGGCCCTTCCACAGCTATTATCAAATCAGCCAGCGTTATATCGCAAGGCTCACACGCAAGTCTATAGCCGCCACGGGCACCACGCACCGACTCGACATAGCCAGCCGAGGCCAGTTCCTTCATAACATTCATCAGCAGAGCCGTCGGAATACCATAAAGGTCTGATACCTCACGTGCACTAGTCACCTGGCCAGATCCTATCTGGGCCAGATGAGTCAGGGCAATAAGCCCGTATCCAGTTTTTTTCGTAAGAGCTAACATCCTGAAAAACTTAACCTTTCTTCTATTACTTATATAGCACCTTTATAGTACTATTTCAAGTAAAGCTGCAATTTTTAAAGTAAATTGTTCATTTGAATTCATCCTTGGTCTTAACGCAGCTATGGGAATAGAATTAAGTACAACCCCGATAACATGGAAAGGAGCTTTCTCATGTCCGTCGAAATAAAATGGTTGGGCCATGCCAGTTTCCGTATCTCATCTGATTCTACGGTTGTATATATCGACCCATGGAAACTCTCCGAAAGTCCCCACGATGCGGATGTTATCTTCGTCTCGCACAGCCACTACGACCACTGCTCAGCCCCGGATATCGTGAAAATTTCAAAGGATGATACCGCCATTGTTGCTCCCGAAGATACAATCGAAAAGCTCCATGCTACCAATGCTGTTACCCCCGGCGAAAACATCTACATAAAAGATGTCTCAATAGAGACAGTGGCTGCCTACAACATCGGAAAAACTTTTCATCTTCGGGACAGCAACTGGGTCGGTGCCGTTTTCACCATCGACGGAAAACGGATTTACTACGCAGGCGATACAGATTTGATACCAGAGATGAGCGACTTGAAAGACGTAGACCTCGCCCTGCTGCCGGTCGGCGGAACTTATACCCTCGATGGTGCCCAGGCAGCCAAGGCCTGCAAATCCATCGGCTGCAAGCTGGCCCTGCCCTATCACTGGGGAGACATAGTCGGCACAGACAGCGATGCAGATGAATTTGCCCAGCAGGCAGATTGCGAGGTTAAAATCCTCCAGCCGGGCCAGTCGCTGGAACTTTAGTCTCTGTTAGTCGCTGGAGCTTGCAATGCAGGCGCCCAACTTCATCTGGTCAAGTTTGGTGCGGATGATTTCCTGCAATTCAGTCCAGAGAGGCTTTATTGGACAGCCTACCTCATCACACTTTGGGGGATCGTGTTGGCAATAGTTCAAAATGAGCGGCCCCTCCACAGCCTCGATTATTTCAAGAAGCGAGATCGTCTTAGGGTCGCGAGAGAGCATATATCCGCCGTGCTTGCCGCGGACAGGAACAATCAGGTCTGCCTTGGAAAGCATGGAAAAAATCTTCACCAGGTATTGCCTGGGAAGGTCCCGCTTGGAACAAATCGTTTCCAACGTTACAGGGCCCTTGCCATATTCTGCAGCAAGAATAGTGGAACCACGAATTGCAAGTTCGGCCGCTAAAGATAATTTCATTAGAAGTTTCCTTCCAAGTTCGAACCATCAAAAGAAGGCCGGATTTTACTCTTTTTGTCTGTAGTGTTCAAGTATTGGTGTTAAAAGCTGACGGGGGGATTTCGCTATGGGCTCTTTTTTTAATTCGGGTGTTAAGAGTCTATCCTACGAGCTATGCGCGGCAGCGCGGCCAAGGCTTGGCAGGAAATATTCCTGCACCACATGCTCCCAACTCATATTCTGTGCGAGTTTGTATCCGCTGGCGATTCGTTTCTTGATAACCTCATCGTCCACAGAAAGCTTTTGCGATAAAAGCTCAGCTAAACGGTGAGCCTCTTTTGTTTCAATCGCATCGCGCTGAGATGCGGGCAATTCGAGCATCTCCTCGATAGACAATTTGCCGTCTATTTCCAAATAGTCCGCTTCGATTATATTGTCGCTTATATCGCCATTGCCTCCTGCCCTTCTGGCAAAGCCCATGCAGCCGCAAACATTGGAAACAACACAAATCGCCCCGAAGCACAGGGGCTCGAACTGGGCGATACCGAATGGCTCATAAACGCTCAGGCCGAACTCGACGTCAGGTCCGCGGCGTATATCTGCAAAGCTCATGTCTTCCGGCATCTTGTCTCCACAAAACGCTCGCTGCCAATCCCACTGATTAACCAGCACCACCCTGACAGCCTCATGGTTGCGATTGAAGTTGTCGAACATCTCTCCGAGAACTTCCTCGCCCTGGCAGAGATCGGGATACCCCTTTTCGTGTTCTACCGGCCAACCGTAGACTTTCTCCATGTGACGAATATCGCGGCTACGACGCTGGCCCGCGAGAGTACCAAGCATGAAATAGACGGCTGTCTCTCCGCGTTTTTTTAGAATGGGCTCAAGCTCGTGAAGTACACCAAGGTCGCGCCAGATGCCCTTGCTCAAAACCGGCCTGGCCACATGAGAAAAAACCCACGTCGGCTCATCTCCGAAAAGATTCTTCCCATACTCCAGCATTCGATTTCGGCTTGCATGCTTGTCTTCGATACTGAGCTCGACAGACGGAATGCCATTGAAAACCAGGTCTATATCAACGGTTTTAAAGTGCGGGTCTAGGAATCGAAGCTCTTTTTCGATGTATTCACCAACGGCAAAGACGTGGTCGCAATAGCGTGCAGCTTTGACCAACGGATGCTTGTAATTATCAAACACCTGAGGCAAAACCTGCTCCAGTGTCTGGCCGTCATCACTTGCAACTTCCAGGACATTATAAAACATCGTGTCATGGCCGGGATTCTTTTCGACAATCGGTCTGACGGACGCGACTTCGTGAGCATAGAAAACTGTTTTCGTATTACTCGAGCCGCCCAGCACCGCTTTCAAAGCTGTGGGCATGCCCATATATTCATGGCTCAGCAGCAGCACCTGCTCCTCGTCAGCATCACAACCTATCGCCTTGAGGGCCTCCAGACCCGGTTCGGCCAGACGGATATATTCTTCGTATTCCCAGACATTCTCGAACTTGTCAGACGGTACGGCGAACTTCTTGAAAAGCTCAGCCTTGAAAAGGTTCAGCCGATCTTTATTGGAATGAAAGACATCTACAAGCAGGACTTCCGTCTCGATTGTCCTGCCGCCATAGTGGTCGGGAATTTTTCTCGTACCGTAAATTATGCCGACGTCGTATGTTCTCTCGATTGGATGGAATTTCTCACGCCACTGCGAAGGTTCAATAGCGTCAAGCGAACTGTAAATAATGTGCCCGCCTTCACCAAGCCGGCGATTGACGGGGTTGTCTGTTGTCAAAAGCGGACCAAGCAGAATTGTCCGTGAAACGGCATCCTCATACGAATCCGTCCTGACGAGCCCTTCGATTACGGCACCTATACCGCCTATCTTTTCTACCGCCTCATGCGTTACATGCACAACTATCATTACGACTCCTTTCAAGCAGCCTAATTATTCTATCATCGGACTTGGGCAATGGCGAGATGACTAAGCAAAGAATTCCAAAAGGCCTACTTCTTTAATTATCACTTTGATATATTTAATATTTCATTTGTCCCTATATTTTAATTTACAATATCTTTTAGTGGATTAACTAAAACCTCCTAACATTTAGTCTGAAAAAGAAGTTAGATTTAACTCTATTATGGAGAAGAAGATGGCTCTTTACGGTAGCGGCAAGGTTAATGCAGTTTTAGACGAAGCGAAAATGCGGGAGATCGTCGAATCCGCCTGCGAGCAGATGAACTGCGAGGGCAAGACTGTTTTGGCGATAATTCCCGACCATACGCGCACCTGCCCCCTTCCGCAGGTCAGCCGAATGCTGCACTCTGCTACAAAAGGCCGGGCAAAAAAACTAGACTTCCTCATCGCACTCGGAACGCATCCGCCGATGAGCGAAGAACATATAGATCACCTCTTGGGAGTTGAACCCGGCAAGCGCAGTGAGGTACTGCCCGGCTCAACGGTCCACAACCATAATTGGAAGGACCCTGCAGCACTTGAGAAAATCGGCACCCTTTCAGCCGAGAAGGTAGAAGAAATTACCGGCGGCCTGTTTTCCATGGCTATCGATGTAACCATCAACAAGCTTATATTTGACTATGACATAGTCCTTATTATCGGGCCGGTGTTCCCGCATGAAGTTGTCGGCTTTTCCGGCGGGAGCAAATATTTCTTCCCGGGCATATGCGGCGAAGAGCTCCTGAACTTCTTCCACTGGCTTGGTGCGGTAATAACAAATCCAAAGATTATCGGTACGAAGCAGACACCGGTACGGGCGACGCTCGAAGCTGCTGCCGATATGCTGAAGATGGAAAAATATGCACTTTGCATGGTCGTCAAGGGCGTCGATCTGGCCGGCCTTTATTTCGGCCCGGTCCGGGAGGCATGGTCTGCCGCAGCCGACCTTTCTGATAAGGTTCATATCACTTATGTTGATAAGCCGTTCGAGTCGGTTCTGTCGCGGGCTCCAAAGATGTATGACGACATCTGGACCGGCGGCAAGTGCATGTACAAGATGGAACCTGTCGTAGCTGACGGCGGCGAGCTTATTATCTACGCCCCGCACATAACCGAGATTTCGTACACTCACGGAAAGATAATCGAGGAAATCGGCTATCACACGCGTGACTATTTCCTCAAACAGTGGGACAAGTTCAAAGACTATCCATGGGGCATCGTCGCACATTCAACGCACGTGCGAGGCATTGGCACATTCGAAGATGGCGTGGAGAAATGTCGCGTCAAGGTAACGTTGGCCACCCGGATTCCAGAGGAAGTCTGCAAAAAAATAAACCTCGGCTATAGGGACCCGGACTCTATCGACATTTCCGACTGGGAAGGCCACGAAGACGAAGGCAGGCTCTATATACCCAAAGCCGGCGAAATGCTCTACAAACTCAAAGACCCGCCCGAGTGGCAGCGGTTCGGCTAATAACACTCATACCTGATTTACCGGATTAAGACGCCATTATATTAATAATGTAGCATCGCTTGACCGCACAAAGAGGCATTTCTTGTTGCCACAGAAGGCGAGATTAGGCAGAATGCCCTGTAGGAGATTTATATTTATGAAAAAACTTACACGTTCACAATACAAGAAAAACTTATTGACTTACCCTAATAAGAGAAGCGCTCTGACCTATCTCCTACGAAGGCCTTCCCTCGCCTTGTCCGCATTGTTTTCTAAACCATCTTACTTCTGCCTGAATCGTTTACTCAAAAAAATTGCCGGCACGAACATGAGCTCAGAAGCCTGGAACCACATTAGTGATAATGTGTTACGCTGGGCAAGTCAAAACGGTCTCAAAGACCCTACCGGCGAACTCAGGCTTCTATATCTGATTGTCAAACAGTGCGAGCCAAGTGTCTTTGTAGAAACCGGCGTAGCACATGGCTCATCGAGTTCGTTTATTCTTCAAGCCATGCGGGAGAACAACAAAGGACATTTGCATTCCATAGACATCCCCCCGAAAGAAGTTCCAGCTGATGTTGCCACTACTTCTAAGGGCAGGATTCATACGATGACAGATGGGCAAAAGCACAGAATTACGGACTGCTATCAAGTGGGGGATAAAATTCCAGAAGACCTAAAAAACAGATGGTCTATAACGCTTGGGGATGCGAAGGAAAAGTTACCGCAGTTGCTCAAAGACCTGGGTTCCATTTCGGTATTTTGGCATGATAGCCTGCACACTTATGAACATATGATGTTCGAGTATGAAACTGCTTGGCCATACATAGAAAAAGGTGGCTTGCTTCTGTCACATGATATTCTTTGGAACAAAGCTCTTCTGGATTTTTCTAAGAAAGTTGGCTCTACCTTTTATGTCTATCGAAACATCGGTTGTATAAAGAAAATCTAATAATCGCTATTAGACACTAAACCGAGTTGATATTGCTTTTAAACCTTCTGCCCCGCCTTTGCGAGTTTTTCCTGGGCTGCGTGCATTTGCTCAGCCGTTGGAGCTGCGCCCGTTTCCATCATACTGCGGAAGCAGTCAAACAGATATGTTGCATCGTGCGGGCCCGGTGAGGCTTCGGGATGATACTGGACACTGAACAGTGCCTTGTCTGTGTGAGTGAAACCCTCGACTGTATTGTCGTTAAGGTTTATGTGTGTAACCTTCGCGCCAGCCTTTTCCAGAGATTTATCTTCCACAGCAAAGCCGTGGTTCTGTGAAGTAATCTCGACCTTGCCGGTAGCCTGATTCCGTACCGGCTGATTGCTGCCGCGGTGGCCAAATTTCAGTTTGTATGTATCCGCTCCAAGCGACAGGCCCAACAACTGATGGCCGAGGCAGATACCGAAAACCGGAACCTTGCCCACGACATTTTTAAGGGTCTCTATCATGTAAGTAACTGCAGCCGGGTCGCCGGGGCCGTTGGATACGAATACTCCATCCGGCTTGTGTCCGAGTATCTCATCAGCTGATGCGGTTGCGGGTACGACAGTAACATTACAGCCGGCCTCGACGAGATTTCGGAAAATATTTATCTTCGCGCCGCAATCTATAGCGACGACATCGTATACCTTCTTGCCGTGGTCACGGTGAGTCTGGGCGAATTCACTGATATAACCTTCCGGCCAGTCGTAACCTTTTTCCGGGGTGACGACTTTAACAAAGTCCTGGCCGGCCATGGATGGAAGCTCGCTTGCCTTTTTGACAAGCTCCGCATCGTCCATGATTTCCGTACTCATAACGCCCTGCATCGCACCGGCAAGGCGAATATGACGGGTAATTGCCCGCGTATCCACGCCGGTAATTCCCATGATGCCGGCATCGGCCAGATATTGCTCCAGCGACATTTCCGAGCGGAAGTTGCTCACGCATGGGGAAAGTTCTTTTACGATGAAACCAGCGACCTGGACCTTACGGTTGTAACTCTCTATGTCTTCGGGATTAATGCCATAGTTGCCAATCAGTGGATACGTCATGGTAACAATCTGGCCGGCGTAGGACGGGTCCGTCAAAACTTCCTGATAGCCGGTCATGCCGGTGTTGAATACGACTTCACCGTTTGCTGTCCCCTGCGAGCCAAAAACCTCACCGGTCAATACCAATCCGTCGGCCAGTGCCAGTTTGCATTTTTTGTGTTCTGCCATTTGTTTAAATTAACCTTATAAAGGTAGTTCTAACCGCAGCATTTCTTGTATTTCCTGCCCGAGCCGCACGGACACGGATCATTGCGTTTGGGCTCAGCTTCGGAGCGAATCGGCTCGACCTTTTCGGTCTTTTCTACCAGCTCCTTTTCCTGCTCGACGTCATCCTTGTCGCGAGATTTCTCGGCAAGTTGGTGTAGTTTATTGTTTTTCTGTCGTTTTGCAAATCTGTTGCTCATCGGGTCGCCAGCCATAATCGCTCTTTCCTAGGTATTCTTTCCGCAACATTTCTTGTATTTTTTGCCAGAACCGCACGGACACGGGTCGTTCCTGCCGACTTTCGGTGCATCGCGCATAATTGTTTCGACTTTTTTCGGCTGCATTGCCGCCTGCTGATCGGCTGCGTCCCGCGTGAAACGCTCATAGCCGGCCATCTGCTCGTGGACAGTATTGGATATCTGATAGACATTGGACATCTCCGCGCCAGCTGAGAGACGGACCTTGAAGATCATGTCCGTTACCTTCTCACGAATGCCGTCGAGCATCTCGTGGAACATCCGGGACCCTTCCCTCTTGAACGCCAGGCGTGGGTCCTGTTCTGCATAACTTCGCAGGCCGATGCCGCTTTTGAGATGGTCCATCGCCAGCAGGTGGTCCTTCCAGCTGGAATCATAAATCTGAAGCAGGACGAACTGCTCAAGTCTTGTCATCTCCCGCCGAAGGAAACTCTTGCCAGCCTGAAGCAATCTGTCAAAGACGTCTCCATTAAAGTCTTCAGGTGAAAGCTCTATATCGAAACGGTTTTTTGCAAATTCAATAGCCGGCTCCATGTCTGGCGCTTCGCCCAGGCTGTCGCGGATCAGTTCCTCGAGTTTATCGCCGTCATTCCACTGCTCACAAAGGCTCACTAACTGGTAGTGAATGTCCTCGAGCTTTCTGCCACGGAAATCTTCGGTGGTGAAATCCTCGTTGAACTTATGATTGACCCATTTGACGAGATTTTCCAGGGCATAGACATTTTCGGTTCCTGCCTGGGCAATTGTCATCTCAATGGCATGCACGACCGGATATTCTATCTCGCGCCGCTGGTAGGCCTGATCGACCTTTTTACCTACCGCTTCTCTGGCGTCAGCTGCCGAGCCGGTGAGTTCTTCGGGCGTCAGTTCAATATTGAAACTGCTCTTGACCCACTCGGCCATCGAGCGTTGAGGGAAATCTTCCCGAAGGAAACGCCCAGCCGGTGTAACGTCCAAATGGTCGATTATCTCGAACGCAGACTTGGTAAGCTCCTGTTCCACCTCTTGCGGATTCATCTTCCGCAGTTGATTCTGGGAGATGTTCACGTTGAACCGGCTCATCGCCCAACTGCTCAGGCCGCGAAGGTCCCACTGGCCGGCTTCCATGTCGGGATCCATATACTCGCCAAGCGTCATTGAAATATTGGATGCGGCTTCGTCCCTGGCGATTTCTTTGAGCTTGTCTTCAAGATCGCCCAGCTCTTCGAGTGTCCGGACTGAAATTTGTTCTTCGCGAACCGGAATTTGCAGCGTCTGTCTGGCCCATTCGGCGATGCAACGCTGTACATAATCGCCCTCGATATAATTCCCCACAGCCTCATCTACCGACTCGAGCACCATATCCAGAACCACGCCCTCAAGGTCCTGGCCATCAAGGATTGCCTGCCGGCGAGAGTAGAAGCCGTGCCGCTGAAAATCCATTACCTCGTCATATTCGAGAAGGTTTTTGCGGATTTCAAAGTTTCGCTCTTCAACCTTTTTCTGTGCTCGAGCAATGCCCTTGGAAATCCGGCGGTCTTCGATGGCCATATCCCCCTGCAAGCCAAGCCAGCTTAGCACCTTCAAAGTCCAGGGCCCGGCAAAAATCGCCATCAGATCATCCCGCAAGGAGATAAAGAACCTGCTCGAGCCGGGGTCGCCCTGTCTGCCGGCTCGACCTCGAAGCTGATTGTCGATACGCCTGGCTTCGTGGCGTTCGGTACCGACAATGTGCAGGCCGCACGGCACTTCCTGCCGGCAAGCCCCCTTGCCTCGCGAAGGAAAATCCGGATCTATTTTCGGCTTGAAACAATGCCCGCAATTAGTGGACGGGTCATATTGGGTGCAACATATACAACATTTGTTGGTGCCCGCCGGGAAAAGTTCTTCCATCTCCACGCCCAACTGCTCAAATTTTTCCGCACCTGGAACATGGCAGTTTTTCCAGACAACGCCATCTCCAAGTTTGATATCGGTACCACGGCCGGCCATGTTTGTTGCTATGGTAACCATGCCGACCAGCTCTTTGGCGCCCGGCTTAATTGGAATGCGCTGACCGGCGTTTTTTACGATTTCGCCTTCCAGGTCGGCGTCCTGGATTCGGCCGTTGAGTACCTGATGCTCTACACCGTAACGGTGCTGGAGCAGATTGGATATTTTTTCCGATTTCTCGATGCTGGTCGTGCCGACCAGAACCGGCCTGCCCCGTTTGCTGACGTTGTTAATCTCCTCAACGACGGCTGAATATTTGCCATCGACCTCCCCGAAGATGCGGTCGTTATGGTCCATCCGGTTGACAGGCCTGTGCGTGGTAACTGATACGACATCGAGCTCGTAAATCTTCATGAACTCGTCAGCCTCGGTCATGGCGGTACCGGTCATGCCGGCGAGTTTCTTATAAAGCTTGAAATAGTTCTGGATGGTGATGGTCGCGAGGGTCTGGGTTTCTTCCTTGACGGTAACCCTTTCCTTGGCCTCGACCGCCTGATGCAAGCCGTCCGACCACTGCCGGCCAACCATGAGTCTGCCGGTGAATTCATCGACAATGATTACCTCGCCATTCTGGACTACATAATCTTTATCCCGCTCATAGACCAGATGGGCTCGCAGGGACTGTTCCATAAGGTGCGGCCATTCCATATTCGCACCGACATAAAAACTGCCCACTCCTGCGATTTCCTGGGCTGTTGATACGCCTTCGTGTGTCATGTGGGCCGACTTCTTATCCAACTCGACCTCGAAATACTTCACTTCCTGATCGCGATGGGCCTCGGCTTCGACGAGTTGGGCCTGGGTTTGCTCGATTTGCTTTTCGACATTCTTGGCTTTGTCGCCCTTGGCCTTGGATAGCTCACCGGAAAGTGCCTTGAGCTCGCGATGGAGAGACTCGACCTTGCTGTTTGCCCTGTCCCAGGGCCGGTTCTTGCTGACCAGATCCCGGGAAATACTGTCAACCTTGGCATAACGGTCGGTCTGGCCGTAAGCCGGGCCCGAGATGATAAGCGGGGTGCGAGCTTCGTCGATGAGTATGCTGTCGACTTCGTCCACAATCGCGAAACCGAGCTGGCCCTGTACCTGCTCGGAAGTGGAAAGCTTCATATTATCGCGAAGATAATCGAAGCCGAACTCGCTGTTCGTGCCATATGTTACGTCGCAGGCATATTCCGCCTGCCTTTCGGTGTTATCCATTCCCGCGGTAATTCGGCCTACACTAACTCCTAGCATCTCGAAAATCGGCCTGGCAAAGGCGGCATCACGCTTGACCAGATAATCGTTGGTCGTAATTACATGAGCCTTCAAGCCTTCAAGAACGGCCATGTAGATAGCCGGATAGCATGCGATTGTCTTTCCCTCGCCGGTTGCTTCTTCGGCAATCCAGCCCTCATCGAGAATCATTCCCGCAACTAGCTGGACGTCGAACTGACGGTGATTCTGCGCCCGGCGAGACGCTTCGCGGACAAGCGCAAAGGCCTCAGCCTTGATGTTATCCCTGTTTTCGCCATCAGCCATACGGCTGCGGAGCTCGTTGCTTCGCTCGAGCACCTTCTCGTCACTGAGCGCACGCATCTGGTCTTCCAGGGGGTTAATCCGCTCATGGACGAAGTTTGCATATTTGCGGACGAGCCGTTCATTCCGGCTGCCACCGATGAGCTTGAGAAATATTTTTTGCATGAGTCCGAACATAAATACGCCTTAATTACTGTGCCAGTTATTAGATAGTTCCGTAAGTATCTCACTTTAGACCAAGCCCAGTCAAGCACGGTAAGGTCAATAGATGTGTAAAATCAGATTTTCTTCGAGGAAATCTCAGAAAAACAGGCTTCCGACCTGATAAACACCAGCCGTTATGACCCACGCCAATGCCGTCAGGAACACCCACTGGAAAAGCGCCCACTTCCAGGTACCGCTTTCATGGATGGTAATAGCCACGGTCATCACACAGGGCGAAGCTATAAGTATAAAAAGCATGATGCAGAAACCCTGAAGCGGATGATAAGCCGAAGCGAGCTTGTCTCTGAGAGGTTCAGATGTCTCGTCAGCACTCTCGCCCAACGCATAAATAACGCCCATCTGCCCTATAAAAACTTCCTTGGCGACGAACGCGCCGACCATGGCCGTCGATATCTTCCAATCGAAACCGCATGGTGCGAGGACAGGCGCGATTGTCTTGCCCACTTGGCCTATAGCGGAATTTTCCAATTGGGCCTGGGCGCGGTAATTTTCAATTTCATTGAACTTGACGGCTTTGTCCTGGGCGGACAGGTCCGAATCAGCCTCTATGCCCTGCTGCATCTGGGCATAGGCCTGATTCTTGTCCTCACTCAGGCCCGGCCAATTTCCCAAGGCCCAGAGTATCACAACAAGGACAAGGATTAACGTGCCAGCCTTTCTGACGTACATCCACGCACGTTCCCACATATGCACCACCAAGCCGCGAAGTGTCGGAAGCCGGTAAGGCGGAAGTTCCATGACAAACGGCGTGGTTTCGCCTTTAAGGACCGTTCCACGCAAAATTTTGGCCCCAACAATGGCGAGAACTATCCCTGTCAGATAGACCAGCCATAAAAGTAGCGCCTGGTTCGTTATACCCAAAAACTCAACTACGGTTTTCTTCGGAAAAAATGCGCCCAATATGAGAACATAGACCGGTAGCCTGGCTCCGCAGCTCATAAGCGGCAAGACTATCATTGTCGTCAGCCGATCCCTCCGTGTTTCCAACATCCGCGTAGCCATGATTCCCGGCACAGAGCAACCGAAACCAATGAGCATCGGAATAAAACTTTTACCGTGCAGGCCTATCTTGTGCATCAACCTGTCCATCAGGAACGCAGCCCGGGCCATGTATCCGGTGTCTTCAAGAAAGGCTATTCCCAAAAACAGAAGCACAATAAACGGCACAAAAACAATTACCGCTCCGACGCCTTCGATTATCCCGTTAGCCAGCAGGTTCATCAGCAGATTCTCCTGTCCGCCGGCTTCCCTTACAAAATCGGCCAACATGGTCTTTCCCACTTCAAGCCAGCCAACGATAGGCCCGCCTATAGCGAATGTCAGCTGAAAGACCAGATACATCATCAGTGCAAATATCGGCATGCCCAGCCAGCGATGAGTCAGAATCGCGTCTATCTGATCGCTCCTTGCGTGGCGAACTTCAACGGTATTGGTTACCGCCTCCGTGCAGGCACCGGAAATGAAGCCATAACGGCGGTCAGCAAGTATGATCCCCGGCAGGTCGCCGCAGATTTTGTGGATATGATCCTGAATATGCTTCGTCTGGTCCTGGACCTCACCAAAGTGCTGCGGGCTGTGGTGCCTGAGCCTTTTGACAGTTTCTTTATCGCCGGCTAGCAGCTTTAATGCAAACCATCGCTTGTGCAAATCCACTTCAACTTTTTCCGTAATCAACTCCGTTAGCTTTTGCACATGCGGCTCGACTTCATGGCCGTAACTGGGATGCCGCTGGCGAGAAATGAAGGCCTCTGGGTCTTTCGCTATTTCCACTGCCTCATCGAGAAGGCCGTCGATACCTTTTGCCTTATTGCCAACTGTCTTGATTATCGGCACACCGAATAGCTGCGAGAGTTTTTCAATATCTATGCTCAGGCCGCGTCCCTGCGAGATATCCGTCATATTGAACGCAAGCAGCAAAGGCACACCAAGCTCGATAAGTTGGACCGCAAGGTAAAGGTTTCTTTCAAGGTTTGCCGAATCGATGATGTCTATAACGACATCCGGCTTTTCATCGAGAAGAAAGTTTCTCGCAACAACTTCTTCAATGGAATTGGCTGTCAGGCTGTAGGTGCCGGGCAAATCCACGATGTTTATGTCCAGGCCATCGTAGCTGCATTTGCCTTCCTTTTTCTCAACTGTCACGCCTGGATAATTTCCGACATGCTGACGAGAACCGGTCAACTGATTAAAAATCGTTGTCTTGCCGGAGTTAGGATTACCCGCCAGCGCAATTGTTATACTGTTGTTCATTTCTCTTTCGCTTCTGGGCCCCGGCAGTGACGCGCAAAGGCCTTTGATATATTTTTGCTGTTTGAAATTGGGCCATCGATAAACTTCACGAACTTTACGAACCTGTTGATGATCTTCTTTGGAATGGCGTGCTCCATCTTGCAGGCTGCCTCATCTGCAATGTCATCTTCGACGGCAAGCACCCTCGTAAAAAAATCTTTCAGGACTTCGTGTCTTCGAACTATATCCCGGGCAATAGATTCACCCTTATCTGTGAGCGTAATCACGTCATAAGGCGAATAGTTAACCAGGTGCTTCTCGCAAAGTGCATGCAACGCCCCTGTAACGGAACTGCGAGTTACACCCAGACGCTTGCTGATATCGGTGGCCCGCACAGCCTGCTTGCTGTTTACAATCTGGAAAATAGCCTCCAGATAGTCTTCCAAACTGGCACTCAAAAGCTCTGACACTAAGTAAACCTCTCCAAATATTATTAGGAAAGCCTAACTTTATGCGTTTCGACGAACAATTGCAACTATTTTTTCCTTCCAGAACGGGAAGTTTCCTTTTTTTACGCCGCTTGACCCCAGCGGTTTATGGGCATAAGTTATTCATGGACGCATAACTTTTTTGGGGAGCCAGCTATGACAAAGAACAAATCTATTGGGCTCGGGCTCATTGGCTGCGGCGACTTCGGCCGTTTCTGCATGGAAGCCTTCAGTGGAATTGAGGGAGTAAAACCCGCCGCCGTCGCGGACATAGTGCCCCCGGCAGCTGATGCAATGGGCAAGGCCTTGGGCGTGCCGGCCTTCCATAGCCCAGAAGAACTTATCGCATGCGAGGCAGTGGACGTCGTCCACATAGCCACTCCTCCTTCGAGTCATTACGACATTGTCATGTCTGCTCTCGAAGCAGGAAAACACATCCTCTGCGAAAAGCCGTTGGCAATGGACAACGCCCAGGCAACAGAGATGGTCGAAAAAGCCCAGTCCAAAAAGCTTACCATGCCTGTAAACTTCGTCCTGCGGTATAACGACGTCGTTGATACACTCAAGGCCGTTATAGATTCAGGCGCGCTCGGAAAGGTATTGAGGGCGCAGCTGACAAATTGCGCATCTGACCACAAGTTGATGCCCAAACACTGGTTCTGGAATAAAAGTATTTCCGGCGGAATCTTTATCGAACACAGCGTCCACTTTTTCGATCTTTATAGGCATTTACTCGGGGACGGCGAGGTAATCTTCTCCCACACTGAAAGCCGCGAATCTGACGGCATAGAGATGGAAGACCGTGCCATGTGCAGCGTCCGCCACGACAGTGGCACGATTGCGAGTCAATATCACTGCTTCGATCAGCCCCTGCCAATGGACCGGACCAATCATCGGCTGGTTTGCGAAATGGGAGATATTTTCATTGAAGGTTGGATTCCGCTGGAGATGAGAATCGACGCGGTTGTTAACGAGGAGTCTCTTGGCAAATTAATAGAGTGCTGCCCCGACTGCGATGTCGAAGTGATCGAAGAATACGCAGGTCGAGACGAGCCGATTATCGGCCGAAGTTTAGTCAGAGATGTCGATCGGCGAATTTGTCTGACTTACGTCCCTACTACCGAAAAGCAGGCCGTTTACGCACAAAGCGTACGAGACCTGTTTGCCGATCAAATAGCTTTTATAAAAGACCCCAGCCACGCCAGAGAGGTAACCGAAACCAATGGACTCGATGCGGTGAGGTTAGCGGAGAAAGCGACAAAATTGGCCCAAGAGTCGTAATTAGCCGATCGCTTTAAATTCTTTCATGGCGGCTGATTCGTCGTCGGCAAAGGTCATTATTTTGTCCAGCCCCATGACCTTGAATATCTCACGCAAACTTGGACGCAAACCGCAAAGTACGACCTTGCCCTTTATCGCCTTGGATTTTTTATTCAATGCCGCCAGGACGCCCAGCATCTGCGAAGAAAGGAAGCTTACCTTGCTGAAATCGACAATAATCTTTCGACAGGCGCGGTCATCCACGAGGCTGTAAAGTGAATTGCCGATTTCTTCGATGGCCACCATATCCAGAAGTGACTGAACCTGCAGCCTCGCTATCGTTACATCCATTAACTTGGAAACAATTAATCCCTGGGCAGCCATGTTTACCTCATAATTTAATTCGACCCAGGCAGAAGTTTACAACAGTCAGTTTTTGGGCACAATAAAATAGCAAAATAAGAGCCCCTAATAAAACCTCCCGCGGCCGCGACGCCTGATTTTTTGTTCGCAGACAAGAAGCGAGGAAGATACGATGCTTCGAGCATCATTGACTTTCGAGTGACGATGTATGCGGACAAAAGGGTCGGCGTCCCGTAGGGTTTGGCCGAAAATCGGCGTCTGCCGCGTTGCGGCTCTACAACAAAACCAGATAAATTACCCGCAAGATTATTTTATTTGAAGGAAAGGTAAGATGGAGCGGTTTTTCAAGCGGATGGGTAGAAAAAAACGCTGGCTGGCCCTGTCGTTGGCAGCAGTTGGCGTCGTCTTGCTGGTTGTGGGCTTGAGCCTTTTTATCTCTAACAGCCAAGACCAAAGCAAACGCAGTGTCGGAGCCTGCCTGATCTTTTTTGGCATGATCTTTCTGGCTTTGGGGGTAACTATCTTTAAACCGCCAAGGTCGACAATTGATGATGAAAAACTTAAACTTCTGAAAACTAAATCAAATCTTTCTCAGAAACAAATACAATACGCGATCAAGGCTGTCCTTTTCCGCAACGGAAACAACGGCGTCAAGATTAACGACCTGACGACGGAGTTGCAGTTGTCTTATGGCGTAAATAAGTTCGACACTATCAGGGTGGCCAAGTTGCTCGAAAGGAAAGGCCAGGCCATTTTAGAGGTTCCATTTTCCGCCGACACAGGCGAGACTCTTGTATTCTGGGTCGAATCGTAAGAGCTTGCACAAACATCCCGTTAGCTGTACCATCGAGTCACTAAGGGGGTAGTCCCCATTTAATGAGGTGCCTGCATGATCTCACGCGTCCATAGCAGCATTCTCCAGGGCATCGAAGCTGTTGGCTGTGAAGTGGAAGCCGACGTTGCCCGGGGCGGAATGGGAGAACTCAAACTCGTCGGGCTGGCAGAAGCTTCCGTCAAGGAGTCCGTCTCTAGGATACAGGCTGCACTAAGAAACAGCGGCTATCGCTGGCCGGGGCCCAAGGTGACGATCAATCTTGCCCCTGCCGACGTGCGGAAAGACTCTGCCGCATTCGATCTTCCTATTGCCATTGCTGTCAGCATTGCTGGGGGAATTTTTGCCACCGAGAAGATCGACGACTATTTGCTGATTGGCGAACTCGCCCTTGATGGCCGCATCAGGCCAATAAAAGGTGCACTCGCCACCGCCATGCTCGCAAAGCGGACCAACTATCGAGGAGTAATCGTTCCAGTCGACAATGCAGCTGAAGCGGCCGTCGTCGAAGGCTTGGACGTGATTCCCGTACGGTTCCTCGCAGATGCCGTCGGATTTTTGACCGATGAATTGCCCATCGAACCCAAATTTCTGGACCTTGAAGACACCTTTAATATCGCCTCTGCATATGATGTCGATTTCGGTGACGTTCGCGGGCAGGAGTCTGCCAAGCGGGCCCTTACCATCTCCGCTGCCGGCCATCACAATGTCATCATGATAGGCCCGCCGGGCACCGGCAAGACAATGCTCGCCAAGCGGATGCCGACAATACTTCCGCCGCTCACATTGGATGAGTCTTTGGAAACAACTCGTGTCTACTCCGCACGAGGCCTGCTTGAACCGGGCGACTCTCTGGTGGTATCCCGGCCGGTACGCACGCCGCACCACTCCACCAGCGCCCCTGCCCTCATCGGCGGTGGCAGCGTGCCCCAGCCCGGCGAAGTTTCGCTGGCCCATCATGGCGTTTTATTTCTTGATGAGTTTCCCGAGTTTGCCCGCGCCACACTTGAGATGATTCGCCAGCCGCTCGAAACAAGTATAATAATTTCTATATAAGATTTTAGGGGCATTTCATATTTAGAATTCAGCCAAGTTACTTAGAAAAACGAACAATATTTTATAGAAAGTGCCTTTTCTTAATTTAAAATCCGGCATAGAATTAAATTTGAAAATTAGATATTAGTCTAGCTAGCATTTGTCGTTTCGGAAAACTGCGATATTTTCTTGGGGACATGGCGATGCATAGGTGGACTCCCGCAATGGGAGTTCGCTGATGAATCCTGTCCCCAGGCTGTCGCAGGCCTTCCGGAAGGGTAGTAATTGGCGGCTCCCCTTCTTCATAAGGGGGCCATTCCTAAACAAACGCAGAAAGGGGTAAGGTGATGAAAACAACAATCTTCAGCTTTTGCATATGTTTTGTAATTCAACAGGTGTGTGCTGCGCCAACGTATTTGTCTTCAACCGGCCATTCCTACGAGCCTATTGCCATACTTCACCCCTTTGGTGAAGGTTATACATGGTATGAAGTTCGAGATTTGGCCGCAACTAGCACCTATCTAGGTGTTCAAGGACATCTGGCCACTATAACATCCGCTGAAGAAAATCAATTTGTGGCAAATCTTTGCGATGCTCTTGGGCATGACACGTTCTATTGGCTCGGAGGCTATCAGCCAGAAGGCACGCCTGAGCCAAACGACGGGTGGCAGTGGGTGACAGGAGAATCTTGGACCTATGCCAATTGGAAAGCTGGCGAGCCAAACGATGCAGGAACCTTTGGTGTTGAAGACCACGTAGGAATAGTAGGCTCAAGCGACCAGGGACTCCTTGGGCAATGGAATGACATGTATGCAGGAGTTAATCCCGACCGGAATTGGAGCAGCTATGTTATTGAATACCCCGTTCCAGAACCAGCAACGTTTTCATTATTCGCATTAGGTGGAATTGGATTGATATGGCAGAAAAAGGCCAGATTGAAGGCCCAATTATAAATTAGACGAAGAGTGCCATGAGCTTGAAATCATCTCCGGCCTTTGAGTAGCCGGATAATTATTGACAAAAATCCAAGAATGCTTGAAGATATAAAGCAATCTTCGACCAATTTTTCCCCTTTCTAATTGGGTGATGATTTGTCATTCAGAAATGAACTCTTAATTTTTAGGATTAGCTTTTAAATGCTCATTCAAAAATTCTTGAGTAAGTTCAATAGCAAATTTTTTAATGTGTTCTTTTGCGTTGTACTTACCAACTGAACTGCCCAAATAACCCTGTTCATATACTTCGGCTTCAGCTGCAAAGTCCGAAGACCACTCCAGGATAAAACTTGACCTTGTTATCTCAAAGTTTATGTCGTACAAATAAAATTCATCAGTTCCTTTTATAAGATTCAAATTTAATTCACACTCAGGCAAACCATAGTTTCCCTTTAAGTTTTTTCTAGGATTAATTACTTTTACGCCAGCTTTTCTAAATTCAAATTCAACAGTTCGTTCTAATTCCTCTCTAGATAATGGGCATTCTTTATCAATTCCTCTAATTAATAATGAATAACCTTCAATGCCTTTTAAATATGAATTAATGCCTTTTTTAAAATCTTCATTCAGTTCATCTTGATTAATTCTATTTAATATCCATCCAGTTAATTGCGAATATGTAGGGCCATTGAGCTCGAATTTTTCTTTTTCATTTTTCAGTCTTTCTATTTCTGCATTTTTCTGAATTACTAATTCATTCAGTCTTTCTTCTTCTGGTAATTCATTAATATCTTCAGGATCTGATTCAGAGATTTGATTTAAATCCAGAAGTTTAGATTTTAGGTGGTTATTCTTTGTGTATAAAGCTGTACAAAGTATCACACCAATAAAAGCGGCAATTGCCATAAAAGAGATTAGCCGGCCATTCTGCCACCAAGCTAAAGATTTTGTGTTTGGTATTAATTGCCAAACATGCCCGCAAGCTCCACACTTTGCTTTCTTCCCCATGGCATCATCACTTAGTCTTACTGGATTATTACAGTTTGGACATTGCGTATCCATCTTTTGCCCCTTTTCCTTCAAATGACGTGACTGATAATCTTAAAATCTTAATCAAATAAAGCTTACAGTCAATAATTCAGTTTATAAATCTGCCCAATAACTTGATAACTTTAGCTGTTTACTTGATAATCAGGCAGATAATTAGCCAATCTCCTAAGGGGAAAACGATGAGAAAATTAAGTTACCTGGGGCTTTTTCTAACTTTTCTAATCATTCCGTCCGTCATTTGGGCCATAGATGCTGAAAATAAGGCTATCCCAAAATTTGAAAAGTTAGATTTATCCGATTCAACAGCTTATTCGATTACAAGAGTTGTTGACGGCGACACTATCATCGCCAACATTGACGGAAAAGACACAACCATCAGGCTTATAGGGGTTGATACGCCTGAAACCGTCCATCCAAGCAAGTCTGTTCAATATTACGGCAAAGAAGCATCTAACTTCACAAAGAATTTGCTACAAGGTGAAAAGGTCTATCTTGTCACTGACCCCCAGCAAGGCAAGACTGACCGATATGGCCGAACACTTGCTTATGTCTATCGAGCACCTGGTGGTCTATTTGTAAATGCCGAGATTATTCGGCAAGGCTATGGGCATGCGTATGGGCGGTATCCATTTAAGTATCTTGAAGAATTCAGGCGGTTGGAAAAGTTTTCAAGAGATGCTGAAAAGGGATTATGGGAAGTCCGGCAGATTACCAAATTTTCTTCAAAATCTCCCTTAATGCCAACAGTTGTTAAACCCAAATCAGACACAGACAATGTTACCGTCTATATAACACGAACAGGCAAGAAATATCACAGGGGGAGTTGCAGTTATCTTCGGAGAAGCAAAATTCCTAAAAATCTTAGTGACGCCAGAGCGGCTGGCTATGGGCCATGTAGTCGATGTGGCCCTCCTAGATAATTAAAAGGGGAAGCACATGGCAAAGATAAAATATCAGAAATTAATCTTGGTGATGTTGATTGGGATGGGTCTTTCTAGTATCGCTTTTTCTCGACAACCCCGCAAAAGGCAAAAACCATGGTGGGAATCAATCCCATCAAGCCAAGTCAAGAAAATGGGGCTACATAAGCTTTCAACGAGAGAAAAAAATGAACTCTTGAATTTTTTTATGAGTGTCCTAAATGGCTCGGGGGATGTTGCGGCAAGAAAGTACCTTGAGCGTAAAGGCTGGGAAAAGATGACAGTAGCAAAAAAAGCCTCTTCGGGAAAATTGATTCTCATCGACGATATTGGAAGGCAGTATCTTGCGGAATCATACGTTGGTTTTTATGGAATCTTTAAAGGCGATTGTGTGTGGCTAGAAAGTACCTTTGGTTATACTGACATGATTACCCCAGACGGCGACACGGAAAACGCAAAAATTGAGACGTTGAATTGAAAACTATACAAGGTTTTCTTTACTATAAACTGACCATTCTTAAATTTTCATCCAGTCACAAAGAGGGCTGGAATTGTTAAGAAATCGCAAAAGATGCTTGAAGATATAACGCTACTTTTGGTCGATTCTAAAAGCCTCTATGGTTTATACCTATCTTGGAGGTTTTACTTTTGTGATTCAACAAACAATAACCGCAATCATAATTTGAATTATTGCCATCTAACCTCGGGACTTGTGATTCTCCAGTCATCTGGACGGATTGGTTCTATCAAACCGGGCCCGTGAACAACTTCATCTTGTATTACAATTATCTGGTCAGTCCAATCTGCTTTTCGATAGGCTAGCTTGATTTGAAATGGCAAATTTGGAAGTGCTGCTTCTGTAGCATTTTCTTCAGACTCATTTTTCTTTAACCAGCGTTCAGCTTCAATAAAAACCTTTGCCTTAAATTTGCCTGGGGGTAAAGAACGCGGCAACTCTTCAATATTATCTTCAAATTTAAAATAACCTCGCTCAGGTTTCCTAATGTTTGGCTGAGAATAATAGAATTCATTTCCTGCTTTTATCTGATAGTCCAATCTCGCATTTGAATGAGACACGTTTAATTCGAGTTCAATTTCGATTTGCAGCAGCTTGCTTCCAAGCTTATTAAAAGAACCAAATTTTTTAGAAATGACCATATAGCTACATATTCCGTCTCTATTGTTTGTTTCCATAATCTGCCCCTTTCTTCCCTAAAAATGAAACAACACCTTTTTATTTTACCCTTAAAACAAAATTTTCAAAATTTAGGGGCATTGGCAAGCGCCCCAATTTGTATAATAGTGTATCTAGTTAAGGGCCAGTAAGTCAGTGAAACCCAAGAAAACCCTGCCCGGCTAGATTAAGGTATGCCAAGGCGTGGTAAGGTATGGTACGGTTTGGTATGGTTTGGTATGGAAAGCACGGCATGAAGCTTTAATAGATTCATGCCGTGCCTAATTACTGGTTTCTTTATGTTTCTATTAAAATGTTGGAAATTTCTTCTGCCAGCATCTCCGCAATCTCCGCTACGGAACCTTCAAAGACTTCGCCATCGGCAGATTTACGAAACATAAACCGGCGATTATTAGCCCCTTCATCAACCAGCGATACTTCTTCTACATCAATGTCGAAAATTTTCTTTTTTCGTTTAGCCATTAGCCACCTTCGCATTCCCAGCCATTGAAAATGAGTTTATTTTGCCTTTTTTAATCTTGGCCCAAAGGTCATCGTCCAAAACTTTGACTGTCATGTACCAAGCCCCGGCTGGAATGTAATCCCTGCCCTTGTAGGTATCCCGTTCAGCTTGAAAGGATTCAACAACCACTGCATCGGCACTTCCCGCATGTTGTTCGCCGAGATTGAAACCATTCTTGGCAAAACTTTCCATGGCTTTGAAAATTTCTTCCCTATCCGTCCAGTCTCCATCGGCATCGACAGTATTTGGTTCGTAGACGATTCCGCCGACCAATCTCTTATCTTGCGATTTTATAAAATCCATAGAACATCATCTCTAAGTCGGGCAACAACCGGCCAGCCATGTTTAGCTAGCGCTGGCCGGAGTTCCCATTATTTGAAGAATTTATTTTAATAAGCTGAACGTGCGCCAGCCCAAGGAGCTTCCTGCAAGTCATGGCCTATAAATACTGCGCTGACCTTGCTTCCTACGCCGCTCGAATCATACTGAACATTCACATAGCGGCTCACATTTTTGCAATTAACAACGTACATGCCGTCTTCTGTGATAGAACTAATCGTATTGCTGGAAACGGTGAGGTCAGAAACTGAAGCGCCAAGTAAGCCTTGTGCGTACAAGTTTGAAGTATCGCTTGTCAGCACAATTTGAGCCGTGCCATCACTTGAAACGGCTGCTAAAGCTGTGCCAGACGTTGCAAAATCTGAAATCAAACTCGTCCAGACTTCGACATTGCGAACATCACTGCCAGCGGCATTGTCAACAACCAGAACAAGGGTTCCGTTCTGAGCGCTGCCAGCATCTATTTCACCAACCAGCAAGTCAGAACCAGCTGCGCCGGTTGCTGAATTGTTTTTCAAAAGTGCGAATCTACTTTCGGGAATAATACCTTTCACTTTAAATCAACCTCCTTTAGCTTGTGCTAATTCCCTTAATGACAACGAACGATTCGGGATGTCTGAGCAAAATGCCGACGTGCTTAATCACCCTCAAATGAACTTGGTCACGATAAAACGCATCGTAACTGTGCATCGATGTTTCGATTCTCAGGCCACGATTTTCGCCGATAATGAAATCCCTCCAATTGCCACAGACTATATAGGTTTCGTCTGCATCTGGCATGTTGGTAACAGCCATTTCATTTGTAATACCCAACGGCCTGCCGTAAAGCGTCCTTAAATCAATGGTCGAATACCTATTATCATTCTGGCTTCCAAGGATGTAATTGCCTTCAGCATCCTTCAGCTTTTCAAGCTGGTACTCGATAACAGGTGGTGCAATAAATCCGGTAAGCTTTGAGCTTGAAGTACGAAGTTGATAATTGGCTTCAAGAATATCATCAAAACCAATCCCTGAACCATTTAAGTCTGTGCTTTGAACTCTTGGGTTGTAGTAGATACCCAAAGGCTCAGTGCCTCCTGTGCCCTCCAAGAATACCCTGTCTTCCTCCAGTGCGATTTGGGCTGCCAGTTCTGCACGAATTACATCTTCCGCAGCATCGGCATTGTCCAAAAGTTCTCGACTCATCTTGTAGATGCAGGTCGCTTTGCTGACCTCTAAAACCTTTTTGCCGAAATCCATAGAGGTGTCTTCTGAAATGGTTGCATTTTCGCTACCCCAGGTGATTTGGGGGCCGTTTTCTACAGCAGCATATGAAAGTTTGGGGCCTTTCATGTTCACGGTGCGAATACCGGGCATTTTACGAATTACTGATTCGTCTTTTAAAAGCTCAATAACACCGCCGGCCAGTTGTTCAGGCACAAGAAACCCACCCTGTGCGCCACCATCTTGGCCAAAAGTTTTATAAATTCGCTTTTCGTTATCTGCTCCTTGCCAATCATTGAAAATTGCACCTTTTAGATATTTGGCGATGCTAACATTCGATTCTCCAACCTCGATATCGCCGAAACTTTTCCTTACCCCTCTTTCAGATTTGACTGAATTTTGAAGCCCCTTGGCAAACGCCTCGATAAATTCAGCCTTCTCTTTTTTCGTCATTTTCAAACTACATCAAAACTCCTTAAAATTATTGAAATATGGACATACCAATATTGGTTGAAATAAAACTACTGTTCACCGGCAGCTTTTACGCTCCGTTATTAGAAATGGGCTCCTGTTACTTCTAGGCAGCCTTGAGAAATGCTTCCATCAGATGATTGGCAAGCGTGAGAGTTCCGCGAATGGGCAACCCTCTACATATATATTATACTAAAGGCAGGAAAACTAGCCCGCTCTTTTAAATTGAATGCCATTATCGCCCGGATATGGCTTTCTGTGGTCATGCTCCCCTGCAACAATTTCCAAGGGAATACCCTTCGGGAAGGCCTTGCAGATATTGCCCTCTATGAGGTGTTTACAATAATGACATTGCGGGAACCCGCCCATGACTTCTTCGATGAATTTTAGCTCTAATTCATTCCACGCTTTTATTTGTTCACTTGTTTGGCCATTTTCAGGAAAATCCTTTTGGGCTTCGTCTAGTGCTCTTGTTCTTTTCGACATAAGACTCTCCACGAACTGGTTTTAAGCCATTTTTTCATTTCCAATACACCTTCAGGCATTTCCTTCATAATAATTGATTACAAGTAATCCTCATTAATCCTAGCCATGTTGCAAAATGCTTCTTTGACAAGTTATTCATCATATAATCCTGATACACCATCCTTCATATCTTCAAAGGGAACATCGGCGTACATATTGGCCGTTGTAGCAGGCGAAGCATGGCCCAATTGCTTTTGAACTTGCCTAAGGTTTTTGGTTTTTCGTAATAGATGAACTGCCATAGTATGTCGAGCACAATGAATTGATAGGTCTTTTGGCAATCCTGCTCGTTTGATTTCAGCTTTCCATATTTGCTGAAGCCCCTGGGCGGTTAAAGGCCCGCGTTTCCCTATGAATAACGAACCTTTTTTATCAATAGATTCCCCTACGGTATCTTTCCATGCAATGAATTCTTTCAAATGCTCCAGAAGCTCAGGAGATATGGCAAGGGTTTCAGCTAATGGTTTTTTACGCTTTAATCTTCTTACCTTCAAAGCTCCTCGTTTCAAATCGACATCGCCAATCCTAAGATTTGCCATTTCTGAAACACGCAAACCAGTAGACAAAGCCAAATCCACAACCATCCAGCTCAATACGCCGGTTTTACGCCCCTGAGCTATATCTTTTAATGCTCTATGTTCGCTGAACGTTCTTAACTGTCTGGCCTCCTCGATGCTCATGTATCGCTGCCTATCCATTTCTACACCCTCTATTCAATAGTTTATAGCAATCTTTCAATATATTATAAGCTATTTCTGGGGGTATAAAAGCGTGATTTTCAATATATTTATCTAATTTTATATTGAATATCAATCCTCGAAATCCGTATGCCTAGTCCAGCCGGGGTCGGGGCCATCGCCGATACATTTAAAAGCTGAGCCTAAACGCTCAGACGGCAATTGCTTCGGCTGGATATCT
This sequence comes from uncultured Planctomycetaceae bacterium, assembly GCA_964401835.1. GTDB lineage: Bacteria > Planctomycetota > Phycisphaerae > SM23-33 > SM23-33 > CAYNZP01. Next base: position 36,090 of record CAYNZP010000009.1, read on the forward strand.
GAAACAATAGGTAAATCCTCTGTTTCTTGGATAGGCGTATGAATATCTGATTGCTCATTAGATTTGCTTTGCTCAATAGGCTCTTGGCTCTGCTTGTTATCTTCGCATGGCAAAGTAAAGCCGGGCTTGGTTACTATGGTAATGTTTCCCTCACCATCCAAGCCCTCAAACTTTTTTAAGTTCATTAGCAGTTGAGCCGCGCTGACGGGGGATTTTTTCAGCAAGTCCAAACAAAATTTTTCGACCCCATGCCTCTTTAGGGCTCGATGAAAAGCAGAAAGAAGGCCTAAATCTTCGTCATCCCCCTCCCCTGAATCCACACATGTGTTCTCAGTGTTCTTTTTATGTCCTCTACCCGGCCCGCCTGGGAAGCCCTTGAGGAAGTGGCCTTTGGAGTCTTTATATTGGGAATAATCAATGTTATCAATATTATCCGGAGGTTCAGGATTTACTTTAGTGTCTGAAATGAGTGGAAGATTATTATCAGTTTCCACATGCCCATCTAAATTTGATAAGTCAGATTGGTTTTGTACCTCTATTATATCAACATCATTTGAGCTATTTTTTTCACTATTAAGATATTCTATTTTTCTTTTGAGCCTTTGTTTCAAATTTCCATCAATCACATGACATCAACTCCAAATATTTGAACAAATATTTACCGAATATTTACTTTACATCTTTGGGTTACTAGTTATTAGTTTTGACCAGTTTTTCCATATAACATTACATGAGGCATCTCTAAGAGCGTTAATGTGAAAACTACCCTTTAACTGGTAACCGTTAACCTTTCCTTTTCGCCTCACGCATCTTTTGAATTCTTGCTACGTCGTCATTCGCAAAATCAATGCCCAAATAAACCAATTTCGTTGTGCCATCGATTTTTACCCGGTCTCTATTAAAACCTAATTGACTAATTGCCCGCCCAAAGCTTGTGTAATTATCAAGCCATTGATACTTTGGAATCTGGTTATCCTTGCACCATTTTTTATAATGGCCCCTCAATTCAGCAGCAGGAATGCTATACCCTTCGCCTGTTATACATTTTTCGGACACGAACTCATTGAGAAGATTCTCTTCCTTGCGATATTCGTTTGTTGCGAACTTTACTTCCTCCGGCTCGGCAAGGCCCTCTTTTTGCCATGCAAGACAACCTTCCAATGCCCAATTAAGAATACCAGATAATTCGGCTTGTAGTTTTACTCCCAAGTGCCTATCACACTCTTCTTCAGATATTACGATATTAAACGGAATAAGCTTAATTCTATCCCAGATTGCGTGTGTATCTTCTTCAACCTTGGGCTTATTGTTCGTAATTAAGACAGTTTTGTTTGTCCTTTCGAACTGGAAATAATCCTGTCGCATAAATCGAGCTTTAATAAACTTGTCTCCCGTCAGATTCTTGACAAGTTGTACTCGCATCTTGCCGTTACGCTCAGTTTCTGAAGCTATTATCAATCGCTTACCCATAAGGTCGGCCAGTTCTGTTGGATGCTCGTTGTATTTTCGCACGCTTAATAGATTAGGCGGCGCATAACCAGCATATTCCCCCATCATAGTCAATATGGTATCCAAAAAGGTATTCTTGCCATTGCGTCCTTCGCCAAAAAAAATTGGCAGAATTTGCTCGCTCACATCACCAGTCAACCATGTGCCGGTAAGTTTCTGAAGATATCGAATTAGGTTTTCGTTATTACCCAATACACGCTTGAGGAACTTATCAAATAAAGGACACTTCGCTTCCGAATCGTATTGAGCTGGCGCCATTTTAGTTATCAAATCTTCCTTCCTGTGCTCTTGAAATTCTCCTGTCTTCAAATTTAATGTTCCGTTTTGACAATTAAAAAGGAAAATATCTTTATCTAAATCTTCGGGCGAAACGACTAAAGCTTGATTGTCCTTTGCCATACCAACAGCAGCTCTAACTCTTTCTCGACTTAAACTTTTCTCAATATGTTTACCCAATGCTTTACAGACAGCAGAATCGGTAGATGTTTTAGCTTCATCGTAAATATCTTTGATTGCCTGAATCATTAGAGAGTTTACAGAATCAGTTAGGTCTGGAGCCCAGTATTGACCGTTCCACAGATACCATTTGCCCTGTTGTGGACAATATTTCACCTCGTTGCCATGCTTCTTTGCGAATCTCAGTGCATTTCCTTCATCTGTCAGAGAGAACTGGTCCGGTAAAATTGTGCCCTCTGTGGTTCGCATCACGACAGAAGTCTCAGTCGAATGCTGGTAGCCCATGGCGCTTTGAACAATTTTTATAATCTCCTCTTCCGACAAAGGAGGCACACACCGTTTATTTTCAGAAATGATAGCGACGTATACCGATTCAGAAGTCAAGCCAAGTTTAGCCATTTTACAGGCCTTGCTGAAAAGGAAGTCATTTCTTTTGCCCTCCGGAATTGCTTCGTCTGATTGGTTGACAACTGGAGAATTTTTCTTTTTTAATTTCTCCAACAACCAAGACGGAGCCTCTGCAATTTCAACATCCTCGGGACTACAATTTTTTGCCCATTTGTAGCGAGTTCCTGAACTGTGTAAACTTGGTGGAACAATAACACTCCCACCTTCGCCTTTAATATCTAAACCTTCGCCTAACCCACCATTATTACAACGGATTTCTTGGTTTTCTGGATACCGAAAAAAGATATGGCAACCACCGCCGCCTGTTTCCGCCATTACCGTCTCCGGTAATGGTTCGAATTCAGATTCTAGCATTTCAAGAGATTCATAGCCGCCCGGTTGATAATCAACATCGAGAACAAATATTCCGCTCTCTTTTCCCGTTGCAATTGCAATGTTCTCATCGGCAAATCCGTTATTCCACCAGTTTCGAATTTGCGTCTCATCTGTCGTTGCGTCTTTAAACCCATGCTTCGTTAAAGGTATTTTATCCCCACGTTTGACAGGAAAAACATGAAAACCCTTTTGGGCGTATTTCAATGCCCTATCCAAATTTTGCATCTTACATCACTACTCCTATTTTTAGCCTAATCTTCAAAAAAGGATGCGAAAAGGAACGACAGGATTAGGCTGCCGTTCCTTCCCCTGCTCCCGCAGAGCTGCGCAGGCCAGCGCCGCTGCATTTTTTAAACATGGTTACGACCGCCGTAACCTGATAAGTATTCCAAAGAAATTTCCCATTGATTTGCTTGCAATATCCGCCCGCAAAACTTCCACGAGTGGGAAAACCTCGGTCATACAACAGTCGGTATTTTTTCAGAATTCCCCGAAGTTCAAGGGGAGTTAATCCGTTTTTTCTTGCGATTCGATTAAGCCTATTGAAAACAATTTCGTTTTGCTCGTTTTGCTCATTCATCTAACTCACCCCAAATTTGTTGAAGAATATCAGGGTGTGGCAGCATCGTATATTCACCAGAAAAGGGGTCAAAAAACTCAAAGCCGATTTCTGGGCCATCCTCTTTAATGAGTAATCGAATCCATCCTGATTCGAACGCCCGTTCTAGGTTCTCCATGAACTTTTCTAGGCCAAGATTAAAATCACCGTAATATTTATGTTTGATTAAGCCAGTAGCTAAATCCGCTATCATTGCTTGAAATGCCGAATGCAACTCTGGGTCCGACTTTTCGAGCTCAGTCAACGTGTACGGCAATGGATTGGGATATATCAACTTCATTGCAACCTCCTTTATTAATCCTCAACTTTTTCAAATAATCGGTCTATTTCTCTGCCTTTGTTACAATCTCTTTCCCAAAGTTCTTTTGAAATCCTGAAAGGCGGCGACCCCGGTTTATATTTTTTGCTTTTTTCGGGATAATGATTTCTTCCGCTATACGATTGTCCTGTAACGCTGTCTCGCCAATATCGCCCGGGGCGAAGTTGAACGAGGACGCCCGATTCGATATTCGATAATTTCGATGTTGTCATTATTTAACCTCCGATTTTGTTTTGAATGATTTGATAAAATTCCGAAGTTCTTCTGCATTGATAGACAAGAATGGGTTTGAGCTAAATGCCAAAAAAGCAGAGGCCTTACGCATTATCGCTCTGCCTTCACGATGGAGTTGTTCGGCTTTTTCTGCTGATGCCAATGCAGATTCGAGAGCTTCTATTGCTTTTTGAGCTTCAGCTTTTTGCTTTTGGGATAATTGTTCGAGTTTCTGAACCGAGTGCCATGAAGAATAGGACTTTTCGAGATAATTCGCCCATGCTTTGATTGCCGCACGAGCATCATATTTTGAATTCTCTCTGCTTTCCAGATATTCAAATAAGGCGATCTCCTCCAGTGTTTTTGGCCTTCGCCCGCCCGTGGGATGGGTTTTGCCCCATTGGTCAAGTGATTTGCGCCGGGCTTCGGCCGCTACGATTCGCAAAGTTTCTTCTCGATCAACATCTGCGTTGATCGCGTCACATTCTTGGCACGTTCCCAGAAGTGCGGCCCGCCGCGAATCCCCCTTGGTAAGTTCCTTAAATCCCTCTGGTTTGCCTTCTAAATATTTGTCTTCTAGTGCTTTAAACTGATTCTCGTAATTATCTTGCATTCACAAATCACTTCCTTAATTATCTTATAAACATCTATATTTTCAGGGTTTGAAACCCATCCTCCTATTTTAATATTGTACTAAACGTTTCAAATTTTCGAACCAAACCTGCTCCTACATTAATTCATAACTTTCCTTCATTAATATAATTACACCAATACTTTTGTTTTTAGCTCATTTTTTCCAGATTTTTCTGGCCAAACATCAATTTAAGAGCCAGAAAAAACTCTTGCATTAATATATTATACTGAAACGAACATTCCTCGTGACAAGAAAATTTTCATGTTTTAACATCTTTTAATACAAGCTTTTATATCTTTTTAGTCACTATTGTTGTTCAAATACTATTTGCTTGAGTATTTGCTTTTCTATATAATACAAATATGACTAAAGCATTTTTAATGACAAGAGTAAGTACCGAAGCGCAAGCCGACGTTGGCGAAGGCCACAGTGCCCAGTTACATGCCTGCCAAACCATCGCAAAAAGTAACGGCTTTTCAAACACTGAACATGTTTCGGAAACGATTTCTGGATTCACCGAAAATATTGATGACCGCCCGAAGTTGGCAAAAGTTTTAAATGAGGCTCAAGCAGGCGACATTCTCATCTGGGACAAGTCCGACCGTATTGCCAGAGACAAAAAAGCGAAAGAATCAATTCTTGATGAAATGGCAAAAAAAAGGCTTCGCTGTATTGTTGGCGGAACAGAATATGATTTAACCAATGAAGAACACCGCTTAATTTTAACGCTATTCGGGGGCTTCGATCATTACATGGGCCGAGCCCTTGTAGCTCGTATGAAATCCGGTAAAGAAGCACGCCAACGCAAGGGTGGAATCATTTACACTAACGCCCCTTTCGGATTGACGTATCAGCCTCCCAAAGACTCGAAAAATTGGGAAGAGCGAACCTTTGTAATTAATCCCACCGAAGGCAAAATCGTAAAAAAGATTTTCGAAAAATATCTATCAGGTTGGTCACAAGAAAAAATAGCTGATTGGCTTAACCAACAAAATATAACCACAAGGCGTGGTCGAAGGTGGACGGGCCATAAAATTAGCAATTTGTTGAAGAATCCCATGATAGCTGGACGGGTTTATGCCAATCTTTATAGCTATGCCCCCGGCACTCGAAGCCGAAAAATGAATCCCCAAAGGGATTGGCAATTCGTCAAATACATAGGCGAGATAGTTCCGTGGTCAGACTTTGGACGAGTGCAACAAAGATTAGAGCGCAATCTCCCACCGCATCGTCGAAACTCGGGCGATACATCCAAACAGAAAAAAGGACGAACTGCGAAAGACAGATATTTTCTTGCAGACCGCTTAAGCTGTGGAAAATGTAATGGCAAAATGGGATTGATGGGCGGAACGAAAAAACCGGACGGCGAATACGTCCGTTATTACAAATGCTCGTGGAGCAGGAGTACCCGTCGAACTCGGGTACAAGGGAAGGATTGGTGCGAATCATCGGGAATTTTTGCCGACCACGCTGAATTTCTTATTTGGCACTTTGTCCGTAAGGTCTTTTTGAATCCGAAAGGTTTTTTCAGCGATATACTAAAAGGTAACCCCGCAAAGGCCGAACTAATAAATGCAAAGCAGGAACTACAGGGTTTTGAAAGTAGGCTTGATACAGTAAATTCAAAAATCGAAAAAGCTATCGACATGCTTCTCGAAACTGAAAAAGGCTCTGCTCGTGAAGACACTTTAAATGCTCAACTTAAGAAACTCGAAAAAGACCGCGATTCAATTAAAGAACAAATCGCTCGGCAGTCCGGTATTGTTGTGGGGATTGAACAGTTTGCAAATCAGTTAGATTTTGTGAAAGACAATAAAGAAGCATTGAATGGAATCCAAGTTGTAGCAAGGCGAGTTATCGATGATTTAAATTACGAGCAACGAAAAGAATTAGTTAATGCCGTACTGGGAAATTTAACATTCAAAGTTGAAACAATCAGTAAAGAAGAATGGAAAACTTACCGAAAATGCCCTAGTGGGCAATTTGGAAAGGACTTATACGTTATTTTAAGGGGCGTTGAGAGAATTCCTACTGAACCGCCGAAAACGAGGTTAGAGGCAATAGAACAGACGGTCTACGAAAGTAGTTTATCCGACCTGCATAAAATTCCATCCGTAGGCTGTGCCTTCAACCCTAGGGCAAAAGCACGTGGACAGGCCTTTAAACTTGTTCCGCAAGGCCGATACAATGTTCGCAACGCTTTAAGAGATATGGCGAGATTTGCAAAAAGCCTCAAGCCCCGTATCTACAAAAAATACAGAGACTTAGATTCAACTAAAAATAATAATACTGATAGAAGACGGCTGCGTTACGATACCGCGCGTCCACAGTACGCTAAAGTTCCCGGCCCGGCTGATGCTGGTAGCTGCCATGAACCCCTGCCCATGCGGCTACTTCACCGACCCCAAAAAGCCGTGCAAATGCTCGCCGAACCAGGTCCAGCGTTACCTGTCGCGCATTTCCGGGCCGTTGATTGACAGAATAGATATTCACGTCGAAGTGCCGCCCGTCCCGTGGCGACAACTGCGAGGCGGCAATGGCGATGGTATCAGCTCCGCGGATATGCGCGACCAGGTAGTCTCTGCCCGTGCGATACAGAAAAGTCGTTTCAGCGGCAATGGTTCTACTACAACTAACGCTACGATGGCCAGCAAACAGGTTCGCAAATTCTGCCAGCTGGATTCATCGGGTGAATTGCTACTCAAACAGGCAATGACGGAGCTGGGCCTCTCCGCCCGCGCACATGACAAGGTGCTGCGAATTGCAAGAACCATCGCTGATATCGAAGGCGAGGAAAAAATCCAGCCGCACCACCTGGCCGAGGCAATTCAATATCGAAGATTAGACAGGAGATTGTAGAAAACACCACTTGAGAGTCACTCGGAAAAGCTATTGTAATTTTTAAACAAACTTCAACTTCTATCATTACCATCTGCTAGGGGCAGTCATTGCTTGGAACGTATTCAATCAAATCCCCTGGTGTGCAATTAAGGACTTTACAGATAGCCTCAAGGGTTGAAAAGCGAATCGCACGAGCTTTATTGGTTTTCAGAATCGACAGATTATTTACTGCAATACCCGTAGCTTCAGCCAGATCTTTAAGCTTCATCCTATTATCAAGAAGAAGATAGTCCAAACGAATGCGGATCATGATATCTATTCCTTAAACAATTACCTTGGCTTCTTCAATGACCGGAATGATTCGTCGCAAGAATTGCCCCAGTCCAATGAGAACCAAAATTTTTACTAACGATAGAAGTGTAGATGGTCCAAGTGAAGCTACAGTGAAATACCACGCTCCTGTGCGAACAGATAACAAAAAACAAAAATTAAGCAGAAGGCTAGAGAAGACAAGAATCGCGAAGATGTAAAGAATCTTGTCACCGTGGCGAAGTACCCAGCCTGGTTTATCGTTAGTTTCGAGCAAGAAACGCAGCAACTGCCCAACGCCTATCGCAGTTATTCCTCCGCCGAAGGCCATAACGAAGGACACGAAATATCGAGCTCTTAGAAAAACATTTATTTGTTCGGCGCCCTTTTGCAACTCAAAAAGGCCATATGCAAAGAATGGCAGCATCAAAACCAAGACCACCCATCCCATAATCCGAATGATAGAACAGCGAGTTCTGAGTAATCGTTCATTTTGCTTTATAATAGCGTTTGCCATAGTAATTCTCCTTTGGATTAACTTGTTATATGTGTAAAAAATAACGACAAACGTTATATTGTCAATGATAAACTTTTTTGTTTTGGTGCATCCATCATTAATTATTGCTAGCTCAAGCTGCCATTCTGTTTTCAATCGCCTGCGGTCAGACTTAAGAATTCTGTAATAACCACTGTGCAATGATTTTTGAGGAGATGCTTTTATCGCTGCCGGAAATTCCATGGTGCATTTTTAATAGCTGTTCTTCGTCTTGCAAAATCGGGATAAGACTTGCGCCCAGGTTCGCTTTATTTGAGTCTGTATCAATTTCATCTTCGCATATCACGGCTGTTCCCGAGCTGACAAGTTCCGCTGCGTTGAGTTTCTGCTGCTGGTCACGATGATGAGGGTATGGCATGATGACAGCTGGAGTTGCTGTCGCGGTCAATTCCGCTATTGTCGATGCCCCGCCGCGACAAAGTGCCAAATCGGATGCCGCGTAAGCGAGGTCCATGTGGTCGCAATATTTTCTGGAAACAACTCTGATTTTTCCAAAAGGCGTCTGGGCCGATTCATTCGCCTCGCCGGTTATGTGGATTATCTGCCAGCCTTGGGCAAAATCATCGAGCTTATCAGCCAATGCGTAAACCGCCTTGTTAATCGAAGCTGCTCCAAAGCTGCCGCCAAGGACTAACAAGGTCTTCCTGTCGCTATCCAAACCAAAATGCTCCAAAGCTTGAGCCCGATTCGCATTAGTTATATCGCTTCTGACAGGACAGCCGACGCATCTGACCCGCTCCTGCAAGCGGCCAGCAAAACAGCTCTGCGTTGACTCGAATTGAGTGAAGATTACCCGTGCATGTTTCGATAAATGGCGGTTGGCGATTCCCGGCACTGCATCGGGATTCAACATTGCCGTAGGAATGCCAACCTTGGCGGCCTTGCTGACCAAATTGGCAGCTGCAAAACCGCCAAGACCAAGCACAGCTGCCGGTTTTAGGTCGCCCAACATATCCCGGGCCTGGGCGCAGGAAGCGATGTAGCTCCTGCAGAAACGACCCCACCCGCAAAAACTTCTGGGTAGTGGTTTAATCGGCTGGGGAACTGCCGCAAAACCCCTTCCGAGTGAGTCCAGAATTTTCCTGTCGATGCTTCGATCCGAACAGGCAAATACAATCTTCGCTTCCGGCTGCGATTTATGAAGTTGCTCGGCCACCGCCAGGCCGGGATATAAATGCCCACCCGTTCCGCCGCCGGCAAAGATGTAAATCGGCTTGGTCAAAATTTGATCCTAAAGAAACCTTAAAACTACCAGTCTCGTATTCTCGTCGGGTCATCCCGATGGGCTGTCACCGAGATAATAAACGCCACAGCCGACGCCAACAACAAAAGTGCCGTCCCACCGGCGGAGACAAACGGCAGGCTCATTCCGGTCGGGGGTAGAACGACTGTATCGACAGCGATATGAAGGACTGCCTGTATCGCTATCATAAAGGCCAGCGACCCAGCCAAGACCTTACCGAACCGGTCGTCGGCGTGAACAGCTGCCTTGCGTGCCTGTAATATCCAAAGAATAAACAGGCCGATGAGCAGTACCGCCCCGACAAAACCCCATTCCTCGGCATAGACCGCGAAAATAAAGTCCGTCGTGTCTTCCGGTAAAAAGCCAAGTTTAAGCTCACCGTTGCCGGGCCCCTTGCCGAACCAGCCACCGGTAAGAATCGCCAGCAGAGACATACGCGGCTGATACGCGCTCGGATTGGCTTGCGACCACGGATCCAGCATAGCTGTTATCCGGGACAACCGATGCGGGTCTCGCACTATAAGTAAATAAAACCCGGCTGCCGCGGGCGGAATAAGGCTGGCAAGATAATACCACGGCACACCGGCCAATAGCATTGTTACACAAGCAGAGATGCCGATGAGCACCGCCGTGCCCAGGTCTTCTTTTATGACAATTCCGACGCAAAACAGAACCATGAGTATGGCTGGCAAAAAAGTTTTGGTTATGCTGCGAAGCTGAACCGTCGGCCGGGACAGCCAGGCCGCCAAAAATATCACCAGCGTTATTTTGAGAATCTCGGATGGCTGGAAACCGATTTTGTACTGGGCCGGGCCAAGACGAATCCACCGGAGCCTGCCCCCCACCCCATGACCTATACCCGGCACATAAACCATAAATGCGCAGACAATCGCGATAACCAGCAAAATCACCGGCATGACAGGAAAATGCTTGCCGGCAAAGAGCACGTGATAATCAATCCGCCAGGCAGTGAACATGATTAACAGTGCCATGCAGGAAAAAACGGTGTGCCGGATATCGAGACGTGCGTACCACTTGCCCGGTGATACCACCGAAGCCACAGCACTATGAACCATTACGATGCCCAGGGCTAACAGGGCAAAGGTCGCCAGAAGCATAACGGTTCCGTTGGGGTTATCTCGAAGCGGCAATTGCTTGAATTTAACGTTCGGCTTCCGTGCCATTAACGGTTCCCTACCACTTCAATTTAAGCGTAGCCAGCGCCAGTGCGGCGAAAATAAGACCCATAACCCAGAAACGAATCACCACCTTGGACTCCGACCAGCCGCCCAGGTGGAAATGATGATGTAGCGGAGCACACCGGAAAAGCCTCTTACCATCCATGCCGCCCGGTGATTTTGTCAGCTTGAAATAGCCAATCTGAAGCAGGACACTTACGGCTTCCATAACGAAAACACCGCCGGCAATCAGCAGAAGAAGTTCCTGCCGTGTAACAACAGCAATAAAACCGATAAGCCCGCCAAGCGGAAGCGAACCGGTATCACCCATGAAAACCTGGGCGGGATGCGCGTTGTACCACATGAAACCCACACAGGCACCGAGCATAGCTGCACACAGAACCGTCATCTCCGCTGAACCAGCTACCACGGGAAGTTCGAAAAAGCTCGCCCATTCTGAAACGCCAACTATCCAGGAAATAAGCAAAAACACAGCCGCCACAATCGCAACCGAGCCGGTCGCAAGACCGTCCATGCCGTCAGTGAGATTTACCGCATTGCACGAACCGACCATGGTCAGGATTGTAATTATCATGTAGACGATCATCGGTAGATAAAAATGCCAGCTTGTAAACGGCAGATAAAAACTGTGGGCGGGATTAACCACCTCGCCTGTAGAGTCGACGATTGTGCTTTGGCTGCCGTATTGGCGGATGAAAATCGAGAGCAAAACGGCCAGACCAATCTGGAAAATGATTTTTTCCCACATTTTCAATCCGTCGCGAGAGCCCGTCCCAGCCGAGAAACGCAACTTGAGCCAATCGTCGATAGCGCCCAACACTCCCAGCCAAACAAGAGCGACAAAGGCCATGCGAATGTACATGTTGAAAATGTTTGCGAACAACAAAATGGAAATAAAAATCGCGATTACGATCAATGCCCCGCCCATTGTCGGAGTGTTTGACTTGCTGCGAGTCAGTTCGTTGAGGTCGGCGTGGTTAAATTCCGGCTTGTCACCGACTTTGCTGCGAATCAGAAAGCGGATCATGCGAGGAGCCAGTAAAACGACTATGAGAAAACTCACCACTGCCGCACCGACAATCCGCAGTATCAAACCTGTATAGCCAAGAAGCCAATAAACCACAGCTTATTTCCTGTAATACCTAGAGTCCCTAACAAAATCTCGCGCTAGCCGCGTTTGGCCCAAAATCGAATGGCTACAAGGCGACGGCGACGACGCCATACCTTGATGGTATGGCGAGGAGTCGCAACGTAGCAGACATCGATTTTCGGCCAAACCCTACGGGACGCAGCCCTTTTGTCCGCATACGGCGTCGCTCGAAAGTCAATGATGCCACAGGCATCGTATCCTCCTCGCTCCTTGCCTGCGAACAAAAAATCTGGCGTCGCGGCCGCGGGAGGTTTTGTTAGGGGCTCTCACTCAAAAAGGCCCGGCGGATCGGCTCGATAAGCCTTTCCATCTCCATGGCCCTGGAACCCTTAATTAAAACAGTATCGCCCTTGCATAGCAATTCGGCAATACCTTCGCAGGCAAATTGAACGGAGTCAAACACCTGTGCCCGCAGACCAGCTTGTTGTGCTCCCTTGGCGATATATCGACCTAGAGGCCCTACTGATATGAGAAAATCGACCTGGCGTTTTGCGATATTCTCGCCCAGTTTCTCGTGCAGAACCTCAGCCGCCGACCCGAGCTCGAGCATATCGCCGAGGACTGCGACCTTTCGAGTTGTTTGGCAATCGGCCAGGACATCGACCGCAGCTGAAACGCTCGCTGGATTGGCATTGTAGGCGTCATTTATGACAGTAAGGCCGTCAAGGCCAATCCACTCAAGGCGCATATCCACACCGTCAAAATCTTTCAGGGCTTCGGCTGCTTCCTCTTGGCTAAAACCAAAACGCTGGGCAACGGCAATGGCAGCCAGGGCATTCATGGCGTTGTGCTTGCCGGGCAAGGGTAGATCGACCCAGAAGCGGCCGTTGACCTGAAAACGGCAATTTCGACCTTGAGATTCATAACCGCTCAGCCGCAAATCTGCATTTTTACTCTTGCCGAAACGGACAAATTTCGCCTTATGGCTACGCAAAACCAGATTTAGCTCTTCACTATCGGCAAACACTACGGCAAAACCGCTTTTCTCAAGTGAGCCGACAAGCGACGCCTTCTCGATTGCCACATTCTGCAAATCGCCAAAGCCTTCAAGATGCGAAGGACCAATGCAGGTTACAACGGTGATGTCCGGCTGGGATATCTTTCCAAGCGAAGCTATCTCTCCCGGAGCGTTCGAGCCTATCTCGCAGACGACATAATCGTCTCCGGGATTTATACCCAGCAGTGTCAATGGTACCCCGATTTCATTGTTGAAACTCTTGGGGCTGCACGAACCGGTAAGCCGCTTGGAAAGAATATGATGAATTAACCGTTTGACCGTCGTCTTGCCGTTTGAACCGGTAACGCCAACCACTCTCGCCGACGAAAGCTTGCGATTATAACAGCCCAGGTCTCCCAGAGCTTCAACGGTATCTCCTACACCGATTAGCCCACCTGTGAAAAGCTTTGTAACATCTGGCGGAGGTTCTCTATCACGGCGGATAATACCCGCAACCGCGCCAGCTTTGGCAGCCGGAGCGAGGAAGCCATGACCGTCGAAGTTATCTCCTTCAATGGCCAGAAAAAGATCGCCTTTTTTTGTCGTTCTACTGTCAGTAGAGATGTTATTGACGGTAATATCGCTGGAATTGGCCAGCCATCTGCCGCGTGTCGCGCGGCGAATTTCCTCTAAACTGACCGGCTTCATTTCATCCCCTCCCTGCCGCGTATTGCTTCACTGGCGACCTCGACATCGTCAAAATGAATTCGCTGGCTGCCAAGAATTTGGTAATCCTCGTGTCCCTTGCCGGCGATTAAAACAACGTCACCATCGCTCGCAGAATTAACAGCCGATTCTATCGCCTCGCGTCTATCGGGAATGATTTTAGAGCGGGCCGAACCCTCTTGCGAAAAACCTGCAACAATCTCATCGATTATCGCCTGCGGCTGCTCGGTTCGTGGATTATCGGAGGTAACGAAGATTAAATCGGCCAATTCTTCTGCCTTTGCAGCCATTCTGGGGCGTTTGGACCTGTCACGGTCGCCGCCGCAGCCGAAGACAACTATAAGCCTGCCGGCTGTAATATCACGAACCGCACGAAGCACATTTTCCAGTGCATCGTCAGTGTGGGCATAATCTACGAAAACTTTATATGGCGCCGGCACATTCACCCTCTGCAGCCGCCCGGGCACACAATCCACCTTCTCAAGTGCAGCAGAAATTACAGAAAGCTCAACCCCAACAGCACTGCACACCGCTGCTGCTGCAAGGCAATTCAGGATATTGTGTTTCCCAATCAGTGGGGTGCAGATTAATTCTTCTTTACCGTCTATACGAAGCTTGAAGCGAGTTGACCCGGCATCCATCTTTTCTATTCGGGCAGAAATTTCGGTTCCGTCTGCGAGGCTGTACCACTTAACCGTCGCGGCTGTCGAATCTGCTATGGACTTTGCTGCCGAGTCGCTGCGGTTCAGCACAGCTACGGCGCTGGAATCCAAATTTATAAAAAGCTCGCGCTTGGCTGCCAGATACTGCTCCATGGTCTGGTGATAATCCAGATGATCGCCGGTAAGGTTTGTAAAAACGCCGACATTAAAGTCAATACCAGCCGTTCTGTGCTGGTCGAGGGCATGCGATGAAACCTCCATGACCAGATGAGATTTACCAGCCTGGACCATCTCAGCTGCCATCTGTGCCAACAGAATCGGATCGGGTGTTGTCGCACCGGCTGGAAGTTGCCTTTTGCCGGTATCGTAGGCGATGGTCCCCAACAATCCGGGGCAGTGGCCTGCCTTGGTCAAGACAGCCTTGATAAGATGGGCTACGGTTGTTTTTCCGTTTGTCCCGGTAACACCAATATTGACTAACTTTTTCGCGGGAAAGTCGAAAAACGCCTGTCCCAACAAACCAGCTGTGGGTCTGCTTTGCTTGACCACCGCACAGGCTAACCCATCAGGAATGTTTGAATCATCTTCACAGACAATCGCACAGCAACCAGCCGAGATCGCATCGGAAATGAACTTATGGCCATCTACATCGAAACCCCGAACCGCAATAAAACAACTGCCCCGCTCAATGCACCTCGAATCGGACGCAAGGGCAGAAACCTCCGCATCGCCCTTTCGTCTTATAATATCGATATCAGCTCTTTTTAGAAGCTCGGAAAAAAGCATCGCAATATTATGCCGAAAAATACCGAAAAATGCTGAAAAAAACATTCGCTGAAAACCAAAAACTTGAAATGCAGGCTTCAACAGCGGGTTAATCATTGATTCAGACTGAAATCCATTTTTTTATCCGGCGGCACTTCCATGTATGTCAGGGCTTTTTCCAGAACTTCCCTGACATAAGGTGCCGCCACGACCGAACCATAGTAACCCTTGGAACGGTCCGGCCAGTAAATCGAAATAATACACATCAATTTCGTATCGTTAACCGGAGCGCCTCCAATGAACGTGCCGACATAAGCGCCTTCGGTATAGCCGCCTATTCCCGGTATCTGGGCTGTGCCGGTTTTACCGAAGCTGGTCCAGCCCTCCATTTGACATTTCGCTCCCGTGCCCCGCTCGACGACCTGTGCAAGCACCGCTACGCTCTGGGCTGCGGTCGATGTTGTTAGCACTCGCTTAACAACCTCACGCTTCGACTGGAAAATCACTCGTCCTTTTGAATCCGTAACATGGTCGATTAATTGCGGCTTGAGCAGAAGGCCGCCATTTGCCAGAGACGAAAACGCCATGGCCAACTGAACAGTTGTTGCGGACATTTCCTGGCCGAAAGGCACTCGCCGCAAACTATAGCCATCCCATTTGACCAGCGGACGAATAATGCCCCTGCTCTCTGCGGGCAGTTCTATGCCGGTTTGCTGGCCAAACCCGAACCTACCCAGTATCTCGTATTGTCTTTCATCTCCCAGCAGTTCGCCAACTTTGGCCATGCCTATATTGCTGGAAAGGACCAGGACATCTTCGAGCGAGAGATATCCATATTTCTTGCCGTGGTCGGTAATCCGTCCGCCTCGGTGTGCCCTATATTCGCCGTTTTCACAAAATACCTGTGTCGCATAATCGATTAAACCGTAATCGACGGCAGCTGCGGCGAATATCGGTTTAACGGCACTTCCCGGTTCGTAAGGAAGACAAATCGCTTTGTTTGTTCGGGATGACGGAGTTGAATTGTTAAATTCGTTGGGGTCAAAGTTCGGAAACGAGGTCATCGCCAGGATATCGCCGGTCTGCGGATTTACAACAATTCCGGTGCCCCACTTTGCCTCATACCTTTCAACCGACTCTGCCAAGGCGTCCTGAAGATAGCCTTGAATAACGGCATCGAGAGTAAGATAAATATTATTGCCGTCTTTGGGTAATTTGCTTTCGTTGAGAAGCGGCCAGATTGGCCTTCGCCGGGCGTCAGCGCGGACAACTCGGCGGCCATGTGAGGCTAGCAGCAATTTCTCCTGACTCAATTCCAGCCCGCCGCCACCGACGCCATCGCTTCTACAAAAACCCATCATCGTCGATGCAAGTTCGGCATTGGGATATTCCCTTCGCCACAAATGGTTCACTTTAACCGAGCGTAATTTCAAGTCCCGAATCGCCTGAGCCTGCTCGGCCGAGATATCCTTCGACAGCCAGACAAAACCCTTGTCCCTGCGTGCGACAATTTTATCCTGCAGAACCCTGGGGTCGATGCCGAGAACTTCGGAGACCTTTATGGCGACATCGTCAAGCTGCGAGTCGCTCATGATTGAAGGATCGCCGTAGCAACCGGGAATCTGCTTGCTGCCGGCTAGCAGAACGTAATTACTCCTGGCCTTGGCGAAGATATTGCCCCGCCTGGCCGGTAGCGGAATAACCATTTTCTGCTGGCGGCGGGTCATTTGGATTGCTTCGGATTGATTTGTGCGAATAAGGAAAGCAAGCCTGACGCATAAGGCGAGCATCGCCAATATCACCAGGCCAAATACAATTTCAAACCACCATCGTCCAGGACCGCTCTGTTTCATGGCACCGCCGGCTCGTAACGAAGAGACATCTCATGCTGATCGGCGTGGCGGTGAAGTTCCGCTGGGGCCAAGAGCTTTCCATATCGGACCTGCTGGTCCCAAAGCTTGCGGCGGAGTTTTATCTGCTGGGTTTGTAACCGCTGGATTTCGTGGCGAATGGCGATTTCCTGACGCCGGATATGGATAAGGCCCAAAGCCAACCCAGCCATCAGTGCTATGATCATCGCTATCCGCACGAAAAACTCCAACTTCCCTAAGGCAATATGGTTTTAGATAGGTATCTCCAGCTCCATGCCAACCTGCAACGAATCAGGGTCGCTGAGCTTGTCTTTATTCGACTGATAAATCTTCATAATCGCATTATGAGAATCGTCCTTCAAAACCTTGCGGGCGATTTTTGTAAGATTATCGCCCTGGCGTACGACGTAAACCCGCCTGCTCTTTTGGGCAGTGGTTTTATTGCTCTTTTCCTGGCCAAAATGCTGGCTTAGCTGGTCCAGCGTCAGTTCCTGATAGTTTTTCTTTGGCCCAGCAGAGCGGGCAGCTAGAAGGTGCCTTGTTGGAGTTCCGCTTTTTTCCAAGGCCGGAATAACCAACTTCTGGCCGACCATCAGCGAATGTTCATTGGACAATTTATCCCTGTTGGCCTGGAAGATTCTTTTGTACTCGTTGCTGCGTGCCCTGCCATAGACCCTTGAAGCAATCTTGATAAGTGAATCATTTTCCCGCACGACATAAGTTGAATTCTTCGAGTTTTGCAGGCTCTTTTGCGCTGTAGGCAATTGTGCGGTTTTATTTTCGAGACGGTTGAGTCTGGAATCCACTATCTGGTTAACATTTCTGGAATCATTCGGTGCTACCAACTCAGACTTTACGATTTCAACTTCCTTCTCATCCCGGATCAGATAACTTTTTGTCGGCCTGTCTGCACTGAGGCTGACCGACTTGAACTCAGTATACCGAGAAACAGGCTGTATAGGTTCCCCCGCGGGCATACGCTCAACATAAGCAACTTGAGGAATTTCCTCTTCACCAGTGCTGTTCAAAGATGTGTGCGTGCCAGTTAAGTCGCTGAGGATGAGTCCAAACATTACTATGAACATCAACCCTACCAGCAGTCCGATCCTTGTTTCTCTTGTCATTATTCCGGCTCCATCCAGATATATGCTGATACTTTTTTAGCCCAACCACTCTAAAACACGGAGCTTTGCGGATCGTGATCTCGGATTGGATTCGATCTCCGCATCTGATGCTGTTATCGGCTTCCTGGTCAAAATTTCTGCACTCCCGGAGGCCTTAAATTCCGCGAATTTATGTTTAACTCGTCTGTCTTCCAACGAATGAAAACTAATGATCCCTGCCCGAGCGCCGGTAGTGAGCAATTTGGGAAGCGCTTCCAGCAGTTTTTCGAGGCTTCCCAGCTCATCGTTAACCGCAATCCGCAATGCCTGGAACGTCCGCGTTGCCGGGTGCACACCACGGCGTGACCTGCGGACAGGAGCCGGCATTGCTCCGTAAACAATCTGTGCAAGCTCTGCCGTCCGCTCCAGCCGTGCTTTCGACCTGGCTGCAACGATAGCTTTTGCGATTCTTCTGCTGAACCGTTCCTCGCCGAAGTTATAAATAATGTCGGCGAGTTCCTTTTCGCCCAGATTATTGACCAGGTCCGCAGCGGTAGTTTCGATGCTGTCATCCAGCCGCATATCAAGCGGCCCGTCCGCAGAAAAACTCAAACCGCGGGTAGGGTCGTCCAGCTGAGTCGATGCTACACCAAGGTCGGCCAAAAGCAGATCGACTTTATTCACCTCAGCCTGACTCAGGACGGTTTCAACTTCGGAAAAATTGGCCTGAAACAGTCTTACCCTTTCGGAAAATTGCCCCAAACGCTCTTTGGCGATGCGTAGATTTCCTTCATCAACATCGATTCCGATTAATTGGGAATTTTCACCTGCTGCTTCAAGTAGTGCCTGGCTATGTCCGCCCAGGCCAGCAGTGCAATCCAATAGAACTGACCGCCCCCGTGGAGCCAGTAGCTCCAGAACCTCATCCAATAGTACCGGCTGGTGGCCGTTTGGGTTTTCCATAGAAAATCAGCCGTCTTAGATAGTCACCGGAACTTTTTCATTCGCCAATGCTGCAACTGCAGACTCACTAAGTTCAACCCGGGCATACTCGTCTCCCAACGCCTGAATGCGGTCCAGACGTCTTGCTAAGTTCAGCAGGCGCTGCCGATTTCCATCACTAAGTTTCGATGGTTCCGCAAGCTGCCGCCGCAATTCCGCCAAGCTCAACTTGGGGCATCCTTGCCTGCCTCGTTGACTGGTTCTGGCTTGCTGAGAGACGAGCATGTTCGACTCCTTTCGCACCGGGGCCAATATTTTCTTTGACCGGTATATTTACTTTTTATTCGTTTGTGGCATCCGAGGTGTTAACGCGTTCGGAAGCTTCGTAAAGGACCTCTCCATAGGTCGGCAAAGCTTCCTCTACATGGCGTTCCCAATCCTCACTAGGCCAAAGTTCAATATGGTCGTAAATGCCGACCAGAGTAACTCGCTTGTCGATGACCGCCCGCTGCATCGATTTTTCCGGCAGGACGACCCTGCCCTGTGAATCCGACTTGACCAGACGCGCCATCGCAAAAAGCAAATCTATCTTCCGCGTCTGCCTGTCGGGGAGCGGGCTTCGCTTCAACGTCGCCAAAAGGCGGCGATAGTACTTATCCGGATAAAGCCATAAGTGACGGTCCGGGCCCAAGACTAAAACGAAGTTATCTCCGTCTTCGTTTGGCTCGATCTGTTCGCGAAGTGAAGCATTGATCGCCAGCCTGTGCTTGGCGTCAATCGTCGCTTCAAATTCCCCGATCAAAAGTGCCATTCGGTGGTCCTTTCCGCCATTCAATGGGACAACAAGGGAAATTAAACCACCAATAGGGAAATCTGCAAGGAAATAATTTAAAAACCATAGGAAAACTTTATGTGATTAGACGCCGTAACCACTTGTCAGGTCATAAATTGAGTTCTAGAAACATAGTGGACACCATATGTTGTGGTTATGAGCAGTCCTGAGGAGATATGAAATTTCGGTTTTTTTCGAGAATTCGCCCTGCTCGGATGATCGGCAAGGTGGCTTTATTAACTTTAGGCTGATTTTTAAAACTTAATCAGTCTGTTTGACTATTTTCTGATAAAGCTGTTCGTGAATTGCGATGTTGCTCTCGATGGAATATTTCTCAGCCACCCTTCGCCGTCCTGCCTGACCGAGTTTTTGGCGCATGTCTGCATCTTCGCTGAGTTGATGGATTGCCTCTGCCAGGCCAACGACGTCCTTGCGGTCTATCAGGATTCCCGTTTCGCCATCTTTGACAACATCACGCAAGCCGGGAACGCGCGTTGCTATTACTGGCAATCCCACTGCCATAGCCTCTGTCGCAGCCAGGCCGAAGCCCTCCCAGTTGCTGGGCATCGCTAAAATGTCAGCTGCACTCAGTAGTCCCTGAACATCCCGGGTAAAACCGAGCAGCCGGCAGTGCTTTCCGCCTTCGCCGTGAGAGATGAAGTTTTCGACAACAAACCTTCTCGGGCCTTCCCCTGCAATAACGATATTGACCGGATTACCCCTTGCACCCAAATGGCTCATAGCCCCGATAAGAGTATCTATCCCCTTTTGCTTATTGAGACGGCCAACAGAAGCGACAAGTACTTCGCCGTTTTCGATGCCCCACTCCTGCCTTAATTCCCGCCGCCTGTTTTCATCACGTGTAAAAGCGTTCAGGTCGACACCGTTTTCTATCACTTCGTAGGAGCTTTTCGGCAGGCCGCTTCTGCGGGAATGATAATCGCGCACCGATTCGCTCACGCAGATTATCTTTTCGCAAAAATCTCCTGCGAATCTTGCAAAGGCAAACTGCCAAGGCCGAAACCGACCCTCGGCGACATGAACCGTATGAACCACATGCGGCACAGCTGCCAATCTCGCCGCGATTCGCCCGGCAAGGTCCCCATGGAACATATGAGTGTGGACGATGTCGAGGTTTTCTTCTCTCAGAATATCGGTAAGTTTGAACAACTTGCCAACATCCCACTTTCCCCTGACGCCAAGGTTCGTCACTTTTACGCCGGCCTTTTCCAGCCAGTCCGCTACCCTGCCTCCCTGCAGGCCGATTACCTGCACATCAAAACGCTCCTTGTCCAACCTGGTCGCCAGTTCATACACCACACGCTCGGCGCCGGCGGGCTCAAGCTCTGTTATCAGTTCACAAACCCGGATTTTTCGTATATCTGCCATTTATTGAATTTCGTTTTACCAATGCAACCCGCCAGAAGCGGTTTGCAAGCTTGCAAACGCCACAAAATCAGGTCCTAAAGTTACATTTTAAATACGTATGCCTAAAAATATGATATTATCCGCGAGCTTTTTAATTAATCCACAAGCTTAATAAAGGATTTGGCCAATGTCGCCCCAAAAACCCAGCCGCATCGAACTAGCCGAGATGATAGACCATGCAGCACTGTCTCCGCAAGCAACTATAGAAGATGTCCGCTCAGCATGCCAACTCGCGGCCCAATACAAAATAGCGTGCATTTGCGTCCGGCCGAGTGATGTAGCTCTTGCCAAAAGTATCCTCGGCAAAACCGATGTCGCCGTTGGCGGCGTAATTGGCTTTCCGCACGGCTCGAGCACAACCGAAATAAAGGCAGCCGAAACCCGCAAGGCTATTGAAGATGGCGCAGACGAACTCGACATGGTGATTAACATCGGCCGACTTGTAAGCGGGGAAATTGACTTTGTCCGGGATGACATAAAAGCTGTCGTCGACGCTGCCGGCGGCAGAATCGTCAAGGTGATCTTTGAATGTTGCTACCTCAACCGAGACCAAATGGCTGCTGCCTGCAAAGCCAGCGAAGAGGCGGGCGCCAGCTATGTAAAAACCTCTACCGGCACGGCAGCTTCCGGCGCAACGCTTGAGGATGTCAGCTTTATGCGTCAGCAGGTAGGCGACAGGCTTGGCGTGAAGGCTTCGGGCGGAATCCACACGCTTGAAGATGCACTGGCAATGATTGACGCAGGCGCAACACGAATCGGAACAAGCAGCACAAAACAGATTTTGGACGCCTTGGACTAAAGATTCTTCGCTGCGGCGATCATTTCATCCAGCGTCGTTACAGCTGCTCCGCAGATAGTGTCAGCCGCACCGTAATAAATCGTCATCGTGCCGTCGTCATCGAGGATAAGGCCGTTCGAGAAAACCACCTCCCCATAAACGCCGTCTAATTCGTAATTCGTCTCGGGCGAAATTACCGGCTGTTTGGCACGAGAGATTAATTTTTCCGGACGCTCGAGGTCGCTTAGCATCGCACCAAGATGATAGACATGTTCATCGTCGGCGGCGTGGTATATCTCCAGCCAGCCGTCGTCAGTCTTTATCGGCGGAGCGCCGCAGCCGACACGCTCTGCCTCCCACGTGCCCGGACTCGGAGAAAGCGTAACTGTATGATTGCCCCACGAGACAAAGTCCGGCGAATATGCCGTCCAGATTGCCGCGGGGTTGAACTCGCTCTTGTAAGGCCGGTGTCGGCAAACATACTTGCCGCCAATCTTTTCCGGGAAAATGCAGACGTCCTTGTTATATGGCGGCAGGATAACGCCGTGCTTTTCGTAGCTGACGAAATCCGTCGTCGAGGCCAGAGCCACCGCCACACCATGAGGGGAGACAGCCGTGTATGCGATATAGTACCGCCCATCGATAAAAGTTATCCGTGCATCCTCGCAGCCGTACGTTTCGTAAGGGCTCGAGGGGAAAATCGCGGGCGTCGGATCAAACGAGAAATTCTCGCCATCCCTGCTCCGTGCGATTCGCAGGTGCGAAATGCTCGTGAGCAGCGTCCGGCCGTGATAGCGATACTTGCGCGGGTCGGAGGTATCCAGGCCCGGATCGTCGAGGCTGAGGAACTGGGGCTGGACCTGACCGCTGTCGCAATCGAATACCATGTAGGCCACCTTGCCAGCCGGTGTCTGTCGGAGCTTTTCGCCGACACGCACCAGCAGGAGTATTTCATCGCCAAATTTCACAGCTGCCGGGTTGAGCGTACAGAGGATTTCCAGATCGTCCCGCGTCGGTTTAACGTCCGCGGGGGTGAGTAACGGATTGGCTTTTGATCTTTGAACTGTCATAGTCCCCTATTTGTAACTTTTCATGGCCTGTGAACAAACTTTTTTCTCGGCTTTATTCCAAAGGTGAGTAGGGCGAGCAAATTTTTTGCTCGCGGGGGATGAAAAGAACACAGCTTGCTAGCCAGCTGTGCCACCCGCCCAAAACATTCTAATGGTTTTCAAAGATCTTCTGCTTCAGATTTACGAATTTCAGCCTCAATTCTATTCTTACGGTCCCAGATAATAATGTACGTTGTCAAACGTATATGTGCCCAAAGCTTCATTACTGCGACATTAACAATTCCTACAATACCCAAAAATAATCCAATAGCATGTTGCTTTAAATTATCGTCAGGGGCATTAAAGATAATGTTTAGCCCCCAAAGCGTAATAAATACGGACAACGATAGAAAAATCCAATATGTTATTTCTGTTTTCCGAACTTTCTTTAGAATATCATCACATGTTGGAGTTTCTTTAAAGCTCTCTGCCCAGTTAAATAATCTCATAGTAAATCTCCCATTCATTTGTCGCTTTGTTCAAAAGCCTTGATTAATGTTTTGGCTATTGAAAGATCTAGTTTTCCTTCGACTACCAGCAATTTGATTTTTCGATGAAACGATGTTTTCGGTTTCTTAGAATCAAGGATTTTCACTTTCTCAATAAGGCGATTCAGCCTAATTCGGACCGTGGGATAAGAAATGCCATATTGTCGAGCAATCTCCTTAAGTGATCCAGAGGCCAGCAACAGTCGTTTAATAAACTGCCAGTCCTCTTCGCCTAAGCCTCTAACCCATTCTGGAATTTCAGAATCCATAAAATGTTCCTTTTTTGTACTTTAATATTATTAAGATACACATTAATAATGTTAAAGACAAGGAAAAGTTCAAATTTCTTAGTATATAGAAAAAGGCGATCAAATTGAAAGGTAGGCTGGGGTGCTCCCCCTCCCCAGAAAATCCAAAAAATTCTTCTCATGGCCCGGCCGGGGTTTAGGCCGGGGGAATCCATTTTTTATTACCGCATTGCGCGGGAAGTGCCGGCTTGGGCGGGTATATATGGAAGGACTATGCTTTCCGTTGTTTTCGTTTTTTGACAATTTAATAGGCGACATTTAACTCAAATACTTATTCAGCCATTACTTAAGCCATTTAAAAACTTGGCAGTTTTGGGCAGAATTGGGCACATTTGGGCAGAACTGGGCAGAATTGGGCAGTTTTGGGCAGAACTGGGCAGTTTTGGGCAGATTTGGGCAGTTTCGGGCAGCTTTCGGCAAACAGAGGCAGGCTCGAACCAAAAGTTACATTCGATAATTACTGCTTGTTAGCCGGCGAGGCTTTTGCTATCTTTCCGCCTTCTGCTTAACTATTAGAACAAACAGGAGAAACACTCGTGAACGAACAACTCGCTTACGCCCTGATAACACCATATAGCCTCTACAAAAGCCGAACCGGCGGCATCATCGGCCGGCTCCTCTCACACGCCCAGCTCGAACTCGTGGACGTCCGCATGTTCGTCTTCAGCGATGCCTTTGTAGATGCCTACAAGAAAGTCGTATGTCCGGAAGGCATGGACCCTGCCATTGCAGAAGCGTGGCATAAGTATCTGGACCTGTCGCTGCGTCAGGACAACAGATGGGGCCGTGTGCCCCGCTGCATGCTGCTGCTGCTTCGCGGCCAAGACGCCGTTCGCCACCTCAAAGACGAGGTCGTCGGCGGCTTTACTGATCAGCTTGTTGGCGACACTATCCGCGGCACTTATGGAGACTTCATTCGTGATGAAGACGGCAAGGTTCACTACTTCGAGCCGGCTGTCATTACCTGCCCCGATGTGAAATTGAACAACGAGCATCTGAAACTCTTTGCCGAATACGCCACAACCGACGGCGGCGTCCTCACCGACCGCGTCAAGTACGATGAAGGCAAGCCGGAAGTATCGCTGGTAATGCTCAAGCCCGACAATTTCTACCGTGCAAGCCGCCGGCCGGGAAATATTATCGACACGTTCAGCTGGACCGGCCTGAAGATCGTCGGAGCCAAGCTTTTCAATATGACCGTCGCACAGGGCGAAGAATTCTACGGCCCGCTGAAGAGCCTCTTCGTCGACAAGCTCAAATTCAAGGTAGCCAACGAAGTTTATGAGCGGCTGAGCGACGCGTTTGACTTCGAGTTCAACGCCGACGACGCCGACGTACTGGCCCAGAAGCTGGCTGAGCGAAACGCGATTACCGAGTTCAACAAGATCGTCGAATTCATGACCGGAGTCAGCCCCGACGAAATTACCGATCCGCAGGAAAAGAAAACCGCCAGCAAGACTACATGCCTGGCGCTACTTTACGAGGGGCCGGACGCGATTGAAAAGATCCGCACCGTTCTGGGTTCGACCGATCCGACAAAGGCAGAGCCTGGCACGGTTCGTAGCGACTTCGGCCGCGACCTGATGCGTAACGGTGCTCACGCTTCGGACTCGACGGAAAACGCAATGCGTGAAAGAAAGATCGTCGGCCTGGCGAAAACCGAAAAAGACACCTGCCGTTTTGCCGAGATTATCGGGGAGTACATCGATAAGAAGTAACGAAAAGTTGACATGTCAGTAGATATTAAAACCTTCGAAATCGGGCCGTTCGGGACAAACACATATTTGCTGTGTTGCGACGGCGACACATGGGTGATAGACCCCGGCATCGGCCCCGACAGTGAGCTTGTCGATTATCTGAAAGCGGAAGGAATAACGCCCTCTCGCATTTTGCTAACACACGGCCATGCCGACCATATCGGCGGCATCAAGGAGATAATGGATAATTTCGACGGCGTGAAGCTCTGCTGCCCGGCAGCTGAAAAAAACATGCTAACCGACAGCCACGCTAATCTGTCTGCACCATTCGGAATGCCTGTCGAGACAAGCGAAGCTGACGAATTGCTCGAACCCGGCCAGGAGCTCATGCTTGGTGAGTCGCGGTGGCTGGTTCTGGATACTTCGGGGCATACTCCCGGCGGCATAAGCTTTTACTGCCGCGACGAGAAGGTAGTAATCACCGGAGACTCGCTGTTCGCCGGCAGTATCGGCCGAACGGATTTTCCCGGCTCTGACAGTGTTAGGCTACTGGAAACAATTAAATCGAATTTATTGACGCTACCGGAAGAAACGAGAGTTCTGCCGGGTCACGGCCCGGAATCGACAATTGGAAAGGAAAAATTGGCAAACCCATTTTTGCAAAGGCTATGATGCAGTAATGGCTTCAGTTCTATTGACTTGAGGCAATTTTTAGCCTAACATATGTGCAGGAAATGTCCGAGGCATCAAATTGCATTTCATAATTATATTCATGTCATCTAATCGGATATAGCCTGACGCGAAAAAACAGGGTAAAGCGTTTAGGTATTAATTGAGCAGGTTTTTGAACGGCATTTTTGCAGGTAATGCTGCGCATGAACCTTTGTAACTTGTAGAGGCCCATATTGGCATATATTCAAGTCATACAAGGCCCGGATAACGGCCGAACGTTCGAGCTGATTGACGGCGAAAACATCATTGGCCGGCAAAGCCCCACTGTCGGGCTGACTGACGGCACTATTTCCCGCCAGCACGCCCGTGTTATTACCCGCAATGGCAAATGGGTGCTCGAGGATTGCGGCTCGGCCAACGGCACGTTCCTCAATGGAGTAAGGGTATCGAAATCCATGCCCCTCAAACGAGGCGACCAAATTCGTTGCGGTGCGAGTCTTCTGGTTTTCGGTGGTAGTGAAAAAACTATGCCCACAGGAGCTGCTGTGGATATCGATGAAGAAGGAATGCTTGTAGACGCCGCAATTGTCGCCACCGTGCCAAGTAATGAAGATTCGGTAATCATCCCTACCGCCGAAGCCGGCACGGCAGCAATCCAGAGGCTGAGAATTCTTTACGACCTGATTTCAGATGTGGGCTCGATACTGAATGTTGACCTGCTCTTACAGCGAACGCTGCATAAGATGCTTGAAGTAATAAAAGCTGACCGGGCCTACATAATGCTGGTCGACGAGAAAGACAAACTCACGCTCAAGGCGTCTTACCCCGAGCAGCCCGAAGCAATGAGACATATACCCGTATCCCGAACACTCCTTAAGGAAGTTCTGCGAAACGAAGTAGGAGTACTTAGCAGCAATGCGATGAGCGACAAACGATTCGCCTCCGGCAAGAGTGTTCACGACCTGGGCATACGCTCGGCTTTGTGCGTTCCGATTAAAGCGCGAGGGAAGATTATAGGCATAATAAACGTTGACTGTAACGTCTCCGAGCAGACATATTCGACCGAACAGCTTCGCCTGCTGACAGCCATCGGTTACCAGACTGGATTGGCGATAGAAAGCGTCAAGCTTTACGACGCAGCCGTCCAATCTGAGCGATTGGCAGCTGTGGGTGAGACAGTTGCGAACCTTTCGCATCACATCAAAAATATTCTCCAGGCACTTGGCGGCGGTATCGATATCGTTGAAATGAGCCTGAATAGTAACGACGTAAACAAAGCACAGGACGCCTGGCCGATAGTTCAGCGTAACCTTGGAAAGATAAATGCCCTGATACTGAACATGCTTGCGTTCAGCAAAGACCGTCAGCCGTTACTCGAAAGCGTTAACATTAATCATGTTCTTAACGAATGTCTGGAATTAGTCACCCCACAAGCCGACGAAAGAGAAGTCGCCATAATAAGCGACCTCGACGAACTGCCGCCAATTCCAGTGGACGCCGCGGGCCTGCAGCAAGGGTTCCTGAATTTGCTTACCAACGCACTCGAAGCTGTCGAAGATCAAAACGGCGTGATTACATTGACAAGTAAATTCGATTCCATGAACCGCCTGGTCGTAGTAACTGTCAGTGATAACGGCAGCGGAATAGAGAGCGACAAGCTGGAAGAAATTTTCCATCCGTTCTTTTCAAGTAAGGGGCAGAAAGGAACCGGCCTTGGTCTGGCTGTAACAAAAAAGGTAGTAAACGAACACAACGGAAGCATAAAGGTTGAATCCAAACCCGGCCAGGGGACGACCTTCACTATCAAGTTGCCCGCCATTACCGGCCAAAGTGCCGCAGATACCGACAGTGCAAAAATGCAGACTGACGTTTGATCAGCCAACCTTCAGCTGAAAACAAAAAAAACGGCGAAACAGAATTTCTGCTCGCCGTTTTTGCTTGAGTTCGCTTTATCCGACTCTATAGAATCGTCATGCTTCGTCTTCGCCGGAAATTTCTTCCGCTTCTGCAGAAGGCTTTTTTTCGGCCGGAGTGTCATTGTCGACTTCCAGCGGCAGCTGGCCCTGCGAGGAATCTTCCGTAACCACGCGAGCTATAGAAACAAGCTTATCGCCCTTTTTAAGTGCGATTACCCGAACGCCCTGTGTCGCCCGGCCGATCGTGCGCACCTCGCTTACACCTGTGCGGACAATCATGCCAGTTTGAGTAATCAGCATGAGCTCGTCAGCTTCACGGATTGACTTCATGCCCACAACTTTACCATTGCGCTCGGTTGTCTTGATGTTGATGATTCCATAACCACCGCGGCTCTGAATACGGTATTCTTCGAAGCTTGTCCGCTTGCCATAGCCGTTTTCGCAAACGGTAAGCAATGTTGCCATCGGGTCGACAATGGCCATATCCACTACTTCGTCACCCTTGCGCAGATTAATGCCACGCACGCCAGCTGCGATTCGGCCCATCGGTCTGGCGTCGGTTTCCTTGAACCGAATCGCCTGTCCGTTACGGGTCGCCAGAATGATCTCGTCGTTTCCTCGAGTAATGGCCACATTAATTACAACGTCACCTTTACCAACGCCGGTCGCTTGAATGCCCCCACGCCTGGGGTTGGAGTAAGCTTTCAGTGCGGTCTTTTTGATCTGTCCGCTTTTAGTGGCGGTAACGAGGAACCTGTCATCAAATTCGCGAACAGCAACAACTGCGCAGATTTTTTCATCTTTTTTAATCGGCAGCAGGTTGACAATGGCCCGGCCTTTGGACTGCCTGGACATCGAAGGAATATCGTAAACCTTCAGCCAGTGCATGCGGCCGTTATTGAGGAATACCAGCATGTAATCGTGCGTCGAGGCGATAAACAGCTCTTCGACAAAATCGCCTTCCTTGGAATCCGAGCCGATAATGCCCTTGCCGCCCCTGCCCTGGCGACGATAAGTCGTAAGCGGCATGCGCTTGATATAACCCTCGTGGCTAAGCGTTACGACGACGTCTTCCTCGGCAATGAGGTCTTCAATGTTAAAATCTTCAACGCCGGCGACTATTTCCGTGCGACGTTCGTCGCCATATTTGTCCTTAAGCTCGTGGATATCCTCGCGGATCACATCCAAAAGCAGGGTTTCTTCCCGAAGGATGGCTTCATGGCCTTCGATTTCATCGACAAGTTTGGTGTAATTTTCCGCGAGTTTTTCGATTTCCAGGCCTGTCAAACGCTGCAACTGCATTGCAAGGATAGCGTCAGCCTGTACACCGGTAAGGGTTTGGGCCTCCTTGCTGGTCTTTTCGACAAACGTCTTGGGCAAAAGCTTGCGAACAGTGGCAGACTCCGTCAGGCGGAGCTTATGAGCCATCAAACGCTGCTTTGCCGTCGGCACATCGGGAGACTTCTTGATTATCTCGATGATGCTGTCGATATCCGCAACCGCAAGTATCAAGCCTTCCAAAATATGTGCACGCTGACGGGCTCGACGCAGCAAGAACATCGTCCTGCGGCGGATTACTTCCTTGCGATGCTCGAGGAAGTGGAAGAGCATTTCCTTGAGGCCAAGGGTCTGTGGGGCACGGTTAACCAGAGCAATATTAATTATGCTGAATGTCGATTGCAGCGACGTGAACTTGTAAAGCTGATTTACGACAACTTCCTCCTCGGCGCCTTTTTTCAGGTCCACGACAATTCGCATGCCAGTGCGGTCGGAATGGTCCTGAACGTCGGAGATATCCGGAATCTTGCCAGCCTTAACGGTGTCGGCAATACGCTCGATGATCGTTGTTTTGAGAACCTGATACGGAATCTCAGTTATGATAATCTGACTCTTGCCACCGCGTGTCTGCTCTGTATGCATCTTGGCGCGGACGATGACTTTGCTGCGTCCCGTGCGGTAACCTTCGACAATACCCTTTCGGCCGCAGATAAGCCCACCAGTCGGGAAGTCCGGGCCCTTGACGATCTTCATCAGGTCTTCGACCTCAGCTTCGGGATTGTCTATCAGACAAAGCAGAGCATCACAAATTTCTGTCAGGTTATGCGGGGCCATGCTTGTAGCCATACCAACGGCAATACCCTGCGAACCATTTACGAGAAGGTTGGGAAACTTGCTCGGAAGTACGGTCGGCTCGGTTCGCGTGTCGTCATAGTTCGGCTGCATATCGACGGTGTCGAGGTTCAAATCCTCGAGCATCTCCATCGCCACAGCCGTCATGCGTGCTTCCGTGTATCGCATAGCTGCCGGGGGGTCGCCATCGATAGAACCGAAGTTGCCCTGTGGATTGATAAGCGGACACCTCAGGGACCAGTGCTGACCAAGGCGAACCAGTGTCGGATAGACAACACCCTCGCCGTGTGGGTGATAGTTACCGGATGTGTCGCCGGCGATCTTGGCGCATTTTCTGTGTTTGCTGCGCGGGCCGAGGCTGAGGTCGTTCATAGCAACCATAACGCGTCGCTGCGACGGTTTGAGCCCGTCCCGTACGTCGGGAAGTGCGCGGTCCATTATTGTGCTCATCGCGTAGGTGAGATAGCTCTCTCGCATCTCCTCTTCGATGGGCAAATCCTCGATACGTTCATTATTGAACATTATCTGGGGAGCGGCCGGCTTTGCAGGAACTTCTGTTTGCTCAGCTTCGGGGGTTTCTTCTTGTGGAACGTTTTCTTCTGCCACGTATTCAACTCCGTTTAAATACCTTGATGAAAGAGTGGTAATTTATCACAAAAGCGGGCCAATGTCACCATCAAGACACAATATCATTTCTTCCAGACAAAGCTTTCAGGCAGCATACATTTTAAAGGTCTTCGTCTGGCTTGACTTCCTTGCGAACAACTCGTTTTACGCCGTAAGTCCTTGCGTTTGTGGACTCGAAATATATCCGCATCATAAGTTCGCCAATCAGGCCGGTCGCAAGGAAAAGAAGTGCCATGACGAACAACATGAATCCCAGCGCCATCAAAGGTGCATGCTTTTCAAACAAATGAAAGTCATTCCATTGCACTATCTTACGGATGCCTCCGTATGCAAGTATGCCAAATCCGGCCAGGCCGCTCACCATGCCCCACTTTCCGAAGAAGTGAAGCGGACGAGTGAGATAGTTGCTGATAAACCGAAGCGTCAGGATATCAAGAGCCACCCTAAACGTTCGTGTTATGCCGTAATTGCTCTTGCCGGATGCCCGGCGAACGTTTTTTATCGGCACTTCACAAATCTTCGCGCCGAGGCGGGCACAGATAGCCGGAACGAAGCGGTGCATATCACCATAAAGGCGGACGTCCTCGATAACTTCGCGGCGGTAAGCTTTAAAGGTCGTGCCGAAATCGTGCAAACTCACGCCCGATACCTTCGCCAGCAGCCAATTGGCAATGCGGGAAGGAATACGTCGCATGATGAAATTGTCGCCCCGGCGAACTCGCCAGCCGCTGGCAATATCGTAGCCCTCGTCGATTTTCTTGATGAAAAGCGGAATCTCGTACGGATCGTGCTGGAGGTCGCCGTCCATAGCGATTATCACCTCACCGCTCGCCTTGTCGAAGCCTGCCTGAAGTGCTGTTGCCTGGCCGAAGTTCCGACGCAGGTCGACAAAGATTACCCTGTCGTCCTGTTGGGCTATTTCTTCAAGCCGCTGGGCTGTGGCGTCGGTACTGCCGTCGTTGACAAGGACAAACTCATAGCTGCCGCCAACGTGTCGCATAACACGAGCAATACGTTTGCAGAGTTTCTCTACGATATCCTGCTCGTTATAAAACGGCACGACAACGCTGTATTTAATCTTCTTAGCTTCTGGTTTTGATACTGTGGAGTAGACGTCCATAATTTGTCAATTCGATTCCATTTTGCTCGAATGCCTGCTTTACAGTCGGGTCACAAAGTGCGGCCAATTCTGCTTCGCGATTTTCGATAAGTCTCGTTACGCTCTCGTCCAGGCCGTAAGATTTGCCAGGATGAGTCATTATTTCTATAATGCCATCAACAGCTCTCAACGTTTCCGCTGCCTTTTTCAGCCACTTAGCGTCAATAAAGCCCGTATGCGCCACGCCCCAGCTACCGATAGTTCCTCGCAGCTGCGGAGCGATTTTTGCATTAACCCAGCCGAAGCAATTCAAAATACAGCTGAGGCGTCGCTGCTTCGCCGGGCAATCAGGCCAATCCGTTCTCGGCCCGGGCAGTCTTTCGCCCTGCTGCCGAACGAAGGGGATATCATACCTTTTTGCGAGCCTGGCTACACGCGCGAAAATCGGACTAAATGCATGCGTATGACGGTGGCTGTCGAGGTGTGTCGGCTTTATGTCATTATCCAGAATCCAGCGAATCTGTGCGTCGAACTCAGTCTCGAAAACTTTTATCAGCCAGGGCTTGAGCATACACGCCCTGATAACACCAGCCGCCGTGTATCGCATAATGCCGTCATCATCGGCAAGCTGCTGTCCAGCCGCAGAAAGCGGCGGCCCCTGTGAAACGTTCAGATGCACGCCAATGCCCAGGTCTGGTACTTCTCCTATGCGATTGACGGCCCCCTGGGCTGCGGGCATGTTGGCGGCAAGGGTCGTACTGGTGAGGATTCCATCGAGATGCGCAGAGATTATGCCCTCGGTTATCCCTTCAGAAAAACCAAAATCGTCAGCATTTATAATAACTCGTTTTTGTTTCTCTGTTTCCATGGCAGCGCGGACAATTATAATGTCTGGAACCTTTGACTTACAGTTTGGGTATAAGCACTATCAGTGAATATTTCGAAATATTTCGCAAAAACCAAAATAAACGAATTCGAAAGGAAATAAAGTGATCGCCATATTAAGCGAACTTTCCGGCAATATCAGCGAATTACTCAGCAAACTGAATCCCGAGGACATACCCGTCGCATGGCTGATCGTCGGCCTGACCGGCCAATTCATATTCGGCATGAGATTCGTCGTCCAATGGATAGCCACCGAGCGGGCGAAAAGGTCCGTAATTCCGCTGGCGTTCTGGTACCTCTCTCTTGTCGGTACCATTATCACGCTTGTCTACGCAATCGCTCGCAAAGACCCGGTCTTTATCGCTAGTTTCAGCCTGAACCTGATAATCTATCTGCGGAACCTTTACTTCATCCATATCCACCCGAAAAAGATGGCTGCCGAGCAGGCTGTCGTGGTTCCGGCCACAGATGAAAATAATAACGAGGACTAATGGCAACTGAAGGCATAACACGCCTGGCCCCCTCCCCAACCGGGGCACTGCATCTGGGCAACGCACGCACGTTCTTCATTAACCATCTGCTGGCCAGGCACTACGGCTGGCGCATGCTGATGCGAATCGAGGACCTGGACGGACCTCGCACCAAGGCTGGAGCGGCTGAGCAGGCACTGGACGAACTAAGCTGGCTGGGCTTGGAATGGGAGCAGCCGATTGCTTATCAGTCTCACAGGCATCTCATTTATCAACAGTCGCTGGAACAGCTCATAGACACCGGGGCAGCTTACCCCTGCACATGCAGCCGAAAAGACATCCTGCTAGCCGGCGGAGCCCCGCACATCGAAGACGGCATAACGAGTTACCCCGGCACTTGCCGTGGAAAATACAAATCGCTCGCCCACGCCGAGGAAAAATCTTCCCGGCCGGTTGCGTGGCGACTGCACGTTCCAGATGAGCCGATTACCGTTGAAGATCAGTTTTTCGGCACACATCAGATCAACCTGGCCAAAACTACCGGCGACTTCGTGGTTTTCAGAAACGAAGGGCTGGCGTCGTACCAGTTGGCCGTCGTGGTAGATGACTATGCTGCGGGCGTAACAGAAATCGTCCGCGGCGACGACCTGCTCGAATCGGCAGCAAGGCAGATTTATCTCCGTAGGTTGCTGGGCCTTGATGGACAAGTTAGATATTGGCATCTGCCGCTGGTAGTTGGCGAGGATGGCATACGCCTTGCCAAACGCCACGGTGATACGAGAATCGCTCATTATCGACAATTGGGAGCGACTCCGCAGCGAGTGCTCGGATTGTTGGGATATTGGTCCGGCCTGCTTAGAAAGCGCAAGAAAATATCGCTGGAAGACCTCTTGGAAAAATTCGACATCGAAAAACTCTCACACGAGAAGGTTGTTTTCACAAAGAAAGATGATAAATTCCTCTCTGGCAAATAGGTTTATCGGGAATAAGAAATGCCCTATAAAAAAATAGATTCTACAAAAATCAAAGTCCTGCCGCTCTCGCAGCGGAAAAGTTATATCAATATTGAAGACGCCGCCTGCAACCCCAGCGAAACACCACCCGACGCCGGCCCGCTTTCCGGGCAGATAGACGCACTTGTTGAACGAATTAAAAAGGCACGCGAAAAAGGCGCCTCGGTAATGTTGGCCTACGGTGCTCACCTGATAAAAAACGGCGGCGGCCCGTTGCTCAACTCCCTTATCGAAGGCGGCTTTGTTACGCACGTTGCAACGCAGGGGGGAGGAACTATTCACGACTGGGAATTCGCATTTCAGGGCAAATCCAGCGAATCGGTCAAGGACAACGCCCCCATCGGCCAGTTCGGCAGCTGGGATGAAACCGGCAAAAGTATCAACCTGGCTGTTATCGCAGGTGCCGCCGAAGGCTTGGGCTATGGCGAAGCTTTGGGCAGATTCATTACCCAAGACGGCGTAGAACTCCCGGACCCGGCCCAGCTGGAAAAGGAAATCGCAGCCCAACCAACTGCCCCACTTGCCGCAGCCAAAGCGGACCTGCTCCAGACAATGCAAAAATTCGGCCTCGGTGGCGGGAAGCTGACCGTAGAGCATCCTTACAAGAAATATTCTGCCCTTGCCTGTGCATACGAAAAGAAGGTTCCATTTACGGTCCATCCGGGCATCGGCTATGACATCATCGTCAATCATCCGTATTACAACGGCGGCGCTATCGGCCGGGCCTCACACACTGACGCACAAATCTTCGCTGCCAGCGTAGAAAATTTAACCAGCGGCGTTTTTATCTCGGTTGGCTCGGCAATCATGAGCCCGCAGGTATTCGAAAAGGCCTTCAGTGCAGCTAACAACCTGCGTCAGCAACAAGGCCAGCCGTTTATCAACGACCATTTCATCGCCATCGTGGACATTCAGGAAGGCGGGGACTGGGACTGGACCAAGGGCGAGCCAACAAAAGACCATCCAGCCTACTATCTAAGATTCTGCAAAAGTTTCTACCGCATGGGCGGGACGGTGGACTATCTCTGCGGCGACAACAGGCTGGTACTTGCAAATCTGATAGCAAAATTGTGAAAAAAAATATGAGCGATTTAGCTAAAAACCTGAAAGACAAACTTACTGGCAGGTTCCTCGTAATCGATGGCCCCGACGGAGCCGGCAAGAGCACGCAGATAAAACAACTCGCCGAGCACCTTCAAAGCTACGGCGTCGAGGTAGTTCAAACCCGCGACCCCGGCGGGACGACTATCGGCGACAAGATACGCCATATCCTGCTGGACAATTCACACAACGAAATGACCGTCTCCTGCGAAATGCTACTCTACATGGCCAGCCGCGCACAGCTGATGGGTGAGGTCATCGCACCAGCCATTGCGAAAAACCAATGTGTTATTTGCGACCGCTGGGTCAGCTCAACTCTTGCTTATCAGGTCGCCGAAGCCAAAGCGACTCCGCAGGAAATAATCGACGTATACAACGCCGCCCTGAAAACCCGCTGGCCGGACCTGACGATCATCCTGGACCTACCCCCGGATGAAGGCCTGAAAAGAATCACCGGCACGCCGGACAGGATGGAAGCCAAGGGTGTCGAATTTCACCAAAAGGTTTACGACCGCTTCATCGCCCAGGCCAAAGAGCAGCCGGATATTTTCGCACTCGTTGACGCGACCGGAGCTGTCGAAGATGTGCAGAAGCGACTCCGTGAAACACTGGAAAACTGGACCTTTCCTAAATAACCATGCCGGAATTTCTTGAGATAATCGGACAGGAAAAGGCTATCGCCCGCCTGCAGCGATCCATGGCTGGGCAGCGAATGCCTCACTCGTTTTTATTCACGGGACCAGCCGGTGTCGGAAGAAGAACTACAGCTATCGCGCTGGGTAAGACGCTGCTTTGTGAAAAACCCCTAAGCCAGGCAAACGCCGGAAAATTCCCCGACCTTGAGGATAATTTCCAGCTCAAGCAGTCATGCGGTGCGTGCAACAGCTGCAAGATGATCGAAGCCGGCACGCATCCGGATTTCCAACTGGTTTACAAGGAACTCGCTCGCTATCACGATGATGCGTCCGTCCGCAGCCGAGTCATGCAGGAACTTGGCATACCTGTTATTCGAAGTTTTCTTATCTCGCCATCCACTCAGTCTTCTTCGCAAGGCCGGGGCAAGGTTTTTGTGGTACTCGAATCCGAGCTTCTGAGCATACCCGCCCAGAACGCCATGCTGAAAACGCTGGAAGAACCGCCGGACGGCGTGACGATTATCTTAATCTGCACCCGCAGTGAAGAACTTCTACCAACAACTCGAAGCCGCTGCTCAACGATAAGCTTCGCACTTCTGCTGGCAGATTTCGTTAAAGGAAAGTTGGTCAAATCCGGCATAGAGGCCGCCGAAGCCGACTTCTGGGCGCACTTTACCGGCGGATCGGTCGGTCGGGCATTGAAGTTGGCTCAGCAGGGAATGTATGAAATCAAACAGGACGTAATCGACCGAATCGCGTCTCCAGATGCTCAAAGCAGCGAAAACCTCGGCGACCATCTGGCCAAGCTGGCCGACAAACTCGCAACGGCAGCTGTTGCAGCCGCAAAAAAACTCGATGGAGCCGATCTTTCCAAGGCCCTGGCCAGCCGGCGCAGCACCGGAATAATGCTCGAGCTTATCGCAAGTGCCTTCAGTGACGCTGTGACAATAGCCACTCAAACCGATCGGCCGTTGATTAACTCCGACCAAAGCCATGCCGTCAATTGCCTTGCAAGGCGATTTTCCCCCACTGAGCTGGCCAGAGTTATCGAGCAATTAAGTAGTTACGAAAAGCTGCTCTGGCGAAATGTTAATCCTAAAGTCGTTTGGGATAACGTAGTTATAACCTGCTGCTCAGCCGCTCCGCTTGAGCTGTAACCCTTTTTAAGCCTTTTTATCCGTTGACACTTACGCCGTTCTAGCCCCTAATATTTGCCTGTATTTAAAGAATGATTCTTTAAAAATTCTTGAAGAGTAATAAATGAAAAGCCTTAAAAGTTTTTTCCGTGCAGCTAAATACCTAAAACCCTACCGCAGCCGCCTGGCTGTTGCGATTATCTGCGTAATCTGCATCAGCATTCTATGGGCTGGCGGGTTGGGAATGGCCCTTCCTGCGCTAAAGGTGCTTATCTCACCGGAAGGCCTGCACGGCTGGGCGTGGAACTCGATGACCGGCGACCGGCTCGGGGCTACCGTCGTCCAGCAGAAGCTGCCAGCTGGAGTTCCCATAGACGGTGTGGAAATACCGTTTGTCTTATTAATTAACGATGTAGAAAAAGACAAGTTCGCCCACGAGGCCGGCATTGTAGCGAATGAATACATCGTTGGCATTGACGATGGTGAAATCGCCCATAAGGTCATGCGTGCGGAACTGCTGGCTCGCGAATTGGCGCTATCTGACACAGGCCGAAAAATTTCCCTGCGTGTTTACAATCCGTTTGAGCAGTCCACACGAAATATCGAATTGAAACTGGGCGATGTGGAGTTCAGCTCCAGGCTGCTCGGCGAAATCGCCAAGAAGATTCCCGAGCCGGTAGATCGCGCCGGCCGAGTGCCGATGCTTGTAGGTCTTCTTATCGTCATAGCGGTAATCACGATACTTCGCGACTTCTTCCGCTTCTGTCAGGAATATCTCGTCCAATCAACCGTCTACCGCAGCATAATGGACATTCGCTGTGCGAACTACGGTGCCGCGCTAAAAATGCCGGTAACGTTCTTCAGCCAAAAAGGAACCTCCGACACGACCAGCCGTTTCGTCCAGGATACGAACGAACTTTCCCGCGGCCTGATTACGCTTTTCGGCAAGACCATGGCCGAGCCGGGCAAGGCTATCGCTTCGTTGGTACTGGCCTTTTATGCGTCATGGAAGCTGACCCTGATCGTACTGGTTGCCGGGCCCCCCGCCTATATCCTCATCAGCAAGTTCGGAAAGAGAATGAAGCGGGCCTCGCGACGCGCACTTGAAGGCTGGTCCGGCGTGCTGGCTGTGCTGGAAGAAACGCTGGCCGGCATCCGCGTAGTCAAGGCATATACAATGGAAGGTTCGGAGCGAAAGCGTTTCTTCCGTGCCAACCGACAGCTATACAAGCAGCAGAAAAAAATCGCCAGTATCGATGCAGCCACCGCACCGACGGTCGAGGCTTTGGGCATAATCGGAGCGATGCTCGCAGCAGGGCTGGCTGGTTCGTGGGTGCTAAGAGGCGAGATGGACCAGGAAGTGTTCATGACATGGATGGCCCTTCTGGCAGCCATCTTCGACCCGGTCCGCAAACTCGCCAAGGTCGTTACCCGCTTCCAGCGAGCTGACGCGGCTGCAAGCAGGATATTCGAGCTGCAGGACAGGGAGAAGGAAAAGGTCGTCCACGGCGCACCGACGCTGTCGACTCACAACCAGAGCATTGAATTCAGTGATGTCACTTATCGATACCCCGCTGCGTCGGTCGATGCCCTGAAAAAAATCAATCTGAAAATTCAAGCCAACAAGACCGTCGCCATCGTCGGCCCCAACGGCTGTGGCAAAACGACGCTCGTCTCGCTGGTTCCGAGATTGCTCGATGCAACCAACGGCAAAATTCTCATTGACGGCAACGACATATCGGAATATTCGCTACGATCCCTGCGGCGACAGATTGGCCTGGTAACGCAAGACACTGTCCTGTTCAACGCCACCATCGCAGAAAACATAGCCTACGGCCTTCGCCGCCCCAAGCAGGAAGATGTACTTGCGGCCGCGAAAAAGGCCTTCGTTGACGATTTCGTCAAAGACATGCCCGAAGGTTACGAAACCATGGTGGGCGAACATGGAGCGACGTTGTCTGGGGGGCAGAAACAGCGAATTTCCATCGCACGGGCGATTTTGCGCGACCCGGCTATCCTTATATTCGACGAAGCAACCAGCCAGGTCGACAGCGATTCCGAGCAGCGGATACATCAGGCAATGGATGAATTCATCAAGGGAAGAACCACCCTGATGATAGCGCACCGCTTCTCGACGATAATGTCAGCTGAAATGATCGTGGTCATGGATGACGGGCAAATTGTGGACTGCGGCACCAACGTAGAGTTGCTGGAAAGATGCGACATATACAGGCATCTCTACGACACACAGTTCAAGGGGCAGGAAGCTTCGGAATAAATCGGGTTTGAGTAAATTTATTAATGCATTGTAGATTCCCGCAGATAAACCTGTGGCCATTAGGTTGCTACAAAAAAAAGATGTTACATGTAAGATTTTGAAAAATGCCACGAGACCATGACATCATTAATTAAATATTCCGTCCTACTCGCTTTTCTGGCAGCAGCCATGGCCGGCTGTGAGGCGAAAAAAATTGACGCCTGGTTCGTCGGAGAAATGACCCAACTGAGCAGTTCTGCACCGCGAAACGACGACTGGGGGGTTTACGATTCTCTAAACAATAACATCAAACTATTTGCGGCTGGCAACGAGACTCTCAGTTTCCAGCTTGTCATAGACGCAGACGAACTGCCCCTGCAAGACTTGACAATTCGCTGCAGCGACTTGAAGACTGCCTTCGGCGACAAAATAGCCGCGGACAATTTCAGCGTCTATAAAATGCTTCCCGTTGAGATTGAAAAATTCCCCTCGTGGTATTTGAGACTTACAGACAAACCCCTGCAAAAAGCTCAAGTCTACGACGTTCTCGTGCCCATCGCCCTTGGTGTAGATAACAGCTTTACTGTCTCAGCTAACCAGCGGCTGGCACTGTGGTTTGATGTTTACGTTCCACGCAGCGCCAAGGCTGGCGATTACTCCGGCAAAATTGACATCGCGGCATTGGGACGTCAGAATTTTTCCGCCAAAATCTCTGCTGAAGTTTACGATTTCGTACTGCCGGATTCCCGTCCTATTGTCGCCCTTGGCGGCTTTGGACACCGAGAGCTTTTCAGGGAACTCATCCAGCGAGATTCAAAACCCTTCGTTCCCGTCCGACTCGACCGCACAAATCCCAAGGTTCGCGAAGGATTAATACTTTTGCGACAGATGATGAAGCTTGCCCATCGGCACAGGCTCGATCTGTTCGATAAGGACATCCATCCGATACTTAAGCGTGACCGACAGGGTAAGCCTGTTCTGGGTTGGGAAGATTACGACCAGATCATTACCCCCTATCTTGACGGCACGGCCTTTGAAGACCGAATCGGTGCGCCGGCCTGGCCGCTGCCAATAAGCGAGGATTGGCCAAAACCCCGGACATATGGCGGGATAAACTCAAAACGTTACACTCAAACCCTGGAACAAATAACCGACGATTGCGTTAAACATTTTTCACAGCTTAAAGATGTATCCCCCACCAGGCAGTTGTTCGCCTGGCCTTATCGTGGGAAGATAGATAACAGCGGTTACGCCCGGCACAGCCGTCTTGCAGGAATAATCCGCAAAACCGCGCCGGAAATCCAAATCCTCACCACCCTGCCGGCAGAAGCTGCGAAGATATGGAACCTGAATCCGCCGAAAAACTTTAAAAATTCCGCGGACATTCATGTACTTCAGGGGCAATGGCTCAACACCGCTGCAGTCAAAATCGGCTCGTCGCAGGAATGGCCTTTCGAGGGCACCTGGATATCACCGGGCAAGATGCCATATCTGCCGTCAATTACCACGCTGTCAAGGCCCCCGGACATCCGGGCAATTGTCTGGTTTGCCATGAAGTATCGATGCAATGGCATCTTCCTGGCAGAAGTCCTCGGCTGGGACGGTGGAAATCAAACAGACGCCAACTCTGCGGCATCATTATTTTATTCCGGAAAAATTGCAGGGATGCAAATGGTCTTGCCGTCGGTAAGGCTAAAGCGGCTTCGGCGAGGGCTTCAGGACGCAAACTACCTTTGGCTGCTTCAGCTTCGTCAGCGAGAAGCAATAGCGGATTCACTGTTAAACGCACTGATCAGATATGGCGGGCTCGATGCAGCGGGAGACAACTACCACGACGCTCGATTCGACGGCTGGGTGAAGGACCCCTATGCATGGGAAATGGCTAGAAGGATTTTAGCCGAGGAAGTGCTCGCAGCCGTGCACCCGTCGGAAAATTCTAAAAGCCGCCTGGTAGCCCAAAGAGTGATTTGGAAACAGTTCAATGAGCGAACCCGCAGTATTCGCATCGAGCAGATTCGCACGAATGTATCCAGGTTCAAGCAAAGAGACCCCAAGGCGGAGGAAATGTTGGCTGTTATCTCGCTGGACTTGTTCAACGAATACAGCCACAGCACAAAACTTACAGCCAGGATAACCTCTATGCCTGATGGCTGGAAACCTCTCGTTGATCAGTCCTTTATTGAAGATTTTCCAGCCGGCAGGAAACGCATTTTAAAATTGTTCATTCGCGGCAAAAACTTCGAGTCCAACTCCAACGCCAAAATGCCAGTCAGCATCGAAGTAACAACAAAGCATAACTTACGAAAAGAATTTAAAGTAGAAGTCCCGCTGCTTCAGACATCTATCGTAAAAAACAGGCCGAAAATAGACGGGATTTTAGACGATTGGCCCATGCGGCCCGGCAATACCGCAGCCGACTTTAAGCTCCTGGGCGTACGGGGAACAAAAGACAACGGCCTGGCTGAGCGGCAGACCAAGGTATTTGTCACCAACGATGATAAGAATTTGTATTTTGCCTTCCGCTGCGACGAGCCAAACCTCTCCGGCATTGTGGCAAGGCCTACAAATATTATTCAGTACGATCAATTACTCGCATGTGGCGAAGACCTGGTCGAAATAGTTTTTAATCCCGGCCTGAAAGCCAAAGACGCTTCGGGCCTATACCATATGGTCATAAAGCCAAACGGCGTAGTCCTCACAGAACGAGGCATAGCAAGCAACCCCCCGCTGGGCCAGGTCCGGGTCTGGCCTGGCTCGGCATCGATTGCTATCGGAAGGCAGGGACCGTGCTGGATAATCGAGCTTTGCGTGCCGTTGTCGGCGTTTGGAGAAGCTAGCAGGGAAAGATTTTGGGGTATTAATTTCGCCAGGTTCTCGCAGCAGGGGCTGGAACCATCTAACTGGGCGGGCGCACAGAGATTCTATTACAGCCCCGACAACCTCGGTACAATGCTATTGAACCTGCCTGAGAAATAACCTGAAAAAACATGCGATTTGGCAAAGGTAAAATTCGAACGCAAAGACTGAATCTGAATTGCACGCCGGGCGCGATGCTTAAACTTCTCGCGCAGCAAAAGGACCCCGTCATGCTGGAGTCTTCGGCTTTGCATGACGAGTTCGGCAGATATACCATCCTCACCTGCAGCCCGCTGGAAGTTATTACCCTCAACGATGGCGTTTTAAAAAATATCTCCGGCGAAATAATTGCAGACAGCGATGAATCTATCTGGAGCGAACTGTCGGACGCTTTCGCCTGCGTTGACGCTGAAATCGGCACGCAAAAACCCGCTTATATGCCCGGTTGGTTTGGTTATTTCGGATATGAGCTGGGAAGGCATATCGAAAAGCTTCCCAGCAAGGCGCCGCGCGATACTGCCCTGCCGGATGTTCGGCTTGGTTTTTACGATGCACTGCTGGTTTACGACGCCAAGGAGCACACATGGCAATTAGTCTGGCTGGAGTTGGAAAATCCGCCCAAGGATGCTGGGCAAGCTATCGAGAGTTTACAAAAAATTGTCGCAGCTGAGCAGGAGCACGAAGGCGATCCTCGTCCAGTTCCTACAGAACACGCCGATGCCGCCATTCAACCAAGCGTCAATGATACCCAAAGGCATTTCACCCCGGCCCAATATAAACAGGCTGTGGCAAGATGCGTTGAATACATCGCCGCTGGGGATATTTTTCAGGTAAATCTTTCGCAGAGATTCTCGATGCACGGAGCTCCTGAGCCGCTGGCAATCCATCAGGCACTTCGCAAGCGGAACCCAGCCTGGTACGCCGCCTATATGAGTTTCGTCTCTCATGGGAAAAACTGTGCGGTTGTCTCCAGTTCTCCGGAACTTTTCCTGCGTGTTCGGGGAGAAAAAGTAATTACCCGACCTATCAAGGGAACCCGGCCCAGAATCGCAGACGCCGAGGTTGACGCCGCGGCCGCTGCCGATTTGCTTTCAAGCCCGAAAGACAACGCGGAACTCGCGATGATAATCGACCTGCTCAGAAACGATATCGGGAGAGTCTGCAGGTTCGGCACGGTCAAGGTCACCGAACCGCGGCGGCTTGAGACTCACCCGACAGTTTTTCATCTCGTTGGAACGGTCGAAGGTCAGCTTCGCCAAGGTGTAGGCCCGGCCGAGTTGCTTCGGGCGACATTCCCGGGCGGTTCTATAACAGGAGCGCCCAAGATTCGTTCGATGGAAATTATTGACGAGCTTGAGCCGGTCGCACGCGGCGTATACACGGGCTGCATCGGAACAATCGGCGTTGACGGGTCGTGCGAATGGAACATAGCCATCCGTACTATCGTCTGCGAGGGCAAAACCGCCCACTTGCAGGTCGGCGGCGGCATCGTAGCAGATTCGAGTCCTGATGGCGAATACGAGGAGACACTTCATAAGGCCAGGGCAATGTTAGAAGCAATCGAGTTGGCCCGGACCGCGGAGCAGACGTTTACCAAGAAATGAAGACCTATCCAATAATG
This sequence comes from uncultured Planctomycetaceae bacterium, assembly GCA_964401835.1. Classification (GTDB taxonomy): domain Bacteria; phylum Planctomycetota; class Phycisphaerae; order SM23-33; family SM23-33; genus CAYNZP01. The sequence goes on from CAYNZP010000009.1 coordinate 79,985, forward strand.
CTGGACATCCATGGCCGAGTAGCGGTGGTTGTTGGGGGCGGAAACGTCGGCCTGCGAAAAGTGCAATCCCTGCTCCGGGCTGGGGCGAAGGTCAGACTCATTACCGAACAGGCACCTTCCCAGGTCGATTTGTCGCAGTGTGAAGTCATCCAGCACAGCTATGAAAAAAAATATCTCCAAGGCGCCTTCCTTGTCTTTGTATGTACCGATAATGCTAAGCTGAACAGGAAAATCGCAGCTGACGCCCGCACTCTTGGCGTGTTGGTAAACGTCGCGGACCAGCCGGAAGATTGCGACTTTTACGTGCCAGCCATGTACCAAAATGAAGATATGACAATTGCCATTGGCACCGGCGGCAAATGCCCTGCCCTCGCCGCAAGCCTGAGAAAGCAGTTAGAACAGGCCCTGCCGAAGGAGCTTGGCAAGTTCAATGATGTACTGGGCGAAATACGGCAGGAGATTAAAGATACGGTTAAAGACAGCAGCAAACGAAACGAGATAATGAAAAAACTCGCGGACGAGGAATCTCTCACTGCCTTTAAAAAAGGCGGTCGAACGGCAATCGAGAAAATTTTGAGAAAAATCCTGAATAGCGACACCGACAGCTGAGCTATTATGAATTGAACATGAGACTACTTTGCATCGGAATAAATCATAAGACTGCCGACCTGGCCCTGCGCGAAAAGCTCGCGTTCGATCAGGCTCAGACAAAGCGAGCCTTGAAAAGTTTAGCCCAAAGTTGGCCCAAGGCTGAGTTCGTCATTGTCTCCACCTGCAACCGCACGGAAATTTACACTTCAAGGTTCGTCCACGGCCATCCCCGTGAAAGCGAACTTCGGGACTGGCTGGGTGAAACAAAAAAATTATCCACTACCGAATTCGAAAACTCGCTTTACACGCTATCAGACGCCCAGGCAGCGGAGCATCTCTTTGAAGTTGCCGCCGGAATGGACAGCCTGGTTCCCGGCGAGGCGGAAATCGCCGCCCAGGTCAAGGCGGCCTACGCACTTGCCGCTCAGGCCTGGACAGCAAAGAGTGTATTAAACGAGCTTTTCCAGACCGCCTTCCACGTTGCAAAGCATATCCGCACGGAAACAAAAATCGGCCAAGGCAAGGTATCGGTCGCCTCGGTTGCGATAGACCATGTTCTCGATTGCTTTAAAAGTATCGAGGGCAAATGTGTGCTCAACGTCGGTGCCGGCAAGATGAACAAACTGATGCTCAAACACTTGATAGAGCTGGGTGCGGGAAAAATCATAGTTGCAAACCGCTCCATCCAGAAAGCTCGAACCCTGGCAGCCGAATGTTACGGAACGGCCGCTACCATCAAAAGCGTCCCAAAACATCTCAAACAAGCTGACATTGTCCTGGCATCGACCGCAGCGGCAAGGCCGATAATTTCTCACGGAATGGTCAAAACTGCACAGGAATCGCGAAAATTCAGGCCGATGCTCATAGTAGATATCGCCGTTCCGCGTGATGTCGATGAACGGGTTGGCAACATAAAAAACATTTCGCTTTATAACATCGATGATCTGGAAAAAGTCGTAGCCAAAACGGTCAAGACCAGAAAAGACCAGAAGGCCGCCGCCGGAAAAATAATTACTGAACACGTCGATGAATTAATGAGTTCGCTCAACATACGCGACGTCGGGCCGGTGATAGAGGCCCTGTATAACTCAATGCGTAAAATCGCAGATGACGAATTGGCCTCTGCCCTCAAAAAACTTTCATCTCATCCCGATTGCCAAGAGGACGCCGAGATAATTAAACGGACTCTGCATCGCATGGTCAGGAAAATAGTGCACCCCGCAACGCGTAACCTGCGAAAACAGACTGGAGAAGCATCCCGCGCAGATATCGCAGCTATTCGCAGACTCTTCGACCTGGATGAGTTACTCTAGACGATATTGAACGGGTCCCTGTCGGTTTTTGACAGCACAACACGGACCTTGTCGAGTCGCTTGGTAAGGTTTTTGGCGACATTACCAAGCGCGATGCGTTCGGTATTTGAATGGCAGGCACACAGCACGGTCAAGCCACTGGCAGTCGAGGCCAGTGCGTCGTGGTGCCGCATCTCACCTGTCAGGTAAAAGCCAGCGCCCGCCACTACGGCCGCTTTCCAGAGAGACCCGCACGAACCCGCTCCGCACGCCGCGATATTTACTAACGCAGCTCTACCTTTGCCCTTGGCCTGTGCTGGCGACTCGGCCAATAATACGTTTTTAACGCCAAGAGCTTTTTTAACGCGTGAGACCAGAGTCTTCATACTTACCGCACGTTGCAGCCTGCCGACCCGGCCCATGCCTACATCTGCCGGATGGCTTTCGAGCGGATAGATATCTATGGCCGGCTCTTCATAGCTGTGGGCCAGCCTTATCGCTTCACATACGGTGGATGCCTTGCTTTTCGGTGCGATTATTTCCAATCGCATCTCCTCGACAAATTCCTGATGGCCGACCTGCCCGATTGTCGGTTTCGCAGCCGGGCCGCCACGGAACGTTCCTACCCCGTGACAGAAAAACGCACAATCGGAATAATTGCCGATTCGCCCTGCCCCGCTGGCAAAGGCGGCATCCGCAACTGTGGACAGTTCACCGGCTGGGGTAAAGACGACAATCTTGCACTCATCTTCCCGAACAATCGGTTCGAGCGCCCTACGTTCGACGATGCCGAGAGCGTCGGCCAATACGTCATTCGTCCCGCCAACAGCCGCATCGAGTGCCGTATGAAGCGAGTAAACCGCTATGTGCTTCCGAGCAGCTGTCAAGACAACCGGATTGCAAGAGTCGGTGATTCGTGAAATAGGCTTGAAGATAGTTGGATGGTAGGCCAGCACCATATCAGCTTTGGCCTTGATCGCTTCTGCGAGCACCTCCTGCGTCAGGTCTATGCAGAGCATTATCTTTTTGACTTGGGCTTTGGCGTCTCCGATAAGCAGACCGACGTTATCCCAATCTGCAGCCAGCTTCGGCGGTGCGATTTGCTCAAGTACATTTATTATCTGGTTCAATTTCATAGCCGCTGCTCCTGTTATGCCGGACACTCGCTATCCAGCAATTCCCGGTATGCCTGCATCAATTGTTTTGTGACGTTGCCTGGCTTTTCGTCCCCGACACCATGTCGCTCGATCCTGGCTACAGGTCGAATCCCGCTGCACGAAGAAGTAATGAACACTTCCTCAGCCGCGAGCATTTCCTTAACAGTGAGAGGCTTATCCCTGAAGCATTCTATACCCAGCTTCTGACACAATTCAATAACCGCCTCTCTTACTATCCCGCCAAGTACCGGCGTATCGAGCGGCGGCGTGTAGACATTTCCATCGAGCACCAGGAAAACATTGCAGAAACACGCTTCACTCAGGCGTTTGTCGGCTGTGTACCAAAGCGCCTCTTCGGCGCCTTTGTTGGCGGCTTCCTGACGGGCAAGGACTCGCGGCATATAACAGCCGGTCTTAAAGCCAGCGGTGATATCGCCAAGCGGTTGCGTGAAAGAAGATACGATTACAGTTATTCCTTCTTCGTACCACTGGCTGGGATATTCGCCAAGCGGCTCAGCTGTTATTAAAGTTGTCGGCTTATCGCCTTGAATGCTGCCGGGCGTGAGTGTGATACGGACCCGAGATTCTTTAAGCGAGTTGGCTTTGAGGACTTCGTAGGTCGCTTCGGTTAGCGACTCGGCCGTGGCGTCTGTCTTGAGCATCAGCATATCAACTGTATCCAGCAGGCGCCTGAGATGACGGTCCAGGCGAAAGACCTTGCCGTTGTGGGCAAGCATTGTCGTGAAACTGGACGCCCCATGCAAAAAACCCACGTCCGAAACACTTATCTTCGCCTCGTCAGCCGGAATTATCGAACCGTTAAGAAAAACTTTTTTAGCCATGAGCAGTAGTCTAGTACCTTGAACGCTCAATGGCAATCTTAGGTCTCATCCGATTTACAAAGAAATATCTCAGGGCGTCGATGTAATGGTCCGGGCCGTCCTTTACGGGCTTGTCCGGAGCAGTCGATGCCGCGGCAGTGCCCGGCGGAGGATAGTGATAGCTGTTGAACGCCTCGACAAGCTCTGCGCAACGCGGATGAATGTTCAGCGTTGATTGGCCCGCTGCCGGGGCCAGAGCTGCGCGTATCAGTTCCAGTCCCTCGGATATAGTGCTGGTGCGCCATGCACATGGAATGCCCTGGGCTGCGAGAAGTTCCGTACAAGCCGCACCGCTGGTTGACTCTTTCTGCCTCCCGGCCGGGTCGACATATGACATAACAACCGCGCCAGGGTCGCGCTGCTTTATATTGGCTGCGTGCTGGATCAGCGGCAGCTGCGTCTGCGAATATTCGTCAATCACATGTACTCGCCCTGCGGGCGTAACCTGTATCCACAGACAAACCAGCGGGCTTCGATAGCCAAAGTCCATCGCACGATACAGCGGCCAATCGCTGCAATATTCGACCTCGCTGACATGTCCGACAGGATCGAACTCGCTGAAGACCAGCCATTCCCGCTGCGGACCTTTGCAGAGCATTTCCGCCTCCCATGCGGCGCGGCTGGAGCGGGCCTTAATCGCTATCGCGTCGTCGATTTTGAAAAAGCCGGCCCCCTCGCGTGCAATTCCGCGACAATCATCGGCCAGCAGACAATCCTCGCAGCGGCGAGATTCGTCGCATCGCTCGATTACTTCCCAAAGACACCAGCTTATGAGTTTATACCCCTCCGCTGAACTTTCGCTGCCTGTTCGCGACTCATCGACAAGCTTCTGCATAAGCCCGCCGCTACGATGGAGCGTCGAGAGCACCTCTATCGAACCACGGGCCAGCCGTTGGGACTGAGTTGCGAATTGCACAGCCCGCCAGACTTCCGCATCGAATAAGTCCACCTCATCACAGCGAATCTTCTGGACGTGCTGGCCGCGAACCGCGCGTTGGGATTGTGCAAGCATGCGAATCTCGGAACCGCCAACAAGCCGCACCCTCTGTCGCGTGGGCGGCTCGTCCAACAGCAACGGCTGAGTCTCAAGGATGTCACGAATGTAATCAGCCAGCCGGTCGGACTGATCGAAACTCCCTCCTAAAACCCTAATCTGTGAAGGATACCGGAAAACCGCATCGAGTATCGTCGCCACAGCCGCCAGCATCGTCTTTCCACCGCCACGATTCGCCCAGACCAACAGATCCTGCTGGCCGAAGAAGCTTGCGCAGAGATAATCCATTGGGCTGAAATGGTGCGGGCAAATTCTCTTGTCGGGGATTTCAATTCCCAGCCAGTGCCGCAGAAAAACTTTCAGCTCATCGATATTTTGCGGCGGCTGAATCTCAACCTTTCCACGTTTGACCTCTGCCTGCATCTCGTGAAGTTTGCGAAGTTTCATTATCCCCAACGGCTTTTGCTCCCTGATAAAATCCGACATGGTTTTCTCCCGAAGTTTGAATTGTTACGTGTTTTTGCCCCACTCGAGCAGCTTTGCAAGGTAATAGAAGTAATAGCCCCTTTGGCCTTTGAACCGGCCGTGACAAACCAACCCGCCTTTTTCAAAAAATGGATGCACCCCGCCCATTGCCGCCAACGCCTCGACCATCGGAGTTTGAGCGCTCGACAGCGCGTGTTTGACAAGTCTCACGGCCAGCCCGCAGCCGCGATATATTGGATGCACTACGACGCGAGAGATAGCTTCGATTTCGTCGTTCAGATAGCCCATAGCCTCACGGCGGTCGGGCTGAGTGTATCTTCCCGTCAAAGCCATGTTTCTCGCGCGGCAATTTATCAATGGTGGAGAAATCACCAGCGCAGCTGCAATGTCCGGTCCGCCTTTGGCGATAACCGATTTTGGCCGGCGAATCACATAGACCAGCTTATGAGTCGCAGGCGGGCCAGCGACATAGTGAAAATTTTCAAGTGAGCGGTAATCTTGTATGGTACCCCGCGAAATTTTCCACCGGTTGGGATTAATGGATGCGATACCCCCGGGACTCCCTTTTACTAACACAGCCGGCTTGCCTAGGGGCCTTATGATAGTCTTGTCAGGTTTGAGTGCCCTGACCAACTCGCCGCGAGGCATAGCCAACACCAAAGCGATATCGAAATCTCTGGCGATCTTTCTCAGCTGCCTGCATAGGACAAGGGCCGTCTCGGTATCAAGGATTGCCGCGAACTCATCCGCAATGACAAGCCGCTCTCTTCCGGATCTTTTCGCTTCATAAATTGCCCTCGCCAGCCCAAGGCGATAGAGCTGGCCACCAGAAAGCCTCCTTGCAGGTGTAATCAACGTCGCAGCTTCAGCCAGGCCGCATCTGGATAACACTTCGAGCCTTTCATCAAGTGAGCCCCCCTGCATAACGCTGACAGCGGGCTTCCTCGAACTGCTCAATTTTTGCACATCCAGGCAGATAGCACCGCGCACACTTTTGCGTATCTGGCGTAATAGCACACTCTTACCGGCACCTGACGGCCCAACAACCGCGACAATCTCCCTGGGAGAAATTTCAAATTCAAGGTTTTCATAAAGAATTTCACTGCACCCTTCGGAAAGGCCAAACAGTTGGCCCAATCGGCGAGTTTCACTATTGGAAGGTGCGGGTCTTTTTATTTCTGCATTGACACAAAACGACCATTTCGCGTTAGAATCCTTTTCGGTATTTTTTTGCAACTTTTTTTGCGAATTCCTTTGGGATTTTTTTGGCAAATTCTCTGGCACAATTATGCTCCTGATGAAGAAAATATTTTTTGATGCCATCAAGCAAGGCCGAAAAACTACGACTCTGCGTTTCTGGCGATATCAGCGGGTCAAACCCGGAAGTATCCATACCATCGTCGGACTCGGGCGCGTGAAAATCGTCGATGTAGTCTGCCTCAGCTACGATTCGCTAACCGAACGCGACGCAAAGGATGATGGCTTCGCCACCCTTGCCGAACTGAAAAAAGCTCTTGCTGACATGTATCCCCCTGAAAAACAAAAGGAACGAAAACTCTTCAAAATTCATTTTGCTCTACTTCCCTGAGCTTTCGCGCTTTGGAAAGATATCGAATTGTTTCTATCCGTGCCGATAGCATGTCCAGTTTTCGTCGAACAGCGTGACAGCTTATGCCCAACTTTTTTGCCAGCTTGCGTTGTGATAGACATTCACAAAAGGCCATCCTTGCCAAGCCGGCATCTTCCTTCGGCAAATACGGAATCGCCCTTGCCGCATTGAGAAATTTTCTACTGGTAAGGTGCCCGCTTAGACGGTGAACCCTTCTTCGTACGACGCGAGGTGTCGTTTTCATCATCCTCGCAGCCGATTGCGTGGATTGGCCCCTTATCAATATCGCGTCGATTAAGTCTCTATCCTCCGGACTGCATAGCTCAGCCCGGCCCATCAAAACAGCATCACTTCTCGGAATCTTCCGTGCACGACAAATACTTTCCCTTAAGGAATATGGCATGACTCAACTCCCATAATGCTTCGCTCCGAAGAGCTCCCCAAAAAAATCTTCCCAGCCCCTTTTCAAGATAGGCTACTATTGGTATAATATGTTAGTTAGTTAATATATTATTTCAAGATATATTTCAGTAAATTTACCTTTTTTATAATATTTTCCTATAATTAGTTTTGTAAAGGACTTAGGAATGAATAAAATGATCCGCGTCTTTAAATCACTCGAACGGGCGGGAGAAATAACATGAGTCTTGGGGAAATAATCCGTACGAAAAGGGAAAAGCTCAGCCTGACACAGGACCAGGTAGCCGATCAGGCGGGGATTTCCAAACCGTATCTTTCCAATATCGAAACAGGCCGGGCCAAGAACCCCCCCACCGACGGTATCCTTTCTTCACTTGAATCCATTCTTGGTTTTGGCCAAGGCGAGTTGTTGCATATAGCTCACCTTGCCCGGACACCGCTGGATGTAAGGGAATCGCACGAATCCCTCGAAGCCCAGGTACAAAAACTTCGCGGCGTTCTAAAGGAACTTTTTGCCAAAGCGCCAAAAAAAGAAAACGGCGGAATAGACCTTGACTCCATCGCGTCTGAGCTTCAGGAAAAGAAAGAAATACAAAAGCTTTCTCCCGGCTCGATTGTCCCGGTAATCAACAGGGTCTCTGCCGGTTACCCACAAATTTTTACTGACCTGGACTATCCGCCAAGCGTGGCTGACGAATATGTCAGATGCCCGGACCTTCACGACAACCAGGCATTCGCTGCCCGCGTCGTCGGGGATTCCATGGAGCCGAACTATCGTGAAGGAGATATCGTCGTATTCTCGCCCAACACCGAACCACGAAATACAGACGACTGCTTCGTACGGTTTGCCTCTGACGGAACGACCTTCAAACGGTTCTACCTGGACAGTGATGACCAAATTCGACTTCAGCCGCTTAATAACAAATATCCAGCTCAGACTTACAAGCGGGAGGACATAACCGGACTCTGGCCGGCTGTGTATAAAATCGAACGCTTGCGGGATACCTAGAGGCTTGTGGCCAGTAGCGACAACTTGCCGGAAATGACTCCCTTTGTGGATGAAATGGAATCCGCCATCTTTCGTAGCTGGCCCGCCTTGCCCTGTAGCAAAATCGTCTCCATGCACATGTGCTGGTCAAGATGAACGTGCTGACTGCAGATTACGGCATCGTGATGACCGTGTTGTAGGTGTGTCAGCTCCTGCGAAAGTCTCCTTGCCTCATGATCGAATATTATGCTCAGAGACGCCACTACTTCTGCGTCTGGATCGGCCCATTGGTCTTCAACGAGGGCATTTCGGATAAGATCGCGAACGGCCTCGCTTCGATTCGCGTAATTATGCCTGTCCGACCAGGAATCAAACCGCTTTAATAAATCCGCTTCAATGGCAAGAGCTGTCCGTGTCAATTTGCTCATTTTAATTCCTTTCAGCCTTTAGAATATTGGAAACATAACTGATTTTGTTTCGCCCTTCAAAAGATTGTGTGTAACTTTACACTCTTGCTCATTTTGGCCACTACGTTTATCATTCCAGCCATGCCAAAAGTTCTGCACATAATCGACAAAGAGACACCGGCTGACATGCTGAACCAGCTTTCGGTTTTGGCTGGAGATAAAGACACTATTTTGTCCATCGGGCCGTCGCCTGACCTTGCCGTGTCTGAAAAGAGATTCGTCAGGATTCACCGCCTGCTTGGTATTTCCGCCCTTAGTGGATTAAAGATAAGCAAGATACTTAGCGGTCAAAATGTGGACATTGTCCATGTCTGGTCAGCAAGTTCGCTAACGCCAGCCATTATCTCTGCAAAAGAATGCGACGCAAAAGTAGTTCTCTCCCTTGCGTATTTAGGCAGTAACGCCGAAATCTCCAAGCTAATTTCGACGATTGGAGATAATGAATTGACGGTTTCCGTTGCGACACAGTCCGCTGTAGAAAAACTCATCGAAGCTGGTGCAGAGGCACGGGCCATTCACCTACTTTCTCCGAGCGCAGAGCCTATTGCTGATTTTGACAGACGCCGCAAAACTACTCGCAAATCTCTTGGACTTGATGATGGAGATGTTCTGATAACCGCGCCATCGCCAATGGTCCGCTACGCTGGGCACAAGTATGTCTCCTGGGCCCACGCAATTGTCCGCCAGATAATTCCCAATATCAGGTTATGTTTTCCGGGCTCCGGGCCGAATGAGTCGCATGTCCGGTTCTTCGCTCATACGACAGGGTTTGACGATGAAGTTTTTTTCACCGAAGACAAATTCTCCCGGGCAGACATATTGGCCGCTACTGACATAGCTGCACTGTGTCATGAACAGGATTGCGGCATAGAAAACCTTGCCCAGGCCATGGCTGCGGGGTTGCCGATAGTAGCTGCCAACACGCCTGATATCGCGGAAATTCTTACCGATCAGGCCGGGCTTCTTACGCCACCCAGCGACCCCAGAGCGGTCTCTGCGGCCGTATTAAAATTGGCAGAAGATGCCCCCTTGGCACGCAAATTCGGCCAATCGGCCCGCCAGCGAGCCGGGGAACTTTTCGACCCGGCAGTAGCGAAACGGCAGATTGAAAAAATTTACTCCGAAATTAGTCCAACAAGGGTAGCTTGATACCCTCGATAGCTTCCAGCTATAATGACCCTCTTATAAAAATATTTTCCATTAACCTGAGATAAAGAAACCGTACGGGATGCTATGGACATCTCCGAAATAATAGACAAAAAAAATAATCCAAGCCATGCGAAGATAAACTTTGCTGATGCTGCTGCTGCGAAGTTGATCTCCAATCGAGCACAGCAGTTCAACCAACCGGAAAAGTCGAATGGCTGGAGTAAGGTAAAGCAGAACGCGTCTCGCACCGTCTATCGCGGCCTGATTGATGGCGAAGAGGTTTACCTGAAATATTTCCACAGGCAGTCTCTGTTTTACCGGCTCCTGAGAAGTATTGGTATTTCGGACGCCAAAAGAGAGATGCACTTCATGCAATTTCTCAGCGGCCATGGTATTAAAACTGCTTCGCCGCTTGCCTCGATGTGCTCCAGCGGAATCGAATGGCTGGCAACGCGGGCAGTCAAACCCGCCGAGGCTGCTGACCTCTGGCATCAAAAGCAACTTGCCCGCGGCCCTGAAGGCAGAGAAAAAATACGTCAGATTACATTCCAGTTTGCACAAATGATCGGCAGTATGCATTCAGTCGGAGTAATTCATGACGACCTTCATACAGGAAATCTGATGGTAAGGGCCAATGGGGGAAAGCCAGAGTTGGTCCTAATGGATCTGCACCGCGCGAGCAAACGCGGACATCTTTCCCGCAGGGCCAAGGCTGCAAACCTCGCTCAGTTATTCCATGACCGATTCAACTTCACCTCACGCAGTGAGCGGGTGCGTTTCCTGAAAAACTATATTCTCTCCAGCAATGCCAGGGGAACCCTTCGCGGCTGGGCGATTCTCGTGGAACACTTTGCTCAGCGACACACGCGAAAACTCTACGCCAAACGCGACAATAGGACCATGGGGGCCAACCGCTATTTTTCACCCATCAAGTTATCGCGCGGGTGGAAAGGCCATGTCGTGCTTGCCTCGAAACGGGCATTGGGCGGCTCACAAGCAGGGAAAATGGAATTCGGTTTCGACGACTGGAAAAAACTCCTCGCTAATCCCGAGACACTTTTCCTTGGCCCGGATATCGAGGTAGTCAAAGACTCGCGTTCGAGCCTGGTTGTCAAAAGGCAAATACAGGTCGGCCAAAACAGGGTAGATGTTTTTATCAAACGCTCCAGACGTAAAAAAACATGGAAAGCTGTCCTGGATTGCTTCCGCTGGGCAAGGGCGACCAAGGCGTTCTTTTTGGGCCATGCCCTCCTGGTAAGACGCATAGCCACTGTTTTGCCATTAGTAGCACTCGAAAAACGAGTCGGGCCTTTTCTCACCGATAATATACTGATTACAGAAGCGAGTCAGTCTCCCCACCTCAATCAGTTTTTGCATAAATGGCTATCTCGCCCTCCAAGGGGGGACAAGCATCTTTCGGATTCCGAGCAGCGGCAGCTGGCACAGGAAGTTCTCTGGCAACTCGGACGGTTGGTTCAAAAGTTGCACGACAATAATTTTGCCCACCGTGACCTTAAGGCCTCTAATTTACTGGTCCATTGGTCGCTTGGAATGCAACCCGAGATCGTATTGGTGGACCTCGACGGTGTAAGCCGGAGGCGCCACCTGACGACCCGCAGAAAATTCCAGGGCTTGATGCGACTCAACGTCTCACTGCTTCAATGTCCCCTCGTCAACCATGCCGGGCAGTTGAGGATGCTACTGGGCTACCTCCGCCGCCCCGCCAGCGGAAAAATAAACTTCAAACCTTACTGGCGAGTACTGGAAAGATGGTCGGCAAAGAAACTTCGTAATCAAATTAAATCTCGCAGAAAACGTCAGGAAGAAGCCAGGAGGCCTTCTGCATGATCGCTGCTGTTAGCGAAATCCCGACTCCACAGAGAGTGCTGATAATTAAGCCAAGCGCCCTCGGCGACATCGTAACAGCAATGCCTGTCCTTCGCGGGCTAAAGCGGACATTTCCCGGTGCCCGCATATCCTGGCTGATAAGTAACAGCTGCATGCCGCTTATCCAGTGTGATAGCGACCTTGATGAAACAATAGCTTTCGAAAGACCCTTGCTCGGAAAAGCATGGCGGTCGCTTCGATCAGCAGCAAAGCTGAAAGGATTACTTCGCACACTCAGGGGGGGTAACTTCGACTTGGTTTTAGACCTCCAGGGCCTGCTGAGAAGCGGCCTGCTCACACGTGCGACGCACTCGGCAGTCAAGGCAGGTTTCGCCGATGCCCGTGAAGCTTCATCCATTTTTTACACGCACAAGTTCCAGCCAACCAAGCAACATACCGTAGATAGGAATATCGGGCTAGCTCGCAGCCTGGGTATCGACGCCCAGCCTGAAGACATGACGCTCCAGATAACAGAAAGAGGCAGCGCATTCAGCAAAGAATTTTGCAGAGAAAATAATGTTCAGACAGGCGAATTTATCGCCTGCGTTCCGCCGACTCGCTGGAAAACCAAACTTTATCCCCGGCGTCACTGGAAAAAAGTCGTCAACGATCTATCCAATCTATGCAAAATCGCAATCCTTGGCTCTCCGGAAGATGCCCAACTATGCGAATCAATTGCCCAAGGGTCGGCCCCCGGGGTAGTAAACCTTGCAGGGCAGACCGACGTTCAACAGATGGCTGGAATAATCGCAGCTTCAGGTGGAGTAATTTGCTGCGACTCAGCGGCAAAGTTTATCGCCCCGGCTGTCGGCGTAGATTGCGTAACGCTGATTGGACCGACACGAGTCGAGCTAACGGGCCCTTACCGCAAAGGTAAGGCGATAATAGCAGATGTCCCCTGCCAAGGCTGCCTGAAACGCCGGTGTAGACATATAAGCTGTATGGAATTTATCGACCCGTCGGAGGTTATTTCGGCGGCAAAGAAAATGTTTGAAACACGGGTGAGTTGATGCCAGTACGTTTTGTTTTAACTCGAGCGAGGAGATTTTTCATCTATCGTGTCCTGCACGTTGATGATACACCGCATAGAATTGCTCTGGGGATAGCAACCGGAATTTTTATAGCATGGACCCCGACGGTTGGTTTCCAGATGGCCCTTACGCTACTGCTTTCCTGGCTGTTGGGGGCAAATAAACTCGCCGGCTTGCCATTTGTCTGGGTATCTAATCCTTTTACGATGTTTTTTATATATTACCCCAACTATTTGCTCGGAAAGTCGATTCTCGGCGGGAAATATCCAAATGCTGATTTTATCGAGGCAATAAACTGGAGCGGCAACTGGATAGAAAAAATCCAATCATGGTGGGCCGAGACATGGAAGGTCTTTGAACCACTCTGGTTGGGAAGCATAATTGCCGGGGTGATTTTAGGAACTATCGTTTATTTTGTAACTTATCGCTCTATCGTAGCCTACCGCAAACACTGGTACAAAACCCATCCAGCACGCGAGAAGTTCTGAGTTTTTTGTCATTTTGGGAATAATCTTAAAACTTTCTTCACTGCAAGGCATTACCCATCTTGTCGGTTTACCCAAGTGAGTTATAATGGAGTGAGGAGATTGTTTAGATGAGTATTGGCGAAAAACAAAGACTTTCAGCACTCCGGTTTTTCCTGTACGACAGGCCATTGCACCCGGAGTTGTTTGACATATACCACGACCACCACATTATCAAAAACGGCTACGAGGCCCAGATATGGGTGACCGGCTGCAGCCACGTTATTGGCTTTTACCGCGACAAATTCTCCCTGGTAGAAGTTACCGCCGAAGCCGAGGCGGAACTTCCGCAGCGCGGCCAACTTCTGGAACTTCCCTTCCGTGGCGAGCGGGACCACGAGTGCAAGCGATCTGAAGGCATCAACTACATGATGAACTTCCAGGTAGAGAACATGAGTCCTGGGGTCTATTCCAAGACCCACCACGACCTTGCCAAGCAGGGAGCAAAACGCGGGCTGTTCGTGCCGTTTCCGATGTGGATGGCCAATCAGCTTACCCCCTTCACATACATAGATTATCAGGCCAAGCCGAACGAGCTGCATGTATTCACCTTCCATGCATTCCCGGAAGAGCTAACTATAATCAAGACTCAGTCGATCTTCGAACTGGGCTAATCTCTTCTGCGCCAGTTTTGCATTTTATTCTGTGGCCCATTCATGTAACCTTTTTAGCAAGAAACAGCTGATATGACCTTGCTAAGGAGAGCTTGAATGAGCAAACATCTTCAAATCCTGCTGGCCGGAATTATGGTAGTCGTACCGTTCGCGATAACTCTCTGGCTTATCACCGCCATCATCGGTTGGATCGACAGCCTTGGCGTAAGCCTGCTGGCGGAAAATTGGCCCGATGCGTGGTACATGCCATTAGTCGGCCTCTTGGTCGTAATAGCAGTGTTCTATACCATCGGGCTCTTGACGCACTTCTGGCTTTTTCAAAAGCTGCTGGATTTGACCGAAAAAATCATATCCCGCCTACCCGGCATAAAGACAATTTACGAATCCGTTCGCGATCTGCTTCAGCTTTTCGGAGGCGAACCAAAAAAGATGGGCAAGGTTGTGGAATATCAGCCGCCGGGAACGGATTATTCCGTCCTTGGAATCATGACAAATGAAAACCCGCAAGGCTGCAGCGAAGACGGCAAGAAAAAGGTGGCAGTATACATGCCCCTTGCTTACATGATTGGCGGGCCGGTAGTTTATGTTTCGCCTGAGAATCTCAAGGAAATAGACATGCCAGTAGAGACCGCCCTCAAGCTGGCAGCGACCGCACATGTCGGTCCGAATAATGTCGAAGACTCTTCCAAAGAAAAATAGGCTGGGTTGGTCATGAGCACAACAAAAAGCATAACCGAACTTCGCGTCCGTTACAGTGAAACCGACCAGATGGGGACTTTCTACAACTCCAGAGCACTGGAATGGTTCGAGTGCGGCAGAACTGACCTTATGCGACAACTTGGCCTGCCATATACCGAAATGGAAACCCGCGGTGTATTTCTGCCATTAGTAGGAGCCAATGTGAAATACCTCGGCCGGGCAAAATACGACGACCTGCTGAAGATAACCACCACCGCCCAGATGGCAGGCAAAGCCCGCATCCGATTCGAGATAGAGATATCTCAATACCAAAGCGGTTCATCCGTCGCCAACGGCTATACTGTTCACGCCATAGCAGACAAGGCGGGCAAACCAATCCGCCCTCCGGCATGGTTTGTTGAGTTGTTTGCAAAATAAAAAGTGCGGCCACCCTGTAAGGTCACCGCACTTTCACTTACAAACTTAGGTTTCTTAGGAATCCAGGATTTTCATCGCGTCTTCGCGATAGGCATCCATCACGTAAGGAATGCCGGAAATCTTGGCTGCCTCTTCGGTAAGGGCCATCAGGTCGCTTCGGCTGATGGTGTCGACCTGGAAGTTTCGGCTGCCGGCCATAAGCTGCTGAAGACCTGTTTTGAGCTTGTCGCAGAAGCAGAACATCGCAACCGCACCCAAAGGCATTTCGTCGACGGCGTCTTTGCCATACTTCTTGACCAAAGTTTCGTAACCAACAAATATTTCTTCCTTGGTAGCGCCAAATTCGGACACTGTCTTGGGAAGAGCATTCTGCCCTTCACGCAACCAGAAACCAATATTTTTTCCAACCATACCCGGTATCATCAGCGCCCGGCCCATGCAGACGGCCTTGGCGTAGGGAGCACCCATGGCCAGAACCTTGAAAATATGATCCTCTGTCGAGAATCCGCCCGCGATAGCGATATCCGGCACGAATTTGCCCTTGGCTGCGAGCATGTCGCAGATCTCCTGCGTCATGGCCTGGAGGTAAAATGTCGGCACGCCCCACTCTTCCATCATACGCCACGGACTCATACCTGTGCCACCCGGCGCACCGTCAATTGTCAGCAAGTCAAGCTTGGCATCGCTAGCCCACTTGATAGCCATTGCCAATTCACGCATTGGATATGCACCGGTCTTCAGGGTTACGCGTTTTGCTCCGAGCTTTCTCAGACGCTCGACTTCTTTCATGAATCCTTCTTCGTCGACAAAGCCAAGTCTGGAGTGACGCTCGAAATGCCTCAGTGCGTGGTCGTGGAAAGATGCCTGGTTGTCTTCGGAAGACGGGTCTGGAGTTACCAGATAACCGCGTTTCTGGAGTTCCAGGGCTCGATCCAGGCTATTAACCTGAATCTCGCCACCGATGCACTTGGCACCCTGTCCCCATTTAAGCTCTACGCACTCAACGCCAAGCTTTTCGATTACATACTCAGCCACGCCAAGGCGAGTATCTTCGACGTTCATCTGCACAAGCAAGTCACCATAACCTTCATTCCATCGCTTGAATACCTCTACGCGTCGCTCCATGTCAGGGGCTTTGGTTACCTTGCCGTCGCCATTGAGTTCGAGGGCAGGGTCGATACCACATACGTTTTCGCCGCAAACAAGCGAAATACCCGTTACACCTGCACCCGCTGCGAAGTGATCCCAGTTGTTCTTGGCAATATCAGTCGAGCCGAGTGCTCCGGTAAAGACAGGCACGCGCATTTTGACCTTCGACTTTGTGCCGTAGCTGGTCTCGGTATCTACCAACGGAAACAGAGTGTTATCCGGATTACCATCCTGGCCTTTGGGCAACCCCTTTGCACCCATAGCGTAACCCTGGATATTTACGTGGGAGTAGTCGATTGGATAATTCTTGTCACCGCCGGCAGTCAGTGTTCCGAATGGTCCCGGATACAAAACTTCTCTACCGCGAAATGAGGATTTGAAAATCTCACAATTGCCCCGACATCCGTCTATGCAACGCGTACATATACCGGAAACAGGCGCAACATCTCGAGAACGGTTGAAGGTCTGCGTGACCTCATTAGAGTTCGGCTGCTGTAAATTCATTGTCCTTTTCCCTTTCCCCCGAAAGAATAAAAAGTGACCTGCCAGAAAGACCCGCGCCAGCTCGAGGGAAACCGGCTAAGAGCCAAAACCCAACTGACAAGTGAAAAACAAAACGTGAACCTATTAAGCACAGTGGCGTTTCATGAAGGCCGTGTCCAGCGGCCATGCCGTGGCGGAGGGCCTT
>CAYNZP010000009.1:97037-113156 GCA_964401835.1 uncultured Planctomycetaceae bacterium
AAGTGAAAAACAAAACGTGAACCTATTAATTTAAGGTTAAATTTCCGAAAGAGAAATTAGATTTGGTAATAGTCGCAATCTGAGAAACTAATCAGGCCCGAAACTTCAGCTCACTCATTAATTGGCAGGAACTTGATAAAAAAATAAAGAGTAAAAATTTTGGTGAATAAAGGATTATTGGAACTTGGGCAGGAAGAAAATTACGGCGCCCGGACATCCTTGTCCGGACGCCCGTCCATGAATAGTTTCAGTGCCGGCGCCATCCGGCACGTCTAAAAGCTCTCAGCAAATAGCCTCAGCTTTCAGCCCTCACAACCTCCCTTTTGCAAGACTCAACTAAATTGCTCGCTCAGAAGCTTATTCAGCTTTTTTGCAGGCATGGCCTTAACTCCCATGGGCGTCATCCATGAAATCTCTTCGTTCTTGGCCAACAGGGCTTCCATCCTCTGCACGGCCAAGACGACAGAAGAGTGATTCTTTCCCATGAACCGTCCGATTTCCGGATAACTCATTGTTGTATGCCTGCGAGCGAGGAACATCGAAATCATCCTGGCAGCCGAGACCGTCTTGGTCCGTCTGCTGGAATGAATGTCAGCTGGTGTGATACCAAAATAGGTTGCGACCCCACTTTCAATATCGCCGAGTGTAATAGCGCTATCCGTTCTGGCAAGATGGTCGGCCAGTGCTTCGGTGGCAAGTTCGATGGACACCTTGCCTTTTGACAAAACAGAAAGGGCTGCAAGCTTCACAAGCGACCCTTCCAGTTCTCTTACCGAACCGTGAACATGCATCGCGACATACTCAAGCACCTCTTGCGGTGCTTTGAGCTTCATTATCTTTGCTCGACGTTGGAGTATTTCCAGCCGCGTTGTCCTGTCGGGCTGTTCCACCTTGACCACCATCCCGGCGACAAACCGGCTGGCAAGCTGCGTGTTAAGGTCTCCCACCAGTCGCGGATGGTTGTCCGATGCAAGAATTATCTGCTTTCCAGCAGAATCAATAGCGTTGAATGTATGGAGGAATTCATCCTGCGTTGCCCGTTTTGCAGCAAGGAAATGAACGTCGTCAATTGCCAGAAGATCAAGCTTTCGATATCGCTCGCGAAATTCGGGCAGTTTCTTCTGCCGAAGCGAAAGAATGAATTCATTTGTAAACTGCTCGCCCGTTACATACTTCCAAGCCAACGGCCTGCCTTCTTTTCTCACCTTGGAAGCGGTATTGCAGATTCCCTGAAGCAGGTGTGTTTTCCCGACACCGCACGATCCGTGAATGAAAAGCGGGGAAAAAGGAGTTTGTCCGCCGCCTGCAATGGCCGTCGCAGCTGAATAAGCAAGCTTGTTGCTGTCACCGACGACAAAATCTTTAAGTTTGTGTCGCAAAGGCAAATGATTGGCGACATGTAATGGGCGGATCCGGCCTTGCGTGGTTTTTGTGACAATATCAGCCTGACAGTCCAACTGCCGCTTGAGGATTTCCCCGGACAGCGAAGGGTCTACCACAACCACAGCATTTTTGGAGTGGCCTGAATGCTCGTTGGCTGCAATGATGATATCAGACTGATAGTGCGACTCAATCCAGTTGGCAACGAAACTGTTTGGTACCGCGACCTTTACGAACCCGTTTTCAAGCTCGATCCTGATTCCATGTTTGAACCAGGCGTTAAACTTCTGCGGGCCGATCCTTTCCTGCAACGATGCAAGAATAAGCCTTTCTTTGGCCTCACTGCCAGATTGTCTTATTTTGTTTACGCTTTTCTCTGCGCGCACGGATTCCGTGGTTGTTACCATGCTCGATCCTTCGAAAAAAGACACAGACGACTTCTCCATCTTTGGCGGGAAATGTCCTTCATGCCCGCCAAGGTGCCTTGAAATGACCCCACCAATAAAAGCACCTTTAACAACAAAAAACAACAAAGCTCATTACGAGCTAAAGAGAATGTAATTGCGCTTAAGCGTTTGGTCAACGACAAACAGCCGAATTAATTATCCACACGAATTAACCTCTTACAGCAATAAGGGTTGACGCTAAAAAAAAAGATTCCTCCACACTTTTTCAACAAACAATTAACTTTTGAGGCCTTTTCAGGAATTTCAAGTGAAAATAAAAACATTTCTGCGCTTTGTTTCGTGGAAATTTTCACCCTTATACAGCCTTAGTGCATATACATTTTCCCCGTCGGCCTCAAGGGAAATAGTCGCAAGAGACCTTGCAGCAGCATCGTGCATAGCCCTTCGTAACATTATGCTTCCCAAATTCTTACCGCGATGCTTCGCGACCACGCCCAGGTAGACTACCTTTGCGGAAAGTATGTGCGGCAGGTCATTAACTAAAATACAACCAACTGGTTCGTCTTCGATATCGACTATCCACCATGATTTTGGACGATAGGTTCCGGTTGATTTGTGAGAGGCTATAACATCTTTGATGTCGCGAATATCCAGAAGCGCCGGACAATCAAGCGACCCTTCATAGGTTGACAAAATCACCTCCGCAAGTTCAGCTTCGCTGAACTCATTTGCATTTCGCCAATGCAGTTGAGGGCCCTGCTGTAACGCAGGCAAATCTGCAAGATCGCGCCGGAGATAGATCAATTCCGTAATAAACCTGAAACCGGCTGAGCTGAGAACATCCGCATCGATCTTTGCTGTCGTTGAAAGAAGGGACTGAAGCATACTCAATCCATCATCAATGGCAGCTACTGAAATTTTTTCCAGAAGATCTCTGAGCAGTTCCCTCTCGACACCCTTTGCCGTTGCGGGCGTATGATAAAGCATTCCCGTCCTGCCTTGGCTAGCTAGAACAATCGCTACAGCGAAACATTGTTTTTCCCGTCTGACCCACCAAAGCCTTGTACTGCCTGACTTGGAAGCATCAATCAATTTACTGAAAGCATGAGCACGCGATTCAATGAAATGGCCCCTGCCTTTGCCACCAACCAGAAATCGCAGAGCGCTTTGGCGGCAATCTTCAGGTACTTCTTCCATTACAGACGTAGCGCTCATGCCAATTTCCTGGATAGGCTCTTAGTGTTGAATGACTTTGTCTAGCCGCAAATTATGTTTGAAAGGTTTGAAATGAATATCAGCCGAACCGGTTTTCACAAAAACATCTCCGCTCGGTTCATGATTGAGCTCGACACCTAAAGGTGTTTTTTTACGCGAAAACACGCTTACAAAGAGAGCATGAGAAGTCGGAGCCGTTTTAAATCCCAGAATACTGTCAACCTTTCTCCGTTGAAGAACAACCTTTCTCACTCCACCCTTCAGTTTTGCCGTAGAGGCGAGAGCAAAGTGCAGCCCCGCCTGCTTGCCAACAATGGAACCACTCAGGGTGTCGTCTTTGAATTGCACATGACCGGTCGTATGCCAGAAAAGGTTCACCTTCTCCGCTGTAACATTGGTCAATTCATCCAATACGATCAAGGCCTTTCCCTGCTGCGACCGAGGATCAACAAGCATTACAAGATGACGGATAAAACGAACGTTATCTCCGCAGGCAACACCAGCATCGCACGCAATCCAGCGGAAATCCTTGCCATCCTGTTCGTCTATAATACTTCCATTGGCATCAATACGATGGTCTCTCTCGTCTATCGTAATGGTGTTGTGTGCCTTGGCTTGCACTTCATAGAACTCACTACGCTGTTCGGAGAAATACTCCCTGCTCATCGGAGCATGACCTAAATCAGTCAGCAGCATCTCGCCATCTACCTGCAACTGGATAGAATTCATGTCCAACTGCGAATGGCTGGCTGAGAGGTCGCCTGTCTTGGCTGCTACGTAGAATTCCGGCTTAGGCCAACTGTCGGCTATCGCAGCCCAGCCTATCTCATTGAATACCTTAACTGGCTGAAGATGAGGCTTTTTGGGAGTAATCTCGTGCGCCGGCCTGAAAAGAAGCGCCAACCCTGCCGCAGAGTAGCCGGTCGTACTGACGTCTTTGTGGAAAGAGTATGTATCCAGCCACCAGAGCGTCTCTTTGCAACCGAAGTGTTTTGCAAGCAGATAGAAGGTCCCATAAAGCGGAACTGCGGGTGCGTCACCAAAGCTCGCCGGCTGGCCATTCGGAGTGAAGTAAACACCGAAGAGTCCCGTCGCGTCCATACCTCGGCTGTGCAGTATCGTCTGGTCATCGAGCAAACGGCTGGCTGCTTCGGCAAGCAGCAGGACATAGCGCATGGCATAACCCCACAAACCGGTCCCTTCATCCCAGCCGCCTTCCCGGCCCAGCGCGGAAAAGAATCTCTTCAGGCCAGACCGGGCATGTTTATAAGCCTGCCCAGAAGATTCATCTTCGTCACTAAAGGCCAAGCCAGCCAGACCTATGCCGGAATTGACTACCGCATTCCAGTTATGATAGCAGTTGAACCATTCAGCCTGGTGGGCAACCCCATCGCAGTAAGGAATAATCGCTTTTTCCCTTATAGCCTTGATAGTTTTTTCGTGGTCAGCTTCATGAAGATCTTCCCAAAGCCAATCCAAAGCAATCGTGGCCGCAACGGCAGCTTCTGCCGTGCAAATGTCGGCAAGGTTGTGGTTGTGGCAGGGGTCGACCCACCTGCTCCATCTTATTAAGTTTTTCAATTCCTCTATTGCACGATCACGATATGCCGGGTTCGGTTCGATATGATGGGCAACGAGCAGATCCAGAATTCGTCCCTGGGTTGTCCTGGCTGCATTTGTTGCAGAATTCCATATCCCCTGCTGCCAAAGGGTACGCCACTGGGCCTCCGTTACGGGCGCAGATTCCAGGATCAATGCGCAACGTTTACGAAGAGATTCGTATATAGTGTCAAATGGCTTGGTGGGAATCCTCTGTACCAGCTCAGACAGTTCGTTTCTCGTTGCAAGTATTCCGCGTTTCATATGTCCACCCTCAGCCTTTCCCCAAGGCCTTAATCCAATAAAACGTTACTGCTTTTTTATATTATACTTCTTAACTCTATATCTTATGTTATCCCTGCTGACACCAAGGGCTGCTGCCGCCCTGGATTGGTTCCAATTATTTTCACGAAGAGCAGTTACGATCATTGCTCTTTCGTTGGCAGCCAGTACAGACTGGCTCGCTCGGCCGGAATCCATGTCGCTTCCGATGAGCTGTCTTGGAAGATGTTCCCGGCGAATAATATGCTCGCCGGAATCTCCCTTCTCTACGCAGCAGCATAGCAGAGAGGCCCGTTCCAGAATATTCTGCAACTCGCGGACATTGCCCGGAAAATCGTAACTTGTCAGCGTCGCCATCGCATCGGGAGCGATGGCTGGTGGGGTTGTTTTCGTATCAGCTGCGATTTGTCTTATGAAATGATCCGCAAGAAGCGAAATATCTTCGCGACGCTTTCGCAGTGGTGGAATCTCAATGGGAAAAACATTCAGCCGATAGTAAAGGTCATCGCGAAAACGCCCTGCCTGCATCTCCTTCGAAAGATCACGATTTGTCGCGGCAATTATCCTGACATCGCAGCCAATGGTCTGAGTTCCGCCGACACGGACGATTTCTTTCTCCTGTATGACTCTTAGAAGTTTCACCTGGATACTCGATGCAATCTCGCCTATCTCGTCCAGGAAGATTGTCCCGCCGTCTGCCAACTCGAAGCGCCCCTGCCGCCGGCCTACAGCGCCTGTAAAAGCGCCAGCCTCGTGTCCGAAAAGTTCGCTTTCCAGAAGCGACTCTGGCAGGGCTGCGCAGTTAACGGCAATGAAAGGCCTCTCCGCCCTGGAAGAATTAGCGTGTATTAATCTGGCTGCAAGTTCCTTACCTGTACCTGTCTGGCCAAGCAGTAAAACGGTCGCGGATGAATTGGCGACTCTGCCGATGAGGCTCTGGACCTCTCGTATGGCTGGACTCTGTCCGACAAATTCCTTCGGGAAGCTGAGAGTTTCTTTCAGGCCACGATTCTCACGCCTGAGCCTTTCGCAAAGCTGTGCGTTTGCGGTGGCGATTGCGGCAAGATTGGCAAACACCTTGGCAATTTGAAGATCGTTATCGTCGAAAGTTTCCGATTGAACTGGGTTGATAACCTCGACCACACCGAGTTTTTCATCATTGTGAATAAGCGGAGCGGCGATAATGCTTCGTGTTTGAAACCCCACCAGTTTGTCGATATCTTTATAGTGGCTTTTTTCCTTGCTGACATCGTTGACCATCAAAGCCTGGCCGGTCTTTATAGCCTTGGCTGAAACTCCCGCCCCTTCATCATATTCCATACCAATAATCTGCTCGCAGCGGTCTCCCACAGCAGCCCTGAAAACCTGCTTGCCGCGAGCCTTGTCCAGCATGATTACACTGGAGGCTTCCGCCTTCATTACAGCAGCGGCGGCCCGGGCGATGGCCTGAAGTGTCTCGTCAAGGTCCTGTGCGGAATTGATGGCTGCAGAAGCATCAACAAGTGCAGACATGGCCTCGGGGGTAAGATGTTGTGGCAAAACCGTCATGATCTGGTTCCGAATCGCTTAAAACCTATACTAATAACTATAGTTCAAAGTATCTCAAGTACTTGTCTTAACAGCAAGAAAGAATTGACCAACTGCCAACATCAAGCCTATCATGCCATGTAATAATAATTGCTCATGACCGAAGATTCGAAAAAAACATCGATAAGCGATAACGACCTGCTGCGTCTTCATATGGAAGGCGACGCACAGGCATTTCCCACGCTTATTAAAAGATACAGAAACGAGCTTTATAACTTCCTGGCCAAATTTACATACGATGCCGAACTCGCCGAAGATGTCTTTCAGGAAGCTTTCCTCCAACTTCACCTATCCGCGGCCAGCTTCGATATGTCCCGCCGTTTAAAGCCATGGCTATTCACTATCGCAGCCAACAAGGCCCGCGACGCCATGCGTAGTCGATACCGCCGGCAGGCGGCCTCTCTCGACGCGACAATTCCAGGTGGCAGCGAGGGTGAAGACAGCTTTGTAGATTTGATGCCTTCAAAAATTCCTACTCCTGACGAAACTCTTTTGAACCTTGAGGCAAGAAAGGCCGTACAAACTATCATCAGTCGGATGCCTGATAAGCTACGGATGGTGCTGTTGTTAAGCTATTTTCACGGTTTTCAGTACAGCCAGATAGCTGAAATGCTGGATGTTCCACTGGGAACGGTGAAATCGAGGCTTCACTCAGCAATTAAATATTTTGCACAAAAATGGAAAGCTGTATCGGAGGATACTAAGGCATGACGCAACAAAGAGTTAACGATGAATTGTCCTTGATTGACTTTCTCTCAGGTAATTGCGAGGCCAGCCAGGCCAGCGGGATAAAAGAACGCCTTGAGAAGGATGAGGACTTCCGACAACTGCACGATGACATAAAAAATACGCTAAATGCTGTGGGTTTAGCCCCCGAAATCGAAGCTCCGCAAGACCTTGTTGAAAAAACTCTTGCGAAAATATCTTCCGCCAAGCGAACAGAGGCATTAATTGCCAAACAGGAAATCCGCAGGCGAGTCCTTCGCCCAACGCTCTCTCTTAGAGAGCTCACAGCTGTCGCCGCGGTTATCCTGTTGGCAGTTATTGTCTTTGTACCCTCGATCCAGCAGGCCAGGCAGAAGCAGCTTGCGATCCAGTGTGCATCGCAGGCTGGCCGAATCGGGTCGGCAATTTTGTCCTTCGCCAATGCAAATAACGACCAGCTTCCCACAGCCGGAGTCGCCGAGGCTCGCTGGCTGGCAAATGACAGCGAACCGGTTGTGAGCAATTCAGCTGGACTTTTCAAACTTGTCGGAGCCGGCTTCGCGTCGCCAACACTTTTCCAGTGCCCTGCCGTTGGGGGGCGGTCTTTCGTTGTCCAGTCCGGCATGGCAGATTTCCCGGCAGATGAACACATAAGCTATTCCTATCAGCACTCACTGGGCTCCGAGGCAGTTCGACGAGACGATCCTGAAATGGCGATGGTGGCTCAGAGAATGGCAATACTCTCTGACAGTACTCCATTGTTTAAAAAAGGCAGGTTCCATCCGGACAAAATCAGTGCACAGGCCGGCGACAATCACCGCGCCAAGGGACAGAACGTTTTGTATCTCGACATGCATGTTGACTGGGCTGAAAGCCCCAACGTCGGCGTCGGTGGTAACAATATTTTCCTGGCTGAGGGAATCTACAAGTACAAAGGCACAGAAAAACCGACAGGCCCAACAGACACCTTCCTGCTTCCGGCGTATTCTTCGTCCGGCAGATAAGAAAACCAGAAGCCAGCCCAAATTGAGACTACCAAACCGCTTCTTACCTATAGGTTTGAGGTACCAGTTCTCTCGGATATGTTTGTTGTAAGACCTTCTTTTAAAAAGACTTCCAGATACGCATTTTTCTTACTCTGAACGGCCTACAAAAAAAACTACTCAACGCTTGACAAATTCGTTTATCGGATAAATAATGAATTAGATTCATTAGATGAATTTACATCATTATTAAGAGTACTGAGATTACCATGGGAACAACAGAACGACGACAACGCGAAGCGAATCTGCGTCGAAGGAGCATATTGAAAGCTGCCAGAAAAGTTTTCTGGAAGCATGGATATGACAATGCAACCATGCCTCAGATCGCAAAAGTGGCTGAGCTTGCCCCGGGCACTCTTTACCTTTACTTCTCAAGCAAGGATGCCTTATATATCGAACTTCTCGGGGAGGGCTACTCGCTTCTACTAAAAGAACTCGAAAAACAGGCCGAGTTGAATGGCAAAGCCCAAGACGCCGCTTCAGGTCTTATAGACGTTTTTTTCGACTTCGCCCGCAAATTTCCAAAATACTTTGACATCATGTTCTTTGTCATCCAACGTGAAACAACCCGAAGCTGGGAGAAAAACTTTCCGGCAGAGCAAATTGAGCGAGTAAATTCGATGCGAGAGGCCTGTAAGCAAGTTGCTGCCAAAATCCTCAAGCAGATAAACTTTGGAACAGCCGACAAACGCAATCAAATCGTTGACGCAATCTGGGGAATGTTGGGTGGAGTGGTTTTCTACTTCAGAAGCGATGAATCCTTCGAAGACATCGCAGAGGAGACAAAAAGATTAATTCTGTCAGCCGTTTTCGGTAGTAAATAGAATCGAGTTGTATTTTTTTGAAGTGTAGATGAATAACATTCAGTTTGTGATGCAAATTCATATTTAATGACTGAAGCACCGAGTGATCTCGAAAGGAGACGAAAATGAATATGCAAAAGACAACCTTGATCGGAATAGTTCTTTTTACAGGACTGCTTGGTTGCACATCTAAAGCAACCGGCCTGCCCACAGGAAAGGGCGGCGATCTTAACAGCAATCCAGATGTTGCCGTCAGGGCCTTCGAGCTCAGAATGGCTGGACGAGTTGACGAAGCCAAGAAACTTTTAGAAAAGGCGGTTGCTGCAAATCCTAAGAATGCGCCCGCTCAGTTTGAACTGGCTCGGGACTACTTCTACACAATCATGGACCAACCAGACCAAGTATCTGACAATTTGAAGCAAAAACAGATGGCTATGAAAAACAATCTCAGACAAGCAAGAAAGGCCATCCAAAAAGCAATCAAGGCTAATCCTGATAATCCACGTTATCACTATTGGGCGGGCAAGATTGCTACTTATAACGCTATATACGACGCACATAGTATATGGACTATGCCGGCTGTTCCAACTCATTCAAATGACGCTATCAGAAGTTACGAAAAGGCTGTAGATTTGAAACCCGACTTCCACCAAGCCCGTCTGGAACTTATGGGATGCTATGATCGCCTTCCCTGGCTTTGTGGTGGTAATAAATCCAAGGCGGAACAACACACAAGAAGGCTGGAACGAATGGATCCTGTCTATGGTGCCAAGGCACGTTGCGAAATCCAGCCGAGGAAGACACGCGAGGAGAAAATAGCCATTTGGGAAAAAATAATACATAATTTTCCGGACAATGCAGGGGCACACGTCGGCTTAGCCCGTGAATTGATGCATGAAGGCGATTTGCCTGCCAGTGATATGGAAATGTGTGTTGAACATATTGACAAAGCTTTGGAATTGGATCCCTCGCACAGCGAAATACTGCTGGATTTAGCATGGCATTACAGGCGAGCCAAGCAACCTGATAAAGCGAAAGACGGCCTTCAGAGATTCCTACATCAAGATCCTTCACCACCGGTAGCGCTGCAAGCAATTGCTCTTCGCGAACTGGCAACGATTCAATCTATGCAGGGCAAGGAGCAGGAGGCTGAATCGCTGGTAAAACAGGCGGATGAATTAGATCCAACTAATTGGCCCCCTTTTAGATGGCGCCCGCCTACAGATTTATACGTGGCTCCCTAATATTGAGAGAGCGGCTTGCGGTGCATGACAATGTTTTAAGGCCAATTTTCGAGGCGGAAAACTGCATGTTACCAAGAGCTTGAAAAACATCCAAAATGGAGCATGTGGAAGCGACGCTCGTGGTCATAACCCATGAGATTGTTGTAAGTTGCTATAAGTCCCTTCTAATGTGTGGTTTTTGAGTTTAGAATTACCGCTATGCTTACGGTTTCTAAAGTTTTGACAATTATCTTTCTGTTGTTGGTTAGCGCTTCGGCGGCGACGGCAGAAATACCGTCCCAATTGGAAGATACCCTCTCGTTGAGTCCGGCTGAAACTGCAATCATCGAAGATACCATTGACGGAAACTCCCAGCTCGACGAGCCGGGACTGTCTTTAGTTCTGGGCAAAACGGTGAAGTTGCCACATTTATCAATAGAGGATTTGCCAAAACTCGACACGCCTTCCTACCATAACCTCTTGCGGAATCCCCAAAGATACAGATGCCAACCCATGTCAATTCACCTGCGGGCCTTCAGCATTACAAAGATGCGCCTCAGTGATTTTACCTCCCTCAGTTCAACTATCCCGCTGGATACTGCCGTCTGGAGGATTTTTGCAACGACAGCTAGCGGCGGTCAAGAAGAGCCGGTATTTGTCCTGTCACTAGTCGATCCGCAACTGCCCAAGCCTGACAAAGTCGAACCCGACGCAGAGCAACTCTACAACAAAGGGCCCGAAATCCGAGTCGCGTGCGTCTTTTACAAAATCTACAAAACAAAAGACCGCGGCACAGCCAAGCAACCGCCTCAATTCAGAGATTACCCGCTGCTGATGACGTGGCAAATCTATCCGGCAACTGCTGGGGAATCCTTTCAAATTGAAAAGAGTTTCATACTTACCGCTGTTATCCTCGTTTTACTTGTAGTAGGATTTGTGATACTGAAAATATGGATAGCCCGGCTGAAAAAGCAGACCCAGGCTAAGACACAACAGTACAAATCGCTTCGGGAAGATACGCCCAAGGCCGATGAACCCGTTGAATTAGACCCTTTACTCAAAGCCGCCGGTGAGGACTATTTGAAAAGTCTCAAAAGCAAAGAATGCGAAGATGAACAAAAGTAATAAAAAAGTCGAAAAAACAGTTAGAGTCGAACTCGGCAGGCGAAGCTACGACATTCACGTCGGGGCCGGACTTTTAGACCAAATAGGCTCGGTCGCAGCCGAAATTCGCAATGTAAGTTCTGTTGTAGTCATTTCGGATTCAAACGTAGCGGAACTTTTCGGCGGTCGTGTTATAGAGTCGCTCAAATCTGCCGGCTTGAGAGCAACTCTTATCGACTTCCCAGCCGGAGAGAAACACAAGTCCCTGATAACATACAGCCATCTTTTCGATGAGCTTTTCGCGGTCTCACCAACCATCGACCGGGGCTGCCTCATAGTCGCTCTGGGCGGTGGAGTAACCGGAGACCTCGCGGGTTTCGTCGCAGCAACGGCCTTGCGTGGACTTAAATACATACAATGCCCCACCACCCTACTAGCCGATGTGGATTCATCCGTCGGAGGCAAGACTGCCGTCGACCATCCGGCCGGTAAAAACCTTATCGGCGCTTTCCACCAACCCAAAAGCGTTATTATTGACGTTGCAGTCCTCAAGAAACTTCCCATTGAAGAAATCCGCAGTGGATTGGCAGAATGCATTAAACACGCCTTCATCCGTGACGCCGACCTGCTGGATTTCATTGAACAAAATGCTGAGGCCTTGCTGGCATGTGATGCGGATATAATGACCGACCTTATCGCCAGAAATGTTGCGATCAAAGCTGCCGTTGTATCCGGAGACGAGCGGGAAACCGCAGCCCGAGCGCATCTCAACTTCGGGCACACTGTCGGGCATGCACTGGAAACACTGGCTGGATACGGCAAGATAACCCATGGACAGGCTATAGCGCTCGGAATGATAGTAGCCGTTCGGATTTCGGTGGCACGAAGACTCATTGAAGAGCAGGTCGAGACGAGGTTGAAAAACGTCCTCGAAAAACTTGGCCTGGAAATCAAGACTTCCGGTTTCAATGCAGCTGAAATATGGAACACAATGCAACACGACAAGAAGGTACGAGGCGGCAAGGTCCGGATGGTTCTGCCTACTGAGATTGGCAAGGTGGACGTTTTCAACGACCCGACAGCTGACGAAGTCGCAAATGCACTGAAGTCCATTAATTGATTTTTTTGAACGCAGAATTTTTAAAAATGACTGACTCCAAAACAAAAGTCACTCCTGACCTGGCCATAGATATTGCCGGCGTCAAACTTGCCAATCCACTTATGACAGCAAGCGGCACGTGCGGCTATGCGAGTGAATATTCAGATTTCGTCGACCTTGGTCAACTCGGCGCCTTCATTACAAAATCCATATCTCTCAAGCCTCGAATCGGCAACGACTATCAGCGAGTGGTAGAAACACGCGCCGGCATGCTCAACGCCATAGGCCTTGCCAATGTCGGGCTTGAAACGTTCCTGGGCGAGAAGGTTCCCCAACTCGCCAAACTCGGCCTGCCTGTGTTCGTAAACGTCGCTGGCACGGATATCGAAGACTACGTAGCCGTTGCCGCCGCCCTGGAAGATGTCGATATCGTCAAGGGCGTTGAACTGAACATCTCCTGCCCGAACGTCAAGGCAGGTGGCATCCAGTTTGGCACAGACCCCCAGCAGGTAAAAGTTATTACCTCCGAACTCCGCAAGGTCTGCAAAAAAAACATTCTCATCGTGAAGCTATCGCCGAACGTTACGGATATCACCCAGACAGCCGCCGCTGCCGTCGACGCCGGTGCGGACGCCTTGAGCCTGGTCAACACATTTACGGCAATGGCAATAGATATCGAAAAACGCCAGCCTATGCTGGCAAATGGCACGGGCGGGCTTTCCGGCCCGGCTATAAAACCCATAGCGGTTTACATGGTTCACAAAGTCTATACCCAGGTCGCCAGGTCCGCCGGTGTCCCGATCATCGGTATTGGTGGAATCCAGTATGCTCATGACGCCCTGGAATTCCTGCTGGCCGGAGCTACGGGCTTGGCTGTCGGAACGGCTCTTTTCATAAACCCAGGCTGCCTGACAGATATCCGCGATGGCATTGCGGAATATCTTCAACGCCACGGCCATAGCCGCATCAGCGATATAATCGGAACGCTTGAGTCGTAGGCGGACGCTTTGTTACGAGTTTTTGTGTTTTTCGAAATTTTTCAGAAATATTTCATAATTCTCGCCTTCAAAATTTCAAATTCTTCCAAATCTCCACAAATGAGGATATAATTCGGTGCTTCAAGTGGGCAGTTTCTCTGTATCTGAAAAGGAATCAGATCATGAAGGTTTTCATGCTTGGCTGGGAGTTCCCGCCGCACATAAGTGGTGGCTTGGGAACAGCTTGCTATGGAATGACAAAGGGGCTCGACGCTATCGGTGTCGAAGTCAGTTTTGTATTGCCCACAGCGATTCCTGTTAGTGCGAGCAGCCATGTATCGTTCCGTTCCCCTTCCGACCTGCAAAAAGGGGCAACACAGGAAATATCGAGCGTCTTTGAGCATGTCGAGTTGCACCGCGTGCAGGCTGCGCTTCAACCGTATGGCAATCCAGAAAGTTACGAAAAATTCATAAAAGAACAACGCTCCAGGACGCAGCAAGTCGAAATCGAGGGCGAAGAGGTCGAAATCCCGAAACCAGCCGTACCATCGGGCTCTTTTAGTGTTGGCGGGGGAACCCACTACGGGGGCGACCTGATGACCCAGATCAACCGCTACGCCCGCCTCGCACAGCAAATTTCCCGCAACGAAGATTTCGACGTAATCCACGCCCACGACTGGATGACCTTCCCGGCTGCGATGGCCGTCAAGGCGACAACCGGCAAGCCTCTCGTCGTGCAAATTCACAGCACCGAGTTCGACCGCTCGGGCACCAACGTGAACCAACAGATTTACGACATCGAGCGGATGGGGATGCACGCAGCCGATAAAGTCGTCTGCGTCAGCTATCTTACCAAAAACATCGTAACCTCCAGCTTTGGCGTTCCGGACTCTCAGGTTGAGGTCGTCTACAATGCCATAAGCCTGCCCGATAACGGCAACTGGAAAATGAAGCCAATTAAACCCAAGGAAAAGATAGTGCTTTTCCTCGGCCGAATCACCATGCAAAAAGGCCCGGAATACTTCCTGCGGGCTGCCAAGCGGGTCGTTGAGAAGTTCAAGGACGTCCGCTTCGTCGTTGCCGGCAGTGGCGACATGATCCGCCAGTGTGTTCACGAAGTTGCCGATCTGAAAATCGGCAGATACGTAACTTTCACCGGCTTTTTACGCGGGGACGACGTGGCGAAAGTTTTCAGCATGGCTGATCTTTACGTCATGCCCAGCGTATCCGAGCCGTTCGGCATAGCACCTTTGGAGGCTCTCAGCCATAACGTGCCGGTGATAATCTCCAAGCAATCCGGTGTTTCCGAGGTACTTACCCATGTGCTCAAGGTCGACTTCTGGGATACCGAAGAGATGGCCAACAAAATTCTGGCTGTTTTGCGGCACCCACCGTTGCAGACCGCTTTGAAACAACATGGGCATATTGAAATGAGAAAATTCTCATGGAACGACACTGCCGAAAAGTTGAAGGATATTTACGCCAGCCTCATGGCATAAATTCAGCGTTGTAAGTTTTTATTTCGATTGCATGTTTTCAATAATTTTGACCTCATCGGTGAATTTTCTTGACCGTTGGGGGCAATTTGTGCACTTAATAAGATAAATGGCTTCCGTAGTTTTTTATTTTCAGGTACACCAGCCGTTTCGGCTGAGGCGTTACAGTATCTTCGATACCGACTCGAACTATTTCGACGACCGTAGCAATGAAGATATCTGTCAGAAGGTCGCGCGCAAATGCTACCTGCCGTCCAACGACCTGATGCTCGAACTTATCGACCGCTTTGAAGGGAAGTTCCGCATCAGCTACTCTGTTACCGGCACGATCATAGAGCAGTTCCGAAAATGGTGCCCCGAAGCCATAGACAGTTTCGTCAAGCTTGCCGAAACCGGCTGCGTAGAGTTTATCTCCGAAACTTTCTTCCATAGCCTTGCGTTTCTCTACAACCGCGAAGAGTTCGTAGCCCAAACCGAAAAACACTCCAAACTGATAGAAGAGCTTTTCGGGCAGAAGCCGCGAATTTTCAGAAACACCGAGCTGACATATAACAATGACGTCGCGAAAGTTGTCGAGGATATGGGCTTTGACGCCATCCTTACCGAAGGCGCCGACCACATTCTCGGCTATCGCAGCCCGAACTTCATCTACAACCCGCCAACATGTGCCAACCTGAAGATGCTGATGAAAAACTATCGCCTCTCCGACGACATGGCCTTTAGGTTCGGCAACCAGGGCTGGGAGGAATGGCCGCTGACGGCTGACAAGTTCACCAACTGGGTAGACCAGATTAACGGCTGCGGCTATGTCTGCAACCTGTTCATGGACTACGAGACCTTCGGCGAGCACCAGTGGGAAGACACGGGTATCTTCGACTTCCTGCGACATCTGCCTGAAAAGATTTTTGCCACCGACAAGAATGACTTCCTGACAGTCTCCGAAGCCGCCGATCGCTACCCAAGTGTCGGCGAAGTTGACGTGCCGCACATGATATCCTGGGCCGACACCGAACGCGACCTCAGTGCCTGGCTGGGCAACAACATGCAGGCCAACGCTCTGCACGATGTTTACGAGCTGCACGATTTGATTATGTCAACTGACGATGAGACCATCATCGATGACTGGCGGAAGTTGCAGACATCTGACCACTTCTACTACATGTGCACCAAGTGGTTCGCCGACGGCGACGTTCACAAGT
>CAYNZP010000010.1:0-99885 GCA_964401835.1 uncultured Planctomycetaceae bacterium
AATGTCGGCTGAGACTCTCACAAAACTTGGATCAGTTTTTGGGGGGCACGTCAATGGCAAGTGCTATTGAAAAAGTTTTAAAACCAGAAAGAAAGCCTGTGAATAAGGCGAAGACATGCTTTGATTTTACCTACACAATGAAGATTGGCGATGTCGTTTTAGCGAAGAAAGGGAATTCGACAATATTAGGTATTGGCGAAGTTATTGGCCCATATGAATATGATGAGGCCGCACCAGAGCATGTTAACCGAAGAAAAATAAAATGGGCCAAAACTGGGGAATGGCAAGTTCCAACAAATAGTTGGGACAAGACACTTACTGAAATTACAGATAGCCCGCTTTTGAATAATTATCTTGATATTATTGAAAGGCCAGATGGGCCCAGAGTTAACCATTGGTGGCTAAATGCTAATCCAAGAGTCTGGAATTTTACGGATTTAGAAGTTGAGGCAACACAAACATATACCTCATATAATGAAAAAGGCAACAAGAGAAGAGTATATAAATATTTCGAAGAAGCCAGGCCAGGCGATTTAGTAATAGGATATAACTCTTCACCTGATAAGGAGATTGTTGCTTTATGTAAGATAGCCAAAGCTCTGTACGAATCAGAAGAAGGGGAGAGTTTAGAAATAAGAAAAATTCAAGCACTCGAAAATCCAATATCCCTAAAAGAATTACAATCTATTCCTGAGCTTCAGGACTGTGAACCACTTATAAACAATCAAGGTAGTTTGTTTAAGTTGACTTCGGAACAATACGAAATAATCAGGGATCTGGTTGACGAAAGGAATACAATCTCACCAAAACCTTCACCTTATAGCAAAGAAGAGGCAATGAAGGATTTGTTTATCAATGAAGAAAAATTTGATGATTTCCTTTCAGTCCTTCATCACAAGAAAAATATCCTTCTTCAAGGACCTCCTGGAGTTGGTAAGACCTTTATTGCAAAAAGGCTTGCATTTGCACTCATGGGGCAAAAAGACGAACAAAAGGTTCAAATGATACAGTTTCATCAATCTTATTCTTATGAGGATTTCATTCAGGGTTATCGCCCTAACGATGACGGCAATTTCGACCTTAAAAATGGTATTTTTTATGACTTCTGCAAGAAGGCCCAGAGAGACAAGGATAGTAAATACTTTTTTATAATTGATGAAATTAATCGAGGAAATCTGAGCAAGATTTTCGGTGAGCTAATGATGCTTATTGAACCTGACAAAAGAGGAGCTGAATACGCTATCCCTCTTACCTACGCCCAGGGAATTGATGAGAAATTCCATATACCGACCAATTTATATTTGATCGGCACTATGAATACTGCAGACAGGTCTCTTGCCATTGTTGATTATGCTTTAAGAAGAAGGTTTTCTTTTATTGATCTTGAGCCCTGTTTTGAAAGTCCAAAATTTAAAGAGTTCCTTATTGGCCATAATGTGGAAGAAAATGTTGTCGATAAAATCATCGAGAAAATGAACGATTTAAATCGCCAAATAGCAAAAGATGAAAAGAATCTAGGGGCGGGTTACCGAATTGGACACAGTTTCTTTTGTCCAGATGGTGTCCATGATACTTATGGGTTCAGTTGGTACAAGCGGATTATAGAACATGAAATAAGGCCCCTAATCCATGAATATTGGTTTGATGATATGGACAAGGCAGAATTGGCTATTGGCCGCTTTTTTGACTAACAGAAATAATGCGGATACCCATACAAAACATATACTACCTTTTATGCTATGCTTGGAATAAGCTCGAAGAAAAGGATATTGTATCTGTCAGCCAAACTGATAAGGACAAAATCGTAGATCTTTTTGGAAAGGTTCTTTGTAATGGCATAGCGCATCTGTTGAAGAGAGGCTTAGACAGGGGGTATGTGCTTCATAGAGAAGAAACCGGTCGAATTAGAGGGAAGATAAATTTTACCACTACACTGAGAAAAAACTTCTTCAACCTACCCCGAATTAACTGTGAATACGATGAGCTTAGCCATGATATTTTGCATAATCAGATTCTGAAATCTTCGGTTAAAGTGCTCATTGGATGCAAAGACTTAAACACAGAAATTCGGGAGGAATTAAGGTATATTTATAACCAGTTTCATGAAATTGAAGAAATTGGTCTTTCGAAGAGATGTTTTAGATTAGTTCAACTGAATCGAAACAATTTTTTTTATGATTTCCTATTAAAGATATGTGAACTCTTGATGGATAATTTGCTGATAACGGAAAAGAGCGGCAAAAGTAAATTCAAAGATTTCTTGCAAGACGATCGGTCCATGAGCATCCTCTTTGAAGCATTTGTAAGGAATTTCTTTAAAAGAGAACAAAATGATTACAAGGTGTCTAGAGAAAATATTCGCTGGGATGCTATGCCCCTCGATGAAATGTCGGAGAAGGCGTTACCGAATATGCAGACAGATATATCTCTGACATCTCAAAGCAGAAAGATTGTTATTGATACAAAGTATTACAAAGAGTCGCTTCAGAAGTATTATGACAAAGAATCAATACGATCTTTTCATCTTTATCAGCTTTTTGCCTACTTAATGAACCTTGAGGCGTGTGGGGGAGAAAATATTACATGCGAAGGTGTATTACTTTATCCTACAGTCAATTCGGAACATGAATATCAATATGTCATGAAGGGGCACAAGATAAAAGTCAAAACAATAAACCTAAACCAGGGATGGAGAGATATTCATGATGATTTGATGCAGCTAATTGCCTGTAAAAGTTAGTTTTATTCTATTCTTTTTCCACCCCCTTGAGCATACTATTTTCGTTAGTTATTAATAAGCAAGCCTGTATTCAGTATCTATGCTAGGATTTTAAATACTGAGGGGAATCCTACGTTTAAAGCTGGTCGGTGAAGTTTTCATAGTTGTTGGCAACAGTGAATCCAACGTCTCCTCCGAGGGCCTTGAAATGTTCCATTCCACAGTCGATTTTAGCCTGCTCAGTTGGCCTTAAGGCATCAGTAAATAGGCTGCCCTTAGTCTCCACGACGAAGTACAGGCGATCATGACCATCCATCTCAACTAGAACAGCCCAGTCGGGATTGTAGCTGCCCAGGGGCGTGTCGATCCTGAACCAGCTAGGCAATTTCGCGTAGACTTTTACCTCTTCGCTCAATTCGAACGATTTGGCGAATTCTTCCTCGACATCCGAATCATAAACAACATGGTCGTAGACGGACTTCTTTGTTTTCAGCATATTTTCGCTGAGGTAGCCATACAACTCGTTTTCCTCGAAAAGCTCTTGAGCGTAGTAGTGTTCATTGCCGATTTTCTCATACTTGATACCGTCGACAATGAATAGCCGCATTTGACGTTTAATTATCGCCGCAACCTCTTCAATGTACTTCTGGGGGTTTTTCTTAAAGTCATCCAGACGACCGCTACGTTTCATGATCTCAACCAGCGTTCGGCGGGTAAGGTTCGTCTCATTCTGCAGATAACTAACAACATCCGGCAATTGGAAGTCACGCGCATCGTAAACATGCGTGCTTTCCTGAACCGCCTCGACTTCAACTCCTCCGCGATTGATGGCAGCCCGGCCCTTTCTCCAAATGAATCGAGCCTTTCCGACGACCAAACCCTTCTGGATTTCGTCGGCACACTTGGAGACCAGCACTTCAGAATCGA
The DNA here is from genome assembly GCA_964401835.1 of uncultured Planctomycetaceae bacterium. Lineage (GTDB taxonomy): Bacteria > Planctomycetota > Phycisphaerae > SM23-33 > SM23-33 > CAYNZP01. The sequence goes on from CAYNZP010000010.1 coordinate 3,647, forward strand.
AGCTCACACGGAAGGTCGTCTTGTATTTAATCCGCTCCCAGAGCTGTTTGAACTCTTCGCCTAAGAAAATAGCCTTGTTCAGTTTGACATTTTTACGGTCCTCGGCATTTTTGATATTCAGCTTTCCGGCAACCTTCCTCAGTGCAGCTGTGATCTGTGCAGCATGGTTTTGTACTGATTCCGGCAGCTCGACCTCGTTGTTCTTAAGGTCTTTGCGGAGGGAATCTTGGACTTTTCCTTTGTCGTCGATATACCCCTTTTCTTTCAGATGCTCCCATACCTTTTCCGAAGTTTCCATGCCTAGGTACTCGGTCTTGTGGTCGTCCGTGGGCACAGGAATGTTTGCAAAAAGGTGTTTTTCAACAACGCCGAATTTGATGCCTTCTTCCTGCTCGATTTCCTTCTGGAGCTGACGGGCAAAGTCCTCATATGATTCATTTGCCATAACCGTCAGCGTGTTTACCTCGAAACCTTGCACCCGCTCGCCGTCCTGATTTACCGCAATACGTAGGCCTCGACCGATCTCCTGACGTTTTTTCATCACCGAGGATGTTTCGTTAAGCGTGCAAATCTGGAAGACGTTGGGGTTGTCCCAACCTTCTTTCAGGGCGGAGTGGGAGAAGATAAACTTCAGCTTCGAGTCAAAGCTCAGTAGCTTCTCCTTCTCCCGCATGATAAGTTGGTAGGCACTTTCATCAGCCTGAGTTTTTCCTTCACCTGACGATTCCTTCAATCGTTGCTGGCCTGTTGAGTCTTTCTTTTTATCGATAGCGAAGTAGCCGTTATGTACACCCTCGGCTGCTGTCTCCACGTCAGCACCTTCGAATAAAATCCGATACTTTGGTTTGCGAATGGCTCGGTCATATTCTTCCTCAAACATCTCAGCAAACTTACCGTGCTGGGGGTTTCCGTCCTCGTCATAAAAACGGTAATTCGCGACACGATCAATAAAGAACAGGCTCAATACCTTCAAACCCTTCTGCCGAAGCTTCATTTCCTTATTCAGGTGCTCTTCTATAGTCTTACGAATCTGCAGCCGCTTGTATTCATCGTTGTTAGCTTCGCCGATAGCCTGGTTCAGCTGGATAATCTCAGGCTTACTAGTGAAGCTTATGTACTCATTACTCTTCTCGCAATATATGTCTTCGATGATATACCCGTCATAAATATCGCGTCCGCCAGAGATATCCAGCAAGTCATCTCCGCTACGGATGATCTTCTTCTTTCGCTTAACTTCTCCGCTACGTTGTTGTACGTCCATTTCTATTTGAGCGGTGATGGGGCTTTTGGTGTTATCCACTTTCAGTAGTTTGATGTACGCCTTGTTGTGGCCATCCCGGACTTCGATACCCGCCACCTCGATCTGTTTTACAAGCTTTTGCTCGTAGGCATCGACTGAATCGAGTTTGTACATCATGTTGTATTTGTCAACGTGTGTTGCAGAGTAACGTAATGTACAGAGTGGGTTCAGAGACTTTATGGCCTCCTTGCTCTTGGCAGTTGTATCCACGCTCTGGGGTTCGTCGATGATAACGATGGGGGTTGTTGCCTGGATAAACTCAATAGGCCGACTTCCCGTCATTCGGTCATGAGGACGGTGGATGATATTCGCCTTGTCTTCCTTCTCTGGGTCTGTAAAGCTCTTTCGGAAGGCGTCGATGTTGATGACCATGACCTGAATGTAATCGCTGGTCGCAAAGTTACGAACCTGTCCGAGTTTTTGGGAGTCATAGACGAAGTAGTCTGACTGGACATTGTCATAAAGTCCCTTCAAATGCTCTTCCGTCATCTGGAGCGACTTGTAGACGCCTTCCTTGATGGCTATCGATGGAACCACGATGATAAACTTCGTAAACCCATACCGCCGATTCATCTCAAAGACGGTTCGTAAATATACATATGTCTTACCTGTGCCTGTTTCCATCTCGACGGTAAAGTTCATCCCGTCGAGTTTGTCCGAGGGTGCAAGCCCATTAAGAAGCTGGATGCCCTTGACGTTCTTCAGGATATCCTCTTCCAGCAAGCGAAGTCGATTGCCGATACCCAGATCGTTCTGGTCCTGGCCTTCAAAAAGGCCATCTTCCTTCTTAAGTGGGGCAACCGTAAAGTTTGTCTGGCAGATTTCCTGGCCGTCAAATATATCTACAACGGAATTAACGGCTTCTTTCTGGAAGTCCAGATCGGGATTGAATTGTATTTTCATATATTCTAATTCTCGTATCTCTAAACGGAGTTTTTCATATCCTTTTGATACTCAAAGGAATCAAGCAGGAATTCACAGAAAGTCAGGGCTGCATTTACAGCTAATTTTGCGTGATGAACGGCGGGTTTATATTTCCTGGAATGCCTGTCACCCATTTTGTTACTTATTCCTGATATGCCAGAAATAACACTATTAAATCCTGAAAGAAGCTGCTTCAAGGGAGTTTCCAAATCCGCTTGTGAGGGATCGAGGTTCAGTACCTTTTGGGTTCCCTTCCTGTACAAGATACCCAAGTCGCCTTTGTATTCCGGAACATCGCTTTGGCTTTGCTTGATAATTTCCACCTGGACAGATTCTACAAGAGCACGCGCATTGGTTATTGCCCCATCAAAGTCACTTGTAGCCAATTTGCCTTGTGATTTCTGTATTTGTTGCGTGATGAACTCATGGCTCAGGGTGGTGAGGGTTTCGGGAATAATTTTCGATCCGGTAGTCTGGACAATTTTGTAGCTCTTGAGGCAGTCCCCCAGAGTGTTCGTAGACAATGGGCCAGATTGTGCATTGATAAAATCCGAAACGCTCTTTTGCCTTTTTGTATCTTCAAGAATGATGTAGCCGTCTGAAGCAAGGAATCTGTTGAGATACTGAATTGCGCACTCAATGGTGTTATCTTTGCTGAAATATGCCGGATTGATTACGGCTCGGATAATATCGGTGACAACGCCGGAGTTGTTGAACTTACGAATCATCTGTTCTGTAAAATCCCACCTTGAAGGAAATTCTTGCCCATATGTTTCATTTGCCCCAAAAGCGTTAAAGAATTTTACTAATTCTGGACCTGAACGATACAGCGGAGCCGTGTCATGGTCACCAGTGATGAGTTGGCCAAAAGCCTTAATTGTTGGTTCTGATAGTTTCATAGGTGTATCAGACTGCCTCACAAGCTCTTGACGTCTTCGATGTCCGCCTGGCGGAGGATCTGGACGGCGTTGGTCTTTACTACGTCATCTTTGAATCCTGCATCTTTGAATACCACACGCATAAGCTCCGGCTTGAGTTCATCCTTCAATGCAGCTATTCCCTCGACTACATCCAGTGAAATATCATCAGCCAGGCAGAGAACCAATGCACCAGCCCCAATGATGTAAACCGTTTTGCCGTCGATTTTTCGTTCTTCTATCGGCAGTGTTAGATCCAGGCCATATTTAAGGAGGATTTCGTAAAGCACATCTGCTTCGCTACGGTCCGGCTTGATATTCTCCACGGCGTTTAATAGGGCGTGCTCAAGATTGTCGAAGTCGGCGTCCCACGGCTTGATGTTGCTGCTATCGAGCTTGAATACTTTGAAGCCAAGGCCAAGGTTATTGGATTCTGAGTCGTCCATGCCTGGAAGCTTTTCTTTAGCTTCCTTGGCTTTTTCTGTCTGCTCTGCTTCAATCTTCTTAATCACACGACGAATGCGTTCCTTGCCGATTTCGGCGATAGTTTTAAAACCATTCTTAAATTCTTCCGAGTCTATTTCAGTTTTCTCAGGTAATTGAATACAGATGAAATTTCTTCTCCCATTATCTTTGGAATTTCTGCTAATTACTGCATGTGCTAAAGTGCTAGAGCCGGAAAAGAGATCTAAGAAAATTGCTTCCTCATCGCTTGGAGGTGCTGCATAGGTTACAAGGTCTTCTATCATAGGGACAGGCTTAGGATTGCTAAAATCTGCTTCTGGCATTAAAGCTCTATATGCTTTTGTTGCCCCATCAGTTGAATAGTCCGTCCCACAAATAACAGACTTTGGCTTGATCCTTTTGATTGTCCCTTCTTTTTCGAGATAATCTTTTTCGTAAATATTATATTTTTCCTTACCATTTACCCTTTGGCCTACTAATAACTCAAGCCTGTTTTTTGCAGTATCAATTCCCCAACGCCAACGTCCTTCCACCCCAGTTGACTTAATTGGAAGTGCCTCTATTGTATAATCTCCATTTTCCTCTAAGTTTACATTACCGGTTTCCGGATTCACATAAAAAGGATAGAACATTTTCGGGCGTTCTTTTCTTGTGTCTGCCCCCCCTCGTTTTCTTAGTTCGATCAGTCTATATTTGCCATCTTTGTCCTTAAGCTCGTATTCTTTAAGTTTGCTGTCTGGCAAATCAAGGCCAAATTCTTCAAACTCATCAGACTTAACATATATCAAGAGTCTTTCATTTGCGGTGGCAATATACTTTTTATCATTTCTACCTTTTAAGTTATTTACCAAAGCAACATCAGCAATGAAGTTTTCTTCTCCAAATACCTCATTCATCAAACTGCGTAAATTATATGACTCATTATCATCAATAGAGATAAAGACAAGCCCATCCTCCCGAAGTAGATTCCTTGCGAGCTTAAGCCGTGGATACATCATGTTGAGCCAGTCGGTGTGGAATCGGCCTGAGGTTTCTGTGTTGGCTGATAGCTTTCGGCCTTCTTCATCTTTCTGTCCGGTAAGTTCAAGATAGTTTTCAATATTGTCACGGAAATTGTCAGGGTAGATAAAGTCCTTACCGGTGTTATACGGCGGGTCGATGTAGATCATCTTGACTTTCTTGTGGTAGCTCTTCTGCAAAAGCTTGAGCACTTCGAGGTTGTCGCCCTCGATGAAGAGGTTCTGTGTGGTATCCCAGTTTGCGGATTCTTCAGGGCAGGGGCGCAGCGTACCGGTGGAGGGAGTCTGTGCTATGCGGCGGGCTCTGGCTTTACCATTCCAATTAAAGCTGTAACGCTCCTGGCCGTCTTCGATATAGTCGCCGAGTAACTCTCTTAGGGCGTCGAAGTTAACTTTCAAGCGTGTACCGTTCTCGTCCGAGCTTTCAGTAAAGGCATCGGGCAAAAGCTCCCGCAGCTTTTCGATATTCTCTTCGACGATATTCATCGTCGCTCCGTCAGTTTTTGGATCTAGCTTTTCCATGACTTAAACGTTCCTGTTTGTGTTACCAGCTTGTTTGATAATGAACTTTAACTCCCCTGGTTTTGTTTTTTTGCTCCATGCCCATCGGTGAATAATCTTGGGAAAAGGCCAAGCCCCTCCCCGTAACACACATGGTTTTAAGTGTTTTATTTACAACGTATTGGAGCATAACAGCTTCCCTAGCTTTGTAAGAAAAAATAACCTGTTTTTCTTACAGAAGCAACAGCCTTTTTATCTAAAGCAAGTTCGTTTCACGCTCAAGGTTTTTTTGCAGCTCATTTATTTTTGCGTTTAGTTCAACTTGGCGATTGAACTGCGTTTCCTTCTTGATGGCCGATCGGTGTTCGGCTATTTTGACCTCCAGCTCGTGGCAAGCAGCCAGTCGCTTTCGCCTGGCTTTTCGCCTCTTTGAGGTTGATTCTAAGCGAAACTCCCCGGTAAGTCGAGCACAGTCCATGGCGATGAGACGATCCACTAGAGACGAGTAGAAGGCAAGTAAATGCGAATGCTGCAGCTGTTTTATTTCAAGGCTGGCCAAAAAATCTGCTTCAACTTTTGCTTGTGAGTTCATATCGATCCAGCTGGTAGCCAGAAACTCTTCTGCAACAACTTTCCCTCGCTCAGCCTGGCTGAAACGCTTATGGGCTAGACTGATGGCGAATGAAGATTCAGACGCCAGGACCAGTACCAACGGGTAGGGGATTGCTCGATGGATGACCTCTGCAATGCGTTTGTATCGCTTGGGGTTTTTCAGATTCCCCTGGAGGACGGCTATTTCCAGGTATTCTCGTTCTTGGTCTTTGTAAGCAGGAATCTGGATGGTAGCAGGCTTTAGAATGTACTGCCAGATAATGGTGTCGATATCGTCACGAAAAGCCTTTTTGTCAGTTGCTGTGAGTGTAGCATTATCATAGAAGTGTTTTTTGAATACCCGTTTACCGAGATGACAGTTTTCGGGCATGGCCATGTGATTATAGATGGCCTCAATCACGCTTGGGCTGCCTCCCCCGTAATGATCAGATAGGTAACTACCTCGAAGTCATCGATACCTTGGAACGAGTCCTTGGAAAGCACAGTTCCGCCTCGCTGGAAAAGACTTTCGACGCCTTTCTCTTCGCTTTTTCCAGTAATAGCAGCGACAGCCTTGGCGAGCATTGCTTGGTAGGGGGCCATATCTTTGCCGTCAGTAGTAATGGCGTTGAAACGAACAAGGGCTTTTTGGTCGGGAGTTTTTCTGCCGATTGATAGCTTTTTGAAGGCATCCAGAATCTTTTTAGTGTGAGTAAAATTATATCTAATTTCACCCGAATCAGAGACATAAACCAGAAAGTGTGGCGAGAGCGCGTAGGTGCTGTCGAGTTTGGCCTTGACGTTGTTGCTACGTAGACAGAATATGACTCCGGGTTCGAGTTCTTCATCAATAAGATTGTCTGGTTGAGTTACAGCAAAGGCTCCTACAGGCATATGCTCCAACCGGTTCGTATTTTCCTTGAGGTATTCTATAAGATCCATGCGGAAGTCGTTGAGTGTCATGTCTGTGATGGAAATATTATTGGAAAGGTCCTCGATGTCGACGACATTTTCCTGGAGCTGTTCAAGCTGCCTTCGGCGGTATTCCAAATCATTCATCTTCGAGCTATCATTAAACTCGATAACATTCTCTTCACCAGTGGCGGAAATATCCAGCAGGACCATACGACCGCTAACACGGGCCTCAAGGTTGATATACTCGTCCAACTCCATGTTTGGCCAGAAGTTGACTAGCTGGATGGTCTTATTTTGAGAACCGAGCCGATCGATTCGGCCGAACCGCTGAATGATGCGCACAGGATTCCAATGAATATCGTAATTAACAAGAAAATCACAGTCCTGAAGATTCTGCCCTTCGGAAATACAGTCGGTAGCGATGAGTATGTCAATTTCAGCAGTCAGCGATTCGTCAATCTTAGCACGTTCCTTGGACAAGGGCGAAAATGACGTAATTATGCTAATTAGGTCTTTGCGGAGTCCAGGCATTGTGGTTTTGTTATCGCCCGAACGACCTGTGACAAGGGCTGAGTGTACCCCTAGCGTTTCATTGGCCCAAGTGGCAATGTTCGAGTAAAGATAGTTGGCGGTGTCGGCAAAGGCTGTGAAGATAATGATCTTTTTATTTCCAGGATTTATCGGGCTTTGGCATTTTTCTCTGATTGTTTCCTTTAGATGTAGTAGCTTTGCGTCGCGATCTGGACGGATCTCTCTTGCCTCACGAAGTAACTTAACCAGAAGATCCTCATCCTCTTGCAATTCCTGCTTCCAGCGGATTCGATCTACGTCCTGAATTAGTACTTTTATCTTGTTGCCGATCAGGAAGGGAGCAAATTCCTCGGACTCGGTCTCCACGTCTTCAATATTCAATTCCTCCACTTCAGAGTCGCCGTGTGAGTCGAGCTTGGCGATGATACCTCTTATATCTCGGAGTAATTTTCCTAATGTGAGACCAAAAGAATTTATTGAGCTTTCCATCCGCTTGAACAAATTTACACGCATCAGATGAATTAGGCTCTCTTCGCGATCAATCTGTTTAAAAACAGAACCGCCTTTGACTTTAATATCGTATTTGTTGCCATACTCCTCCAGCTTATCAGGAATAACATACTTGAGTGGAGCATAGGCACTCAGATTCAACCGGCGAATGTCCCTGTTGATCTCCATTAGCGGAGGGAACAAATCATTTGTGTCGATATCTGCTTTAATGTTTTTGGGCTTTGCGCGTTCGGGGAATTGGCCAATTTCGGCGATATCGTAGTACTTCTCGATATGCTTGCGTGAGCGAGCGATGGTGAGCAAATCCAGAAGTTTGAAATAGTCGAAGTTTAGTTTTTCCAGCAGAATTTCCACAGAACGTTGAGGTTCCTCCAGTTTGAGCCACTGATTAAATCGTGTCTGAGCTTTTTTGAGCGTTTGTTCGATACTGGCGATCCCTTGACCGTAAAGGGCGTTATCGACGCCTTCGGTAATGAATGCAACCTGGTTTTTCAAGTCGTTCATTCGGCTGTTGACTGGTGTGGCAGAGAGCATCAGAACCTTTGTCTTGACTCCAGACTTAATGATGTGGTGCATTAGCCTTGAATAACGGGTTAAGCCATCCTTTCGGGGTGGATTGTTTCGGAAATTATGAGACTCATCGATAACGACCAGATCGTAGTTGCCCCAATTGATTGTTTCAAGGTTCAGCTCGCCAGATTTGCCACGGAACCGAGTCATGTCGGTGTGGTTCAAGACGTCGAAATTGAAGCGGTCGGCTGCGAAAAGGTTCCGCTTATCGTTAACCGTATATAACGTCCAGTTCTCTCGGAGCTTTTTAGGGCAAAGTACCAGAACACGGTCGTTTCGAAGCTCGTAATATTTGATGATTGCCAGAGCCTCAAAAGTCTTTCCGAGGCCAACGCTGTCAGCGATTATGCAGCCATTGTACTTCTCGATTTTGTCAATAGCCCCAAGCACACCATCTCGCTGGAACTTGTAGAGCTTGCCCCAAACTTGTGTATCCTTGATGCCTGTGCGAGTTTTGATAATCTTGTCTTCTTCGAATTCGCCAAGGAGCTCCTGAAAGACGTTGTAGAGTGTCAGGAAATATATTAGTTCAGGAGACTTGCTTGCAAAGATATCCTTAACCTGATCTAAAACCGCACTTTTGATATCGATCGTTGCTTCTTGGTTTGTCCATATACCATTGAACCAACTCAACAAGCCAGCGGTCTCCGTAGCTGTCGTGAAGCAGGTGTTCATCTCATATCTGTCAGATGGGGTGGAACCAAGTCCTGAAGATGTGAAGGGAGAGCTGCCATGAATGGCAACAGTTTCGCCATTCGGATTTTCAATGTGAAATAGGTTCTGAGGGATAGGGGACGTTACGGCTTTGATTTCCGTCTTATTCTCTATCCATTGGGCGCACTCCCGTGCAATTTTTGCCAGGGTCAGAGAATTACGAAACTGGCGATCCATCTCACTTCCGGCAAGGCCAGGCATGCAAAAGGACTGCGGCTTGTTGTCAACAGACTTGCCATCTGCCAGGGGGAGCAACATGCGAAGGGTGTCAATCTTTATTAATTTCTTCTTTAGGGTGGAAAAGCCGTAAATGGAAAACAGGTCAGATATAATGGAAATGCGGGCATCCTTCTGGATGCTTTTGCCCAGAACATCACATACTCTTCCTTGTGTTTTATTATCCAGAAGCATTTTCATCTCTTTGAAGGTTGATTCAATAACCCAACTGCCACATAAAATCGAGCTATTGTTCAAAAAATCAATTGGCGTCATCAATTGGCCGGGAAATGCTGATACTCAGAAAAGCCTCCCCGTTTGTTCCAAGTAACGCGTATCCAATATTTAACAGTGGTTGGAGCTTGTTGTCAATTGTTCAGCTATGATGTAACTGATGCTCAAGGATGGGATTTGCGGTTGGTAGGCCCAGGTGGTGGAGTGCTAGGTTGGTAAGTGTTCGTCCACCAGGTTCAATGTTAATCAGGCCGCGGTTATGCAGAAAAGGTTCGATTTCGACGGTGATAGTGTCGATATCGAGACCGAGTTTGGCTGCGATGGTGCTCAGGCCGAGTTTGCCTGTTGGGCTGGTGCCGATAGCTGTCAGATAATCACGGGCTGCCTGGTCGAGTCCAAGATCATCGATATTCATCAGCTCGAAGGCCTCCTCGACGATTGCCCCTGTTACACAACCATCTTCAATTTCACCCCGGAACAACCTGGCTTGTAATCTTGTAAAGGTTCTATTCAGCAGATTAAGTGCTGTACGAGGCACGCCCATAGCACGCCTGGCTATTAACTCGGATGCAGCTGGTGTGATATGTTGGCCCATTGAAGAAGCGGCTTGCAATATAATCTCCGTCAATTCACTTTCGCTGTAAAGCTGGAATGGCCACTTAATCCCGCATCTATTAACAGCTGCCATGCCACGCTTTTTGAGTTTTCCCAGATAATTCGTGATAAAGATTATAGAGCATGCAGCTATCCAGATCGTAGCTGGACGGCTTCGGCCAGCTAACTTGACGTCCAGAATTATCCGACCGTCTGGACTATCAGGTTCGAGCACTTTATGCAACATTTCAAAGAGCTTGGTAGGCATTACTTCGGCTTCATCGATACACAGTATGTCATTGCAAGCTTTGGCGGGCTCAACAAGGAAGCCGCGTTCGTCATAGCCATCCGCATTGAGCATGGCCAGCAGTTCTGAAAGGCTCACTGCATCGACAGTGCTTCCAAGTGCCATCTTCAGGCCTACACCGCGGTAATTTGCCAGTGCATGTATAAGGGCAGTCTTTCCAAGCCCGGGCGGTCCGAAAAGCACCATATGCGGTAGGGGCCGATTATCGACACGTGAAGCGTCGGCTTCGTCAATAAGTAATTTTATCAACTTTTCCTGTCCTATAAATTGGTCTAATCGTCTTGGTCGCCATGTACTCATAGGCTACTCCTTTCGTAAATTAAAACTCTGTTCCATGCATTCTTTTTTAGTACGCCTAACTCTAGGTATAGTAAAGGCCTAGGTGGGAACTGGAAATATTTCCCAAGTATTGAGATAGAAAAATCATATCGAATTCTTGCAAAATCATGCAACATGCATACAATTAAATTAAAATGAACAGTAATCGCATCTAGTTGAAAATTGTTAGACAAGGAGCAACAAAATGAAAAAAAGGCAAAACCAAAAAAGTGATATTGAACAAAATGAGTACCTTTCAAGCATTTGGGAGTTTGAGAGTGAAGATGAAAAGGTTCAAATGTTAGAGACGATTACTGAGAAAAATTGCGGTGAAAAACTCCAACTTATCCGAAAGATGTCTGGAATATCTCGGAAGGAACTTGCAGATACTCTTGGAGTCGCAGAATCAACTATTTATCGACTTGAAAAGTCAAATACTTTGCCCAGTAATGATTTTATGCTTAGATTGAGTGCATTAACAGTTATTGGTGTTTCAAAGTTCAAAAAGTTGAATTCAAAAGATAAAGAAAAAGTCTCTGATGCTCTGGCTGCAGCGGGTGGGGCAGCAACAGGTGTAGCTGCATCAATAGCTGCAATTTCATCAGCAGGGACTATAGCTGGGCTTTCGGCTGCGGGGATAACATCCGGGCTGGCAGCTATCGGGGGGGGGACGATGCTCGGAGGTGTTGCCGTAGTCGCTTCAATTCCGGTAGCCATGGGTGCAGCTGGGTATGGCCTGATAAAGGGTATAAAGGCTATATGTAAAGCTAACAAACTCAGTTGCAAAGAGGTTGATGAGTACTGGGAACTAATCCCTGAAAGTTCTGCTGAGACAAAAGACGATACAGATAAATCGGAATAAGCTCTAGGTTGCGCAACATGTATTTTGTTTTGATAATAATTAGTTAGGGGAAATTGTATGGCTGGATTACATGAGAAGCTTCGAATTAATCCTTTAAAGCAAGCTATCAATAAAATTAAAAAGTCGACAAGCAAGCTCGGGTGTTTTTTAGGGATTCATAAATACGAATGGGAAAATTGGGATACCCACCCCTGCAAAAAAACAGGTAGGTGTTTGCGATGTAAAAAACACAAGGTTGTGACTAAACATAAATTCGGCGGAATGCATTATGAATCTAATGTATCTTGCCGCTTAATCCAAGTCTGTGAAAGGTGTGAAGCAGGAATTAATTGTGGCTATTCACATGCTTGGGGCGATGGCTATTTTGACCCTGTTGAACCTTGCCAAATAAAATATACATGTGACCGCTGCGGTTGTACCAGGTACGAAGAAAATCACAACTGGGGAGAATGGGTGTACGAATCGCCCGTTTCTTGTAAATTGATAAGGTTTTGTCGTCGTTGTGATGAACGGGAAGATGGAGAAGTCGAACATAAATGGGAAGATATTTCAGCGACCACTGCTAGATGCGAACACTGCGGGGAATATTTCACAATCGAACCAGCTGAAGAATGATTTACATGATATTTTAACTCGCCGAAAGCTCACACGCAGTGAGATTTAGCATGAAGTCGCAATCAGTGATTGGAAAACGTCTCAGGAATTGTGCATACCGGCTGATAAGCAGCCCTGCAGCAACATAGGCTCCGTAGATGGTCATTTTGGCCGTACATGCACCTTGCTGGACCTGCTCGGCTGAGAATAACGTGCCTGGATAGTGCTTTCGGCTCTGCTCGTCAGTAGCGGAGAGGATTCTTATTGAATCCCCGCCTTTTAAGCGTGCATCAAAGAAACCAGCAGCCTTGTCCTTTACAGCTCTCCAAATCAGCTCACGGGTCTGAATACTGTCGACGCAGCAGAAGACTACGTCGTAATCATCGTCGCGGCTTCTCGAAAAACGCCTGTTGATGATATTCACGTGACAGTGGCTGTTTATCTCTGCTATATGCCTGGCAAGTGCATCCACTTTGGTCTCGCACAGGTCCGTTTCCAAAAAACCCTGACAGGCAAGATTTACCTCATCTACGGTATCGAAGTCGCATATGGCAATGTCCGGACAGCCTATGTGGGCCAGCTGCCTGACTACCAGTGAGCCGACAGCACCGCAGCCGACGACAATAGGCCTGAACTGCGCTAATCTGTCAGATGGTATGATGTCCTTCTGTCTTATGTATCTATTCGATGTAATTGCGTTCAAAATTGCACCTCCATTTCTGCATTAGCTGCATTGTCAGAATCAACGTAATCTTCCATGTACCAGTTCTCGTCCGGATCGATATTTAGGTCGGCTTCGAGTTCCAGAATCTCCTGCTGAAGTGATTCAAGTTCTGCTTCAAGTTCATCGGTATTCTCGCCGGTTTGTTTTCGCTGCTGGATTTGCTCGTAAAGCCCATCGAACTGTTCGTAAAGCTCTGACCGCTGGTTCTTAAGCATGGTCTCGTCGTCCAAGCCCTGGCCTTTTTGTTTCTGTTTACAAGAACCGCCGAGGCCAGAACCAAGGCCGAAACTTTGAAAAACCATTGGCTTAATGTTCTTTTTGTATTCTTCGTGCCAGTCGTTTTGATTGCTGGCCTCGAATTGGCCGCTATAGTCAATCTCGACGTCGAGAAGGACCTGGACGATATAACCAGAGCTGATATTGCTTCTCAGGCGTGCATAGTGCTTGCCACCCTGGGCAAGGATGAACATGACGGCCCAGTCGCATTTGCCGAAGACGCGCTTGAAAGTCTCTTCGTCGGTCATACTGGGGCTGGGCGAATCGCCCGGATGGCTATGGCACCAGATGCGGGCAAAGTTTTCGGGCTGTCGGTTATTATCGACGACCTGAGTTTCAAAAAGATCCGCCACGGCTTCATCTTTAAAGCTGACGCTTGCTACGGTATTTTCCTGCTCGACGGTCATAAAATCTATGATATGCAGCGGGTCGTCATCAGCGGTGATACCAAAGCCACCGACTTCGGTATTCCCGGCGTCTCTCATGAAAAGCAATTTAGCCCACGCCGTAGGTGAAAATCTCAGCACGGGTTTTCTGGGTGCTTTTCCTTTTGAATCTGATTTAGTCAATCTATTCTCAGGTAATTGTTTGGTGTTCATCGATATTCTCCAATTCTTCTTTGCAGGAACATGCAAAATCTTCCAGGCACTTCTTGCATATTGGCTGCTCGCAGTCGGGGCATTTGGTAAGACAGGCATAACAATAACCTTCATCGCAGATGGGACATTTTCGCAGGCAGCCATTGCAAGTTGCCTCTCCGCAATCGCTGCAATAGCTGACGCACTGGTCGCAGAAATCGTTATCACATGAATGGCACCAGTAAGTACTCTCACTGTCGCATAGATACCCGCAGTCGTAGCAGGATAAACCGCACCAATCGTCCAGTGATACGTATGGACTGTCCGGGTTGTAGGTTTCTAAAACCGAGACCATTACCTGAAAGAAGTCACCGATTCTGCCATTAGTGAGGGCAGCTCGGACCACCGACAGGCCATCGCCCATACAGACACGTTCATCACTTACATGAGGATGAGTCACAATGGAATTTGAAGCAGCTGGATTGGGATTTAAAGCAACAACCCTTACTGATTGGTCTTCCGGCTTTTCGAGGTGGCTTATATCCAGCCGTATCTCGAAATCACCAAGGAAGACACCTTCAAGCTCGATAGGGTCGGTAGTGATAAAAAGTTCGTCAGACTCTCTGTCCCATTGCAGATTGCCAAATTCACGCTCCGCAGCCTTGAGTTCTTCATAGATGTCTCTAACTGAGGGGGTAGATTTGAGCTGGACAATCTGGTCGATGGTATTCTGCAGGCTGGTGACGTAGTATGGTAAGTCCCTGATGCTTTGCGACATTTTTGAGAGGACTTTTCCACGTGTATCGTCCCAGCAATGTGCCAGGCAAAGATTGAGTTGCTTCTTTGAGGTTTGCAGATGGCTGGCTTGATCAAGAAGCTGTTGTATCCTGCGAATTAACTGCCTGTAATCATCCTTATGAAACTCAAACAGCTGGCTGCGAATACGAGCAGCTATCCGAAGGATTTGCTTATCTGGAATGCTCATGATATTACTCCAAAAAGCTCCCGAAAAACTCACGGTAAATCCACAAAATGAAACAGAGACTGGCGGATTTTCGGCCACCAGCCTCTGCCCCAAGAGTTTAAATGCAGTTTTACTTTCGCGCGCCATCTATTTTCGTGGGAGTTATCGTCACCCGGTCATCTTTTTGCAAGACATAGTCGCTTGATACAGGTTGACGGTTAACCCTGATAAGATAATCGCACGTTTCTCCATTAGGAATCTTTTCGGCAAACAGCTGCGACACAGTTGTGCCTCTGTTTACCTCGATATAGTTGGCGAATCCGGCTCCGTCGTTGTTGATGAAAAGTATACGCATGGTGTTTTCTCCTTATGAAAACGTGATAAAGAAAAGTCAGCGCACACCATATGCGCTGCAGTTTTTAAACAATTTGAAATTGATGGCGGGAATCAGCTTTAGCGGAACAGCTTAGGGGCGATTTCTTTGAGGGGTTTGGGCTGCCAGTACAGGTCGCGTTCAATGGGCAGGCCAAGTGGGCCACGGATTGATTCCAGCTCTTTTAAACTGAAATACCCAAGCTCTTTTTCAAAGCCGTCTACGAGGCCGAAGAATAAATCCTCGCCATCGAATTCGGTCACATACCATGTCCATTGGCTCGTTGGAGTAAAGAACTTGACTATTGCTATGGCATCTCCACCTTTGGATTCCTGAGAATACAGGGGAGGGAGTTTCTTTCTTATTTCTTGTGTCAGTAGTTTCATTTGTTTTATCTCCACAAACAGGTATGGGAATTGTTCTCTAAGAATCCGACCGATTGGAACAGCTTCATTGCTGGCCATTGGTCAGGTCCTTGAGCTGATCAATCAACTTAGATGCATCAGAAAGACTCAGCTCGGAAGGGTTGCAGTCGCATCTGGTCTGGACTTCCTGCTCGGCCTCAAGGCCCAGCCTCTCGCAAATGGCTTTGACAGCACGCAATTGGGCCTCAGTCGCAGGTCGATTTGCTCCATTTGAGCTATTGGTAAGGCCAAGTTCTTCATCTACAGCCATTCGGGCCATAGAAAAGAGCTTTTTGATACGTTCGTGCAGCAATTCGGCATCTTCAGCGGCCGAGCTTTCCAATTCCATCTCCACATTTACGGCTGCACCGCGCGAGCCGTAGTTGGGTTGGCCTATTTTGCGGTTTATCCCGCAGTTCAATTTAATCATGGCAGTATCTCCTTGTGATTCAAAAGGTGGGGGCTTATCGCCAATAAACACAGCGGCCAATTCGTCTTTGATCTTTTCACCTTCATCATTCGTATTGCTTTTTTGGGAATTTGGGCCTTTATGATTCAATGGCCGCTTCGCCTGGAAAGTGTTCCAAGCCCTTCTTGCAAAATAAGGATTGTGCATTGATTGATAGCGCATGGGATTGCTCCCTTTGTTGATGGCAGGGACTAAAAAGGCGGTGTTATTAAATCTTGAATTTCATAAAGATTCAGCATCTGCCCCCAGATTTTAGCTGCATTGGTTTTGACCAGCTCGATTCGACGCCTGATGATGGCCTTGTCTCTGTGAATCTGTGATTGTTTATTCTCGCTGTGGAGTTTGCCTGCCAGTTGAAGCTCTCCATATCTGCGAACAAGACGGAGATATTCCAGCATTTGACGTGAATACTTTTCGGATAGTTTTTTGGCTATTTCTTTCTTTGTAGGGATATTTCGTTTACTCATATATTTGAGCCTTTCATTTACACACCCAGGACGGCTTTTCGCTGTTTACGCTGTATCTTCAGCCACTGGGGCCAGAGCTGTGGATAACAATCGTGTAATAGACGCTTTCTCTGGCGGAATTGCTTTTCCTTGCGTTTACTTCCCGGGCCTTTAAGAAGATGCCTGTTCCATTTTTTCAGCCAGGCCAGGAGCTCCCTGCCTTCCTGCATATCCAGACTTGCAGATGTTGGGATAGGCTTTGCCTTCGGTATAAACGGCTTGGTGGCTGGTTTGGGTGAACGTCTCTTTTTAGCAGGACGGACTGTCCTCGGTGGAGCATGTCTGGTCGGGAGAATTGGGCCAAGGATTCTGGTGGCTTCATTGGCCGTCGAACACATGCCCAGCCCAAGAGGTTTAGGAGAACTTGTAATACGTAATGTTCCAACATGGCATTTTGGGTCTTGGGCGAGCTTTTCCAGCTCCAGCTTCTGGGTGAATCGAAGCTCTGTTACAACTTCATCTATAGGAATCGTTTCTGGTGGCATATTTCACCGCCTTTCAGGTTACAAAAAAGGATGCGGGCAAATTTCTTCATCCACATCCTGGACATCTATATTAAACTCCGCCACGGTTCGCCATTTCACAAGACCGCTCTGTCTCCAGCATCTAGATGATCGCGCTTGCCAGCGGAGTAAGGGAATCGATGCTTGATGATGGGTTATCCCTACGTCCCCAACTGTACGGGATACAGCTAAGGAATCGCACCGGCTTGCCGTCGCTGCATTATGGTTGCCTCCACCTATGCAGCCGGATTCACGCTGAATCGCCGGAAAAGCGTTTTCTGGTCAGCCGTCTCTAAGACACGTTGCCCTAAGTGGGATTGGAATTGTACCAATAGCCGCGAGGGACGTTTCCCAGTCGTACCGCCAGGCCGAAGCACAAGGATTCACGCTGGCAAGGTCGACCAATATAGGCAGGACCGGCCAGCTACCGTAAGCTCCACGTGGACCGCTCTTGTACGTAGCACCTTGGGCCTATGGCTTTATAGTGCTTACTGTCCACGCTTGATGCAATAAAACTACAAAAAGCACGCAACGGCTTTCACCGCTGCGCACTGGCAGGCTAGAATCTAACTTTCATTTTCATGCGCCTTGCTGCTGTCAAATTGAGACCCAAGAACATATGACAGGCACTGCTGAGTGAATTGGGAAAAGTATTGTTTTGGCTATCTTCACCCCATACGTCCGCTCTGTGCTCGCGGATTGTGCGGATTGCGGCCGCTAGCCTTTGATGGCCGCTGTCTGCAATAAAGGCACTGACAGCCGCTATTTCACGCTCACGGGCCTTTTTTGTGCCTTCTGATACTTCTGCGCTCGCCTCTGTAATCCATTTCTCCAATTCTTGCGACACTCTGCGGGCAAAATGCGGCTGTTCGAGAATGTCCGCAAGGTCGGTCGGTTTGAAACTGTCGAACTTCAAACCAAAAGCGGACTTGATAAGTTTTCCGAATCTCGCACTGGCTCCACCATGCTTAAGACCAAGCACGCACGCTGTAAGCATGTCTCGCGCTTCTTTTAACTCACGTGCTCTTACATCAGGTTGATTTTGCTCCGCGCTTTGCGCACCGGTAGCATCTGCAATTTCTGTTTGCATGGTATTACTCCTTAAAGAATGCGTTTTTATTGCACCAGCAGCTACACACTACTGGCCGTATTGCATTGATAACTTGCTTTCTGTAAAAGAAGCAACGGGGCGGAAAAAGCTTTTGCATAGGGGGGCGGGCTTAGACATCCCAGAGAAGGTAATCGCCCTCAGCGGACTATGGGTTACTCCCAAGGCAACGAGCGGGCCAAATGAAGAGCTGATGGGGTTGGGGGGCCTAATAATTTCCCAGGCATGAATTGGTATCAAAAGATCGTTAAGTCAAAAAAAAATCC
The DNA here is from genome assembly GCA_964401835.1 of uncultured Planctomycetaceae bacterium. Lineage (GTDB taxonomy): Bacteria > Planctomycetota > Phycisphaerae > SM23-33 > SM23-33 > CAYNZP01. The sequence continues at coordinate 21,900 of CAYNZP010000010.1, forward strand.
AGGCCCTTTTTTATTGAGCCTTGGATTTTAACTATTTGAGGTTTTGGGCGTTCTTGTAAGTTTACTTTAATCGCCAGATGCTAAATTTTCTTAAGCTAAGTGAGATCTACCTCCAATAAATGCTCTACATAATCTTCCCCTGTTTGGAATACACCATTGATTATATAGCGACAGAAGTACTTTGAACGAGGTCGTAGCGGTGGGAATAAAAGAATTCCGTCAATTCTACTTTTGGGAGCAATGAAATCATTGTGTATATTATAATTCCCGTCTTCTCCTACCCAATAAAAAGAGCTATCACTGGGTGAATATTGATAACCACGATCATCGATAAGATAGCTTATTGGGCCAGGACAAAAACATGTTACAGACTGACTGGTTTGATTAAACACAACAATAAAAAGTGCTGACTTTACGCTAGGTTGCTCATCGTCTGAAAAAGTTTGAAGGTAGTGAGAGTAATTTATTCCTCGAATTCCGATAGCTAATGAAGAACCGGCTGTATACTTACGATCAAATACGACTAATGACGAATTTTCCTCCACGATTTCTTGAAGAGCCTGTTGTAATTCGTCATCGTTGAAAAGGATGTCCTCAATATTCTCAAAATCCATTGGTTTAAATTGGTTTTCTTTCGGTTCTGACTGATTATTGAGAAATTCTGCGGCCTCAACAACCTCTCTAGTTAGTCGAGTGAAAATCGCAGCTTGGTCACCTGGGTGATTGTCTGGATGCAGTGCTTTCAGCAGGTTTCGCTTGGCATCTTTGACTTCAATCGCGGTGAACTCCCCTGATAAGCCGAGTACTTCTAATGCCTTTTCAACGTCCATTTTCAATACCTTTTATAAAATCAGAATATCCAGTCGAATAAAATTTCCGTCTCCGTATAAGAGCCAAGCCTCCGAATGAAAGCATAACCAACGTTGCCGGTTCCGGAACAATCACAGGGTCATAAGCCAGCCAAATGTTGTTATCCTCACCAACATAGGATATGACTGGATTGCCTTCATAGTCGTACTCGAGGCCGACGGTGCCCGCTAGTGGCTCAATTCCTTCGAGAGAAGGGAAAGTTGGCCCCTGATATTCTAAAATATCAACTGTGGGTACTTCTACGGCCGTCCAGTCGCTGCCATTACCGGTAAAGGCGTAATAGAGCTTTGGATTGCCCATTCCGTCATCTGAGACATAGGCCGTGCCAATCGTTCCGTTGCCATCAGTGGCGATGGGCAATACGCCTTGGATATTTTGAGCATTAGGCAGCCCGGTTTGATTCCATAGCCCTGTACGCACATTAAAATCGCAGGCAATGCCATTCATGCCATCGTATGCAACGAAAACTGGACTATCATGCGAATCGAAGATTAGAGCTGGTTGCTGGGGCATGTAAGGAATGCCACCGATCCCCCAGCCCTGCGTCCAACCGCCGGTAAGGCTGCTGTAGTGATAATATTCACCAGCTGTTATTACACCGACTTCACCGCTGCTCGAAACCGCCAATGAAGTATTGTTTGCATCATAATTCTGGATTGAAGGCAGCGAATACCAGGCCCCGTTATCGCGATAGCTGATACCGCCCAAATCCGCCTTCCAGAGTCTTCCCTGGCTGTCAAAGGTCATGTAATTGGCCTGTATGGACGCCGGGCCGTATTGATTAAGGACTATGCCGCTACCGAAACTGTCCCATGCAGCAACTTCACCTGTTGAGCTGCTGGCCGCTCGAATGGTGGAAGGTTCAAGGAGAGTGTTATTTGTGATTTCATACCAGCCCGTTGGATACATGACCGCAGCCTGATCGCCTGAGAAAATGACGGGCCAGGTGTTGCCGCTTCTCATCCCCAAGGCAGAACCAGCAGGGCCATTTGCTTGGATCTCTGTATTTTGGAAATACCAAGCAAGATCAGCCATAGCATTGCAGGTTAACAGAGAAATCAGAACAACCGCCGTCAGGATCGTCTTTTTAAACATTTCTTACCCCTTTCTTCAATTGAGCCAAATAAGCCAAAAGTCGACACACGTCGACATATAGTCGTCTTGGAAAGTGCCTGAAGAAGCGTGAAGTGATCGTGTACCCCCAAATACAAAAAGGGACCGCCGATTACTATCTTGACGGAGAGCCTGCGACAGCTCGCACACAAGAATTCACCGACGGGTCCCATATCATTGGGACCCGCTTCGCGTTCATCATTGTGTGCATTCGTAAACGTCGCAGTTTTCCGTCAACACAACGCTTGGCCAGGCCAAATTTCAATTGTCAACATACTATCTTACATTAGCCTAACATATCCGACAAGTGGCTTTAACGCATATATTTGGGGATGGGGGCCAAAATGTGTTTTGGGGATTGGCTAGAGCTTGGTATGCCAGCCCCTGGGGGCCAGGAACTGCTAGCCTAATGAAAGACAATACCAAACGATGTATGCACTAATTAAAAGGCCTAGAGTGATCCATTTCCAATAACCCCAAGGTTGCTTGCTCAGAAGTATTACCCTTAATTAACATCTTCATTCTGGATAAAATTGAAGGTTCCGCATCTTGAAAAAACCATAATGTTACGGTTAACTGTAACCGAAATTCTTTCATCACAAACACCTTTGTAATTTCAATAACTATTGATAAATACTAGGGATAGAGCGAAATAACCTACTGGAATCCTTTATTAAATTTTAGTTCAGTGTTAGTTTGACAATAATCAGATAAGTGCTTGTAATAAAGTTGGTTAGATAATTAGGGCGGTCAGATTAGGCAATGCAAGATTGTCAATAGCGGCAATCTGCATAACCTCTTGCCATAAAGATAGTTAAGTAATATAAAGGAGGAAATGTACCTGGTCGGGAGGCAACGAACGGCTTTTAGCCGTTCATGCAACATATATAGCCCAGTATTAGGTCAATGCAGCGTCAGGAGGGAAGAATGCTGAACTTTTATCAATTGCTTACTACTTAACTCCTTTAATCGAGCAAACCGCCTTTTTTTTTCTACGGATCTGCAAATAACAAAGTTAGCATCATTTAGCTCTTTTGGGTCTTTTTCCCCCTAATTATTCGCTTGATTGAGGCGGGTTTCATTTTTAAAGAGCATCCTTCAAGATTGCCATTGTATTTGCCTTCGATTAATTCTGCGATTCGTCCTGCAGGACATCCGTCTTTATGCCATTGCCAAATGTCTTTATTTCTTTCAGTAATATACTCGCTTCTGGTTTTAGCGTTTGTTTTTTCAGATCCGGCAATCCTTTTTTTAAGCCACTTTAAGGATTCCAAAACATTGTGAAGGTAATTTGGCATTTCGGATCCAAGGATATTTTTCCTGAGATCATCAACCGCTTCAGGAGGGATATCGTCGAATTTTACAGGAAGAATGTTCAATTGAGCGTTTCTTGGTCGCCCAACGAGATAAATTTGAATCAAGGACAAAGCATTATTTGATGCCTTGTTATTGGTGCTTAAAAACCCATCTCTTATTTTGTTAAATTTTTTAATTGGTATTTCCAAGGGGCAATTATTACCCAACCTGTTTGCCAATTCATCAATTGTAATAATCATCAATGCCAGGCGGTTAATTGCCTCTGAAATTACAAAATCTCCTAAAATTGGAAATGGAATCCCCCTTACGAGCCGTTTCTTTTCGGTAACAAGATATTGTTCTAATACTGAATTTTTGCTGAACAGAAATTCTGGTTCCAGCAAAGGACGTTTCATGACATTCAAAAAGAGATATCCCAAAGAAAACCAAGGGATCGTAGGGGAACTCTGCCATGATCGTACGAACGACATATTATTACGATTACCAACAGATTTTAATTCTCGAACTAGCTTACCTTCGTATTTCTGTAACGCTTTCAGTAAAGAAAGATCAGGATTTGATCCACCTCCAATGCCATTTTGGTTTGAAGGGTACTTCTTTTCCCATTCTTTTATTAAGGATGCAAATGTTCTGTCGGTTTCGTCAGGAACAGAGCTATTATTTTTTCTTCCTTTATTCTGTTTCAAAATAGCTTCGAGCGTTTTGGGAAGGATATTCTTCCATAAATCTTGTATTGGTCCATTTGGTTGATTCACATCTTCCCAGCTTTGTTTGGCGTAACCTTTTAAAACTTTAAGGTTCTCAGAATCCTCTAAGATATTGGAAATGGTAAGGGCTATATTCTGTGGTCCATCAAACAGCCAAGCTATTGCTGCTTTTTGTGTTTTTTGCTTTGGAAAAGAATGAATTGCTTTATCAATCGAAGCAGATCCAACCATATTATTAAACTCCCACTTTCCTAAAACCTACCTTTATAAGTTTCCGATATGAACTAACTTGTATCCACGCAAGGCCTATCTGTCAAAAAAAAGCGAATCCACAAAGCGGATAAATATTAGTCAAATTATTTTTTCATCCGCCCTAAATTTTTTGCAGCGTTAAGCCTTTTTTAAAAAAAGGTTAAGCCAAGAAGCAAAAAATATTGCGGATAAATGGCCGGATTATACCCGGATAAACCGTCCCTTACGATCCGTGGGTAAGATAGTTGCAACAAGCATGATGTTAGAAACTTTTATATTAATTCGGAAAGGAGAAAAATGCAAAACCTCATTGATCCTCAACAAATAGCAGCTTGGCTGCAAATATTTATGCCATCCGGCCAAGTGACTGAATTACGTGCTCTAAATGTAGTTCGCCCAGACTTTAGACGCCCTCACACGGAGAGCGGTTATTTCGATGATCCTTTCGCCTTAGCAAATGCCGCGGCAGGCATCACTTGTGCAAAAGGAATTTACTTTGTCCCAAACCCGATTAAGCCGGCTCTTCTGGCACGAGCTCAGAACCATCTTTATTGTCCAGGGCAGGGGGACAGTACAACAACTGATTCAGATATTGTGTCCAGGCGATGGTTGCTCGTCGACCTAGATCCGATACGACCAGCGGGGATTTCTTCTTCTCAGGTGGAACACGATATGGCTCGTCAGAAAGCGCGAGAGATCACCGCGTATTTGTGTAATTCGGGGTGGCCTTTACCGATTTGTGCAAGTTCCGGCAACGGTTTCCATCTGCTTTACCGTATCGATCTTCCAACTGATGACGGGGGCCTTGTAAAGAATTGCTTGGAAGTGCTTGCAGATTTCTTTGATGACGACAAGGTTACTGTAGATCGCAAGGTCTTTAATCCTGCACGCATTTGGAAGCTCTACGGAACACTGGCTTGCAAGGGGGACAATGTTCCTGAACGGCCACATAGGGTTTCTAAGATAATTTATGCATCAGATGAACTCAGTCTGGTTCCAAAAGAATATTTGAAAAGCCTTGTTTCCTCAAAAATGCAAGGCCAATCAACAACTGTCTCAACTATTACAGATAGCAAAGTCGATAATACAGCTAATTCAAAGAGTTCATTTGATCTTGAGCAATGGATAAAGGTCCATGAATTAGATGTTGTTGGACCACGGCATTGGGCCAACGGAGGGCGAAAATGGGTTTTTAACGAGTGCCCATGGAATCCTGAACACAATGATAGATCCGCTTTTATTCTCCAACTTCCCAATGGTTCCGTGAGCGCGGGTTGCCACCATAACGGCTGTGCTGGCAAGGGGTGGCACGACCTAAGGGACTTAGTCGAGCCTGGTTGGCGAAATCGCAAAGGCCCACAGTATGGCGACAAAACCGACAAAACCTTAAACTTTAGTGACGTTTTGTCGCTGTCGCAATCTTCTTTTGTTCCCTACGAACCTTTTCCGGTTGAGCTTTTCCCGGAACCAATCCAAACTTTTTTAAAGAGCGGAAGTTCGGCCCTTTGTTGCGACCCTGCCTATATAGCGACGCCCTTGCTGGCAGGATTGAGCGTAGCCATTGGAAACACTTGTAAAATCCAGTTAAAGAGGGGATGGACAGAGCCTGCTGTTATCTGGTCCGCAATCGTAGGTGATTCAGGCACCCTTAAATCACCAGCAATTGATCTAGCCCTTAAGTTCATCAGGGAAAAGCAGGACGAAGAAATGCAGCTTTATAAAGCGGCTTGTGAAGATTACGAGCGGAATAAAGATGAATATTTTCAAGCAATGGTGGATTGGAAGAAGAATCAAGAAGGTGAGGTCCCTAGCCAACCAGTTGAACCAATCTCAACCCGGTGGATTGTCGGGGATATCACTGTTGAAAGCCTGGTTCAAATCCTTCAAAACTCAGAGCGCGGGCTTCTGCTTCTTAGAGATGAGTTGTCCGGCTGGATCAGGTCATTCGATCAATATAAAAGTGGGAAAGCTGGCGATGCCGCACATTGGTTAGAGATGCATCGAGCTGCAACGTTGATCGTTGACCGGAAAAGTAGTGACCCAAAAACAGTTTATGTGCCTCACGCAGCAGTTAGCGTAACGGGCGGAATCCAACCTGAAATATTACAACGTGTTTTGGGCCGGGAATATTTTGAAAATGGGCTGACTGCAAGGTTGCTTTTAGCCATGCCCCCACGTCAACCAAAAAGATGGAATGAACAAGAAGTTGATTCTTCCGTTGAACAAGCGATGGCAGGCTTATTCAAGAACCTTCTAAGCCTTCAGTTCAATAGTCAAGCTGAATCAACTGCTCGCCCAAACATATTACACCTAAGTGATTCTGGTAAGGTGGCTTGGGTCAAATTCTTCAACGAGCATGCCGACGAACAAAACGCGCTCTCTGGTGACGAGTCAGCCGCTTGGTCGAAGCTCGAGGGTTATGTAGCACGTTTTTCATTGATTATTCATTTAGTCCGGTGGGCAGTCCAGGATCCGAGTTTAGAAAATGCAAATGTTATTGATGAAAAAAGCATCACCTGTGGAGTAAAGCTTGCGAGATGGTTTGGCAATGAAGCACGTCGGGTTTATGCCGCTTTGAGAGAAACTCCAGAGGCGAAGGAAATCCGAAAGCTTATTGAAATGATTCAACGAAAAGATGGGCAAATATCTGTACGTGAACTGATGCGGAATGGCCCGAAAGCATATCGTAAAAATGCGAAAGTAGCAGAAGTTGCTTTACAATCCTTGGCCGAAAAGGGTTTTGGAGTTTGGGTTGATCAACCGAGCACTTCTCACGGAGGTCGGCCAACAAAAGTGTTTGTGCTGAAGGTAAGCGGCGACGGCGACAAAACCGACGATTCCTTTGTAACCGATCAAACCACTCCCTCGCAGAAATTTGAAATTATTTTGCCCACAGGGTCATTAACAGACTGGCCTGAGTTTGTTCCGATTAATTCTGAGGATAATAAGGGTAGATAGTTTTAATTAAGGAGACACAAAAAAGATGAAATCTAATAAGAATATTACAGGTACCAAAGAATGGGCGGTCCACAACGTGAATTGCTGCACCGGCTGCAATCATGATTGTATCTATTGTTATGCTCGTTCAATGGCTTTACGGTTCAAGCGAACTACGCCTGAATCGTGGCCTAATGAGATTATACGTGATGGACAAGTCAGTAAAGCTCGTAAGAAACTCAGTGGAACAGTAATGTTCCCGACCACTCACGATATCACTCTTGGCAATCTCAATGCTTGTGAGACAGTGCTAAAGAAACTCCTCGTAGCTGAGAATCGGGTCCTTGTAGTTTCCAAGCCGCATATGGAATGTATCGAAAGGCTATACCGGGCACTTGCAGAGTATAAAGACCAAATACTCTTTAGATTCACTATTGGGGTGATTGATGATGAATTGCGATCCTTCTGGGAACCTGGTGCCCCAGCCTTTGATGAACGTTTAGCATGTCTGAAGTGCGCGTTTGAAGCTGGCTTTGATACCAGCGTAAGCTGTGAGCCATTACTGGAGCCTTGGAACGTCCAGAGCCTTGTAGAAGCCCTCAGGCCATTCGTGACGGACAGTATCTGGATCGGGAAGGCCAATCGACTTCAGCAAAGAACCCGATGGAAATACCCCAAGGGGCACGTTGAAGTAGAACGGCTGCTAAAGTGGCAAACGGATGAAAAGGTGCTGGAAGTATATGAAATGTTCCAAAATGATCCTTTAGTGAAATGGAAGGAATCATACAAGGATTGAATCGGATTAGCCCGTCCGGAAATGGCAGGTTTGGATGTTTAAGGTAGTCCGAAAATTACAACGATTATGTTGATTCGAATGTTAGATAAAAAAGAAAATATCTGTTAGAAGTTTTAAGTGAGATTATAGAGGTAGATAAGCCATGGAAAAAAAAGAGAAGACAAAAAGACAAGCCTACCGGCTTGAAGAGGCAGCAGAGGTTATCGGTGTTTCTGGTAGACATTTGCGCAAGTTCATCCAAAAGGGGCAATTGAAATCTTTTCATCTGGGACGTAGCTTACGCATTTCAGTCAATGCATTGGATGATTTCGTTCGCGCCCTTGAGAACAATCCAAAAGAAGAAGTTGGCGATTAAGCAGCCGCAGCGGTAGGATTTCCTCAAGTGACTTGGGGAATAGTGAAGGAGACGGAAAATGGCTAGGATTCATATTGATAAGAGGACCAAAAAGCCGACGCGATCTATTCGCTTTGACTTGAACGGAAAAGAACACGAAATCAGGTTTGGAAAAGTAACACAAAAACAGGCAGAAAGTGCTCGGTTATTTATTGAAGATCTGATTAGCTCTAAATCAACAGGCAGTTCACCGCGTCCTGCAACTCAGGGATGGATATCGAACTTACCCGACAAAATCCGCAAGAGAGTTGAAAGGGCAGGACTGATTGGGCCTCAGGAACATAAGGAATCGCCTTTTTTGGTTGATTGGGTCCAGAAATATATAAACAGTCGAACAGATATAAAACCCAGTACTTTGAGCGGGTTTAAACAGGTTCATAGGAATTTGCATCAATTTTTCGGTGATACAAGACGATTGGATGATATTTCTCCAAGCGATGCTGAGGATTTTAAGATATTTCTCAAGGAGGAAGGCTTGGCCGAAGCAACCATTCGCAGGAGATGCAGACGGGCTAAGCAATTATTCCGTAAAGCCGAAAGAATGAAACTGATAACTGAAAACCCCTTCATAGATATTAAGTGCGGGGATATTGCTAATGAGGCACGGAGATATTTCGTCAGCGAGGAAGAAATGGAGGCGGTGCTATCAGCCTGTCCCGATGTCCAATGGAAGATGATATTCGCATTGGCTCGATATGGAGGTTTGCGTACCCCTTCGGAAACTTTAAAACTCCGTTGGAAGGACATTAATTGGAACACAAAGCGGTTTATCGTTAGAAGCCCAAAGACGGAAGGGCATGGCAAGCCTAGCCGGAGAGTGCCGTTATTCCCGAAGCTGCATGAAATTCTGCTTGAAGGCTTTGAACAGGCTCAAGAGGGGGACGAGCACGTCATAACCCGGTATAGCGACTCTAGGGCGAATCTAAGGACACAGGCCCACCGTATTATCAGGCGTGCAGGGCTTGAGCCTTGGCAGAAAGTATTTCAGAATTGCCGGTCGAGTTGTGAGACAGAACTGATGGAAAATCCATTATTCCCAATTCAGGCGGTGGTCGCTTGGCTCGGTAATACTCCATCGGTAGCTCTCAAACATTATTTACAGGTTCGAGAAGAGCACTATCAAAAGGCGGTGGAAAAATGTCCCCCAAATACACCCCCTGAACACAGCGGAATAGCCCAGAATAATGCGGAACGCCAAGACGGTAGAAATCATAAAGCCTTGCCATTCCGTTCTGTTCCTAAGTATTCACAAATAAAGGACTTACGGGACTCCCCGAGTAGGACTCGAACCTACAACCTAGCGGTTAACAGCCGCTCGCTCTACCAATTGAGCTATCGGGGAAGATTATTTTGCAGAATACAGCAAACGCTACCAGAGGCTGCAAAAACTCAGTAAAGCTCAAAACCCCGCCACCGCGGAGACGAGAGCACAATAACATAATAAATCATCCAAATAAGTCAAGACCCTGGCAAGCTATTTTCGCGCCTAAACCAACTTAGGCAACAGAAATCTTGAATCCGGCGATGATCTTATCCAGGCGTTTTTGCTTTTCGGCGTATCCGGACTGCTCGGTCTGGCGGGCAGTGTCGATTTCATCGAAATTATTGGCCAATGCCGAGACTATATTAGCATCCAATGCGCCGTCGGCTGCCTGTCTTTCAAGAATGGAGAGAATTGTGTTTTTAGCCAGTCCTTTTCGATAGGGGCGCTCTTCTGAAAGTGCGGTGAAGCAATCCGCGACAGCCATGATACGGGCACCCAGTGTCAAGTCGCGTGCCTTATGGCGGAACGGATAGCCGGTACCATCCAAACGTTCGTGATGGAACGCAGCCCATTCGCTTATCTGCGGCATGCCACCGATTGTTTTGAGAATCATGAAGGTGTCATAAACATGAACCTTCATAATACTCCATTCTGCCGGGGTTAGCTTGCCGGGTTTATTGAGAATTCTGGTTGGCACTTTGAGTTTTCCCAAATCGTGGAGATAGCCGGCTGCTCGCATCAGCCCCAGCTCTCGTGGCGAAAAGTTGGACTTTTCTGCCAGGACGACAGCGCTGGCAGAAACACCTGCAGAATGTGTAGCTGTCCATGGACTCAAAGAGTCAACGATTCGGCCGAACATTTCTGCAATTGGGCCCAGCGTTTTTTCATCTATGGATAAATTAGGCCAATCTATCTGATCCAGCAATATGCTGTAGATTCGATCTGAAACAACATCAAGCCAGAAAGCATCCGGTTCAGAAATCTCACGAAAGACTTCGATACAGTCTGGATGAAACCTTCTTCCCGACAACATTGTGATTTGATTTGTTATTTTTTCTGCCTGATCAAGTATATGAGCATCGCGGTTAATAGATCGCTCAACAGCATCTGCAATCGCGATTATATGACTGGAAAGTGGTACGGCCTGACCGTTTCTCTCTGCCCCCTTGCCATTCGACCAGAAAATATGGTGGTGGAGAATGATCTCGGCTGCCTGCCTTAAAAGGGGGTTGTCTTTGAGCAATTCATACCCCACCTCGGAGTGCCATGAAACAGCTTCCAGTTTCCGCAGATGCAACCCCTTTATGCGGTTTTCGACACGAAGCATACCGATATCGTGCAAGGCAGCGGCATGGAACAGAGTAATTAATTCCGACGTCTGCATCCCCAGTTTCCGGCCTATATGGAGACTGATATATGCCACGCGGTGCTGGTGGTCAGTTATGTCCGGATGGATACAGTCCAGAGCCTTTGAAAGCGACAGGACGAGTCTGTGAAGCGGAACACAAGTGTTTATTATCATTGCCTCTTGTCCTTTGTCAATAAACTCTAACTCTCTGAATTCATCGGCAATTACATAACCCAAGATAAGTAAGGAGATAAAAAATCCCTTTTTTCAGAACCAACGGAACGGAATTTGGAGATTCGGAAAAAGATTGCCTTTTTTCGGAATTTGACGAAGATATATGCCTGATTTCTCGGCTCGTAAGCCTTACCTGTGAAAGTGAGGAAAATGCCGTAAGTAGAAGTTTGAGATTACCCGGAAATTTTCATGCGTATTCGTTGCTTTGATTGCCGAAAGAAGATTCAAATAGACGAAGCCTTTGCCGGTGGTATTTGCCGCTGTCCGTTCTGTAAGTCGATGATTTCTGTGCCGCAAAAGAAGAGAAAGAATAAATGTCCGGAAAGGCCTTTGGAACCTTCAGCCAAGGCTGATTCTTCAAACTTGCAGGCTCAAAAATCTATCCAGCCTGAGCAGATTCCCATAGCCGACCCCGCAAAATTCGTGGGCATCTTAAAACTTGCAATCACCGGCGCTCTTGTCGCGGCCGGGGCGGTAGTGGCATTTTTCATTTTCACATAATTTTGCCCACCGAGAAATTTTAAAAAATCACTAACTCAAGCCTTGCTTAGAAGCGATTAAACGGCTATTGATATGAACCTTTGAGTCAAAATTTTGGCAGTTTTGTTGTCGTTTAGGAGAGTTAAGGATGATCATTATCGGTGAAAAGATTAATGCGACACGTAAATCTATCGCGGCAGCCCTCGAGGCACGCGATGCGGATATGATAATCAAGACCGCAAAGGAGCAGGCCGACGCAGGCGCAAATTACATAGACATCAATGGCGGCGACCCCCGTGAAGGTCAGGAAGCCAAAAACATGGAATGGCTGGTTGATCTGGTGCAGGAAAATGTCGACATTCCGCTGGCCATTGATACTGCCGATACAAACGCGATGAAATTAGGGCTTTCCAAAGCTAAGAAACGTCCGATCCTTAATAGTATTTCGCTTGAAGAAGACCGCTTGGGGCCGATGCTTCCGATAGCTACTGAGCACGACTGCATGGTTGTAGCGTTGCTGATGAGCGACAGCGGCACACCGAGCGGCATTGATGACAGGTTCAACAATGCCAAACAGCTCATAGGAAAGCTCACTGATATCGGCAAAAAGATTGAAGATATCATTGTTGATCCATGCTTTCTTCCTGTTTCAACCGATGGCCAGGCAGGCAGAACAGTTGTCGATGCCATCCAGAAAATCCATGAAGAGTGGCCCGGAATTCACATCGGTGGCGGTTGCTCCAATATCAGCTTCGGCCTGCCGAAGAGAAAACTTGTCAACTTTGCACTGCTAAGCCAGGCGATTTACCACGGTATGGACGCGGGTCTGATAGATCCTTGTATACCGGGAATAATGTCTACCATTTATTCTGCAGAGGCTGTGGCTGGAAAGGACGACTTCTGCATGAATTACGTGATGGCCGAGCGAGAAGGCAAACTCGGTTAATTTCCGTCATCAAGGGCAGCGACAGGTAGTAAACGGAAACTGGTTAAGCGCCGAACCGTTTACTTTTGTTCGCGACTCTTTTTTTATTCTAATCATTCTGCCACTTGCCAGTTAAGTTTCTGGTTGTTATCCTTCTTTGAACATGTCCGTAACTAAAAGCAAGATTAGGAAGAATCTCGAACAGATCAGCGAAAACATCGCTGCAGCCTGCGATCGCTCCAAGCGCCAGCTGGAAGAAGTCCGTATCATCGCGGTTACTAAGACGGTAGGGTCGCCCGAGATAAAGAGTCTGCTGGATCTTGGCGTGAGAGATTTTGGCGAGAGCCGGGCCAAACAGCTCTATGACCGCGCTACCGAGCTTAACGGCTATTTTCAGAGAAGCCGTAACAGCGATATTTCTGCCGACCATGTGAATTGGCACATGATAGGCCATCTCCAGCGTAACAAGGTCAAGGCAGTGTTGGAAGTTGCAGACGTTGTCCATTCGATAGATTCTCTACGTCTGGCCGAGGAACTCAACTTGCGGGCCGAGCGCATGGGCCGAGTCGTTGATGTGATGATGCAGGTCAACTGTTCACAAGAACCCCAAAAGTTTGGTGTGCCGGTTGGTGCAGCGACGCATCTTGGCGATATGATCTGTACGATGAAAAACCTGCGATTGGTCGGCCTGATGACGATGGCTGAGCTGGTCGAAGATCCGGAAAAGGCCCGCCCGGCATTTGTCCGTCTGCGTGAGCTTTTCGATGAAATGAAGAAGGAAAAGATCGGCGGGGAAGCCTTCGAGCACCTCTCAATGGGGATGAGTAACGACTACCAGGTAGCTGTCGAGGAAGGGGCGACGCTTCTCCGCATCGGCACGGCACTTTTTGAATAATCTGACGAACTCTTAACTACTCAACGCTTCAATTATCGCTTTGCAGAAGGCAAGCAGGTCGTCTTAACTCGGAAAATCTACCAATATCTAATTAAGAACTAAGATGGAAATGCCGAATAAGGTCATATAAGCCTTTCTTTCATGGGGTAAAGGGTCATAGGCTAAGTTTTTGATTATAAGGGGTGTGAGATGGAAAATGTATCCAGCCATGGAAGAACCGAATCTGAAAACTTATGGCTTGATAATGTTGCCAATATCAGGGGCAATCCGAAATGCTTTCTTTGCCGCACGATTCATATTCTGCCGTTTACACGCTGTAAGTACTGTGACCTGACCCATATAGGCCAATGCCCAACGGTTAAGGCAGGTGTTTTCCTCCTTGCCATGACAACCGGAGCGGGAATTGCAGCTTGTATGGTTGAGGGCTGGCTTGCGCGAACAATCTTGGTTGTTATGGGTCTGGTTGCCATGGCCTTTCTGTTGCATATAAATTCGTACAGTAACGAAAAGCAACGAAATCGCTTACGCCTCGCACATATGCATAAGGAGTTAGACGAGCAGCACGATTTTCTTAAAGAGCTGTCCCCTTTAAATACTCTGGAAGATTGCCTTGACCATATCGTCAAAAACGCTTCAACTCGCTTAAAATGCCACCGTGTTTCGATAATGATTCCCGACGAAAACCAGGAATATCTGCATATTGCCGCAGCCTGTGGTTTGCCAGAAGAGGTCATCAAAAAAACACGTATTCCGATTGGAGAATATGTGGCAGGACGCGTTTTCCAAAACAATGGCCCGATTCACATCAGTAACACCGATACTTCTGATTGGTCCTCAAGACTGCCGATTGCTTCCCATTCCTTCATGTCTGCGCCTCTTCTGTTTTCCGGCATGCGATGGGGCGTTTCAAGGCTGGGGGTATTTAGTGTCACCGATCCAATCGGACGTACAGACTTCAGCATAGATGACGAATTTGTCTTTAGCAATATTTGTGAGGCTTCGGCAGTCGCTATCTTCAATCATATGGCCCTTGCGAAAATAAAACAGGGCAATGTCGAATTTCTGGAGACAATGGTCAATGCTATTGAGGCTAAAGACAGATACACACGCGGCCATAGCGATCGAGTAAGTAAGTACGCTCTTGCAATGGGCCGAAGTCTGGCCTTAAGGGATGAAACCCTCCAGCAGTTGCAAATGACCGCGCGTCTTCACGATATCGGCAAAATCGGCGTACCCGATGCGGTTTTACTTAAGCCCGGCCGATTAAATCAGGAAGAGTGGCAAGCGATTCAGAGACATACGGATATCGGTGCGAAGATGCTTGCGCAGGCATCAATTGTCTCCAGCACTATTGATGCGATACGCGGACATCACGAGCGTCTTGACGGTTCTGGCTATCACGGCCTGACTCGGCCGGAAATTCCTATTATGGCAAGGGTTATTGCGGTTGCAGACGCCTTTGATGCCATGACTACTCCCCGGCCCTATCGTGAACCGTTAGGCATCGAAGAAGCACTCTCGGAACTCGAACGCTGCCGCAATCAGCAATTCGATTCGGCATGTGTGGATGCACTTATTGACTGCCTTAACGCTGGTGAATTTGATGAGTGGCTATCGGCAAAGCACCAAAGAAGCGTTTCCAGATAAACTTATTGGAAGGAAAAAAAAGGCCACTCTTATAGTGGCCTTTTTTTTATACCTTTTTTGATATCACATTTTGTGATCTTATGGCAGTTTTGAAAACTAAAAAATTCGTGTCATATAATTCGCCGAACCTATTGGGACTTGCCCGGCATTTGTCCGTCTGCGTGAGCTTTTCGATGAAATGAAGAAGGAAAAGATCGGCGGGGAAGCCTTCGAGCACCTCTCAATGGGGATGAGTAACGACTACCAGGTAGCTGTCGAGGAAGGGGCGACGCTTCTCCGCATCGGCACGGCACTTTTTGAATAATCTGACGAACTCTTAACTACTCAACGCTTCAATTATCGCTTTGCAGAAGGCAGGCAGGTCATCTGGCTTTCTCGAGGTTATGACGTTTCCGTCTACAACGCATTCTTCGTCGATCCAGTCGGCTCCGGCGTTTATCATGTCGTGTTTAATAGCCATGAAACTTGTCGCACGCTTGCCTTTCAATGCCTCTGTGCAGCAGAGCATCCAGCCGCCGTGGCAAATAGCTGCCAGGACGATATTTGCTTCGGTACACTGCCGGATAAAGTTAATCATTGATTCATCCCGTCGCATATAGTCCGGGCACCAGCCGCCGGGTACTACAACTGCATCGAAATCGCTTCCCATTACGTCGGCAGCTGCGACATCCGAGGTGCATGGATAACCGAGTTTGGAAGGATAGGTTTTGTTGGCTAGGGGAGCAACCAAGACAACATCGGCACCTTCCTCCTTAAGACGATAATACGGATACCAAGCCTCCAGTTCCTGATATTCCCTGTCGAGCATTATCGCAATTTTTTTACCGGTTATTGCCATGGAAGTGTTCCTTATCTCAAGATATGCGAAGTGAGTCTAATGGAGATGAGGGGATTCGAACCCCTGACCTACGCATTGCGAACGCGTCGCTCTCCCAACTGAGCTACATCCCCAAGGTCAGACAAAATATATAACAAATTTTTAGATTTTGTGAAAACTAATTCCGCTGGAGTTTAATAATCTTAACCTTCAAATAGCAAAAATTGCCGCCACAGTATAGCAAATGCCTCCGGCGATAATGGGTGTGGTAATCCAGCCGAGGAATATCCGTAGCAGGATTTTGTGATCAATTGTTTTGACGCTCTTTGCAATACCTATTCCAAGCACAGCTCCAATAATTGCCTGGCTGGTCGAGACGGGAACGCCAATAAGAGCGTATATGTGAACCGTAATAGCTTCGGACAAAACTGCTATGAATGCAGAAAATGCCCCTAGCTGAACAAGCCGGCTTCCGACGGTGAACATGACGTTTCGGCTGTAGGTTATCACGCCAAGTGCGATACTAGCGCCGCCGACCAGTACAAGGATAAGTTCTGCATTCTCGAATCCGTCCAGCAGGCCTGTTGTGTAGAAAACTCCTGTAACATTGGCGACGTTGTTGGCCCCGAGGGCGTATGCGCCGTAAGCACCGCTTAAAAGAAGGGCGGCTTTAAGAAATATGGACCGGTTGATTAAGTTTAAGCCAAGTCTGTCAAACAGCCAGCCGAGCACCGGATAAAGCACAGCTGCTATTATCGCAGCGCCAATTGGCGTGCCGACCCAGCAGATTACGACCTTTGTCAGTTTTGACCACACAACCGCTTCGGGATTTAGATAGAGGCCCATTCCCAATATCGCACCGACAACCGCCTGCGAGGTCGATACGGGCAGTTTAAACGTCGTCATCAAAAGAACGGTAAGGCCAGCTATGAGCGAGACCAGCATCGCTGACTGAGCCGTCTGGCTTGACAGGCCGCTGAGAGTTTGAATGCCCTCGCTTCCCTGAAGCAAGGCGCCCAGAATGATAAAAACCGATGAGAGTATTACGGCAGTGCGGAACTTTATCATCCGCGACGCCACGGCAGTACCGAAGACGTTCGCTGCGTCGTTGGACCCAAGGGCCCAGCCCAGAATGACTCCACCAGAAAGTTGGTACATGAAATTAGTAAAAACCCAGCCGAACTGATAGTAATCCAAGTTCAGCTGGGTCTAGCCCTAAAACCTAACTTTGTCTCTTAACCGCTATATTCCTCAGCCGGTCAGCCGCGTTTTCCGCTCTGTCCGAAATCGAACCTATTTCCAGGACAAGTTCCTTTAGGAGGATTTTATCAGCCTTGTCTATATCTGAATTGAATATCTCTTTAATCAGCATCCGCTCAATTATGTCGGATTGACTTTCCTTTTCGCTCACCCGGTTCGCGCCGACGTTGACCTTTTTGACCTTGCCGAAAAGATCTCGCATGGTTTGGCAAAGCACACCGTGGGAATCGATGTTTATCTTGATTAATTGCTTGAACTGCTCTGTAAAATTATTCGGCACGTCCATGTTCTGGGTCCATAGCTGATAAAGTACGGACTCGCATTGATTCGGTACCAGGTCTATCGCTTCGAGCATGCCGAGAATGTCGCCCCGGGATTCGGGGATAAGGGCTTTGTCGTACATGTCAGCCTCTATCTTGCGGCGGATATCGTCAGCATTTCGTTCGTGCGAGTGGGTCTTCTCGAGCAGTTGCTCGAAAGTTTTGCCCAAGCCTTGCGTGAAATAGACCTCAAAGGCCTCTCCGAATGACTTGATGCAGCTTTCCGTTTCCAGGAGATAGTCTTCTAAAGCGTCTTGAACCTTTTTTTCTTTTTTCCAAAAGAGCATGCTTTTCTCCATAACCCTTGTATTTTAGGGGTAGTAAATTGAATTTGCTCAATTTGTAATTTGGCAATTCTATGAATATGTTATGAGTTATTCAATGTTCAGAGGTTTTTTTATTTTTCGCAGTTGTAGCTGCAGAAGGGTTCTGAGGCGAGATAATTACCCGTTGCCGCGAATGCCCTGGCCCTGCAGCCTCCACAGATAGCCTTGAAATCGCAACTCTCGCATTTACCTTCGAGGTCCAAATTCCGCAAATTGTTGAAGACAGCCGAGTTGTTCCAGATTTGAGCCAGATATTTATTGCGAACCGAACCGCAGCTTTTTGGCAAATAACCGCAGGGGAATACCTCGCCAGTGTGGCTGACGAATACGACGGAAAGGCCGCACAGGCATCCTCGCTCACTGGTAAGAGTCGCGCCGCGTTGGGCTGCTATGCGATAATAGTGGGGGGCGCAGGTTACTCTCAACTCAAGCGACTTTTCGCTGGCTAATTGCTTGTCGCACACCCATCCCAAAACCCGTTCATAACGCTTGGCTGAGAGTTGATGCGTTTTTGCAATCTCAAGCCCACAGCCTACCGGAACCAGAAGGAAAAGATGAATCGCAACGGCATTGAGAAATTCTGCAAGCTCATAAAGGTCATCTATCCTGTCAGCGTTGTGGGCTGCGATTGTCGAATTTATCTGAATCGGCATGCCGACTCGATTCAAAGCTTTGATTCCAGCGATAGCCTTTTCGAAGGCTCCAGAGAGGCCCCGAAATTCGTCGTGCGTCTGTGGGTCGGGCCCATCCAGGCTTACAGCGACTCTTCTAAAGCCAGCCTTGACAACTTGGCTGGCAGTCTTGTCGTTTATGAGTGTGCCGTTTGTTGCAAGGGCGGTCGGCAGGGAGAGGGAACCGGCGTATTGGGCCAGTTCTTCCCAGTCATCTCGCAAAAGAGGTTCTCCACCGGAGAAAACTACAACGGGTTTGCCAAGGTCTGAGACCGAATCAAACACCTTTTTGACTTCATCAGTTGAAAGTTCATTGTCACTATCCTCAGTTTCCAGACGTCGGCAATGCACACACGATAAGTTGCATCGGCTGGTGGATTCCCAGAATAGCATTCTAAGTTGTGGGGTTTTTGTTGGGTTCATTGGGCTATCTCCTCGTCAGTAAGATAGCAGGCTGGGTCGTCTCCCCAACTTTCACCAGTTGCAGCCTCTGCTCTTGCGCGAAGATTGCCGTTACATGCATCAAGCCACCTGCAATGGCTGCAGCGACACTTAAGATGTTTTTTGCGGTCGCGAAGCTGCCTTAAAAGCGTATTTGATTGATCTGACCAGATTTCGCTGAATCGCTTTTGGCGGACATTACCAAGGACCTTGTCCCGCCAGAACTGGTCAGGAAGAACACTACCGTCCCAACTGACGCAGCCGATGGTTATGCCGGACGAATTCCCGCCGTTCATTTTTAAAAGCTCCAGACATCGCTGGGCCTGGGTAGGATTTTCCCTAAGCAGTCGCAGGAAAACGTAAGGGCCGTCAGCGTGATTATCTACTGTCAGCACTTCCACCTTTTTGTCGTTCGAGTTTAGCATAGCAGTGCGGTCGATTATCAAATCAAGCGTATCTCGAGTTTGCTGTTGCGACATCGCCTCATTGCGAAGATTGTTTCCCCGGCCGGCGTAAACAAGATGGTAAAAGCATATACGCCGGATATCTTCCTGGTCGATTAAATCAAATACGGCTGGGATTTCGCGAAAGTTGCTCTGGCTCATCGTCAGGCGAAGGCCGACCTTAATCTTGGCCTTGTGGCAATTTCGAATTCCCATTAATGCAGATTCAAAAGCTCCGTCCTTGCAGCGGAATTCATCGTTAGTTTGTTGCATGCCGTCAATACTAATTCCAGCATAATCGAGCCCAGCCGATGCCAGTTTCTCGACAAGCTTTTCCGAAATGAGCGATCCGTTAGTTGAAAGGACACATCTAAGGCCGGCTTTTTTGGCATGAGAAATTAGATCGAAAATGTCTTCACGCAAAAGTGGTTCACCACCGGAAAAGAGCACTGCCGGACAGTTGAACTCGGCCAAATCATCAATTAAAGCGAGGCTTTCATTGGTCGTAAGTTCGTCTTTATCAGCACAGGCGCCACTGGCTGCATAGCAATGCTGACATTTGAGGTTGCATCTTTTCGTGCAATTGAAAACGACAATAGGCCTTTTCTCAAGGGCGCTAACATTTTTTTGCCCGTAGCGAAGATTGTCCGAAGCTTCATTAGTTCCGCAGTAAAGTTTTGATATTCCGATCATGTCAACACGAATAGAAAAAAGAAATTTGGATTATGTAAATAATAACAAACCAAAGGGGGGTGTTGATGTTAAAATTCGTAATTAGAGTTGCGGCGTATCGATTTTTGGTGAATATTTTTTGACCAGCTTAATCAAATCATCCTGTTCTGGTTGAATTTCCAGAGAAACATTCCATGCTTCCAGGCCTTTTTCGCGATAATTGGTTTGGGCCTGTTCCAGAATAAATTTGGTCATGTAAACTACCCCGATTCCTCGATAGGCCGTTGGACTGTCTGTTTCGAACTCGACAGATTTTTCGTAACATGCCAGAGATTTGTCGTAATGCTCAAGATAATATAGGCACCTTCCCATTTGCTCCCACGCTGCAGAGTTTTGGGGATCATGCTTGGCAGCCACCTCAAAAGCTCGCAGGGCGGCCTTGATCCTGTTTTGCCGCATATATGTCGATCCCAGGTTGAGCAGGATGTTCGGCTGGTTGGTATCTATCTCAAGAGACTGTTTATACGCCTTGACGGCTTCATAAAGATGATTTTGGCTGTCGTAGATTATTCCAAGGTTGCTCCAAGCTTGTGGGCTGTCGCCATCTATGCGGACGGCTTCCTTGCAGTATTGCTCGGCAAGTTCATATTTGCCCATTTGGAAATAGCATGCTCCGATGTTCAGATTTGCGTCGAAATCTTCCGGCTGAATTGTAATCGCCCGAAGATAGACCTTCACGGCCTGACGCAGGTATTGTTGAGCACGATTGAAGGATTGGCAACTTTCTGCGAGCAACTGGTACGTTACCGCGAGATTATATTGTGGCTTAAATGCATAGGGATTGGTCTGACAGGCTGTTTCGTAGTAGTGCTTGGCGACCTCGTAGTTGCCGCGTTTACGATGGATGTCTCCTGCGGCTGCAAAAGCTACCGACAGATGAGGATCCTGCTTTATCGCTTCAGTGAGTTCGGTAAGTGCAGCATCGAAATCACCCTGGTCGGCCAGTATCTGGCTCATTACATAATGGTCGATGGCTTGTTGCGTCTGAACCTGGCCATCGCACCCTATGATAACGAGCATTGTAACTGCAGGCAGTACAACAAGCAGTCCTTTGCGCATTTAAGCTGCCTCCATGGTAAAACTTATCCTTGTAAACGTACTTCAGATGTATTTTTTAGTATCCAAAGGCCTTTTGGTCAAGTAAATGATATTTCAACTATGCCCAAGCCCGAGCAGATATGTACAATAAAACCTTATTTTGATATGAATATGAGATATAAGGCCCCTAAATCTATGAGACTCTCTCGCCGAAACGATATCTCACGTATTTTTCACCAGGCCAGCCGAGCAAACGATGGAGTGATTACGCTTTATGCGTTGCGTAATGAGCTTAACCACAGCCGCTTAGGTGTAGGGGTGTCAAAGCGTCATGGTAACGCGGTCTGCCGAAACCGCATAAAACGGCTTTGCAGGGAAGCGTTCCGGCTGAGTCGGCCGGAATTGCCAAACGGGTTTGATTTTATGGTTGTTCCACGCGTTGGGGCAGAGTTCACGCTGGAAAAATTAAAATCCTCGATAAAATCGCTTTCCAAACGCCTAGCCGACAATTCTTGACAAAAAGGGCATAATCCAAGTGAAGCAGTTTTTGATATTTCTTGTGCGACTCTACCAGTTGACCTTGTCGCCTTATATTGGGATGCACTGCAAGTATATGCCTACATGTAGCAATTATTTTATTGAAGCATTACAAAAGCGAGGCGCTTTGCGCGGAACACTATTGGGGATCTGGCGTATTATCCGTTGTAACCCGTTGAGCAAGGGGGGCTGCGACCCGGTGCCGTAAGCCGGAACTATTTTTTATAAATCCTCGGGAACTTACCCCGCAAAGTTCCTTCGCCTGTTATGCTTCTTTCTCCGATGCGAGAAATATCAAGCTCCCTGTCGATTTTTGTTTCGCCGGGTTCGCCGATTATTTTCATAGCTTCTTTGAGGCTGTCGGTTACGCAGAAAAGATCCATGTCCGATGCATCAACTTTCGGCTTGCCGTTACTCAGCAGCTTTTTTTCCATCCATTCGACAAGACCCTTCCAGTAGCTTCGGCCTATAAGTACGATCGGGAACCTTTCCGCCTTTCCAGTTTGGATGAGCGTCATAGAGTTGAAAAATTCGTGCAGCGTCCCAAACCCCCCCGGAAAACAAACAAACGCAGATGAATATTTGACGAACATCACCAACCGGGCGAAAAAGTAGCGGAAATCTACTCCGACGTTAGCGTAGGGGTTAGCCATCTGCTCGTGAGGAAGCATGATATTCAGGCCGACGCTACGGCCGCCAACGTCGTGAGCGCCTCTGTTAGCCGCTTCCATAATTCCCGGCCCGCCACCTGTGATTATCGAAAAACCATTCTCACAGAGCATTCTGGCAAGTTTCCTGGTTTTGATGTAGTCCGGGTCGTTTCTTAGAGTTCTTGCAGACCCGAAAAAGCTCACAGCCGGACCAATTCGGGACATGGTCTCGAAACCTTCAACAAATTCGCTCATAATTCGGAAAATACGCCAGGTGTCATCGCTGGAAAATTGCTGATTATTTGACATTTCAACTCCCACTAAACAAGAACACTATGAAAAGCCATCCTTGATTTTATCGGTTATTTACCCCGCAAAAAAGTTGAAGATTTGACAAATCCGCTCAACTATTGCCTAATCTAGGGCTTTGTCGGCAGTTTTAGCAGGAAGAAATCATGAAGAAGACACTTTTGGTCATAATTTGCGGTTTTATTCTCGGCGGTTGCGGCGGCCAGTATATTCTTACTGTCCCAGACCAACTCGCTCCAGCCAGCGGTGAGGCGACTACTGTTGTTCGCTTGCAACGTAGCGAAGTATGGGCTTATGCGCCGGCGGTAAAATCAGCTGTGATGCGTTTTCAGGTTGGCCCAGGTTTGGAAAGGGCAGCCTATACCGACAAACTTGGTTATGCAGGTACGACCATTCCAGCCGGTGACAAAACAGGCCGATTTCTTATGACGGTATCCCATCTGGATATCGAGGGAGATGAGGTTATTGCAGAATCGCTTTTCTATGTTTGGGACACTGAAAAACCCGTTGTGGCTGTCGATTATAGCTGTCTGCGGTTTGGCAGCGGCGATGGTGCCACTCAGCGGGCCATCAGTCGTGTTTCAGAAGTTGCGAATATCGTTTACATGACGCGCAGTCCGGTTTCCCGGCACAGCGGTATGCACAAAAAAATTATTTCCGGCGGCTACCAGGACGGGCCTATCCTGCTTTGGCAGCGGGAGCGTTGGCACGTTGTCCGAGAAGGGCGATTCAAATTGCCTCGGGTAGTTGTAGAGTCGCGTCTGGTAAGTCAACTCGGGCAATTAAAGCAGACTTTTCCCAAGCTTAATGTGGGCATTGGTTCTTCGCGATTATCAGCTAAGGCTTATAAGCAGGCTGGTATGAATTCTGTTAAGCTGGCCGAGTTGGTCGTGGGCGATATAGATATAAATCGTCTGTTGTCGAGCCCTGAAATTAACTCAGGTAATTCCGAGGGAACAGGCTTATAATAGCCCGCCAGACCAACTCGAATGAAAAAAGCCAACGACAATAATCCTGAAAAGATATTGGTTTTTCTTCCCAATTGGGTAGGCGATGCTGTGATGGCTACCCCGGCACTACATGCTTTGAGGGAGTATTTCAGTTCATCCGAAATCACCTATCTGGGTCGGCCGGCGGCTTTGGCTACTCTTGAGGGATTAAAACTCGCCGATTCAGGTATAGTCGATTTCACTCGCGCTCAGCCCGGGTTTTCCAGCACTGTTCGACTTTTGCGACAAATACGAAAAGAATATTTTGACTTGGCCATTTTATTTCCCAACAGCTTCCGCACGGCGATGTTTTCCAAGCTGGCAGGCGTAAAACGGATTGCCGGTTACGACCGAGACGGGCGCGGTTGGCTGATGAAATATAAAGTCCAGCCACCCCGGGACGCTTCGGGCAACCTTCAGCCGATCTCAGCTATAGATTATTACAACGAACTAGCACGAAAACTCGGTGCTCACGTCAATTCGCGAAAGATGACTCTGGCTGTTTCCCAGGAAGCTGAAGCCCATGCAGACGGACTATTAGCCCAGGCACAGATAGATAAAACCAAACCGATTGTCATACTGAATCCCGGGGCATCGTTCGGCGTAAGTAAAATATGGGATTCTGACCGTTACGCAGCCCTTGCGGACAAGCTAATTGAGCGGCGAGGTGCACAGATAATTATAAACGCCGCTCCAGATGAGAAGCATGTCGCAGCTCATGTTGAAAAGATGATGAAAAACACGCCAGCGATCAATTTCGCCAATCACGAAAATACGCTCACTCTTCTCAAGAGCATGACAAAACGCTGTGATCTTCTGATTACAAACGATACTGGAGCAAGGCATTTTGCGGCGGCATTTTCGATAGGCGTGGTTACCATCTTTGGCAGCACCGATCCGCGGTGGGCACAAATTGATTATGATCTGGAGCGAATCGTTCGGGTAGATGTTCCGTGTTCGCCATGTCAGAAAAAATATTGCCTTCAACCGCCCGGCCCCCAATATCATCGGTGCATGGACGCGATTACACCTGATATGGTCTTGGCTCCGGCTGAGGAATTACTCGACTTATTGACGAGTCAAAAAGGTTCAAGGGGGATTAAATAATGCCGGTGGGTCAGGACTGCGATGAACTGCTGGTCAGTGCGCTCAAGCGAGAGTCCCTCGATAGTGTGGAAGGGGCCTTCGCCTACGATAGCGGAGAAGACCTGAATAAACCAAATCTTCAACATCGTCGCAGGACGCGTTTATCTGTGGCTGATGACAAAGGCCGAGTGCATGAGCTTTATCTTAAGCGCTACGGTCAGGAAAAGCTTAAGGATAAACTAAAACGAATTTTCACATACGGTTGGAATTCCAGCCCGGCAAGGACAGAATTTGAAAATATTCGCTCTGCCCGCAAAGCCGGCGTTCTGACAATGCGTGAAGTGTTCTGCGATGAGCAACGTGGATTTCTTGGGACCAAACGAAGCTGCATAATCGTAACAGCCGTTCCTGGAGATGCTCTGGAAAGATGCGGTGAAGAATTTTTATCGACCTTTTCAGACGATGCTGCTGCAACGGCTGCTTTCACCAATCAGCTTGCAATTCTGGTACGGAAACTGCATGGAGCTGGTTTCGTTCATCGCGATTTATATGCGTCGCATGTTTTTCTGGATAATAGCTCTGGTGGGGTTCAGCTTTACCTTATTGACCTTGCCCGCATGTTTGCGCCAAAATGTCCCTGGCGTCGATTCAGGTGGAAAGTAAAAGACCTGGCCCAGCTGAAATTCTCTATGCCCAAAAGTTGGGTTGAAGATTGCTGGGGTCAGTTTCTTGTAACATATCTCGGCAAAGAAGACGCGTCCAGGTTCGGCCGCTATAATTGTGCGATTGATCGCAAGGTGTCATTTATGCATCACCGGGCAAAAAGGAAAGTTTGAGTGGATGAGGATAGCTTTTGTAATCGAAAACCTGACTCCATCGCGCGGAGGGCGAGAGACGTCCACGGCTCAGATTGCCTTGGCTATGGCTAGGACCGACAACGAGGTTAGTGTTCTGTGTCAGTCAGCTGATTGGCAAGGCAGCGGTGTAGAGATAGTTCAACTCGGCTGTCGTGGTAGTTCCCGGTTGGCGCAGTTGAAGAATTTTATAGATGACCTTGAAAGGACCGTTGCTCAGCGATCTTTCAATATAATCCATGCGACACTCCCTGTTCCATGCGCTAATGTCTATCAGCTTCGTGGCGGGACCATTGTTGCACAGAAGCGGGTATCTTTGCATAAAAGAAAGGGGCTCAGCAGAAGCATAGCTCGGATAGCAAATGAGTTTAATTCTTTTCGTCGATACATGAGCCGTCTTGAAAAACAGCTTGTAAGCAATCCTGATGTGCTATGCCTTGCTGTCAGCGAAATGGTTTCTCTGGAGTTGGAGCATTTCTACCGTCGCTGTGAAGGCGTCCAAGTTGTCTATAACGCAGTCGAAGCGCCGGACCCTCAGGACGAAGACCTTGAACTTCAACGAAAAAAGAATCGCTCTGAAATTGGGGCCAAGGATGACGATATTGTCTTTCTCTCGGTTGCGAATAATTTCCGTCTCAAAGGCATACCGGAGACAATCAAAGCATTTTCCCGATGGGTGAAATCGGATGGAAAAGGCAAAAAGGCCAAGCTGGTCATTATCGGAGCTGATGATCCGGATAACTGTAAAAAATCAGCCAGTCGGGTGGGAGTGGGAGATAAGGTCGTTTTCCAGCCGTACGTTGATAATATTTTCAGTTGGTATGCTGCTGCAGACGTCTGTATCCTGCTCAGCTGGTACGATCCTTGCAGCCGGGTTGTGCTCGAAGCGACTCGGATCGGATTGCCTTCCATAACAACAGAACTTAACGGGGCAGGTGAAATCCTCACGCATGGTGGCGGTGTTGTAGTAAGTTCGCCAGAGGCAATAGATGCGATCATGGATGCCATGGATGTGCTTGCCGCCCCGAAGAAACGACAAAATTTCAGCAGGTCTTGTATACAGGTAGCTGGCCAGCTTAGTATAGAAAACCACATAGAAGGTCTGCTTGATATTTATAAGGAACTTTTGCAAAACAGATGACAGAAAACCCAATGATATTGTTTGTTGTTTTTCCGCTTGTCG
The DNA here is from genome assembly GCA_964401835.1 of uncultured Planctomycetaceae bacterium. Classification (GTDB taxonomy): domain Bacteria; phylum Planctomycetota; class Phycisphaerae; order SM23-33; family SM23-33; genus CAYNZP01. The sequence goes on from CAYNZP010000010.1 coordinate 48,735, forward strand.
CTTATCTGATTGGTTCCACTCCGTTTGGAGTAATAATTGCCCGTTGCAGGGGTGTCGATCTTCGCAAAGTAGGCAGCGGAAATGTCGGTGCGACAAATGTTGTGCGGTCAGTCGGCCAGATATGGGGTTATCTCTGTTTCTTGCTCGATGTCACCAAGGGTTTTGTTCCAGCTTTCCTGGCTGGTTTATTACTGGCTGGAAAGGACTCTGCAGAGATGTCTGTAATAAGTCAGGCTTCATGGCTGTCGGTCGGTTGCGGTGCGATATTCGGACATGTTTTCAGCTTCTGGCTGAAATTCAAGGGTGGTAAGGGTGTGGCGACGGCGCTCGGTGTTGTACTTGGGATTTTTCCTTATTTTACCTATGCCGGGATATGCGCATTAGGAATCTGGATTGGGGTTACGCTCATTAGCCGATATGTTTCGCTAGGGAGCATAATTGCAGCCTTGGCCTTTCTGCCTTTGTTCGCTTTATTCAATATGGAACAACTCGTCAATCTCTGGCCACTGCTTATTTTTGCAGCAGCGATGATAATTCTGATTCTGGTTCGTCATCGCACAAACATCCGTCGCCTTCTTAAGGGGCAGGAAAATAAGATAGGCCAAAAAGCGTCTTGAAAATTATTACCCAAAGTGGATTTGTCCCCAAAAAGTTAAGAATTCACCAGACTTTACATTTGTCCGTTAGCGATAGAAATTACTTTGGCCAATCGCTCAGCGCAACCTTCATCGATCATCTTTTTAAGTTCATCGGCTGAGTAGAAAACCTCAAGCATCATCGTTCCGTTGTAGTTAATGTCGCAAATAGCCTTGGCAAGAGCGTCTGTGTCAATGCTACCATAGGTCGGCATGAGATGTTCGTCACCTTCACTGGAATTGTCGGAAAAATGCATGTAAATCATTTGGTCTGCGGTTTGACCGACAGCTTCTACGGGATTACCCACCATATTGGCATGGCCGGAATCAAAACACATGCCGGTTGATGGTGCTCCCAACTCTTCCAATATTGCTACAAGTTCCGTAATGTCCGAGCCGACCGGATGATAACCTGGCAGGTTCTCGAAAGCATATGTTACTCCTATTTCCTTGCCGAATTCTCCCAACTCTACGATAGATTTTTTCAGTTGAGATATTCGTTTGTTTCGCTCTTCTTCACTCACTCCTTCATGGCGAATAGTAGAACAGTGCACAACTACGAGTGACCCGCCTAGCATAAGTACGAGATCGCCTTCAGCTTTGAATATATCAACCGCGAATCGTCTTGCACGTTTGTCAGGTGAGGATGGATCGAATTCTTCCCCGAAAACACCATGAAGACTGTCACACGGCATTTCACCTAGAGCCAGCACTTCTCGCATCTTTTGAACGGGGATTTGAGCCTTCTGATTGCGATATGCCTGAACCACTTCGCAGCCGAGTTTACGCATGCAGCTAAGCCATTCTTTCGGGGGGAAGTCATCGAAACCTATTGGAGCAACCGTCCCAAGTTTTATTTTCATTCCATTATCCTTACAGCTGTCCATTCCCTAGTTTTTAATTTGCACTGATGGCTTTGCGAATAAATTCAGCTCGAGCTTCGCTTCGCTGCTCGGGTGCCATCTCTTTATCGAGTATTTTCTGCAAATGTGCCGGTTGAGTCATCAGGAAAAGTTCGTTGACTGTTTTGATATCAATATCTTCAATTTGACCGAGATTGACGCCAAGTCGTACAAGTGAAAGCAGGTACATTGTCTCTTCAGAACTGACAAGTTTTGCATTCCGTAGAATTGCCACAGCCCGTGATATCTTGTCTTCGACTGACACTGCCCGATTTTCCATCAATCCTTCTCGGGCATGTCGTTCATAATCAATAAATTGCGGCACGATCAGGTTGCAGAATTCATTAACCAGATCCTCTTCGCTTTTGCCGAGTGTCGTCTGGTTTGATATCTGGAAGAAATCACCTGTTGCCTCGGTGCCTTCGCCATATAGGCCGCGAATCGCCAGCCGCATATCGCGTGCTGCACGGAAGGCTTTTTCAATCTCGCCAGTCATTTTCAGTGCGGGCAGGTGAAGCATGACGCTCAATCGCAAGCCGGTTCCTGCATTTGTCGGGCAAGCCGTCAAGTAGCCGTATTTGCTATGGAAAGCAAAATCGAGCCTGTTTTCAAGATAGTCATCAATCTTATCTATGTCTTTTATTGCTTCAGTCAGCTGAAGGCCGCTTCGTAGAACCTGAATGCGGAGGTGGTCTTCCTCATTTACCATTATCGCAACAGTCTCGTCGCCGCTGACTGCTACTCCACGCGGATGCTGGGCCTGGCTTTGCTGACGGGAAATAAGGTGTCTTTCTACGAGAAGCTTGCGGTCGAGTTTTGACGCCTTTTCGATATCAACGTAGAACAAGCCCTTGGCAATATCGGCTGAAAGGATTTCGCTACGTAGCTTGTCTTCAAGTTCTCGCTGTTGCTGAGCATTGCACCTGGCCAAAAAAGGTGTGCCAGCCAGGTTCCTTGCCAGCCTGACACGGGAGGAAATCACAACATCATGCATCGGGCCAATTCCGCGAAGCCACTCGCCTGCCTGTTTGGTTAGTTCGGCAAGGGTCATGAATTCTCAAACTCCTTTATCTGATCGCGGAGAATCGCTGCACGCTCATAATCTTCAGAATTTATCGCCGCCTTGAGCTGGGCCCGAAGACGCAAAAGAGAATTCTGCTTCTTCTGGTCGCTTCCGACGCGGTGGGGCACCTTGCCAACATGCTGGGTTGCGCCTTCCTGGGCCCGCTCGAGCAGGCCTGCAAGTGCGGGCTCGAAGGCGTCATAGTCGTACGGACAGCCAAGCAGGCCCTTCTCACGGAATTCAGAGAATGTCATCCCGCATACTTCACAGGTAAGGTCAGTAATATCTTTGCCGGCTGCGCTCTGGAGCACGAAGTCCTCAAGCAACTGGCTTATGGGGACATTAGCCTTTATTGTAATTCCCTCTGTCGAGGCGCAATCCTCGCAAAGATGCTTTTCGAACTTTTGGCCGTCAACTATCTCTGTGAGGTGGATAGTTGCGGGCTTGTTACATTTATCACATTTATATTTCATGACGACTACTCGCTATCCTAAGAAAAACCCGAAGGATGCGTCAAGATCACGTTTTCATATAGTACGAGGCGCAACAGTCTCGCGTTTCGGTAACTGTAACTTTATATAACTTATAACCGCCATTAAGCCTGGCTTGGAGTCTATTAGCTAAAACTTCCGCAACACGCTCAGCTGAGGCGCCTTTTTTGTCAAATTCGTCCATTGAGTCCAGGTTGGTTCCATTGAGTTCGGCTGCGATCGATTTCATGGCCCGAGCTACCTCGACAAAGTCGATTACGATTCCCTGGGGCTGATCGAGTTCATTGGATCTGAAATACGCTGTAAACACCCAATTATGCTCATGCGGCTTCTCGAAAGAGCCGTCCGGTAGCAGTATTGCGTGTGTTGCGGTAAATTCGTTTTTTACGCTTACTTCGTACATTGTACTCTCTAACATTCTACACAACTTATTGAAGTGTGGAAGGCAATAACCTTAAGGGCTTAAAAACGTGGGGCTTTGTGAAACTAAGTTATTTTCTGGAGATATCCGCGGGCCGTTGCAAACCAACCGCTTCCCCAACTGTTCATTCCGTGCAGAAGAAGCGTTGCGATAGCTACTGAGGTCATTTCGTCATGGTTCTGGTCTATATAATTAACTACGGCATCGCGATCGTTGCGGACAGGTATTATCTCTGTATGCTCGTGTGAGTCTTTTGCCTCGGCTGCGAATTTGAGGATCTTGGCGATTTCAGCATTTACCTTCAGGTCGAAAATCAGCTCCGGCTGCAGAATTTGTCTGTCACGGATAAGCCCCAGGCAGATGCCCTCTGTAACCATTGCGGAACCTATGTCCAACTCTTCAGACAATTCACTTAACATTATCAGGTACAGGTCGATTTTTGTTGTGTCGCTTAGTGCGTGTTCGACCATCCCGCCAATAGCATCTATCTTGCCGGCGTTGAAAAAAATTCGATTACTGCGTCGGCCCAGAACTATAAATCCGTCAGAAGTAACAACAGACGCCGAGACTCCCAGTGCGTTAGCCAGACTTTCTTCCCCATAGGTATAACGAATTTGGGCTTGGGAAAGGTTCGTTCCGACAAATTCTCTGTAATCGGTATGGCCAAGGTTGAGAGTAAGGTTATCTTCCTCTACAGAGCAAAAATCCAATCGGCAGAGCTGGCCGTTGTAGAGGTTTATATTTTCCTCTTCGGCTCGACGCTGCTGCTGTGCCCATGTCTGCTCTATGACTTTTTCGACATCTTTATGGGAAGGGCGTTTTTGGTCAGACCACTTAATCTTAATTTTCTCCGGCGCAAAGCTTCCCGCGACATCCAGGAAGAAGACCCCTAGGTCATGGCTGCCGTCATATGTTTTTTTTGTTTCCTTTGACAACATCTTTCCCCCTACAACCAGTCAGCTAACTGCTCTGCAAAATAAGTAATAATCAAATCTGCTCCGCTACGCTTAATGGCAGATGTTACTTCCAACACAGTTGTCTTTTCGTCAATCCAGCCTGCGTTGGCAGCGGCTTTTATCATCGAATATTCACCACTGATATTATAGGCAGCTAGTGGCGCATCAAATTTTTGTCGAATTTTCGAGATTATGTCCAGGTAGGGCAGAGCCGGCTTGACCATGAAGATATCGGCGCCTTCTTCTAGGTCTGCAGCTGCTTCGGGGCAGGCCTGACTTGGTGAGCGATAATCCATCTGGTAGGATTTTCTGTCCCCAAATTGCATATTGCTCTCGGCTGCATCACGGAAAGGGCCATACAGGCTCGAAGCGAATTTCACCGCATAAGACATAATTGCAGTCGTTTTAAGTTCTTTGTCGTCAAGTGCCTGTCGTATTGCTGCGACCTGTCCGTCCATCATCGCTGATGGCGCTACTATATCCGCGCCGGATTTGGCATGAGAGATAGCTACCTTTGCGAGCAATTCAAGCGCAGCGTCATTATCTACCTCAGCCTTGCCTTTGGGGGAGCTTACAACCGGGCCGCAATGCCCGTGATCGGTATATTCGCAGAGACAGACATCAGTTATGACGACAATTTCCTCGAAGCGTTTTTTTATCTCTCTACAGAGTCTTTGGACACCAGCCTTCTCGTCCCATGCTTTGGAGCCTTGTGGGTCCTTTTGGTCGGGTATGCCGAAAAGAAGTACAGCCCGGAGGCCTTTATCTGCCCAGCGTGCAACGGTTTCAATCGCCGTATCGACGGAGTATTGGAATTGGTCCGGCATGGATGGGATTTCTTTTGTTATGGCGGTTCCTTCGCGCACGAAAAGCGGCGCAATGAGTTCATCTTTACAGAGTCGGACTTCTGCGAGCATTTCGCGAAGCGTCGCATTGTATCGCAACCGCCTCAGGCGTTTTGTCGGAAATTTTGCCATAGGATCCATAACCAATAGTCTGAAAGATAATATGATACCGGAAGTTAGGGCTTTTTTGAAATAAAAGGTTCCCCATGGCCACTCAAGTGAGTTATTTCAGACGTCTCTTTGTCGGCTGGAAAGGAGGACAATATCCCGTAGATGTTCTCCATGGGGGGCAGATAGCCATCGCTCTGTAAAACCATGTTCCTGAACGATATGCGCAACAGCCATAAGTGCACGGAGGTGATAGTTACGCTGGTCAGCCGAACCGACCAGTACGAATGCTGTCTGGACTGGGACATCGGATTGGGGGAAAAGTACACCGTCTTTACACCTCACAAGTAGGATATCGAAGAGCTTATCGCCCTCGACAATGACGTGCGGTATCGCCAGTCCCGGCTGAATTACCGTACTGGACCCCTTTTCGCGGGCCAAAAAGAGTTTTAGTAGTTCTTCTTTTGTAGTGTCAAGTCGCGGCGCCAGCGCGTCGGCTGCCCGGTTGAATAACTCGTTTGAATCTATCGAACCTTCAATATCGAGAATGGCGCAGTTGCTGATAAGTTGGTCGAAACGGTCGTGTGTTACCTCATCCCGCTCGAGCGCTATTTCCCTGAGTTCCTCTTCCAGTTCGCTACGGTATATCTCTTTCGAGACGATATTCTTAACCATGTAGATGAATGCGCTCTCACGGTCAATTCGCGGCCGGATATAAATCACATACCACATCACGCCGATTAGAGCGAAAATACCCGTTGTTATGAGAGGAACAGCGCCCATCTCAGTAATGAGGAAGATATATAACACGATCCCAATAATCTGGAACCACGGGTAGAAGGGGCAACGGTAAAGCGGCCGATAGTTCTGAATCTTGCTTCCCCGCATGATAATCACAGCCAGATTAACCATCGCAAAGAGCATCAGCATCATTGTGCTGGCGACCTTGACGAGGTTTGAGATGCTCAAGGCTGCGATGACGACAATCATGAACGCCCCCGTAATCACTATGCTAATTACGGGCGTGCCGAATCGCGCTGAAGTTTTCTGAAATATTGCAGGCAGCAAGCCGTCATGGCTCATTGCCATCGGGCTTCTCGAAGCCGTAAGTATGCCGGAGTTAGCCGTAGTGATGAAGGCTAGCATTCCTGCAAGTGCCAGTAAAATCATTCCCGGCTTTGCCAGAAACACGTTGGCAGCTGTGCTAAGCGGTGTGTAATTAGTATAGCCCGTTTGTTCATCATACAGCTGAGCCGGTTCCAGAACGCCTTCGGTAACGAATATGGCGGCCACATAAACAAGAGAAACAATAATCAATGCTGCAAACATTCCCGCCGGCAGTGTTCGGCCTGGGTTTCTGACCTCACCTGCAACAGAAGCGATCTTGGTAAGCCCGCCGAACGAGACGAAGACCAGGCCGGCCGTGGCTAGGACTTCTTTCATACCTTTATCCATGAAGTTCTCAAACGAAGAATGCTTAACTTCGCCAATGCCGAAAACCACGAATATCCCTAGCACTGACAGGAGAATGGCAACCATAATAATCTGGGCTTTGCCGGTCTGCTTTACACTGATTATGTTAAGGGCCATAAAAAAGACGCAGCAACCAATGGCGATAAGCTTGATGTGCCAGTCTGAAGCATCCGGCCAGATGAGTTGGGCAAAAGCTCCAATACCGATCAATGCGAATGCGCTTTTAAGTGATATGGATAACCAATTCGCCAGGCCTGCAAAAATTCCGGGCAATGATCCCATGCTTCGTTCGATGAAGAAATAACTCCCGCCGCTTCGGGGCATGGCACTTGCGAGTTCTGCCTGACTCATCGCAGCTGGAATTGCCATCAGGCCAGCCAGAGCATAGGCCAGTAACATCGCTGGGCCAGACTTTCTAAAAGCCAGGCCCGGCAGGACGAACAAACCGCTACTGATCATCGCGCCTGAGGCGATGCAGAAAATACCCCAGAATCCTAATTTTCGTCTTAACTTCAATTAATTGGCCCTCTTATGCCAACTGTCAGCTTAAGTTATTGATAAACCCCTGTCGATAAGAAAACAGCCCTTGTTACATAACTCCTACGTTATTTTAGGGAGCAATTTCATGTTTAAAATCAAATCGCGAAACAGCACCGCAGGGCGGGAAGTTCTCGGTGGCATAACTACCTTTATGGCTATGAGCTATATTTTATTCGTCCAGCCGGCAGTGCTTTCAAAGACAGGTATGGACGCAGGCGGGGTTTTCATGGCTACCTGTATATCGTCCGCCGTCGCCTGCATTATTATGGGTCTGCTTGCGAACTACCCCATAGCCCTTGCACCGGGTATGGGCGAAAACTTTTTCTTCGTCATCACGCTTTGTGGAGTAGGAGCCGCAGCAGGCGCTTTTAAGCTTTCCTGGCAAGAGGCGCTTGTGCTGACAGTTATTACGGGCCTGATATTTCTCACGCTGGCGCTTGTGGGATTTCGCAGCCGGCTTTTAAACGCGATACCAGACTCGCTCAAAAGCGGCATCGCAGCTGGCATCGGCCTGTTTATCGCGCTTATCGGTTTTGAATGGGGCAATATCGTCACGCATCATCCAGTTACATGTTTGCAGCTGGCTCCGATGGAAGGGAATTATGTTGCGGCTTTGGCTTTGCTGGGGCTTGTCGTCACCCTTGCATTGTCTGCTTTTCACATTCGCGGCGCGATACTAATTGGAATTCTCGTAACAACCATAGTGACCTGGCTGCTTGGCCTGCTGCCGGATATAGATACAATCAAACTTGCCTATCCGATAGGTATTCCCAGTGGGCTCGGAGAAACGGCGGGAGGTTTTTTACAGGGTTTCGGCTCACTGAAAGAGAAGCTGCTAAGCCCTAATTGGCTGGATGTGGTTTTCTTCGCGTTCATACTTCTTTTCATGGATTTGTTCGATACTGTCGGTACGCTTGTTGGCGTCGCGAGCAGGGCTAACCTTATGCAAAACGGCCAGCTGCCAAGGGCGGAGCGGGCACTGTCTGCAGATGCCGTCGGCACAGTTGTCGGAGCTGGCTTGGGAACGAGTACCGTAACCAGCTATATCGAGTCAATCACCGGTGTCGCCTCAGGTGCCAGAACCGGCTTGGCGGCGATTGTTGCGGGTCTATGCATGCTGGTTGCACTGTTTTTCCAGCCTTTGGTAGGGATGGTCGGTGGGGGAGTTGTTATCGGTGACCCGAATGTAGCCAATCCCATTTTGAAATATCCGATGATCGCACCAGCTTTAATATTTGTTGGAGCGCTTATGATACGAGCTATACGTAATATTCATTGGGATGACATTACCGAGGCGCTGCCAGCCTTTCTGACGATGGTTACGATGCCGTTTGCCTATTCGATATCGCACGGCATAGCTATCGGGTTTATCTCATACGCAGTCGGAAAACTGGTTACAGGCAGAGTAAAGCAATGCCCCATTCTGGTCTACGTCTTAGCTGCTTTGCTACTGTTTAGATATGTAGGATTTGACCTAATCAAGCTGCTAATTGGCCTTGGGTGAGCTTAAAGGCTGGCGGAGAATTACCTCTCGTCCGTGACGTTGGACTTTGATAATTACTGTCTGATTTGCACCGGTTGCGCGGACAGCGCCAACAAACTCGGCTGGGTTGCGAATCTCATAGCCGTTGAATTCTGTAATAATATCTCCGATTATCAACCGACCGGCAGTTTCTCCAGCCGAGCCCCGAACAAAGCCGACAACCTTCACTCCATTGCCAGCAGCTTTGACCTGTGCGCCCAATCGGGCTTGGTTTGAACTGGCCTCACCCCATGGAAGTTGTAGCGATTGGGACCAGTTTAAAAAGTCTTTTTCTATTTCGTAGATAGGCTTTAAAAAAGCCTTTTCCATAGCTTTCCTGCCGGAGGTGTCCTTGCTGAAATTTGATTTGTAATTATTGTACCACTTAGACAATTTGTCATTCTGGTAGAGATATAGCATAATGTAACGAGACTGTGCATATGCAAGCCTGGTGTCTTTGTGAAATTCCTTACGTGACATTTGCAGGAATTTGTCCAGGGCAATCGTTTCTTTTTTGCGTATGGCAGCCTGCAGGGTAGTAAGCCTTCCATCGACCTGCGGGATAAAGCTGCTGTCAGTGACTTTACTTGCCTCGAATAGACACGCCAGACCCTCAACTATCCAGATTGGATGGTTCTGATCGGCTGCAGCCATGTCTGAGTGGTGCAAGGCGTGTGTAAACTCATGAACGAGTACTCTACTTCGGTCGATGGATATAAGCTCTCGCTGCGGGGGTTTATAAAAGCCTGTAATATTTTTGGCAGGAGCTAGCGGGGTATAATCTTTTGACAGGGGAAGGATAACGGTTACGTTCCATTTCAGTTCCTCGCGGAAGAGAATCGCTCTCTGGAAATCCGTGAAAGTTGAAAGGAGATTCGTGGTCTCGTTTAAGTGCTTATCGTCCAATGCGCTGATGTAGATAATGTTTCGAGTTTCGTCGATTTTCGCTTCATAGTCCGGGCCAAATTCTGTGAGCCTGGCTTGAGCTATTTCGAGAGCCAGATTTGCTAAATCGCTCTGTTGTGCAGCACAAGGGCTCCAAGCCCATAGGAGAGTTGAAATGAGAAGGGCTGTGTATGGAATCTTACCCGCGTTTTTTGACAAATAATTCATCATTATGCGGGTTTTATCGTCAATTGCCGGCAGGGGGGTAAGTAAGGAATCCTGCTTTTACTATTTGTTAAAGCGTTTTCTCTGTTTCTTTTGGAATAGTGGGCCTGAACTACTTGACGCCCAAGATATTGGCAGATAGACTATTTAAGTAACAATATATAGACAAAACCGGCCATTTGTAGGGGTATCAAAACTATGCAATGTCCCTTCTGTGGACACGATGACGATAAGGTTGTGGATTCCCGCAGCTCTGAAGGTGGCAGAGTTGTGCGGCGGAGAAGGCATTGTCTTGCCTGCAATAAGAGGTTCACCACCTACGAGCGGCCCGAAGAGTCTGTACGGCTTACGGTTATCAAGAAGGACGGTTCGCGTGAGCCTTACGCCCGCCAGAAGATAATCGATGGTCTCCAGATGGCCTGTTATAAGCGGTCTGTTACAGACGAGCAGATTAGCCAAATAATCGAAGCGACCGAGGAGGCGATTTTCCGCAGTTACGACAAGGAAGTCCCCTCCAATTTTATTGGCGATACTGTTAGCGGTATCCTGCGAGAAGTCGACAAGATTGCTTATGTTCGTTTTGCCAGTGTGTACAGACAATTTACGGATGTAGGTGAGTTAATAGACGAAGCGACGGATGTAAAAGACGCATCCCAGCCTGGGCCGGGCCAGCGGGATTTATTTGACGGCTCGGAAGAGAAATAAGGATTCGGCTGGTATTTGTTTGAATTTTTATTGTCCCAACAGGGAGGTTTGGCGACATGGATGGATCAGGGAAGATCCGTATCATAAAACGCGACGGTGAAGTTGAAGATTTTGACCCTTCAAAGCTGGCGGGCACTTTCTGGAGGGTAATGAAGGGTTGCGAGGGATGCACCTTCTATCATGCCATTCAGCTTTCTGTCGCAGTCGAGCTTTACCTCGAGAAAACACATCCTCATTGCATTTCGAGTGCGGCATTGTTCGAGATGTGTCTTAAGGTATTCCGCCAGGTTGAATTGGTCGAAGCTGCCGAATTGCTGGAAGACCATCAAAATTGGCGCAGCCAAAGGCGGTTACAGGTAAAGGTCAGGCATGACCGTGGTGAAATTACACTGTGGGACAAAAATTGGCTGGCTCGGGTGGCCAGTGGATATTGGAACCTTTCACTCACTACCGGTCGGATTCTTGCAGCTGACATCGAAAAACAACTTCTAGAAGATGCCGACGAAATAATTCCAAGAAGCATGATTATCGAAATGCTGAACGCTCGCGTCGCACAGTTCGGTCTGGCCGATGCCGTGCCCGTGCGTCCCAAGGCGACATCAATATGAAGTAAGGAAACCAATGGCTCAAACCAAGCACAACGAAGTAATCCACAAGATTCAGTCAGAGGCGGAAAGTGTCTATAAAAAGATTACAAAACGCCAAAAGCCGACTATGAAGCTGCCGATTCGGGCACTTTCCAATGTCAAATACAGTCTCAGGCCAGGCCATTTTCAATTGCGCGGTAAAAACAAGATCCGTACCTTGACGGTCAACACTGTCAAGACATTTGCCCAGACACTAAAGATGCTCGCGATGAGTGACAACCTAATCCAAAGCGGCCGCCATTCAACAAAGCGAGAAGCGTATTATCAGGCCTATAACTGGGGCGAGGCTGCCTTCTCCAGCCAGGAAGAGTCCGATACCGTCATGGACGATGTCGAGGCCATGCTCACTACAAACCGCGAGCAGTTGTGCTTCAGGGCAGACGAACACGGCGGGGACGTTGCCGGTGAGTTGATAGTTATTGACCGCGACCGCCGAACCGGAAAGAAACTGGAAATAGATTGCACTAAATTTGGCAGCGGGGCTTACAGCGTACCGACGGTTGTAGAAGATTTGAAATTCAAAACCAATGCGAAGTTTATCCTCGCAGTAGAAACCAAGGGTATGTTCGAACGGCTGGTTGAGGAGGACTTCTTCGATACTAATCATTGCATATTGGTTTCGATGAGCGGAGTTCCCAGTCGAGCCTGTCGACGTTTTATCCGCAGACTTAGTGACGAGAAGAAATTGCCCGTATACGTTTTTACTGATGGTGACCCTTATGGGTATTTTAATATTTACCGGACACTCAAGGTAGGTTCGGGCAATGCGGCTCACCTTAACGAATATTTCTGCGTTCCAAAAGCCAGGTTTATTGGTGTTACGCCAGATGACATCGTCGATTACAAACTGCCGACCCACCCGCTTAAGGATGTCGATAAGAAGCGTGCGATGGACGCAATGAAAAATGACCCGTTCATTAAGCATCACAAGCCATGGCAGCAGGCTGTTACGAAGATGCTCAAGATGGGTGTTCGTGTCGAACAGCAGGCGCTGGCCAAGCACGGCCTGGAGTTCGTAGCTAGGACATATCTGCCCCAAAAGCTAAAAAAAGCTTCATCCTTCCTGCCATAAGCAGGATTTTCGATTAATCTTCCGGCAATTTGCCGCGATAGTCCAGCATCGGAATAGGCGAAACTACACTGGTTGCGATGTTAGACAAATGGGCGGCTACTCTTTTGCAGAATCTGGCTGTAAGAACGTGTGCAACAGCTTCATCGGCAGCGATCTGGTCTTCAACGCTAAGAAGCTGTTGGACGATAAGGTCACACTTTTTAGTAATCCCACCAGCTTCGTCCAACACCTTATAGGCGATATCCTTGTCTGCATCCATAAAGGCCTGTTTTGCCTGCGGGAAAAGAGAAAGCACTTCGGTGCGGATATCATGGAGTGGCTTGGAAAATTCGGGATGATGATATTCGTGGCGGTAGAACTTGCCTATTTCAAAGATGTTCTTGCCATAGTCGCCAATACGCTCAGCATCTTTGACTACGCTCATAAGCACCAGGCACGCCGCCATGTCAGACTGATGGCCGACGCTTAAGTGTGTTATGATCTGCTCGCGTATCTTCCGTTCGATCTCGTTGATACTTTTATCGTTGGCGTACAACTCGTCGGAGACTTTGCTCCACTCTGCCGAACGCATCAACACCTCGAAGGCACGCTCAAATATCCCTTGGCCTATATCGAGCATCTGGCCGAGTTGGCCTATCATTTCTGAAAGTTCATTAACACCGCGTAACGCCCTGAATATCTCTTTTAGCATTCTGAAGTCTCCTAAACTTCCCTAAGTTATCTTATGAAAATGTTTACAGCCAAGATAGTTAATATCGGAACCGCTAAGAAAACAACCAAAATATAAACAGCAGCCATAATCCGCCTACGTGAGGCAAGTTTGGCATATCCTTTTGCCAGAGAAATCGGAATCCACTTTAGAGGCCAAAATATACAAGTTCCAAAAATATTGAACAGAAGATGCCCGAGCGCTACGGCAAGTCCACTTGCAGCGGCCAACTGCATAGCCTGCCCGCCTCCTGTTGCTAATGCCGCTGCCGCCAAACCTGCCAAGATGGATGTTATAGTAGTTCCGATATTGGCCCCAAGTGTATAAGGATAAATCTGATCAATCCTCAATACTCCAGCTCCAATTAGCGGAACAACAAGCGAAGTTGTAACAGAAGAACTTTGAACCGTAGCCGTTACAATTATGCCGACGATGAAGCTTATGGATGGGCTTCTAAAAAGTGTTCTGCTGAATAAACCACTCAGGCGACCTTGTAATAAACCCCTGAGCATTTTTACCATGAAAAAGAGCGCGACGAATAAAAGAATAATAGCGACTGCGGCTTCAATAATACCGGCAACGGTAGGGGGAAAGCCGAAAAAGTCCAATAAAAGCCAATCTAATCCCTTGCTGACCGGTTTAACGGCCATTTTGACGAAAGAGAATTTTTTAGGACTGGTTTCAAAAAAAGCTTTTCCACCAAGCCAATCGGCGAGCACATTAGCCGGTCGGGAAATAATCCCAAAGGCTACTTCGAGTGGCAGAAGTATAAGGACACTTAGCACATTGAAAATATCGTGGACTATTGCACCAGCCAGAGACCTTCGAAATTCCAGTCGCCGTGTTAAATGCGCCAGGGAAACAAGAATATTGGTAACCGAAGTTCCAATATTGGCGCCCATAATAATCGGAATCGCCATTTCCAGGTTAATCTGACCGGCGGCGACAAGAGTGACGGTAAAAGACGTTGTAAAGCTACTGGACTGCACAAAGGATGTAACCAGGATGCCCACACACAACCCAGCCAGCGGATGAGCGGCATAGCCGAAAAGCTGATCCATGAAATCCTTACTGGAGGGAACCAATGCAACTGTCTTCAAGCCATGGCCCATCAGGTTGATGGAGGCAATGAAAAGATAAAGAGCTGCCATAATCACCAGGCTACGGAACCAATCTTCGCCATGATGCTTTAGCTTTTCCATAAATGTTTGCGGTTCGGGATTGACCAGCGCCCCATCAATTCCAGGAGAATGTACAAATGCGTGAAGTGACCCTATAGTTCCCATTTAATTTTTCCCAAAAAAGCCTAAGAATTAGATTCCATTCCGCGGGAATGATAAAGTCAGTGAGCAAAATCGGCAAGGCGAAAGCTAAATAAAGCTTAAAAAACCTTTAATCTTAATAGGAACTTGGCAATTTCCCCATTTGGGGGCATTTATTTGGCATCCATCCAGTTTTTGCCGACTCCGATGTCAACTTTCAGCGGCACTTTTAGCTTGATTGCCCCTGTCATCTCGGCCTCAATCATGTTTCGTTCGGTTTCAATCTGGTTTTCAGGGATTTCAAATAAGAGCTCGTCGTGGATTTGCAGCAGCAACCGGCTGGGGTGGTTTTCGCTTTCTATGCGTTGGGCGATATTTATCATTGCCTGCTTGATAAGGTCAGCAGCTGAACCCTGAACAACTGAATTAATGGCCAATCTCTCAGCTGCTGCACGGCGAATGGCACTGCGGGCGGTAATATCAGAGATTCTCCGCCGCCTACCCAAAATCGTCTCGACGTAGCCATTTTTCCTGGCCTTGTCGCCGCAGGCCTTGAGGAATTCCTCAATTCGCGGGAACCGGTTTTTATATTTCCTAATGAACTCAGCTGCCTCAGTCCGTGGGATTCGCAGTGTAGCCGAAAGCCCAACAGCCGTCTGGCCATAGACAATGCCGAAGTTTACCGTCTTTGCCCTGGCCCGTTGGTCCGCAGTTACTTCATCGACTGAGACGCCGAAAACCTCCGCTGCGACAATCCGGTGGATGTCATGGCCCTCCTTGAAGGCCGCCATAAGTGTTTCTTCCTCGGCCAGGTGTGCAAGGACTCGCAGCTCGACCTGAGAATAGTCAGCCGAGAGAAGCACAAAACCATCGTCGGCAACAAAGGCAGAACGAATCTTTCGGCCTTCTTCAGTGCGGATGGGGATGTTCTGCAGATTCGGGGAGCTGCTCGAAAGCCTTCCCGTAACAGTAGCTGCTTGATGAAAACTTGTATGAATGCGGTTTGTCTTCGGGTTGATGCATTGGCTCAGGCCAGCAAGATACGTGTTCAGCAGTTTTGTCAGCTTTCGATAGTCAAGCAGCAGGGCCGGAAGCTCGTGCAAAATAGCAAGCTGCTCCAGCACAGATGAATCCGTGCTCGGGCCGGTCTTTTTCTTTTTCAAAACGGGAAGATCGAGTTTTTCAAAAAGTATCTCTGCAAGTTGCTTGGGAGAGTCCGGGTTAAAATCCTGACCGGCAGAGGAAATTATCTGCACTCGCAAATCGTCTGCCTTGGCCGAAAGCTCAGTTTCCATCTTCCTCAATGTTTCAAGGTCGAGTTTGATTCCAGCCATTTCCATGTCGGTAAGGACTGGCATGAGTTTCATTTCGAGGTTTTCAAAAAGATCGGTGAGGTTTTCCTTTTCCATATCTTTTTCCAGCAAATCAGCCAGCCGTAGCGTTACGTCAGCATCTTCGGCGGCGTAGGAACTCACAAGCTCAACCGGCACGGTGTCCATGGTTGTCTGTTTTTTGCCTTTGCCTATAAGCTCACTAATGGGCGTGCAGTGATGGCTTAGATACTCCTCGACCAGTACGTCCAACTTGAAGCTGGTTCGTGTTGAATCCAGAACATGAGCTGCCATA
Source organism: uncultured Planctomycetaceae bacterium (assembly GCA_964401835.1). Taxonomy (GTDB): domain Bacteria; phylum Planctomycetota; class Phycisphaerae; order SM23-33; family SM23-33; genus CAYNZP01. Next base: position 64,822 of record CAYNZP010000010.1, read on the forward strand.
AGGGTATCGAACATTTTGCCGCCAAGTTCGATGCCGGCATTTTTCAGGACGATCATGTCGTACTTTAGATGATGACCGATTTTGGTGATGCTTTCGCTTAGAAGAATCGGTTCGAGCTTTTTGCGAACGGTTTCTATATCGAGTGTTTTGGCTCCAAGAGGGCCTTTGACTGGGATATAAACGCCGCTGCACGGCTTCCACGAAAGCGAAATGCCCACAAGTTCAGCTCGCATCGGTTCAATCGCGGTTGTTTCCGTATCGACAGCTAGGCGTTTGACTTTTTTTAGCTCTTCAACCAGGCAGTCCAGTGCTTCCAGAGTGTCAATGCAGCTATATTCGAAATCTTTGGTTGTTGTGGGTGCTGATTTTTTTGTTTTTTGTGGAGCTTCAACCTTTTCAGTTGTAACACTTGCGTTTTGAAGTCTTTCTACAAGTTTTTTGAAACCCAGTTCCTCGAAGATCGGATAAATTGTCTCGCTCTGTAATCCTTCGAATTTCAAATCTTCGAGATTGAGTTCCATAGGAACATGTCGGTCAAGTGTGACGAGTTTTCTTGCAAGAGGGATGTTGTCGGCGTTTTTGAGTACTTTTTCCCGCATCTTGGGCGTCAGTTCTTCTGCATGCTTGACAACCCCCTCAGCCGTGCCATATTGATTGATAAGTTTGGCAGCTGTTTTTGGGCCAACACCTGGGATGCCGGGGATGTTGTCTGTCGTATCGCCGGAAAGTGTTTGAATCTCAACAGCCTGGGAAGGCGTATAGCCTTTGTTCTTTTCGATTGTTTCAGGGTCGAGGATTTCGTTTTTCATCGGATCGAGCAGGCTGACATTTTTGGTGAGGAGCTGATCCAGGTCCTTATCACGACTGATGAGCATGACATTGAAATCCTGCGAGGCGAACTTCTGGGCCGCTGTTGCCATTATGTCGTCTGCCTCATAGCCGGTTACCTCGAGTATCGAGATGCCCATCGTCTTGACAATCTCAATTATCCGCTTTACCTGCGGAAGCAGGTCTTCTGGCATGGGCTTGCGGGTGGCTTTGTATTGCGGATAAATCTTGCGACGCTCGAGCTTTTCGCTCGGACCATCGATGGCCATTGCCAGGTATTTAGGTTTGTAATCATCGATAAATTTCAGCAGCATCTGGCTGAAAACATAGGTCGCGCGTGTTGGTTCCCCCGACGGGCTTGTAAGGTCGCGGAAGGGGGCGTAGTATGCCCGGTAAATCTGAGAGTGGCCGTCAATTATGTAAAGTGTTTCTGCCATATTAATTTGTATTATCCCTGAATTCCGTGCAGTTAAATTCGGTCAATAAATTAAATTTTAAACGCTGGTAATTACAAATTCATTAACGATTCGGTGTCAAGTTGCTCGCTCACCTTCCGCTTCAGTATTTTCAGTGTTGTGCTTTGCGGAAATTCTCCCGGCCAAACGCCAAACAGTTTGGGCCTTTTGTAATCAGCCAGGTTTAGACAGATGGTTTTGACTTCTTTGCGGAGAATTTCATTGATTGTTGCAGGGTCTTCCTCCGTAATGTTTTCTTCATTTGGAACAACTAGAGCAACTATCTGCTCAATCTTTTGATTCTTGTCTGTAGAAGTCAGTCCAATTACACAGACTTCCTTTATAAGGGGTGATTTCGAAATTTCAGCTTCAATTTCTTCCGGGAAGACATTTTTTCCATTGGAATCTATAATAACGTTTTTCAGCCGCCCGGTTATGTAGATGAATCCCTTTTTATCGATTCGGCCGATATCTCCCGTGTGCAACCAGCCGCCTTTTATGGTTTCTTCCGTTGTTTCGTGGTCTTCGAAATAACCAGCCATTATGTTAGACCCGCGAACAGCAATCTCACCTGTACCATTTTCAGTATTGACCATCGGAACTATCTTTGCTTCTACGCCTTTTACGCATTTGCCGACCGAGCCAATTCTGTGGTGTTTGGGTGTATTTGAGCTTATTACCGGGGAAGTTTCAGACAGTCCATAACCCTGAAGTATGGGGATACCTAAGCCGGTGAAGAATCTTGCCACTTCATCATCAAGGGCTGCTCCTCCGGAAACAAAAAACCTCAAATTTTTTCCAAGTTTCTTTCTGGCGCCGCTGAATACGAATTTCCCCAAGTGAACTCTTCGAACCTCGCAAAAGCTGGCGGCATTATTAAGGAACCAGAAAAGCTTGCGACGCCATGAAGGCAGTTTTTCAATTTTTATAACAGCCGACTTATATAAAAGGCGGGCAATCGCAGGCACTATTGTGCACAACGTAACGCCAGCATCATTAAAAGCGCGAGTTATGGATTTTGGATTTAACGAATCCAGATAGGTGATACTTGCACCTACATGTACAGGTAAGAGAAAGCCAACTGTCTGTTCGAACATGTGATTCAGTGGAAGCAAAGAAAGAAACATATCTCTTGTAGTACATTCCAGCATCTTTGTGCAGGCAGTAACATTGGAGATGACATTTTCATGAGTGAGCATGACTCCCTTGGCGTTGCCGGTTGTACCAGACGTAAACGAGATTGTCGAAATATCGGCCATATTACACGGGGAGTATATTTCAAGATTAGCATCAGACGGTGAATCGCCAATTTCTGAAAGAATATCATCAACACAGAGAGTTTTGATGTCGGCAAGCGTTTCCAGTGATTCACTTAAATATTTGAGTTTGTTTTCAGTAGTCAGAAGTATTTTTGTTCCGCTGCGCTGGAGGATGGACTTGATTTCCAAGGCCTTGAGTTTCGCGTCAATCGGGATGAATGTCGCGCCTGTCAGATGAATTGCGAAATAACTTACAGGCCATTCGGGGCGATTTTTATCAAGAAGCGCAACCGGCATATTTTTGGCCGCTCCGAGCTCGATAAGCTTTTGGGCCAGGATTTGTGACTTGTAAGCGAGTTGTCGATATGTCAGTTTAGAGAGACTCCCATCATCCGATAATTTCTGCAGAGCGACCTTGTCGGGGAATGATTTGCTGCTGTTTATAAGAATATCGGCAATATTGTTCATGGCACCCGTTTTGTTTAAATTCAGAAGCCCCAAACACAAACCACAGCCGCTTTAGGATACCGCAAGAATGAACAAATACGCTATTGGTGCCGCTAAAAGCGGGGAATCAATTATATCAAGTACTCCGCCGAATTCCGGGACGAGTGCGCCGCTGTCTTTCTGCTGGGCAGAGCGTTTGAGGAGGCTTTCGCAAAGGTCTCCGAATTGTCCGGCCAGCCCGATAACGACCCCAAAGATCGCAGCCTGCCAAAGGCTCAGTATTTCGACTTGCAGAATCCACACAGCTAACATGCTGATACCAGCAGCAGTCGCCAAGCCACCAACAAGGCCTTCCCAGCTCTTTCCCGGTGAAAGCCACGGAATCATCTTGTGTCTGCCAATGAATGAACCGGTGAAATAGGCGCCGATATCGGTGAATTTGACAGCTGCCAGGAATACTATGAGCATCCCCACGCCATAGCTCAACCGAAGAGCAAGAACGATCGCACCACAGCTGCCAAGATAAATAAACGCCAGCAGAGTCGAAGAAATGCGTCTGAAGGCATCTTCAATTTTGAATCGTATCATCTGTTCGGCAAATATCAGCAGCAGGGCAATTGCCAAAACCAAAAGCAACTGCTGGGCAGTTGGTTCATCTGCAGAGATATATTGCCACCAGAAAGGAAATGTCCCCAACGCGGAGGTACATAAGATTCCGGAATACTTAAGAACGTTCACTCCAGCCCCGGTTGCCAACCGGGCTATTTCCAAAAAGGCGAGCACTGCCAAGGCCAGCATCAAAATTGAAATGGGGAGTCCGATTATTCTGGAAGGATATTCAAAGGCTTCCAGAATGTTTTCTGATTCATTTTCCTTTGACCAGTCCAGCCAGAGAATTCCGGCCAGGACTGCTATCATTAAAGTTCCAAAAAGAATTCGCTTTGCCATGTTGTGTATTAAACGCAACTGCCAAGCCAAATGCCAGAGTGGATTAAAAATTGCATACTATGAGGCTTACGCCTCTTCCAGAAAGATATTGTAAAGTTCTTCTGAGGTTTTGGCAGCCAGTACCTTTTCTCGGCCTGAAGCGTCCAGGATTCCCATCACAGATGCTACAAATTGCAGATACGGATCGGTGCCATCCTTGGGGGTAACAAGAAGCACAAATATCCGTGAAGACTGGCCATCGGCGGAATTAAAATCGATGCCGTCTGGTTTGATTCCAACGGCACAGACGAGATTGTCTACTGCATCCGTACGGCCGTGCGGTATGGCAACGCCAGCTTCCATTCCGGTGGACATTTTTTCTTCTCTGGCCATGACCGCCTCATAGGCAGCCTTGGCATCCCTGATTAATCCATGTTGGTCAAGAGAATCAAGAAGTTCCCGGATGATTTCCTCTTTGTTGTTGCCCGAGAGGTTTGTAATCATCAGCTCTGGACGCAAGTAATCTTTGATGTCGAACTGGGCTGTTGCAGCCGCAGCTTGACGTCGTTTCTTGCGTTTTTGTATCGCGGCTAATTGGGCAGCCTTAGGCCTTGTTATAAAGGCTTCATAAATGTCCCGGGCATTTCTGCCCGAAAGTATCCTCTCTCTTCCCTTTGCGTTGAGTACCTGGCTGACACTGGACATGAATTGAACGTGTGGGGTAGGTTTGCTGGCAGGAGAAAGTGTAAGAATAAATATCTTTGCCGGCAAGTCGTCCATTGAAGCAAAATCCACGCCTTCGGCGTTGATACCTATAGCACAGACAAGACGATTGACAGCATCGGTCTTGCCGTGCGGAATGGCAACGCCATATTGCAGTCCTGTCGACATGCTTTTTTCCCTGCTCCAGACGGCCTTGCGGGCAGCTTTTACATCTTTGAGATGACCGTTGTCTAACAAAACCTTAAGTAACTCGTCAATGATTTCTTCTTTTGTTTTGCCTTTGAGTTTTGGCTTGATCAGGGAGGGTGTGAGATAGCTCCTCAGGTCCAATCCAGTAGGTGTGAATTGTGACTGTTGGAGGAACCTTGTCCCAATATTGTCAGTATCCAGCGGTTTGCGCATTTCGCGAATCGCCTGCTCCAGAGCCGCAACAGCTTCCAACATGGCAGTATTGACAAGCGAGACATCACCCTGGTTGCAATGAAACTCCAACTCCGTGCCGGAATGAGTAAAATCGATGATTACAGCTTCCTTGCGGAGTTGGTAAAGTTTTTCGTCATGACTTAACAGATGTACAAAAAAGCCCTCCGATTCGAACACCGAAGAGAGCTTGTCGACCATAAATTCAGTAATTTCAGGTGATGGAAACTCGAAATTGACTTTGGCCTTGGTTTGCTCGTCTCTTACTTTCTTGCGGATTCCGGGACGGTTTTTCCGGAACGACAGCACCAATGCTGGCGGGGCGATCACGGTGTTGATGATTATCATGATGATAACTGCGGCGAACATTGCAGGACTAACTATATGTGCAGCTAGACCAATACCGGCAATGATAAGGGCGACTTCGCATCTCGGAGCCATTCCAAGTCCGATACGCATAGCGCCGCGCAAATTGAAGTTTGCGAGCATTGCAGGCAAACCGCATCCCAGCACCTTGGCCATTAGGGCTGCAAAGGCATAGAACACTCCGAAGAGAATAACGGCCGGATCCTGCAACTCGGCAAAGTTAATCCTCATTCCCATCACGCAGAAGAAAATCGGCACGAGAAGGGCGTAGATTGGTTCAAGCTTTTCACGAACGACATGGCTGATGTCAGCCTTGGATAATGATAAACCCATGACATAGGCGCCGATAATCATCGCCAGGCCAGCTTCTTCAAAAAAGCCCGCGAGAATAAGCGCCAGGCCGAACGCCATAATGGCAATCGAAGTGCGGTCATGGAAACATTTGAGAAGGAAACTGATTTTCCGGGATGTTATCAGTCCAATAATTGTCGCGGCCAGCCAGACCCCCACCGCTTTTGCACCGATTAAGCCAATGTGTCCCCAGTCAACAGTTCCGGTAGCCTCGGAAGCAGTTGCAAAACCCATCACAACAGCTAACAGGATAATTCCCGCTACATCGTCTATCACTGCAGCGGAGAGTATAGTAACACCTTCAGGCGAGTGGAGCTTTCTTCTTTCCGCTAATATCCTGGCCGTAATTCCGACTGACGTGGCGGTCGTGATAAGGCCCATAAACAGACATTGTGGCGCCAGCGGGCCAAGAGACTCTCCAAAGATGGATTCCGAAAAGAGCATCACGGTTCCGATGCCGAACGCGAAGGAAAAAATAATTCCGCCCAGCCCAGCCAGTCCACCTGCAAGCGAATACCTGAGCAGCAATCCCAAATCGGTCTCAAGGCCAACAGTAAATAGCAGTACAATCGCAGCCACTGAACTCAGGCCATATAGTTCGGGAGAAATAGGAAACTCACCACTCATGGGGAACAGGCCATCAGGAAAACCATTAAAACCAATGCTTCCCAACAAGTAGGGGCCTATTATCATGCCGACGACAAGTTCACCCAGAGCGCCAGGGAGGCGAATCCTCTCGAAAAGAATATTTCCCAATTTGACCGCAAAGAGTATCACACCGAGTTGGATGGCAAGCATCATCATGCGATGAGTCATTTCCCCTCCGGCGGTGTCTGCGTCAGAGGCAAAAGCTGCTGCAGGGAAGATGCAAATTGCCATAAATGTAAATAGGTGTTTTCTTTTCATCTCAAAACACATCTTTTTTTAAACAAGCGGTTTCACGCAATTTTATTCAGGGTTGTTCAAGCCGCCGAAGCGCCTGTCTCGGTTGGAATAGGCAAGGATTGCCTTATGGAGCTGCTTTTCATCGAAATCCGGCCAATTAGCGTCTGTAACGTAAAATTCTGAATACGAAAGTTGCCAGAGCAGGAAATTGCTCAATCGCATCTCTCCAGAGGTCCGGACGAGAAGGTCCGGATCCGGAACATTGGCCGTATCGAGTGAGTTCGAGATTAATTGTTCATCGATATCGCTGGGATTTATTTTGCCTTGTGTGACTTTTTCGGCAATAAGTTTAAGGGCGTCTGCCATCTCTGACCGCGAGCCGTAATTCAGAGCCAGGCACAGAAACATTCCGGTGTTTTTGTTGGATTGTTTTATTGCTTCGTCCAGTTCTGTCAGGACGGTTTCCGGAAGCCCTTCACGCCGACCCAGGTGAACCAGGCGTATGTTGTTTTCCTGAACGGTAGGGCGTTCAAGAACCAGATATTCAGCATAAAGACCCATTAGTGCCTGGACTTCATCCTTGGGTCGGTTCCAGTTTTCAATAGAGAAACTGTAAAGCGTAAGAGACTCGATTCCGAGCCGGGCTGCCTCTTTGACGATTTTTCTTACAGTTTTTGCCCCTTCAATATGACCGGCCGTGCGGGGAAGACCTCTTTGCTGAGCCCATCTGCCGTTTCCATCCATAATGATCGCGATGGATTTTGGCATTTTTTCACTGTCTATGCCCAACTCTTTCCGAGCGGCGGTTATCTCTTCAAGGCTGGGGCCTGCCATTATTTCAAGCCCTCGACCATGGTCTTATGAATTATAGTCTGTTTTCTACCCGGGCCTATGCCTATCGTTCCTACCGGTCGGCCGAGGATTTCCTCGAGCCTGTTGACATACGCCTTTGCATTTGCCGGGAGGTCTTCGAAGCTTTCACATTCGGTTATTTCTTCTTCCCAGCCAGGCATGGTTTCATATATGCACTCGGCATTTTCCATGGCCGTTGGGTCGAAATCTTCAAGTTCTTTACCGTTGACTTTGTAACCGGTGCAGATTTTTAACTCATCAAAGCCGCTCAATACATCCACCAGCGAAAGGGCGAATTCGGTAACGCCGGAAAGATCTGCTGCGTAGCGCACCGCAAAGGCATCGAACCAGCCGCAACGGCGGGGCCTGCCTGTCGTGGTCCCATATTCATGTCCACGGTCTCGCAATCGTGAGCCTGTTTCATTGTCCTGCTCGGTCGGGAAAGGTCCGGAACCAACACGCGTTGTATATGCCTTGATTACGCCGACAACCTGCCCAACTGCTGACGGCGGAACACCTGCACCTGTGGGAACGCCGCAGGCTGTTACCGGAGAGCTGGTGACGTAAGGATAAGTGCCATGGTCTATATCCAGCAAGCTTCCCTGGCCTCCCTCAAAGAGGATGCGTTGGCCGTTGGAGATGGCTTTTCTTAGCATGGCTCCGGTGTTGCAAATAAACGGCTTGAGTTTTTCTCCGCATTCGATGTACTGCTGAATGATCTCATCTGGATTTATTGGATCTGCATTGTAAAGAGCGTCAAACGTCTGGTTCTTTATCTCGGCAATTTGGGTGATTTTCTGTCTCAAAAGTTCTGTGTCGATTAACTCACCAACGCGGATAGCTGTCGAGCGATTGGCCTTGTCGCTATAACAAGGTCCTATGCCACGAGCTGTAGTTCCGATCTTTTTGCCAGCCAGTTTGCTTTCACTCAGAGTGTCCTGAAGCTTATGCCACGGCATGACAACCTGGGCAGCTGAGGAAATGCGAAGGTTCTCCTTGTCAATTTTGACACCTCGAGCCTGTAAGCCGGCTAATTCTTCAAGAGCTACTACGGGGTCGAAAACTACACCATTACCGATAACATTGCAGACTCCATCGTTCAGGAAGCCGCATGGAATAAGATGAAGAGCAAACTTTTCGCCATCGACTGTAACGGTGTGGCCTGCGTTTGCTCCACCACAAAAACGGGCTACATAGTTGCAGACTTTCGCTAGCGCGTCTACGATTTTGCCTTTTCCCTCATCGCCCCATTGGAGCCCTACAACTGTAACATTCTTCGAACTCATGGCCTTATTAGCTCTCCGTTAAGATAAATTCCTGTCGTTGAAAAAGCCGCAAAGGAACAAGCATAAACGTTAGCAAATTAATGTCAAGCCAGTTAAAGAGCCATGCAACTTGTTATTTTTCGCAGGTCTGTTTTTTAGCAGGATGCATGCCAGAACCCCCAGAGTGAAGGAATGTCAGGCAATTCGTTTTCATTATTGAGCAAATAAAAAGGCATGCCGCCAGGACTGACTCAGCCCTGGCAAATCGCGTGGGCCCAGGGGTCGGGGTTAATCAGGCCGGCGATTCTTGGCATGCCTTATATACTGGATAAGTGCACTTATATTAGATTGTTACATCTCCAATAATAGAATCACTTAACTTTTCCCTGACCCAAAAGCAGATATGCTTCTTCAATGATTGTGAAACTATCTGCATAGAGGGTGAAAATCAACTAAGATTATCTAAAAAAAGTTATAATTTTTTATAATTCAGTCACTTATAGAAAAGAAGTATTTTTATCTGCTGCTTAAGTCCCCCTCTCTTTTTGTCGATTATTCTATCTGGTTGAGGGGCCGGTGGAGTTTATTTATGAGTTGGCTCAGTAATAGTAATACATTTAACCGCAGCGAGTCCTTAAAGACTAAGGGCCGCTTATTTCAATTTTCGAATATTGCCAAGGGTTTGCGCCCGCTTATCTTAGCAGCAATGGCGGCTTTCGCCTTCGTAGGATTGTTGAAGTGGCACCATTCACAATTCAAAAGCGAACTGGTTGAGCGTTTTCAACGGTATCAACTGGATTCAGCCCATAGCGTGGCCGCAGCCATGGAAAAAGTGTTCGATCAAACACAAAACAATATTAACACGCTTTGCTCTCAGGACGGTTTATTCTCCATGAGTCCTGATAAGGTTGTCTTGGATGAGTACTTCCAAAGTGACTCTGATGTTCTGGATTATGTAATTATCGCAGGCAGAGACGGTGATGTTCTCCAGAGCTACGGTGCTGCTGGTGAAGTTAAGGACGTTTCTGCCTGGAGCCTTTTTGCGAAGGTCAAAAAAACCGGCCATGAATACATCGAAGTATCTTCCCAAAGCATAGGCAAAAGAAACCGAAAAAACATTGACATTGTTTTTCCTGTTAAAGGCCAAGATGGTTTCAATGGTGCAGTAATTGCCAATGTTAATATTGCAAAACTCTATGCAAAATGTGTCCTTCGACCACAAAAAGGACAAATCAATAAATGCAGCATTATCAATCTTTCCGGTGATGTCCTCTATCAGAGTAATGCCATCACAAGTCGTATAGGAAGTGCCCCAAACGAGAAAAAAGAAGATAATTTTCAGCATCAGATTTCCAATTCTACCGTTTGGCATGACATTCAGATGGGAAGATCCGGAGTTGCTGAACTGGGATGCAATGAAGACGAACAGGGCGATCTTATAGCATTCACTCCTTTGAAGTTGGGTAATACCTGCTACGGCCTGATTCTCAATACACCAAAAACAAATATCTCCGTCCCCATAGCCTCTCATGAACGAGTTATTTTTGCCCTTATTGGCGCATTGGCTCTGCTTTACTTTGCGACTGCGTATATGTCCTATCGAAGTGAAAAGGCGCAGATTCGTGCCGAAAATCAGCGCAGGGTAATGGCTGAGGCAGCCAATCTGGCCAAGAGCGAGTTCCTTACCAGAATGAGCCACGAAATCCGCACACCGATGAATGGAATTATCGGCATGACTGATATACTGCTCGATACGCTACTGGACGATGAGCAGCGAAAGCATCAGTTGATGGTGAAAAATTCAGCATTGGGGATGATGACAATAATCAATGACATTCTCGACCTGTCAAAAATCGAAGCCGGACGACTCGAATTAGTATCCGAGAATTTCAAGATTCGGCGTTGCATTGAAGATTCTTTAGGTCCGCATCGTCTTCGCTGTGAAGCGAAAGGGGTGGCACTGAATTGGAATATTGCGGACGACGTTCCGGTGAGCTTTATTGGAGATCCAGGGCGGTTAAGACAGGTAATTGTTAACTTGGTTGGAAATGCGATTAAATTTACCGATGAGGGTTATATCTCGCTTAGTATAGAAGTCGATTCAAGGTCGGATGATCAGATACAACTGCACTTTGTCGTTAATGATACTGGAATCGGAATTCCATCTGACATTTTGAAAAAAATGTTCAAGCCGTTTGAGCAGGCCCATAGTGGTTCGACTTCAAAGTATGGCGGGACGGGCCTTGGGTTGGCAATTTCCACTCAACTGCTCGAGAAAATGGACGGTAAAATCTGGGCCGAGAGCGTGGAAGGCATCGGTAGTAAGTTTCACTTTACTGCCAGATTTGGGTTAAAGGAAGAAAAAGAAACCGTCCGAAGTCGGAAATCTTCAAGAAAATTAGTCGATCTCCCGGTGCTGGCAGTTGATGGGAATACTTCTCGTAGGGCTATTCTTGAAAATATGCTTGGAGATTTGGAAGTTGAACTCTCTTTAGCAACTTCCGGTCGGAATGGCATTGAAGAAATTCGGAAATCCCGGCAGAGCGAGGCGATAAAGCTTGTGTTTGTACAGGCGGATTTGCCTGACATGGATGGTTTTGAATTTTCACGCCAGATTAAAGCTGATAGCGAATTGGCTGATACGGCGATAATCATGATGAGTGCAGCGGGCCTGCGAGGCGATGCCGTCCGATGTCGAGAGCTGAAAATTTCTGCTTGTCTGAGCCAACCAATTGATCTGGCGTTACTGCGACATGCGATATTGGCCGTGAGCGAAAGTGAATCTGACAGCGAAGGAATGCAATTAATTACAAGGCACTCGCTTCAACAAGAACATCGACCATTGAAGGTTCTTCTTGCTGAGGATAATCACGTTAATACCGAACACGTCGTTCTTACCCTGAGTAAATGGGGCCACGATGTTCGTGCAGTATCCAATGGCCGAGACGCAGTTGAAGCATGCAAAAACGACAAATATGATCTTATCCTTATGGATGTCGAAATGCCTATTATGGACGGCTTTGATGCAACAAAGGCTGTTCGACAGCATGAGACCGAAACAGGCCAACACGTGCCAATTGTGGCTATGACGGCCCATGCGATGGACGAATTCCGTGATAAGTGCCTAGCTGTTGGTATGGATAGCTATATTTCTAAACCAATTCGTCCAGGTACGCTATTAAAGATGATAGACCAATTTGTTTACCAGCTATCTAAGCCCGAAGTTCTCGAGAGCCTTGAGCAAAAGCAACAATCCTCTGAAAGCTTTTTCGATAAACAAAGGGCTTTGGAATATGTTGGGGGAAATGTCGATGCACTTGGGCGCCTGATTAAGGTCTTTCTTAAGAACTGCCCGCAAATAATTTCTGACATTCGCCAGTCTGTCACAGATGCCGATTCTGAAAAGCTTCGCACTTCGGGGCATCTATTGGCGGGTTCCGTGGCAATATTTGCTACCGATGAAATTGTTAGTGCCGTGAGAAACCTCGAGACACTCGGTAAAGAAGGCAAGGCCGCCCAGGCAGGAGAAAAATTCAGAGAAGTTCAGGAAATGATGTCAAAATTAAGGGATTCTTTGGCAAGGTCGGGTGAGGAGTTAAACAAATGCGTATCTTAGTAGCAGATGACGATCCGGTATATTGCTCACTATTGGAAGACATCTTGGAAGAATGGGGCTATGAGGCCGAAATAGTGGACAACGGTGCAAAAGCCTGGGAATTTTTCCAAGCTCCTGACCAGCCTGAGCTGGCGCTTTTTGATTGGTCAATGCCAGAAATAGATGGTTTTGAGCTTTGCCGGCGTATCAGACAGGATATCGGCAACCAGAGCGTCCACATTATTCTGATGACAGGCAGTCACGAGAAGAAAGAGGTTATCAAGGTTCTCGTTGCCGGAGCTGACGATTATCTTATGAAGCCATTTCAGCCCCTGGATTTGCAAATCCGGCTGCGGGTGGCTAGAAAAATCCTAAGCCTTCAGGAAGAAGTGGCCTCGCTTCGCGCCACACAAGACGTTCCTGTAGAAATATCCAGGTAATTTTACAAACAAGCTTTGTCTGTCTAAACTTGCGAAGGGGTGCCGGCTGGCAGTTCAGGTTTACGGTGTTGAGGCTGGGGAAAGGGCCTTGTACAGGTCTTCCAAAATCTTGTTTTCCAGAGAGTGATCGAAGTATTCTGTCTGCCAGGTTTCATTTTGCTCTGGAGTAGTTGCTGCCTCGATTTCAGCTGGGGTTTGGTTTGGCACAGAGTCGTAATTTTCGTTGGCCACTTTCATCTGCCTGAAGACGTCCGAGCCCTGTCGTTGAACGGAAACCATTGCATGGGCGACGACTTTTCCGTTCTTTCTGTTTAAGCGAAGAACCGCTACCTGTCTTGCATGGGACCCACCCAAAAGCCTTTCACCTTTAAGCTCGATTTCCTTAGGTCGCGACTTTATCTCTCCCGTGCTGGGGTCGGCACTTTCAACAGAGAAATATTGACTCATTACCTCTCGCCCGGACGCAAAGGCAGAGGCGTATCCGATATCTCCAAGGGATTTAGAAGAGCCATGCTGCTCGGTGCAACCTGTAAGAACTGCGGAAAGCAAAAGTGTTACAACAATTGTCCAAATATAATGAGTCATGATATTTCTTTCCTGAATTTTATTCGCTACCTGTGTTCCAGGCTGAGTAATTCGGAGCTTCGTGAGTAATTGCTATATCATGCGGATGGTTTTCAGCAAGGGTTGCAGGCGATATCCGCAGGAATTTCGCGTTCGTCCTCAGCTGCTCGATAGTGTTAGTGCCGCAGTGATCCATTCCGCTTTTGAGACCGCCCAGCATCTGGAAGACAAAGTCCGCAAGTGGGCCTCGATAAGGGACTCGTCCAACGACACCTTCGGGCACAAGTTTGTTGCGGTCAGTTACATTTTCCTGACTGTAACGGTCGGCAGAGCCAGCTACCATGGCATCCATCGAGCCCATGCCGCGATAGACTTTGAACCGCCTGCCCTTATAAATAACCATCTGGCCGGGTGATTCGTCCAGGCCTGCAAAGAGGCTGCCCATCATTACAACTGACGCTCCAGCTGCGATTGCTTTTGTAATGTCTCCGCTCTGACGAACGCCGCCATCGGCAATTACCGGCACGCCTTGTTTCTGGGCAACTTTTGCACAGTCGCTGATAGCCGTTATCTGCGGTACGCCAACTCCGGTGACCACGCGAGTTGTGCAGATTGCTCCGGGGCCTATTCCGACACGCAGGCCGTCAGCCCCGGCATCGATTATATCCTTTGCTGCATCACCCGTGGCAATGTTGCCTGCGATAACATCTATATCTTGTGCAGCTTTTATCTGCTTTACGGTATCGAGTATGACATCCTTATGACCGTGGGAAGTATCGATACAGATGACGTCAACGCCAGCCTTAATGAGCGGCTCGACGCGGTCGAAATCAAGAGCACCAACAGCCGCACCAACGCGAAGTCTTCCTCTCGCATCCTTACAACTGAGCGGGAACTGCCTGGTCTTGTCGATATCCCGCATCGTGATTAGGCCGGCCAATTTGCCTTCATTATCAATCAAAAGAAGTTTTTCAATTTTATGGCGAGAGAGAATCTTTTCCGCATCGTCCAGGGAAGTCTGCGGCGGGGCTGTTACAAGATTATCCTTTGTCATCACTTCCTCAATCTTTACATCCTTCGTGATGAATTTCATATCGCGACGCGTGAGAATGCCGACCACCTTTCCGCTGTCATCAAGGATCGGAAAGCCAGAAACGTTCTGTTCTTTCATGACACGGCGGGCAGTGGCGGTTGATTCATTGGGCGGCAGGGTAACCGGGTCAGTTATTATCCCGTTTTCACTACGTTTGACTTTTTCCACCTCGCGTGCCTGGCCTTCTTTGGAAAGATTGCGGTGAATTATTCCGAGCCCGCCTTCCTGTGCCAGGGCAATTGCCAGAGCCGATTCAGTCACTGTATCCATCGGTGCCGAGGTAAGTGGAATGTTCAAACGGATATTTCGCGTGAGGTTTGTCGAGAGATTTACCTCGAGCGGATTTACATTTGATCGTTGTGGGACAAGCAAAACGTCGTCAAATGTGATACCATCGCCAATAAATTTATCCTGCATATTAACTCCTAAGGATAGTTGTAAATTTGATTTAATTCAACAATCATATTGACCTTAGGGGTCGGTTGCAAAAAAAATGATGAAAATGGATATCTGGAAAAACATGCAATCTCATCTGGATTCGTTTGCGGAGGCGGATTTGCTGCGAAACCCAGCTGTGTTGGAATCTGCCTGTGGTGCGAAAATAATCGTTTCAGGCCGGGAGTTGGTGTGCTTCTGCAGCAACGATTATATGGGCTTGGCCAACGACCCGCAGACAAAAGCTGCCGCAAGCCAGGCCATCGAAACCTGGGGCGTCGGGGCCGGGGCATCTCGTCTGGTAAGCGGAACACTGCAACCGCACGTGGAACTCGAGAATCGCCTGGCGGATTTCAAGCACACCGACTCAGCTATCGTTACTTCGACCGGCTGGATGGCAAATCGCGTTGCCATTCACGCTCTGGCGGGAACTGGGGATATTATTTTTTGCGACAAGCTCAACCACGCCAGTATCATTGATGCTACACTTTCAAGCGGGGCTCGAGTCAGGAGTTTTCCACATAAAGACGCAGGGAAGCTGGAAGAGCTCCTGGAAAAAAACCGCAATAATCACAAACGCTGCCTGATTGTTACCGACTCGCTTTTTTCCATGGATGGCGATATCGCTCCACTGAAAAAGTTGGTGAAATTAAAAAACAAATTCGGAGCTCAATTGATCATTGACGAAGCGCACGCAACAGGTGTCCTGGGTCATGGAGGAAGGGGAGCAGCCCAGCTGCTTGGCGTGGAAGATGAAATTGATGCCTATGTGGGGACACTTTCCAAGGCATTGGGTTCACTGGGCGGTTTTGTTGCCGGCCCGAAGGTCCTGATCGAAACCATAAGAAACACGGGTAGGGCGTTTATTTATACAACCGCACTTGCTCCATCCTTGTGCGCTGCAGCAGTAAAGGCACTGGAGATTATCGATCAGCAGCCGCAACGACGGGACAGGCTTGTTCAATTGGCTGAATTTCTTCGTGGCAAATTAAAAAAATCAGGCTTTGATTTAGGTAATTCCGCCAGCCAGATAATTCCAGTAATAATAGGCCCAGCCGATAAGGCCCTGCAGCTCAGCACAAAACTTTTCGATGAGGGGTTTTTCATTCCGGCAATTCGCCCACCGACCGTGCCCAAAGGCACGAGCAGGCTCAGGATAAGCCTGACCGCCAAACACGATAAGGCCGACATCGAACGCCTGGCCGATTTGCTTGGTCAACTCAGGTCAGAATAAAATCACTTTTTACTTAATTTCTTTTCTGAATGGACGATAAGAAAATTAGCGGGTTTTGCGCTTATTATTTATCTGGGTACAAGCCAGGTTTTAAACATGGAAATAAAAATTCCTGACGAAATTGTCCGACGTGCGGAGGCGAATGCCACAGAGCTTCGTGTTGCTCTGGCGATACAGCTCTATGCCGATAATCGCATCGATTATATCGACGCACTTGAGCTTGCGGGGATGCCCAAGCCTTATTTCAACAAGGAACTTCTTAGTCGCGGCTTAAGCATCCAGGATTATCCGGCGGGCTCGATACCGCAGAGAAATGCCAGCTGATTAGCTTGACATGTTTTCTGCATTGTGAGAACCTTCGTTAACAAATGGCCCCCTCAAAAACCAAACCAGTTATTGGAATAGTCGGTGGTATCGGTTCAGGCAAAAGCTCTGTAGCAGCCGAGTTTGCCGAGTTGGGCTGTAAGCTTATTGATGCCGACAAAATCGGCCATGGCCTTCTTGAACGGGATGAGGTGAAACGAAATCTTGTCGCCAGGTGGGGCAAGGATATTCTCGACCCGGATGGCAGTATCAATCGCTCAGCAGTTGCCAAAATCGTATTTATTGATCCCTATGAACTCCAGGCTCTCAATAATTTGCTCCATCCGCTTATTCGGGAGCAAATTGAAAAGCAGATAGGCCAAACACAACTGGAAGACGAATTTTGCGGGGTCATTTTAGATGCTGCCGTAATGTTTGAAGCAGGTTGGGATGAGCTTTGTACCCACAAAATATTCGTATATTCCCCCGACCAGCTCCGAGCTCAGCGGGTCAAGGCCACTCGCGGGTGGGATGACGAGGTCTGGCAAAAAAGGGAAAAAATGCAAATTTTACTGGACAAAAAAGAAAAACTTTGCGATTATACTCTTGATAACAGTTCCAACCTTTCTTGCCTGCATGAGCGGGTCCGTGAGCTTTTTCACCAGATAATCAAAGCTACGGATTGTTCCTAAAGTTTTATTGGGAGCCAATTTCAAAGGGAAGTCAGGACTGTCACTACCAAGTGTAATATCACCGTAAGATGTTGATAATTAATCTATAGCAGTTCACGAGATATCCCAGGATTCAGACTGAACAAGATAGTTCAGTTATTTGAAAATTTTCGTCTCTGCAATTCCATAGAAGCAGAAATATACCATTTTGGAGGCTCAATTGGGCTATGGCAAAGATTGTAAAAAAAGCAAAGAAGGCGGCTAAGAAAAAGACTTCAAAGAAGTCCGTAAAAAAAACACCAGAAGCTGATGTGACTGTTGAGGAAGTCCTTGAAGAAACCAACGAAAAACCGGTCGAAATCGTTGAGCAAACAGAGGCTGTTGAGCCCGTCGCAGAGGAAGTTAAGGCTGAAAAGGATAGTGCCGATGAGATCGTGGATTTCGATGCTGAGATGCACGCCAAGTACGAGAAGGTCAAAAGAGGGGAATTGCACATAACTGACCTTCAGAAGATGTCGGTAGCCGAGCTTCACGAGATCGCCAAGGCTGAAGATTTAGCTGAATACACTGGCTTGGGCAAGCAGGAACTTGTCTTCAGGATCCTCAAAAGTCGAATCCAGAAGGACGGCTTGATGTATGGCGAAGGTGTCCTGGAAATCCTGCCTGACGGCTTCGGCTTCCTTCGTAGTCCGGATTATAATTATCTGCCAAGTCCCGATGACATCTACGTTTCACCCAGCCAGATTCGCCGCTTTGGGCTGAGGCAGGGAAATATCGTGGCTGGGCAAATTCGACCTCCAAAAGAATCTGAAAAATACTTCGCCCTTTTGAGAGTGGAAGCTGTCAACTTCGAAGATCCTGACCAACTAACCGACAAGGTAAACTTTGAAGATCTTACCCCTACCCACCCAGACAGGCGGCTTTTCATGGAGAGCACACCGGAAGAGCTCAATATGCGGGTTGTAAACATGGTTACTCCGATAGGCTTCGGTCAGCGTATGCTCATTGTAGCTCCTCCGCGTACAGGTAAGACTGTCCTGCTTCAAAAGATCGCAAATTCTATCACCTACAATCATCCTGACACTTATGTAATTATCCTGCTGATTGACGAGAGGCCGGAAGAAGTTACCGACATGGAGCGGAATACTCAGGCTGAGGTTATTTCGTCGACCTTCGATGAGCCGTCTTCAAGGCATATCCAGATTGCCGAGATGGTTTCGTCCAAGGCTCGCCGAATGGTCGAGTATGGCAAAGACGTCGTGATACTGCTGGACAGCATTACTCGACTCGCTCGGGCTTACAACACAGAGGCACCGCATTCCGGCAAGATACTTACCGGTGGTGTGGATGCAAGCGCCCTGCAGTCACCAAAAAGGTTCTTCGGCGCAGCACGTAACATAGAAGAGGGCGGTTCGCTTACTGTTATCGGCACTGCCTTGATAGATACCGGCAGCAGGATGGACGAGGTTATCTTCGAAGAATTTAAGGGGACGGGTAACAGCGAATTGCATCTTGACCGTCGCCTCGTCGACCGTCGCGTCTGGCCGGCAATTGACATCAGCCGAAGCGGTACACGTAAGGAAGAACTCCTGCTCGATCCGACCGAGCTTAAACTTACATTCCGTCTGCGTAAGGTCCTTGCCGAAATGCAACCGGTTGAGGCTATGGAACTTCTCGTAAGCCGATTGGCTAAGTTAAAAACCAATGCGGAATTCCTCATGTCGATGAATGTCGACGCTTAAGGATTTTGCTTTGATCTGATATTTCCAGGCCCTGCCCCTTTGGGGTAGGGCTTTTTTAAAAAGGATTAACAATGAAGTTTAAAGCTGTACTTTTTGACTTGGACGGAACGCTACTGGATACTCTTGCAGACCTGGCAGATTCTGCAAATTTTGCATTGGAACAGATGGGTTTTCCTACTCATCCAGTTGATGCCTATAAGATTTTCGTGGGCGATGGCGTAATAAATCTCGCAGCAAGGTCTATTCCGGACGACAGTTCCAATCCAACAAATATTGACAAGATGGTCACAATAATGCGGGACGAGTACAGCCGACGCTGGAACAATAAAACAAAACCCTATGACGGCATTGCAGACATGCTGGATAGTCTTTCCAATGACGGATTAAAACTTTCAGTGCTGTCAAACAAACCACACGATTTTACACTTCTTTGTGTTGAAGAGTTTCTCGGCAAGTGGCACTTCGATGTTGTCCAGGGTGTTACAGATAGTGTCGAGCCCAAGCCTGACCCAACCGGTGCAATAAAAGTTTCTCAGGAATTGGATGTCCCTACAGAGGAATTTCTCTACCTTGGCGACACCAATACGGACATGCAAACCGCAACCGCAGCTGGCATGTATGCGGTGGGTGTGCTTTGGGGTTTCAGAAGTGCAGAAGAACTCGAGGCCAATGGCGCAAAAGTTCTGATTGAACACCCGCGTGAGTTGTTCGAATTGCTCTAGCTTTTTACAGCCTGACAAATCGCTCGGATATAGTCCGGGTTCGTGCCACAGCAACCGCCGATAAAATTTGCGCCCGCATCGATAAGATTTGTTACAAATCCGGCAAATTCATCAACGCCCATTGGAAAAACAGTGCCGCCATCACTGGACATTTGCGGCAGGCCTGCGTTTGCCTTGATCCATATTGGTAGTTGTGTCGCAGAGCGGAATAATTCGGCGACCTTAACATAATTGTCAGGTCCGACTCCGCAATTTGCCCCGACGCCATCAGCGCCGTTAGCTTCGGCTGCTGCGGCCAGGTCTGCTGGGGAATTGCCCATCATTGTCGAGGTTTTGTCAGGCCCGGAAGCAAACGTCATCGAAGCGATGACAGGAAGGCTCGTAGCCTGCCTGGCTGCTTTGAGGGCAATGACCAATTCGTCCAACTCGTTGAAGGTTTCCAGGACGATGGCATCAACGCCACCTCGTTCGAGTGCTTTTGCTGATTCGGCAAAAGCTTCCGAAAATTCTTCAGCAGGAAATTCATCCATCATTACGATTTTCCCTGTCGGACCAAGCGAACCGAAAACTTTTACGTCCTGGCCGGCTGCCTTTTTGCTTATTGCGGCGCCTTTTTCAGCCAGCTCTGCTGCACGCTCTGCTGCGCCATCAGGGGTGAGGACGAACCTGTTGGCACCGAAAGTATTAGTTAGAATTATATCGCTACCAGCTTCGACGTAGCTTCTGGCCACTGCCTCTACAGCTTCTGGCTTATCCGCATTCCAGAATTCAGGAAGGGCGCCTGCGGGCAAGCCCTGATTTTGAAGCTCCGTTCCCCATGCGCCGTCTATTACGCGAACCTGTTGAGCAAATTGTTTAAGGTCAAGTGACATTAGAAAGATTCCTTCCCGTTAAAGTTGCAATTCAGCGGCTAAATATAACAACTGTTTTTCTTTGATGTCTACATCAATTCTCTGGGGCCTGCTGAGAAGTTACCAAAAGGACCCGTCTGTACATTTCTACCTTCTCGATGATATTTTCCTGTTGCGGATCGATTTCCAGGCTCATTTGCCAGGCTTGCAAAGCCTCTTCAAGAAATTCACGCTTTTGGTTAACTCTATGCACGTCCAGTAGCAAATTTCCATAACGTGCCCAGATTTCTTTGTCTCGCGGTGCAAGCTTGATAGCTTTTTTTGCCGCTACAACAGCTCTTCCGAGACTTCCAGCATTTTTTGCAGCCGACGCAAAATTCAGCCATGCCGTCGGATCGTCGTCCTGAAGCTTTGCCGCTTCGGAATATTCAGCCATGGCTCCATCGGTATCGCCAAGGTCTGTCAATACTTCGCCAAGTGATTCGCGTGCCTTGCTGAAATCGGGCGCCTTTGAAAGAACTTTGCGCCAGGTGTCGCGGGCCATCATGAGCTTGCCCCGGGACTGATAGAGCGTTGCAAGATTATATCGAGCCTCTAAAAAGTCTTCGTCCTGCCTGAGCAGTTCTAGGTAATTTTGCTCAGCTTGGCCGAAATAACCAAGCCGCGACTGAATTACTGCCAGGTTGAACCTTGCTGTCCGGTCATCAGGACTTATTCCAACTAACATCTCAAAGATGGGCAGGGCATCCTCGTACCTCCTGTCTGCCAAAAGTGCTACAGACAGGCCTTTCAGGGCATCGGGATTATCGCTGTCCAATTCTGCTGCCCGGTAAAAACAAGCAATAGCCGTTTCGTTTTTGCCAAATCCCAAGGCTCGATTGCCGGCAGCTATAAAAGTTTCATGTTCATTACCGAGGCTGCGGATGCCCTCTGTGAAAGCTGTCAGCGAATCTGAGCCGAACCCTTTCCAAAGCTGCTCATCGCGAAACCTTCCTTTTACTTCCCTAAGCCACTTAGCAGCCGGGCTGTTTTTAGACCGAGTCAGTTTCTTTACAATCGGGGTAGGATGATTCCTGTCATTACCTGTGGGGAGGGAAGTGGGGCGATTTTTGTAATAAAACAAGATGCCTGCAAAAACAAGAGACGCAAGTATCGGGATTGTCAAACCGGGCCGCAAATTCATGGCGAACATTGTAATTGCCCGCTTCTCATTGGTGGAATAAATAATAAATATTTGCTCAGAAATAGCCTTAGGGGGCTCTGATTAATTGGATAAAAAACGGGCGAGCCTTCTAAGCAAAAGGCCCGCCCGTTTTTATTAGTAATACTACTTTTATTATTTGTTAGTTACTTTCTGCGACGTCGAATAACAGCTAGGCTGCTGCCGATTACCAGCAGTGAAAGCGTTGCAGGTTCCGGAACCGGAACAAAGCCCAGGCCTTCAACGTCGGTCAGGCCGCCAAGCTGGCCATAGGGTGTATTGTTTCCGTTTGCCAGTGTTACATCTACGAAATAGTCGTTGTCCCAACTGTCGGTGTACCCGATAAGATTGTTGCTGTCCGGATCCCAACCAAGGGCTTCAAATCTGAGGTTGGGGTCGAGGCCGTCGTTCATGTCATTGTCGACGACAGAAGTAATGGCAGCTGTTGAGATATCAACTATATAAAGCTCGTCATTGGTGTCCTCGTCGTCGACGACGTAGAGGACTCCCTGATTGTTGAAGACCATGTCTTCGCCGTTATCGACAGCTTCGCTCAGGCCGGTCATCTGCCCAAGGTCGACCAACAGGCTTCCGTCGGTCTTACTGATTTTCAGGAGCTTGTCTGTGGCTGTGTGGTCTTTGTCCAGAGCGAAAAGTTCGCCGGTTAATGGGTTAATACCCAGTCCGCTTATGTTACCGGTTGCGCCGCCCGCGATTGTTCCAAGGACGGTCACGACATTGTCATTGATTGTTGAAGCATTGTTGATATTGAAGCTCAGCAGTACCTGGCCGGATGTTCCGCCAAGGCTGGCATCGAGAGCCATGTATGCCGTTCCGTCTGTGTCGAGGGCAAATGCTTCGATGTTTGCTCCTATAGCTTCGATTGTTCCGCCATTATTCCATTTGAGCTGGCCGTAGTCGGTAAAACCTGCTGCTACTGCTCCACTGCCAATTTGGGTGTAATCGGCAACCGAGAACAACTGGCCGTCGTCTTCGTCGATTCCCCACATTGTGGGCATGGATACAGCTACGGCTGAACTGATGGATGGTGAAATAACCAGAGCAACTAAAAACGCACAGCTCAGCAGAGTTATGGAAAGAAAACTACTTTGCTTGTAAGACTTGGTGGATACTTTGAGCGCATTTTCCATTTTTTGCCTCCTCCGGCAATTGTACTGTAACCTTGTTTGTCACCGCTCCAACCGCGAAGCGGCTTCAATACTCCTTGTTTGAGACATTGGATTCAGAAAGCAAGCTTGCTAAAAAGGAGTGATTTTCTCCTCCAAGAAAAAGCGAGCTTGAGCACATCTGAGCGACAATAATGATAACATGAATCTGACTTGCGTCAAGTCCTTATTATTTAAAAATTTGAATTTAACGGAAAAATAACGTGCCCGGAAGTTTTAAAAAAAACTGCGGCTTGTAAAGAAAATTGCAGACATTATCATAAGCAGCTTGCTCCGCCTGGGGCAGACCATATAGAAAGTAACAGGATAGGAAAATGGCACAGAACAATAACGATTTGATGGAAAAGCTTGTCGGGCTTTGCAAGAGACGAGGTTTTATTTTCCAGTCTTCAGAGATTTATGGCGGCATCAACGGCTTTTGGGACTATGGCCCGCTCGGAGTGGAACTCAAGCGTAATATCAAGAACGCCTGGTGGGAAGATGTTATCCGTAAGCGTGACGATATCGTCGGCCTGGACTGCGCGATTATCATGAACCCGAAGGTATGGGAAGCGTCCGGCCATATTGGAGGCTTCAACGATCCGATGGTCGATTGCAAAGAGTGCAGGGCCCGCTATCGTGCCGACCAGTTCGACCGCTATCATATCCTGCCGGCGGAGGAAATTCCTGAGCAGGTTGAGTCGGTTCACGATCAATGGGAACAGTTCAAGAGTGTCGAAGCTGCCGCAACATTTATCGCCGAGGCAGGCAAGGGCCCGGAAGACATACAACCACTGGTTCGTCGGGCGCTTGGTTCCAAGCGAGCCAAGGTTAAGGTCGTTGCGTGTGCGGACGGCCCGGCCAAGGAAATATTCGTTGCCGACGGCAATAAGAGCTACTACGTCAATATAACCCAGGTCGAGGAAACCCTCACCGAGGCAGACCTTTGTCCGAGTTGTGGCGGGCAGCTTACCGAGGCACGCAAGTTCAACCTGATGTTCAAGACTTTTGTCGGCGCGATGGAAGACTCGACGGCTGTGGCGTACCTGAGGCCGGAGACGGCGCAGGGTATCTTCGCCAACTATAAAAACGTGCTGGACACCAGTCGAATGAAGCTGCCCTTCGGTATCGCCCAGATTGGTAAATCGTTTAGAAATGAAATCAACCCGCGGAACTTCACCTTCCGCAGCCGCGAGTTCGAGCAGATGGAAATCGAATTCTTCTGCCATCCGGACGAAGCGGATAAGTGGTACAACTACTGGCGCGACACTCGCTATCAATGGTACATCGATCACGGCCTGACCAGCAGCAAGCTCCGCCTGAGAGACCACGAAGGCAACGAGATGGCCCACTACGCCAAGGCCTGTGCCGACGTCGAATATGAATTCCCGTTCGGCATCAGCGAACTTGAGGGTATCGCCAACCGGACCGACTTCGACCTCAAGCAGCACCAGGAATTCGCCGGCCGGGACATGACATACTTCGACGACGAGACAAAGGAGCGGCTCGTTCCGTTTGTTATCGAGCCTTCCGGTGGTGTGGACAGGGCGACGCTGGCGTTTTTGTGCGAGGCATACTGTGAGGACGAAGCCCCCGATGAAAAGGGCAATATGCAGAAACGTCTGGTTATGAAGTTCCATCCGCGCTTCGCGCCGATTAAGGTAGCTGTATTTCCGCTGGTCAAGAAAGAAGGCATGCCGGAAGTTGCACGCAAAATTTACGACGAAATACAGGCTGCCGGACTTTCGGCGTTTTACGACGAAAAAGGTGCAGTCGGCAGACGCTACCGTCGTCAGGACGAAGCCGGCACGCCGTTCTGCGTGACAGTGGACGGCCAGACTCTGGAAGACCAAACCGTAACAATCCGCGACCGCGACACGCTCGTGCAGGAGCGGATCGGGGTGGATAAGGTTCTCGAATATGTGAAGAAAAAACTCGGCTAGCTTTTATAAAAGCAAAAGTTATGAAAAGTGGTGGCCTTTAACGGCTGCCGCTTTTTTTATGCGCGTTCCCAAAATTTAATTATTAAAAAGTTTTGATGGAACCAAATGTGCCCGGCGGCGTCAAATATTACGGATGCTCTTTAAGGAGAACGGCTATGAAGACGGCAATTAAGGCGGTAGCGGCAGTTGTGGTTCTGGGTTTTCTCAGTTCGGCGGCCTTGGCGGACGGCATGATCGTGCCGGTGGACCCGTCAATACCGGTGCGGGGCAACTGGCGGGTCAAATTTCACCATGTGGACATACTCGTGCGAGACCAGGTTGCATCGGTCAATATCACGCAGGAGTTCATAAACACCGGCTCGGGCATGATAGAGGTGGAGTACCTATTTCCCGTGCCGCCGGGAGCAGCGATAGATTCGATGACTCTCCTCGTAAACGGCAAGGAATTCACCGCCAAGCTCCTCAAGGCTGACGAAGCCCGCAAGATATACGAGGATATCGTCCGCAAGAAGAAGGACCCGGCGCTGCTTGAATATGCGGGCTTTGGCCTGTACCGCACGAGAGCATTTCCGCTCGAGCCCGGCAAGCCGGCAAAGGTTGTCGTTACCTATAAATATATTTGCAAGAAGGACAACGATCTTGTCGAGGTCTGGTATCCGCTAAATACCGAGAAGTTCTCGGCTGCCGAGATCGAAGATGTAAAGGTCCGTGTCGATATCAAGGCGGCAGCTGATATTTCTGCCGTTTATTCTCCAACGCACGGCCTGAAGGTAGACCGCAAAAGCCCGCAGCACGTCATAGCCACCTATCACGAAAAGAAGGTCCTGCCGACGACTGATATCCAGGTCTTTTACAATGTAGCGGAAAAAGACGTCGGGGCGACCTTCCTGACGTATCAGCCGGTGGCCGGTGAGGACGGCTACTTTATGCTGCTGGTAAGCCCAAACCCGAGAACAGCTGAGACTAGGGTCGTGCCAAAAGACGTCGTCGTAGTCTTTGACCGTAGCGGCTCGATGAGCGGCGAGAAGATAAATCAGGCAAAGGATTCGCTGCGATTTATTCTCAATAATCTCAACGAAAAAGACCGCTTCAATATCATCGCCTACAACGACACTATCGAGCCGTTCTTTGAACATCTTACCGCAGTCTCGAAGGAGAAAATTGACGAGGCAAAGGAACGACTCGACAGGATAGATGCTCGTGGTGGGACAAATATTCATGATGCCCTTGAAAAGGCTATGAGTTATTTGGCAGTGGGCAGTTTGGCTGATTCGAGGCCAGGGCCAAAGTATGTAATCTTCCTTACAGACGGCTTGGCGACAGTCGGCAAGACCGATGAAAAGACGATACTGGCTGATACACAAAAGGCCAATATTACTGATGCCCGGTTATTCGCATTCGGTGTAGGCTATGACGTAAATGTTCGTCTGCTGGATAAGCTTGTCCGTGAAAACAACGGCAGAAGCGATTACGTAAAGCCAAACGAGCCAATCGAAGCGAAGATTTCTTCGCTTTATGCCAAGATTAAAAACCCGGTTATGACGAATCTGAAAATGCGGCTGGATGGCTTTAGTATTCGCGATATGTACCCGAGTGAGCTTGGGGACCTGTTCGAAGGGGATCAGATTGTAGTTGTCGGCCGTTATAGTCAGGTTGTTTGGGGCACCACTCTTGCCAATCCGCAGTTGGTCATAACCGGCCAGTATGGTGGCAAGGAGCGTGGCTTTGAGTATCCGGTTAAGATTGGCGATGTGAAAGATTCGAGATACGCCTTCGTTGAAAAGCTCTGGGCCATGCGTCGCGTCGGCTGGTTGCTGGATCAGATTCAGCTTAACGGCGAGTCGAAAGAAGTTATCGATGAGCTTGTCCAGCTGAGCATGAAATACGGCATTATCACGCCGTATACGAGTTTCCTTGCCGACGAGAGAACAGACCTTGGCGATGCCGATGCGATACGCGAAAGAGCGGAGGTTGAGACAAGAGCGTTGCGAACTGTCAGGGGAAGTGCCGGTCAGGTTCACGCCATGAATCGCCAACAATTGAACCAGGCAGCAAAAGCGCCGGCGGCGTATTCTGCTGGCAGAAAGTTAGATATGTATGGTTATAGCAAAACTAAATCTTATGAAGCAGGCGAGGCTGAGACTGTTTCCAATGTCCGCAACATAGGTAATCAGTCGCTTTATCGCCGCGGAAGAAGCAAGGTCTGGCAGAGCCCGGAAGTAGCCAAACTTGACCTGAAGAAGGACAAGGACAAGATACAGATTATCGAGCGGTTCAGTGATGAATATTTCGCGCTTGTCCGGGCAAATAATGTTGAGGAAAACCAGATTCTTTCGGCCCAGCAGGCCGGCGAAGAGCTGCTGATTAGCCTTCGAGGCCAGGCTTATCTGATAAGGTGAATTAAATTTACCCTCTGTGTGAGCCGCGGTCGACGCTCAATCTGAGTGTTAATCGCGGCTCATTTCTTTTTATTAATTCAACTTATGCATCTTTTTCCATTAACTCTATTTGTTTAAAGGGGGGAGGTTTTGTATTATCAGGCTTTGTCTTTCGTGGACCATGGATGGCAGGAGATAACGGTGAGCGAGGATATCTATCACGAATGCGGAGTCGCAGCCCTTTATTGGCTGGACAAGGCCGCTGCCAAAGGCGGCCTGGCGAGTAAGTCCGTAAATGGCGGAAACGTAGCTGCGTTTGTTCCGTCGATGCTTCTGGATCTGCAGAATCGCGGCCAGCTTGCAGCTGGGTTAAGCAGTTATAATCCCAAGCGTTCCCAGATTATCGACACCTATAAAGATATCGGCACGGTGAACGAAGCCTTCCGCATGTCGCATCCGGCTAAGTACGAGGCGATTCTGAATGAATACGCCGGCAGGGCCGCCATCGGCCACACTCGATATGCGACTTGTGGCCAGGAGGACGCCCGCTACGCCCAGCCGTTCGAACGGCATCATGGACGGATGTGGAAGTGGTTCAGTTTCGCCTTTAACGGCAATCTTGCCAATTATTCCGATCTCCGCGCAAGGCTTCTGTCCAGACGCGATTACCATTTCTCGCTCGATACCGATACTGAAATACTCATGCATGAACTGGCTTATCGTCTCCGTGGCGACAAGAAGGCTGACCTGAAAAAAGTAATGTCAGGGATGAGCCGCAACTTTGACGGAGCCTATAACCTGGCATTCCTCGATGCGATGGGCCGGATGTTCGTCGCACGTGACCCACTTGGCCTTAGGCCGATGAGTTGGGCCGTCGAAGGCAGGCTCTTTGCTGCAGCAAGTGAGTCGGTGGCGCTGACGAACATGGGCTTTACGAAGATAAACCACCTCGAGCCGGGCCAGATGGCGATAATCGAAGACGGCAAGCTGCGATTAGAGCATTTCGCCAAGCCCAACGGTTCCGCCAGATGTTTCTTTGAGTGGGTGTATTTCTCCAACGTCGGAAGCACAATCGACGATATAAGCGTTTATATGAGCCGGGCAGAGTCTGGTGAAAGACTGGCCGAGAAGGAAGATCAGGAAATTGACGACTCCTGCATTGTCGTGCCCGTGCCGGATACCGCCAAGGCGGCTGCTGATGCTTTCGCCTACAAAAAGAACATTCCATGTGTCGAGGGCCTGATTCGCAATCGATACATCGGCCGGACCTTCATCCAACCGAGCAAATCACGCGGCAGAAGCGCAAAGAGCAAATATACGCCCTTGCCGGCTGTCCTTAAAGGTAAGCGTGTTTTCCTGCTCGAAGATTCCATCGTTCGTTCGACCACCCTGGCGACGCTGGTAGATCAGATACTCACGCGGGGCAAGGCAAAGGAGGTTCACGTTCGCGTTGCCTGCCCGCCGATCGTCGCGCCGTGCTTCTACGGAATAGACATGTCCACGCTCGGTGAGCTTTTCGCCCCGAAATACATCGCAAAAAACTATAAAGGCGACCCTGACGCAAAAACTCTTAAGAAGATGGCCCGAAAGCTCGGTGTCAACAGCCTGAGATACCTGAGTGTAAAAGATCTTTGCGATTGTCTCCATTTGGGCAAAGACACCCTCTGCCTGGGCTGTGTGACTGGGCGATACCCCAGCAAGTGGGGAAACAAGCTCATGGCTTGTGCCAAAAGAAATCTTGCTAAAGGTCACTCGGGAAGGACTTACGAGTAGCCTATAATGTTGCAGGCGAGATTTTAGAGGCAGATATCATGGGAAATTCCAAAACGATATATAACCATCATTATCAAAAAGTTATGGAGGGCCTTACTTCACATGGCGTTTTGCTGGGCAGCTACGACGCCAAAGGCAAGCCGAATTTGATGACCATCGGATGGGGTGCGATGGGCTCGATCTGGGGAGTTGACACGTGGATGATTCTCGTCAGGCCAAGCCGCTATACTTACCAATGCATCGAGCATACGGGATGTTTCACAATTAACGTCCCGACTGAAGATATGGGGATGATCTGTGCTCAGTGCGGATCGACCAGCGGAAAGGATATCGACAAGTTCGAGAAATTCGGCCTGACCCACAAAAAAGCTTTGTCAGTATTGGCTCCGGTCGTTGCTGAGTGCCCGATTGTTTACGAGTGCCAGGTGGTTCACAAAAGCGATATCCTGCCGGAAAAGCTGGCTGACGAAATAATCACAGGTTCTTACATGGATGGAGATTTCCACCGAATTTACTTCGGCCGAATTCTTAAGGTTTACGAGCAAAACGACGAATAAATATTTCGGCTTGGCCTAGCTGACCTCGACGATCAGGTCCAACTCAACCGATGCGTTCAATGGAAGCTCCGCTGCACCAATCGCACATCGGGTATGTCTACCGACTCTGCCGAAAATTTCCACGAGCAGATCACTTGCAGCGTTTGCTACCTTGGCCTGTGCTGTGAAATTATCCGAGGAATTGACGAATACATTAAGCCTTACCACTTGAGAGACTCTGTCCAGACTGCCAGTTTGGGCTGCGATTGCCGAAAGCGCATTCAAGACGCACTGACGGGCAGCTTCAGCGGCCTTTTCCGTAGATATCTCCATGGGAACTTTGCCGGCTGCGACTAATTGCCCATCTTTGAGCGGAATCTGGCCGGCGGTGAAAATGAGATTTCCCGTGCGGATTGCGGGTACATATGCGCCGACGGGTTTAGGCGGCTCGGGAAGTTCAACTCCCAGTTTCTTGAGGTTCTCCAGGGGTGTCGTCATTTTCTAATTCGCTATCTTGTGATAAATTTGCTGATTCAGCCTCAGCCGGCTTTTGCGAAACATATTTGCCTAAATCTTGGTCCTGAGGCTCATCAGCTGATGCTTGCTCCTCAGGTGGTTCATCATTGGGGAATATACGAATCTCGCTGAAAATTTCTTCCTGGCGGGCACGAATTTTTTTCTGCCGCATCAATTCCAGCATCGCCAAAAACAGGCCTACGACTTCGCTCTTACTTGTCCTGCCCTCAAAGACTTTCGAAAAGGTCAGCGAGCCTTCCCGACCCAAACGATCCATAATGTCAACTGCATGCAGCTCGATAGGCGTGTCATCATAAACTACGCCGTGTTCGGTAATCTGCTGCCCGATAGACTCCATCAAGCCGCCGAACGCATCTACGAGGTGCCATATCTGGACGTCTTCAAGCTCCAAATCACGCTGGTCTGTCTCGGGAAGGATAGGTCTGCGGGGGAACTTCTGCTTTTGAATTTCCTTTGCGTCGTATAGGTCGCCCGCAGCGTCCTTGAAAGACTTATATTCCAGAAGCTGGCGGACCAATTCACTTCGGGGGTCGATGCCCGCTTCATCATTTTCCGGATCGTCAATCTCAGGAGTAGGCAGCAGCATTCGTGTTTTAATCTCTATCAGCGTCGCTGCCAAAACCATAAAGTCGCCAACGATGTTTGGGTCTATCTCCTGCAGAAGCTCTACGTGCTTTACATACTGCTGAGTAATGTGTGCGACAGGAATGTCGTATATGTCTACTTCATCCCTGCGGATTAGGTAGAGCAGCAGGTCCAGCGGGCCGTTGTATATGTCAAGATTTACTCGGTAGTTGTTTTTCATGTAATAGCAATCATCTAGCGGCTCGTCAAAATCCCTGCGGCGCTGTGGACACGCTGCATTGTTGCTTCGGCTACCTTACGTGCCTTGCGGCCGCCTTCTTTCAGGATGTCGCTAACGGTGTCGGGGTCTTTTTCCAACTCCTGGTATTTCTCGCGGTTTTCGGCGAATAGTTCGTTTATAAGCTCAGCCAGGTGTTTCTTGGCATGGCCGTAGCCGTAACCACCATTGCGATATTGAGCAGCGATTTCTTCCGCCTCCTCGTTCGTGATGAAAAGCTTCAGTAGCGCGAAAACATTGCACTGTTCTGGGCTTTTGGGTTCTTCAAGCGGGGTAGAGTCGGTAACAATCTGCGAGCAGCGTTTTTTTGTCTGCTTGGGTGTCTGGAAAATCTCGATAGTATTGTCATAACTCTTGGACATCTTCTGGCCGTCGATACCGGGGACGATCGCCACTTCCGATACGATGTAGGGCTCGGGCATGACGAATACCTCCTGGCCGTAAGCACGGTTGAACTTGCCGGCGATGTCGCGAGTTATCTCTATGTGCTGTTTCTGGTCGGCCCCTACAGGAACCTTCTGGGAATCGTAAATAAGGATATCCGCAGCCTGCAAAACAGGATAGTCGAACAGTCCCATGTTGGGAGCGATTCCCCTGGCGATTTTGTCTTTATAACTGGTGGCCTTTTCCATCTGGCTGAGGGGGCAGACGGTGTTGAGCATCCAACAAAGTTCGGTTACTTCGGGTACGTCGGACTGGAGAAAGAAGACGCTTTTTTCCGGGTCGATTCCCAGGGCGAGATATGACATTGCCAAGTGAAGAGTTATGTCTTCGAGCTCTTTTTTGTCCTGCAGGCTGGTCAGTGCGTGGTAGTTGGCGATGAAATAGAAGCATTCATTGCCTTCCGCCTGAAATTTCAGGTATTGGCGGATAGCACCGAAATAGTTGCCAATGTGCAGTCTGCCCGAAGGTTGTATTCCACTTAATACTCTCATAGTGCGACGAATTTAGGTTAGTAAGGCTGAACTGTCAAGCAGGCGATGAGTTTTTGGCATTTGGCAACAACCAATAACAGTTATTGGTGGTTGGAGTTACGTAGCAATAAAGTTGGAAGCAAGCCGCATTCAGTTTTTAGAAATATTCGAACATTGCCCTTAATTGCTCCTTTAGGAACACCCTCCAAATTTGTTAAAATCAGCTATCGCAAATTCTCATTTCAGGGAGACTCGCCATGGATAGCGAACTGTTCGATCATAGCTTCACTCGTAGGTATTTCCTAAAACTCTCAGCTGCCGGTGCGGTTGCTTTAATGTTACCGGGTAGACGTCTTTTCGGGGCTGCAGCCCAGGAGGCGACCGATGTCTGGGTTTTCCACGGCAAAGATAAATATGCCCTGATGGGCAAGGCTATGGAAACCATTTTTGAAAACGGGGGGCTTGGTAAAAATGTCAAGAACGTCGCCCTAAAGGTAAATGCCGCCTGGGCCCGCACGCCACAGCAGGGGGCCAACACGCACCCGGCCCTTGTCGATGCTTTTCTGGAAAAGACGTTGGCTTCCGGCGTAAAGGAAGTCGTGCTTCCCGAGCATTCATGCAGGCCGGCACGTGAGTCGTTTCCTCGCAGCGGGATATTGACCGTGGTCGAAAAACATGGGCAGAAGATGATAGATTTGGGGGAAACGAAGAGCTTTGAAAATGCGGAGCTGGCCAGGGCGAAAAATCTCAAAACGGTGAAAGTGGCGGCGGAGTTTCTCGAAGCCGACGCGATTGTGAATATTCCAGTAGCCAAACATCACAGCGCAGCTAAACTTACCATGGCGATGAAAAACTGGATGGGGTCGGTCGAAGACAGGGGATACTGGCATCGAAACGGTCTGCATCAGTGCATAGCCGATTTTTCGACATTCATCAAACCGACATGGACCATCATAGACGCAACGCGAATCATGATGGATAGCGGCCCGCAAGGCCCGGCAAAGAAGGTCAAAAAACCAGATCTGCTGATTGTTTCGAGAGACCAGGTCGCGGCGGACGCATACACCTCACAGCTGTTCCATCCATCAGTAGACGAAATTAAGTACCTGCGAATTGCTCGCGATATGAAGATTGGCCAGACGGATATATCCAGAATGAACGTTCGCAAAGTCGAGGTCGCCTGATGAAGAGCTTCGCAGTTGCCCGCTGGTGTGTGCGAGTTTTGGTGTTGGTAGGCGCTTTGTTTTTTGCACTTGGCGGGCCTTTGCTGCCATCTATAAAGCAGGTCTTGCCGGGGTGGGAAGGGCGGATACTGCCGGTTTTGAGCCCTCTGGTGGCACTTTCCGAAGCAATCGCACAAAGAAGCTGGTATCTAGGAATCTTTTGGCTGGCGCCTCCGTTGGCGATTTTCCTACTGGCAACCTGGCGGGGCCGTTGGTTTTGCCGATGGATATGTCCAACCGGGACGTGTTATTCTGTTGCCGCAAAGATAAGTCCCCGCAAAACTCGTCTCCGTTTACTGAAATGGCGAATTTCTCCAACCATTTTTTACGCGATTTTGTTTTCTTCTATTCTCGGCGTAACTCAGTTTCTTTCTCTCGACCCGCTTTCTTCGTTTACCAGACTCACCAGCAGGGCGGCATCGCTTGCAGCCTGGGTTCCCGGCGCTGTTGTGCCGGCGTTTTTGATTTCTGGGCCTGTTTCAGCCGATGCTCTGGTGCAGTCATGTTTGTCCGCTGGGATACATTTTTGACTTGTCGCACTGCCTTTGTCGTAAGCCGCAAAAGGTACTTCTGCAAGACCGGCGACAAATTCTTCTTGGTCTGCTCGTCGGCATACCGGCAGCTATGATTTTGCCAAAGTTTTTTAAAAGAAAAACTCCCCCAATCCTGCCGCCCGGGGCTAAAAACCCAGAGCACTTTGCAGCTACCTGCACTCGCTGCTACGCCTGCATCGGAGTTTGTCCGACTCGAATAATTACTGTAAAAGTCCGCGGTAGCCTGGGCGAAATTTTCGCTCCGGAAATCGACCTCAGTGCCGGCCATAAAGTCTGCGAAGAAGGTTGCAACGCTTGCAGCCAGGTTTGCCCCACAGGTGCGATTGCCGCTCTTACGCTAAAGCAGAAACAGCATCGCCAGATCTCGCGTGCCAAAGTCATAAGAAAAGACTGCATTGCCTGGGAAGATAATCAGGTCTGTATGGTTTGCGACGAGTACTGCCCCTATAACGCTATCGACGCTCTTTATCGGCCGGAGGATAAATATAAAGACGTTCCGTTGCCGAAAATTTCTTCCGACCGCTGTCGGGGTTGCGGTTACTGCAAAAAACACTGTGTCTCACTCGCTCCCGGCAAGGCCATCGCAATACTGCCGATTGAAGAGCAAACTGTCGCTGGATAAAAAAACGGGCGACCAGAGCGTGGCCACCCGTTTTTCGATTTGTTTTCAAACAGCTGCTAAGGTTTATTCTACTACTTCTTTGGCTTTTTCCTTAAGCTGCTTGGCATAGATTTCCATCCGCTCGGTAAGGGCCGATACCGAGTCTTTTATCTCGTCAATATCAGCAGTTAGGCCCTTGGCCTTGTCGCCGGTCAATTCCGTAATCGGAATTTCCTTCAGCTCATCTGCCAGCTTCTTGACTTCTTCTTCCTTTTCAGCAAGAGCGTCTTTGTAAACTTCCACCATCTCTTCGAGTTCGTCGACGTCCATTTCGGCGGCTTCGGCCTTGACGTCCTCGATGGGTTTGGTCTCGTCGGCCTTTTTGGCGCAGCCAGGCATGACCAAAGCACAGCATAAAAGAACAGCCACAACTGTAAGTAATCTGATCTTCATAGTGTTCTCCTTTCAGATACCTTAAGACGGCCCGATTTGAAAAGTTATATTTGCATAGCCCCCGCGGGACTTTTTCTTTTTACTTCTCAACGCTTTTTTAAGCACCGCCCTGAAATGAATTTAGCTGTGCTACCAATAGTCTAGGCCCCAAGATTGCCCCGTTCAAGTCATTAGTTATTGTTTTATGGAGAATTATATAACCACAAAGCTAAAATACCAAAAAATGGGCGTGAAGTTTTGGCGTTTCGATTATTCCAATAAAAAACGAACGCCGTTGCTTTGAAAGCAACGGCGTTCGAAAGATTGTATATCCGTATAGGATTAACCTTTTTGTACGTTGATTGCCTTGGGGCCTTTTTCGCCCTGGGTCAGCTCAAATGTAACCGTCTCACCTTCGGTGAGCGACTTGAAGCCTACGCCCTGGATGTCGCCGAGATGGACGAATGCGTCTGTGCCATCTTGAGCTGTAATAAACCCAAAACCCTTGGAATCTTT
>CAYNZP010000011.1:0-98059 GCA_964401835.1 uncultured Planctomycetaceae bacterium
ATTCTGCCCGATTCTGCCCGATTCTGCCCAAATCTGCCCGATTCTGCCCAGTTCTGCCCAAAACTGCCAAGTTTTTAAAAATGCAAGTTAAAGGGATTAAGCAACTTAGGGATTTAGAGATTAAAAAAAAACGCGGAAAATTGGAATTTACAGGCTACGGACTGCCAGCGACTGGTTGCAGTGTTTCTCATATTCAGTTGTCAAATATCTTTTTCTGCAGCGCATAGACGCGCCTCCACATATACATGGCACGACCACGATTTTCCGCGCAAATTGGTACATTAAAACCTAAGCCGCAGCCCTAAACCCCAGCCGGGCCATGAGAAGAATTTTTTTAGAATTTTGGGGGAGCTGGGTCTTGCTCGCAAGGCGTGTTGGCAATATCAACCAACATGGCTAGCAAGCTAGCCATGCCACCCGCCGAGAACCTTGTCAAGGTCTTCTCTGCTGCGAATTTTCACCAACTCTCGTGACTTTATGAGTTTATTTAACGTTTTTAATTTCAATTTACAATGTAATACCAGCCGTTGTTTCACGTATCTTTTTAAGGCTTCATCTTTTTCAAGCAAAAAATCCAAATGCACAAAAATAAACTCGTACTTTGCAAACAGAACCAGCAAATATATGAATGGTAAAAACGAAAATGACAAAATTGGCGCAAGAAAAAAAGCCCTTAATGTGTTGGTGGTTAGGAAATTACCGTAATCAGATGCAGTTTTATATATTGCGAAAACAAGAATTACTAACCCTAATATGGCTTGGAGATTAGTTGTTATTTTGGCGACTGCAGCGTTTTCCTTGTTCCCTTTTGCAATCACATCTGTTGCCGCTATTAAGGCACCAAAAGGAATTATAAAGAGTTCCACTAAAAGGGGGAAAGTATAGGAATTGATGAGAAATAAAAGAATTATAATCACTTTTAGATTGCTTGAGAGGACTTTTGAAAAGGCATGTTCCTCATTTTCTGATGTGACCATATTGATTGCGAGAAACATTCCAGTAAAGCAAAACCAGAAAATCGTATCCTTCAAAAGATTGACATTCCAAAAGTTAATTGCGTAAAGAAAAGCAACAACAATTGCTACGTAAAAGATCATTAAGCCCACGCTTAACAAAATCTTAGGATTACAAAACGTTTTAAGTGCTTCCCAGAGAGATTCGCGTACGGGCTTTTTGGATAGAACGAATACAAGAACGATTAATACCCAAATAATCGTCGCGATTTCCCTATTATTTAATGAGTTCATTGTTCGCCCTACGGCATAGAAGCCTCGCTAGGTTCTTATAAAATCCGGGATTTGGATTACGCGGCCGGTTTTGTCCACGCATGCCAGTTTGTAGGGTGGGTGTTTACACCCACGGATTTATGGCATTGTCAGATATTATTCGCGTGGTTGCAAGCAACCACCCTACGAGCTGCAAGCCACGTCACACCTTCACAAAAAAACCTTTCTTGATTTAACTTTGCGCCTCAAACAAAATGCCTGAAATCAAAAGGCATGCTTGCCCTAAGAAACTGCTAAAATTTCGTTAAAAAACCAGCAAAGCACAGAACTTTCCTTGCCCCCCACTCCCCGAGCGGGTATTTATACAAGCTCGGGCTACGACACAGCCTAAAACGCAAACCAATATTTGAAGTAAGGTTGCCAAAATACGGAGAACCAAAATGGCAAAGCAACAGTTCGAGTTCGTGCGCCTGGTAGGAAACGAACGACGAGTCGGGCCGACACTGGCAAGTGTATCGCGTCACTGGAAGCAGCAGGATGAGTGCTTTCTTTTCATAAGCCCTCACGATGACGATGCAGTCATCGGCGGCGGCTTGATGATTCAATCCGCACTTAAGGAAAAGGTGCCCGTCCATATCGCCATCGTCACTGACGGTGCTATGGGCTACTGCAGCAAGGAAGAAAAAGACACCATCAGCCAGATTCGCAGGAAAGAGACGTACGAGTCGTTTAAGGTCCTCGGCGTTAAAAGGAAGAACATCCACTGGCTGAATTTTCCAGACTGCCAGCTTTCGCGATACAAAGGCCGGCGGCCGGCCGTTGCCGACGATCCGGCGCAAAGTCACGGTTTTACGGGCATGCAGCACGCCTTCACCGAACTTCTCCGCAAGGTTCGCCCGAACCAGATATTCCAGCCAACCAACGCAGACCTTCACCCGGACCACGTAATTGTCCATGAAGAAATGCTTATTAGCTGCTTCCATGCCAACGGCGCAATCTGGCCGGAACTCGGCAAACCACTCAAGCGGGTGCCTTACATCCACGAGATGGCTGTCTATTGCAACTTCCCGTCGACACCTAAGCTTCGCTTAAAATCTCCCCTTGCCGCATTGGGCAAGAAACTCGACGCCATCGAGAAGTTCCAGTCGCAAAAACAGATCAAGGCTGTCATTGAGCACATCGAAGCAGCCGGCCCTTACGAATACCTCCGGCCGGTGCAATTCGCGATGTATAACCCGACAGTCTACCGCGATATGTTCGAAGAGCCGCCACGCGTCGGGCATATCTTCCGCTGACGCCCTGCCGCAGGTGCTGGCTTTCAGGCGAAACCCTCATAATTCGTGGGAATAAATTCTCTTGCGCTATTTTTTTACTTATTCCGCAAACAAAGATAGCTTGCAAGGCGTCTAATAAATGAAGATTATGGAGACGCTATGGAACCTTTCTTTATCATTCTTTTTATTGTGTTTGTAATTGTCGTTCTCATCTTTGGCTGGTTATGGTCGGCTAAACGGCGAAAAGAACTCTCGGCGTGGGCATATGCAAACGGGCTGAGTTTTGACTCATCAAAAGACAGGCATTTTGATGACCGGTTCCGCGAATTCACATGCCTTCGACAGGGGCACAGCCGCTACGCATATAACGTCATGCAGGGAACGATAGCGGATTTGCCAATAATCGCCTTCGATTATCATTACGCCACCGGCTCGGGCAAAAATCGTAGCGACCACTATATTTCAGCCGTTATTACCCAAAGCCCTATTCCACTTAAACACCTTTTCATACGGCGAGAGCATATTTTCGACAAAGTTACAGAATTTTTCGGTCTGGATGATATCGACTTTGAATCAGCGGAATTCAGCCGCAAGTTTTTCGTGAAGGCGAAAGATAAACGCTGGGCCTACGACGTGATTCACCAGAGGATGATGGAATATCTTTTGGAAGGCCCGAAATTGAACATCCAATTTGACCACGAACGAATAATCGTCTGGAATGGAAGACGTTTCAAGCCGGACGAATTTGAAACAGGCACAACTCATATCAAAAAGGTTGTCGAGCTTCTGCCGGAATATCTTGTTAAACAACAAACACAGATGGAGCAGGCATAAACATGGAAATTCCTGTCTATATAGTTCTTGGCATTATCGTTTTTGTGCTTATATGGGTCATAGCCACTTATAACATACTGGTCCGGCTTCGCCAGCACGTCCGCGAGAGCTGGTCTGGCATCGAGACAGAGCTCAAACGCCGTTACGATCTGATTCCAAACCTCGTCGAATCAGTCAAAGGCTACGCTACTCATGAGCGCGAAACACTGCAGGCTGTCATCGAAGCCCGCACACGAGCTGTCGCATCGACGGGTTCTCCCCAATCGCAGGCCAAGGACGAGAACATGCTCGTGGGGGCATTGCGGCAGCTGTTCGCCGTCTCTGAAAAGTACCCCGACCTTAAAGCCAGCGACAATTTCCTTCATCTCCAGAAGGAACTGGCCAATACCGAAGACCGCATCCAGGCGGCCCGGCGGTTTTACAACGCAAATGTCCGTGACATGAACACGCGGGCCGAGGTGTTTCCCTCCAATATGATTGCCTCAATGTTCAAATTCACCAGGGAAGAATTCTTTGAGATAGAAGACGCCGGCGTTCGAGCAGCGCCCAAGGTAACACTCGGTTAAGCAGTAAGTTGTAAGATTTCTAAAATTGACCCACCCAAAATGCCCACTTGAGGACTGCAGCAAAGTAGGAATTTCCAATCTTTCCCGAAGTTATAAACAACTCAAATTGGATAAGTCCAAATCCAGCCATACAATACTGTTGCCATAACGGCATCAGCCGGAAACTGACGCATAAAGGGAAATGCGATGGGATCACCGGAAACGTTACTTTCCAGGCTGGCAGATGCCCGCAACGAAACCTCTCCCGATTACTCGCAAGTTCCTCAATTCCAGACACTTGAGCCAAGGTTGCTGCTGTCGGCATTTGTGAGTGACGACTTCAGCTCAACGGAGCTGAATCTCAATCTCTGGCAATTAATAGACCCCGTTGGCGACAGCTCGCTGGTTCTCGACGGCACGAACGCAGTCATCAGTGTGCCAGCCGGCGTTTCGCATGACGTTTGGGAATCGGGTAACAAGGCCCCGCACCTGATGCAGGCGGCTACCGATGAAGATTTCGAAATCGAGGTGAAGTTTGAAACTCGCCCGGAGGGAAGATTCGCCGTTAACGGCATCATAATCGAACAGGACGGCAATAACTTCCTGCGCTTCGACTTCCACAGCTCCGGCAGCAGGATAAACCTATTTGCGGCCAGCTTTGACAATGGCAACCCCAGCGCGGAGGTTTATAAACCGATCTCCGGCAACGACACCATGTATATGCGTGTCAACCGGGAGGGAAACTTATGGACGCAAAGTTTTTCTTACGATGGCCAAAGCTGGATCGTAGGCGGCAGCTTCTATGAAAGCCTTTCTGTTTCGTCGGTCGGATTTTTTGTCGGTAACGAGGGCACAAGCCCGCCTGCCTACACCGGATCAATAGACTACTTCTTCGACACATCTTCACCAGTCTATCCCGAAGACGGGGAACTGCCGGATACGACACCGCCAACGATTCAGGACGTTATCTTCTCGGCCGACACAAGCTCAATCCAGATAGACTTCACCACAGATGAAACGGCAAATGCTTATGTCGAGTATGGCCTGACGACGGCCTACGAGCTTGGCTCGGTCGCAAGTGCCGGCCAGACAACTCACAGTGTGCTGCTCGATAATCTCCAGGACGCGACAACGTATCAATTCCGAATCGCTGCAACCGACCAGGCGGGCAATACTTCATATTCTGATAATTTCTCGACAACAACAGATGCTATCCCCGACACTACCGCACCGGAAATACAAAACATCTCTACACAAACAGACGTTGATAACATACAGATAGATTTCGAAACCAACGAACCAGCATCAATAGTTATCGAGTACGGTCTGACCACCGGCTACGAGCTTGGCTCAATCAGTGGCCCCGAAGCTCTTACGCACAGTTTAACTCTGGAAGGTCTCCAGACCAACACCACATATCAATGCCGAATCGTCGCAACCGACCAGGCGGGTAATACCTCCTACTCCGATAATCTCACGGAAACAACGCTGGCCGAGCCCGACACTGCCGCTCCGCAAATTCAAAACGTTATCGTCACAGCTGGCGTAACAACCATCCAAATCGATTTCACGACCGATGAACCAGCCACAATCGCCATCGAGTACGGCCTGACTACCAGCTATGAGCTTGGCTCAATCAGCGGGCCCGAAGCTCAGACGCACAGTATCACAATTGATAATCTCCAGCCGGAAACGACATACCAACTGAGAATCGTGGCAACGGACACTGCTGGCAATACTTCTTACTCGCAAAACCTGACAGCCACTACTGCCCCCCTGCCGCCGGTAACTGGAATCCAGTCAGATGATTTCAGCTCGACTCTGCTCGATGATATATGGGAATTCATCGACCCTGTCGGTGACAGCTCGATTGTCCTTAATGGCACGAACGTCCTCATTACCGTGCCGGGCGGAACGGCCCATGATGTATGGGAAAATGGAAACAATACAGCCCGCCTGATGCAGTCGGCTACCGATGAGGATTTCGAGATTGAGGTGAAATTCGAGTCCCGGCCCCAAGGCAGGTACGCGGTAAATGGCATCATCATCGAACAGGACAGCGACAACTTCCTGCGTTTCGACTTCCACAGCTCCGGCAGCAGAATAAATCTATTCGCAGCCAGCTTCGACAACGGCAACCCATCCGCGGAGATATATAAGGGGATATCCGGCTCAAGCACGATGTACATGCGGGTTACCCGTAGCGGGGACTTGTGGACGGTGAAATATTCCTACAACGGAACGAGCTGGAGCACCGGCGGAAGTTTCAATGCGGCCCTTACGGTAACAAGCGCCGGCCCGTTTGTAGGTAACGAGGGTTCCAGCCCGCCGACCTATACCGGCTCGATAGACTACTTCTTCAATACCGCATCGCCGATAGACCCCGAAGACCCGGACCTGACCCCGCCAGAGATAAATAACGTAAACGTCCAGCCTGATGTCGATACTCTTCAGATTAATTTCGACACCGACGAACCGGCGACCGTCCTTATTGAATACGGCCTGACGACAAACTACGAATTGGGCAGCGTCTCTGGTGCACTCGGAACCTCCCACAGCCTGACGCTTGAGGGCCTTCAGGCTGACACCACTTATCAGTACCACATCATCGCTACAGACCAGAGCGACAACGTCGGCGATTCGGGAAATCTGACAGCCACCACCGACCCGCCCCCAGACATCAACGCGCCACTGATTCAAAACATCAACGTCGAGGCTGGCGAAGATTTTCTGAGAATAACCTTCGATACAGATGAAGAGGCAACGGCGTCAGTCGATTACGGCAGGACACTGGAATACGAGCTAGGCAACATCGACAGCCCCGCCGGAACTTCGCATACTATCCTGATAGAAGATCTTTATCCGGAAACCCTGTACAACTTCAAAATCACGGCTACTGACATCGCCGGCAATACTTCACAAACCCAAAACCAGACCGCACAAACCAGCCCTTCGATTAACGCGGACGAGCGCATAATCGAGAATCTCGTCGCACTGTACACATTCGAGGACAAAGGCGGCAATACCGTCAGTGACATCTCCGGAGTTGGAGATGCGATGGATTTGATTATAGGCGACCCGGGCAATGTAACCTGGGCTGACTACACGCTGACTGTCAATAACGCGACAATCCTCTCTTCCGCCGGGGCGGCGACAAAACTCATAGACACGATCACGCAGACAAACGAGATAACGATAGAGGCCTGGCTTACCCCGACCAATGTTACACAGGATGGTCCGGCCCGGATTATTACGCTTTCGACGGATACCTCTGAAAGAAACTTCACTCTCGGACAAGGCCTGTGGGGGTCGCTGCCTTCGGATACAATCGACGTAAGGTTCCGCACCACCGCAACCGACCTCAACGGCCAGCCATCGCTTACCACATCGGCTGGGACAATGTCGGCCAACCTTACTCACGTTGTCTTCACACGAAATATTGACGGCAATGCGAAGGTTTACATTAATAACTCACTGGTAGCCGAAGATGTCGTCGCCGGCGATCTTTCAAATTGGGACACTACCTATGCATTCGCGCTGGCAAATGAAATTACTGGCGGGCGGCCTTGGTTTGGGACGTTCCACCTGGCCGCTATCTACAGCCAGGCTCTTACCGCTGGGCAGATTGCACAGAACTATAATGCCGGCGTCTTCCTGGACGAGGAAAACCCCGAAATTCAAAATGTAACAGTGGATGCCGGTGAGCAATATCTGCAAATCAACTTTGCGACAAACGAGAACACGTCTGCTATCATCGAATACGGCCTGACTACGAATTATGAGTTGGGCTCGGTTACAACTCCAACCGGCATAACACACAGTGCGCGGCTCGAAGACCTCCAGCCGGACACAACATATCACATTCGAATCACGGTAACCGACCCTAGCGGAAACTCCTCCCAGTCCGATGACATTACATTGCGAACAGCCACTCCCATGGCTCCGTATATCGATGTCTGGTACGGAAACCTTCAAAACTTCGGCCAAAACGGCAATCCCCAGCAGTTTGTCAACATACTCGGAAATGTATCAGACCCCAACGGAGTCGCTTCGCTGACTTATACACTCAACGGCGGAAATGAATTGACCCTTTCGAGGGGCCCGGATACACGGCGGCTGGAATACGAGGGGGATTTCAACATAGAAATCGACATCCAGCAGCTCAACTCTGGATCAAATACGATTGAAATAAAGGCGACAGACTACAATGGATATACCTCAATCAATATGGTCACAGTCGATTACACGTCAGGACAAACCTGGCCGTTGAGTTACACTGCTGACTGGAACAACGTTCAGGATATCAGCCAAGCCGCACAGGTCGTCGATGGATATTGGAAACTCGAAGACGGAGCCGTACGGACGGTTGAACTCGGCTACGACAGGATAATCGCCATCGGTGATATGAGCTGGACCGATTACGAGGTTGTCGTACCGGTTACCATTCACGGCTTTGACCCGGCGGGCTTTGATTGGCCGAGCGTTGCACCTTCGGTGAACATTGTGGCCCGCTGGCAGGGACATTATGACTGGACCGGCGAACAGCCACGCCACGGCTGGTACCCGCTCGGGGCAATTGCCAGTTACGGATTCAAGGAAGACCCCCAGCAATCTAACACGCTGGGGCTCTATGGAAACAACGCGGTATCCCTGGCATCCCCCATTGATACACAGCTGGAATTCGATGTTACCTATCTCTGGAAAGTCCGGGTCGATACTATCAACTCCAGCCAGACGCGATACCGCTTCAAGGTTTGGGAGCAAGGCACGTCTGAACCGAGCGGGTGGGACCTTTCGGGCGTAGCCGAAGGCGGGCTTAATTCCGGCTCGGTACTTCTCATGGCCCATCATACGGACGTCAGCTACGGCAGCGTCTATGTAAGGGCTGTCTAAAATGCCGCTTATGACGACGGGCGTGCAACCTGCGCCCTGTACCGAATTTAGACTATTTGAGACTATATGGGGGCTTTGGGACAGGATATAGATAATCGCCATTTCGCCTAATTTGGTATAATTAATATAGCTCCCGCTTGCTTAGGGAGCACTTGGGACTATCGTGCCCAAGATATGAAAAAAACGGTTTCTCAAAAACAGCACTGCTCAACATCTCGAAACGGAGCTTGAATTCTCTGCAACGTCTTGTGGACATGTGACTTATCTTAAAAGTTGATCTGCGCGCAGGAAAAGAGAGTTGCAAATGGGAATGTGATGATTAAAGACAGAAAAAAATGCCTTAAAAAGGGATGTTATCCGTCGCGGTTCTTTGTGGGCGTCGCGCTGGCATTTGCCCTTGCGGTATGGGTTGGTTCGGCGTACTCCGCAGAAATTGATTACCCGCTGAATAGAACCGACACGTTCTCTGGGCACGTCGGAACCGTTCATTCCGCCATTGGCGCCTACCAGAAAGTTCCCACGGTAACATTGGAGAATGTGTACGTACCGGCTGACGCCACGGTCCTCAAGGCATATCTATATTGGGGTGGAGTGAACACGCCGTATAGCCACCCGGGCGACGACCTGGTCACGTTCACACGGAACGGCCAAAGCGCAACAAACTTCTCGGCGGACTTTGGCAGGCATATCGATTTGAGTGACCATTGGGACGCAAATCACATGGCCTGCATCGCGGATGTAACTTCACTGATCGCAGTTGGAACTTACGACTACACCGTCTCGGACTATCTGATGCAGGCGAAAAACT
This sequence comes from uncultured Planctomycetaceae bacterium, assembly GCA_964401835.1. Lineage (GTDB taxonomy): Bacteria > Planctomycetota > Phycisphaerae > SM23-33 > SM23-33 > CAYNZP01. The sequence continues at coordinate 9,581 of CAYNZP010000011.1, forward strand.
TCGGCGTAGGCCTACAAATTGTGTACGAAGAAAACTCTATGCCAGCATCGGATATCACAATTTATCAGGGGGCAGACTTTGCGTTCGCGGGAGACAACTGGAATTCCACGGCTGTCTTCCATGGCACTGTTCCGCTTGTACACGAACTGATCGCAACAGATTATGAGCGTCAGCTGAAGGCCACTTTTTTCGTCGGCGATGCTGCAAACACCTGGCCGGGCACGAACAGGCAGAGGCCCGACAGCCTGTGGTACAAAACCGGAAACGCCCTTGTGCCGGATCGCAACGCATTGAGCCTGGTGGACGATCTGTTCGCCACAGAACTCGTCAATCCGCTTCATTCGACAAGCGGAGCCCAATGGGATACCGTGGTTCAGGTAATCAATCTTCCGGCCGGACATACTTGGGTAGCATTTGAATTCGAGTCTGGCGACGGAAGTGGTTCTAATATGTCCAGCAGTTTCACTTGGACCGCAACAACCCTTGAGGTAGTTCCCGAGCCGGCCACGCTGTTGCTGCTGCTTATCGGCGGCGGACTGCTATTGATTCGGCGAAAACATAAAATTAGCTTCTCTTAATGAGAATAATATTTTTAATATAAGTTTTAGGGGCACTTCGTATTTTGAATTCATCCAAGTTGGCCAGCGGGCCTTAGTTATATCCAAAAATTCGAGGAACTTTCTCCCCTTTCATAAACGTGCTACAATATCCGCCATTCGACCAAGAATTCAGTCCCGAGAGATTCAATTAACATAATAGCTTTTTTCCAGTAAAGTTAGGGGGCTGAAATTTTAGGGATTAGCCCCGTTAAGCATCTCTTCAACAAGAGGAAGACGCGATGCGAGATAGTGATGAGATATATCGCCAACTTTTTGACAGCGCCAACGATGCGATTTTCGTTGCCGACATTAAGACCGGGCTTATCCTGGATGCTAACAATGAAGCAACACGACTGACAGGCCGTTCTAAAGAAGATATTATCGGAATCCACCAATCACAGTTGCATCCACCGGAAGAATGCGATCACTATAAAGAGAAGTTTCGCAAACACGTCCAATCGGGGCGAAATATTGATTTCGAGGCAGAGGTTGTAAGGAAAGACGGGGTAACTGTTCCTGTGTCCATTAGTGCCAAAGTGATGGAGTTTAATGGCGCTAAGGTAATCCAAGGCATATTCCGGGACATTACTGATCGCAGACAGGCAGAGAAGGCGCTGAAACACAGAATAGAAATGGAAGGTCTTGTAGCCCTCGTTTCATCACATTTTATTGGCCTTTCACCAAAGGAGTTTGATGGGGGTATAGACTATGCATTGCGAATCGCAGGGGAACATATCGGCGTTGATCGCAGTTATATTTTTGTGATCTCCGCTGACGGCAGCATGATGGATAACACACATGAATGGTGCGCCGAAGGAATTGAACCGCAGAAGGAGATACTTCAGGAACTGAGCATTGAAGCTTTTCCATGGATTATGGAAAAGCTTTATAAATTTAAGAACGTCTATATTCCCAGCGTGGATGCACTTCCACCCGAAGCTGAGGCCGAAAAGGAAATCCTCCAGGCCCAGGATATTAAGTCACTGATTCTTGTTCCTATGATTAGGGGAAACTCGCTAGTTGGATTTCTTGGGTTTGACTCAGTGCGGACAGAGAGGGCTTGGGAAGATGAGGACATTCGGCTACTCCAAACGTTAGGAAATATTATTGTTGGAGTATTGGACCGCCAGAAGGCAGAAGAGATTCTGCGTAAAAGCGAGGAGGCCTTGCATGGGCGAGTGAAGGAGCTCAATTGTTTGTATGAAGTTTCTGAAATCGTAAATACATGCAACGATTCTCTCGATAAGATGCTTCAATGGACGGCCGATATCCTTCCTGAGTCATTAAGTTATCCGGAAAAAGCGTACGCCAGGATCACCTTAGGAGACAAGGAATATTCAACGACTAATTTCCAAAAATCATCGTGGATGTTATCTTCAGACATCGTGGTTGCCGGAGAAAAAACTGGTACTTTAGAGATTACCTATAGCCAAGACGTTTCTGCAAGCCCCCAATATCAGTTTCTAAATGAAGAGAGAGACTTGATGGGAGCCGTAGCCGAATTGATAGGGCGAAATATTGAGCGAATTCAGGCTCAGCAAGAATTGCAAGTAGAACGGTCTGCACTGAGACAGAAAAACATCGCCTTGCGTGAGCTCGTAGCGACTATCCGAGACGAAGAGATGAAGATTGGCCGAGAAATCGTCGGAAATGTTGATAAGATCATCATGCCAATAGTCCATGAACTTGAACAAGGACTTCCGCAACGATTGCAGAAATACGTTAACCTGTTAAAGGAGAGTCTCGAAGAAATCGCCTTGCCCTTTGCCAACGAGTTGTCGAAGGAATTTGCGAGTCTCACGCCTACCGAGATCCGTATCTGCAATTTGATTAGAAGGGAATTGTCAACCAAAGAGATTGCTCAACTGGAGCACATATCTCCCGCCACAGCTAGCAAACATCGTGAAAACATCCGTCGAAAGTTGGCAATTAGGAACAAGAACATAAATCTCAGCAGTTTTCTCGCGAACTTCATGCCACCAAAAATAGAAAATTTGAGCAACCAGTAAGTAAGCAGCCTACAAAGCACTATCCTGGGCTCAAAATAAAAGCGGATTACCCGTGATCCCCAAATAGCTTTCGTCCCCTTTTAGCATCTGCTTTGATAATCCCGCCTATCATGTTCGATCGGCTGGGCTACAAAAAGAGGGCTGAGCATTGGCATTGTTGGGCAACTAGAACTGTATCGGCTAATTGAAATACGTATATTAAATACGTATTTTTTACGTATTATTACCGCCCCTCCTCTGCTCGAATATGACTTGACTAAAGGCCATAATCCGATGTTAATATAAAAGATACGTTCGAATCTATCTGAGTTGGTGGTGGACCAATTATCTATTGAACTGGGTCGGGCAATGTGCATAGGAAAAAGTTGGATTTACATTTTCCTCAATAAGGAGTCCTAGCCATGACCAAGAAAGAAATTGTACGCCAGATATCGAATGAATTGGGAATTGAACAGGAATTCGCTAAAAAGATAATCCAGCGATCCCTGGACAGCTTCATCGAAGTTTTACTGTCCGAGGGCAGGCTTGAACTCCGAAATTTTGGGGTGTTCCAAGTCAAGCAAAGGGCTGCCCGGAGAGGTCGAAATCCTAAAACAAATGAAGTAATGTACATACCCTCAAAGAATACCGTCGTTTTCCATGCTGGCAAGAGAGTCTTGAGCCGTTTGCAATAAAACACCCAGTACTAACCATCTTCAAGAATAAAGCATATTGCATGTTTTAGAATATAAAACCACCCTATCGGCCATTTTTTCTCGAGTGGTCGATGTTAAAAGCCTCTTAGGTTACCCCCTCCCTAGGAGGCTTTTTTGTTGCGATTTAAGTTAGTTTTCATCTTTTTCCGCCCTTTTCAGGCACAATGAACGATAAAAGGGATTCTGAAAGTAAAAACGTCTTGGCGCACTGCTTGGCGCAACAGGGCCGATATTCGGATACTCCTAAAGACTCTGACAGACTGAAAGCTAAAACTATCAAAGATAACGTAAGCCATTGCAAAGCAGACAAAAAGGGTGCAGAATACGGACTTGACGCAACCTAAGGTAGGGTGTCCGAGTGGCCGAAGGAGCCGGTCTTGAAAACCGGTGTGCCGAAAGGTACCGTGGGTTCGAATCCCACCCCTACCGGTTTTTCAACATCATACATTAGTAAGTTAGCCGTGCCCGCTGAGCAGATTATTGATTGAAACATTGGTGGGATAAGAACACACTCGTAGCGAAGCTACGATACGTGGGATCGACGCCGTGAGATTTTCTAACGGCGCCCTGAAAGGAATCCCACCCCTACCGTTTTTTAATTTTTGGCAATAATAAATTAAATGGAGTATATCGATGGAAATGCGAAAACTCGGAAATAGCGATGTCGAAGTTTCTGCTATTTCGATGGGCGCCTGGGCTATTGGCGGCTGGATGTGGGGCGAACAGGACGAATCCGAAGCTATCGCAGCTATCGAAAAATCGCTCGAACTTGGGATTACCAGCATAGACACAGCTGCCATTTATGGTTTCGGCAAGAGCGAGGAAATTATCGGCAAAGTCATCTCTGGCAAAAAACGCGAATCGATTCAGATTCTCACAAAATACGGCCTGCGATGGGACAGCGATGAGGGCGTGATGCGTTGGGAATACCACGACAAGGATGGAAAGCTGGTCCAGATACGTAAAAATTCTCGCAAAGAAAGCGTTATTCTTGAATGTGAGAACAGCCTGAGGCGCCTCGGGACGGATTACATCGATCTCTATCAATGCCATTGGCCTGATGTCGAAATTCCGATAGAAGAGACAATGTCAGCTATAGACCAGCTCCTGAAAGACGGCAAAATCCTCGCTGCCGGCGTGTGCAATTATACTGTCGAGCAGATGGAAGCTGCTAAAAAGTGCCTGCCGCTCGCTGCTTCCCAACCGCCGTATAGCATGGTCAACCGCGGCATAGAAAAAGACCTGATCCCCTACTGCCAGCAGCATAACATCGCCGTACTGCCGTATAGCCCTCTCCAAAGGGGGCTGCTTACAGGCAAGATAACCATGGATACGAAATTTCCGCCGGACGACCACCGTAGTGAGAACGCGTTCTTCAAACCAGCCAACAGGAGAAAGGTTATCGACTTGCTGGATAAAATCCGGCCGATAGCTGAAGCGCACAATTCGACACTCGCGCAACTTGTTATCAGTTGGACAATGGACAGGCCCGGAATTACCACAGTGTTGGTAGGCGCCAGAAACTCCAAGCAAGCCGAAGAAAACGCCGCTGCTGCCTGTATCAAGCTAACCGAAAATGAGACTAGCCAAATTAACTCGCTTCTGGATGAAGTACATCTGGACGTTTGAAGCGTGAAAAACTAGAAACTCATCTGCAATCGCAGGCCGATTACCAAGGCGTCTTTTACCGAATCGCTTGCCCCGGGGTTGATTACGTATTGCAGCGAAGGGCTCACGCCCAGCCAGGGAGTTACGCTGGCGTTATAGTAAAGTTCCATTACCGTCTCCTGGGACTCGCTATAGCCAGCCTTCTCATCAAGAATTCCCTGAGCAACGCCGAAACCGAGGACATCCTCATCTCGCGATGGAACCAAGCCCTGAAACTGCGAGCCTACTGACCAGAAATGCTTGATCTCGTTGACGTCTTCATCGGCAAGACCGTACCTGGCAAAAATTCCGAGCCCCTGCGAATCATCCTCGTTTGAGTTTTCCTTGCATACGACCTGATCAAAACTCAAATAAAAGCCGACATCGTCGTGTTTGGTCCGGCTGGTCCCGTCGACGAAATCTTTCGACTGCGGGTCGTACCATAAACCTACCCGGTAAGCTCCCTGCAGAGGACCATTGCTTGATGGTATCTGCGGGGTCAACCCGACTTCAAAAACGCTGAAGAAATAATCCTCGTCGTGGAAAGTTGTATTGAAGCCGGTTTCACGGTCATGTGCCTGTGCATCTGCAATACCGCCGGATAAATAGAATCCATCTACCGGCACAAGATGGACAATAACACCCAGGCCCTGCTGCGGGAAAGGAATCGTCGGGTTATTAACCAGGGCAGCGTTAAGAAACTGACTCGTCTCATCGTTGGCAAAGCTGTTTCCGTCAAAAGATACCGGGCAGCCGGCACATTCGAAACCGCCGGTGAGGTCGATTTTACCTAGCCGGATTGAGAGCTTTTCGTCAAAGAAGATTTGCTGGTAGTAAAACTCGGCAATTACTATGGGTAAATCCCCGGCGGCATCTGCATTGACATTGCCGACCGCACTGCCGATGGAGGATTCGTCAAGTCCATTACTCCATCGCCCTTCAGTAAGGATATAGACAAGACCGTTTGGCACTTTAAACAACTTATCCAGATCAAACCAGAACTCCAGGTCGTAACTACCTTCATATCTGCCTTCGCGGTTGTGCGTGCTCAAGCCGCCACGGAGGTTTTGCTGGTAGACCTGCGTTGCACTTAGCGCAACTGTTATTCCCTCTTCAGAGAGCTTCTCGCCCAGGCCGAACCAGTTATTGGTGAGCGTTTCCTGCGGCGGCAAAAAAACGATAATATCCTGCGGATTTTGCGTAGAATTTGGCTCAGCCTGGGCAGAGTCCAAAATTACTGCGGTAAAAGTTACAGCTAAGACAAGAAACAGCTGTGAGATGGTGCGGTTTTTCAAATAAGTCATTTCTAATTCCTGCATCCATGCACGGAAAACTAAACTGAGGCTTAAGAAATGATATCGGCAAGGTCAGCCAAGCGCCTTTGAAAATTCTTTGATCAATTCATCCTTGAGCGAGTCCATATCCTGATCGGCTCTAAGTCCGGCTGCGCGACTGTGGCCGCCTCCGCCAAAGCCCTGTGCAAGCATTGCCACGTCTACTGCACCCCTGCTGCGAAGGCTCACGCGGATAGCTGAATGGTTTTCGACCAGAAGAACAGCCGCCTCTACGGACTCAAGCCGCAATGCCTCGTTGATGAAATTTTCCGTCTCGTCCGGCTTGGCTCCTGTCGCGTCAAAGTCGGCCTTGCTTATCGTCATAACGGCCAGCCGATCGTTGCAGTGAAGTTCCAGGCTTTCCAGTGTCTTAATCAAAAGATTCATTCGCTGCGGCCTGTCGGATTGGTAAATCTTCTTATAAAGCACATCCGGCTCTACGCCAGCGTCAAAGAGCTTTCCCATAACTCCAAGCGCCCGCGAGTCGGTATTTGAAAACCTCAACCAGCCGGTGTCCGTGGTTATCGCCGTCGCCAACGCGTTGGCTGCATCAAAATCAATCGGCCAGTCCAAAGCTTCCAAAAGTTCGTAGATCAACACCCCAGTCGCCGCAGCTGAGGAATCGACCAACTGGACATCACAAAGTCCGTCGCTTGTAACGTGATGATCTATAACAATGACCTTTTCACGGTATTTGCTCAATGGCTCGGAGAATTCGTCAAGTTGGCCGGCTGCGGAAGTGTCGAACACGACGATAACGTCGGCGTCCTGGGCGAGTTTTGTGAAGTTTTCTGCCCCCACTGACGGCTGGACATTTTCCAAAAGAAACGAATAGCGGACGGGAGATTCATCATGCAAAAGCATTTGAGCTTTTTTGCCGACTGCCCTTGCCGCCAGAGTAAGTGCGATCATCGAACCGAGCCCGTCGCCGTCAGGCCGGGCGTGCGTAATGCCCAGTATCGAACTGGCCTGCTGCAGCCGATCCTTAATTATCTCAAATGCGCTATCCGACGATTTTCCGCACATGTTCGACATCCTTTTTTATCTGTTGCTGCAATTTTTGCATATTCTCAAAACGCTCTTGGCCTCTCAGGTGCTCGACAAAGCTCAATTCCATATATTTATCGTAATAATCGCCCGACGCATCCAATAGAAAGGCCTCAATTGTTTGGTTGGCCGGGCCAAGGGTAGGTTTTTCGCCGACACTGATAGCAGCGACAAATTCCTCACCGTCAATCTTCGCCTTACCGGCATAAACACCGTCGGCTGGAACAATCTGCTGGTCCGGCTTGAGGTTGGCTGTGGGGAATTCCAACAACCTTCCGTGACCATGGCCGCTGATAACCTTTCCATAAAGCGTAAAGTTTCGGCCCAGACATCGGGTCGCATCGCGAACCCTGCCATCTGCGATGAGCTTGCGAATTAGAGTGCTCGAGACTCGCTGGGATTCACCGTCCAGTTCGATCATGTACGGCTCGACCACATGGGTGACAAAACCGCACTTTTTTCCTGCCTCGCTAAGCGTTTCGACGTTCCCGCTTCTGCCGCGGCCGAAAAAGAAATTTTGCCCTTCAACGACATGGCGAGGAGCGAACCTGGCGAGCACCACCTCCGCAATAAACTCATCAGGAGTCATCGAAAACAGCTCGCGCGTCGCTTCGACAACCACGACATAGTCAGCCCCCCCTTTGAGAATATATTCGCACTTTGCCTGGCGGGGAGTAATGCGTTGCGGAATATCTCCCGGGCGCAGAACCAGATCCGGCGGTGGCTCGAATGTCATCGCCACCATAGAGCAATCGTCGGTATCAGCCAAGGAGCGTGAGGTGGACAAAATTCGCTGATGGCCAAGATGCACGCCATCGAAGTTGCCAATGGTAAGCACGCTCTGTCTGGCTGCGGGCGGTAGATTGTCCCAATTTGTTATGCAGCGATCCTGCATTATCAGTTTCTTTCAAAAAACTTTCAAAGCATGGAGTCTAGCAGGCTTGGCTGGGTGCAACAAGGTTTTAGGCGCTAACTTCACCTATTGCCTGGGGAAGAAAATCCAGCAGGTCGGAGGCTATCAGCGAAACTTCGCCAAACTCTTTTGCAGCCAGGTCGCCCGCTCTGCCATGACAAAAAACGCCCAGGCAGGCCGCGTCGAAAAGCTCCAGCCCCTGGCCGATGAGTGCCCCGATCAGACCCGTGAGTATGTCTCCGCTGCCGCCAGTTGCCATGCCTGGATTGCCGGAGGTGTTCACATAAACCCGCCGGCCGTCGGTTACGATGGTTCCCTTGCCTTTTAAAGCGCAGACCATGTCAGGCATATCTTCGGCGTGTTGGTCTTCCCATTCGTGCATGGCCTTTACCGCAAGCTGCTCACGATCGGCCTGAACTTCTTCAGTGGACATTCCTCGAAGCCTGCCGAATTCGCCCGGATGCGGAGTTATTACCAGCGGGCATCGACGCATGGCCGGCCAATTTTCGATTTTGACAAGGTTATTCAGCCCGTCGGCATCGAGGACGAGAGGTTTTTCCTGATCCAGTGCTGCACGAACAAGCATCTGCTGGCCAAGACCGACACCCATGCCCGGCCCGAGTGCCAGAACGTCGCACTGCGAGAGTGCCTTGCGAAACTGGCGAACAGAATAATCAGCCAGCTCACCATCGCTGCCGCTCGCCAGCGGAACCGAGGTCGCACACGGGCAGGTTGTGGCTATGGATTTTTGGACGACATCCGGGGCGGCAAAAGAAACCAGTCCCGCCCCACCTCGCAGAGCAGCATTGGCAGCCAGACCAACCGCACCGATCATGCCGCGGCAGCCGCCGACCACCAGCACTCGGCCGAAATCGCCCTTATGAGCGCCGCGAGGACGTTTCGGAATCTTTGCCAGCTTGTTGATTTTCTCTACCTTGCGGGCCATGAAGATAATTTCCTATTCGCCATCCTGAGCTGAGAGTCTGTTTATCATCGCGGCGATGTATCCGCCGGCAAAACCGTTGTCAATATTCACCACGCTAACGTTTGAAGCGCAGCTGTTGAGCATCGTAAGAAGGGCTGAGACTCCGCCGAAACTCGCGCCGTAACCGACGGAAGTTGGCACGCCGATAACCGGCACGCTCACAAGTCCGCCGACGACGCTCGCCAACGCCCCTTCCATACCGGCTACTACGACGACAACCCTAGCCGACTGGAGTTCTGCGCTTTGGGCCAGCAGTCGGTGCAAACCCGCAACACCGACATCGTAATGTGTGGTAACGTGCTGGTCCATGATCTCGGCTGTTACCCGCGCCTCCTCAGCTACGGGCAGATCGCTCGTGCCGGCTGCAGCAATTGCTATATGTCCGACGGCTTCGGGCTTGTCACCCTGACGAAGAGTTATGCACCTGGCAAGTTCATCGAAGCTGGCCTTGGGAAATTTTTTTGCAACCGCATCGAAATTCTCCTTCGTTGCGCGTGTGGCAAGAATATTCCCGCCAACCTCGGCAAGCCTGGTGAAAATCTCACCAATCTGCTCGGTGGTCTTGCCGGGGCAGTAAATAACTTCCGGAAAACCACAGCGTATCGCGCGGTGATGGTCGATAGTGGCAAATTCGGTCTGCTCAAATGGCAGGTGGCGCAGCTGCTCCACAGCCTTGTCGATATCGAGCTTGCCGCTGCTTACCGCATTCAACAATTTTTTCAGAGTTTCTTCGTTCATTCCGTCACATTACATTTTATCGTCGAACTGTGGCATATGCTTCAAGATCGAGGTCGGCAAATTCTCCCCTGCTGAAATAATGATATCCAAGCCCGGCTATCATTGCAGCATTATCCACACAAAAACGAAGCTCGGGCAATCGCAGGTTACAGTGAAGCTTTTTTGCCAGCTCTTGCGAAGCCTGCCGCAGACCTGAGTTGGCAGAAACTCCACCGCCGATAATCAGCGTCTTTGCGCCGGTGAGTTCGATAGCGCGACGCATTTTTATCCGTAGCACGTCAACAACAGCTGCCTGAAAACTGGCGGCTATATCGTAAATCTGCTTCTCGGAGAAATTCTCTATCCCGCGCGGACGATTGCGTGTCTCTTCGTCCATCTTTTCTTCTTTTGCTCCGGGTACGCCGTTGACGTGATAAAGCACGGCTGTCTTTATTCCGCTGAAAGAAAAATCCAGCGACTTGCCCTTCAGGAGCGTTCTGGGGAATTTTTTCGCATTCGCGTCGGCACCTTCCTGCCTGGCGATATGGTCTATAACGGGCCCGCCGGGATAGCCCAGGTTGAGTATGCTGGCAACCTTGTCGAACGCCTCGCCGGCAGCGTCGTCTATCGTGCTGCCGAGAAGTTCGAGCTGCGTCGGTGAGTCGCAGCGGTAAAGTGCGGTATGGCCGCCGGAACATATTAAAGCGACGGCTGGGTATTCAATTGGTTCGCTATTCAAGGCTGCGGCGTAGGCATGTGCATAGACATGGTTTACCGCAACAAGAGGCACGTCCCATGTCCAGGCCAGAGTTTTGGCCGCCATCAGGCCGACAAGTAGCGAACCGATAAGGCCCGGCTCGTTAGTGGCAGCGACGGCTGATATCTGCTCTACAGCGACGCCCGACTCTTCCAAGGCTTTTTCGATAACCGTGTTGATTGCCTCGATATGCGCACGCGATGCAACTTCCGGCACGACTCCGCCAAATCTTGCGTGAAGGTCTATCTGGCTGGCGACGACATTTGCCAAGACATCTCTGCCGTCAGCGACAACGGCGCAACTTGTCTCGTCGCAGCTGGATTCCACTCCAAGAATATATTTTACTTCACTCATCTTCATCTTTTTCCTGCAGGGTTCTTTGGATTGCTGCCGCTTCGATGATATCGGCCATCTTTTCCGGCTCACGAAGCAGCTCCAATGCACGGGCCAACTGTTTATCTCGCCTTAATATCTCCCGGCGAATTTTATCCGGGTCGGCCCTGTCCTGCACATCAGCGATAACAGATAAAAGCTCGACACTCGCCTGGATTTTACCAAGAATTTCAAGGTCCTGGGGTTTTGTCACGACCTGCTCGTGAGGCTCAACACCCCAACTGTCAGAATCGGTTTTTTTTGTAATCGGCTGGTCGTTGGCAAGGAAAAATTCTGATGTCGTGAGGCTTAGCTTGCCAAGATTTCCGCTGAGAGGGAACATGCTCTGCACGCAGCCTTTGCCTCTGGTCCTGGTACCTACCAGCACACCCCTGTCGGAAAGCTTAATTGCACCTGCGACAATCTCTGCAGCCGAAGCTGTATCCGAGTCAACCAGAACGATAAGCGGAATCTGCTCGCAACTTCCGCCTCCGTGTGCCTGGTATGTCTTGCTCGATTTGTTCCTTGTAACAGCCTTGACGATTACGCCGTCGCTCAAAAACATGTCGGCGACCTCGGTTGCACTGTTGAGCAAACCGCCAGGATTGCCACGCAAATCCAGAACCAACCCCTTCAATTCTCCAACCTGCCGAAGAGCCAAGTGGAAATGCTCCGAAGTTTTCTGTACGAACTCTCTTACTCTCATATAACCAAGGCCGTTTTCAGGGTCGATAAGATGAATCCACCGTCCCTCAGCTTCGCGGCAAAGCCCGGTTATCGATTCAATGGGGTAACATTCGAGGGCAACTCTTAATTCAATCTCTCTGCCGGTGGGCTTGAGAATGGTTAAATCGAATTTGTCGCCGGCCTCGCCTATTAATAAGTCTTGGACCTGGTCAAGCGTAAGGCCTTTTACTTCCTGTTCGTCGATAGCCAAAACCACATCACCGCCAACCAGGCCCGCTTTGGCCGAGGGGCTTTTTGGCAGGCAACCTACAACTTTTACCTCATCGCCGTCGAGTTCGAGCACCACACCCAAAGAGCACCTCTGGCCCATAATCCGATCTTCAAATTTATCCGCATCTTCCGGGGAGATATAGGTCGAGAATTCATCGAGGGATTCGACCATGCCCTTAATCGAACCCTGATAGAGATTTTCCGGTTCGACGGGCTCGATATAATGTCTTCTAATCAATTCATAGGTCTGAACAAGAGGAAGATGCTTGACCTCCCGCGACGCTTCGGGAGATGGGGTATTTCGCGAAACCCACATCGTTACCGCCGATGCGATGATAATGGCTAGAACCCAAATGAGATTGTGCTTTGACACGAATAAAAAAACCTATCTGTAAAATTTCAGGCAAAAGTAACGGCTAAAAGCCCCCTGAGATGTTATCAGAAAAGTCTGACCCTGTCAGGTGAATCTGTTTTGAACCGGCTTGGAGAAAATAATCAGCAGGATTATTACCCCCGGGCTCCATATAATACCTATCGAGAATTACTGATGTTAAACAAGCAAAAATGCCGAATGCTTTATTCTGAATACCAAAAAGTGCAAAAAATTTTGAAAGGAGCATTTCGATGAAGACTGCCAAATTATTGGTTTTGTCGATTGTTGTTGTTTTCTTCGCTCTGAACATTGTCGGCTGCGGGGTAGCCAAAGAAGAACACGAACAGGTGGGTTCTGATCTGGAAAAAGCCCGCCAGGATATGAAAAACCTCCAAGCCGAAATGTCAGGGCTCGAAGAGGACCTAAATTCGGCAAAACAGAAGACCGTGGAAGTCCAACAGGCTCATGCAAAACAAATGCAGCAGGCAGAAGCTTTGCTGACCGGTGCGAAGAAGGATGCGGCAGAGCTCAAAGTTGAACTTGATAAGGCAAATAGCGCTAAGGCACAACTTATTTCAGACCAAGTGGCATCGAAGGGGCAAATTGATCAGCTCAAGGCTCAGGTGAAAAAAATGACAACGGAAATGTCTGAGCTGAACCTGGCTATCGAGCAGTACAAGGTCACTATAGAAAAGCTGAAAAGTCAGATCGAGGCTTCGAAGCTCAAGGATGTAATCGCACCGCCTGAATAAGAAGGTACAATAAACACGAAGCAAAAGAGGCTTTGAGTGATACGCTCAGGCCTCTTTTTCTTTTTGGTCTTCCTGTACCCTGCGAAGCTCGTCCGTAAAGACAGCCGGATGATTCGCCCACTGCTCCGCCTCCAGCGCTTCCACCGTGCCGTCCGCTACCAATGAAGCAAGTGAACGTTCCAAAGTAATCATCCGCTCCTGCGGTATATCCTTCGTCCTGGTTTGCAGATGTGTGTATATTTGCTCCGTCTTGCGGACACGAATCAGGTTGGAGACGGCATAGGTGTTGTTCAGTATTTCCATCGCAACTACTCGGCCTTTTTTGTCCGCAGTCGGTACGAGCTTCTGGGAAATGATATTGGCCAACCCCAGAGACAACTGACTGGCCACCTCGTCCTGCTGGTTCGACGGGAACATATCCAGAAGACGCGTTATTGTTCCGCGGGCATCCCGCGTATGAAGCGTAGAAAACACAAGATGACCGGTCTCTGCAGCGGTAAGTGTCCAGCTGGCAGATTCGCGATCGCGCATTTCGCCGACAAATATTACGTCCGGGTCTTCGCGCAAACAATCGCGCAGGCCGCGCGAATACCCGGGAACATCCCGTCCAACCTCGCGCTGAGAAATTATCGCCGACTGACTGCTGAGGCGATATTCTATCGGGTCTTCGAGAGTGATAATCCGGCAAGGCCGGCTCTTGGCGATATGATTAATAAACGATGCGATAGTCGTGGATTTGCCCGCGCCGGTAATACCCGTAACAAGCACAAGCCCCCACTGGCGATTGATAATATCCCGCCAAACCTGGTTCGGAAAGCCTATATCCTCTATTTCAATAGGCTCGGGGTCCAGTGCCCTGATGGCAACAGCCAAGCCCTCGCTGTCGTAAAAATAATTGAGCCGAAACTGCATCTTTTCCGAGATATACGAGCTATCCACGCTGCGGTCGCTTTCGAGCTGGGCAAGCTCGTTATCAGCTAGCAGTGTACTGGCCAGCGAACTTACGGTCTTTTCGTCCATTGCCGGGCCCTTCATCTTCTGGAGCTTGCCATCGACGCGGTAAACCGGAGGGCTGCCAACCTTCAAGTGAAGGTCGCTCACACGTAGCGAGCCGTGCTTTACGAAGTAATCCAAAAGGTCCTGCATGCTGAAGGACTGGTCTTCGCTGATTGTATAAATCTTTTCATCCATAGAATGTTTTGAAGTCATGGCTGCTCCTTGGCTGCTAAAATCTCCGCATCGTAACATTTTTTGCACAAACGCCTGCCGGAAGTAAGAAAGAAAACATCCTCAATCGCCTGGCTGCAATTATCGCACAACCCCCTTTCTTTTAGGGGGTAAGGCTGGCCCAACGGATCGAACTTTTCCGTGAGATCTTTATGCTCTTGAACTTTCTTTTCAAACCGGATACCAAGCCCATTGATGAATCTCAATAAAAGAGGAATTCCCTTCAACACCGCAATTAAAAGAAAGGGCCAGATAATGACCGCCATTATTAATGCATATATAAGCTTAACCACTAATAAAGCCTCGAAAAAGTCCTGTTTTACTCCACACTATTGGTATGCTTGGTATAACAAATCTCACACAGCCGACTCCCGTCAGGCATACTAAAAACTCTCCGCGAAGCCTTGGCACAATTATCACATAAACCAAGTCCGCTCGGAGGGAATGATCTTTCTTTATCAGCTTTGTGATCTGCGACTGACTGACGTATGCGCAAGATGAGCCAGTTTTTGAAAATCAAAATTGCTAATACAAGAAGAAAAATTACTGCAAGAGCAATCGGCACAGCAATCAAAAGATATACGTACAGGTTAATAAACATATCCAGCCCCTTGGCAGCTATTATCGCACCTGGGCTGCCCAAAGGCCAGTTCGCAACTGAGATTATTCGTCTGAGGAAATGGTGAAGCTGACATCGGAAACAAGGACGAACCCGCTAATTTAAGCTATCTTGGTTTTCCTTGTCGTAACTTGTATCAATATGCTCTGAAAAGGCTGGCTTGGGGATAATAGAAATCGAGAATCTCTTTTGCCTTCAGGCCCCTTTTGACCTTTCCTTCCACGCCCCACTGACAAATCCCGACGCCATGGCCGAAACCCCGGCCTTGGGTAAACTCTATCGAGTCACCGGCATCGACAATTTTGCAGTTCATTGAAAAAAGCCTTTTGGCTTCTGGGATATTCGAACGCAAAATCGCCAGCCGCAAATCTTCAGCTCTCACTCGAACAGTCTTTCCTTGCGGATCGACGACATTAATCCATACGGGCCGTGCGCCGGGGGCGGTGGAAGTTACCTTTATCGTCTCCAAGCTGTTAAGTTGCTTTGCGGCAGGATATGCTGCGGAAATGACACGATGGATATCCGACTTTTTGATCGAAACGGTTTTCCAGCGATAACGGCTTGATGCTCGACAATCCTGGCATTTTGGGCCGCCGGCAAGTGGTGGAATCTCCGGTGCGTTTCGGATTACATAGGCCCCGTTTACCACACCCCCGCAGGCTGAGGAATATTGGGACATGAAAATCTGTTCTTTTTTCTTCGGCCCATAGGCCAGAACCACACCGTGAGTTTTTCTGACCGCAGCCCAGGACTTGTCCGTCTCCCCAGTAAAGCCGCCGTAGACCTGCGAGGCCTGGGAATCTCCAAGATCGTACTGATGGGTCTTGCCGAAGGTCTTCATGTGATGGATAGCGAAGGTTCGTGCTGCCACGGCCAGTGTCTTGTATGTTTCCAGCTGCCACGATGGATAAAGTTCTTTCGAGAGAACACCGGCCAGATAGCTTTCCATATCGACATGGTTGACGACGAGGAAGCCCTTATCGCCAGTTGGCACTAATCGCATCATGCCACGATAGATGGTCTTATCTTTTCGTGCAAAACTGCCCGGAAGGGGTTTTATATCTATGCTTTCGCTTTCGACGGTCCGCCTGCCGATCTTCCAGGATTTGCCCGAACGTGTAACCTGGTTCAGAGCAAGCGGAGTCATTGATTCAACCAGCATGCGGTTTCCTGAAACAATCCGATAACCGCCCGTGGTGGAAATTGTCTCACTCGTTACGGGCCTGGAAGTAAGCAGTACGCGGATAATTGGGACGCCTTTGGTGGTCAGCGGCTGATCTGGAGGAAGTTGCGGTTCGACGCCACAGCTCCACAGGAACAACGCCGAAAGGATGCAAGCTATGGCCAGGCAAAGCGCCGGCCCAACAAGCGCGGCAAACTTTCCTAGTCGATATATTATCCAAGCCGTCATGGCGTTTTCTTTCGAAAGTCGCCGTAAAGTTTAGCGATCTAAATAGTCTCGCGCAGGCCCAGGCCATAATCCGAAAGACGTTGGCGTATCTCGTTCAGGCTGGTCTGGCCGAAGTTCCGGCAGGCCAAAAGTTCCGGCTCGCTCTTGGCCGCAAGGTCACCCAATGTGCTCACGCTGAGTCCTTCCAACGCTTTGCGTGCCCGGACAGAAAATTCAATCTGTTCCAGCGGAGTGGAGAGGATGCCGCCGTCCGCATTTTCCGAAGGCTCTGAGTTGAATTTCAGAGTCATCTTTCGCTCTTCTTCCATTGCCTGGCCAAGTCGGAGGTTCTTCGCTGTGAGCATCTCTTTAATTTCCTTTAGCGATGTCTCGCCGAAGTTCTTATATGCCAGAAGCTCAACTTCGGTGGTTCTGACGAGGTCGCCAAGTGAGCGGATATTCATCTTCTTGAGACAGTTTCTTGCTCTTACGGAAAGCTCGAAGTCAGTAACGGGGATATCCAACACGGCATTGTGGCGTGCGATCTGCTTGGCCCGGTCTTCATCGTAGAACATCGTCATCGAAGATTCGATATCCTTGAGGAAAAGCTTAACCCTGGCGTGATTAGGGTTGCAGGCAATAAGACGCATCAGACATTCATACGCCTGTTCATATCTGCCGGCGTCTTCATGAAGGATCGCTAGATTCAAAAGTGCATTGGCAAAAATCGGAGGCTGGGATACGCACTTCTTGTATAGTTCAATAGCCTCTTCCTCTTCACCGTAAAGATCGCTGAGATAAGCCAGTCTGAACGTCGCGTTGATATGATCTTCATCAATCTCGATTGCTTTGGTATAAGCGTCGGCCGCCTTCTGGCGCAGGCCCGCAAGGTCGTCCAGTAAGCCGCGAAGAAAATAAAAGTCTGCACTTTCGCCGATCTTTCCGCTCAGCTTGTCCAACAGCTTTTCGGCGCCAGTAACATCACCGTCCAATGCCTGTGTCTCGACGAGAAGAAGGTCGACCTCAAGTCCGTCCCAACCGCGGTCCTTGGCCCTTTGGAGTTCTTCCCCAGCCTCTTGATACTTATGAAGCATCTTGAGGCACTGGCCCTGGAAATAATGCCTGTCCTTGTTGTCGGTGCCATCGGCCAGAACACTGAGAGCTTCGCTGAATCTGCAAAGCATGAATTTCAGCATGCCAATCTTGAGAGCTGCTGAACCTTTGGGGGCGGGGTCCTGTTCTTCAAGCTCGATAAGTATCTGCCTTAACTTTCCAGTGGCGTCCTTGAAATCTACAACCTTCGAAAGGACCTCTTTATGATCTTCGAAAGACCATGCTTCCTTTGCGACGATTGCCCCTAACTCATCCTGTAGAACCTGATCCATGAATACCTTCTCCAAAGAACTTATAACTTAATTACCTAGCAATTGGCCTAGGCGGCCAGATCGGGTATTATAGCGACGTTGAAATTAACTTCAAGCCGTTCCGCACGACGCGAAAATCGAGCTATGACTGAAAACGACAAAAATAAACCGGTACACATGATAATTAACCCGCACAGCGGATATGGCGGCCACCGCCTGATGCTGAGCGACTTCCGCGCCGTAGTGCGAAACGCGGGTCTGGAGATTGTCGAATATGTCACAAAGGCTCCCGATGACGCAACCCGCCGCGCCCGGGAAATAGCCGATAGCGCCTCGGCTGTCCTTGCATGGGGAGGCGACGGCACGGTTAACGAAATAGCCACCGCCCTGGCTGGAACAGACGTTCCGATTCTCGCCTGCCCGGTGGGTACGGAAAACCTGCTGGCAAAAGATTTACAGATTCCAGCCAACCCGAAAAAGATCATTGAACTTCTCCATGCACGGCGAGTTGTCGACTGCGACCTGGGAGTTGTCAATGGCCGACACTTCCTGCTTATTATGGGCATCGGCTTCGACGGTGAAGTAGTGCGGCGCCTGGCTGCGACGAGAATAGGCCATATCTCGCACCTTAGCTACTTCTGGCCGATATGGCGCACATTCTGGGAGCACGATTTCCCGAGGATGAAGATCGTCGCAGACGGCGAGGAAATTTTCGATGACTTCGGCCTGGCCTTCATTGGCAACATTTCCCGCTATGCGGTGGGGCTGCGAATTTGTCGCGACGCCCTTTTCGACGACGGTTATCTGGACCTGGTCGTCTTTTCCTGTCGAGAACAAACCGCACTTATGCTCCATGCCACATGGACACTTTTGAGACGCCACCCTCTTAAAGGCAATGTCACTTACCGACGCGTTAAGGACGTAACGATCGAGACAGACCGCCCTGTCCCCAGCCAGATCGATGGAGACGTCGGGCCATCTACCCCGCTGCATGTTTCTGTGGAACCGAGCAAGGTAAAGCTTATAATTCCGCCACGGAAACCACCAAGCGTTCTTTGGCCATGGAGGGGAGGACAAATAGTATGAGCAATAAAAATGATTCAATAAAAACCTGCAGCATTTCAGACGTCCAGATAGGTGATGGCAAGCTCGCGCTTATCGCCGGGCCTTGCATGGCAGAGAGCCTGCAGATGTGTGTCGATATTGCTGGCAAGCTTAAGGACGTTTGTAGCCGCGTTGGTGTTGGATATGTCTTCAAGGCCAGCTTCGATAAGGCCAACCGCTCCAGCGTAGAGAGCTACCGCGGGCCGGGGCTGGAAAAAGGGCTCGATTGGCTGGCGTCTGTGAAAGAGCAAATCGGCGTACCCGTGCTCTCAGATGTGCATGAAGTATCGCAGGTTGTTTCCGCAGCCGAGGTGTTGGACTGCATCCAGATACCTGCGTTTCTCTGCCGACAGACCGACCTTCTCGTAGCTGCGGGCTTATCCGGCAAGTGCGTCAATATAAAGAAGGGCCAATTCATGGCCCCGTGGGATATGTCCCAGGCGGTCAACAAAGTCCGCAGCACCGGCAGCGAAAAGGTACTGCTGACCGAGCGTGGAACCAGCTTCGGATACAACCGCCTTATAACGGATATGCGGGGCATTCCGCAGATGCAGGAATTCGCACCGGTAGTCTTCGATGCGACACACTCTGTCCAGGAACCCGGGGGGCTCGGAAATGCTTCCGGCGGGCGGCGTGAATATGCACTTACTCTGGCGTCAGCCGCACTGGCAGCCGGGGCAAACGCGCTGTTCATCGAAACCCACCCCGAGCCCGACAAGGCCAAATCTGATGCCGCCTGCCAAATTCCGGTTGATGAAATGGAACAAGTCCTGCAGCGATGCAGTGCTGTCTTCCAGGCCGTCAAAGGTTAACCCCACCCGCCATGTTCGAATTCAACGTAACCCAAAACATAACCCAAAAAAACTCCAAGGCGCGGCTTGGCAAATTGACCACACCTCACGGAACGGTCGAAACACCCGTGTTCATGCCAGTCGGCACAGCCGGCAGCGTAAAAGGCATAACACCGGACCAACTTCAACAAACCGGCGCGCAGATAATTCTCGGCAACACCTACCACCTTATGCTCCGCCCGGGCGCGGACACCGTAGCGGCACTGGGCGGTCTGCACAAAATGATGGCCTGGGATAAACCCATCCTTACCGACAGCGGCGGCTATCAGGTATTCTCGCTAGCTCACCTGAGGAAAATCGATGACTCCGGCGTGGTCTTTCAGTCTCATGTAGACGGCTCAGAAGTGAACCTCTCGCCGCAAAAAGCGGTGGAGATTCAGCACAAACTCGGCAGCGATATTATGATGCAACTCGACGAATGCGCGCCGGCTGACGCCTCCAAAGACGACGTCGCCCAAGCCGTCGAAAGAAGCGCTGCGTGGGCATTGGCGTGCAGGCAAGCCTGGGATAAACTCGGCCGAAAGTCTGCCCAGGGCCATGACCAGGCGCTGTTCGCAATCCAGCAAGGCGGCGTGTTTACCGACCTGCGAGCCGAGTCTGCCCAGCGGCTGGTCGAACTCGACCTGCCCGGTTACGCCATCGGCGGGCTTAGTGTAGGCGAAGGTCACGAGGCAATGTGCAGCGTGCTGGAACATATTGACGAGCAGTTCCCGCCGACCAAGCCCCGCTATCTGATGGGCGTCGGCGAGCCGCGGGACATACTCGCAGCTGTCCTGGCTGGGGTGGATATGTTCGACTGCGTCATCCCCACTCGCAACGGCCGAAACGCTCAGGCCTTTACCTGGTCGGGCAAGATTCGCCTGCGAAACTCCAAGTGGACCGAAGACACCGCCCCGATAGACGAAAACTGCGACTGCTACGCCTGCCGGAATTTCTCGCGCGGGACGTTGCGGCATCTTTTCATGGCCAAGGAAATGCTCGGCCCGACACTGACGACGATACACAACCTGCATTTCTTCGCACAACTTACGGCAGCCATCCGCGGCGCCATAGCCGATGGCAACCTGGCCGAGATGGCGAAAAAGTGGGAAACGCAACTTTACACCGAGCAGGACAACGGAAGCGTCCAATAAGCTCTTATTGACGTGGCGAAATAAATTTTGCACAATGCTCTACCGTTTTGCAGAACCAACTAACTTTGAAAGGAAATCGACGTGAGAAAATCACTGATTGGTATTTTACTTGTTCTCGTATCGCTGACTGCCCTTGTGGCCGCTCCAGCAGTCACCTTCGCCCAAACAACAGCCGAAGAAGAAGCCAAAGAGGTCATCCGCGAAGCTGCCCCAGATGGCGAAGTTGTCGATGAAGCCGTCGAAGGCGCCCAAGAGACGGCCGAAGAAGGCATAGAAGGCGAGCCTGCAACCCAGCCGGCACAACGGCCGCAATCTTTCCTACAGAAGAACTTCATCTGGATAATGTTAGCTGTTCTCGTATTCATGTGGTTCTTTATGGGCCGGGGCCGACGCAAGAAAGAAGCCCAGCGTAAGGCCATGCTCGCAGCACTTGGCAAGGGTGACAAGGTAACCTCAATCGGCGGCATCGTCGGAACCGTCGTGGAAGTCCGTGACGATGAAGTTACCATCAAGGTCGACGAGACGAATAACATTCGCATGCGTTTCGCACGCTGGGCCATTCGTGGCATTGGCGAACAGGCCAAGACCGAAACCCCCGAAGATCAGCAGAAGTAAACTGAGCTTTCAGAAATGAATCCCGCCCGGAATTGTGATAATTCCGGGCGTTTTTTTTATGCTCACAAACCAGTAAAAACTTAGCTGTTGTTTACAGCTTCTACGACAAGGTCGCCAACCTCTGTGGTCGAATAGCCCATCCTGCCGGCTGACTGCGTGTCCATCTTCGGCGTAACTTCGCGGATAGCCTTTTCAACTCTGTTGCCGGCGTCGACAAGTTTATCGTCGCCCTTGTTGGTGCCGGTTTCACGCAGCAGCATTGCCAGCGAGGCGATGGCCGCTATCGGGTTGATGACATTCTGGCCTGTGTATTTCGGGGCACTGCCGCCGATTGGCTCGAACATGCTGACGCCGCTGGGGTTGATGTTACCACCAGCTGCCACGCCCATGCCGCCCTGAATCATCGCGCCAAGGTCGGTGATGATATCGCCGAACATGTTGCAAACGACGATCGTGTCGTAGTACTCGGGGTTCTTGACAAACCACATGCAGGCTGCGTCGACGTGGTTGTAGTCTTTCTTGATATCCGGGTACTCTTCGCCCACTTCCATGAACGCCCGATACCAAAGATCGTGTGCGTAGGTCAGCACGTTGTTCTTGCCGACCAGTGTAACCATGTGTTTCGGGTTGTTGCGGCGTTTGCACAGTTCGAAGGTATAGCGGATCGCCCTTTCGACGCCGCGGCGGGTGTTGCACATTATCTGCGTCGCCACTTCGTTGTCGGTGCCCTTATACTGGAAACCGCCCATGCCGGTGTACAGCCCTTCGGTATTCTCGCGGACCACGAGGAAGTCGATGTCGTCGGAGGTCTTGCCCTTCAGCGGCGTATCGACATTCGGGTACAGCGTAACCGGGCGAAGGTTAATGTACTGATCCAGCTCGAAGCGAACCTTAAGCAGCAGGCCTTTTTCCAGGATACCCGGGGCTACGTCGGGATGCCCGACCGCGCCGAGGTAGATGGCATCGAAGCTCTTGAGCTGCTCGATCTCTTCCGGATGAATGACCGGAATGGTCTGCTCGTTGGGGTCGCCGCCGGCCGCCAGGTAACGGTCGCCGCTGACGTTGAAGTCAGTGGTCTCGTACTCGAACCCAACCTTCCCGGCAACAGCTGCCAGAACCTTCAGGCCTTCGGCTACTACTTCCGGGCCAGTGCCGTCGCCACCGATAACTGCTATCTTAGTCACTTTCCTATCCTTCCTGTTATTTTCAGGTTCTTCTTAATGTTCACAAAAGAGCCGGGTAGTTTACTGCTACGCCTGCCTTTAGGCAATAGTTATCAGCTGCCCCGTTTGCTAAAAGTGCCCGAAGCTGCCGCTGCTTGCCGAAAGCTGCCCAAAACTGCCCAATTCTGCCCAGTTCTGCCCAGTTCTGCCCGATTCTGCCCAGTTCTGCCCAATTCTGCCCAATTCTGCCCAGTTTTAAAAATGTTAAGTTGATCTTTATTAATGACTTATCGATTCTGGGCCTTAAAAACGGAAAAAACCAGCTTTTGACGGACTCGGGCTCCTGACTACCGGCTCCCGGCTACGCTTGGTCATGTTATTTGGTTTTTAAAAGTAATCTGCACTCGACACTCAGCGTCGTCATTGATTCGGAATTCGTGCTTCTAAATTCGGATTTCCACTTTTGTGGCGCTCCATATTACCTGCGATGACCGCGAAACCCCGCGCAAAGCGGTAACGTAATCCACGGATTACACGGATAAGTCCCGGCCGGGCCATGAAATGTTTTTTTGAAATTTTTTAGCATCACATTCAAACGCTGTACGCTATCAATCCGCGCTGAATAACACCGCCGGTTTAGCTGGCTATGCCAAAAAATAGGGGTGGGCATGCTTGTTCGCCCTGCTGCCTCGCCCGATCTCCCAGCATGGAAAAAAGTTAGGGCAATCAATTAAAGTATTCGAGAAAATTGCCGATAATAAAACTTTAGTATAAAAAAAGGCCGACTTTGGAGTTTCGGTCGGCCTTTCCCTTGGCGGGCATCGGGTGCTTACACGGCACCAGCAATTAAAGTCATGGGGTCGGGATGCTATTATTTTTAATTGCAATGATGCCCGCTATGAGTTTTCGTACTGGTACTAAAGGAATTTGTCGGAAAATAAAAGGATATGCAAGCAAGACCCCAGTTGGCAGTATAGTTGAATACGTTTTCCCCGACCCAACCGATTTTATCTTCATAAAATCCACGGTTAAGCCCTTCCCTAAAACACCCCAAAAAATCTCAAAACACCCTAAAACAATCTTAAAATGTTCCCAAGAAACCCCAAAAGGAGTGTGCTTATATTTACTTATTCGGCCTTTTCTTCTTACTAAATTAGAAAAAGAAAGAAAATCATGAATTTTTTAGCATAACATTCCAACGTAGGGCGCTATCAATCGACTTTGAACAACCAACTAAGGTTGGCAAGCTATGCCGAAAATTTTGGGGATTTTTGCGTGTGGCACGTCTTGCTCGCAAGGCGTGTTGTTTGATTTAAGAACATAGCTAGCGAGCTAGCCATGCCACCCGCGCAGCTAAACCCAAGCCGGGCCATGAAATGATTTTTTTGAGTTTTTTGGGGGTGTGGTTGTAGGCTGGGGCAAGTGAAACGCGCCCCACCGCGCAAAATGCAAAATGCCAGTAGAATTGCTTTCCCGCGAGCAAACAAGTTGCTCGCCCTACTTACTACTTAGTTGTTAAAAAGGAATTTTGTAACTGGTTGTCTGCTCTTCAGGCTTTTCTTGGAAAAGAACTCTTCCATGCTTACCAAGTAGTTCGCCTATTTTTGAACGGATTTCTGAAGAGTTTTGTATTAGTGGATTGCTTAGTGCATTATTTGATAAACGATCCAATTGTGTCTCTGGAATACTATCAACCTTATTTAATAGGTTAATTTTATTTTGGGCATCATTAATATTCTTTACTGATAATAAAAGACTACATAAGAGGCCGAGGATTTTGCTTTTTGTTTTGGGATTAAAAACAAGTATGTTGAAAATTGCCTCTGCTACTTCGAATACCGTCTTGCCTTCTCCCTGCAATGCTTGAAATTTCCCCAAAAAACCATAGGGGTCTAATTCTTTCTTTATTGGGATTACAAGAACATCTCTTCCTAAAGCAATCCCAACCTCTTGTCCAGTCCAATTGCTTTCCTTAAAGCCGGGGGTAAGAATTGCAGCGAAAGCGTCCATAGAAAACAAAGCTCTCTCAATTTCGATTTCCCATTCGCGCGTAGGTTCGATGTCTGAATGAGCAACGAAGCCTGATATACCATATGTTAATAATTGTTTTTGTAGTTTTGCCGTCTTAACTTTAAAAGCTGAAATATGGCTCAAGAAAAGTTTAAAATGCCCTGGCTTCCAAAAAGTGCTTTCGGACAAGTCCAAATCTTTTGATACTGTATATCCATGTTCGATATCAAGTTCATCGGCTATTTTAATAATTGTTCCAGGAGGAACATCAGCCAATAACTCTTTTGTATATACCCACTTACTATTTGCATCGGATGTTTCTTTTTTACAATTTACGCCATGACCTGATAAATAGACATTGATGTCAACATAGGTCATCTTGGCCTGCAATTTTCGGCCTATGGTATCGATCAAGTTGAATCTATCTATTTGTCTCATTTAATTCTTTTAAGAAGCTGTAGGTATCTTTTTTAGTCTGTAGGGTGGGTTTTGCCACCCACAGATTTATGTTATTGTCTGATATTATTCGCGTGGGTGCAAGCACCCACCCTACCAAGACGTAAAAAGCTGAACGCTAATTGCTGAATGCTGAAAGGCTAAAATGCTTTTTGATACGGAAGACACGATTGCGGCGATATCCACAGCGGCTGGTACAGGCGCGCGGGCGATAGTGCGCGTAAGCGGCCCGGAAGCTTTCAACATAGCAGCGGCTGTCTTCGCCCCGGCTGACGGTGAGCTTGCAGACATGGCGGGCTTCAGCTCTGCTTCCGGCATCATGCGAACCAACGCCGGAGCTGCCCCCATAGAGCTGCCGGGTGTAGCTTACGTCTTTCGCGCACCGAGAAGCTTTACACGGGACGACGTTGTAGAGCTTCACATACCCGGAGCGGCAGCTGCCGCTACTGCCCTGCTGGCTTCGCTGACGGCGGCTGGTGCTAGGCAGGCGAGGCCGGGCGAATTCACCGCGCGGGCGTTTTTCTCCGGCCGGATAGACCTTTCGGCGGCAGAGGCGGTGGCGGACATAATAAACGCAGCCGACGACGCGCACCTGCGCTCGGCAGTGGCGGCGCTGGGAGGCGAGGTTTACCGTCTGTGCAGCGGCGCCAGCGAGCAGCTCACCGAGGCACTGGCCAACGTCGAAGCTTCGATAGACATGGCAGAAGAAGATATCCAGTTCGCCACGCCGGCAGCGCTGGCTGCGCAACTGCACGAACTTTCCGCGAAACTGTGCGGCATAGCCCAAAAAGCGGCCAGCATGCCCGACAAGGCCCAGCTGCCCTGCGTCGCCATCGCGGGCAGGCCCAACGTCGGTAAAAGTTCGCTGCTAAACGCGCTGAGCGGAACCGACCGTGCGATTGTCTCGGCCCTGGCTGGAACGACGCGCGATGTCCTGACAGCTACGATGAACTTCGCCGACGGCTCGGCGGCTGTGCTGCAGGACGTAGCCGGCTTTATCGAGCCAGACAGCGAGATAGCCGCAGCTGCCGATAGCGCCGCGCGGCAGGCGGTTACCGCGGCCGACGTGATAGTTTTCGTGGTCGATATCTCGGAAAAAAGCTTCGAAGCAGACGCCCAGTTGCTCGCGCAGGTCCGCTCGACAAACCGTCGCTGCCCGCTGGAATTACTAGCCAACAAAACTGACCAGGTGAAAATTTCGCAAATTCAAAAAAAAATAGATGGCTTGGAAAAGGACATGCAACTGGCGGCTATGGGGGTTTCCTGCGAAAGCGGAGCGGGTTTGGACGAGTTCAAAACCACCCTCGAGCAGCGTCTCGGCCTGCACGCCGAGCGAAGCGGGGTTGCCCTTGGGCTGCACGAGCGTCAGAAAAACTGCCTTATTTCCGCGTCCCAGGCGTCCAAACGCGCGGCTGAGCTCTTGCAAAACTGCGTCCAAGTGGCTGATTCGGCGGAACTTGTAGCTATCGAGCTGCGGGCGGCGTTATCTCAAATCGGCCTAATAAGCGGACAGGTTGTCACAGAAGACATACTGGGCAGTATTTTTTCCCGCTTCTGCGTGGGAAAATAACGCACCGGTCGCGCGGGGGCGGTTGTTTGGCGGCACTTGCGGTGAATACAATGAATTAGAAGAACTTTCCAGGTTCCGGCGTTTGCGCGGAACGGTTAAAACCATATCGGAAATCGTGAAAGGGGCAACAAAATGAAAGTCGAACAACTTTTACGCGAGAACGGAGTCCCATTTACAGTGCACGAGCACCCGCCGGCATATACCGCCCAGGAAATAGCCGCCGAGGAACACGTAACCGGCAACATGATCGCAAAGGCTGTCATCGTCAAAGCCGACGATAATTTCGCCATGTGCGTGCTGCCGGCGAGTTACAAGCTGGACATGAAAAAAGTCGCCAAGGCCCTCAAGGCCAAGAAGACGCGGCTGGCGGATGAACCAGAGATGGCCAAGATTTTCACGGATACCGAAGTCGGTGCCGAACCGCCGTTCGGAAACATTTACCACCTGCCGACAGTGGCCGATAACCATCTGGCGGAATACGAAGAGATAATCTTCCAGGCGGGTTCACACAGACAGGCTATCCGGATGAGATTCGAGGACTATAAAAATCTGGCCAAACCGGAAATGGCCGACCTGGGCGTGCACCTGTAAACAAAACCGGCTTTCTTATCAGCCGCAAACGAAGGTGATGCTCATTTATAGATAAGCCGTTCAATTTTGGGAACGGCCCTTAAAAGCTGACTTCCGTGCCTGTCCAAAATGAAAGCCGACAAAATAATTGCCGGTAAAATGACTCCGATAGTAAAAGCAACAAGTACTTTGACCCTGTATCTATTTATATATTGGACGGGAGATATCTGTCGGGACTGTTTTGCCCGGACAAGCCAATAGATTGTCAAAAAAGCTATGGGAAAAAACCACCACGACAAAAAACAAGACCAAAATGCTCTCTGGGCGCATTGATCAGGAGTGTATTCTTTTTTTGGAGCGGGTTCTTGTGGTTCCGGAAGCTTCAGGATTTCTCTGGCTTGGTCAATATCGTCCGCACTGACAATAAGTCGAATTCCATTTGGATTCAGAGCATAAAAAGCCTGTGGATAAATGTGACTGACATTCTCGCCGATTATTGTCGCGTCGATGCCGGAAGAGTTCAGCACGGCTTTCATGACGTCAGCGTGCTGCAATGTGTTTGCAGAAGCTACAACGACTAATTCATCTCTTTGTCCCACAGCTTATCTCCCCTAATATCAATGTTGCAATTTTGCCTTTTGTATGGCGTCGGTGGCTATATTATTGACCTGTTCGGGCTGGGAAATGTTCACCCAGTTTACTTCGCAAATCTTGCCTTCCTGCATCTCGAAGAACAGGCTGCCCAGGCCCAGATACCCCTCAGCCCGGCCCGCGATTGGCATCGTCTGGTTTATATTTTTAAGTGGACACTGCGATATATCAACGTGCACCAGCCCGCGCAGCCTCATCACGCGGCGGTTGGTCAAAATATAAAGCCGCCCCATCCATTGAAAGCTCGCAACGACCAGCCGGGCACACAAGGCAGCCAGGCAGATTGCGAAGATCATGTTTACGCCATCGGTCTGGAAAAGCAGTTCGCCAGCAAAGAAGACGACCGCTGCCGCAACGCCAACGATGGTCAGAATCGGCAGCGATATGAGTAGCACAAACCACGGGCTTGGCTTCATCGCGAGAATAACTATCTCGCCTTCCTGAAGCACGCCTTCGGGTACGAGGCTTTCGGTGGCTACCGAAGTACTAGCTGGATCAGCTGACGGGCTCATTGCCGGCCTCCAATAATTTTCCTATCCGGGACGCAAACATCCGGCAGGTTGCGATACAGGTTGTTAAAGTCCAGGCCATAACCAACGACAAACTCGTTTTCTATATCGAAGCCTATAAAATCCGCGTCCATCCTTTCGGGCAAATCCGGCCGCTGCTTCTTTAATAATACGCACGTCCGCACTCTGGCGGGTTTGCGGGCACTGACAAAATCCACCAGGGCGCCCAGCGTAGCTCCGCTATCGAGTATATCGTCAACGATGAGTATGTCTCGCCCGACGATGCCGACGGTCTCCAACAGTGGGATTTTAAATTTCGGGCCCTGGCTGACAGTAGAAGCGCCCGGGTAAGAGCTTACCGAAACAACGTCGATTCGCATCATCAACGGCAGGTGTCGGATAAGGTCGGCAAGGAATATCACAGAACCCGTAAGAACGGGCAGGATCATGACTTCGTTGTCCTTGTAGCAATGGCTGATATCGCGGGCCAGCTCTTTAACACGAGCAGCGATGCGGTCACGGGAAATAATTATCCGCGAGACATTTTTTTGAACAAATTCCTTATTTGCGGCGTCTAAGTTGTGCATGAGGCGTTTCCCAAACGGTAAGCTTAATTAAATCCTACACCTATACAATCAGGAATGCAATTGTGGGGAATTTACCTATGGGGGCACGATAAAAGTGCTTTTTACGTTTTTATTACAAACGAAATTATCAGGGAATTGTCTTAGCTATTCATTGTAGGGGGCGAATCCGGAAAAATATGCCTTGAATTCGGACATGCAAAAAGGATAGATTGCTTATTCTCAACTTATGTTTTGCGGGATTTAAATGGGTTACGAACATTCCTCCAAGGAGAAAACAATGCGCATAGTTATGACTGCCGTTTGCCTGCTCTCACTGATTCTATTTCCCTGGATTACTTCTGCTCAGGAAAATGGCAGCCCGGAAGCTGCCACACTGCCAGCAGTTGAGCCCGTAACCAGTCATATCCCCGCCGGGGCTATGGGATTTTTTGTCATCAACAACATCCAGGCAACCACAAGCAATTTCGATGCCTATCTCGATCGTATCGGTCTTAGTGAGATGACCCAAACCATGATGCCGACCGGCTCGCTGGATATGATAAAGATGCTGACCTTCCTAGGAGAAGGCTTCAATCCAAACGGCGGCCTGGCGGCGGTCATGCTGGACCCGCACCAGTTTGGAGTGGACTTACTTGCCATGATGGGCCTGTCCGATGGCGAGCCCGCCGGCGAAGTCAAGCTGCCATTTATCATTCTGGTTCCCGGCAGCAGCGTTGAGGAAGTTTTCGGCTTCTACCCGATAACTGAAGATGGTAAATACAAAACGGTTCAGCTGCGCATGGGCGAAATGATAACTTCTCAATGCGGCAGCTACGTCGCACTGAGCCCAACAGCCGAAGCACTGGACGCATTTTTGTTGGCCGAGAGGAAAGTAGATTTAAACACGGACAAGTCAGCCCTCATCACACGCAGCGATTTCGCGCTCCAAATTAACATGAAAATCGCCACCCCCATTATCACAAAGATGATGGACAAGAACCTGGAAAAAGCAATGGCTACGTCCGCCCCGGCTGAGGTGGAAACTGTAAAAGAACTCTCCTCGAAATCGATGAAAACGTACATGGAAATGTACAAAAACATTCTCGCCCAGATAAATGAAGTTACCTGTGGTCTGCAACTTGGCGAGACAGGCCTTATCGGCGAAGAAATCGTGGACTTCGATCCGCAAAGCCAGGCCGGAAAAGTTCTCGCCGCCTTTAAGCCCGTCTCTGCACCAACCCTTGACCGCGTGCCGAACATCGGCTACGTGTTGGCTGCATCAGCTATCGATTCCCCAAGTGAGGCGAATACAGATCTGACGACGGACATGATTGATAATTTCCTGGCCTCAGAAACCTTCGCTAATGTAGATGACGAAACAAAGGCAGCGCTAAAAGACCTGTCGCTTCAGCTTGACGACCAGATCACCAATGCCCAGTTGGTTATCGGCGGAGCTCCAGAGGGCAGCGGCGTGCTGGGGATATCCTGTGTAATGGATTGCAAGGACTCAGCCAAGGTCAAGGAACTGCTTTCCAGCTCAGCCGGCCTGAGCGAGACTCTCATCAAGGCAATGTGCGAAGATGAGCAATTCCAGCAGCTTGGCATCTCTTATGCTAAGGACGTTGACAAGATCGGCGAAATCGCTGTCGATGCAATAAATATTACTCACCCGGAACTGGATGAACTCGAGCAGGAAAAACGTGAGCAGTTGAAGAATATTTTGGGAAGCGACACGTTTACCGCTTATATAGCCGCTACCGATGAAAAACATGTTGTTGTAACCTTCGGTGGAGCAAAAGCGTATCTGGCAGAGGCTGTCAAAGCAGCCGGCGGTAGCGAGAACATCCTCGCAAGCGAATCGGCGTCAGAGGCAATGAAGCATATGCCCAAAAACGCATCCGGCGTGGTGCTGCTCAATGTCCCCAACCTTCTGGAACTCGCCTCGAAAGTCCAGGAAGCGTCAGATCAGCCGACCATGGGCCTTCCGAAGTTGACCAGCCAGGCGCCTATTACCATCGGCGCCGGAATATCAGGCTCGCAAGGGCACGTCGTAGCCTACGTGCCGAATGAACTCATAGAAGAACTCGTCCAGCTTGGAATGAGCATGGCAAGGCCTCAAACCCAGCCGACCCAGCCGCAGGAAGACAACGGCGAAGAGTTTTAGCAATAAGCAATCAGTGATGATTGAAATAAAAAGCGGCGGCCCGGCAATTCAGGTCGCCGCTTTTCTTATGGAGTTTTTTAAAGAGCCCCTTAAAACTATTTCAGTCTTTTGTACAAGTCTTTCAAAAAGCCCTTCCTGACATTTTTGGGGATGTAATCCAGCGTCGGTTCGACAGCTTTATCAGTCATGAAATCCTCAACGGCATGCGTTCCTATCGGGCCGAACTTTATCAGCTTCTTGGCGTTTACCTCCGCCTGCTCGAGCCTTCCGCCAGCCATATCGAGGACATAGTTCACGACGAAATGATATAAGTCAGCAGTTGTGGGGTTTTCCATCTGTTCGGCCGACGCTTCAGCCTCGCCGCCGGTTTCGGCGATAAGGTCGTGCTCGGATTCCATAAGCTCTTTAATCTTTTCCGCTCGCTGACGTTCTTCTGCCTCATCAATCGGCGCCAATGGAACCAACTCGTCTTCGGAAACTGGAGCGGGGATATAGCTGCTCTGGTCGCAATATGGACACTTGCCGCGTCGACCGCCTGCGCTATCAGGTGCCTGGACATTCTTATGACAGTGCTCGCATCGGAACGTAATACTCATGGCTATTCTCCCATTGCTTTAATCACCAACCGTTTCGGACGCTGGCCATCGAACTCGGCATAGTAAACCTGCTGCCACGGGCCCAGGTCGAGCTGGCCCTTCGTTATCGGCAAAATCACCTGATGGTGAACGAGAAGGTTTTTCAGATGCGAATCGCCGTTAGTCTCGCCCGTTCGATGATGGCGATAGTCGTCGCGGTAAGGCGCCAACCCCTCCAGCCATTCATCAATATCCGCCAGCAGTCCGCTCTCGGCGTCGTTTACGAAAACGCCGGCGGTAATGTGCATCGCCGAGACCAGAACCATCCCCTCCGCAATACCGGAGGAGGACACCACCTGCTCGACCTCATCGGTTATAAGAACGTATTCGCGGTGTTTTTTGGTGTTGATCGTCAGATACTTTGTGTTCGACTTCATGTTGATCCCTTATTGACAAAAAAACTAGATCCTTCGCAGTATGAACCCGATTATCAGCAGAATAAGCCCGGCCAGAACAATCGCACCAGCATAATGCCACGCAAGAGTGATAAGCAGTTTGATAAGCACGAGTAAAATGCCGAAAGCAAGCACCCCGCCACCTACCATACTCAACGTTATTCCAGCACTAAGCCGCTGATTGCGATTCATAATCTTCCCCTGAATTTGCTAACCGTTAATATTCTAAGACTTTTTAAGTTGCAATGTTACCATTATGATAAAAATGTTGGAGCAAAGAGCCTATCCATATTTTAAGGATTTGAGGTAAATAAAACTTGGCCAAGACAAATTTAGGACAATTGGTTAGCCGGGAACTTCTGCCACGCGTACAAAAGCCCGGCCAGTACATAGGCCTCGAGCCAAACGCCCGCTGCAAAGACGTGGACGAGGCCGAGGTCGCAGTTACGTTGGCCTTTCCGGACACCTACGGCATTGGCGTCAGCCACCTTGGCAGCCAGGTGCTCTATCAAATGCTTAATGACATCGATGGC
Organism: uncultured Planctomycetaceae bacterium; assembly: GCA_964401835.1. Classification (GTDB taxonomy): domain Bacteria; phylum Planctomycetota; class Phycisphaerae; order SM23-33; family SM23-33; genus CAYNZP01. Next base: position 42,263 of record CAYNZP010000011.1, read on the forward strand.
GCAAGCTGCGACCGCACCTACTGCCCTCAGTCTGACGCAGAAGCCGTGATGCGCAACCAAAACATTCAGCTTTTTAGCTGGGAGTCGCGGCGGGCTGTGCGTGATTTTGATATCCTGGGCTTTTCCCTTGCCTACGAGCTTTGCGTAACAAACGTGCTTACTATTCTGGACCTGGCCGGTATCCCTCTGCATACAAACCAGCGAAGCCAGGCCGACCCGATTGTCATTGCAGGTGACGCACTGGCTGACACGCCGGAACCAATGGCTGACTTTATCGATTTATTCATCGTCGGAGACGGAGAAAAACCAACAGGGCAACTCGTAGAGCTTGTAAAGGAAATGAAACGTTGCGGTGCCAAGCGAGATGAAATAATTCTCGAAGCAACCAGAAAGATTCCCTCTGTTTATGCGCCCGCATATTACGAAGCATCGTACAACTCCGACGGCACGTTGAAAAGTCTTTCACCAACCCAGCCCGATCTGCCGGAAGTTGTCGAGCACGCCTTTCTAGAAAAACTCTCCGACTCGCCGGGAATTACCGCCCCGCTTGTTCCGCTTTCCGAGGCTGTGCACGAGCGGGTCGTCATAGAGATAATGCGAGGCTGCCCGAACGGCTGCCGGTTCTGCCAGGCGGGCCACGCAAGGCTGCCGGTCCGCTGGCGAAGTGTTGATGAGATCGTAGACGTCGCCCGCAAGGCAATCGCAGCTACCGGATACAGCGAGATCTCATTGCTGAGCTTATCGACAAGCGACTATCCAAAACTCAACGAACTCATCGACCGCCTGAACGCTGAATTCGCTGATAAAAAAATCTCAATATCGCTGCCCTCGCTGAGAGTGGACTCTCAACTCCGCCAACTTCCCAAGCTGACAAGCAAGGTGCGCAAGGGCGGACTTACCATCGCCGCCGAAGCAGCCCTTCCACGAATGCGAGAGGCTATCCGCAAAAATATAACCGACGAAAACATGATCGCCGGTGTCAAGGCTGCCTACGAAGCAGGCTGGCAGAAAGTGAAGGTTTACTTCATGGCCGGTCTGCCGGGCGAGACACCCGAAGACATCGACGGTATTTTCGATCTTTGCAAAAGACTCTCGGACTCACGCAGGGAAGTGGACGGCCAGCGAGGGGCAATTTCGGCCAGCGTCTCGTGGATGGTTCCCAAGCCGCACACACCAATGCAGTTTTGCGCTATGCGCAAGAGCGATTATTTCTTCGAGGTCCGCCACCGCCTCAAAGACTTGTCCCGCCGAAGCCCCGTGAACTTCAGGTTCCACTGGATCGAGCGGAGTTTTCTGGAAGTTGTCCTGGCTCGTGGCGACCGGCGAGTTGGCAAGGCAATCGAAGCCGCCTGGCAAAATGGTGCCCGCATGGACAGCTGGGATGAATGCTTCGATTTCGAGAAATGGACCACTGCCTTTGCCCAGGCCGGCATCGACCCAGACTTCTACGCCCACCGCGAAATCCAGCCCGACGAACTGACACCATGGTCGCACATACGCTGTTTTAGGGGCGAAGAATTTTTGAAAGACGAATACGCTCGAATGAACGAGATTCTGGCTGAGTAGCTAAGACTAATGCCAGATAATACTTCCTGCCTCGAAGACCGGTCCGTCGCTGCAGCAGAGTTTGTACGACCAGCCCTGCTCGCTATCTTCGCGGATTTTGACAATGCAGGATTGGCACGTCCCCATACCACAGGCCATATGGCGTTCGAGGGCCAGCTGGCATTCAATCTCGTTTTCGATGCAGCAATCCCCCGCTGCCTTCATCATCAGCTCAGGCCCGCAGCTGTACACAACCAAATCCTGCGGATCGATCTTTTCCTTTTCGAGCCAACTGCGAAATGCCACGTCGATAAAACCTCTATAGCCAAGCGAGCCGTCATCCGTTGTAATTACCGCATTAACACCAACAGCTGAGAATTCATCCGCAGATAGGCCGGGCTTGCCGTCGGCTGCGACTTTTGCCGAGTCGATTTTCAAGGGCAGCAATGACGCCGTCCGGACGCCGTTAAACGCGACTGCATCTTTGCCTTGTTTGGCTAACTCTCCGGCAAGGTAAATCATCGGAGGAATGCCCACACCGCCGCCGATAAGGGCAGCTTTGCTTTTCGATTCGTTGATTTCAAACCCATTGCCCAGCGGACCAAGGATACTGAGAGAATCTCCGATTTTGACCCCTCCCAGCCAGTGCGTTCCGATACCCACTGTTCGGTAGATGATATCCAACTCGACATCGCCGCCTTGCTCCCGCCTGCCAGCAAGACTGAATGGCCGGCGCAAGAGCGGCTCCTTGCCTATCAGTTCAGGCTGGGTGAATTTTGGCGGAGCGTTTTCGGCCCATTGGGAAATCTTCTCGTCGGCTTGCTCACCCAGGCCGCGACACTGGACCTGAACGAACTGTCCGGGCCTTGTAGCTGGAAAGCTCTCGAACGAAAGCGTCAGGCGATAGTGTTCGTCGCACAGCGCATCGCTTGCCGAGACTTGCCCGACAAAAATTCCACGCCCAGACTTTTTAGATTCACTAACCCATGACATGGAAGACATGTTAATGGAATGCTGCCGCTACGGCAACTTCTGATACCTTTTGCAAATTTATCACGACAAGCTCAAACCTTTGTGTCGAACAAAAACTTACCCATAAAGTAAGTCCGGCACGTTGACAGAAAACAAAAAGCCCTCTACTATCGCTTGCGAAAGGCTCTAAGGAGAACTCCCATGGCCGCTAAGAAAAGTAAAAAAACAACAAGTTCGAAGAAATCATGGCAAGGGCGACTAAAGGCTGAAGCCGACGAAGTAACCGCCAATCTGCTGGCGAGTCTGGACGTGGATCGTCAGCTGTGGCGATACGACATTGTCGGCTCGATTGCCCATGCGCGGATGCTGAGCAATGTCGGCATAATCACGAAGAAAGATTTTGCGTCGATAAAATCCGGCCTGCTGTCTATCGGCAAGGATATCGAAGCGGGCAAGCTAAAGATGCCCATCGAGCTCGAAGACATACACATGATCATCGAAAAGGCACTGATAGACCGGACAGGCGACGCTGGAGCGAAATTGCACACCGGCCGAAGCCGAAACGACCAGGTTTGCCTGGACCTGCGATTATGGGCACGGGATGCCGTTGATGAGCTTATCGAGGCCATTGGAAACCTGCAGAAACAGTTCGTAGCTGCCGCTGCCAAATACGAAAAAACGGTCATTCCGTCATACACACACCTGCAGCGGGCCCAGCCGACACTCGTCGGTCATGTGCTGTTGGCCTATGTTGAGATGCTGCAGCGCGATGCGGACCGGCTGGCGGATGCACGCCTGCGGATAAACGTCAGCCCGCTCGGAAGCGGCGCTGTAGCTGGTACGTCACTGCCTTTGGACCGGGAGATGACCGCCAAGGAACTCGCCTTCCCAATGCTAAGCCGAAACAGTATCGACGCCACAAGCGATCGGGACTTTTTGGCTGAGCTGTGCTTCTGCTGCGCGATGCTGGGTGTGCATCTTTCACGATGGGCTGAGGATTGGATTATCCAATCGACCACGGAGTTCGGAGCAATCGAGCTTTGCGACGCATATTGCACGTCGAGTTCGATGATGCCGCAAAAGAAAAACGCCGACACTCTCGAGCTGATTCGAGGCAAAAGCGCCGGCGTTATCGCCCAGCTTACGGGCATGCTGACCCTGCTAAAGGGACTTCCGCTGGCCTACAACCGGGACTTGCAGGACGACAAACGGTTCGCATTCGCAGCTGTCGAGTCAATGAGCCAGTCACTGGCTGTGGCTGCGGGAATTGTCTCCACCGCCAAGTTCAAGCAGGACAAGATATCCGAAAATATTGACGAGGGTTTTTTGGACGCAACGAGCCTGGCGGAGTATCTGGTAGGCAAGGGTATCCCCTTCCGAAAAGCTCACGGGATCGTCGGCAAGCTGGTAGCCAAAGCGGACGTCGAGAATAAAAAACTCTCGGAGCTGAAATTGGAAACTCTGCAGTCAGCCTGTGCTAAAATTCAAAAGGACGTTTTCGGTTATCTTGGCTCGGGGAACGTCGTCAAGCGGTACTGCCCCGACGGTGCCGGTGGAGCAAAGCAGCTCCGCAAGCAACTGGCCTTCTGGAAAAAGTTTTTGAAAAAGAAGCTCGCCTGAAAATGCGGGAACTGGACTTTCTAGATTGGATTCGATCTCAAAGCGACTTCGACCCGGCTGTCGTACCGGTCGGCCCGGGCGATGACTGCGCCGTAATAAATCACGGCAACGAGAAGTTAATCGTAACGACCGACCAGCTTCTCGACGGCGTGCACTTCCAGCTCGAAAAATGCGGCCCGAAACTCGCCGGCAGAAAAGCCATGGCCCGGAATCTGTCGGATATCGCCGCAATGGCCAGTGAGCCGACGGCGGCTACGGCTACTGTCGCGCTGCCGCAGGGTTTTTCGCAGACAGACGCACAGGAGCTTTACCGAGGCCTGCGGGAAATCGGCGATAAATTCAACTGCTGTCTGGTCGGTGGAGATGTCGGCAGCTGGGATAAACCGCTGGCAATCAGCGTTACCGTCTTCGCCAGCCCCAGCGGAATTGAGCCGGTCCTGCGAAGTACTGCCAAAGCCGGTGATGCCGTCTGTGTCACGGGCCAGATGGGCCGGGCGTGGAAGACTACAAAGCATCTGGAGTTCACCCCGCGAATCCGGGAGGCGAGAGAACTCGCTTCACAATATGGACTCAGCGCGATGATAGATATCTCAGACGGGTTGGCCATCGATTTGGGCAGGCTTTGCAAGGCGTCCGGTGTTGGGGCCAGGATAAACTCCCCATATATTCCGCTGAGCGAAAGCGCCAGCCTGGCCGAAGCACTTGGCGATGGCGAGGATTACGAGCTGTTATTTACTCTGCCACAAGATAAAGCGAGAGAACTTTTGGACTCTCAGCCTTTGGGCGTAAAAGTCGCCCAAATCGGCGAGATAACCGAAGCTACCGAGCTTTTGCTGATAGAAGCTGACGGACAGGGTCAGCCGTTAAAGCTCAGCGGTTGGGAACATAAGACTTAATAAAACAAAATGGAAACATTCGAGACAAAAAGTGTAAAAGGCACGTTCGGCCTTGGCAAGAAGCTGGGCAAGCGTTTCGCAGCCGGCGATTGCGTCGCGCTTACCGGCCAACTCGGCGCGGGCAAGACCGCACTTGTGCGCGGCATAGCTACCGGCCTGGGTCTTGGCGACGAAAGATTGGTTTCGAGCCCGACCTTTGTACTCATCCAGGAATACCCGGCTTCACTTCCGGTCTATCATGTAGACCTCTACCGGCTCAGTGATGCGGAAACCGAATTTGTCGACCTCGGCATCGATGAGATGCTACTCGACGGCGTAGTGCTCATAGAATGGGCTGAGCGGGCGGCTGCTGCCCTGCCCAAGCCTTATTGGCAAATCACCATAGACATTCTTTCCCAAAAAAGCAGGCGGTTTACACTTCAGCGTATTTCGGCAAAAGCCGGCAATGGATTGACATAAATCGCCTTGCGCGTTAGTGTTTCCCTTTCTCTTTCCGGAGCAAAAATGGAAAAAGCTATCGAAAAAGCACAGACGCTTATCGAGGCCCTGAGCTACATTCAGTGCTTCGCGGACAAGATCGTTGTCGTCAAGATGGGCGGCTCGGTGATGGACGACGAGCGCGCACTGACCGACCTGCTGACGGACATAGTGTTCATGAATACTGTAGGCATGCGGCCGGTTATCGTACACGGTGGCGGCAAGGCTATATCCGACGCGATGGAAAAGCGGGGTCTGGAAGTGCAGTTCGTCCAAGGCCGACGCTACACCGACCAGCGGTCACTTAATGTTGTCGAACATGTCCTCTGCAACGAGGTAAACCAGCACATCGTAAAAGTAATCGAGTCGCTTGGCTCGAGCGCGATGGGTTTGCATACGCTGAGCAGTGGTGTGCTTTTCGGTGAAAAGCTCTTCCTCGAAGATGAAGGTCGTAAGGTAGACCTCGGCTTTGTCGGGAAGGTCAACAGCGTAAACGCGAAGCTTGTCGAGCTTCTGTGTCATTCGGATACCATCCCTGTCATTGCCCCACTTGCTCGAGACAAGACCGGCACGAAGCTTAACTGCAATGCCGACACAGCCGCCGGCGAGGTAGCAGCTACCCTCAAGGCGGAAAAACTCGTTATGGTTACCGACACGCACGGAATCCGGCAAGACCCCGAAGACGCAGAAAGCGTAATACACACCGCAAACGAAGAGGAAATCCGAATGATGATAGACGACGGTACGATTGCCGGCGGAATGCTGCCGAAAGTCGAATCGTGTCTGCGGGCTCTCGATGCCGGTGTGAGTCGCACGCACATCATCGACGGACGATTCAGCCATTCGCTGCTTTTGGAGATATTCTCCGACAAGGGCGTTGGCACGCTCATTCAAAAGTAACAGTTGAGGTTTTGAAGTGATGGCCAAAGATTTTATCAATTTAACTGATTTCAGCTCAAAGCAGCTTTTGGCGCTGCTCGACCGCGCTATTGCCGACAAGGCCTTATTAGCGAAAGGCAAGCTCCCTGCCTCTTTAGAGCGAAAGACCCTTGCCATGATCTTTGAGAAGCCCTCACTGCGAACCCGCGTGAGCTTCGAAACGGCCATGACTCAATTAGGCGGGCACGCGATATACATGACTCAGGCAGATATAGGCCTGGGCAAGCGGGAAGAAACCAAAGACATCGCACGGGTCCTTGATCGGATGTGCGAAGGTGTCATCGCCCGTACGTTCAGCCACGAGCTAATCGAGGAATTGGCCGGCTGTTCTTCAAAACCAGTTGTAAACGCCCTGACGGATTATTCCCATCCCTGCCAGGCGATGGCTGACGTCATGACAGCCAAGGAGCATTTCGGCGACCTTGCGGGCAAGACAATCGTCTTCGTAGGCGACGGAAACAATGTAGCGCGAAGCCTGGCTGTGGCGTGTGAAAAGCTGGACATGAAGTTCATCCTGGCCTGCCCGGCTGGCTATGAACTGGAAAAGTCTTTTACGCAGTCAGTTTCTGCCCAGTCCTATGGCTGCACCAATGATCCCGTTGAAGCCGTCAAAAAAGCTGACGTAATATACGCCGACACTTGGATATCGATGGGTCAGGAAGAGGAAAAACAGAAGCGGCTGAATGACTTTTCCGGCTTCCAGATAAATTCCGAACTTATGGCAGTTGCGCCAAGCTCAGCCGTCGTCATGCACTGTCTGCCGGCTTATCGGGACTATGAAATTACAGATGAGGTCTTCGAAGCCAATGCCCAAATCATCTTCGAAGAGGCGGAAAACCGGCTCCACTTCCAGCGATCTCTGCTCAATATCCTGATTGCTGAAGGTGGAATCGGTTAGTCGAGTATCCGTGAGATGTCGTGATGAAAGTAGCAAAAGCACAAAAGGGAAGTTTTGTATGGGGAGACATGGGGATGTCCGAGAGCCAAATAAGAGTAATTTTCGATGAGGATGCAAAATTGTATGATGAAATGCGTCCTGGGTATCCAGAGGCGCTTGTCCGTGATATCTTGGAGCTATCAGGGATATCGGAAAATTCGAAAATTCTGGAGATAGGGTGCGGCACGGGTCAGGCAACAAAGCCATTTGTACAACGAGGATTTCCGATACTCTGTTTGGACGTTGGGAAAAACATGATAGCCGTTGCATGCCAAAAGTTCCGTAATTTCAGCAACGTGAAGTTCCTAGCTGTATCGTTTGAAGAGTGGTCCGCAGGGAAGGAACAATTTGATCTGGTGATTTCCGCTACAGCCTTTCATTGGATTACACCGGAAATTCGCCTCAAAAAAGCAGCAACTATTCTTAGAGATGGAGGGGACATCGCTGTTTTTCGAAACGTATATCCAGATACAGATAAAGATAAAGATTTCTTCTGTGCACTTCATGATGTCTACCGGGACAGTGTGCCGGAATGGAACATCTCTCAGAAGGAGAAAAAATACAAGTCAAATTATGAGCGTAAGATCAAGATGCTGGAAGATGAAATCGACAACACAGGGCTGTTCCACAAAACCAGTATTAGACGATATCCATGGAGTGTTAAGTATTCTTCTGAAGAGTATGTCAGGCTTCTCAATACGTATTCTGACCATCGTAACTTGAAAGAAAGCACAAAACGGAAGTTGTTCTACAAAATTGTCAAGTTAATAGACCAGTTTGGTGGAACTATCACAAGACCATATCTTTCGGTTCTCCATTTTGCCAAGAAAAAGGGATAGTATTGCTCACCCCCTATTTTCCGTTCCAGCCTAAGTGGCGTGAACGCAGTTCAAGCAATACCTACAACAGCAGCATCGGCGCGGGGAACTGATGAAAAAGGTCAGCGAGCTTTCAGCTAAGCGAGCTCAATTCGTCAAAGATAAACTTGCCAAAGATAAAGGCTCTAAAAAGGGTTTTGACCAAAAGGTTATAGAAGTTTTGCGGATTCAGGCTGCAAAAAAGAACATTACTTACAAATAACTTAAAAGACCAAGCTTAGCAGCCATAGAGCCACGGCGGATTAATCTGAATCCGTCGTGGTTTCCGACTTTCTGTCCGCAATACCCGCACTATCCGACAGCTACCGGTTCACGTTGCTCGTCCGCAGAGACAGCCCTTGCCAGAGGCTCCAAAACATGGGGCGTGACGAAACGGCACAACGCCGGGACGGTTCGATCCCCGTACCGGTAGTTCTTCTCGTAGAACATTGGTGGTTCGTAGGTCCAGCCTGCGGCAAGCCGCTTTCCTTCCTTGCGGACCTTCCACAATATGTATCGTCCGCCTATGGCCGCAAACAATCGTGACTTGAGTCCGAACTCGTAATGAAGATCCTTCAGGATGGCAGACATCTTCTTTCGCATCGTGATATTCTTGCTGTAGTAGAGCCTCATGGCCTTGATCGCTGCAGAGAATGCGGTCCCAAGCTCACTGGCCTCCCGTTCGTAGCGGCGCCGGATCCGCAAGTTCGGATGATTCTTGTAGCGTTTCCAGCCGGCCAGAGTCGTCCGCACGATCCTCGCCACGCTGGGGCCGTTGACTTCAAAATCGCGATCGAACGCCCGCCAAATGAACTCGCTTTCCTGTCCGTCAGCAATATAGGGATGGCGGTAGTTGAATATCAACTGTCCGTGAATGTCGGCCTCTTCATACTCGTCGGGATGCTTCATCCTGCCCAGGGCCGACAGCTCGGAATGAAGCGGCGTGCCGGGGATGGGAGTATAGAGCATGAACTGATGGAAGTCGGTATCATGCTGGACGGCGTAATCGATTGCCTGGTCCATATTCTCGGGCGTATGCTCTTCCAGGCCGATGATGCTTGAACCGAGCACGCGAATGCCATGTGATTGCAGCTCGCCTACCAGTTTCCGCGCGTCGATGCCGTGTAGCTTGGTATATTGGCTGTCCTGGCCCTCAAGGCCCATCCAAACCCATGATATCCCCAGTCCCACAAGCTGATCAAAGGTATACGAACGCAGCACGTTGGCGGAACTGAAGACATACAGAGCCCATGCTTTGTCGTGGAGTTCCATCAACTCCAGCAGCCGCAGTGCCCGTTTGCGGTGCAGCAGGAAGTTCTCGTCCATGATGAAGAAGGATTGAACCTGCATCGACTCTTCGAGCTGGCACATCACGTCGAACAGCTCATCGCCGGTTTCATAGAAGTTGATAAACTTTCCCTTGCCGCCGAACATAGCCGACGTGGAGCAGAAGTTGCATCCTAAAGGACAGCCTACCGACGGGATGATGGTAGCCGCTACATCGCCCGGGTTCTCCTTGAGAGTTATGCCCATGTTCCGCGTCCCGATGCCTGAAAAGATCATGGGATGCCGAACGGGTCGATCCTCATCTTCTCCAAGATATCGGCGGAACCATCGCACCCCTTCGCCCTTGACGATGATGTCCGCATCGATCCGAGCATCGAGGTCCGGCATGTTGGCGATGTGCCCTCCGATAACGATAGTCGCGTCCGGCAGATATTGCCGCACCAGTTCGCACATTTTCCGAACCTTAAGTGTGTTTGGAATAATGCTGCTTATCCCGACGACGTCGTAGGAGTTGTCGCGGATCTCCTGGACGAAGCGGTCGAGTGTCGGGAAGTCCAGCAGCGTGCAAGGAGCCTCGATATTCGCCTGGATCAGCATCAGGCCCCAACTGCGGTGAAACATTCGCAATGAGAACGGGCCCTGAACTCTGGTGACCTGGTTGTGGTATAACTCCATAGGGTTTATAGCCCGGCTGCCGTACTCGTCGTCCTGAGCGTACGGGCCGAACACGCTGCTCAACAGGACCTTCGCCTTGGATGCGAGCGGATGTGCCGGCTGCGGGGGCCGGGGAGCTTCTCTCTCTGCTTTAATGATGTTAGCGTCTTGTATCACTTAACTTCTTTTCTGTATTGCCGTTACAAAGCCATCATTCCTCGATAGACCATCTTGGTGAACAACATACCTCTTGATTCGTTACCAAGCAGCTGAGGATTATACCCGAACCGGACAAAAAAGAAGAGAAAAGTTGCGGGCATGGAAAACTGAGTTGGCTTTGGTTAGACTATTGACCCATGGCAAAAATTAAAAGACACGACGGAAGAGCTCCTAGCCAGCTCAGAACAGTAAAGATTACTCCAGGTTTTGTCCGTTCAGCTGACGGTTCGTGCCTGATGGAGATGGGCGGAACGAGGGTTATCTGCACGGCAAGCTTTGTCGAGGGTGTTCCGAAATGGCGAGAGAATACCGGCCTTGGATGGGTTACTGCGGAGTATGCAATGCTACCGGCCTCTACCGGGGCGAGGAAAAGACGCTCTGTCGGCAAACCTGACAGCAGAGGAGTCGAAATAGAACGTCTGATCGGCAGGGTTCTGCGAAGCGTCGTTCGCTTTGCCGCTCTGGGTGAAAACACAATTTACCTCGACTGCGACGTTCTGGAAGCTGACGGAGGGACGCGAACAGCTTCTATTACGGGCGCCTACGTCGCTTTGGCGCTTGCGGTAAAGAAAGCTGCCGCAGCAGGTCTTTGCAGGCCCAGCGCATTAAAGGGCGCCGTAGCGGCTGTGTCTGTCGGCATTGTCGAAGGCGTTGCGGTACTTGATCTGGACTATGTGGAAGACTCAGCAGCTGACGTGGATATGAACATAGCTTTGACAAGCGGGGGTAAATTTGTCGAACTTCAGGGAACCAGCGAACAAAAGCCTTTCGACTCCAGCGACCTGTCAAAAATGCTCAGTCTTGCACGGCGAGGAATTAATAAGCTTCTAAAAGAACAGCGAAAGGTTATTTCGGGAGGCAGGTAAAAATGAAATTTATTGCCCTAACCTTGGTAACACTGACAGCTGCCCTTTTGGTCGGTTGTCAGCACAGCGGAAATACACAACCGGCTGCGGGGCCAAGCCTTTTTTCGACCAAAAGCCACACTAATGGCGGGTATACTATTCTGCTGAAAACGTTTGGCGGGCCGGACCATAACGCAGAAACGCGCAGGTATAAACAGGAAACCGAAAAACACGCAAAGTGGCGCGACCTTTACATTCTCCACGGCGATGGTAAGAGCGTGCTTTATCGCGGCAATTATAAATCTCTTGAATCCGGCCAAAAGACTCTCAAAAAGGTTAAGGAGTGGACAGCCCCGGCAGGCATGAACATTTACGCCAAGGCATTTATCGTGCCACTGCCCGGCTCGGATCCGGGCCCGGTGGAATGGAAAATTTCTAACACCGCCGGCAAATACACCTATCTGGTGGCAATTTTCTATGACGAACCGGAAGCGAAGCCCCCTTACATCGGGCGAAAAGAGTTTGCCGTGCAATATTGCCGGCAACTTCGCCAAGAGGGCGAGCAAGCTTACTTCCACCATGGCCCGTCCCAATCGTGGGTTACTATCGGTTCTTTCCCACCTGAGACGGTGGTAAAGGTTCAGCGGGGTGAGAAGATAAGATTCGAAATTCACGACAAACGTGTTGATGAGCTTGGCCAGAAATATCCTTTCCTTGCGGTAAATGGACGAACAGAAAAAAGATGGCAAATAAACGCTCAAACCAAAATGGCTGAACTTGCTCCGAGAAAATGCGAACTGGTGGACATTCCCCGAAAAAAACCCGAAAGAAAGGTTCCCTAAGTGAAAAGTCGTTCAATAGTCCTGGCCAGCCGGAATAAAGGAAAAGTTCGCGAAATTGAAGCTGTTCTGGCGCCGCTGGGAGTGAGGGTAAAAAGTCTTGATGATTACCCTGATATAACCGAGCCGGCTGAAGAAGGCGAGACTTTTGCCCAAAACGCGCGAGACAAAGCCATCTATTATGCCAAGGCTACCGGGCAATGGTGCCTGGCAGACGATTCCGGACTCGAAGTAGATGCCCTCGATGGCGCCCCCGGCGTTTACAGTGCACGCTGGTCAACTGACCAATGCGATGAAAATGCCCCGCGGGAGGTCATAACTAATGCCAATAACGAAAGATTGCTGCGAGAACTTGCTGAAACACCGGACGAAAAAAGGACCGCACGGTTTGTTTGCCACCTTGCACTTGCAGAAGATGAGCGGGTAATTATCGAAACTTTCGACACACTAGAGGGAACGATTGCAAACCAGTTGCGTGGTAAGAATGGATTCGGATACGACCCCCTGTTTTTTCTGCCGCAGAGAAGCTGCACTGCAGCAGAGCTGACTGCCCAGGAAAAGAATGAGATAAGCCATCGGGGAAAGGCTGTGCGCCATTTCGCCAAACTTCTGGGAAGTTTTCTTACTGCCCAGCAAAACAAGTAAACCTTGACCAGGCTCTCTGCAAAGCTGTAATTAAAAAGGCCACGCTCAATTATTTGAACGTGACCTTTTATTTTTTCGTTACTCACCCTCAAAGTTACGGGAACTGACGCTCCTCTTCTTCTCGTTGAATAATAATCTTCGGCTTGATGAGAATCAGCAGCGTCTGCTCGTCCCGAACCGTGCCGCGGTTTGTAAAGGCACGATTAATGACGGGAACCTTGCTCAACAAAGGTACGCCCTGCTCGCGTTCCACCTCACCGGCAAGTTTCTGGCCGCCAAGAAGCAGCGTTCCTCCATCCGGAACCGAAACTGTCGTTTCAAGTCTCTGGACAGTAACGTTAGGCTGCTGAAGGAAACCAGAACCGAGGGGATTGCCTGCCGCGTCTGTTCCGGCAGCGGTTACAACATAGGTGGAAAAATTGTTAAGCAAAGTCACCTGAGGCCGAACTGTCAAGGTAACATAGCGCCTGTCTGCCGACACCGTAGCCTCAACATCCAGCACAGTACCGGTATTGACATAGGCAGGCTCTGGGTCAAATGAAACCGCGTTTTCGGCCACAACAGGGGTAAGATCCCTGACATAGGACTGATAGGTGCCTATGCTCACGTATGCCCGCTGACCGTTGAACAGGGTCAACCTGGGAGCCGTCAAGCTGCGAGTTGCGCTGTGGGCCTGTGTGGCCTGGATAAGGAAATCTACCTGGATATCATCCAGGAAGGTGCCTGCAACAGTCAGCGACTGGTTCCCCATCAGCCCGCCAATACTGTTTGGAACCGGCGTTGAAACTCCGAGCATATTAGTAAACACATTGGAACCCTGCAGGGCAGATATAGGTGTGAAATTATTGCTACCCGGCGGAGTTGTTCCCCATCCGCTTGTTCCGCCCTTGGTCGGTACTGTCGCTCCCGTCCATGGGTCGGTTACAGTTGTAGAACCAAGTGCCGAACCAATATTAAAGTAGAAATCCAGATCAATACCTATGCTGTTCAGGAAGCCGGTATTAACAGTAATGAACCTCGCCTCGATGGCAACTTGCAGGGCCTTGGACTCTCTCAATTGGTTTATCAGGTCCAGTACCTTCCCATGATTTTCCTCTGTCTGGGTTATTATCAACTGGCCATGCAAGTGACGAATGGAACCTGTCTCTCCCGGGCCCGCATTTTGGCCTATAATACGCCATGAATTCGGGTCAACCGTATCGGCAATCATCTGAATGATTTCGTTTATCAATTCACCCTTCGAAAGAACTTCTCCCTCTTCTTCATCTCTGTCTTCATCAGCGAACAAATCACCACCACCGCCGCCGCCACCTTCTGCGCCAACATCTTCCAATTCCAAGCTCGGGCCTGCAAAATTAGGCACCCTGACGATGAGGTCGCGGACATCGTAAACTCGCGTTATTGTTCTTGTTTCGAGGTCGTCCTTTGTGGAAACGGTGATAACGCCTTCATCAACAACAAAACTAAGAGGTTGAAACCCGCCGACATCTTCAAGGATAACACGAAGAGCCTTTTCAAGCTTCACGTCGTCCAGCCTGATTGTTACCGGCGTGGACCTGTCGATGCCAAGCAAATCAAGCGACATCCACTTAACGTGGAAGTTCGCACCAGAGACGTCCTGGAGAAAATCGATAACATCGCCAAATTCAGATTCATCAAATTCCAGCTTTTGGATGCGCTGGTTGAGTTTCGCTCGAACAGCCCTGTCAGCTTCAGACTCCACCCGTCCTGTAGCGCTGAATGGTTCACGAATCTTTGTGATTTCCTTCCAGTTTCGAGGATAGAGAAGAAGTTCATACCAGGGGATCTCAGCCTCACGTAAATCAAGAAGTGACTTTTGCTCTTCGCGAAGCTGCGTCTTGTCTAAATCGCGCTCTTCCAGGGCAAGGATGAACTGCTCGACCATTTCCTTCCTTCCAGCTGCCCAATTATCCTTTGGATCAAGCACAAGTATCCGGTCAAGCTCATCGGCTGCTGCTTCGTAATTATATTCTGCCAGGTGTGTCTCGGCATTTTCCCTGAATCTTTCTATTTTGGCCTGTCTTTCACCCTCGAGCTTTTGCTTTCGCTGCTGCTGCTGAATGCGAATTTGTTGCATTTGAATCTGGACTTGCTCTTTTTCCCATTCTTCGCGGCGCATTTCAACATATTTGAGTTGTTCATCCACTTCGAGCAGCTTAGCCTGATATTCCTGGGCGGTATAGTAAGTCTTGTTTGTTTCAAGAACGTTCTGTGCTACACGAGCGGCATCGGCTGCACTGTTAAACTCACCCTTGCTGTTTGCACGAGAAATAACTTCCCGGCTTCTTGTCATCGCTTTATCAAAGGCCAGGTCAGAAGCCTGACGAGAGATGCGGCGTCTTTCCTCAAGGCGGGTCAATGTGTTATTGCTAGTTACGCCCAAAGTCATCTTGCGTGACTGATCGAGTAGCTTCTGGGCTTGTTGAGAATCTGGATCAAGTGCCAGGGCCTGCTTGAAATAACCGACTGCCCTTTCCGGCTGAGATTCATCCAGGGCGGCCTGGCCCCGCATGATAAGTTCATCAACCTGCTGCTGGCGGGCCTTGATGTCTTCCAACATTTTCTGTGCCCTGATCCGGCTGGCATCATCTGCCTGGACAACTGGTTTGTCGGGCTCAGCCTTGACTTCGGTCTTAACAACCGCCGTCCCTGTTTTGGCTTCGACGGGTTGAGCTTTAATCTCGGGCACCTTTGGCGGAGCTGGTGCTGCCTTTGCCTGGGCTGCTGCGGCAAGCTCCAGCCGTTTCTTTACCAGTGCAAGCTGGGCCTTGGCATCCTGACGGGTCGGGCCATCGATATATTCACTGGCCGAGGCCTTGGCGAATAATTGTTCCGCTCTAGCGATATCACCGTCTTTGAGACTTTTAATGGCCATGCTGTAAGCCTCACGGGCTGACCGTTGCTTCCTGATTGCGGTATCGACCTTTCCAAGGTATTCATCGAGAACCTTCTTATCGGCTTGGCCGAGAGAGCTTCGGTCGATTTTGAGGAAAGAGGCTTTTGATGCCTGGAAGTCGAGGCTTTCGTACTGCGAAATGGCTTGCTTCAGTGTAGCTTTAGCCTGGTCTGAACTTGCGTCTTGGGCTTCAAGAGCACAGGTAAATGTTAAGATTAAAATGACTGGGATGGAAACTCGCAAAAATCGGCTAAGAGCTAGCACTGAAAAACTCCTTTCAATTGGCTCGCCGGAACCCGCAACAATATCGCCGCGTCAAAACAATCGGCTACCGGAGCAACCTTAAACATCGGTACTTAAAACTAATGCAGGCACTAGGTTATACACTTTTGGCAGGACAAAACTTCTTGTCCAATTCGTCGCCCCACAGGGCCACCAAGGTTGGTTAAAAGGCAGGGCCTTCTTGGCCGAAGAGGATACGCCACAAACCACACATTTTGCAAGTTTAAAATTGCTTTACCTAGTGTATATTGGCCGCTTTGACTTCCGCGTCCAGCTTCTTGTAGCTATCTGACTTCCTGTCATGGGCAAGGATACGGGTCTTTAGCTCGCCGTCCTCATCCAAATAGACCATTTCTGTAGTGGTTTTGGCAAACGTTCCCTTGTAAACAGTCTTATTGAAATCCAATCCAACGACCATCGAACCAGTGGAAAAATCTACTTCTTCCTTCTGGTCTTCCTTAGTAGCTGGATTGACCAGCGTAACTTTCCTGGGTTGGCCTATGACATCACCAACTCCGATAGTGAATGTCTTTTTTACCCGCTGGCCGAGGCTATACGCAAACACTGCGACCTTAACCGTTTGCGACATTCCAGTAGAACCTACCAGGTAAAAATCCGTCTCCTTGCCTATAGTTACGGGATCGGACCAGTCGCTAAAGGGTGTTTCGACAACAGCGACGCGAGCGTCCTCGGGCTGCTTAACCTCATCATCCCAGGTTAATAGGGGGTTGATTAGTTTCAAGCGGACCCGATACCTGTAAGCCTTCGTGCTTTCCAGGGAAGTATCGTGGAACCACCCAAGGAGGTTGCCGCTTTCAATCTGCTCTGTAAGTGACGGATAGGTGGTTTCTTGCGGTATCTCGATCTCTCTTGGCTCATCACGCACAACTCTTGTCGGTGCTGCGGGAGTCCTGGTCCTTGGTATAGTAGTCCTGCGAACCGGCTGTCGTGTAGTAGTCCGGCGAGCGGTCGGCCTTCCCGGCATAGCCATGCCTGGATCATATGCGGCGCCTGGCCTGGCAGGGGTGGCGCGAGTGGGCTTGGGGGTTGTTCTGGCCGGGGCAGCTGTCGGCATCCTGGCGGCAACATCTGGCGCAGTAGGGGCAAACGTCATGGTTCTTCTGGCAGCTGGAGTTTTTTCCATCCAGTCTTTACTTACCGATGTAACGGGTAGATTGATAACCCAACTCAGCCATTGCCGGCTAGGTGTGTGCCAGACATCCCAATAACCGGGTTCGAGGATGAATTCCTGCCAATCCACCGCTGCCATATTCTCCATCCAATTTCGAACACTGTCCGAATTAGAGCCTCTATACTTGGGGACTGGGGGCAATTGAATCGGACGGACGAATTCATCGACAACACTGGAAACCATCTTTACCTGCTTAGGAGCAGACCAGGAGCCATCCGAAAGCCTTTCCTGAACTTCGGCTTCAACCCCTAGGCAAACAGCCTTCCATGTGATAGTGGTTCTGCGAAGCCTGTCGCGCCAAATGGACTTCAACTCTGATATGGGATAGACAAAGGCAACGTGTGCGGCAGCTACATCGGCGGGGTTTTCCATACGGACGAATTCCCGACCTGCCCATGTTTTTGGTTTTTGGGGCTTTGGTATAACCGACTGAATATCCGCTACTGTCGGTTTGTCGGGTATTTTCCTGCTCGTCTCTTCTCGAATTGCTGGCCGAGCCGATGAAATATCAACCATTTCCCGGAATCCATCCAGCGATTTGAGGGAACGGTAATCTTCAATTATCCCTTCGTATGGAGGTAATGCCCGCGGTTCTGCGCTAGCTTTTTCGAAACTGTTTTGGAGTCTAAGTGAAACTTCGGACAATTCCGTGTCTACTTTGTCGGGAGCTACGGCCTTGGGCGTTCCAATTGGCTGTGGAACTTCTATCTCACGGGGCGACGATGTCACCCAATGAAAAATCGCATAAAGTAAAAAGATAAAACACACAAACAGCACGGCTTTTTCCAGGTGCTGTTCTAAGAAGTTCATGTCAGAACTCTTGGCCATATTGGCTTCCTCAAATAACTTCTCTATAACTCAAAACTTCGAAAACAAAAACCTGCATTATATTCTGTCGTTTAGGCGATCAATATCTTCACGACGAAGCACACCGGCTTGGTCAAGATCCCCCAAAACATCTATTGGCATAAGAGGTTGATACTTTTCGAACCACTTTTTATTTTTGGAGTCGTACTTGCCCCTTTCCCAGTCGGTCATAAGGAGTAACTCGCAGTACATGGTGACTTCCATTACAGGCTCGGGGCCATAGTAGTAGTATTTATCCTCGACCTGGGGAACTTCCTGCATTTCGACAGAAAGTACGGTGTGATAATTACGAGCCATCAATGCTCTCTCGAGCTCAAGCAACTTTCGCGAAGACATTATCACGGTGAAGCTGTAGTGAATAACGTCATACTGCTGATTACATATACGCTGGGTCAGTTGCCCCATGCCAGTTGAAACAGCGCTGGGACCTGAACTTCCAGCTGCAGCCACTCTGGCAGGTTTGCCAGGGGTGTAACCCGGCGGCATCGCACTTGTCATTGCTGGATATCCCGTAGGCCTGCCCGGGATGGCTGGTGACCTTCTGGGCGATGTTCGCGTTCGCGCTGGCGATCTTGATCTCAATCCAGTTCCACCTGGGGAGACGACATATTCCTCGTTGATTTCGATAGAAACTAAACGCTTTACCGCAGAATTCATGACGCTATCAGAAGAGTCCGGTTCTTTTTCCTTAAGGGACTTTTTGTTTGTCTGGGAAATAGCCTCGACAATATCCTCAGTTATCCACAGGTTAAGCTGCGCTTGCCAAAGCTTGGTATCCGACGCGGTGGCTACAGCGGTTGGAAAGACAACGTCGAATTCATCCAGCGAAGCGTAAACCGAACCTTCCATCGCCCGTTTCAGGGTCAATGCGTCGATGGCCTGTTGCTGGGCCTTTTTGCTTATGTCAGAAGTGACCCCTGTTGTTCTGGCTCGCGTCACACCCGCTGGAAGAATTGCCCTAAGTTCAGTTCGTGAACGCGCAACACCTGTCGACTCGACAATTTCTCCACTTTCCGCAGCCTCCCTTTCCCTGATTTTTCTTTCGCGTTCTTCTTTACGCAAAAGCTCCAGCTCGATTTGCTTCGTTTCGTTTTCAATCTCGAGATCATTCGGCGGGGATGTGGGATTAAGTCGTTTGACCAACTCCTTTATCTCGTAGTCATATTTTTCCGTGAAGACGTATATAAGGCTGTAATCTCTATAAAGCCTCTGATCTATCGGGAACGCACTTACGGTTCTTCCGTCAGAAGTCTCCAATTCAAGGACTGAATAGTTCCTCCGGTTCCACTCTACATTGTTCTGGACAACATCTATTATGGCTTTGCGAACTGTCTCAACACGGATTTTCTCAGCCTCTACGACTTCCTTGTTGACCTTCTTGGCCCTAATTAAGAAATTTACCCTGTTGATGACATTCTCGCGGTCTACAAGCCTTTTATCGACTGTGCCTGAAACACTCAAATCGACGAAAGAAATTATCCCCGCCAGGACAACGACTGTCCCGATAAGACAGACATAAAAGATATTATCTCGAATAAACTGCATTAGCTTTTCTCCAAGCCGTCGTAATTTCCATTATTTCCTCAGCGTCGGCCGGAACTCGTTGCTTCAGTATCCGGCAGCTCAATTCCATCGCCCTCGATCTGTATCACCCAGCCAATTTCGAAGTGAGTGTCACTTGCCATGCTCTCGCCGGGGAAAATCGGATCCGGATCGACAACTTCCGCCCCGCCAGCTATCGAAGCTCGAACGGAAGGCGTTATCTCTTTGAATTTCGGCAAGTCCGCTTTAACTATCGAAAGGGACTTGAGCTGTTCAGCTATTCCGCGACTTTTTCGCGATAGCGTACTTAACATTGCGTTTGCCTGGGCTTTCGGAAGAGGGGTTCTGCCTTCAATATTAATCCTGTAACCGCGCTTGGCGGATTGTCTACCTGGCCGCCCTGCCGATGTCGTTCCTGTTTCGGCTGTTATGTCTTCCAGATATACGCTCGTGAGTTTGGTTACAAAAATAAGTTGGCGCATTTGACGAGGTTTGGACTTGAGTTGCTCCAGGGCTTCGGCTCCGCCCGACAACGACCCCTGATCAGTTGCGACTTCCTGTATCGATTTGGAAACCAGCGTCTGCACGGAGGGCCAAAAGTCGCGATAGCCGAAAAGCTTTGCACTTTCTCGAAGCTGCTGCTCTTCCTGCTTTCCCTGATTCTTCACACCATTGTAATCTCTAACAAGCTTGTCCAGCTGGTCAACGATTGTCCTGGACTCGCGAAGCTCTGGACTCGGCGCCAGGTCTCCCCTGTCCATAAATGGCCGCGAAGCCTTGCTGATAAGCGCCAAAAGAAGCACGGCTGCCGCAGCCACAAACCATGGCTTTTTGTTACTCCACATCCTGCGGCGGGTAATTTGTTTCGGAAGAAGGTTCGTTTCTACCTTGGCCAGTTCCAGCCCCTGTACCGCCAAGCCGTATGCCACGCCCAGGGACAACACGCTTTCGTTAAGTTTGGGCTCATTTACGCCGGCCCCCGCTGTTAGCCTGTTAAAAGCATCTACTCTTGCCACCTGCACATTTAGGTTTTGCTCGAGAAATTTCTGCAATCCCGGCAGGCGGAAGCCATTGCCCAAGCCTATCAGTTTCTTGAGCCGGGTCTCGCGGTGCAGCGAGGTGTAATAACCGATCGATCTCTGTATTTCCTGGACAAGGTCAGAAAAGACCGGCCTCATCGCCTGGAATATCTGGCGGGCATATTTACTCGTAGCTGCAGACCGCTTGAGCTTCTCTGCCTTGGCAAAAGAAAGCTTGAACGACCGTACAAGAGCTTCCGTAAAATTATTGCCGCCAATCTGTATCGTGCGGGTCCATATTCTGGAACCATCAGACACGACCAGGTCTGTCTTATTCGCACCAATATCTGCCAGAAGCGTCGCGCCGTCCTCAGCCACCTGTTCGTCAAACGTCATGAAGTTGTAAAGCCCCAAAGGCGCAATCTGAACATGGTCGACAAGGATATCCGCATCGGAAAAATGATCCAGCACCTCAGTGACGTCCACCTTCTTCATCGCGAAGATGCCGGTTTCCACATCGGGCGAATCCGGATCGCGGAACGTCTGCCAGCGCCAGATGACATCATCAATAGGGAAAGGAATCTGCTGCTCGGCTTCGAAGCGGACAATGTCGGGAATCTTTTTCGGATCGACCGGCGGAAGCTTGACGAATCTGGTAAAACTGCTTTGGCCAGGAACCGATACAGCGATAGAAGAATCGCCCAGGTCGTTACGGGAAATAAACTGCTCAAGCGCTTCTCGGATAATTTCTTCTTTGTTGATTTCGGGCTCGGAAAGAATCTTGGGATGGTCTATAACGTCGAAGCCTTCAACATGAAGTTCACCTTCAACTTCACGGAGCTTTAACGCTTTGAGAGCACATTGTCCAATGTCTATTCCCCAAACGCTCTTAGCTTTAGCCATAACTACTCCTTGGCTTGTTCCCGTAGATTTTAATACGCTTCAACAATCTGTAACTCGATACTGCTTCGCCTTAATATCGCTCGGGCGAGAAGCCCGGGTTGGCTGACACAGGCGTGGCAGAAGAGTATAATATATTTTTTAAGTCCAAACAGCAACGATGCTTTAGGGAGCAATTCCTGTTAAGGTTATTTTAAATCAGGATTTTTCAGGAACGCAATTAACCGGTGCTTTCTTTCTCTATTACAACACTTGGCTGCAAGGTAAATCAATACGATAGTTGCTCTATCGCAGCTTCGCTCGAGAAAAAAGGCTTAACCGCCCTTGGCCCATGCGAAGGGAAAACCGATCTTGTTGTCATAAACACTTGCTGCGTAACAACTACCGCGATGCGGAAAAGCCGCCAGGCCATCCCCCGCGCCATCAAGCTCTCTCCCGGTGCTGCTGTGCTCGTTACGGGTTGCTATAGTGACTATAATGCGAGAAAGATACGAAAACTGCTGGAGTCTCTGGATATCCCGCCTCAGCGCCTCTTTATAGTCGGCCACCACGATAATTTATACGCCTCTCTGGAAGAGGTGGTTCAGGCGCTGAAAAATGAACACCCAGCCGAGGTAAAACCAGCAAGCGAAGATAATCGTAGCCCCGATACCATCCGAAAACGCCGCCAGGCAGCCCTGGCCCGTCAAGCCGAAGACAAGAGCAAGCAAGATGGCATAGAAAAATTTCACGGCCACCAGCGGGCGTTCGTAAAGGTTCAGGACGGCTGCGATGCTTTCTGCGCTTATTGCATCGTGCCATATACTCGGCCCAGGGTTTGGTCGCGAGCGATTCAAAGCGTTGTACATGAATGCCGCACCCTGGTCGCATCCGGGCATAAGGAGATCGTGCTGTCGGGAGTGTTCCTCGGCGCATTTGGCAGAGACACGTCTGTCAGGCGAAAATGGAGCGATGAAGACTCCAAACTGCCGCAGCTTCTTCGAGAGGTAGCCGATATCGACGGGCTCTGGCGGGTACGGCTGAGCAGTCTCGAGCCACGCGACATGACAGAGGAACTGCTGTGGGTTTGTAGGGAAACACCAGCGGTTGCGCCGCATTTTCATCTCCCGCTCCAGTCCGGCTCGCAGAAAATCCTCAAAAAAATGAACCGGCAATACACAGCCGACGAGTTCAGGCAAACTATCGACCTGCTCAGGGGCTCGCTGGAAAATCCGGCGATAACAACTGACATAATCGTCGGCTTTCCGGGCGAAACTGACGAGGATTTTGCAGCGACGATGGAGATGGCTCGAGATGCGGGCTTTGCAAAGATTCACGCCTTCCCGTTCAGTGCAATTGAAGGCACAGCCGCCTGGGAATTTCGCAATGAGTCGCCTAAGCCAAATGTAGTCAAAGAGCGAATGGCCCAGCTAGGCCAGCTCGAAACGCAGCTCGCACAGGCCTACCGAACCAATTTCGTGGGCAAAACCATGGAAGGCCTCGTTGAAAAGGCTCGCAAAGGTTCAAAATCCCGCCAGGCCATGACCGACCGTTACATTACTGTGAAATTCAAACCGGATGCAAACTCAGACGAGTTGACCGGAAAGGTCGTCAGGCTCGGAATCGAAAAGGTTACCAGCCAAGGCCTGGACGGGAAATTCTTGCAGCTACAGCCATGACAGTTGTTCCTGCCGCCGGTAAAGCTTAGAATCTCGGGCAATGACAGACTCAGCGGAAAAACTCATCAAGGCTGCCAGGCAATTAATCGAAACAGATAAAATGCTGGGCGGCGATTTTATCCCCGCAAGCCGCAACCCACTGCCCGCTTGCGAGGTGTTTTCCGAAAAAAATCATGGACAGACCCGGGTACATTTAGAAATGACTCCAAAACAAAAAGCCGCCGCTCTCGAAGAGCTTAAACAAAACGAAATCCAGCGCTGCAAAAAATGCCCGCTAGCCGAGACTCGCACCAATGTTGTTTTTGGCGAAGGAAGTCCCTCTGCCGAACTGGTCTTTGTCGGAGAAGCCCCGGGAGCCGACGAAGACGCTACAGGCCGGCCGTTCGTTGGGCGGGCGGGGGAACTTCTGACAAATATGATCAAGGCGATGGGGCTCACCCGCGATGATGTCTTCATCTGCAATATCCTCAAGTGCCGCCCTCCCGGAAACCGCAACCCAGCTCCGGAAGAAATCCAGTGCTGCTGGAATTATCTCGTCCGCCAGCTTGAAATCATTTCCCCCAAGGTCATCGTAACCCTCGGCAACCCGGCTACGCAGAACCTGCTGAATACCCGCACGGGCATAACCAAACTGCGCGGCACGTGGCAGGAATTGCCGGACTTCAGCGAGGCTCTGGAAGGAACTCCGGTCATGCCGACATTCCACCCCGCCTATCTGCTGCGTCAATACACTCCGGAGCACCGAAAAAAGGTCTGGTCCGATTTGCAGAAAGTAATGGCCAAACTCGGCCTAAAAAAATAAATCCAACTCATCCCGATTAGCGGCTGGCAAATCCAAATCTTAAATTCCTTTAGAAGGTTCTCGAGGCCCTCGTGCTTCTATGTTCGGCTGCAGGTGGTGGTGGCGGCGCCGCGGTGGCGTCGGATCTGCAGCGGGGAATCTGCACAGGATGCTGAAAAATGTTACGGAAACGAGCTACATTTCTCGCCCTCCTTTTGGCGTGGATGCCAATCGGCGGGCAAATTCAATTGGCCTTGGCGGACCACATGCCCGGGATCGAACTTCCGCCATTCAAGGCAGCTTTCTACTTTGATGCCTACCAAATGGCTTTGATTTGCGGGTGTGTGTGCGTGCTGGCATTGACAGCTGGCATGCGTTTCATGGACAGAAAGTGAAACCTGCGTTAGCGAGGCAAACAACCTACATATCTTCATGCGGCCGTTTGTAATTTACAGGCCGAACTGTATCGCAAGGCCACACAGTAGAATTGTGGCCCCGGCAAAAGCATGGCTGAACCTTTCGAGCTTGCCTGCATGAACAAACTTCAGGCCGCTGCTGGCCAGCATGACAACCACCATCATAGTGCTGATTGTCGCTACTGCGAAAGTTGCCGTAATCAAGCAAAGTGCGAAAAGACTCTGCTTGGCAGCGGGGTACATCAAAATCGGGATAAGCGGCTCGCATGGGCCGAAGACAAAAATCGTAAACAGAACCCATGGCGTAAAGTTCCTGGCGGACTTTCGATCGTGAACGTGCGTGTGCTCGTCGTTGTGGGAATGTTCATGCGCGTGCAAATCGGCATCGGCATGGGCGTGAATGTGGGTGTGCTTCTTCCCGCGTATAGCTCTGCGGAGACCCCATGCGAAATAGACAAGCCCGAAAGAAGTCAGAAGCCAGCCGGCAATCTCGCCGCGGAAAGATTCAACGAATTCCAGCTTCGTCAGCGCAATACCAAACCCCACGCCAGCAAGACCAAGGATAACCGAGCTGGCAACGTGGCCTAAACCACATAGAAGAGTTATCAAGGCGGTTTTAACTTTCGACCAATTCCGCGCCTTGCTCATAGCCACAAATGGCAAATAGTGGTCAGGACCAAGCAAGGTATGAACCAGACCTATAGAACCAGCTGTTGCGGCGAGTGCGAGTATTTCCGATGGCATCTTACAACTCCAAACAACCAGACAAACAATACGTATTATTATTCTAGCTTTTTTTACTACGAAAACCGTTATTACGAAAGCTAAAAATCGTATTACTTGGAAATTTTCGTGTTAAATCCACTCTGTCCCACTCAAAACCCTCTTTAAATAAAGAAAAATTTTGGTAAGATGCCTGGTTCTGCTAACTTGAGGATGTTGAAAGTAAGAAGTAATTAACCACAGGATTTGAAGAAATGT
Organism: uncultured Planctomycetaceae bacterium; assembly: GCA_964401835.1. Taxonomy (GTDB): domain Bacteria; phylum Planctomycetota; class Phycisphaerae; order SM23-33; family SM23-33; genus CAYNZP01. The sequence continues at coordinate 67,550 of CAYNZP010000011.1, forward strand.
CAAAGCATGTTGCGATAATGGGCGCCACAGGCGCGGTTGGTCAGGAATTTTTAGAGATTCTCCAGCAGCGGAACTTTCCGCTTGCGAGTTTGAAGCTGCTGTCTTCTTCTCGCTCAGCCGGTAAGAAAATAAACTTCGCCGGCGAAGAGCTTACAGTTGAAGAGCTTGACGAAAACAGCTTCGAGGGAATCGATCTGGTTCTGTCCTCAGCCGGTGGCAGCATCTCCGAAAAGTACGACCCGATAGCTGTCGAAGCTGGCGCGGTCGTGGTCGATAACACTTCGGCGTTCCGAATGGACCCCGAAGTGCCGCTTGTCGTTCCGGAAGTCAACCCCGAGGACATCAAAAGCCACAAGGGAATCATCGCCAACCCGAACTGCTCGACGATCATCATGAACGTGCCGGTCTGGCCGCTGCACCAGGTACATACGCTTGAACGTGTTGTTGTCAGCACATACCAGGCTGCCAGCGGTGCAGGCGCCGCGGCGATGGCTGAGCTTAAAGAAGGCGCAAAGGCTTTTCTGGAAGGCAGGGAATTTACGCCAACAGTCCTGCCACACCCGGCTGCCTTCAACGTATTCAGCCACAACAGCGATATTGGCGAAGACGGCTACAACGTCGAGGAGCGCAAGATGATCCTCGAGACGCGGAAAATCTTCCACGAAGAGAAGATTCGTATCACCGCCACCTGCGTACGCGTGCCGGTAATGCGGGCCCATTGTGAGTCGATAAACCTGGAATTCGCCAACCCGATAAGCCCGGATGAGGTTCGGGAAATTCTCTCGGGCGCACCGGGCATAAAGATCGTCGACGATGTCGAGAAGAACTACTTCCCGATGCCGCTGGACGCTACAGGCCAGGATGATATCCTCGTCGGCAGAATCCGCCAGGACCTCTCGCAGGGCGAGAACCGCGGAATTGAACTGTTTGTCAGTGGCGACCAGATACGCAAAGGCGCTGCACTCAACGCAGTCCAGATAGCTGAAATGCTTTAGAGCATTTAGCCCTCAGCAGTCAGACTTATTTATGCGGCGGTCTTCCAAGGCCGCCGCTTTTTTGTAACAATAAATGCGGAAAAGTGCGGAAATGAACGAACAGGCACCACGTCGAAATATAAAACTTGTTGTCGCATACAACGGCGCCGCCTACCACGGCTGGCAGAGGCAGGCTGATGGTATCGAGACTGTCCAGGAGCATATCGAGAATGTCGCAGGCAGGCTTATGCGGCATCCGGTGATTGTTTTCGGTGCAGGCCGGACCGATGCCGGCGTCCACGCAGCGGGCCAGGTAGCGAATTTTTATACGACTAATTTCTCTATTCCGCTCAAGGGCATGCGCCGGGCTATGAATTCCCGACTGCCTCGTGATATCGCGATTCGCTCTGCAACCGAAGTGCCGGAAAGCTTCCATGCCTCACGTTCGGCTGTCGGCAAGACGTACCATTACCGACTTTACGTCGCACCCACACGGCCGGTCGAGCTGCACAAGCTGGTTTACCACTACTGGCGCCCACTGGATATTGAACCCATGCAGGACGCCGCACGCCGTCTGGTCGGTGAGCATGATTTTCGCGGCTTCGCCTCGTCAGCTGAGGACCGTGAAACAACTGTCCGAACCATCTACCGCTGCGAGGTCTGCCAGGACGGCCCGGAAGTGCAAGTAAGCGTTCAGGGCAACGGGTTCCTGTATAACATGGTGCGTAATATCGTCGGGACGCTGATAGAGGTAGGCCGGGGCCACTGGGAGCCGGCAAGAATAGACAAAATAATCGCCTCATGCGACCGCCACGACGCCGGGCCAACCGCCCCACCTGACGGCCTGTCGCTTATGTGTGTTCATTACTAAATAAGCATGCTATAATACCTTCCGGGAAAAGGACCTCTTTCATGACAGATACGAAGGAAAAAGCACACCTGCCTTTGGGATTGCGCCTGATGGCAGCCTTTTGCAAAATATGCCCGTGTTGCCTAATTTCGCACCGCTGGCCAAATTCAACATTTGCCAGAAAATTCAAGCAAATTCAGCACCTTTGCCCGTTCTGCCGAGCCCAGGAAAAAGTAATAAAGATAAAGGCAGAATTCGAACGTGAAAAACAGGTCCCTGTAAACACCTATCGCAAAGAGCCCGCTTCGGCTAAATAGGACAAGCCAAGTGTCCAAATAAAAAAGGCGAGTCAAATGGCTCGCCTTTTTTTTAAACTTTTTTGCATTATATTATTCAGATTATTTCTTTCTCCGTTTGAACCTTATCACTGCCAAGCTGCCAACGGCCAACAGCGACAGCGTGGCTGGCTCTGGAACAACAATGCTTAATGGGTCCAGAGTTTGGGATAAGTTCATGTCATAAAATGACGGCTTGCCATTACCTTTACCGCCCCCATTTCCACCGCCATTGCCACCGCCGTTTCCTCCCCCTTTACCTGGCTTACCGCCTCCACCGCCTCCGGAAATTACATCTTCAATCCAGCCGCTGAAAACGGAAACCCGGGTAAATCCCCCAATATCACCATAATCGGCATCAAGATCGCCATCGAATGTAGCTAAAAATGAATTTACGCCAGCCAAAAGTGGACCGGCTTCATCTCCAACTAAATCAATAAACACCCCGCCGCCACTGTCGCCCGGAGCAATCTGAAACTCTAAATCCAACGGAAGGGACGAACCGTAGGAATTGTCAGCCGGGTCGAGTGGATTATCGAAGTCCGAAAGGAATATTTGCGGAGTCTTTTTAGGATGTGTCCTATAAAATGCGTCTATCGTGTTCTCGCCGGCACGCTTTTGTCCGTCATAGGTGGTTGCGCCGCTCAGTCCATCTCCAGTTAAGCCATAGCCAACAGAAACGCCATCAGTGCCAAATTCATTCCGGCCCGAATAAATCGCAGCCGGGTTAATCCCGGAAACTTCTGAGTCCAACCTGGCCAACCCAACATCATATCCCTTAAGCAAATCGCCTTCCCACTTTGGATGGGCAATCCAGTCCACAGCTGAAAAGGTCTGTCCGCCAATGGTGAAATCAAGCGACGACGCGCTATCCACAACATGGGCAGCCGTCAGGACCCAGTTAGATGATACCAGCGTCCCGGAAGCGAGATAATTGTCCGCTCCGATGCTGAAATCGAATCTGCCTACCGGGTTGTACGAAGAACTTGCCGCAAGATTCAAATATGATTGCGGGTCAACATCATGGCGTATTGTTCCTGCAAAAGTCGATGCGGACAGGCCAAATGAAACTATAAGAACGGCTGCAAGGAAATATCTTGGCACTTGCATGCTATTAATCCTCCAGAATAGGTTTTTGTGCCTTTAATCAAAGGCAACAGGCTCGATAAAGATTATATAGGAGGACCCAGAAACTGGCAAGAAATGATATTTGGCACTTTTGGCGCATAAAAATGGTGGCACTAAGCCATTTCCCGCTAAAAGCCTTTCCTATTGCCACTTGAAACGTCTCGCATTGCAACGTATAAACACGCATTGGAAATCTGACATTTCAAAGAAGGAAGAATCGATTATGAAGGTTATCGCACAGACAACTGCGTTGCAGGAGGCATTGGCACTTGTCGGCAGTATCGTAGCGACACGCACTCCCAAGCCGGTATTGCAATGCGTCAAACTCATCGCCAAGGACGACACACTGACACTGCTGGCAACCGACCTCGAAGCCGGGGCCCGTTATCAGATAACAGCTGTACAGATCGAGGCCGAAGGCGAAGCACTTATCCCGGCAGACAGGCTCAGCGGCATTGTTCGCGAGTCATCCTCTGAAGAGAGCCTGACGATTGAAACCGACAAGCAGACAGTTCACGTCGAAGGTGCCGGCAGCCACTTTAAGATTTTCGGTTATGACGCGGGCGAATACCCAGCCGTCGCAGAATTCAACGAAGACCCGGATTTTCAGGTCCCCGCGACAGTTTTGGCTAATGCCATCGGCAAGACTCTTTTCGCCACTGCTAAGGCACACAGCCATTATGCGATAAGCGGCGTTCTCTGGGAAGCATCCGGCAAGAAGCTGATGCTGGTAGCGACAGACGGGCATCGCCTTGCACAGGCCAGGGGTTCGCTTAGCAAGTCGACCAAGGGCGACATTGCAGCTATCGTTCCAGCCAAGCTTATGGGTCTTATCCAGAGGATAGCCGGCGACGGCGAAGAAACTCTCGATATCAAGATCAGCGAAAATCAGATCCTTATCCGCACCGCAAGAGCGGTTCTTGTCAGCTCGCTTGTCCAGGGCAACTTCCCGAAATATGGAGATGTAATACCCAAGGACTGCTCTATAAAGGCTACTATAAATACCGGGGAATTAGAGCATCGCACCCGACAGGCGGCCCTGCTGACAAACGAAGAATCCAAGGGCGTCAGGTTAAGTTTCAAGTCAGGGCAGGTGACACTTTCCAGCCGGGCACCGGAAACCGGCGAGGCGGAAGTAAACTGCCCAATAGAGTACGAAGGCAGCGATCTGGAAATTGCGTTCAACCCGGCATTCCTGACCGACGCAATGCGTGTAATCGAGACAGACCAGATTACCATTGAGATGAATGCCTCAAACAAGCCGGCAGTTATCAAGTCCGGAAGCGACTTTTTATACGTTTTGATGCCTGTCGATCTGGGTTGATTTTTTTCTTCAAATAAATATAAAAGTTTCTGTCTTGACTATGGCGATGAAATTAATAGTCTGTTGGCAATAGCAGTGTGTAACAGCCTGCTGAATCCGCCCGAGTTTTTTGATTTTGCGGATGCTTGCGGTCAAGGATGTCCGAGCCGGTAACTAAGGTGCACTCATGGATGATGCTCAACTGAGAACTATCTGGCAGCAACGACAAAAACGCCCAGGTTTTGGGCACCTCAGCCAGTCTCTAACCTTCCTGATGAAACGCACTCTTGCAAAGAAAGTACGCCAGCTTCAAAACCTGGCGGAAATCTGGGATGAAGTCATTCCACAAAACCTGGCCGAACACACAGCCCTTGAAAGCTTCAGCCAAGGCGTATTGACCGTAATCGTCGATTCAGCCTCGCACCGCTTTCATCTTGAGACGCTACTGAGAAGTGGGATATTCAAAGAGATTCAATCCCGCTCTATCGGAGCAATCAACAGAGTAAAGATCGTGCCGGGACAGTTCAGCTCGGTGGACATGGCCGGTCAGCAAAGATACGAATTTTAGATTAGTCGCCGGAAGCTCTTTTTGTTCAACGCTTCTGCTTAACTTGCTTAAGTACTAAATAAGCCAAACAGCGGTCGTCTGTTCTTCCCCTTTGGGGATAGTTGGCCAGCATAGCAGTGATAATCTGCCGGTGGATCCCTCCTCCATCGGCAGATATTTTTTGGGGGAAATTTTTGGGGCAGAAATTACTGGGTCTTTTTTGCTCGGGGTTGAAACCAGGGCAAATTCCTCTGATAATGCCCGCATGAATCTTTTCGTCTGGAATGAACGTCTTTGAGGTAGGAAGGATTCTTTCACATCGGAGTAACTATGGCTGAACCAATTGCATGCATCGCCGGCGAGGAAGTTTATCGACAGTGGGAAGCCGGAAGAATTTCCGGAAAAAAACTTGGCTCGCAGGAAACACCTTTTGGAAAAAGCGGCGAAATTTTTCTCGTCCGCTCAGACGGAGAAGATTTCTACCTACTGAGCCGCTACGGGCTGGGCATGGACAAAACTGCGCCGGGCACGGTCAACTATCTGGCCAACATGTATGCGATAAAGGAACTCGGCGTGCAGTACGTCCTGGCCTGGGGCCCGGGCGGTGCGATAACGCATAACATCGCAGTCGGCGATCTGGTGGTTCTGGAAGATGTAATCGATAGGACCCATCTTCGCTCAAAGACCTTTTTCGAGAATTCTCCACTCGGTTTTTTGCGGCAGTTTCCTGTTTTCTGCCCGACACTTCGCCGCGTTGCAGGCCAGGTTCTGCACGACATGAAGCTGCTTTATCACGGTTCGACGACAGCTGCCGTATGCGAAGGTCCCCGGTTTGAAACTCCCGCAGAGGTCAGGGCACTGGCAGCAGCCGGGGCCGAGATAGTAACGCACGCATTCGTGCCGGAAGTGTTTCTGGCCAAGGAGTTGGAGCTTTGTTATTCGGCGGTATGTTACATCGTCAATTTCGCCGAGACGGGCAGCCAGCATCGCCCATTTGCCGGGGCGGACCTTTTTGGCGGCCTGACGCAGGTCTCCGACAGCGAGCGTCTCGCCGGTTCGGTCGGCGCTATGAGCCAGATAGTGGCCAAACTGGCAGCAGCTATTGACGAAAACAAAAAGGTCTGCGATTGCGATAAGACGCAGCAGGCCAACGTCTGCGATTATAAACTTTCCGAGGATTGGCAGGACTGGTTCGAACGATGAGCAACTCTGACGCCTGGAGCATATCGGCTGACTGGGTTATACCCGCTGACGGCAGCTGTCTCCGCAACGGCGCAGTTCGGGTGCGGGGCGAAACAATCGAAGCCCTCGGGCCAGCCGGCGAAGTAACTCCAGCCAAAAACCACCGCCACATCGAAAATGCAGCTATCCTGCCCGGACTCGTAAATGCCCATACGCATCTGGAACTTTCTCACTTACGAGGGGAACTGCCGCCCCACCGCCCCATGACGCAATGGCTGTTCGGCGTTTTTCGGCGAATGCCCCATGATTTGCAAATAGATTCTGCGGTCTCCGACGGCGCGAAAGAGGCCATTGAAACCGGCACGACTACGATAGCTGATATCTGCCATAACAACCGCTCATGGCAGACGCTGAAACAAAATCCGCTCCGTAAAGTCTGCTTTGCGGAAGTAACCGGCATAGGCCCAGCGGCAAAAGGCGCAGCCGGGCGTCTCGAAAGAAGCATAGAAGATGTCGAACCGGACGAGCGTTTGAGTTTCGGCCTGACGCCACACGCACCCTATTCAACCTCCGAGGAAATTTATCTACAGACCGTCGAGATGGCCCGAAAGCGCGGCTGGCTTTTATCGACGCACCTTGCTGAGACGCAGGAAGAGCGTGAGTTCATGCTGGAAGGCTCGGGCAAGTTCTTTGACTTTCTCGGACATCTGGGCCTGTTGAGCTCTTCGTTAGCTGTGCATAAGTGTAAGCCAGTTGAGTTCGCCCGACGTGTTGGCCTGCTCGAAGCCGGAGCCATACTGGTCCATTGCAACTATATAGATGACGACGAACTGAAGTTGCTGGCTGACTCGCCGGTGAGTGTTGTTTACTGTCCAAGGTCGAGCGACTTTTTCGCCCGCACCGGCCATCGCTATGGGCAAATGCTGGAGATGGGAATAAACGTCGCCATGGGAACAGACAGCCTTGCAAGCAACAGTTCACTGGATATGCTCGAAGAGATGCGGCGTATTCGCAAAGACAGCCTCGTCGATAATCAGACAATCCTGGAAATGGCTACCATAAATGGCGCAATAGCCCTGCGTATGGACTGCCAGATAGGCTCGCTGGCACCCGATAAATTTGCAGATTTCATAACCGTTGAAATATCCCCGGATACAAAAGACCCACTCGAAGAAATCCTCACTGGCGATGGAAAAATTACAGAGACCTTTATCGCCGGGAAAAGTGTTCTTTAGAAAATAAACTTAAATAGTCAATTTGCTATGTGAGTATAGTGGTGGGAGCCACCTTGTAGCATACCAATATTAGAGCCTTTCAGTTGGCCGTGTGGTGGGATTTGGGTTTGATTTTTCTTCTATTTTCATCTGCTTCTGGGCTTTTTCAGATGAAGATTGAGTTTGAACACAGGATTTCGCATAGACCACAAAAAAGGCAATAATAATCCAACTCACCAAACACGGACCGTTAATGCTTAATTATGAAAGTGATAATTGTAATAACAATTGTCAAAACCATTCCAGCTATAGCCCAATTACGAGCTCTTTTTGCATGAGCGGTTTGTTGGTCGGCGGAAGCCCTGTATTGTTCATAGGCTTGCTCATCTTCCATGGCAAGCTCTTTTTCAACTTCCAAAAGCTCAGGTTCGTGGCTTTCTAGCTCTTCAAGGATATCTTCTAGAGATTCTATAGCATCTTTGTATTTCTTGAAGAATGCTGGATGCTCATCTACTTTTTCCGGTTCAACATCTTTACCAAGTTTAGCTTCATTACACAATTCTAGCGCTTTTTTGAGTGGTTCTCTGATTCTTGTAGAGTAGCTATTCATAACTGTACACAAAGTGGTTATCCTGAAACTATCCAGAATATATCTATTGATTTTTCTTACCCTATCGAGGGCTATTATGTCCAGAGCATCGTATCCTGCTCGATAAACGTGCCCAGTAGCTTTTTCGAGGTTTTTGTAAGAATATAAATAAGGATTTGGCTCTGTCCCTTCTTTCGGATCCTGGCCCTGTCGCCAAACCGCCTCAGCACGTATGTTGTGGTCAAAGGCATTTCTGAGTTCATTTAAAGCGGGTACCGAGACACGGCTTCTTTTCGACAATTTTTCGCTGCTTATTACGTACCCTTTTACTTCCCAATACAGCTCTACAAGTTTTTCTACAAGGTCTCGTAATTTAAGGTCTTGCTCAGGATTCAAAGACAACGCCCCTTTTGGAAAAGAAACAATTCAAATAAATGACAGAAACTCAAGATGTGTTAAGAGAATCAAGCGGTCTCAAGCCGAGCAAGAAGTCGGGTCGTTTCATGGTCCCAATCAGCTTCGACTTCGTCACGATAAATCGCTTCTTGATTGGCGAGGTTGACATTCCCCCGCACTTCTGCGCCTTCCGGCCAAGCGAAGTCACCAGCACATGAAGCATTCAATCCATCGCAATTGAAGACTTTGTCCTTAATGATGTTTGTCACCATATTTTCCCCACTCTCATAAGTAATTATACGCCGAAACTATTCGGCATTATGTCCAAAAACATAAAGGCAGCCTCTCTATCCTAGAGAGAGCTGCCGAATCCTTCCTGATCCATTTTGATGGTTTAGCTTCCATGCCTTGGGTTTATCGACAAAACTAGGGGTGTTGCTTTGCAAAAACACCAAAACCTCCATTCATGATCGCCGTATTTGAATCACAGTCAAGGATAAATCAGCAAGAATTACGCACATTCTCATGCTTTCAACTCCTGCTGTTAATGCCTAAATATGCAGTAAGTCCTTACAAAAACAACCCCTATGACTTAAGGCCAGTTCTTTTGGATAACCTCATTTCATGTTTTTTGCGGATTATTATCCGTTCATGCATCATCTTGAGCAATTTTCTTGCGTCTCATCATGATGGTAGCAGTTGCTCAGATTCATGATCAATCCTCAAGATGAACTCATCCTCACAGATTGAGCAATTCCTGCAAACCACCTCATCCTTACCATCACAACCATAATTATTCATACAAACCGGTTATCAAAAATATATCCAAGAACTTTAAGAGCTTACGATATGGGGATTAAAAATGTTTTAAGTTGCCTGTTCAGCAGCACGTTTGGTTTGCCTTGCTGCGTAAGCATCTTAGGGCAATAAGACTGCTAACTCTTGTTATGGCCATTAACTGTTAACTCGCAGTTACTAACCTTAAGCTCTTCCAAAATAATACGTTATGCCAAGTGCTGCTATGTCAAAGGTTATCCAGCATGTGGCCCATCTTGTCTTTCTTGGCCTGCAGGTAATCGCGGTTATGGTCGTGTGCCTCGACTTCCACCGGCAAGCGCTCGACGATCTTCAGGCCGAAGCCTTCCAGTCCGTGAATCTTGCGAGGGTTGTTGGTCATGATCTTCAGCTTACGCAGGCCAAGGTCGCGAAGTATCTGGTTGCCCACACCGTAATCCCGCCTGTCATCTTCGAAGCCGAGATGCAGATTCGCTTCGACAGTGTCCATGCCCTCTTCGATCTGGAGCTTGTAGGCTTTGAGCTTATTTACCAGACCAATTCCGCGCCCTTCCTGCCGGACGTAAACAACCGCGCCCTTGCCTTCTTTGGCTACCTGACGGAGGGCGGTTTTCAACTGTGACCCGCAGTCGCAGCGCATCGAGCCGAACACGTCGCCGGTTAGACACTCACTGTGGACTCGTACTACCACGGGCTCTTCGTGGATAATCGGCTTCCCCTTCTTATCAAGCTGACCGACGCCGCCCATACAAAGGGCGATGTGCGGATCGGGATCGACAACGGAAGTATAGGCGACCAGGTGGAACAGTCCCTCTTCGAGTTGCAGGTCTATTTCCACAGCCCGCTCGATAAGCCTCTCACTACGCAGTCGATGGCGGATGATATCAGCCACGCTGCACATCTTGATATCGTGCTGCTTGCAGAACTTTTCCAGATCGTCGCGGCGTGCCATCGAACCGTCTTCGTTCATTATCTCGCAGATGACAGCCATCGGCTTCATTCCGGCAAGGCGTGCCAGGTCTACCCCGCCCTCGGTCTGGCCGGCACGGACCAGAACACCACCATCGCGCGCACGCAACGGGAAGATATGCCCCGGCCGGGCAAGGTCAGTTGGCTTGGCGTCTGTTTTGCAGGCAACCTGAATGGTTCTTGCCCTGTCGGCCGCCGAAATACCGGTCGTTATTCCGGTAGCTGCGTCGACACTCACGGTAAATGCAGTGCTCAGCTTTGCGGTATTCTCAGTCGTCTGCGGATGCAGCGCGAGCTGGTCGGCAATGGCGTTCGTCATCGGCAGACAAATCAGGCCGCGAGCGTGCTTGGCCATGAAGTTGACAATCTCCGGCGTGGTCGCCTCAGCTGCGCAGACAAGGTCGCCCTCGTTCTCGCGCGACTCGTCGTCGACTAGGACTATCATTTTGCCAGCCTTGAAGTCAGCCAGGATTTCTTCAATTGTTAAATAGTTACTCATTTTCCAAAACTTCCCTGCCGCCATTTTCATCGAGCGGCTTTTGTCCCTCGGCTACAAATTTCAGCCCGAGGCGTGTATAGCTTATAACTGACAGCACACTTGTAAGCACCACGGCCCAGCCAAACACCCTTGCTATCCAGCTGCCAAGACCGTCCATGGCCAAGTTAAGGTCGGGCGCTATCAGCACAAAGCCGACCATCAGTAATTGCAATAACGTACAGGTCTTGCCTACTCTTGTCGGCTGGACCTTAAATCGGTCCGTAACCAAGTATATCACGACAAAACCTAAAACCATCCATAAGTCTTTGCCGACAACCGCAACGACGACCCAGTTGTCTATTTTCGCAGACGGTACAGCTGAGGCCGGCAATGACAGCAAAACGACGGCACATACCACCAGCACCTTATCGGCCAACGGGTCAAGTATCGCACCCAATCGAGTCTTGGAGTTCATCCTCCGGGCCAACATACCGTCGGCAAGATCGCTCAGGGCCATTATTATAAAGATTCCCAGCGACATATGGCGGGCAAAAAGCCAATTATCCTGATTTAACAGCAGCACCATAAAAGGCGCCACAAGCACAAGTCTCAGTATACTTATGCGGTTAGGCCAACTCAGCGAAGCCCAAGGTTTTACCTCGGTCGAATTCATTTAAGCTCTCCCCGTCTCACCAAGTCAATTTTGTATATCATCATTAAATTTCGAAGAACTATAATTTCCTGATGATACAATACTAAGCAAGACTGGCCAATTTTTTTAACAGGTATTTTAGTGGAGCTAAACCATGAACATACGTCAACCTGTACGTGCAGGCAGCTTTTACGAGGCAGCTCCGGACTCATGTAGGCTCCATGCCGACAAGCTTCTGGACTCGGCAGGGCTGGGCGAGGACTTGCCAGCCAAGTGCTACGGGGGACTGGTTCCCCACGCCGGCTGGACGTATTCCGGCCGAATCGCAGCCAAAACCTTCAAGGCACTGACACGGGTAGCCAAGGTGGAAACCATCATTCTGCTGGGGGCAGACCATCACGGAACCGTCAGAGTTGGCGAGGTTTATGATTCCGGCGTATGGCGGACACCACTTGGTGAAATTGAGATTAATAATGAACTTGGCCAGGCGATTATCGATTCGAGCGATCTCCTGCGTTCAAACCCAGCCGCACACCAATACGAACACTCGATAGAGGTCCAGGTTCCGCTAATTCAGGCAATGGACGAGTCGCTGCGTATCCTCCCGATAGCCGTACCCCCTGCTGACGAGGCTGTCCAAATCGGCGCAGCTATCGGCAAAGTTGTTGCGGAAAAATTCCCCACAGTAGCAGTCGTCGGCAGCAGCGACCTGACACATCACGGCGGACATTTTCCATCTCCCGGCGGACATGGAAGCGAAGGCGCACAATGGTCTGCTAAGAACGACCGCCGCATGCTGGACCTTATCGAGAACCTCTCTGCGGAAAAAATCGTGCCGGAATCGCAGCAGCAGGGAAATGCCTGCGGAGCCGGCGCAATAGCTGCAGCTATCGCCGCCTGCCGTGAAATGGGCGCAACGCAGGGCATGGTCCTCGAATACACAAACAGCTACGAAATCATGCACGAGAGGTATCCGGACGACCCCGACGACACGACCGTCGGCTACGCCTCGGTAATCTTTGCCTAGACCCCTTGCCGAAAGGTGCGTTTTACCCTTATACTCTTGGGCTGCAAAAATGAGGGCCCAAATAGGCCTAGGGAGCAAAACAATGAAAGAATATCATGGAGAGCTGGTCGCACCCGCCAAGGCGAAGTTTGCAATCGTGGTCAGCAGGTTCAATGAATTAATAACGAGCAAGCTTTTGGGCGGTGCTATCGACGCCTTGACACGCCACGGCGTTACCGAAGCCAGCGTCGAGGTAATCTGGTCGCCGGGCAGTTTTGAAATTCCTCTGCTGGCCCAGAAGCTCGCAGCCAGCAAGAAATATTCAGCAGTAATCTGTCTCGGCGCAATTATTCGCGGCGGAACGACCCATCATGAATATATAGGTTCGGAAGTCGCCAAGGGCGTCGCCCAGGCTGGCATGGATACAGGCGTTCCGTGCATCTTCGGTGTTTTGACCTGCGATACGATAGAGCAGGCTGTCGAACGCGCTGGCACTAAGGCTGGCAACAAGGGCGCAGACGCGGCTGTTTCCGCCATTGAGATGGCCAACCTTATCAGTCAGCTTCCCGCAAAGAGCGGGAAGTAAGCCGTTTACTGAAAGTTTTGAAAGTTTTTAAAAGTAAAGTAGAGAGAAGACCTTGAGTCAGCGCCATCGGGCAAGACGGCTGGTTTTACAGGGGCTGTGCTGCCTCGATGCGCAGGGGACGGATGCCTGGAATCTTGTAGAACTTTTCATTGAAGACAGCCGCGAGTCAGCCAATATTATCTCAACCGCCAAACAGCTCCTCAACGAAGCTGTGAATGATAAAAGCGAATGCGACAGCCTTCTTCTTCGCCATGCCAGAAACTGGGAGCTGGGGAGACTGGCAATGGTAGACAGGAATATCCTGCGGCTGGCCGTTCACGAATTACGAAATAGCGACCTGTCAAAAAAAATCGTAATCTCAGAAGCGATCCAATTGGCCAAGGAATTCTCAACCGCCGAAAGTCCTAAATTCGTCAACGGCGTGCTGAGTTCCGTCGCTAAGGAAATTGATAAAGACTCAGGGGATTAAGTAAAAAGATGGCGTTATTTAAAAAAGCAATCGAAAAGCTATCAACCGGTCTAAGCCGGACTCGGGAAAAATTTCTAAGCTCCCTCCGGTCGCTCCTGGCTGGGCGGCAGCTGAATGAAGATATACTAGACGATCTTGAAGGCAAGCTCATCGAGGCGGATATCGGTATATCGGAAGTCATGAAGATATGCGAAGACCTCCAGGCGGCTTATAAAGAAAAGCGAATCGAAACCGGCGACCAGGTCATAGATTTTCTCAAGCAGGAACTCAAGAAATACTGGCCTGAGTCCGACAGGACAGTTCACTTTGCCGAATCCGGCCCGACGGTAATACTGGTTGCCGGAATCAATGGCTGCGGTAAGACAACCTCCGTCGCCAAACTCGCCAACATATTCAAGCAGGAAGGCAAGAACGTCTGTCTGGCAGCAGCTGACACCTTCCGCGCCGCAGCCCAGCAGCAGCTTGGCATCTGGGCTGAGAGAATCGGCGTTGATATCATCTCCGGCAGCGGCACGGACCCGGCAGCGGTGACCTTCGACGCATGCGACGCAGCCCTGGCCCGCAAGGCGGATATATTGCTGGTAGATACTGCCGGCAGACTTCACACACAGGACAACCTCATGCGTGAGCTGACCAAGATACGCAATGTGGTTGCCAAGAAAATCCCCGGCGCTCCACATGAGGTGCTTCTGGTGCTCGACGCGACAACCGGCCAAAATGCCATCAATCAGGCAAAGGCCTTCACCGATGCGATAGATGTCTCGGGCATATTCCTTGCCAAACTCGACGGCACGGCAAAAGGCGGCATCGTCGTAGCTATCAGAAACGAAGTCGATCTGCCGGTAAAATTCGTCGGCCTCGGTGAAACATACGAAGACGTGGAACACTTCGACCCTGACCAGTTCGTCGAAGCACTTTTTACATAATTCACCCAGTACTTCCACCTCGGCCAGATGTAGCACAAAACAGCTCAAAAACATGGAAGAAATCGCAAGACAACCCGCTGAAGAATTTTGATTTAGCACCATAATTAAGCCCAAAAAGCTTTGACAGCGGTTTGCTGGTGATATAACTTTTTTGAAGACACATCGAAAGTCCCAGGGACGGGACGCGACAAATCTTTGAAATACGGGAAGGAGAAAGCCATGGAATCTAATGGCAATGCAGAGGCCGCTGGTGCCGCAATTGGAATTCTTTGTGTTTTTTGGGCCATCGGGCTCGCGATAGCTGTGCTGATGATCATCGCCACATGGAAGGTCTTCGCCAAAGCCAGCAGACCAGGTTGGGCGGCCATAATCCCCATTTACAACATCATCGTTTTGCTGGACGTCGCAGGCAAACCGATATGGTGGATTATCCTGTTCCTGTTGGCCCCCATTCCAATTGCCGGTCCGATTATCGTTTTCGTCGTAAGCCTGCTGGTGAATCTGGCACTTGCCCAGAACTTCGGAAAAAGCGCAGGCTTTGGTGTCGGCCTTTGGCTGCTGCCGATAATCTTCATGCCGATACTCGGCTTTGGAGATGCACAATATTCCGGGGCGCCAAAACCAACAGCCGCTGGAGTGCCTTCAACCCCGGAGCCACCGGCTGAGCCGCCAGCTCAGGCGTAAAAAAATTGAATTTACAAAGCAGTTGCTGAGTCTATGCTAATAGGGTTGGCGCGTAAGCGCCCGCCCTATTTCATAAATCAAGATAGCGGGAGACGCGGAAGATGAAATCCTGGCATGCATACGTTGGCGACAAACAATATGGCCCGGTCGGGGAAGACGTATTAAAAAGGTGGATATCACAAGGCCGAATCGGCCCAGAGGATTATATCTGGACCGAAGGCATGGCTGATTGGATCAAGGCCTGCGAGGCAATGCCCGAGATGTTCGGCCCGGCTGGTCCAACCGCTGCAGGGGTGTCCATGACGCCAAAAACCGCCCCTGGCGGAACCACCGGCCAGACGCCGAATTACCAGATAACCGCACAGGCCCGTCAGTGCCTTAGTAGCAGATGGGGCCTGCCTATCGCGTTTTCTCTGCTGCTGTTCCTGCTTTCCATGGCCATAAGCATGATCCCTTATGTAAGCGGACTCATAAGCCTGGTTATTACAGGTCCGTTACAGTTAGGCGCGATTATCTTTTACATTACGTTCACGCGGGGAGCCCAGCCTCGGCTGGGGATGATGTTCGAGGGATTCAAAAATTTTGGCAACGCGCTTGGCGCCTACCTGCTGATGGGGCTGTTTGTCTTTTTGTGGATGATCGCTTGTGCCCTGCCGGGTTTGGCAGTTTTGGCTATCGCCGCTGCTATGGAAAACCAAATTGCTATAGGGTTCGCATTTATACTCGCAGCCGTTCCGGGTATGTTGGCTGCTATCATAGCCCAACTGAGATATTCCCAGACTTTTTACGTTCTCGCCGACAATATTACCTCAGGCCCGCTCGAAGCTATTAACACAAGCAAGGCAATGATGGTAGACCGAAAGGGAAAGCTTTTTTGTCTAGGCCTGCGGTTCATCGGCTGGTATCTGCTTTGTATTTTGACGCTGGGAATCGGCTTTTTGTGGCTGGTGCCCTACATGTCAGTGGCTTTTGCCCGTTTCTACGACGACCTTCAGACGCCATTGGCACAAGAAGCACAAAATATTCAAACTTCTCCCTCGCCACAGCCCGACACCTTAGACGCGGAGCAATAGACCTGATAAAATCTCTGCGTGGTTAATCAGTTTTCAAAAAAGTATGACATTGTAGTAATAGGTGGTGGCCACGCGGGCGTAGAAGCTGCATGGACTGGTGCAAAGCTTGGCCTGTCGACTGCGCTTGTTACGCTCATCCCCGAAACAATTGCCCAGATGTCCTGCAACCCGGCTATCGGAGGTGTCGGTAAGGGCCAGATAGTGCGAGAGATTGACGCACTCGGAGGCCTGATGGGGCTGGCCGCAGATGCTTCGGGCATTCAATTCCGCATGTTGAACCGCTCTAAGGGGGCCGCTGTGTGGGGGCCGCGGTGCCAATCCGACCGCCACGCTTACGCGGAATGGGTGCAAAAGCAACTCGCCGGCTTGGAAAACCTCACAATAATTGCAGGTGAAGCCAAAGAGATAATCTCCGAAAAAGGCCGCGTAACAGCTGTCCTGGTACACGCGAAAGACCAACCGGACCTTATCGAGTTAAAGACAAACTCTGCCATTGTTACAACGGGCACGTTCCTTAATGGCATAATGCACGTCGGCGACAAGACCTTCGCAGGCGGACGCTTCGACGAGCCCGCATCGGTAGGATTGAGCAGCTCGCTGCAAAAACTCGGTATTGAACTGGGCCGTCTTAAGACCGGCACCTGCCCGCGCCTGGCAACTGAAACTATTGACTACGATAAGTGCAGACGTCAGGACGGAGACGAGCCGCCGATTGCGTTTTCGTTCATGACGCCAAGCCTCGAGCTAGAGCAAACCCCCTGCTGGCTAACGGCAACTAACCCGAAAGTTCACGAGATTATCCTTTCGAACTTCCACCGAGCACCGATGTACACCGGCCAGATCCAATCAACCGGACCAAGATATTGCCCATCGATAGAGACTAAGGTCGAGCGCTTCAGCGATAAGGACAGCCACCAGATTTTCATCGAGCCGGAGGGCCTGGCCACGAACTGGGTTTACTGTAACGGCATAACCACATCCATGCCACCGGATGTGCAGGACGAGATGATCCACAACATCGTGGGCCTGGAAAACGCAAAGATTCTCCGCTACGGTTATGCTATCGAATACGATTTTGCCCAGCCGACCCAGCTTCAGGCCACGCTGGAAACGAAAAAAGTATCGCACCTGTTCCTTGCCGGACAGATAAACGGCACGACTGGCTACGAAGAAGCCGCCGCCCAGGGCCTGATGGCTGCACTCAACGCAGCCGCCGGAATATCTGAAAGCGAGCCGATTGTTCTGCGGCGCGATCAGGCCTACATCGGCGTGATGATAGACGACCTGGTCACCAAGGGCGTAACCGAACCGTATCGCATGTTCACAAGCCGGGCTGAGCACCGCCTGAGTCTGCGGGCCGACAATGCCGACCGCCGCCTGAGTGCCATAGGCCGCAATGCCGGGTTGGTCGATGACCAGCGCTGGAAAAAATTTTCGCAAAAACAGGATACCCTCAATCGCCTGCTCGAACTTCTTAAGACCAATCGCTCAGACTCTAAAAGTCTTTGGGAACTTCTGCAAAGGCCCGAGATGAGTCTGGAAAAGATATCCTCCAAGTCCCGCCCGGAGCTCGCAAAGGAACTTTCCAGCCTCGCAAGCGGAAACCCCCAAGCCGTCGAGACACTTGAAATCGACGCACGCTACGCCGGCTATCTGGAAAAGCAGTTAAAAGTCCTCAAGCAGGTACAGGAGTTGGACTCCAAGACGATTCCGGATTGGCTTGAGTACCATTCCATCTCCCACCTTCGCCACGAAGCCCGCGAAAAGCTGACCCAAATTCAGCCCAGAAGCCTCGGCCAAGCCCTGAGAATCAGCGGAATAACGCCTGCCGACATCACGGTATTGGCCGTTCATATCGCAAAAGGCATGTCAAAATAGGTAATCTACAAACCCTGAAAAGTTTTTCCGGGCCGCCAAATCGCCAGTTTTTTTGAAAAAAATTCCCTCAAATTCCAGTTTTTCTCGTAAATTTAATATTTATAGTTGCTTGCGTTAATTCTGAATTTTCTTATTCATTTAAGAGTTTGACTAAAGAATTACGATATGTTCTTTGGCGAGGATGCAAGGACGCATCCGCCTGCCGCAATTTTGGCAGGTCGTGTCGGCCGCGAGGGATTGGAGCGGTCGGCTCTAGCCGACGGAAAAATTTGCTGGGGTTAAGCTTGTACCGCGTAGGACTTCTCAAGGAAGTGTCTTACGAAGCGACCGAAAACAAGCCCCGGTAAGACTCGCAACGGTACCATGGCGAGTGAACATGAGAGGTTCTGATGCACAATATTGAGCCAATTAATCCAGCAGCTGCACCGAAGCCCGTAGAACCGGCAAATCCTGTAAGCGATGCCAAACCGACCACCGAGCCGGCCCAGATTCGCGATACGGTGGAAATCTCAACCATCGCCAAGCTGGCTGCCAAGGTCCAGGAAATACCCGACGTTCGGACAGATCTCGTCCAGAAGGTAAAGGCTGAAATAGCTGCCGGAAAATACGAAACGCCTGAGAAGATAGAAGCAGCAATTGACAAGCTCATGGAAGAGCTGATGTAAAACCTTTGAATGTAATGTTGTGGCCGGTTGCCCTTAAACCGGAGATATAATTCAGGCACGGATGGAGCCGTGCCTGTTTTTTTGCGCGCTTCCCAGGCCCGCACTGATGCTAAAAATTTCCTACCCTCCCCCTTTCCCTGGAACGAACTGGTGTTAAAATACAGAGGTTTGATAGAATATGCCGGCTAGGTAATTTAAGTTATCACTAGTTCAGGACGATAAATTCTATAACAGGGACTGCGGAATCGGTCCAGAGCTTAAGGAGCGTAAAAGTGCGAAAAAAAGCGGTTTATACAACGGGCGAAGCTGCAGAAATCTGCAAGCTTTCGCAGCAGACGATAATTCGATGTTTTGACAGCGGACAGCTTCAGGGGTTTCGGGTACCCGGCAGCAAGTTCCGCCGTATCCCCCGTAATGAGCTTGTCAAGTTCATGAAGGACAACTCCATTCCACTTGATGGCCTCGAAGACGACAAGATTCGCGTCATGGTCGTCGATGACGATCCGCAAATAGTCGAACTTTTTGTGGACGTTCTCGAAACGGACCCGCGATTCGAAGTTACCACAGCCCAGACGGGTTACGACGCCGGGGTGATTACGCAGCAATTCCGGCCCGACCTGTTGGTTCTTGATTACATGCTGCCGGACATCAACGGCAACGTGGTCTGCAAAACGATCCGCGACAATCCCGAACTTTCGCACATAAAGATACTGATTATCTCGGGCATGGTCAGCCAGGCGGAAATCGACATGCTACTGGAAGCCGGGGCTGACGATTTCATCAAGAAACCGTTTAACATCGAGCAGGTTGTCCAGCGGATAATCGAACTGGTCAAGGCCTAGGAAAAACCCTGGACGTGGATAAGCAAGCCCAACAAAGCGAGTCTTTGCAGCAAGGCCTAAACGCAGAAAAGCTGGATGCGGTTCTGCGCCAACACCAAAGCCTGCCTACCCTGCCGGTCATTGCCAATAAGCTTCTGGCAATGATAACCCGGCTCCCAGCCGGTGCAAAAGATGCC
This sequence comes from uncultured Planctomycetaceae bacterium, assembly GCA_964401835.1. Taxonomy (GTDB): domain Bacteria; phylum Planctomycetota; class Phycisphaerae; order SM23-33; family SM23-33; genus CAYNZP01. The sequence goes on from CAYNZP010000011.1 coordinate 87,267, forward strand.
CAGTGCCTGGAAGAATTGCTGGAACTTATCAGCGTCGATATGTCTTTGTCCGCAAAACTTATCTCACTGGCCAATCGTTGCGGAGGGGGAAACGTAAGAACTCTCGCACAAGCCGCAAAGGTCTTGGGGGTTTCGAAGGTGAGGTCGGCTGTTTTCGCACAGGAAATTTTCGACATCGCCGAAAAAAACCTCGACGGGCTGAACCTTCAGGAATTCTGGAAGCACTGCATCGCGGTGGCGACGGCTGCTGAGATGCTTGCGGAAAACTCCTCACGGGAAATCGACCCGCAGGAAGCTTATCTGTGCGGGCTTTTGCACGATATTGGTAAACTCGCACTTTTCAACGCCCTGCCAAAAAGCTACAGCCGCGTTTTGGAAACACTAAATTCCCACAGGGAAAATATCGCGGATTACGAAAGAAAGATTATCGGCCTGGACCATGCAACAGCAGGAAGACGCCTGGCGGAAATCCTGCAACTTGGCGAAAGGCTCTCGCAGGTAATCTGGTTGCACCATCAACCTGTTGAGGCGATGCCTTCATTCCAGCTGGCCAAGGATTTAACACTGCTTGTTATCCTTGCAGACACGGTTGCAAGAAGGAACGATATCGGTTTTTCGGGCAACTACTGCTTCCCGCACTCGACCGAACAACTCGCCGAACAACTGGATATTTCGCCGGAATCCCTGGATGAAATCGCCAAAAAGCTGCCAGCCAAGGTCGATGTCAGGGCAAAGCTGCTGGAGACCGCACAGGTAAGCGACGCGAGCCTGACAGATACACTGAAAACCGCCAACGCCGAACTCGGCAAGCTCTATCAGCAACTTCAAAGCAAGACAAGCTCGCTGGCCCAAAAGGCTGGCGCGTTCGATTATCTTCGGACGTTTCTGGCAAAATTGACTCCGCAGGCAAGCATAGCGGATATCCTGGGTGAAATTGCTGAGACAATAGCGGCGGCCTGTAATATTTCCCCTGAAAAATCCGAGCCAATAGTTGCCTATTCAATTGAAGATGACAGTGAAGAAATAACGGCTGTGAGTCTGGTCGGTGTAGAAATTAAAAATCTTCGCAAGCTTCCAAAAAATTCCGATTTCGACCCAGCCAATATCCCGGGCAATTCATCTTCTCCACAGGAAGCGATGGAGAGCCTCCTTGCCGATGAAACGCAACTGATCGACATTGCCGACCTGGCTGCTTTTTCGCACTATCCGCTAATCTCATCAGGACTATGGATTGGTGGCGCATTAGTCCCACGAAAATTCGACCATGAAAGCAAGGACAATAAAGTCTGCACAGAGTTGGCCCAGGCTCTGGCCATGCCGCTAGCCATTATGCAACAGCGTTGCAAGGCAATGCGAATCAGCGAAGAGCTGGCCTCTGCATCGCGCCAGATAGCCCAGATTCAGGAATCGCTCTCGGAGGCAAAGAACCTCGCGATGGTCGGCGAGATGGCGGCCGGGGCAGCACACGAACTGAATAATCCACTGGCCGTTGTCAGCGGTCGAGCCCAACTGATGCGCGAAAGGGCGACAGACGACGAACAATGCAAAATTTGGGAGCTAATGGCCGAACAGGCCCAGAAAATAAGCGATATTATCACGGATTTGATGGATTTCGCCTCTCCGCCGAAACCAAAGCCCGAAATAATAGACCCCGCCGAATTACTGAAAAATGCGCGTAAAGTCTTTATTTCTTCAGAACATACTAAAGCCGCCTCCGCACAGGTCGATATAGAAATAGCGGAATCTGCGTCGCGGATATGGGCTGACAGAGCCCAGCTGGCCGGCGTTATCCGGGAACTTATCGAAAACGCAGCTAATGTTTTTGTGGGCGAGCAGTTGAAAGTTTCTCTGATCGCCGAATCCAACGAGTTCTCGCAGGAAGTAATTTTAAAAATCAAAGACAATGGCCCGGGCATAGATGCTGCTACGCTGGAGAAGGTATTCACGCCGTTTTTCTCTTCTCTGCGAGCTGGACGCCGAAGGGGCCTGGGACTGCCGAGGGCAAAAAGATTTATTGAAATCAATGGCGGGAAAATCTGGATTCAATCAAGCCCCGGCCAGGGAACAACTGTATTTTTAAGCCTACCGGCTAGGCTTGACTGAAGGTTGGAGATTTAAAGATGTTAGATAGCTTAAGTTCAAAGATTTTGGTCGTTGATGATGAACCGAACCTCAGAGAGCTTCTGGTTGATGCTCTTCGGGACTTGGATGTCGAAATCGAAACGGCTGGCAATAGCCGCGAAGCCATCGATCTTGCCATGAACACTCTTCCGGATATCGTCGTAACTGATATCGGGTTGGGCAGCGACAACGGCCTTGAACTGATAGACGAACTCCGCTCGATGGACAAGGACCTCCCAGCTGTGATTATCACCGGCCAGGGAACGCCCCAGGTCTTCAGCGAAGCTCTTCAGCGCCGGCCTGTCGAAGTCATGACCAAGCCGCTCAATATTGAACGCCTCCGCGAGACTATCCGACATGAACTGCACCGCAAAGATAAAACCCAGCGCCAACAGCAGCGAACTCAAAAGCTCCGCAAGCTGGCCCGGAAGAAAAATATAGAACTTAAAAAGGCTTCGCAAAACCTCGACACAACCTGCGAAGACTTAACAAACGCCTACCAGACACTCAGCGGCCAGCTTGGAATCCAAAAGGTCATAATGGAATATCAGCAGGAGCTGCTTGCAGCCCAAAATGATGACGACATTTTCCGCAATCTTTTCAGACTGTTCGCCTCAAGGACCGGCCAGGTCTTCGGCGTTGCCATGGTTTGTGATGCCGAGGCCCAGCTGCAGGTCGCTGGTAGGTTTGGAGTGCCTTATCCGGACAATTCAGAATTCACCAATGCCCTGATGGCGCCGCTTATTGACGCGGTTCTTGTCGATCCACAGGTTCTGATGCTCGATGCCGGGGACGAGGCTGAATTATTCGATGAATCCATCCGCAGATACTTACCGGGCGTTACCGTACTGGTAATCCCGCTAATTCCTACTCCGGGTGAGCTGATCGGCGCAATCGTCCTTTACAGGAAAGGCGAACAGCCCTTCACTGACGCCGACCTTGCACTGGCTGACCTGGCTGCATCACCGACCGCAACCGCGGTACTTCGCAACGGCTGAGAGTTAGTAACGGTAGTGCTCCGGCTTGTATGGCCCATCTACGGGAACGCCGATGTAGTCTGCCTGGTCCTGGCTCAATTTGGTCAGCTTGACTCCGATTTTTTCCAGATGCAGGCGGGCGACTTCTTCATCAAGCTTCTTATCCAGACGATACACACCGATTTCACGTTGATTCGTCCAGAGGTCTATCTGGGCTAATGTCTGGTTAGTGAACGAATTGCTCATCACAAAGCTCGGATGGCCGGTAGCGCAGCCGAGGTTAACCAACCGACCTTCTGCGAGCAAATAAATGCTGTGGCCGTCGGGGAAAGTATACATATCAACCTGCGGCTTGATGTTGGTCTTCTTGATTCCCGGCCAGGCGTTGAGCTGGGCAACCTGAATCTCGTTATCGAAGTGGCCGATGTTGCAGACAATGGCCTGGTCTTTCATCTTCGACATATGCTCAGCCGTGATAATGTCTTTATTGCCTGTCGTAGTAACGTAGATATCTCCGTAGGGCAGAATGTCCTCTAGCGTCGTGACTTTATAGCCGGCCATGGCGCCCTGGAGTGCACAGATCGGGTCGATCTCAGTGATACATACCCGGGCGCGATGGCTCTTGAGTGTCTCGGCAGAGCCTTTGCCCACATCGCCATGCCCGCAGACAACCGCAACCTTGCCTGCGACCATTACGTCGGTGGCACGCTTGATGCCATCCACCAGTGATTCCCGGCAGCCGTAGATATTGTCGAACTTGCTCTTGGTTACCGAATCGTTGACGTTGATAGCCGGAACCAGGAGCTCGCCCCTTTCCATCATCTGGTAAAGGCGATGTACGCCGGTCGTGGTCTCTTCGGAAACGCCCTTCCAGTCTTCAACAACGCGATGCCAGAACTGCGGGTCCTCTTTGAGAATGCCCTTGAGCGTATTGTTGATTATCTGCAGTTCAGCGTTGTCTGTTGGCTCATCGAGGATTGAAGCGTCGTTTTCCGCCTGGTATCCACGGTGGATTAAAAGGGTGGCGTCTCCGCCGTCATCCACGATCAGGTTTGGGCCCTTGCCGTCGGGCCAGGTCAGCGCCATCTTTGTGTACTGCCAGTATTCTTCGAGGCTCTCGCCTTTGTAGGCGAACACCGGCGTTCCGCTTGCTGCGATGGCTGCGGCGGCGTGGTCCTGGGTAGAGAAAATATTGCAGCTGGCCCAGCGGACGTCGGCACCAAGCTCTTTGAGTGTTTCGATAAGTACAGCTGTCTGGACCGTCATGTGCAGGCTGCCCATAATCCGAACTCCGGCGAGGGGCTTGTCCTTGCCATACTTTACCCGCGTAGCCATCAGGCCGGGCATTTCGTGCTCGGCAATGGAGATTTCCTTGCGTCCAAAGTCGGCCAGGCTGATATCCGCGACTTTATAATCAGCTGCAGTCTCAGTAGTCATTTTTTTCCTTCCAGAGGTTTTTGCAAATGCGAATAAGACGCGTATTGTGTTAAAAGGCGCCTTTAATTGCAATGAAGCTTTTCAGGTAATCTATTTCATCCAAAAATCCGTGCGAAGCTGCTTGCCTTCACGAGTGGCACGGATGAATTTCTCGACTTTTTTCAGGTCTTTCAGGCCCGGTTCTTTTTCCACTCCGCTGGCGACGTCCACTGCCCACGGCTGGATTAGGTCTATCGCAGCTGATACGCACGACGAATCCAAACCGCCGGCCAATATTATAGGATCGACTCCCGTCATCGCCCCGGCTGCTCGTGCGTCGGCGACAAAATCCCATTTGAATCTTTCCCCGCTTCCGCCTCGAACATCGGGGTTGTAAGCGTCCAAAAGCACCGCTGAAAGATTCGACCGAGCATCGCAGGCGCCGAGCCAGCCACGTACTTCGTGAATCCAGCTTTCATCGCGCACGCGAAACGCCTTGATGCACGGGGCGTTTATCTGGCCGACAATATCCGGCGCCTCATCGCCATGCAACTGGACATAGCCGATTTTCGTCCGCTCAACCACATGGTTAATGGTTTCCGCGTCAGAATTTACAAACACGCCCACAGCCGCGACCCAAGGTGGCAGGACATCTACAATCTCCCGCGCCTGCTCGGGAGACACCCACCGAGGCGACTCGGCAAAAACCACACCAATTGCGTCGGCGCCCATCTGCGCGATCTTCATCGCGGTCTGCGGGTCCTGCAGGCCTTCTATTTTCACTCTTACGCGTTGCATAGAATGAGTATATGCTCGAATTTGCCAGCTTTCAATGGCTCAAAAATCGTGTTCTTGACATATTGACGGTTTGACACTAACTTATTGCCCTTCTGCCCGGGTGGCGGAATTGGCAGACGCGCCAGGTTGAGGGCCTGGTGGGGTTTTACCCCTTGCTGGTTCAAATCCAGTCCCGGGCAGTTTGGGGCCGATCTTCGGCCCCTTTTTTAGAGCCTATCCTACTAACCACACGGGCCGCGACGGAGCGGATTTTGACGCAGGACAAGGCGTGAGGGCGATGTTGGCCCCGGCGGGCCTTCGAGCCCGAACAACACCGGCTTGGGGCAAAAGACGCCCGTCCCTTCGGGTTGCGGCGAAAATGAGCGTCTGCTGCGTCAAAACTCCTCGCCATACCATCAAGGTATGGGTTCGTCGTTCTTCCTTGCATACATCTCATTTTTGTAGCAACGCGGCTCCGCGTGGCTAGTAGGATAGGCTCTTAGCGCGGGCCGGAATTATGGGGGCTTTTTTTAGGCAAAAATAGGACTTACCGTTAATCATTTATCTTGCGACCAGATGCCAAAAATCCGATAATGAACTTACACTTTTAACTCGCAGCAAAAGACATTGAACGTTGGCATCAAAAGGCCGCAAAACACATCAAAAACGGTTCAATGATTTTGCTATAGCTATTAATGCCTGTTGGTTTTCCGGGCAACGTACGGAGGCGCGGTTATGAACAGCAAGCAGGAGTACATTTCTGACAGCACGGATGGTGTTTTAAATGTGGAGAATCTCCTCACAGCTATCCTGCACCAAACTTCAGACGAAGTAGATCACAACGAATATCTCGACATCGAGCAGCGCAGCGAGATCTACTCGATTCTGGAAGCGATGCAAACCGACACCGAAGCCCACCGCCACATCATCGGCCAGTGGGTTAATGAAAAAACCGGAAAGAAGTTCGATGCTTGAGCACGTCCAACTCACCGAGCAGTTCCAGGAATTGCTCGAACAGCAACGCCAGGCCATGAGCGCTTATAACGAGCTGGCGAAAAAGTTTGACGACCCGCAAATCCGTGAGGAAATCGACCAGCTCTGCAAGGAAAAGCTGCGCCATATCGCCCTTACCGAACGGCTGCTGGAAATTGTCCAGTAACTGAATTTTACCTTATAGGTTTGCCAACCTCTGGGCCTTGTCATTTGCGACGAGCGCATCGATTAGGCCGTCCATATCCCCGGCTATGATTCTATCGAGGTTGAAGTTCGCGCCTTCCTGGCCCTCGCCTTTTAGTCGGTGGTCGGTGCAGCGGTTCTGCGGAAAGTTATACGTGCGGACTCGCTGGGAGCGGTCGCCGCTGCCAATCATAGCTTTGCGTGCGGCTGCCTCGGCTGAGACCTGCTGTTGGCGGTGATGCTCGAAAACACGCGCCGCCATGATACGCCGGGCCTTGGCTCGGTTCTTGTGCTGGGACTTTTCATCCTGCATCGAAACGGTAATGCCGGTTGGTAAGTGCTCTAGCTTGATGGCTGACTCGACCTTGTTTACGTTCTGCCCGCCGGGCCCGCCCGCGCGGCTGGTGTGTTCGAGCACGTCCTTGCTCCAGTCGATATCGACTTCGATATCTTCCGGCTCGGGCAGCACAGCTACGGTCGCAGCCGAAGTATGAATACGCCCCTGCGATTCGGTCTTGGGCACGCGCTGGACGCGATGGCCGCCGCCTTCGTAACCCAGGCGCGACCAGACAGCCTCGCCCTTGATGTTGATAACCACTTCCTTAAAGCCGCCCATCCCGGTAGCACTGCCCGAGAGCACCTCGAACTTCCAGCCTCGGCCTTCCGAGTATCGGCGGTACATCTCCAGCAGGTCGCCGGCAAACAGGGCTGCCTCATCCCCGCCCGTGCCCGCGCGGATTTCCATCATAACCGAGCCGATTTCCTGATCGTCGCTCATGACCAGCAGGCCCTTGATGTCTTCCAGAGCTGTCTCGACCTTACCTCGGAGCTCGTCCACCTCACCGGAAGCGAGACTCCTGAATTCTTCGTCGGCGTCGGGGTCTTCGAGAATTGCCTGGGCGTCTTCCAGCTCGGACTGAAGCTTTGTGTAGTTGCGGTACGGCTCGACGATTTTGCCCAGCCGCGAGTGCTCCCTGGACAGCGCGATGATACGATTGGGGGCCGATGCGACCTCCGGGTCGTTCATCTGCTCCATCGTCTCGCTGTAAAGCCGGTCCAGCTCGTTTAGCTTGTCTATCAAACTGTCGTGATGATTTGCCACTTTTTTTCAACCTTCCGCTGTCAGCTTTGAACAAACCGCAAAAAATGAGCATACAAAAACACCGACACTTTTTGTACGTTTAGCGCCGGTGTTATGTTGGTTTGTATAGCTACTTCTTGGTTGCGGGCTTTTTGAAGTAATTGCCGCCGAATTTCTTCTGGAATTTCTCCACTCTGCCGGCTGTGTCGACGAACTTCTGCTTGCCGGTGTAGAACGGATGGCAGCAGGAGCAGATTTCCACCTGCAGGTCCTTGCCGGCTGCCGAGCGTGTCTGGAAGCTCTCTCCGCAGGCACACTTAACGGTAATTTCTGAATAATCCGGATGTATATTTTTCTTCATTGGTCGTTTCCCAGCTAAAAACAGCTAAAAGCTTATTTATTCATTATACTGAAAAATACTGAAAAAATCGCGAATACACACGAAAGCGGAGTAATTTAACACAAACCCACAGGATATCAAGGCCATTTTTTTTGAAATAGCGTCTAACCCTGGTTGGTAATTCAGCATCAATTGATAGCGCACAGCGTTTGAATGCGATACAAAAAAGGAGCGAATTTGGGCTGGTTTGCCCTCCCCACCAAAAAATGAGTTTTTTGCCAAATCATTTTTCTGTTGACCAAAACCTTTTGAAATGATCGACTTCCCAATCATGAATATTAAGTTAAGCACTCATTTTGCAGATGGATACAAAAGTCCTTCCCAAAAAGCTCGCAGGATTACTGAGGGTTGGTTCAAGCAAAACATGTACTGCCCAAACTGTCCAAGCTTGAGGCTTGAGCAAACCAAAGATAATACCAAGGTGGTTGATTTTGTCTGCACAAACTGTGGAGCCGAATTTCAAGTAAAAGCCAAAGGCAATAAAATAGGCAAAAAACTTCGTGATGCGGCTTATCATCCAATGATGGAAAGAATTTTATCCAACAGAAGTCCTCACTTCGCTTTTTTGCAATATGACCCTTCAAATTGGAAGTTAAATAATTTGCTCCTTGTTCCTGGACATTTCTTCACTCCAAATATTATTGAGAAATGCAAACCCCTTTCCCGTACAGCTCGTCGCGCAGGTTGGATAGGATGTAATATATTAGTTAATAACATACCACCTGATGGCCGCCTATTTGTCATCAAAAACAATAAGGCTTTTGCTCCCAAGCATGTTCGAGGAAAATGGAAACAATTCAGTTGGTTGTCTAAAAAAGACGTTTCGTTTCGTGGTTGGACTGCAGATATCCTTCAATGCGTCCGCTCCTTTGGAAAAAGAGAGTTCACACTTCAAGAGGTTTATGAGTTTGAAGATGAACTTGCTGCTGAACACCCGGAAAACAAGAACATCAGGCCCAAAATACGCCAGCAATTACAAATACTACGCGACCACAAAGTGATTCGTTTTCTTGGGAGTGGTAGATATATAAGCATTTAGGCCACATCGTATTCATTAGCAAAATCAATCCATGAAATAAGGGTTTTCGCCCTCCTTCCACATGTTGTTTTGCCAAGTAACGAACTTCTTTCTAACAAATCAGAAATTGCCTTTTTTTGTTTTTGAATATCATTCTTATACTTTCTAACAATTCTCTTTGCTGCTTGAAAAATGGGTGTTTTATTCATTTCTTTTGCAAGAATGGATTTTGCTTGGTTTTGAGGCATATCACAAAGGCTTTCACCAAGCTTTGTTCGTTTCCATGTTTTATTTGAGCGAGACAATAAACCAAGTAATTCTCCTGCACGTCGATAGTAATAAATCTGCCTTTCTGTAAGTTTCATTTTTATTGCCAACTCGCAAATGGAACATATGGAACATGAATGATGCCTAACAATATCCAATATCCTCAATGGCTTATCTGCTTGAGGAATACCTTCAAGACGAGATATTCCTAGATTTAAAAATGAATTTTCGAGTTCAAGACCTGAAAATTTTCTTTTTAATATTATGGCCGCGATGCCGGTGGTGGCGGAGCCGGAGAATGGGTCGAGGACCAAATCGTTTTCATCGGTGGAGGCTGCGATTATTCTCTCAAGCAGGCCAAGTGGTTTTTGCGTCGGGTGTTTGCCGAAAATTTTCTCATCCTTCTTCGGTGCATCCATTTCCCAAACAGATTTCATCTGCTTGTCATTATTAATGCGCTTCATCAGCTTGTAGTTGAATTTGTGTTTGCACTTCTTGTCCCGACCTGCCCAGAGGATTGTCTCTGTGGCGTGTGTAAAATAACGACATGAAAGGTTTGGTGGAGGGTTCTTTTTTACCCAGGTAATATCGTTAAGTATTTTGTACCCAAGCTCATCAAGACAACAACCAACAATGTGGATTATGTGACTGGTTCCCGAAATCCAAATTGAACCGTTCGGTTTTAATAGACGCTTGCAGGCTTTTATCCAGTCGAGAGTGAATTCGTAATTGCTTTTAAAGCCCATTGAACGATCCCATTTGCCCTTGTTCACCGAAACCATCTTCCCGGCATGGCAGGTAATTCCACCATTGGAAAGAAAATAAGGCGGGTCTGCAAAAATCATGTCGATTGACTCTTCGGGAAAGGCTGGCATCAGTTCAAGACAATCGCCTTTATAAAGAACAAAATTATTGTCTTCACTTGCGAAATAAGGGCTGGTGCCTTCGGGTGCAGGAATTGATATTTTGGATTTCGACTCACTTTTTGCCATCATGGCCGATCCTTGATCGAATGGCCGACGAGATCAAGATCGTTTTCTCGATGTACTAATAAACTTTTTTATTCAATGTTGAACAAAAAGGTGGGGGGCGTTTCACTTGCCCCAGCCTACTACATCTTCCATCTGAAAAATCCAAAAAAAAATTTCTCATGGCCCGGCCAAGACTTATCCGTGCAATCCGTAGATTACATTACCGCATTGCGCGGAGATTCGCGGTCAACGCAAGTAATATGGAGCGCTTTTCCAGAAAATCCAGAAAATGATGAATCAGGAATTTCCGAATTCCGAATCAATGACGACGCTACTTTGAGTGTCGAGAACTGAACGCTGATAGCTGAGTGCGGAAAGCTTTTTGACAACCGAATAATATGGATTGGCCGATTCTCTGATTAACTGATTTACCAGTTAACCAATTAACTTTTCCCCGTTTTCTTAGCCCCAAAATCCTTAACTACCCTAATCTCAAAGAGTTCCATTTTTCAAGACTTGTCAGTTTTGGGCACATTTGGGCAGAATTGGGCACATTTGGGCAGAACTGGGCAGAATTGGGCAGTTTTGG
>CAYNZP010000012.1:0-97501 GCA_964401835.1 uncultured Planctomycetaceae bacterium
GAAAAACATAGGCAAGACTCTCACAGAAGTTGGTACATAAAATGGGGGCAGGTCAGCAGCGTTGCGCACCAGCTTTGATGTTTCCTCATGGTCAGCGAGGTAATCCATTGGGGGATTGGTAAAGACAATAAATGGGTCGACCTCGCGAATGATTCGGACAGCCCGTCTTCGATATTCACTGCTGTATTCGACTTCCAGATCATAACCACCCGCATAGTGAAAATGGGCGTTTATTACGGCTGCGGAATCAACATTTTCCTGGAGGCGTTTCTGACGGATTTCCTGAGGCCGAAGGGTCGGGGAACCCATCTCTCCGCCGGCCATTACCGCCAGGTGAATTTCATAGCCCGCTTCAGCGAGAAGTACCAGCGTTCCGGCAACTTGAAATTCGATGTCGTCCGGATGACAACCAAATGCCAACACCCTTTTCATCACAGCTTCTCCCTGTAATTTTGTAATAACACAAGTTTAGGGGGAAAAATCAAAAAAAAGAATGTCAGATATTGCCATTTTTTTGTATAATCTTGCATGCGGGGTTATCGACTTACTTTACATTAAAGCTTTTTTTCATCTTTTAACAAAACGGCTTTGTATACTATTGCAACAAAAAAGAGTTCCATAAATGCAATCTAAAACCGTAGGACATGTGTGGAATCAACAGGCTGGTGTATCCCCATGCATCCAGTGCGCAACCAATTACCAACACCCGACCCTGAATAAGACCAAGCGATCTATTTACCCTCATTGGGTACTGGACTATAACTTTTCCAAGTCGGACCTATATAAAGTAGCCACAACCGCTGGTCGATGGAAAACACGTCAGGCCAAAATCGCCCACCTCTATCCTCCCAACACCCCCTATTGGGAAAAGCCCATAAGGAAATCAATGTGGGTTAATAGTGCATGGGTTATTTTTTCAGGGGGTGACATCTCGGGCCTGCAAAAATTGATAGAAGAAGAAAATTATGCCCGCTTTGTAGACTCTAATGGCATAATCGGCCAAATACTTCTCAACGCTGCCAACATAGGACACACTAAAGGTGAAAACGGCTTCTGGGAAGCCCAATCAATCCTATGTGATCTTATCAGCCGGTTGTTAAAGTCAGACTGGCTCGAAAAGGAAACTTATCGAATTCGAATCGATGATGCCGCTGAGACAACTGATATTGTAAGCGAAACAGATAATTACTTTCGGGCTCATCTTTCCGAGAGAGTAACTCTAAAAGATATAGCCAGACACCTGCATGTTAGCCCTTCGACCTTGTCTCATACCTATAAACGCCTAACTAGCCAGTCCCCAATGTCCAAAATGATTGAATTGCGTATAGGCCTGGCCAAGAATCTGCTTTTAAGAGGTCAGCGGCTGAAAAACATCGCTCAACAAACCGGCTTCAGTGATGAATATCACCTTTCAAAAACTTTCAAACGTGTCGAAGGCAAGTCTCCAAAACAGTTCACCGCATCAAGATTTCATTAAAGCCGACTTTTCTTCTCCTGCGTAATTGCTTTAGATATTAACTGACCTACCCACAAAAAAAGGGACCCCAGTTACCCGAGAGTTTTGCCGAGATTACCTCAAAAGAAACAAAAAAGAATTCACCGGTCATTTTCCCTCACAAATTTGCATTCATTAAGCCCCGGCGAATTTAAGACTTACAAGACCTTTACACAACACCATCTCCCCACTCTACTGGCGCTGATTCGGTACAGGTAATTGTCGGCATAGATTTGCACCAAATCGGTGCCTTGGTGTAACTGCCATAATATAACTCTCTACTTAATTGATATTTTTTAAAGCTCAATATTGGTTTTATAATAACGTCGTATTATATCTGCCCCCATATTCGCGAATGCTTCTATTCGCGAGGCTGCCGTTTCATAAGCTGGGTTGGGCTTTCCCACCGAATCGACGAAGCCGCACTCGCCGTTAAGTGTTAAAAACTGATGGGCAGCTACAACATATGCACCCTCGACAAAGATTTCCTTAATATCTTCCGGCACAGCCGCCCCGTCAATACAGGTGGGTTCTATTGGCAATAAATCCAGCGTGTTATGTTCAGTTCCACCGACCACAATGAAACCCGCACTCCGTATCGCTTTTGCATAGTGGCTCAATACATCAGGCTGATTGCGGATCGGGATAAGTTCCACACAGTGGATATTGTTTTGCTGGAGCGAGTCTATGAGCTTTCCAACAGGCTGTTCGAAATCACAGATTGGGCTCGTGCCATCGGCCAGCGTCGGATAACAGGGAATACCACCAAGTTGGAGTATCAATTCATAAGCTTGGGCAAAATCCAGAAACGTTTCCCGAACGAAGCAACTCTTGCCGGCCTTCATGAGATGTGAGCGAATCTCGCCCTGAATTTTTACTGCATCTTCAGCATCTGCCTTAGGAGTAACGCCAAAGACTTCGCTGAGTTTCGTAATCCTATCACCAACAGGTACTTTTTCGAAAAAGGTCTCCTGGAAAGCTTGCGCCAAGTGCCTCTCCTGCAAATAAACGGTTTTGCGGTCGCAGTTGTGACGTAGGGTCACCATGTCAATTATCTTCGATTCATCCAACCCCATATCCAGGCTTTGATTGTTAAAGACTTCCTGGAGCTTTTGGGTCATTTCCTTCATTCGCCTGGAATCGTTGCTGCGGATCGTGTTGATAAGTTCCCTTGCCCGTGAAGTCATCTCCACGAAGTGCGTAATCCCTTTTCCGCAGATGTACATTTTCCCGGGATTGCCGGGATCGTTTATCTTTACACCCGCGACTACCAGTTCATCTATAAGTGCGATTATTTCCAATCCGAATAATGGAAATATCCCATTTGTTCGTGCAAGCTCGGTGAATTCCTCATAAACAGAAAAGTCGTAGTAGTTACTCACGCCCACCACACCTACACCTTGGGCAACGGCTAAGTTCACTGCCTGCTTGACATTACAAAAAGCGGAAAAATTCGGCGGAAGATGGACATGCGAATTTACTCGAGGCTGCGGAGAACTTCGCCATGGGTAACCGGAGGAATCTGTAATTTCTTCCAGGGAGGCTAGGTCACGAATCACTGAAATACTTTGATTTTGTTGCACTTGAATTTTGCTCCTCAGTTGGTACGCAGCTTTATGTACTTTTCCATCTTTACCCTCCAGATATCTGAATCTTCCGGCTGGTATGTTTTTATCTCGACGGAGTTTCGCATTACCTGGCGAATTTGGTCGTTATCTTTAAGAATTCCCAGCCCGCGGGCCTGGCAAAGTGCGTTGCCCAAAGCGGTGCATTGGTCGGCTCCGGCAAAGACATCCATTCCGCAAGCATTGGCTGTGAATTGGCAAAGCAGCTGGTTGGCAATTCCACCACCGACAAGATAAAGCGCCTCGCGCCGTTTGCCTGTAAGCTTGGATATAATGTCCATCCCATAAGCATATTCCAACGCCAGGGATTCCAGAACACACCGCACAAGTTCCCCACGAGTTTTCGGTTCACCTTCTTTGTTTGCCTTTAGATTTTTCTGGAGAGTTTGTTCCATGTCGCTCGGTGCGAGAAGCTTATCGTCTGCGACATTTACCAACCCTTCAAACCTTGTTGCCTGGGCGGCCTCGGCCGTCATGCGAACATAATCCCAGGGATCTTCGGAGGTGTCCCATTTTCTGCGAAGTTCCTGCACAAGCCAAAGGCCTAGAATGTTTCTGGCCAGATACCAACCTCCCAACGTGTATTCGTTGGTGTAGCCCTGCTGGAGACATTCCGGGGTAACAACAGGAGCATCCACCAAACAACCCAGAATGCTCCACGTCCCACATGAAAGGAACGCCCAGTAATCGCCCTCTGCGGGTACGGCGGCAAGTGCAACAGAGGTGTCGTGCCCGCAGACAGCCACAACGGGAACATCACCTATACCCGTCGATTCCGCAAGTTCTGGTCGCAAAGCACCCAATACAGTCCCCGGTTCAATCAATTCACTGAACATTCCATCGGGTAAGCCAAAACGTGAAATAATCTCCTTACTCCATTGCCCATCAGTGGTCATCAGGTTGGTTGTATTGGCTATCGATTTTTCGCTGGCTTTGCGGCCGGTAAGGAAGAAATTGAATAAATCGGGCATGTTCAGAAATGTATCCGCCTTATCTATCAAGGGTGAGTTATCGCGCTTAAGGGATACCAGTTGAAACAGTGAACTTATTGCCCATGGCTCGTAACCTGTTTCTGCAAAAATACCATCGCGACTCATTATCGGGTCGGAATATTCATGGATATTGTTTGTGCGTTTATCTCGGTAGTGAACGGGATTACCCAGCAATTCATCTTTACAGAGAAGCCCGAAGTCCACGCCCCAGGTATCTACCCCCACGCTTTCAAGCTTTACGCCTCTTTCGGCACAAATACGTAAAGATTGGAGTATTTCATTGAGCAGATAGGGGAAATTCCAATGCAAAGTATTATCAATCGTTACGGGCTTGTTGGGCCAACGGCGAATTTCTTCCATCGAGATTTTGTCACCTTCAAGCGTGGCGATTATCCCTCGGCCGCTTTCAGCACCCAAGTCTATTGCGAGAAAATGGTTTACTTCTGCCATAGTTCATATTTCCTTTTCAAGAAGCGACTATTATTTCTGTCGAAAGCGATTCAAGCAATCTTAGCCAATTCTCATCGACACCACTGTCAGTCACTATCATGTCAATCTCATCAAAATCACACTGCTTGATAAGACCCGGTACGCCAAATTTGGAATGGTCCGCAAGGAGTATAACTTTCTCAGCGGCTTGTATTATTTTACGGTCCATATCAACCATGATCTGATTGGCGTTAAAAACACCTTCCTGGCTGACACTGGCACAACCCAATATTCCTACTGAGGCACGGATGCCTTCCAACTGGTTTTCCGCCGTGGTACCCAAGGCAACACCAGTTCGTGGGTAAACATACCCGCCAAGCAAAGTAACTTCAGTTTCAATGTCGGTCGAAAGCATTGAGGCAATCTCGGGGCAATTAGTGACCAAGTTCAACCTCTTTCCTGAAAGCAACTGTGCAGCATAACAACAAGTCGAGCCCCCATTAATAATCACGCTTTGCCCATCATCTATGAGACCAGCCACATTACGTGCTATAACCTGTTTCTCAGCCGCCATGGATGTAGCACGTTCAGAAGCAGCCAGGCGATAACCTCCACGATACTGAGTACAAATTACCCCGCCATGCGTACGAGCTACCTGAGATTTGGCAACTAGAGCCTCCACATCCCGTCGGGCTGTGCTCTCGGAAACTTCAAGAAATTCCCCAAGCTCCGAAAGAGAAACAAAGCCTTTCTTAGCGATATACTCCATCGCCTTACCCTGTCGATCATTAATACCCTCATAAGTGGCCATAATAAAAACCTTTCAGATTATGATAGATTTCTACCATTTTTTACCTTTCTTTTCCATAATCTTTCTCATTTGAAATATTATCACGGTGTTTTTGGGCCTGTGTCGATAGTGTGGCTCCAAAAGTCGGCCGAATTTAAGTCGTTTTAATAAATGGCGTTAAAACTCCCTAAAAACGCGGGTTTCAGCCTATCTCATATGATTTCACCTCGCTGCAATCCTTGAGGTTATGGTCGATCCATTGAAGTTTTTGCTGTTGGTTATCTCTGGCTGGATTAACAGCCGCCATTCTGAGAGGTTGACCTGCCCCCATTTTATGTACAAACTTCAGTGAGAGTCGTGCCTAAAAGAGTTGATTAGCTCGTGACTTACTGTTTGGGGTGAAATTAAAAAAAGCGGGCGAGCGGATTCGAACCGCCGACGTCCAGCTTGGGAAGCTGGCATTCTACCACTGAATTACGCCCGCATGTTTTCAGTCAGCATTATCCATCTCTGGATGGCACTAGTCAAGGCGGCTAAACCCAAGCGTGTCACTTTGAGTACTTTGCAATGATGGCCTCCATCTGCTCTGCTTTTTCTTCCATATCCGTGACCATTTTGAACTGCGTCCGACAGCGGTCAAGATTATGTTCCGGCCGATGGATTTTGAAATATACGTCGCCTGAAAGATAGTCAGTAAGAAAACGTGTGCCTATCTCAAAAGTAATAAGCTTAGCCGAAAATGCCAAATGCTCAATTTCAATGGGTGTAAGAAATTCTTTTGCAGTGGATAAATACCCATTGGCCAGGCAATCAAACTTTTCTATGTCCATGCAAACTTTCGAAAGGTCTTTCTCGTCCTCCGCCGCAGGATTTGTCCCAAGCCTTGCAGAATCCCCAAAATCGTACATAGGTACGCCGGGCATCACAGTATCCAGATCGATAACGCAAATGCCCTCCCCCGTCTCATCATCGATCATCACGTTATTCAGTTTTGTATCATTGTGAGTAATCCGCTCAGGAGTCTTTCCCTGCTCGATAAGGTCGACAATCACAGATGCGACTGCTTCACGCTCCAGCACAAAATCAATTTCATCCTTTACAGATGCAGAGCGGTTTTCGGGGTCTTTTTCCAAGGCCTCTTTAAATACAGCAAAACGCCATTTGGTATTGTGGAAATTGGGGATCGTCTCGTGCAGCCGCTCTCCAGGCATATCACTTATCAGTTTTTGGAATTCGCCAAAGGCCTTCGATGCGTTATAAATTTGATCGTTACTCTCAACAATGTCGTATGTCTGAGCGCCTTCGATAAACAAATAGGTCCGCCAGTAATTCCCATCATCATCTCTGCAAAAGGATGCTCCGTCGGTCGTGGGCACAAGGTTGAGGGTTTCCCTGTCAGGATCACCACCGGCTTGCTGTATCTTTTGGCGAAGATGTTTGGTAACGCGGTCGATATTCTCCATCAAATGTTCAGGCTGTTTAAATACGAAATGATTGATTCTCTGATGTACGAAACGCTTCTGGCCGCTATCGGTCTTGAAGATGCTGACAAAGGTATCATTGATATGGCCCGAGCCATACGGCATTACCTCTTTTAAATCTCCTTCAATTTGGAATTTTGCGATTATCTTATTAAGATCGTATTTCACTCCATAGCTCCTCGACTAACCCCAGAGCTTTTCGCTATACACACCATTACTAACCAGTGCATTAACAGCCTCAACGACCATTGGCTTATCTTCGGGATAGGTTACACCGAGCCATTTTTCCTCGGATTTCAAAACCTTGACCTTTGCTTTTCCTTCGCTCATCAAGTCGTTAACTACCGTCGGGATGAAAAATTCGGACTTTAGGTTCGAAATGTTGGCTTCGAGAAATTTCGGGAATCTTTGCTCAAACTCATCGAGTAAACTCGGCGTAAAGCCCCACAAGTTCATCGAAACCAGGCTCCTTGGATCAATTTCAACCCAGTTTTCGCCGTCTTCGGTGAATTTGACAATATCGCCAAATTTCTGAATTTTTGTCCGCTCCACTATTTCAGCCAAATAGCCATCTTCTGTTGCGCTGCAAACACCCCTGGAAACATAGCCATGCTCCGTAATCGTGTTTTCCAGAATAAAGCTAACCATGCAGAAATCGTAAACATCTCCAGACAGGTCGGCATTTTTCAGATAATCAAAGATCGTTTTGTAGGAAGATGCGCCGTAAAAGTCGTCGGCATTAATAACCGCAAACGGCGCATCAATAGCGTCTTTGGCGCACAACAGAGCGTGGGCTGTGCCCCAGGGCTTAACTCTTTCGGCTGGCACTTTAAACCCCATAGGGATTTTATCGAGTTCCTGGAAGACATACTCGGTGTCGATCTTTTCCTCTATCCGCCGGCCAATCTTTTCCCTGAAGGTTTCTTCGATGTCTTTGCGTATGATAAAGACGACTTTATCAAAGCCGGCCTTAATGGCATCGTGAATTGAATAATCGATTACGATTTCACCCGACGGGCCTACCGGGTCTACCTGCTTCAGGCCCCCATAGCGACTGCCAATTCCAGCGGCCATTACGACTAACTGTGGATTTTTCATATTCTCGCTTTCAACTTATTGTAAGCTCGGTCAAATATGTCGATTAAAGTCTTCTTTTATACTCGATAATCCGAATTTGTCCAAGGGTCGGATTAGCTTCGACATGGGGCTATTTCCATAAAAAAAGAACCGCCTTTAATTAACCCAAGGCGGCCCTTTTTTCAATTTTATTCAAAAATCCTAGGCGCTCATCGCCATTTTCTTGCTCTTTGCTGAACTGGCGGACTGGGCCTTCTTCTTTCTCTTACGACGACGACCGGGCTCGGGAACGTCAGCCTTGGGTACCCTGATCGGGTGTTCTTCAACAACCTTGATAGCCTTGGACACATCCGGTGCGAAAAGGTCTGCATTTACTTCATCGCAGAGCCCTTCTGCCCTATTGAAAACTCCGCCTGTTACAAGAACCTGCATTTCTTCGCAGACTCCAACTTCCCGAATAGTTTCAATTAGATTGCGTATTCCAGGCACGGCTGAAGGTTTGGCACCATACAAGCAGAGAATGTCAGGATTGAGTTTGCCAGCAAATTGGAGAATTTCATCTTTTGCCACACCAGAACCGATGAACCAGACACTCCATCCGCCAGCCTCAAAAAGGTCGGCAACCATCTGGGCGCCTAATTCTTCATTCTCTCCATCACCGCAGCAAATAACGATCCTTTTGCCATTTTTCGGCTTGCGTGCCAGTAACGCATGCAACTGATCTGCAAGCATTCTGTTAATTCTGGTGGCCATGTGTTCAGCCAGAGTGGAAATCTGGTTTTCCCGATAAAGTTTTTCTATCTGCTCCATGGCCTTCCATATAATGTTCTTCAGAAGTTTGGAGGCCGGTACACCACGGTCCTGTGCAGCCATGATTACTTCACGAGCTTCACAACGTCTTCCAGCAAAAAGGTGATCTACATACTGTCTGAAGATTTCTGCGGTTGTCATTATTTCGTCCTCTTTCCACTCCAAACGGCAATCCTTGCCATTGAAGCCGGATGATTTAATTGCGGCTGTCCCTGCCGCCATTTGCCCGAGTTCGCTTTTTTCAGGCAAAGTTCATTAACTTTTAAAAACCAGTTGTTGTCCTTTTTACCTTTGTTAAGTTAGGTAAATTAGGCAACATGTTTAATTTCGGGAATAGTGGGAGAATTTCTTTAGGCAAAATGTTAACTTAGGTAGTTTGGCGAGTTTGGGGAAAGAATATTGTGACTTTAAATCATCCGAGATGGAAAACATCTTCCGAGCTAATTGATGGTATCCAAAGATGTTGCGAAGATTGTGACATGGAGCATATTCATACCATCTCTCCCCCAATTATCATGAAATGTTTCTCAAAAAACTTTCAAAAAACTTCTTAAGAAGCCTTTTTTGAGATATCTGCGTTAGCTTTTTCAACCCGGTTTTTGCCTTTACGCTTGGCTTTGTAAAGGGCCTTGTCAGCCTTTTTGAGCAGTTCCTCGCTGGAAAAGACATCGTCGGTATCGGCAACGCCAAAACTTGCAGAGATTTGGATATCTTTGCCGTGGAGGTCTATATCAATTTTTTCAATTTGATTCCGACATCTTTCAGCAAGATTCGCAGCTGAATCTTGCGACTGCTGCGGTACCAAAACAGTAAACTCCTCACCACCATACCTTGCCGGGAAATCAATCTTTCTGCACTCGCCCCGTACAGCTCTGGCCACTTCCTGAAGCAAAGTATCACCGACGGCATGGCCGTAATTGTCATTAATATGTTTGAAGTCGTCCAGATCAGCCATGATAAGAGAAAATTTTCCGCCATGACGCTGAACACGCGACCATTCCCTTGCCAGCCGTTCCATAAGCGCACGGCGATTCCATAATTCCGTCAGCGGATCGACCTGAGCATATTTAATCAGCAAATCCTGAAGGTGCTTTGTCCGCAGTGCCGCTCGCACTCTTGCGCGAAGCTCAAAAGCATCAAAAGGTTTGGTAACGTAATCTACCGCTCCCATATCCAAACCCTTAACCTTATTCTCCTGGTCATCGGATGCCGTCAGAAAAATCACTGGTATGATGCACAGTTCCTCATCAGCCTTGAGCATGCGACATATCTCAAAACCGGACATTTCAGGCATGTCGATATCCAGCAGGATCAAATCCGGCCTGGAGCTTCGGGCCATTTTCAGACCTTTTTTGCCATTAGGGGCACAGAGAATATCTAGGTTTTCCTTAGCAAGCCTGGCCTGTGCAATTTTCAGGGCCTGGGGGCTATCGTCTATGATTAATACTTTCATCACTTCAGGGCTCCTTTTGAGGACAAAACACCCCTACGCCCCCGAACAACAGCCCCGCAAATCTTCCCCAATTCGCTCAACGCCAACTTCGAAGCTTCGTGATCCTGGGCCTTTGCAGCATCCTCCAAGCCCCGAGATGCTTCCGTTATCCCCTGATATCCATAACTCCCACCAGCACCTTTAAGCTGATGGGCCATGCGTTTAAGTTCATCGAAACAACTGTTATTCAGTGCAGCTCGCATTTCCTTGAGTTGGCTATCAAGGCCGGAAACGAAGTCCTCTATTACCTCAGCTAAATCCGGATCGTCAGCAAAATCAGACTCGACGCCTTCAACACTTCCCGTCCCATTACCAACAGCATAGTTATAAACAGCATCTATCAACTTCTGTTTTCTGACGGGTTTTGTCATCACGTCATTGCAACCAGCGTTAATACTACTATCCTGGTCATCCTGTGAGGTATTAGCGGTTAAGGCGAGAATCGGCTTTTCGAACCCTTCCGATCTCAAAAGCCTTGTTGCTTCATAGCCGTCCATCTCGGGCATCTGCATATCCATCAGGATAATGTCGAATTGCTCCATGGAAGCCTTTTCAATGGCGATTTTACCATTTTCGGCTAAGCAAACCTCAGCGCCGGAATTTTTCAGAATTGTCTTTATGAGGACTTGATTGTCGATGCCGTCCTCAACCAATAGGATACGCAGGTCCTCCAATGGCTGTGACCCTTGGCCCCCATTGCAAGCTTTTTGGCCTCGTGGCATCTCCATTTTTTTACTTCCTGAACCTGCAAAGTGGTTAATCAGTATTTTTTTCAAACAAAATATCTTCATAAATCCCGATCCCAATACTGTATCGGACCTTAGGGCGGCCAGCTTTATTAACGAGTTTGTTTTATCCGGGCTTGTTTATGCAGCGTTTTTTTTATAACCTTTTGCCATGCAAAGAATAGGATTTGGTTACGATTCTCACCGCTTCGAGCTTGGCAGAGATTTGGTTCTTGGCGGAGTAAAGATACCCCACAAGGCAGGACTGGCCGGTCATAGCGACGCCGATGCAGTCTTGCACGCCATAACCGATGCCATTCTCGGCGCGATTGCAGCAGGCGATATAGGCGAGCTTTTCCCGGACACTGACCCGAAGTGGGAAGGTGCCGACAGCAGCCAGTTTCTCTCTCACGCCGTAAGCCTTGCGGAAAAAGATGGTTACAGTGTAGCTAACTGCGACGTGACAGTAATAGCTCAGCAGCCAAAACTCGGGCCATACAAGAGGCAGATGCAGGAAAGAATTGCAGAATTGCTCGGGGTAGATGCCAATGTTGTGAACGTAAAGGCGAAGACCAACGAGAATATGGGTTTCATAGGCCGAGGCGAAGGCATCGCTGCCATGGCCGGAGTACTTTTAGCATAATTTTTGGCATAATCAGGCAAAACATTAAGATGTCAGTAAAGCTATATAACTCACTCACAAGATCGAAAGAAGAATTCAAGCCCGTCGAAGCCGGCAAGGTCGGACTCTACACATGCGGACCGACCGTCTACAACTTTGCCCACATCGGCAATCTCAGGACATATGTCTTCGAAGATATCCTCAGGCGAGTCCTGCGCAGCTGCGGCTACGAAGTCAAACATGTCATGAACGTCACCGACGTCGGCCACCTGGTAAGCGACTCCGACGAGGGCGAAGATAAGATGGCCATCGCGGCTGAGCGTGAGCACAAAAGCGTCTGGGACCTGGCTGACTTTTACTGGCAGGCATTTTGGAATGACCTAAAACATCTGAACATCCTTGAACCGGATATCTGGTGCAAAGCGACTGACCACATCAAGGAACAAATCGATCTGGTCAAGACGCTCGAGGAAAAGGGTTTCACTTACAACATTGAAGACGGCGTTTATTTCGATACGTCGAAACTTCCTGATTACGGCAAGCTCGCAAGGCTGGATATTGAAGGGCTAAAAGCTGGCGCCCGGATTGAGATGACTGCCGGCAAGAAAAACCCAACCGATTTCGCACTGTGGAAATTCTCGCCAAAAGACCAGAAGCGTCTTATGGAATGGGACAGCCCGTGGGGTGTAGGATTCCCGGGTTGGCATATCGAATGTTCCGCGATGGCTATTAGATATCTCGGTGAATACCTGGATATTCACTGCGGAGGAATCGACCACATTACGATTCATCACACAAACGAGATAGCCCAGGCGGAATGCGCCCTCGGCCATCAGTGGGTAAACTACTGGATTCACGGCGAATTCCTGACCTTCCACCGTGAAGGAGATGAAGACGCCAGAATGTCCAAATCCAGCGGGGAATTCCTGACAGTTGACAGGCTCATCGAGCGAGGCTACGACCCGCTGGCGTATAGGTACTTCCTGCTAAACGCGCATTACCGTCAGCAACTCGCATTCACCTGGGATGGAATGGACGCTGCTGCTAATGCCGTCAAGAATTTAAAAGCCGCAGCTCTTCCACTCAAGAAGGAATTCGACGAAAACGATAAGCCGATCAAGAAATGGCTGGATACATTTAACGAGGCAGCCCGTGATGACCTTAACATGCCGCGCAGTCTGGCTGCCATGTGGGGACTTTTAAAAGACACAACAGAAGACGCTGAAAGCCCGGGAGAAGTTTACGCAACATTGCTGGCGATGGATGAGATTCTTGGCCTGGGAATCAAGGATTTCCAGGAGCAGGCCCTGGCGATATCCGAAGAGGAAATCCTTCAACTCATCGAACAGCGCAATGCCGCCCGTAAGGCAAAGGACTTTGCCATTTCCGACAAAATCCGCGATGAACTGAAGGAAAAAGGCATCGAGCTGAAAGACTCGCCCGAAGGAACGACCTGGCAGCAGATATAAGAATGCCAAAAATATTTGATGGAGCGAAATTGATGGCCGAAGGCACATCTCCGGAAAAATGCGCAGTTTGCGGCCAATGTAATCCACAATCATTTCGTCTTTTTTTCGACGGCTACCTTAAACTTCTCCGGTGCAAAAACTGTGGATTTGCATTTCAAGCTGCCGGCCAAGAAGGAATCGAAAATTACGATGACGCCTATGGTCTGTCTTTTCTCGATGAGGGCAAAGAGTTCATGTACCCCAAGCGCCAAAGGGCACTGGCTGATATCCGGGACCGAATATTAAAAGCAAAACCAACGGGCAAACTTCTCGACGTCGGCTGCGGCGATGGCCAATTCCTGAATCTATGCAAAGAAAACTTCGACTGCTATGGCATAGAACCAAGCAAGCAGCTTTCAAAATATGCCGCCGAGAAAACGGACGCGACAGTAGCCTGCGACTGCTACGATAAATCCAGATTTGAGGAAAACTCCTTCGACGTTATAACATTTATCCAGGTACTCGAACATCTGAGAAATCCGCTTGAGGCGCTGGAAACCGCGAAGTTTCATCTCAAGCCCGGCGGCCTGATTGTTATCGAAGTGCCATCGATTAACGCCCCGCACTTTCTCACCTGGCGATTCACGGGCATTAAATGGTTCGTTCGCCCGCCAGCTGGGATAATCAAATGGCATTGGGGCTATTACAGTCCGAAAACGCTTGGCCTCCTCGCTCACAAGGTGGGCTTTGAGAAAAGCTCGTTAATTACCGGCCGATGGAGAGTTAAATACGCTGACAGTTTCCCGGGCAAGATCGCCCTGCTTACCGATGGGCTTTTCAATTCGCTCAAAATTGGGGGCATTCTCTACCTGGGCGTCAAAAAGTGAGTGGAGGTTTGGACCTTGGAGCATTATCATTAGGCCATGGCAAGGACAGGGAAGTCCACATATCGCGTACTGGGAATCGACCCGGGCTTGAACATCACCGGCTATGCTGTGCTCGATTTCGGCAACGGGGAGCCGAAAATCCTCGAAGCCGGTGCCCTCAAGACAAATCCCAAGGCCCCTATGGCCGAAAGAATAGCCCTGCTGTATAAGGACCTTTGCGAAACCATTGAAGAACTCAAGCCCCAGGCAGCTGCCGTCGAGCAGCTTTACGCACATTATAAGCACCCGCGAACAGCCATCCTGATAGGACATGCGCGTGGGATAATCCTACTGGCCTGCCAGAACGCTGGCCTTGAACTGCACGACCTGCCGGCTACGAAAGTGAAAAAGAGCCTGACCGGCAACGGCCATGCTTCGAAGCGACAAATGCAATTAGCGGTCCAGTCGGTCTGCAAACTAACCGAGCCACCCGAACCGGCCGACGTAGCCGACGCCATCGCTATCGCCCTTTGTGCTGGAAATAGAATTTTATCCGTGTAATCTGTGAACTAATGATTGCGAGAATAGCAGGAAGACTTGAGGAAGTTTCATCCGACTGTGCCCTGATCGACACTGGCGACGGGCTCTGGTACGAAGTGCGTCTGGCTGCCTGCGACTCCGAGCGACTTTCCCGCCGTATCGGCCAGGACATCGTCCTGCATACCATCCACTATTTCGAGGGCGACCCTTCCCACGGAACCCAGGCGCCGAAGCTTATCGGCTTTATCAATGACTCCGACCGCGATTTTTTCCGCGTTTTCATTACCGTCAAGGGTGTCGGTATTCGCAAGGCATTGCGAGCCCTGATTAGACCTGTGGCGGAAGTAGCCGGAGCCATCCAGGCTAAAGACGTGAAATCTCTTACGGCCCTGCCGGAAATCGGCAAGCGAACGGCTGAGCAGATAATCGCCGAACTCAATGGCAAGGTCGACGCCTTCGCTGGCGAGATGGCCGGCCAGGCCGAGGTCGAGCTTCCTGCCGCTGGGGAGGAAGCGATTTCCGTTCTTGTCCAACTGGGAGAACGGCGAGCCGACGCCATGGCTCTGGTGCAGAGAGTATTGGCTGTCGCGCCGGATATTGACTCGCCTGAAGAAATAATTCAGCAGGCTTATAAACTGAAGGCCGGAAGCATCTAAAACATGGCTAGAGAAAAAATAATTTCGAACGAATCCAACGGTGTCGAGGACGAAAAATTCAACGTGGCGTTGCGGCCGCTAACGCTTGACGACTGCATCGGCAGCGGCGACCTGATGGAAAAGCTGCGTATAAGCATCGCCGCAGCCTGCAAACGTGAAGAGCCGATGGAACACGTCCTTCTCCATGGCCCGCCGGGGCTCGGCAAGACAACGCTTGCCTATGTCATCGCACATGAGATGGGCAGCACTATCCGGGTAACCTCCGGCCCGGCACTAACGCGGCCGAGCGACCTTATCGGAATTCTGACAAACCTCGAAGACCGGGACGTTTTGTTCATAGACGAAATCCACCGCCTCACACCGGCTGTCGAGGAGTATATCTACCCAGCCATGGAAGATTACAAGGTGGACTTTGTCGTCGATTCCGGCATGCACAGTAGGACGATAAATCTTCCGCTCAAGCCGTTTACTCTTATCGGTGCTACAACGAGGGCTGGTTTGCTTTCGCCACCGCTTCGGACACGCTTTGGAATTAACCACCATCTGGAATACTGGTCGATGGAGGATTTGCTTCTACGGGCCAAGATGTCGGCTGACATGTTGAAGATAGATTTTGACGACAGCGGCCTGACAATGCTCGCTGACCGTGCGCGAGGCACGCCGCGAATAGCCAACCGCCTGCTGCGACGCTGCCGCGATTACGCGCAGGTCAAGGGCAACGGCAAATTGACGACTGACTCGGTATCCGCTGCGCTCGACCTCGAGGGCATCGACGAACTTGGACTGGATGAACTCGACAGGCGATTCCTGAAAACGATTATGGGGGTTTACAAGGGCGGCCCGGTTGGCATCGAAGCTGTCGCAGCTACACTTGGCGAAGAGACAGATACGCTAGTTGATGTAGTCGAACCTTATCTGCTCCAGATAGGCCTGCTAGCCCGCACCCGCCGCGGCCGACTGGCAACAATCAAGGCATACGAACACCTGAAAATTACGCCACCAAAACAGCAGGAAGAATCGACTTTGTTTAACAATGAAAACTAAGAAGCTTTTTAATTTTCAGGCTTTTGTGCAACAGCAATCAATCTCTTTGAATGGCGTGTCAACCGGCCCAACGGAGAACAACCGAAAAACTCAATATTCCGAAATCCCGCTTTACTAAGTAATGATCGCATTTCAGCCGCGTTGTAGAGATAGTGTGAAAAACGGTGTACCTCTACCTTCTTACCCTTGGACATAGTCCACGTATTCAAGACGCGATCGCCCTTTGTATCCCATTGCGATCGCCTGAGTATACGAACACCGTTGATTTCATCGTCACCCTTTGGCGTAAAACGGGGAATCAACCAGGATTTATTCAACATTTCTATCAGAAACTTTGCGCCCGGTTTCAGTGCCTTAAATGCAGCTTTAGCTGTGGCGATATTGCCCGCTTCATTAAAATATCCGAAGCTGGTAAACCAATTGACGACAGCATCAAATTCACCTTCAAAAGAAAGCTCACGCATATCTGAACGGACGAATGAAATATCAAGCCCTTCCGTCTTAGCGTGTTTTCGTGCACGGCGAATATAGGAAGCCGTCAGGTCAACACCGGTAACATCCAACCCCAATTTCGCCAACGCAAATGTTATACGGCCCATCCCACATGGACAGTCCAAAACACGCTGGCCTTTTCGAAGCTTCAGCACCTTTTTGATGATCTTGGCTTCCTCAAGCGTTCGCGCACTATCAAAATGCCCGGCAAGAACGTGCCCATACAAGCCATCAAAAAACGTTTCGTACCACGGTATTGTTTTACTCATTCCTCAATTCCCTTTCTTTGCAACTGCAATCGTATGCGTACCCATGTCCAGACAGCCCGGCTCGTGGCATGCAGCAAGCTCGAGTTCGAGAAGTTGCTGCCACTGGACGGGATCTTTTCTTACCTCATCCAGTCTTTCGCCCCACACGGTAGACAGACAGTTGGAGGCCGACATGTCCAGTACCTCAAAACCTTCGCTCTCGAGAAGTTTTCGCAATTGGTCGGGCCTGTACATGCGGCAGTTGTGCTCATTCTCAGGGTTATTGGCCGGGCACAGGTCCCCCGTAGCAACAATCGCCCTGTTAACCTCCACTGGAAGCTTGAGAACTCCATCCAGATACTTATGAACCGTGCCCCACATGGACATCACACTGAACAAGGCAAGTCCATTTGGTTTTAGAATCCGACCACACTCAGCGAGCGCCTGTCCAGCTTTTTCGAAGACATAACTCAATGGACCGCCATAACAAACAATAAAGTCAAACGCTCCATCCTCCAGAACGCTCATGTCACATATGTCAAGCTGATAATACTGTTCAACACCATGCTCGAAACCATGTTCAACCGCCTTTCTCCGATTGAGTTCCAACTGCGCTGTAGATATATCTACAGCTGTTACGATTGCCCCAAGCTCGACCAGAATCTGTGTAAAACGTCCCGGTCCCGGGCCAATTTCCAAGACACGGGCTCCAGAGTTAACATACTTCTCCAAGTAATGGCGATGAATATAGAGTTTGACCTCATTTTCTGGACCTTGAACAAGCCGCTCCCATTCTTTCTCACCATATTGGTCGTAGAATTGTTTAACCCAGTTGACATCGTATATTTTGCTCATGATTAGTTCCCCTTTCATTGAAACTTAACCCACAAAAAAAGCCCGCTCACTTGGAACGGGCTTGGAAAAATTCGTGAAATTGTAAACGCGTTATCGCGGCCCGTTCCTTTCGCTTAGCGCATACGTAATAGTCCAAAGGCATACAGACATGCCCATGGCTGCGTTACGCTTAAACGGAATTTGGGTCGCAAAATTATTCATTGTGTAATACTAATAGACTACTAATTGTTTAGCGTCAATAACTTTTAAAAATATTTTTTAAAGCTTCCATGCCTTTGCAAAGTTTTCGAAGCTGCGGTCGTATGTCGCTTCGGCTTCGGGCGGGAAGCAGCAGCCGGGAAGTTGCTTGCTGGCGAGGTGATATTGCAGGCAGTCGCAGCAGGCACCCCTTCGGCTGCATGAGGTATATGTGCAGGTGCAATTTTCGAGGTTCTGCTCTTTCTTACATTCCATCTTTATATCCTTTCGCACGAATCTTGTTGCCTGAGAAAATTTGAATTAACAGAAATGCCATTCTATCAAGCCCCGCTGGATTTTCAAAACTGACCAGGCCTAATTAAGGCTCACGTGCAGTTCGTCGTAGCGCAGGTCGATATAGCTGTTCAGGCCGGCGACTCTGCCGTGGTCGGTGAAATAGGCGTCCAGGTACGACATCTTTCGCTCAGGCGAAACGACATAGTCTCCGCCACCGGGTGCTGGGAACCTGCCAAAGCGAATATCCGTCGGCTTGGTGCGGCCTATCTGGGCATACATGCGCAGGTACGGCTCGTTTTTATTAATCCGGCCGTTGCTGTTGCGGACATCTATCACTGTAATCTGCTCGGCGTAAGGTTTGGTCCGGACAAGCTCGATAAGCTTCAAGCCATCCTGCAGAGCTTCACTGGACCAGATTTGTCCAAAGTCGGGCTTTTGGGCGATAACGCCTTGAATGTTGAAATAGTGTATCCCAAATGCGAACTCGCCGTAGCGGACGGGAATCTCAGTATATTCAAGGTAACACGCCTGTCGCACATTGCCTTGAGAATCTTCAAAAGAAACAACCCATTGCGGAATCTCATGGCTGGGCAGCAGCACGCCTTCGCAGTCCACATAGTTATCGCCCCAGCTACCATCGACCTTTGCGATTGGCCTGCGGAATTTTGCCGCAACTTCAATAATCGCGACATTCGTATTGGGTGTTTTCTTTTTCTCAACGCGGACAATTTCCCTTATCCACGGATTTTGCTCAGCTAATTCATAAACACTGCCGGAGAGATCACCGCCGCACTGAGACAGATCCGGAACCAGCGATTCGTTGATTTTTCGAGCCAGGCTCACCGGCATCCAGGACGGCCGTTCGGTAAGAACCACGTTGACGGAAGAAACATCTTTGTTGAGGGCTCGGGTTTTCACGACGCTTTGTTCGAGAAGTTTCATGCCGACAACTATCCCGCCAATCATGATTGCCGCAAAGAATAGCTTACCCAGGCCGCGCTTCAACGAGCTTCGCCTTTCGGCTGAAATTGAATCGAACAACTTATTAGTTTGCTTTGCTTTTTTATTTTTCGATTTGCGACTCATACTTCTTTAAACCTTTCAGTCAAACTCAATTCAACGCCGCATGGCCATCGCCACCAACCCGTCGACAAGCCCCTCAAAGCTCATGCCGGCCTTTTTGGCAGCCATGGGCAACAGCGAATGACTGGTAAAACCCGGAATCGTATTTATTTCGAGAACCTGAAACAGCCGCCGGCTATCCATAATTAAATCGACTCGAGACATATCCCGACAGCCCAGGCACCTGTGTGCTTCAAGCGAAGTAGCCTCCAGATCGCGAATCTGCCTTTCATTCAGGCCGTTATCGAAAACGTATTGAGTACCCGCATCGTCCGCATACTTGGCTGTGTAATCGTAAAAACTGCTAGCCGGGACAATCTCGATAACAGGCAGTGCTTTATCGCCCAGGACGCTTACAGTGAATTCCTTGCCTTCGACGAAACCCTCGAGCATGACGCGGCCGTATTTATCCAAAAGCTCGTCCATGGCCTTATCACGCTGGTCTTCATTTTGAGCGATTACTACATCTATGCTCGAACCGCCATCGACCGGCTTGACTACGACCGGCGGAATAATTTCAGAAACCCATTTAGACACCTGCTCGGGAGTGTGAAATTCTTCGATAATCATCCAGTCGGGAGTGTAAAGGCCGGCCTTCCTGAACGCCTGCTTTGATGCAGCCTTGTCCATGGCTAACTGGCTGGCATGCGGGCAAGAGCCGGTATAGCGAAGGCCACGAGCTTCGCAGGCTGCCTGGACCTCCCCGGATTCACCAAAATCGCCGTGGAGAGCGATAAAAACAACGTCCAACAAGTCTCGGTCTAATGCGGATAAGTCTTCGGGAGAGATGTCGGCCCGCGTAATCTTATGCCCGACGCGTTCGAGCGCGTCAGCGATAGCCGAACCGCTCATGAACGAAACCTCCCGCTCCGTAGAAGGCCCGCCCATCAGCACGGTAATATCGAGCTGTTGTTCGGTCTTGAATTGACCTGCAACGTCGCCTTCCCTGGCAGCTAGTTCATCCATAAATCACCAGACTTCTATCTCGAGCTCCAGATAAACTTCAGCCGTCTTGTAAACGGTCTCACGAATAAGATTGATAAGCTTCAGCACGTCAGACGCCTTGGCTCCGGGTTCGGTCAGGATAAAGTTCGCGTGCTTCTGCGAGACGTGTGCCCCGCCGACGCTTTTACCCTTCAGGCCGGCCCGGTCGATAAGCGCACCAGCCGAGAGGCCTCGCGGATTCTTGAAAACGCAACCCGCATTACGCCGTGCCAGCGGCTGGGTGTTTTTCTTGTAGATCCATATCTGCTTAACCTGCTTGAGGATTCTATGCGGGTCATCTTCGCTCAGGTTGAACTGGGCTGAGAGGATAAATTTTGAAGAAATATTGGTCGATCGGTACTCGAAAGCCAAATCGTCCTTATGACGTGTGAATATCTCGCCGTGGTCGCTCATGACTTCGACCGACTCGATAACACTGCCGATATCGCCGAACGACCCGCCGGCATTCATCTTAACGCTACCGCCGACAGTTCCCGGAATGCCGGTAAGACATTCCATTCCGGACAAGCCCTCACGCACGCAGCGTAACACCAGCTTGCCCATGTCCGCACCGGCGCCGGCTTTTACACCTTCTTCAATGAGCTGCACCTGCGTGAACTCATCCTGAGATAGGCGTATCACAGCTCCTTTGACGCCTGCATCATCGACAAGCAGATTCGCGCCATGGCCAAGCACATAAATCGGGATCTCGTTCTCGCTGCAGCGTTTGACCACGTCTGCGAGTTCGTCGACGTTCCGCGGTTCTATGAAATAAGTAGCAGCGCCGCCTATTTCAAACCACGTGTACTTCGCCAGTGGTTCTTCGCTTCTAACTATTTTCTCTAAGCCAGCAAACAATTTCATCGGCCACTTCCCAAATGTTTCCAGCCCCCATCGTAACAACCAAATCACCACCACGAAGCCCGTGCTCCATGTGGCTGACGATATCATCCAGCTTCTCAAGATAAATAGCCGCCCCGCCGTTGAGGCGAATCTGGGCAACCAAATCCTGAGATGAAATGTAATCTTTCTCTCTGATACTGTCCCGCACAAAATAAATATCCGGAACGATAACTTCATCAGCCGAGCCGAAACAGCGGGCGAAGTCCTTCAGCAAAAACCGCGTGCGGCTATGTTGGTGCGGCTGAAATACACAAATCAACCGCTTGGGCTGATAGTGTTCGCGGATGGCCTTTAGCGTCGCCTGTATCTCGGTTGGGTGATGCGCGTAATCGTCAAGGACAGTAACACCATCGATCTGTGCCTTGAGAGTCATCCGCCTGTGGGCACCGCGGAAGCTCGCGAGATTATCCGCTATCTTCTGGGCATCCAGTCCGGCGTGATAAAGAATCGCCGTTGCCGCCAGCGAATTATAGACATTATGCAGGCCCGGCAGCGGCACGGCCAGTTTGCAAAAGTCCTGACCGTTGAAGAGGACATCGACATCGAACTTGCCGCGATTGGCCTGGAGGTTTACCCCGCGCCAGTTGCACTTTTCGTCCAGGCCGAAAGTCTGCACCTCGCTACTGGTCGAGGCGACCGCCTCTGCGACATAGCGGTCTTCGCCGTTGGCGATAATGACGCCCTCAGCCGGCACGAGGCCGCTAAATGCGCGGAAGGCCTCGACAATGTCCCCAATATCCTTGTAGCAGTCGAGGTGATCCTCGTCTATGTTCAGAATCGTCGCAAGATGCGGGCTAAGGTTCAAAAAGCTCCTGTCGAACTCGCAGGCCTCGGCTACGAAGTGCTTGCCGCTACCGACACCGCTTGGCCCGCCGAGTTGCTCGACGGTGGCTCCGACGACAAAGCTCGGGTCTACCCCAGCAGCCTGCAGCGTATAAGCCACCATCGCCGTCGTCGTGCTCTTTCCGTGCGTGCCCGCTATGGCAATGCCCGTCCGCTCAGCCATCAGACTGCCGAGCATCTGGCTGTACTTCAGCACCGTAGCTCCGTTTTGCCTTGCTGCGATGAGTTCGGGGTTCTGCTCGTTGACCGCGGCTGAATAGACCACCATGTCACAATCGGCCGGAACGTTCTGGCTGCGCTGGCCGATGTGCACCACCGCACCCTGCTCCCTCAGCCGCTCTATTGTGCCGCTTTCGGCATTGTCCGAACCGCTGACTATCGAACCATGGTCGAGAAGCATAGCCGCAAGCGCCCGCATCCCCGTACCGCCGACACCGATGAGGTGTATCCGGCAGCCGGCGTAACAGCCGCACTTGTCTGCCTGGGATTCGGTGATTGGGTTTTCGCTTCTCATGCCGTCAGGCATAGTATCCTTTCCGTTTGCATACGTCAATTTCGCCCATCCCTGGGCGCGTAAACTGCCTGAGGGGTCGAATAATCTTCCCCGAGCTATTTCTGTTTTATCGCCATAACCAGCCGCTTTTCTTTAGAGAAGTAATTGGAAGGAGTTACATACCCGATACGAGCTGGAAATTTGAAAAAATTACGGCCAGAAGGCAGCGACCGCTACCACCAGCCAGATGATTATGCCGATGACCAATTTCGATATTATCCCCAGAAAGCTGCCCGCCCCAGCTGCAAAGCCGATTCGTGCCGAATGCCGATGGCCGTTGCCGGCTGAAGCTTCCGACAGCGACGCCCCAACAAACGCCCCGCCGCATACGCCAATGAGCGTGCCGAGGATGGGAATCGGAATAACGAACGTGCATACAACCGCCCCGCAGATACCCCCGACAATGGCGAATACGCTGCTCCACCTGCTGCCGCCAGAGCCCTTCACGCCCAGGGCAGAAGCCAGAAATTCCAGCAGCTCTCCAATAATCGCAAGTGTAACGACAGCTGCCAGCGTCCAGATACTGAACATCTCATCGTCAGCCCTGTACCACGCCAGCAAAACGGTAGCCGTTACCATCAGCCAATTGCCCGGCAGCATGAAAACGGTCAGCACCAGCCCGCCGGCATTTACTATCAGCAACAATATCGCCCAGAGATATTCCATTTCCGCCTTTGCACTAAATTTATGAAACCCGAAACAGTTGGGTGTCATATCCTACCCGAAAAGGATATATTGTTAGGGACATATACATCAAGGGGAGAAAAAGATGGAAAGAAAATTTCTGGCGGTAAAGGCATTTAATTCGGGGCAGAATTGTTCTCAGGCAATCCTTTCCACTTTCGGTGCGGATTTTGGGCTTGATACGGACCTGGCCTTGAAATTGGCCGCTCCTTTCGGCGGCGGCATGGGCCATACCGGCCGAACCTGCGGAGCCGTTACCGGGGCATTGATGGTAATTGGCCTGCACTGCGGCAAAGACGCCAAGTTCACACCCAAGCAAAAGGCCGCTTCCTATAAACTGGCGGAAAAGTTCATTGGAAAATTTCAGGCCCGCAACAAATCAGCCCAATGTAAGGACCTTCTCGGCTGTGATATCTCTACTGCCGATGGTATGGAGATGGCCAAAAAGGGAAACCTCTTCAAAACCGTTTGCCCCAAAATGGTCAAAGACGCCTCAGAAATTCTGGAAGATTTTTTAATAAAAGATTTATCAAGAGATTTGGCAAAAAAATCGACAAACTAAGTTTGAAGGGCGGGCATGCCAGAACGAATTGCCCTCTTCCCCTCTTAAAATACTATTTATTTAGAAATCCGGCTTGACAACCCCTCCCATTTTAGCCTAATTAATTAGTAATACGTTATTGTTAAACTTTATGCCAAATACGACACTCCAGTGCAAATGAAGTTGCAAAAGGAAATATTATGACTCGATATCAAATATTGTGCTTGGCAACAGTTCTCTTAGCCATTAATTGGATTCCTGATTTTAATAATTTAAAGGCTGGAGAAAATAACAGCGGGTCAGAACTCACGGACAAAGTCTCCGAACTAAAGATAAAGACAGCAAAATTTGATGATGTTATTCGCATCTTTGGGGAACCATTAAAATATGCTTGGGGAAACAAAACTTTCAGAAAAGACAATCTGCCTTCAACCTATTGCGCTGTTTATCCTAATAATTTTGTTGTGGTAATGAGTGGCCATCGAGTAGTGGAACTTCGTTTTCATAAACCAGGCTACATTTTTAATGGCGAGCTCCAAGTTGGTTCTTCACTTGAAGACGCTCTTGAAATTCTAGGACAGCCCCAAAATACTATTGAAGGAAAACCAAATGGGTGGAAGCCTGGAATACTTTACAAAGAAATCGATGGAAAGAAGGGTTATTGCTACTATTCCTGCCCCGACCAGAATATTCGTCTTTTTTTTCAAAACTATTTTGTAAATGGTCTGTATATCACTAGCGGTAATGAATACAAAACTCGTGGTAATGATTACAAAGCTTCGCGTGGTTCGTTTAGAAAAGTACGACCCATCAAATCTGTTAAGCAATTTGATGATGTGCGTTGGAAAGATTTGAGTGCTCTCAACCTTTCAAAGAAATCAAATCTAACTTTTTCTTTGCGGTTTAATGAAAAAACAATATGGCCAACTGCCTCAAATATGCCAAAAAATGAAGATCCACAAACAATATTGCGAAACGCAATGAATCCGGGATTAGGTATCCGTGAGCTCCATAAAAAAGGCATTACTGGTAAAGGGATAAGTGTCGCTATAATCGACCAGCCTCTGTTTGTTAACAATCCGGAATTTGCGAAAAATATAGTTTCATATCACGATGTAGGTTGCGGAACTGAAGGCAGTATGCATGGCCCAGCTGTTGCAAGTCTTTTGGTCGGTGTCAACTGCGGCACAGCCCCAGATGCGAAACTTTATTACGTTGCGGCACCTTCCTGGACGAAGGATACATACTATTATGCATTAGCTCTCGATTGGATAATCGAAAAGAATAAAAACTTGCCAAAAAAGAATAAAATCCGAGTTGTGTCAGTCTCAGCTGCACCATCTGGTCTTATGTCCCCTTTTGAAAAAAACAAGAAAATGTGGGACAAAGCCTGTGCCCGAGCCGAAAAAGACGGGATTCTTGTTCTTGACTGCACAAATCATCGAGGTTTCATTGGCCTTTGTTGGTATGACCGACGCGACCCGGAAAATATAACCAAATGTAAGCCCGGGTTTAGAGGGCTAAAGTCGAGGTCGTATCCTAATCGCATTCTTGCTCCTACAGCCCCACGAACAACAAGCGAACAATATGAAAAAGACGATTTTATATATCAGTATTGTGGCCGTGGTGGACTAAGCTGGGCAATTCCTTACACAGCAGGAGTGCTTTCACTTGGATGGCAAATTCGTCCAGATCTGTCCCCCCAAGAAATGCGGAATCTACTTTTCGCTTCCGCTTACAAAACAAATAATGGTTGCGTTATTATTGATCCTAAAAACTTTATTCGGTTTGTTTCGAAATATAAATAGTTAATAGGGCGGGCATGCTCATCCTATTCCCCTTCTGAAAATCCCAAAAATTTCTTTTCCCGGCCTGGCTTGGGTTTAGCTGCTCTGCCCAAATTTTTCGTTACCGCTTTGCGCGGAAAGTGCCGGCTTGGGCGGGTATATATGGAAGGGTTGTGCCTTCCGGATTTTTCCATATTTTTAGTTTTTTGACAATTTAATACACGCCATTTGAGCTAACAATTTGTCTAGCTAATACTTATGCCATTTAGCAATTTGTCAGTTTTGGGCAGAATTGGGCACATTTGGGCAGAATCGGGCAGAACTGGGCAGATTCGGGCAGAATCGGGTAGATTCGGGCA
This sequence comes from uncultured Planctomycetaceae bacterium, assembly GCA_964401835.1. Classification (GTDB taxonomy): domain Bacteria; phylum Planctomycetota; class Phycisphaerae; order SM23-33; family SM23-33; genus CAYNZP01. Next base: position 25,938 of record CAYNZP010000012.1, read on the forward strand.
GAATTGGGCAGTTTTGGGCAGCTTTGGCCATCTTAAGGCTTGCAAAAGGTGCGAAGCGTTCTTACAATCTCCGCCTCGATTTAAGATTTTGTTGCCGAAAGGAAGTCCAATGGGACAGCGAAGAGACAGACTTGATGGACGTCGCGCAAAGCAGATTGTTACTCGTAAGAAGAACTCTGCACGCAAGACAAAAGAACGTGCCCGCCGTGAGGCAAGACTGGCTGCTAAAATTTCTGGCAAAGCTTCTGGAAAAAAGGCTGCCAAAGAAACTGCCAAGTCGTAAAACCTGCGTTCGACAGCCTTATTGCAACAAATTGCAACAAAACTTCATCCGGGTTGGCGACATATCCCAGCCTGGATGTTTTATTCTGCCGTTACCGCCCAAACCCTTGCTACCCCCCTCCTGCAAGACCTTATTTTTTTCTTAAATTAAGTTCTTCCCCATAATTAATACCCTCTCCCAAACAGCCGAAGTTAATTAAATAGATTAACCATATGCTTTTTTCGGGTTGGGACGCAAAGAACACCGGGTGGAAAAATGAGAAAAAGCAATAGCCTTACAAAAGAAGGAACCGCCTTAAACGTCAATCGCAAGTGCATCTTTTGCAAACACTTGAGAATACTGCCATTTGCCAGGTGCAATAACTGCGAGCTTGCTGGAATATCCAGCTGCCCCACTTTTAAGGCTGGCTTTTTCCTTACGCTCATGACCATTCAGATGGGTTTTCTTGCCTGGATTATCGGCGGGCCAGTCGCAAAAAGCGTCTTTGTAATGACGGCTGTTGTGACGATTGTCCTGCTTTTGGTCATTAATTCTCACAGCAATAATGAAAAAGCCAGGACCCGCCATCAATTAGCTCAGCTCCACAAGGAACTTGCTCAGCAGCACGAATTCCTGAAAGAATTATCTCCGCTGGACAGCCTGGAAAAATGTCTTGGACACATAGTAGAAACGTCAGCACAGCGGCTTAGATGTGAGCGTGTCTCGATAATGATGCCAAATGACACAAACGAATATTTATACATTGCAGCTGCGTGTGGCGTTCCGCAAGACATCGTCGCAAAGACGCGTATCCCAATCGGCGAATCGATTTCAGGTAAAGTTTTCGAAAATGAAGCACCAACGCACATCCGTGACGCAAAAGACAAAAGAGGAGAATCTACCCTGCCAATCGATTCGGCTGCGTTCATGTCCGGGCCATTGATGTTTTCTACAATGCGATGGGGCAAAGTGAAGCTGGGCGTTCTCAGCGTAACCAGGCCGTCAGATCGCAGTGATTTCAGTATCGATGATGAATTTGTTTTCAGCAATCTTTGCGAGGCTTCGGCTGTGTCGATTTACAACCACCTGGCCGTCAACAAGGTCAAGGATGCAAATGTGGAATTCCTCGAAACACTCGTCAATGCAATCGAGGCAAGAGACCCATACACACGAGGCCACAGTGACCGGGTAAGTAAAGTCTCGCGGGCAATTGGGCGAAAGCTTTTGCTGAGCGAAGAAGCCTGCAAGAATGTCGAGATAGCCGGCCGACTGCACGATATAGGCAAGATCGGCATGCCAGACGCCATCCTCGGCAAGTCCGGCACGCCAACCGATGAGGAATGGGAAGACATTCGCTGCCATCCTGACGTAGGCGCAAAAATGCTCGCACGCTCATCCAGCGTCTCCGAAGCAATTGACGCCATACGCCACCATCACGAACGTCTGGACGGGTCAGGATATCCACGCGGCTTGAGGGAAGCTGAAATTCCACTGATGGCACGCATTATCGGTGTCGCAGATACTTTCGACGCCATGACAACATCGCGGCCTTACCAGGAGCCCCTGCCAGCCGCCGATGCGATAGAAGAACTCAAACGCCATCAAAACAGGCTATTCGATCCAGCTTGTGTCGACGCACTTATTGAGATTGTCCAATCCGGCCAATACGCGGAAATTGTTGAGAGCATCGTAAATGACAATGAACTTCTTGCTGCCGGTTAATTCGATTTAGCCGACAATCGCACCTCTGCAGGAAGAACCGCTGCCGGCAGTACATCCGAAGCAATGCTCGCCAGTAACGATTCTGCGATGAGCCAACCCGCTCAGATTAAAATCCTTGATATGACTCGGAGCCGCATGATTTACGGGAAGTCCAAGAGCAAGATTGAAATCGCAATCGTATAAGGTTCCATCCCAATTGATGCTGACCTGATGACGGCACATGAGACCATCCAGCGTTTGGGGGTTATACGATTCTCTCAGGAGCTGGATGTAATCACTATCCTGATTTTTCCTGCGGAGTTCCGCCGCAAATCGGCCTATGGGCATATTCGTAATGGTCAGCAGACGCGAAAATTTTATTCCAAATCGCTCGAATAGCTCTTTCTTATAGTCCGGTTCAAGGGAGGATTCTTCAGGCGGTAATACAGGGCCTGCGGGGTTATAAACCAGATTAAGCGTAAGGCCATCATCTGCCCCGTAACCCAGCCGGTTCAGCATAGCAATTGCTTCAATAATTTTTTTATAAATCCCCTCGCCTCGTTGGGAATCGACGTTCTCTTCCAGATAGCACGGCAAGGACCCAACCAGACCTATTTGATGGTCACGATAAAACTCGGCTGTATCTTCCTGGTCAGGTTCGAGTAGAATTGTCAAATTAGACCTTACCTGCACAACGTGGCCGGCGCTGCGGAGGGCTTCGACAAATCGTTTAAAATTCGGGTTCATCTCCGGCGAGCCGCCGGTCAGGTCAACAAGCTGGGGGCTGGCTTGGCGGGCAGCCTCTAAAACAGCCTCCATTGTCGGCCAATCCATTATCTCTGTGCGATTCGGAGAGCAATTTAGATGACAATGCCTGCACTGTTGATTGCAAAGAAGCCCAAGATTGACCTGCAAAGTGGAGATATCAACGCATCTAATATCCCTGCTGCAACTGTGAGCGAGTTTTTCGTCAAAACTATTCATGCTTATAACTTACACTTGGCCTTTATCTTATATTAGCCGGCCCAACTCACGCTTCACAAATCATATCAGCAAAATAAATGGAAAAATGGATTCTCACAAATGTGTAAGCTTAGCTCAGCCAGTTGTCGATGGCTGCCGCAGCGTCTCTGCCTGCTCTTATTGCGTGAACGACCAGCGAAGCACCTTGTGATGCATCACCGGCAGCAAAGATTCCCTCGGAGCTGGTCATGAAGTTTTCATCGACCTTGACGTTGCCTCGCCCGTCAAGTGCAAGTTGCATTTGTTCTACAAGACCGGCCTGAACCGGATGAACAAAGCCCATCGCGATTATCACCAGATCAACTGGAATACTGAATTCAGTGCCTTCCCTTTCGGTCATCTTCGTTCCGTCAGGGGCGAATGTCCAATCGACCTCAACGCCATGGAGCTTCTCGACATGGGCACTTCGCCCACTGAGTTGCTTTGTCATCACAGACCAACGACGTTTGCAGCCCTCTTCATGCGAACTCGAGGTGCGCAATATTCTCGGCCAGTCCGGCCAAGGTGTCTGCGGATTTTTTCCCTTGGGAGGCTCGGGAAGAATCTCGAATTGATAAACTTCCTTAGCTCCCTGCCTTATCGAAGTCCCAACGCAATCACTTCCGGTGTCGCCACCTCCTATAACGGCTACGACTTTGTCTTTAGCAAGGATACGCTGATCTTTGGCCGCTTTGTCGCCGGCGACTTTACTGTTCTGCTGAGTCAGGAAATCCATGGCAAAAACCACGTTTTCAAGTTCTCTTCCCTCAACTGTGAGATCGCGGGGCTCTCCAGAGCCTATCGTCAGACAAATGACGTCAAACATTTTGCGCAAATACTTCGTGGAAATATCCTCACCAACGCTGACACCCATCTGGAATTCCACGCCTTCGGCCTTCAGCTGTTCCAGACGCCTGTCGATGATTTTCTTATCGAGTTTAAAGTCCGGAATGCCATATCGCAGCAGGCCGCCAATTCTGTCGCTCTTCTCGAAGACAACCACATCGTGACCGGCGCGGGCAAGTTGCTGTGCAACGGCCAAACCTGCCGGACCGGAACCTATGATTGCCACACTCTTTCCGGTCTTCTTCGCGGCCGGTTGGGGTTTGATCCAACCTTCCGCAAAAGCTCTTTCAACGATTTGCAGTTCGATATGACAAATCAAGACCGGATCGTCATTGAGATTAAGGGTACAGGAAGCTTCACAAAGAGCCGGACAAACGCGACCGGTAAATTCCGGGAAGTTGTTAGTCGAATGCAATACCTCGTTAGCCCGCTCCCATCGGCCTGCGTAGATGAGGTCATTGAATTCAGGTATGCGGTTCTTGAGTGGGCAACCTATCCCATGGCAGAACGGAATGCCACAATCCATGCAGCGGGCCGCCTGACGAAGCAGAACCTCCTCCGGATGAGGAACATTGATTTCGAAATAGTCCTTCACTCGCTCATCGACGCTACGGTGAAGTACATCTTGACGCTTATAATCCATAAATCCAGTTGGCTTACCCACCGAACACCTCCTCCGTTGCCGGAGTAAACTCTGCACTGCGGTCTTCTCGCTCACGCATCCGCTCCAGTGCCTTTTTATAATCTATTGGCATTACCTTCACAAATCGGCCAACCATTTCACGCCATGAATCCAATATGCGTTTGGCTTGGTTACTAGCCGTCCACTCGTAGTGGCGTTGGATGACATCGTGGAGGAAGTCGACATCGTCTTTCTGCCAGACGCTCTCGAGATCGACCATATCCAGATTGCAAAGGGTATCGAAGAGTTGATGCTCATCGAGAACGTAGGCAACACCTCCGCTCATACCAGCTGCAAAGTTTCGTCCAGTATTACCAAGCACAACTACCTGTCCGCCGGTCATATATTCGCAACCATGGTCGCCGACACCTTCGACAACGGCCAACGCGCCGCTGTTTCTAACGGCGAATCTTTCACCGGCAAGACCGTTAATGAAAACCTCGCCGCTTGTCGCACCGTAAAGGAGCGTATTACCGACGATGATGTTCCTGTGCTGTGCAAAGTGTGCTTCGGCGGGAGTCTGAACAACGATTCTTCCACCGGAAAGGCCCTTGCCGAGATAATCGTTTGAATCGCCTGCAAGCTTAAGCGTAACACCCGGAGCCAAAAACGCCCCGAAACTCTGGCCGGCTGAACCACGAAGCGTTACTTCGATAGTGCTGTCCGGCAAGCCGTCAGCACCGTATTTGTTGACGATCTTATTACTGAGAATAGCCCCGACTGTCCTGTTTACATTTCGGACAGGCATCTCGATCTTGACCTTTTCGCCCTTGTCCAACGCTGGGGCACATTTTTCGACAATTTGCCAGTCGAGATTATCTTTGAGTTGATCTGCCTGTTTTGTGGTCAAGCGAATCGACCGGCCATCGGAGGTATCAGGCTTTTGGAAAATAGCCGAGAAATCCAGGCCCTGCGCTTTGTAATGCTCAATCGCCTTGATAGTGCTGAGTTTTTCAACGCAGCCGATCATGTCCTCAAACTTGACAAAACCAAGCTCAGCCATAATCTGCCGAACTTCCTGGGCTATAAAGAACATGAACCGTTCAAGGTATTCTGCCTTACCTGCAAACCGCTTGCGAAGCTCAGGGTCCTGCGTCGCAATGCCGACCGGACACGTTCCCTTGTGGCATTTTCGCATTATCAGGCAACCCAGCGAAACCAAAGCACCGGTTCCAAAACCAAACTTCTCGGCTCCAAGCAGTGCGGCAATTACAACGTCCCTGCCTGTTTTGAGTTGGCCGTCAGTCTGGACCCGGATACGGTCTCGCAGATTATTCATCACCAGCACCTGCTGCGTCTCGGCAAGGCCAAGCTCCCAGGGAATGCCTGCATGCTTGATTGACGAAAGCGGGCTCGCACCCGTACCACCGTCGAAACCGCTGATAAGCACTTCGTCAGCATTACCCTTGGCAACACCAGCTGCGATGGTACCAACGCCAACCTCCGAAACGAGTTTCACGGAAACCTTCACGCCAGGATTACTGCACTTGAGATCGTAAATAAGCTGGGCCAAATCCTCGATCGAATAAATATCGTGATGAGGCGGAGGCGAAATAAGTGTTACGCCCGGTGTCGAGAACCGCATTTTTGCGATTTCATCTGTGACCTTATGGCCGGGCAGCTGGCCGCCCTCGCCGGGCTTTGCGCCCTGGGCCATTTTGATCTGTATTTCCTTTGCATGAGCAAGGTAATTAATAGTCACGCCGAATCGGCCGCTGGCTACCTGCTTGATGGCGGAATTCAGTGAATCTCCATCTTCACGCGGCTGATATCGAATCGGGTCTTCCCCGCCCTCGCCGGTATTACTCATCGCACCAAGGCGATTCATGGCCACAGCCATGCACTCGTGGGCTTCTTTCGAGATAGAACCGTGCGACATTGCGCCGGTGCAGAATCTCTTGACGATTTCGCTGGCAGGTTCGACCTGATCCAAAGGCACCGAGTCGCCCCCGACAAACTCGAACATGCCGCGAAGTGTGCAAAGTTTTTCAGCCTGATCGTCAACAGCCTTGGAATACTCGGCAAATGAATTCGCGTCATCGTAAATGACGGCATGTTGCAGCTTCGTAACCGTTATCGGGTTCCACAAATGCTGCTCACCCTCGTCGCGGAAGTGATAATCGCCGCCGAACTCAATTTCAAGCTCACCCGGCTTGCGAGCAGTGAACGCGGACTTATGAAGCGTTAGAGCATCTCCGGCAATCTGTGCAAGCCCGGCACCGCCAATACGCGAAGAAGTATTTGTGAAGTATTGGTCAACGACATCTTTATTCAGGCCGATAGCCTCGAAAAGCTGGGCACTGTGATAGCTTCGCAAGGTGGAGATGCCCATCTTGGACATCGTCTTGAGGATACCCTTCTTGATGGCCGTTATGAAATTATCGACCATAATCTCAGGCTCGATAGACTCTGCAATCTCGCCCTGGGTTCGAAGCTCGTTGAGAATATCGAACGCAAGATATGGATTTACAGCGTCGGCACCATAACCGCAAAGCAGGCAGAAGTGCATAACTTCACGTGGAGAGCCGCTCTCGACAATCAGCCCCGCTTCGCCGCGCAGCCGATTATTAAGAAGAGTTCTATGCACAGCCGATGTCGCAAGAAGAATCGGGATTGGTGCTCTGGACTCCGAAACCTCGCGGTCGGAAATAATAAGAATCGACGCTCCGTTGCGAATTTCCGCTTCGGCTGCTTCCACCAATTCGTCGAGTCCGCGACGCAAGGCAACTTCGGGGTTTTTATCTTCGGCGTCAAACAGGGCCTGAACCGTCGCAACCTTCAAGTCATCCCTTTGGACTGTCCGTAATCGGTGAATATCCTCACCTGTCAGGATCGGATGAGGAAGCTTCAACTGTCGGCAGTGCAGAGGTGTTTCGTCCAGGAGGTTTCGTTTCTTGCCGATATAACTCATCAAGGACATGACCAAGCCCTCACGGAGCGGGTCAATCGGAGGGTTCGTCACCTGTGCAAACAACTGCTTGAAATAATTGAATAGAAGTTTCGGCTTATCCGAAAGCACCGCCAGTGCTGAATCGTTGCCCATCGAACCGACCGGTTCCTGGGCGTTGTTGGCCATCGGCGTAAGGATCATGTGCAGTTCCTCACGGGTATAGCCGAACATCCTCATATTCTGGAGCAGGGTTTCGGAATCTACCGATTCCGGGCTGGAGGCGCTGAAAAGCCCAGTCAACTCTATGCGGTTTTGCTGAAGCCATCTGCGGTATGGTTTCTGGCGAGCAATTTTACTCTTAATTTCGTTATCCGTAATTATGCGGCCTTCGACAGTATCGACCAGGAACATCTTGCCCGGCTGAAGGCGGCCTTTCGTTCTGATCTTGTCCGGTGGAAAGTCGATAACGCCGACCTCACTGCCAAGAACGACAAGACCGTCATCTGTGACGACATATCTTGCCGGACGCAGACCGTTACGATCCAAAGTGCCACCGACCATCCGTCCGTCTGTGAAGACTATGGCAGCAGGCCCGTCCCACGGCTCCATAATGGCTGAGTGATATTCATAAAACGACCTTTTGTCCGTGCTGATGTGATATCGCGGGCCAAAAGCCTCTGGAATCATCATCATGATCGAATGCGGCAGCGACCGCCCTGCCATATTCACCAGCTCCAAAACGTTATCAAATGACGCCGAGTCACTTGAATTCGGAGTGATGACAGGCTTCAAGTCGCTAAGATCCTCACCAAGCAGCGAGCTTTCCATTTTCATCTCGCGAGCGTGCATTCTATTGGCATTCCCGCTTAGGGTATTAATCTCGCCGTTATGCGCAATGGCGCGGAACGGCTGGGCTAGACGCCAGTTGGGAAATGTATTTGTGCTGTAACGCTGGTGCACAAGTGCAAGTGAAGAGACTACCAACTCGTCAGATAAATCCGGGAAGTAAGAAAAAAGCTGGTGGGCCATGAACATGCCCTTATAGACAATCGTCCGGCATGACATGGAAGAAATATAAAAGTCTATGACCTCATCACCGAACTTCTCGCGAACTATGCGTTCGGCGCCCTTTCGGGCCATGTAAAGGCGTCTTTCGAGTTCATCATCGGCCAGCCCGCAACCATCGATAAATATCTGTCGGATAGTCGGCTCTGCGACAAGGGCAAGTTCGCCAAGGCAATCCGGGTTGCATGGCACATCGCGCCAACCCAACACTTTCATATCACAATGAATTATCGACTTTTCCAGAATCTCTTCACACTTTTTACGAAGCTTATCATCCTTGGGTGCAAAAACCATCCCGACACCATACTTGCCGGACTCCGGAAGCTTTGATGCGGCCTTGCCGAGAGCAGAACTGAAATACTCATGTGGAACCTGAAAAAGAATCCCTGCACCGTCTCCGGTAATATCGTCGCTACCGGCAGCGCCTCTATGCGTCAGATTAAGGAGTATATGATTGCCGTACTCGAGAATTTTATGGCTACGCTGGCCAGAAATATTTACGACCGCCCCTATACCACAGGCATCGTGTTCTCGGCGAGGTTCATATAAACCCTGGGCCTTGGGAGGATGATAAACCATTTTGATTCTAGTCTTCCTTTTCCAATTACTATGAGCCTATCCTAATAACCGAGGGAGCTTATAATGCCAAAAGCCACTTCAAGTCATCCTTGCTCTGCCGGGAAATTCCGACATAAAGGTATTATAAAATCTAAATGACATAAATTGGCCCCATAATGAACTCTAATTTTTTTATATCTAGTATAATTTATTCTTATATACTTTCGATCCCTTCTTTTGTTCCTGTTGTTGGAAAGCAAAAAGACGTTGAAAACATTGGATAATAGAAACGATTAGCCGATTCATTACTTACTTAGATTTGTCGCAATAAAAAAATCTCGTCAGTTTTTTTTTTAGGAAATTTATCTACATAAACTTTATTGACATATATGCCTAATCGTAAAATAATATTACATGTAAGTTACGGAACGGCGGGTGGTTCAGGGAAGCGTTTCCCGTCCCGTCGGGCAAACTCGGGTGGCAACCGGGTGCATTTGCAGGATACATGATAGGCAGTGTCACGTCTTAACAAGATTGAACGAGATGTCTTTTCCCTAACTGGGGATCTTTTTGCGCTCGCCTGGGGTATCTACCGCAATTCCAATGCCGATTTGTAGAAGGAGTCCATCCATGGCTACAGGAACAGTAAAGTGGTTTAACAACTCGAAAGGCTTCGGGTTCATCACAGCAGAAGATGGAACAGATTGCTTCGTCCATTACAGCGACATCCAGGACGATGGCTTCAAGTCGCTCAAGGAAGGCGACAGTGTCGAATTTGAAATAACGCAAGGCGATAAGGGAGCTAAAGCCGTTAACGTTAAAGTAGCTAATTAGTCCCCTTGAACGGGCGATAAATTTGCTTATAAAAAACGCCGTCTTAATTGGCGGCGTTTTTTCTTTTTTTAGAGCCTATCCCTTATACCCGAACCTTTACAACAAGCTTCCGAACATCCTGGGGGTCTTTGATACTGCAGCTGGGTCTGTGGATATCCTGAGGATAAAAAATGGCAAACTCGCCGGCCCTCATCATCAAAGTTGAGTAAATTTGTGGTGCATTAAATAAAACAACGTCTTTGTCTTCATCGTAAGGCTGGGATACTTCAATATCTTCATCCAAGCTAACATCTATCCTTTCCTGACCAGCCAGCACTACCTGAATATCGATATATTTTTTATGGGCTTCAAATAAGGCTGAGTCAGCCTGCCTGGTTGGATATGAACAGAGAATCGCAAACAAGGCTTCTCCGTCGATCTCATAACTGCCATCCGGTGACGATGGGTCCAATTCATTTATGAAAGTAAAAGCCTTTTTTAAGGCTTTGGAAGAATCATAATATAAATGAGAATTTTTTAATGAATCCTGAATCATGTTTCGTTTTCCTTTAAAATAGATTATTGAGTCAAAATACAACGTCTGAATAGTTATTAAGTGCAAATGGCCCAAATTACAAAAGAAAAAAACATAATCCTTATCGGAATGCCCGGCGTCGGCAAAAGTACCATTGGCGTACTTCTGGCTAAAGAAACATCACGCAGCTTTCTCGATACAGATGTTTACATCCAAACCCGTGAAGGCAGAAAACTTCAGGAAATAATCGATGCTGAAGGGCTGGAATTTTTTTGCAAAAAAGAGCAGTTACACATCCTGGGTATTGATCGGAGAAGTTCCGTTATTGCCACTGGAGGCAGCGTAGTTTACAGCGAGCCGGCCATGGAACATCTTAAAACGAATGGAATCATCGTGTTAATGGACATCGACCTGGATTCGCTCAAAAACCGGCTCACCGACATATCCTACCGGGGAGTCGTCATAGAGCCCGGCGAAACGTTTGAAGCCCTTTATTCCAAAAGAATGCCTCTCTATCACCGTTATGCAGATATCACAATTAAATGTAAAAGTCTGAATCACGAGCAGGTAGTAAAGCTCATTTTAAACAAGCTTGATCTGAATTGATTTCCCGTTCGAGCTTCTGTCGCCTCTGCAAAATCTTTTCTGCAATCAATTTGGGGTTAACCATAAACCAGTCATAGAATTTTAAGTGGAAGATAGCCGGAAAATTATCTGTCCTCACATTTAATGTCGGTCCAGTGAGAATCTTTCTCTTCAGTTACAAGAACAGACTGATATGAAAGTTGAAATCCAATTAAAACCCAAGGCTATCTTTTTCATCCTGTTGCTTATCGTGTTATTGCTTTTAACAGCAAGCCTGACGGGACAATACTTTAAATTTTTCCTGGGGCACGATTATGTCTTTGGCTTTGTAAAAAAGTTCAGCCTGGACGGAGAAGCCAACTATCCGACATGGTTCGCATCCTTTTTGCTTCTTTCATGCAGTTTTTTCCTCTTCCTGATAGCGAGACAAAAACGGGGCATGAAAGATCCTTTTTATAAAAAATGGTTTGTGCTGGCATTGATATTTTTTGCCTTGTCCATTGAAGAAATAGCAGGTTTTCATGAATTGATCTTCATGCAAACGAGATATGAATTCGGTCTTGAATTTTCCGGGGCTTTCTTTTTTTCTTGGGTAATTCCGGCTCTTATTATTGTTACGGTTATTACCCTGAGCTATATTAAATTCCTCTTCCACCTTCCGAGAAGAACGAAGTTCTTATTTATCCTCTCAGGCAGTATTTACACATTTGGGGCTCTTGGGTTTGAAATGCTTGGAGGTGTATTATTTGAAACTTACGGATACGAAAGTTTCATTTATGCGTTCACGACGAATATCGAAGAATGCCTCGAGATGATTGGGCTTATATTATTCCTCTATTCACTCATGTCATATTTGGAAACACTTGGCATGCAAAAAACCCTTGCCGATATTCCGACCAGGTCACCTGTAACTAAAATCTCTCGCCCGCAAGCTTCCCAAAAAACGGCAACTAAGAGCCTGTCCTCCATTCGCCCTTAGAGCCTATCCTAAGTTATTGTCCAAAAGACCTCTTTAGCACTTTCGCTCCAATGGGAAATGTCGCTAAAATGAGTAAATGAAGCCAACCGAAAAACCAAAAGCAAACTCCGCGATACGTGACCATCGCCGCCAATGGCGAGATTGTCTGTATGTATACCCCGTTATCTCCCGGCGAAGCGAGGGTTTGAGTATTGGCGTAAACCTGAATCCAAACAAGAGATGTAACTTCGCATGCCTTTATTGCCAGGTAGACAGGCCGGTGGCGAGATGCCTTAGCGAGGTGAAAATCGAAATCCTCGAAAACGAGCTGCGCGACGCTATGGATGAAGCCATTTCCGGCCGGCTGTGGCAGGAGCAGCGTTTTGCATCAACTTCGCCGGATATGCGTCGAATCAACGATATCGCCTTCAGCGGGGACGGCGAGCCGGTCTGCCTGAAGGATTTCGACAAGGCTGTCGCCGTTGCCGCCAAGGTTAAAAGGGACTTAAAAGCTGATGATATCAAGATTGTCCTTATCTCCAATGCGTCCATGTTCGCAAGCCAGCAGTTTCAGCGGGCACTGCCTATCCTCGATGCCAACAACGGGGAAATATGGGCAAAACTCGACGCCGGCAGCGAAGAGTACTTCAAAAAAGTAAACCGGCCAGCCGGCAAGATAACTCTGGAAAAGGTGCTGGAAAACATCACAGCTGTGGCAAAGCAGCGAGAGATTGTTATCCAGACATTGTTTTTCAAGATAGATGAGAAATCGCCGGCTGCGAGCGAAATCGATGCATACTGCCAGCGGTTAAGAGAAATCGTTTCAAACGGAGGAAAAATAAAACTCATCCAGTTGCACACAATCGCCCGCTCACCATTAGAAGCTGTCGCTTCGACGATACCGGATAATGAACTGGATGAATTAGCGGAAAAAATCCGCTCAGGAATCGGGAATATCCCTCTCAGAACCTACTACGGTGCCGATGCCCCACCACAGAAATTCTAGCCGGAATCAGCAAAGATTATTCAAACCGAAGTTCGCCGAAAACTCGGGGCGATGGAAGTCGGGTCTCGGCCAATCTATATAGTTCCAGCATGCATACTGGTCGTCAGTCTTGCCGCCACAGCGATAGAAATTTTCTTAATTGTGTAACTTGTCATTGGGACTGCGCCTTTATTCGCCATTTACCTTTATGAGGGAAAGAATGTCATACTCGGAAAGTTTATCCCGGCCGTTGAGGAAACAAAGCTCAATCACAAACGCAACGCCGACGATTTCGCCGCCAAGTTTTTTCACAAGCTCACAACCAGCTGCCATCGTTCCGCCGGTAGCCAGCAGGTCATCAAACATCAGAACCTTGTCTCCGGGCTTTACCGCATCGGCATGAATTTCAACTTCATCTGTGCCGTATTCAAGTTCATAGCTCTGGCTTATTGTCTTGGCTGGAAGCTTGCCGGGCTTGCGTATGGGAACGAATCCGGCGCCGAGTTTATCTGCAAGCATGGAACCGAAGATAAAACCGCGGGACTCTATACCGGTAACAATGTCTATTTTTTGAGACTCATATGGCTGGGCCAACTCCGCCACGGCCTGCCTCAAGGCATCGATGTTTGACAAAAGTGGAGTGATATCTTTGAAGACTATCCCTTCCTTGGGGAAATCCGGAACATCGCGAATGTATTTTTCCAACCCGGGCATACCTCTCTCCTTGTGAAATTCTGTCCAAAGTTTCAAAGAAGGGAGTTTATTCACTCTGGCTGTGGAAGTCCAGCCCAAGCAAAACGCAAATTTACAGACGTTGCCTAGAGTATTTCGTCGCAGATTTCTTTCAGGCTTGCAAGGGCCTTCTTTTCGAGCTGGCGGACCCTCTCGCGTGTCAGGCCAATTTCCTGGCCGATTTCCTTGTAGGTGCGCGTCGGGCCTTCGTAGCCATCAAGGCCGAAGCGAAGCTCGAGTATCTTTCGCTCGCGAGGTTCGAGATTTTCCAAAACTGATTCCATCAAAGGCGTCATCGAAGCGTCGAGCATTCCCTGTTCCGGAAGGTTGGAGTTATTATCCGCAAGCATTTCCGACATGGCCTGAGTTTCATCCGTGCCAACCTGGTTCGGAGCACTGATCGCCGTTAAGCCCTGATGAATCATCTCAGCCTTCTTGCGGGATATCTTCAGCTCTTTGGCCATTTCGTCGATTCCGGGGGTACGGCCCAGCCTTGCCTCAAGGTCGTTGGCGGCTGCCCGCCACTTTGAAATAAGTTTCGCCAAGTAGGCTGGAATGCGTATCGTCAGTCCGGACTGAAGAAGGGAACGCTTGATCGATTGCTTGATCCACCATGCGGCATAAGTGCTGAAACGAACCCCGGCATCGGGGTCAAACTCTTCCACTGCACGCATCAGGCCCAGGTTGCCCTCAGCAACAAGGTCGCCCAGTGTCATGGATGGGTTCGAGTAGGTCTTTGCTATCTTGACCACCAGCCGCAGGTTCGCCTGTATCATCTGCTCGCGCGCTATAGGGTCGCAGTGCTCTCGCACCCGGCGGGAAAGCTGCTTTTCCTGCTCTGCCGTCAAAAGCGGCGTGGATTTTATACGCTCTATGTACCAATCAAGTCCTGCTCTTGAGCTGCTCCTGGTTGCCATGATTTCCCTTCAATCAAAGTCTTTCGCTGGGGGGTAAAACGCCCTGCCATAAGGGATTTCGACTTGATTAAAGGGGTACTTAAGTAAGGAATTTCTCTAAATTAAGACGTAAAAAAGGCGTGGCCGAGTTGACCACGCCTTTTTGGTTCAGCTTTATTATTGAAGGACTTATTCTTCCTTCTTTTCTTCTTCATCTGGGGCTTGCACAGATTCCGCTTCTTCAGCCTTTGGTTCTTCCTCTTCGTCTGAGGTTTCGATAGGTTCCGCTTCCTCAGCCTTTGGTTCCTGTGCTTCGGCCGGGGCTTGTTCGTCATTATTGCGGATAGTCTGAATGATATTGTCGCCAATATCTCCAAGCAGGCCGCCGCCACTTTCAAGTCCACCACGGCGTTTGACAGGTTGATCTGCATCAACATCGCCCTGCTCTGAATCATCCTCAGCCGCCCACTGGGCACGCTTGAGACTCAGGCCGATCTTGCGATCTTCGATATCGACTCGCAGAATCTTGACTTCCAGATCTTCGCCGACTTTGACGATATCCTGCGGATTCTCCACCTTCTGATCGGAAAGCTCGGAAACGTGCAGCAGGCCTTCAAGATCATCTTCTAGTTCCACGAATACGCCGAAGTTGGTAATCTTCGTGACCTTTCCACTGACGATCTGGCCAGGCATGTAGTGCTCGGGAATGCTACGCAGCCAGGGGTCTTCGCTAAGCTGCTTGAGGCCAAGTGCGACTCGCATCTTGTCTTCGTCGACCGCAAGTACTACGCACTTAAGTTCCTGACCCTTCTTGAGAATTTCAGAAGGATGGCTGATCTTACGTGTCCAGGAAACATCCGAGACGTGCAACAGTCCGTCTATGCCCTCTTCGATCTCTATGAAAGCGCCATAGTTTGTCATATTACGAACAACGCCTGATACGACGGTTCCCGGAGGGTACTTCTCTTTGACTAGAGTCCAGGGGTTGGTCTCGGCCTGCTTCATTCCGAGCGAAATTTCCTGCTTGTCCTTATCAATCTCGAGAACGACGACTTCCACTTCCTCGCCGGCAGTTACTATCTCGGACGGATGATTTATTCTGCGAGTCCAGCTCATCTCGGAAATATGGACAAGGCCTTCCAGCCCTTCTTCCAGCTTCACGAATGCGCCGTAACTCATCAGGCTGACGACCTTGCCACGCAGGCGAGTGCCGACAGGATATTTCTGCTCGACTTCTTCCCACGGGCTGGCTGTTCGCTGCTTCAGACCCAGTGCGATCTTTTCCTTCTCGCGGTCTACATTCAGAACAACGATTTCGATTTCCTGATCGTACTTGACGACTTCGGAGGGATGGTTGACCCTGCCCCAGCTCATATCTGTAATATGCAGCAGGCCGTCGAGGCCACCGAGGTCTACGAAAGCGCCGAAGTCGGCGATATTCTTGACCACGCCCTTGCGAACCTGTCCCACTTCCACCTCGGCCAGGAGTTGTTCCTTGGCTTCGTTGCGTTGGTCTTCGATAAGCTTACGACGTGAAACGACAATGTTGTGACGCTCCTGGTCGATCTTGAGAATCTGAGCTTCGATTTCCTTGCCAATGTATTCGCCGATCTCACCAGGACGACGAATATCGACCTGGGATGCGGGCAGGAACGCCGGTACGCCGATGTCGACCAAAAGGCCGCCCTTGATCTTGCGAGTGACGATTCCCTTTACCAGGTCGCCTTCTTTCTTGGTATTTACGATATGTTCCCAGCCACGAATCCTGTCAGCTTTGCGCTTAGAGAGAACTACCAGGCCGCTCTCAGGCTCTACCTCGTCAAAGAATACTTCAACTTCCTGACCGGGTTCAATGCTATCCGGGTCGCTGAACTCGTGGACAGGAACAGAACCCTCGCTCTTGAGACCTACTTCGATAATGACGTCGTCACCAATTACGTTCACAATGCGACCGGTGAGAATCGACCCTGGCTGATGGACCGTCTTCTGCTCCATGACCCTATCAAGGACTTCCTGAACGGAACCGCCACCAAGGGCCTCGGAAAACTGACTTTCGATTTCTTCGTCTGTGATGTTGAGTGATTTGATTAAGTTGTAATCTACCATTTTGAACCTTTTAGAGAAATCCCCGAAAGTGCTTTCGTATATCCTGGTTTGCCCCCGGCCATTTGAAATGGCCGGGTAAGCCTCCGATAGGAAAACTTTCAAGAATTACTATTGCTAAAATTTCCAAACCATGCCACGGTGATAATCCCAACACACTCTGTGTCGAGCACCGTGCCCATCGAACGCATTTTCCACCCCGACGGGTAGGCAGCTGGACCTTCCAGCTTAGCTCTCGCAATTAATCGCCTAAGCGATAGCGCGAATTGAGGAGTTTATGGATACTCCTCCCTGAGAGCAAGGGTTTTTGAAGGTAAAATCAGCCCCATTCACTACATTTTTAAATGGCATAATCTCGTCTCAGGGCAGGATTTTTACCCGCAGGATTAAGGGATATGCCCTAAAAGGTCATATAATAATTTACGAAGCCGAGAATAACCCACTTTCCACCCGGGTCAAACGCGTCAATCATTTCGAGAAAGTTTTTGAAAGGGTTATCAAATGAAATATGTAATGCCTTTATTTATAGTCGCTTGTGTCTTTTTGGCTGGGTGCGAAGGTTCAAAGCTAGCCGTTACTCCAACCCAAAGCCTCTCTGAAACTGGCCCCGTAAGCCCTACCGTTTCTTTCCAGCAGGTGCACCCCAGCAAGCAGACCAAGCTTGACCAGTATGTAACCGCGAAAATTGCCCATCACGTATGGAAGAATGACCCCGAAAACATCCATATTCTCGATGTTCGCACGCCCGGCGAGTATGTTTATGTCGGCCATGCTGCGATGGCGCGGAATATACCGGTAAAGTTTCAAACAAATCAATGGGACGCGGAAAAGAGTAGTTTCGCGATAAAACCTAACCCCAACTTCATTTCACAGGTTCGAAAATACTACCAGCCGAATGACACCATCCTTGTCATGTGCCGCTCCGGACATCGTAGCGCAGGTGCCATCAACATGATGGCCGACGCGGGATACAATAATCTTTACAACATAATTGACGGGTTCGAGGGAGATACCAAAAAACCTGGCTGCGGCTGCGCAGACGTCGGAAAACGCACAGTCAATGGCTGGAAGGTTGCCAAACTCAAATGGACATACGATCTAGACCCCGAGCTGATGTATCTGGAAAAGTAGGCACTGTCTCAGGAACTTGCCAGCTTTTTGAGATTGGTGCTCCAGACGCTCAGGAACACTGATACCAGGACAGCCTCGAACAAGACCAGCGTGAATACAGCAAAGAATACAAGCACCAACGAGTGGACCTTGTCCCAGGTCAGATCTCCGCCGCCCCAAAGGCTCAGCAGCCAGTCAGGCCTTGCCGTGAGTAACCACAGCCAGAAAAACCAGCCGAAAGTCATCCAGATAGCAGCGATAAGTACCGTCCACCAGCCTGCAACAGCACTCGAGTGAACCTTATGAGTAAATTCACCATTCATAAAGCGCACCTCCCCAAATCAATAATACAAAAAAATTGAAGCTTCCGGTGTATCCTAAAAAATTTTATACATCCAATCGGTCAGAGTTAACTATCTTCTTTGAAATTATATGCGCAAAAAAAGCGGCAGCCCATTGGACCGCCGCTTAAACTGCAATTCCGACCCCTGAAAATTATTAGAACATGCCAATAACTTCGCCATCTTCATCCAGGTCGATGTTCATAAAGGCTGGCTTGGACGGCAAGCCCGGCATGGTCCGCATCGTGCCAAGCAAGGGATAGAGGAAACCGGCACCGCTGGCTGCACGTACTTCCTCGACCGGCACGGTGAAGCCCTCGGGCACGCCCTTGAGTGTCGGGTCGTGCGAGAGGCTAAGGTGCGTCTTTGCCATGCACATCGGCAGATGGCTCAGGCCGTTCGCCTCGTACGATGCGATCTGTGCTTCCGCTTTTTCGCTGTATATAACGCCAGCAGCCTTGTAGACCTTCTTGCAGATGGTTTCGATCTTTTCCTTGATGGAAATATCATCCGGATAGAGCAACTGGAAGTCGCTGGGCTTTTCGCAAGCCGCGACGACTGCTTCAGCCAAGTCGGTTGCGCCATCACCACCAAATGCCCAATGATCGGACAAGACGGCTCCTTCGGCACCGGCCCGCTCTGCTGCCTTGCGGGCCAATTCGACTTCGGCATCGGTGTCATCCGGGAAACGGTTGATGGCTACGACAACCGGAATGCCGTACATCTTGGCGATTTCGATGTTGCGGACAAGGTTGCATACGCCCTTTTCGAGAAGTTCGAGGTTCTCTTCGACGTATTCTTTCGGCAGGGGTTTGCCCGGAGTAACCTTCGGGCCTCCGCCGTGCATCTTGAGTGCGCGAATCGTCCCGACGAGTACGACACAGTCGGGGACAAGGCCGGAGGTGCGGCACTTGATGTCGAAGAATTTTTCCATGCCGATATCAGCACCGAAGCCCGACTCGGTAACAACATAGTCTGCCAGCTTGAGTGCGATCTTGTCAGCGATAATCGAGCTGTTACCCTGTGCGATATTCGCGAACGGGCCTGCGTGTACGAATGTCGGCTGGCCTTCGAGTGTCTGCATAAGGTTCGGCTTGACGGCATCTTTCATGAGCACCATCATCGCGCCTGCACAGCCAAGGTCTTCAGCCGTTACGGGCTTGGAGTCCTTGTTCATACCGATGATAATTCGGCCAAGGCGGGCCCGCATATCTTTCTGGTCGTTGGCGAGTGCCAGAATCGCCATAATTTCGCTGGCTACGGAAATGTCGAAGCCGGTTTCGCGGTTCGGGCCGTCCATCCACTTTTCGCTTTTGCCAACTTCGATGAAACGAAGTGCAGCATCGTTGACATCGACAACGCGACGCCAGGTGACGGTATCGGGGTCTATGTTCAGACGCGGCAGGTGAGTCTTGGCCCATGTCTCGTCGTCGGCATGCTCTTCATGCTTGATGCGTGCATCGATGGCAGCAGCAAGAAGATTGTTGGCAATGCTGACAGCGTGCAGGTCGCCGGTGAGGTGAAGATTGAACTCTTCCATCGGAATAACCTGACTGTAACCGCCACCAGCGGCACCACCCTTGATACCGAATGTTGGGCCCATCGAAGGCTGGCGGATGCAAAGCAGGACGTCCTTGCCGATTTTGCCCATCGCTTGGGTCAGGCCGACCGATGTCGTGGTCTTTCCCTCGCCCAGTGGCGTCGGGGTAATGGCTGTTACGTCGATATACTTACCGCTCGGTTTGACGGCCAAGCGGTCAAGAATATTGAGTTTGATCTTGGCTTTGATATCGCCATAAGGTTCAAGCTCTTCGGGAAGGATGCCGGCTGCGGCGGCAATTTCTGTAATCGGCTTGGGTGTCGCAGCTCGTGAAATATCAATGTCAGAGGGAACTGCTTTGCGGGAACTCATTTGAAAACTCCTTAAAGTAAAAACAAGCTAAAACGTTTGTACAGAATTTGCGGAATATATGCGGCATATCAGCCACCTGCAAGCACCATATGTGAAGATTTTCTCTAATTTATCTGGGGTTTGATTGATTCAACTTTTGCCGCACAGACCTTGAATTCCGGAATCTTGGCTATCGGGTCGAGTGCAGCTATTGTCAGACGATTGGCCGGGGCCTCTCGGTAATGGAATGCAATGAACAAAGTTTGCGGCGCAACGCGGCTTGTAACGCGCGTGGCGATCTTTATCTGCCCGCGACGTGTGCTTACTTTGACCATCTGGCCGTCGGAAACGCCAAGTTCAGTCGCGTCGTCAGGATTTAACTCCACTACGCCCTGCGGAACGAGTTCATCCAATACTTCCGCCCTGCGTGTCATCGTGCCGGTATGGAAGTGCTGAAGAATTCGGCCGGTCGAAAGCACGAAGGGATATTCCTTGTCCGGCAGTTCCTTTGGAGGCAGGAATTCAACTGCGTGGAACTTACCCTTACCGCGCGCGAATTTATCTTTATGCAGATACGGCGTACCGGGATGGTCGCTACTTGGGCACGGCCATTGAAGCGTACTTTTTTCAAGGCGGTTATAAGTTATGCCGCCATAGCTCGGGGTAAGTGAAGCTATCTCATCCTGGATGGCTGATGCGCTTTCGTAAGACATTTCGTAGCCCATCCGGCGTGCCAATTCGCAGGTTATCTGCCAGTCAACTCTTGCCTGACCCGGAGCATCGATTGCCTTGCGGACTCGCTGCACGCGCCGCTCGGTGTTGGTGAAGGTTCCGTCCTTTTCGGCGAAACTCACAGCCGGCAGTACCACATCGGCCAACTGGGTAGTTTCAGTCAGGAAAATATCCTGCACAACAAGGAAGTCCAGATTCTTAAGCGCCTCTTCAACATGGTTGATGTCGGGGTCGCTGAGCATGGGATTCTCGCCCATTATGTAAACTGCCTTGAGGGAGCCCTCTGCTGCGGCGTTTATCATCTCGATAATGGTCAGGCCTATCTTGTCAGAAAGCTGGGCTGACCATGCGTTTTGGAATTTCTCGTTATTACCCGGATCGTCAACCTTCTGATAGCCGGGATAGACGTTGGGAAGTGCGGCAAGGTCGCATGCGCCCTGGACGTTATTCTGGCCGCGAAGCGGATTGACGCCGGCACCGGGCTTGCCGATATTGCCGGTCAGCATTGCCAGGTTCGCAAGCGAAAGCACGTTGTCCGTTCCGGTAGTATGCTGGGTAATGCCCATCGAATAGACGATGGAAGCAGCGTCGGCTTTTGCATAAATACGGGCGGATTGAACTATATCTTCGGCCGTAACGCCGGTAATTTTTTCCGCGAGTTCTGGGGTATATGGCTCGACGGTTTTTCGGAGTTCCTCGTACCCTTCGGTGCGATGGGCGATGAACTTTTTATCAACCAGGCCTTCGGAAATAATCACATTCATCATCGCATTTATGAGAGCAACATCAGTGCCGCCCTTTTGCTGCATGTGAATTTCAGAGTATTCTGTGAGTTCAATCTCTCGCGGGTCGGCAACGATCAGCGGAATCTTTCTATCGCGAGCAGCCCGTTTGATAGCCGAACCGATTATCGGATGACATTCGGTAGTGTTCGATCCAATTACAAAGACGCAGTCGGTTATCTCGAAATCTTCCATGGAGTTCGTCATCGCACCGCTGCCGAACGCCCTTGCAAGTCCGGCCACAGTCGAGGCATGACACAAACGAGCGCAATGATCTACGTTATTCGTACCGATACACGCCCGCATGAACTTCTGCAGGATGTAGTTTTCTTCGTTGGTACATTTAGCAGACGCCAGTCCAGCGATAGCGTTCGGGCCAAAATCTTTTTTTATCCTGATGAGTTTTTTTGCGACCAAATCCAATGCTTCGTCCCAACTGGCTGATGCGAGTTTGCCCTTTTTACGAATCAGCGGTTGTGTGAGTCGCTCTTCGTGATTTACAAAGTCGAAGCCAAACCGACCTTTAACACAAAGCATGCCGTCGCAAACACCGAATTTTGGATCGCCTGCGACCTGGACTATCTTGCCTTTGTGAGTTTTCAGCATCAGGGTACAGCCGCAGCCGCAATACGGACAGATCGTCGGCGTCGTCTCCAACTCCCAACTTCTGCCCAGCCCCTCGGCTCCAGCAAAGTCAATCGCGCCGGTCGGGCAAACATCGATACAGTTTCCGCATTCTTCGCAGCCGCTTTGCTCGCGTGTTTGCGTCGGCGGCAGCGATATCTTTGTATCAAATCCCCTGCCGTAGAAATCTATGACCCCGCAAACCTGATAGTTATGGCAGACCTCCACACATCGGCCGCAGAGAATGCACTTTGACTTATCATAGACAATCGCCGGGCCGTCCTGGACGGGTTCGGACTTGACCGGCTGCGAAGTGAATCTTGATTCTTCTATTCCCAGATCGTAGGCGTACTGCTGCAGCGAGCACTTGCCAGCCGTGTCGCAAGTCAGGCAATCTGACGGATGGTCTGAAAGCAGAAGTTCAATAACAAGACGGCGGATATCGCGGATTTCGTCTGTGTTTGTACGAACGACCAGGCCGTTGGAAACTTTTTGTGAGCAGGATGTGACCAGAGACTTTGCGCCATCGACCTGCACCAGGCAAAGTCGGCACGAACTCGACGGGTCGATTTTCCATTTTGGATCATGGCAAAGGTGTGGAATTTCTATTCCGCTGGCCAGAGCCGCTTCAAGTATGGTCGCACTGGGTTGGGCGGTTACTTCCACATCGTCAATTGTCAGTTTCACCTGGTCAGCCATATTATCAAAATCGCCATCTATTTCTTAATCACAGCGTCAAACTTGCACGCGGTAACACAATTGCCGCATACAATGCATTTTTCCTGGTCTATTTGGGCGGGCTCTTTTTTCACTCCGCCCGTTATCGCATCAGTCGGGCAAACCTTTACGCATTTTCCGCACGCCCGGCAAATCTCTTCGTCTACATGCAAGCTGGTCAAGGCTGTACACTCGCCGGCTGGGCATTTCTGGTCGTTGACGTGTGCGTCGTACTCATCACGGAAATACCGAACCGTCGAAAGCACCGGGTTCGGTGCAGTCTGCCCCAATCCGCACAGAGAAGACGTCCGAATCATCTCGCCAAGTTCGCAAAGTAGCTCGACTTGCTCCTGGCTGGCTGTACCTTTGGTAAGGGCTGTGAGAATTTCCAGCATGCGCCGAGTTCCGATACGGCACGGAACGCATTTTCCGCAGGATTCCTCCTGGACGAAGTCGGTAAAGAACCTTGCGATCTCGACCATGCAGGTCGATTCGTCCATGACGATAAGTCCGCCGCTGCCCATGATCGCGCCGATCTTCTGCACGGAGTCGTAATCGAGTTCGATATCCAGATGCTCAGCCGGCACGCAACCGCCGGAAGGTCCGCCTATCTGGGCAGCCTTGAACTCCTTGCCGTCCGGAATACCCCCGCCAATATCAAAGATGATCTTCCTGAGCTTCGTACCCATAGGCACTTCGACCAGCCCTGTGTTTTGCACCTTGCCGGCAAGGGCGAATATCTTCGTCCCCTTCGAGCCGTCTGTGCCAATCTCGGCGTATTTTTCCGCGCCCAGCTCGAAAACTCGCGGAATGTTGGCCCACGTCTCGACATTATTAATGTTGGTCGGCTTGCCAAACAAACCGGACGCAGCCGGGAACGGTGGCCGCGGGCGTGGCATCCCCCGCTTGCCTTCTATAGAAGCGATAAGGGCTGTCTCTTCCCCGCAAACAAAGGCTCCGGCGCCCTTGCGAATCTCGATATCAAAATCGAAACCGCTGCCGAGAATGTTCCTGCCCAGGATTCCCGCCTTGCGGGTCTGGACAAGGGCGAGTTCGGTGTGTTCTATCGCTATCGGATACTCAGCCCTCACATATATATAACCCTTCGAGGCGCCAATAGCATATGCCCCGATAATCATGCCTTCCAGGACGAGATGCGGATCCCCCTCCAGAAGTGCCCTGTCCATGAACGCACCGGGGTCGCCCTCGTCGGCATTACAGATGATATATTTTGGCTGTCCCTTGGAGGCCCGTGCAAACTGCCATTTCCTGCCGACCGGAAAACCCGCTCCACCTCGGCCGCGCAAACCGGAAGTTAAACAATCTTTTATGACCACATCGGGCTTTTTATTGCAAAGCACGTCGGCTGCAGTTTGATAGGCCCCATTGATTATCGCGTCTTCAAGACTCGTCGGATCGACTACCCCGCAATTCCTCAACACCAGCCGCTGCTGATGCTTGTAAAATGGAATGTCCTTTTTGAGCGATATCGGAGCGTCCTTTTGCTGGGCATAGCACAGACGCGATATAATTTCTCCGCCAAGAATTGTTTTGGCGATAATTTCCTCCGCGTCTTCGGGTTTTACCTTCTGGTAGAAGATACCGGCCGGGTCGATAACTACCGCGACGGCCCCCGCACACAAGCCATGACAACCAGCCCGTATAACTCGAACCTTCTTGCCGAGTTTGAGCTTTTCAATCTCGTCTTCAAAGGCTTGGCAGACATCCAGCGCCCCAAGTGCCCGACAGCCGGTCGAACAAACACGAACCACTGTTTCCCCAGCGGGCTTGGACATAAGTCGCTCACGCCAACTTTTCAGGTCTTCAATTGATTTTGGCTGTTTAGTCATGCTCTAGAACGATAATCATTCAAAATGTCTTTAATGTCCTGGGCAGTGAGGTTGCCGTAATAGTGCTCGTCTATCATCATTACCGGGGCGAGAAAGCACGTACCAAGACATGCCACAGTCTCAAGGTGAAATTTTCCATCGGGAGTGCTCTGGCCCTGCTCGATACCCAGCACCTCGGACAGCTTGTCAATGACTCGCTCAGCTCCTTTAACGTGGCAGGCTGTTCCGCTGCAACAGCGGACTGTGTGCTTTCCATGCGGAGTTGTATAAAACTGGGAGTAAAAGCTCACTACGCCGTAAATTTTACTGAGGGGGATTTTTGTCAGGTTGCTTACCTGTTCAAGTGCCTCAGCCGGAAGGTAACCAAATTTGTCCTGTACGTCCTGAAGGATTCCGATGAGGTTCACCTGGCCATTGCCTTTAAGCTTGTCAAGGCCGGCAAGAAATCCAGAAATTGCCTGTTGAGAGATTTCGTTGTCTGCAAAAGAATTCGACTCAACTTTTTGGGTCTGCTTTTGTCCCATTGGAATTTTGCCTTTAAACCAATAACGCAGCTTAAAAACTTGAAATATGGATGATATCAAATACCGCCGATGAGTTCACGGGAGAATTTCCAGGGGCTCTCATCAATCTGCTTTCTTATCTAGAGCCTGTCCAAAGCTGACTTGACCTGCATTGACTGAGGACATAAAGTCTTGGCAGGTGAAAAAGGAGAAAAAACATGCCAAATGAACAGGAAATTCGTGAATTCGTAGAATCCAGCGTCAAGGATGGCCGGATTACATGCAAAGTGCTGCTGGACTTCGCATTCGAGACACAAACCACGCCAGCGGTCATCGGTCAACTCTGCAACGAGATGGACATCAAAGTCGGTGCCTGTCAACTTGGGTGTTTCCGCTGATGGACCTTGCCGGCGAATATCCCATACAGCGATTCGAGTCAGGTGAGCTGAATTCCAAAATGGACCCAGTCATAACCGAGGCCCGGATCGAGCTGGATGTTAACGACGGCCAACTCCGTCTGGCGATGCTTTGTTTGCCGCAGGAACTGGAAGCTCTGGCGGTGGGTTTTCTGGTTGCAGAAGGCGCACTGAGGCGGCGTGAAGACTTAAAGGTTGTCGAATACCAACCTAAGCAGAACAAAGTTATTCTTAAAGGCGATTTCGACGCTGATGTTCTGGAAAGCATTACACTGCGTTGGACCTGGGGCACCGGCTGCGGAGGCGGCGGAACCAGCCGGGATTTGAATTCCTCGGCATACAAATCTATAGATTCAGGCAAGGCCGTAACAGCAGTAAAGCTTCTTGCACTTTTCGAGCAGTTCAATCACCTGCCGGGCCTGTGGCGCACTACCGGGGGCGTCCACACTTGTGCGCTGGCAGACGAAAACAGGATAATACACTTCGCCGAAGATGTCGGCCGACATAACGCGTTCGATAAGATAATAGGTAAGGCATTTATTGATGGGACAAATCTGACCGACAAGCTTGTTATTACAACTGGCAGATTATCCGCCGAGATTGTCTCCAAAGCTGTTGCGTGCGGCTTGCCCATACTCGTCTCACGCTCAGCTGTCAGCTCTCTGGCGATAAAACTGGCGGGCCGGTTCGGCATGACCCTTGTAGGGTTTTTGCGAGGCAAGCGTCTCAACGTATATACAGGTTTTCAACGCATCCAAAGAGATTGAAATCTTTCAGAAAGGGGAAAGTTTAATGCTACGATTTAAACCTATTGGAACTTTTTGTCTAGGTTTTGTTGTAGGAGGAATTCTTGTCGGGGGATTAATTGCTTGGCGATATTCCTCTCTTTTTCGAGACCAATACTATTCAAATATTCTGGAAGTCACCAACACCGCCTACATGATTCGAGCAGGACGCGAAGCGGAACTTGTCAATAATGCAGAAGCCAATATTCAACAATGTATCGCGTCTGCAAATTCGATTTGGGGTGATAATGAAGCACGTCTTGGTTCATTCTGGTATGCACAAAGGTACTATCAGGAATTCAATCTGGATGTGCCTGCTGAACTCCAGCCGATATTTGAAAGTCTTCCCCCACGCCCATTGACGTCTTGCGAGAGGAATAAATCTCTGCAGAAAAAGATTGAACCTAACAAGGCAGAAAATATAGATGAAAAGGGACAGCCGTAAACCATCGAACATCAGCTAACCCATCGCTGTCAGGCTGTGAAATGAAATGTCATTAAAGGCATTTCACACTGAGCTCATTTCAAAAACTTAATCTTAAAACTTCCCCTCCAGATTTGTTATTAGCTCCTCTAAAGCCATATGATACAAGCGATAAAGCCGGGGCGATGAAAGTTCTGTCTCAAATATAAGCTGATATTTTTAAAGGACTTGCAAAGGGGACATTCCGCAATGAAGCCGCTATGTAAGGGGCCTGTTGTCATTATCGGGGGCGGTCCAGCCGGCCTGGGTGGTGCCTACCATCTCAACCGGCAGGGTTTCGATGACTGGCTGCTTGTGGAAAGGGAAGATACCGTAGGCGGATTGGCCAGCAGCTTTGAAGATGAGCACGGTTTTACCTGGGATTTGGGCGGCCACGTTGTATTTTCCCATTATGGCCTTTTCACGCGGATGCTGGACGAGCTATGGCATGACGACGGCTGGATCAAACACCAGAGAGAATCGTGGATTAAGCTCAATGGCTGCTGGGTGCCCTATCCGTTCCAGAACAACATACACCGGCTGGGGCTAAAAGATTGCACACGCTGTCTGGAGGGCCTGATAGCAGCAGCCGTCAACAATAACAACCACACCGCCAAAAATTTTGAGGACTTCATCGTCAGAACTTTCGGCGCTGGCATAGCCGAACTCTTCCTGCTGCCCTACAACTACAAGGTCTGGGCTTATCGACCATCCAAACTCGACGTCAGCTGGGTTGGAGAGAGAGTATCCGTTCCAGACCCGGTTAGAGTAACCCGTAATGCTCTGCTGAAGTCGGACGACGTAGCCTGGGGACCCAATAACCGCTTCCGCTTCCCCAGTCGTGGTGGAACGGGCGCTATTTGGAAGGCACTGGCAAAAGTCTTACCCAAAGAAAAAGTAATGACTCAACTGGGGGTTGTCGATATCGACGTAGAATCTCGCCGGCTGACTCTCAGCGACGGCTCGAGAATCGGTTACGGAGCGATTATTTCGACGATGCCGCTGGATAAACTCACCGAGCTTTGCCACAAGAAAGATTGGATCGCCCAAGCCTCCGGCCTGATTCACTCATCCGCGTTTATCGTTGGCGTCGCTCTTAAGGACAAGCCGCCCAATTGCCTCGATAAGAAATGCTGGATGTATTTCCCGGACGATTCGACGCCGTTTTATCGCGCGACGCACTTCAGTCTATATAGCCCCAGAAATGTCAACGATATTTCAAAGCACTGGTCATTGATGCTCGAAGTATCCCAATCGCCGGATAAACACGTGGATGAATCGAAAGTCGTCGACGAGTGCATACAAGGGTTGCTCAACACCGGCCTGATTGAAGACAAAGACCAAGTCCATCATACATGGATGAAGCGAGTTGAATACGCGTATCCAACGCCATTTATCGGTAGAGACGAAATCATTAACACCCTCCTGCCGCAGTTGAGTGAACAGAGCATCCTCTCGCGAGGCAGGTTCGGAGCGTGGAAATATGAAGTCGGCAACATGGACCATTCTTTCATGCAGGGTTACGAAGCAGCCGGCCAACTCGTTAATGGCAGTGCAGAATTAACACTGTGGTATCCGAACATGGTAAACCAGCCGCATCCAGTCGTCGGTTGGGATAGAGTGGCATAAAACCGGACAAGCTCTATGGTGCAGAAAAAATACAAGATTGTCTTTATCGTGGTTTTGGGCGGCTTTGTTTTGGGCGTGCTGAGCTGGGTTTACAGTAAAAGAGTAGACTATCAACTTATCGAAACCCGCAGCGGCTGGATAAAGAGCCAGGCAAATCCTGTGCTTGGAGGAAACCTGGGAACCTGCTTTGACGTTTCGACCTTGAAGGAAAACGGCAGGTACCGAATGTGGTTTTCGTGGAGGCCCCAAAGAAGCATAGCACTTGTCGAAAGCGAAGACGGCGTTAATTGGAGTGAACCCAAAATCGCTCTCGCACCAAACGAATCAAGCGGGTGGGAAGACGAGGTCAACCGCCCCGTCGTCATCAAACGCCCCGATGGCTATCACATGTGGTACACCGGCCAGACGCTTCAAAATTCGTGGATTGGATATGCCAAAAGCTCCGACGGTGTCAACTGGGAAAGGGTAAGCACCAAACCGGTATTGAAGCCTGAGGTTGCGTGGGAAAAAGTGGCCATGATGTGTCCGCATGTCCTTTGGGATGAGAAAAATCGGATTTATCGAATATGGTACTCAGCGGGAGAACAATTCGAACCGGACGCAATCGGTTATGCGACAAGCAAAGACGGAATCAACTGGCAGAAATGGCCGGAAAATCCAATCTTCACGCCAGCTGCCCAAAACCGATGGGAAAATGCCAAAGTCACAGGCAGCTGTGTAGTTCCAGATGGAGACTGGTTCATTATGTTCTATATCGGGTTCAAAAATTCGTGGCACGCCCAGATCGGCCTGGCACGTTCGAAAGACGGCGTAACAGATTGGCAGCGTCATCGAAATAACCCGATCATCTCACCGGGCAGGACCTGGGACAAAAGCGCGGTGTATAAACCTTTCGCAATATATGAAAACGATCGCTGGCTTCTCTGGTACAACGGCCGGGCCGGCGGATTTGAGCAGATAGGAATGGCAAGTCATACCGGGAAAGACCTTGGTTTTAAAAATTAGTGAGCTCATTAACTTGCAACAAAAAGACAAAAACAAAAGAAACACTCGCATAAAAGCGACTATCGCCTTGCTGATTTTTTTGGCAGCTGCGGGGTTTTCAGTAAGATACTGCCCGGCTTTTAAAGGGGTAGAAAGAGACAGCGGAGTGTTCCTCTATAGTGCCTCGCAGCTGCTAGAGGGAAAACTGCCCTACAAGGACTTCTGGGACCACAAGCCCCCTCTAATTTACATATTCAATGCAATCGGCCTTTCACTGGGCATGGGTGTATGGGGAGTCTGGCTGCTGGAGACGCTACTGTTCGCTGTCGCTTGCGTTGTCCTGTACATGGCAGTTGCCAGAAGCCTCGGAATCGTACCTGCTGTCGTATGTTCTGCAAGCATAATCCTGCTCAGTAGAAAGTGGGAACTGTTTTTGGGAGGCAATTTTACCGAGGGCTATTGCATGGCCTTTGCAATGTTGATACTTGCAGGGCTTGCGTCTAAAAAACAGGCAGACTGGAAGTGGCTGCTTATGGGGGTCGCAGCGGGGACTATCTTCTTCACAAAGCAAAGCTGCATCGGCATACCAGCCGCTGTCGGAATTGTAGCTACCCTCAATGCCATTGCTCGCGGGAAATGGCAATACTGGCGATATTTACTGAGTTATTGTGTCGGAGGAATTCTACTTGTCATCGTGATAATAGCAGCCTTGGCCGCAACGGGAATTCTGGCGGAATTCTGGGATGCGAATATCACGTTTAATCGGATTTACCTCCAATCAAGGGTCGCCAATCTGAACCTGATGACGCAAATTTATGATTCAATATACGAATTCGAGGCCATCGGATTTGTCGGAATTCTTGGCTTTAGTTTTCTGGCATGCGTGTTGAGCTTGCTTGCAAATAGATTCCTCAGTGACAATTCAATTCAGAAGACCTTAATTTGGGCAGTACTAATCTCCCTGCCGATTGAATGCTGGTTTATCGCGGTTCCCTACCGTTTTTACGGCCATTACTTTTTGACGCTCTGCCCTTTGATTGGATTGGCGATGGCGTTTTGGGCACGGCTAAGTCTGGATTGGATAAGAAGATTTGAAGGAGAAGAAAAACCGGTGCTTATAACAAGTGCTATCAGTTTCCTGGTAATAATCGTTCCTTTTCTGTCTTATTCAGGCCCACTGACCTTCCAGAGACAAATTAAACATGCCTTGCAACCTTTGCAGTGGAATCAAAGCGTCCACGACAATTCTGAAATCCTGGTTTATTTACAAAACAAAGGTGGCGAGGCCAAGCTGATGGTCTGGGGGGCCGAAACCACACTGAACTATCGCTCCGGGCGGGTATCCCCTACCCGTTACAGTTATATGTATCCCCTCACAGCCGAAAAATACGATCAGGAGTCCAGGTTCAAAGAGCTGCTGACCAGCCTGAACCATCATCCCCAGGCCTTGATAATCGACACTCTGACAGATTCGCCAAATCGCCTCGGACCGCCACCAGCGGGTTTGCCAAGAAGTGTGGGTGTCGATAAGGCCATCGCCTGGGTAAAAATCCCTGAAGAGCTTATAGACCAACTCCGCGACTACATCGCATTGAATTATGAAATTGACAGGACTTTCAATAATGGCTGGATAGCATACACACCGAAAACACGAGAATTCTTAACGAAAAAAGACAATGACAGCAGCAAACAACAATAAGAAAACTTTTGCCTTTGTATCTACCATGCAGGGTTCGTACTGGGGTGGCAGCGAACACTTGTGGTCCCAAACTGCTCTTCGGCTGCTCAGGAAAGGCCATAGAGTTTGTGCAAATGTTTTCTGGTGGCCCATGATACCGCAAGCCTTGTATGACCTGAAAAAATCGGGCTGTGAACTTATACGCCGTAGCGGCAAGGAATCTAATTTTCATCGATTGCTCTATCGAATTTGGCGAAAAATGTCATACAAGTTCGGTAGAACGGATTACTCATGGCTAGACGATATCAGGCCCGACCTTCTGGTTATAAATCAGGGCGGAAATTGCGATGGCCTTGAATGGATGACGATGGCCAATAGAAAGGGCATTAAATACGCTGTAGTCGCACACAATGTTACACCGAATTGGCCGTCAGAGATAAAGTCTATGAAGCTTTCCGAGGCCTACGGAGGCGCAGAAACTGCATTTTTCGTATCGGAAGCAAACCTTGAACAGTCAAGGCTTCAATTTGTTTCAGATCTGAATAATGCAAGATTAGTGCGTAACCCTTTCCAGGTGCGTTACAACGCATCGCTAGCCTGGCCTCAGAAAAACCCGCATTATAAACTCGCATTTCTTGGCCGACTGGATATCGGCATTAAAGGGCTGGATATTCTTATTGAAGTTCTCGCAAGAGAAAATTGGAGGCATAGAAACCTTATCGTAAACATCTTCGGTGCCGGCAAGGACGAAGCGGTACTCCATGATCTTGTTAAGCAGTTGAAACTGACAAGTGTCCGGTTCAAGGGGGAGGCAACGGATATCGAAAGTGTTTGGGCAACGAATCATGCCCTGATTTTACCGTCCTATCGCGAAGGCCTGCCTATTGTAATCGTCGAGGCTATGCTTTGCGGACGAACCTGCATCGCGACAAACGTCGGTGGTTCTGCTGAGATTATCGAAAACAATAAGGACGGCTTTGTAGCGGCTGGGCCTTCGGCTTTGTGTCTCGACGAAGCCATGGAACGGGCCTGGCAGCGGCGTGCGGAATGGAAAAAAATCGGCCAGCTTGCCGCCCAGAACATTCGCAAAATCGTCCCGGCCGACCCTGCAGGGATATTCGCGCAGGAATTGATGGCCCTCACATAGAAACCCCGCCCGCGGCTAGGGTTAATCTCCGCTCGCTTTGCCTGCGAAAACGCACGCTCACAAGAGCAATGCTCCCTCCTGTTGCAAAAGCTATATATTGAATCAACCTGCCCAATAAGCCAATCGCCGCCCCATTGGGCGATCCTGCCGCCTGGAACAAAAATGAAAATGCCCCCTCGGTTACTCCTATCCCTCCGGGAGTTAGAGGCACGACGTTAAGCACCATGGCAAGCGGGTTGATAATGAAATGAACAAAAGCTGAAACGCTGTCTCTCAAAAGTATCCCGGCAACGACAAAGGTTACGATTACCAACGCGTGATTTACAAGGGACAGCCCAACAGCTATCGCAAGGAGTCTGGGGTTTTTCAAATACTCGCGGAACGCGGCTAAAAGGTTCTTCAACTTAATTGGAATTCGTGAATTAAAAACCCTCAGCAAAGGTAACTTTCCCAGGCCCGGAAAGCTCATTAGTGCCAGCAAACATGTCAGGGAAACAACAATGGCTGGTGCAACAAAAACAAGCGCACCTATTTGAGAGACAAAACCGCCCACAAAAGCTACAACCATTGCGATTGTGCCCAGCAGGAAAAGAGAGTAAAGACCGAGAATGCGGTCTATCATTACAGCTGCGACTGCCCGGCTTTTACCCTGAGTCGCATCGCCGAAAAGATACAACGCCTTGACCACATCACCGCTGACCAGACCCGGCAGAACCGAGCCGAAAAAAGCACCGATAATGGTCAGGCCCAGCACCCGTGAATAAGAAACTTTAATATCCTGGAAATCAAGTAGCAACTGAAGACGCATAGCCAGAAGAAGCTGGCCCAAAAACACGCAGACTATCCCCGACAAAACAAGACCAACTGTATTAATATCAAAGACTATCCTCGCAAGTGAATTGATTTCCAGACGATCGCTGCGAAACAGCCAGTAGATTAACCCGCCAGCGATTAATACCTTGGCAAGAAACGCCAAACATTTCATGAAGGTTTGTGGTTCTTTTGTGGCAATTGAGTTCATGCAGCCCCACCTGAAGCAGCTTGCGTAACAGATTCACCTTCGCCAATTTCCAAAACGGGCCGGCACCAGAGAGTCTGCCAAAAGCTGCGAAACGCCGATTTCCAAAGCTTCCACTTCACGATTGAAACAGAGCCGGTCCGCCGTTGAAGGTGCGGCACGGGATGGTTGTATATTCTCACCCCTGCCCGAGCCAATGTTCCGGAGATAATCACATTGGGAGCGAAGGTGTCGGCAGGAATCTGCCTTACAATCGGCTGGAGAAGATTGGACCGAATCAGCCTGTAGGGCGTGTTGACGTCCACCACTCCGCGTCCGAAAAGAAGTTTTACCACCAGACGTGAACAAACGCTTATTATCCGTCGGCCGATATTTTGAACCCGCCCAAAGCGATATCCAAAGAGTGCATCAAATTCTTGCCTCTTAGTCCATAACGACGCAAAATATTCGCTCGGCATCTCGTCGTCGCTATCACATTGGAAAAGCCAGTCTGCGGTACCTGCCGCCTTATGGTATCCCGCCAATATCGTCGGGCCATGGCCGCTGTTGGGTTTATTGATAACTTTAACCATAGAATCCCCGTTAAATGCCCTCAAAACCTCGGCTGTTTTATCCGTAGAGCCGTCATTGAGGGCAAATATCTGGAAATTGATATCAAGGCTCGATAGTGCGCCCTGCCATGATTTGACTACGTCAACGATACACTCCTGCTCGTTGAATACCGGCATAACCAAGGCTAAATCTAATTGCTTCCGGGAAGTGATTTCCATTTTTTATTCTCCGGCTTATGGCGAAAAGTGTGCGGTAAAGCGCCAGTATTATATTGTCGCTAAGTGAGTAATCTCAAAATGGATAAAAAAAATGGGTGGTTTTATTCGGCAAGGCTTTTATGCGGTTTTTTTCCGTTCAATGGGCTGGATCAGCCACCTAATACCGGAAGGTCTATCTTTTTCATCACGTATTAAGGCGACTGTCAAAGAGGTTTGGATAGGCTCTGTTTGATTCGGCCCTTTAAAAGCAATTTTCCAGTTTACGATCTTGGCCACGTCTCCAATTTGAGACAGTCTGGCTTCAAAGTCTTTTCTCTGCTTGTTAACGATCAAAGAAATAAGCGGCTTTCCCAAAAGAAATTCACGGTTCACCTGGAACATCGAACAGGCTGCCTCGTTGGCCTCCCGTATATTGTATGACATATCCGTAACCAAGTGGCCGCCGGGTGAGAGGTCGAAAAGTTCCGTATATCGACGTCGCTGCTCATCCCCCATCTTTCTGGCGACCATTAGTTCATCGCTTTGAATCCTCAGTTCCTCCTCCACAACCCGCAATTCATCAAGAACACGTTGAAGATCGCCCAGAATATGCTCGATTAGTTCATCTGAACCGTTCTTCTCACAATCAGCAGACTCTCGCAACTCCGTGAGACGTTTCTGGAGGTCTTCAAATCGATTGAAAACGCTGTCGTTCAATGATTTGCCCCCCGGTAAAGAGTACTTTCAAGGCCAAGAGAGCAGGCATCGATGTTGGATAAGCTTAGGGAGGAAATGGAAAAGCCCCGATAGGGATTGGCACCTGCCTGATCGGCCGATGTGTAACCGGACAATAAAACTTCTTTTTTCATCATCCGCCCCAACCGGCGATTCCTGTTTAAATAACTCGCTGGCGTGGACGGGCGAAATCCGCCCGGTCAGGAAATTGAACGGACTAAAATCCTTGACCCCGGCCGCCAAATCTAAATTTTACAACTAGACGGGCAAGTCATGCGCTCGCCGCTGTCCTTGCTGGATAAGGCATATTTTTTTCCATGACGACTTTGATCTTACCCAAGGCTACTATCTGTATCTGACGAACTCGCTCATCCGTCAGGCCGACCATTTTAGCTACCTCGGCCAATGTTCGGAGCTTTCCGCCTTTTTTCAGCGCAAATCTTTCATTCACGATAATCTGCTCGACCTTGTTAAGCCTTGCCTGGTTTTCCTTGATTATTTCTCTTAAGGTTTCCAGGCTTTCACGCCAGCGCTTTTCGTGGCGCTGCTCCTCGAAGCGGTAGTCGAGATCCGGGCTTAATGTTATCGGGAGGCGATTGCTCTTACGTTGGAGTCGCATGGCAATATGCCCAAAGCTTTTCAGGATCGATCGGCACGCATAAGTTGAAAACTTCGCACCGCGCGAAACATCGAATTTTTCTACGCTGCGGAGCAAGGCCATGCTTCCTTCGCTGACCAAATCGGCAATTTCAACACCGATAACCCGGGTCCTTTTCGACATAGCGTATACCAAAGCGATATTGGCCCGAACAAGGTTTATCCGCATCCTCGCAGCCCTTGAATACCACTTCTCCATTTCAGTTGCCATCTTGAATGAAGTGCGCCTTTTATTTGTCGTCACCAAAAGATTCAATCTATACCTTGCATAGTTATATCGAAGGAAAAGTGTCACCTCCTGCTGTGGAGTAAGAAGGGTTTTTTTGGCAAGTTTCATTCCCTTTTCCGGATCCTTCGAAGGAGCCCATAGCGGAACATCTATTGGCTCTGCATCAGGGCCAAAAAGCTGATCCTCTGTCTCCGGCAAGGCAAAAGATTCGTGATTCATGTAATCTACTTCCTTGGGCATTTTTTCGAAAATTCTTTTTGCCAACTGGTATTTGGATTTTTGAGGAGTTTTTTTCCCAACCCCCTTCGAGCCCTTTTCAACCGCTTCCGGCATTGCAAGCAAGGTAGTCATCTTAGTAA
The DNA here is from genome assembly GCA_964401835.1 of uncultured Planctomycetaceae bacterium. Classification (GTDB taxonomy): domain Bacteria; phylum Planctomycetota; class Phycisphaerae; order SM23-33; family SM23-33; genus CAYNZP01. The sequence goes on from CAYNZP010000012.1 coordinate 61,950, forward strand.
CCTTTCATTTGAAGCCATTAAATGAAATACAAAGTCCCTTGCACCACCCTATCCAGTAACAAAAACAGCAGGCCTTTAGTCGGCCTGCGCCACTGAATTCACCCCGTACTCATTTACTGCAAAACTGCTGTTATCGGGATCTGTTCTCCAGTCACCGTCAACGACATACTTATATTCCAGCTTCCCCTTTACGATGACCCCGACATTCGACACATAACTTCCGTCCTTCTGCTTTCTCATGCGAGAAGGAACCCAATTATTAAAATCCCCGGCCAGTTCCACTTTTTTGACTTCCATGTCCGGTTTATATGCAAACCGAATCGTTCCTTTTTTATTCCCCTTCGAATACATTCCCAATCCCCGGCCTGTATTTGTCATTCAGTTTTAAGTTTCAATAAGACTTTTTTGATAATTACAGTTCACATGCAATACAGCAATTCTTCCCAAACCATGGCTTCCTTGCAAGTTGCCCGCCTTGAGCGGATGCGTGTGGTTCCGGCAGGGTACTTCCTTTTGCAACAAACTACCGGACAACGCATGGCTATTCCGTCAGCCGAATTGTTTAGCCAAAATCCCCTGAATAAAAAATGCTTATTATGACGTGTTCAATTTTCCAAAAGCCGGATAAAAAATAAGTCCGGCTGGTATTACCGCACTTTTTTTGCTCCACGATACATCCAACCGGAAACCCTGTAAGAAAACTGCTTCCGGTGCCTTTCGCACTAAAATTTATATGTCAAAACAAGTAATACCCCAAGTGTACAGTTATCCGCTTTTAGCCTAAGCAATTCGTCCAAGGGGGCGTAAGAATAATACCTAGAAGATAAATCTTTATTCTGGCCGCTAGTTAGGCGGGAAATTTCCTAGGCGAGGTAGTCTCGCCACAGAAAAGCCTGGTGAAGCAGCTGGTCAGAATTAATCAAATTTAGTTTTTTCTTAATATGTTCCTTGTGAGATTCGATAGTTTTGACACTTATATCCAACTTTTGGGCTATCTCGCGTGTCGTAAAACCCTGTCCGATTAGTTCAAAAACATTCAATTCCCTATTGCTTAGCCGTTCCACCCCTAAAACTCCACTTGTTGTCTTTTCTCCAACCAGCCGGTCAAGAAAATGGGATTGGATTTTACCGCTGAGATATACATCCCCATCCAAAATCTGCCTGATTGCCAATATGACTTTCTCAATCGGATCATCTTTTAAGAAATAGCCACGTGCTCCCGCATGCATTGCACGATCAGCATAGAATGCTTCACCGGGCATCGCTAAAACCAGGACTGGTTTAGACGGGAACATCGAGGAAATTTTATCTATCAGACACAAGCCTGCAGAGCCGCTCGTGGAAATATCAATGATAATAAGATCAGGATTGGATGAGCCGATACCTTCCAGGGCTCCGGGCGTGGCTTTGTCGTATCCGCATATGGATATATCCGGATTATTCTCAACCAGATGTTCCAGGCCTCTCAGGATTAGCGGATCATCAGCTATAAGAAAGAGCTGGAACTGCCTTAAAGCTTTAGATGCAATAAGTGTTCCTGTCATTTTCCACCCCCCGGCGGATTCATCCGGCAACTCCAAGGTAATTCAATTCTACTAACAAAGTCCTCGAAGTGTCTTCCTTACTATATGTTATATGCCCAAAAAGCCTAAAACCACACACCAACTTCAATATAAAAAAATTAAGTTTGCCTTTCTGGGGATATCTCAAAAAACGGTCATATTATCTTGATGATAGCACACATCCTATCGCTGGAAGTCTTAGGAGTCACTTAAGGTTATGAAGACCTTAGCAAACGCCGGAAAAATTCACGAGCTGAAACCGGCAACGTCAGCCGTTCACCATAGGTTTAATTGCAGACAGGCAGTTCCGCAAAGGGGAGACAATAAATGAAGAAAATCCTTCTGGTCATATGCGTTATTATCGCTTTAGGGCTTATTGGTCTGAAGCTGCGGTCAAATCACAACAGCCCACCAAGAATTTTAGCCAGGGCAAATGCAGCACTCGAATCGGGGCAATTCTCTCGGGCGATTAAATTAAGCGACGAATATGTTCAAAGGCATCCGGGCAAATCCAGAGGATATGTCATACTGGGCCTGGCCAATTCACATCTCGGAAATTTTCAAACGGCCCGAAAAATACTTACTCAAGCACTTGAGATCAAACCGGACGATCCCTCAGCCGTTATCGCTCTAAGCCAAACCTACACAATAGAAGCAGCCCAATGCGCGGAGCTGAATGAACAAGACCGTCAGCTGAATATCTTTGAGCAATGTATAAAAAGTATTCGCAGAGCAAACGAGATTTTGATTTCGGCGAAGGTTAAAACAAAATCACACGAATTACGTTTAAGGCAAATAATCGGCTCAAATGAAATCCGGCTTAGCCGACTATACGACAAAAAAGCTACCAAGCTTCGTTACTATTCAAAGATAGCCGAAGCTGGCGACACCTCGCAAAGAGTAAAAGAAATACTCGAATATTATGAAGGTGCGAAAGCACAGGCACAAAGTCTCAAAAAAGACGCTTTGGATAAGCTTTGCGGAGTAATCGAAGATTACAAGAAACTCGAAGTGTCCGAGCAAAAACACCCGCTCACAATTAAGCATGTAGATTTCGCTGCCCAGGACGCAGTCAGGCTGTGTGCTGATATGAAAAATCAATCCGCATGGTCAAGGATTAAAACCGCCCTTTCAGGAATGGACGAAGTTTCGCCGGTGGCTGTCGCGCAATTACAAATCTTCGAAATGCAGTCTGAAACTTATGACTCTTTCAAACAGCAGCGAGAATCAGCCCAAAAGGCAATCGCCAAAATCAATTCCACGCTCAAAAACGCCAGGAGTCCAGCGGAGCAGAAAAAGCTTACGTTGATAAAGGCTGCCCTTGCGATGATTCAGGAAGAGTATGCCCAGGTCGAACAGCTTTGTTTTTCGGTAATTGAAGAAACACCAAGGGACCCTGCCGCAAGGCTGCTTAGGGCCAGGGCCTTAATTGCAATGAAGCGATTCGAAGAAGCGGAAAAGCTGCTCTTCGTCCTTAAAACGGATGTTCCACAAGACCCTGAAATAGTTTTCGCATATGCCCAGGCCTCCCACGCGACAGGAAAGCTTTCTCTAGCCCAGGAAGCGATACTGACGGTAATTGAACTTGCCCCAGAATATGGCCCTGCCAGAAAATATTTAATCGAGAAATATTTACGTGAAGATTATCTCGAACAGGCATTTGATCAGGCCTATGAATACTTCAGCCACAATCCTGACGATCCTGTGGCATTAAAACTCTTTGTTCGAGCAACACATATCACCGAGCGCGACAATCAGGCGATCCAGGCCATTGATGAATCCGTAGAGCGATATCCAAACCAGCCGGAAATTCTCGCAACCGCAGCGGAATCGTTGCGAATCTTGGGAAATGATGATCGGTCAATTGAACTGGCGATAAAGGCTTCACAAATCAAAGCGGAGAACACGACCGACAGGCTGGGAATTGTAAAGGCTTTGTCAATTTTGGAAAAATCAGACATGGCAGAAGTTCTCCTGACTGAAGAACTGCGAAAGTTTCCAAATCTCCTGGTTGTTCAACACGAAGCTGCCGAGTTCTTTGCCGAAAGTGGAAATAACTCTCGTGCAATCAAACACTATCGCCGGGCGATAGAACTCGACCCGGTCAATTTTGAATATCGCATTTCTCTGGCACGACTGCTGTTAAAACAAGGCCAGCTTAATGAATGCGAAGATATATTAAATACGTTCCCCGAAGATTACCCAATCGCTGAAAAAATCCGTGCTGAACTGCGGGTCCTAAGGGGCGAACCAGCCAGAAATTTACAGGTTATGGCTCAATAAGGGCGAAATAATGACGACTTTAGATCTCAGTCATCAGCTTCAAAACGCTCAAATCAGCAAAAGCAGGTTAGCTGACGAGACCACTGCCCGCAGTCTTAATATACTCAGTTTTGACGTAGAGGAATACTTCCAGGTCGAAGCTGCCGCCAATTGCATATCCCGAGACAGTTGGCCTACTATGGAAAAAAGACTTCCTGCATCAATTGACAGCATACTCGAGTTACTCACGGATTATGGAATAATCGCGACATTTTTTGTTCTCGGCTGGGTGGCAAAACACGAACCCGAGGTAGTTAAAAAAATTGCCAAACACGGACATGAGATTGCCTCTCACGGTATGAGTCACAAAATGGTTAACAAGCTCAGCAAAGCCGAATTCCGCCGGGAACTCTCGGTAAGTAAAAAAATCCTCGAAGACCTTTGCGGCAAGCAAGTCAGGGGTTTTCGGGCACCGACTTTTTCCATCAACCATGAAACCGCCTGGGCTCTCGATGAATTAATGGAAACGGGATATAAATACGACTGTTCGGTGTTCCCCATCCACCACGATAAATATGGAGTGCCCGACGCACCAACTCAGCCGCATCTTGCAAGGGGCTTAAACGGCCAGACTATTCTGGAAATTCCACCCCTTACCTTCAGAGCACTGGGCCAGAATTGGCCGGTCGGAGGAGGCGGCTATTTTCGGCTACTTCCACGATTACTTCTTGAAGCCGCAATATCCAACGCACAAAATTCAAATAATTGCGTTATGCTCTATTTGCATCCCTGGGAATTCGACCCGGATCAGCCGGTCATGGAAATGCCCCTGGTGACCCGCTGGAGACACAGGGTTCATCTGGATCAAACTAAAGACAAGCTCCGTTTCCTTCTCGATCAATTCCGATTTTCCAGTGTTGCCAATTCCATAGAACTGATCGAAGGATACCTGAAAATATTCCGTTACGGTCCCCGCGATGGATAAAAAAAGGCTGGGCCCAAATCAGACCCAGCCTTATTCTTTGTTTAAAACTGCCGATTACAAATCGAACGGTGAAACGTAATCGCCCTTTTGGGCCTGGAACTTTTCAAGCCGCTGCTTCTGGGCTGCCAGAGCCTCAAAAACGATCTGGGGTGTGTCGGTAACGTCTTCGTGATAAATCCGCTCTACGCGATCGATTTTCGAAAGCAACTCGGGTACACGAATCCTGAACTGCTCAGCGTAATCTTCTTCGGTATATTCTTTGTCCAGCACTTCCTTGAACAGACGCTTGAGGTCTTCATACTTCGGAATCAAGCCGGTCGGAATCTCGATAACATCGACATCGCCGTTTACTCGCAATTCCATCCACTTAACCCAGACAGCCTTGTCTCTCATACCGTTGAGATAGCTGCCGTCTTTCTTGAGGAAATAATTCGTGCCGAAAACCGGTGGAACGTTCTCGAGCGATGCACCAAAGTCCAGATTGTTCTGGATGTACTTTCCAATCGGGATTGCCAGGAACTGCATTATGCTCATCAGGTCGAACTTACGTACACCCTCAGCTCCGATTGTCGCCGCGGTGGTTTCGCTTTCCAGCGATGCTCCCATGCAAATAATGCCGTGCGTCCAGTCAAAGCTCTGCTGGACCGGCACGCAGGTATCGCTGTCGCGCCCACCGTAAATAATACCGCCGACCTGTACACCGTCGGGATCCTCAGCCTTGGGGTCAAGGTTCGCCAGGTCCTTAAGCGCGATCGTATAGCGGGCATTCTTGTGGGAAGGCGTAATTTCCTCTCCTTCTTCGTCTATCTTGCCAACGTGCCACTTGCCGCAGTGATTCTCGCCTTCTTTGGCCACTTCCTGGACCATGCCCAACCAGTAGGGCTTGCCTTCATTGACAAGTACGTTAGAGAAGATAACCTCACCGGGCTTGGTCAGAACATCCCAGATGACGGGGTCGTCTGAGGAGTTGACGTCTCGGATGATGCCAAAGATGCCTGCCTCGACGTTTACGCAGCGAGCCTCGCCATCGATGTTGCGGAAATAAGCCAAGTCGTCGCCGATAATGGTCTCTCCCGGCAACATAGCTGTGGATGTTTTGCCGCACGCACTCGGAAACGCACCTGCGAAGTAGGTTTTCCTGCCCTTGGGGCCGTTGACACCCATGACGAACATGTGCTCGGCCAGCCAGCCTTCCCGGTCGGCCTTGCGTATCGCCAGCCGCAATGCGAGCTTTTTCAGCCCGACTGTGTTGCCAGCGTATTGCGTATTAACGCTCATGACCATGTCTTCGAGAATGTCGATATAGATGCGTCTCTTATCGATATCTGTGGCAACCTTACGGTCATCAACATTGCCGGTGGCATGCATGAAGCGGAAGAATTCGCCATCTTCGCCCAGCTTTTTGAACTCTTCGTAAGCAGGACGGTAAAGCATATCTTCGCTGTGGGTTACGTATGCTGAATCTGTAATCTGTGCACAGGGAATGCTGAATTGTGAATTCAGCGGGCCCAGAGTGTAGAACCGAACGAGCATCGTCCTGCCAGCCATCAAGCCATCGAACAGGCCACGGATTTCAGCCAGGCCTTCCTCACGGTCGATTGAATTCAGACGCGCGCCAAGATTGACATCTTTGGGCAGTAGATATTTCGTGGCCTTGGGGTCGCGGCCCTGATCGTTAACCTTGCTATTTACAAAGCCGTCAAAGTGAATCGTATGACCTTCCAAGACCAACGGAATTTCTTCACAATTGTCGATAGACATTTGCCGAATGGCGGCGATATCCTCTTTGGAGTCATCGCAAACCAAAACCGCATCGGGCTTGCAAAGTTCAACTGCGTCAGCCACAAATGCATGAAGCTTATCGTTTTTGATAGCTTCCAGCTTGGCAAGACTGGCGTCATCTAGTTTGTCCTTAACGATTTTCAGATATTTTTCGTCCATTTCCTTCTTTCTTTGTTTAAGAGGTCCAGTCCTTTTAGAGGCCCACAAACTTTTGCAGGAGTCCATTCGGCGAGAGTAAGCTGCCGAGTTACGAGAACCAAATCTCGCGGGATTTTGGAGGGAAGTTTATACGCTAAATCCTTGCCTCTGTCAAGAATTGGACAGAAATGAAATCATCGGTAAATGTTGCTTCTAAGGCCGTCTCGCAGGCTCGGACCTCTCCTGTCGAGTCTTGCCCGGTCCGTCAAAAGCCAGACCAAAAACGTCACCCACACAACAACCGCCACCGGAACCAGGACATAAAGGGATATGCTGCTGACCAGTTTGAAGGCTGTACCTTCGCCGGGTTCGTATTCCACCATCGAAGTAAACGGTATGGTCACACCGACAGCCACGATCAAAGCTCCGATGGCTGATACTCCCAACTGACACAGAGCCGACATCCAGCACCAGGAGATGGATATCAGCTGACGTGAGCTGAATACGAGAAGAATCAGCGAAATGATCAGCCAAGCCAGGCCCATAATATCAATAACGAAACCGCCATCAACAAAACACACCTTGACCACCTTGGTAGCTGTCGGAACAGTACTTTCCAGCTCAGCTGTGGCTTTAATCATCTCGTCTACCAGCGGACGGCTGATTCCGGCAACCAGCGACCAGACCAGATATGCGACACCGGCAAAGGCGACCGACAGGCCAACGTCCAATCGAGATGTTTTACGGACATGTCCAAGCATGGGGGATATTACAACACGCAAAGGCCGCCGGGTCAAAACAAAACAGCTAATAACACGCAATCGTCTTTAATCGGGATAGTTATCGGAAATCTGCCAAAAGTTCTCAACTTCCTCGGTTAAAGGCCGGCCGTTTGAGGCGCCGGGGTCAAGATCGTCGCGAAGCATAAGAATTATGTCAGAACTGACTGCCGGATTGGACCGATAGTAGTCGTGCCCGGTAAAGTTTGACTTCACCCGAGCATTGATAATGGAAATCCGAGGAACAGCCTCCAGCCTTTTTTTCTGCTGCGGATTCAGGTCAGATAACCTTAGCTGCCCTACCCGCCCATGCCCCTCAAAGAGCCAATCAGACATGCTCAATGCCCTGTCCTTAGATGACACATAAACGCTCAGCCTACCCACTCCCTCGTAAAACTTCTCTGCAATTACCCTTTGGCTGGTCACGTCGATGTCCATGTCAGGGGCTGCGAGAACGACATTGCCGATTTTCAACACCTTCCTTGGGTCCATGCGAGCCCCTCGCACCTCAATAAACAATTCCCGCAAAGCCGACGTCAAAACGTGCGTTCCGCGGCTGTGGGCAATTAAGTGTATCTTTTCGAGCTGGGGATATTCCGCCAGAACACGTATCAGCTGCTTGAGATGATAGACGGTGAATTCGCCCGACTCCCGGTCATGGGCATAACCGCGAAAACTCATCCCCCCGCCAGCCGGCCAGGAATACGCGATCGGGACGCCCTGCCGACCCAAAAAGTGCCAATATTCGGCAATTACAAACACGCTTTCATCGAAAGAATTGTTGTAGCCGTGGACAAAGATGAATACTTCCTTTTTGGGCGTCTTGGCCAGCCGCCGTTGCAGTACTTCGTAAAAGTCCACAAGAATTTCTTTTTTCCGGGCCTCAATAGCGGGGTCCTCTACAACTCCCTGCGGAGTTTTCACAAGTGGGGTCGGTGTTATCGGCAGCCGGACTTCTTCTTTAAGTGAATGGATTTTCATAGGCAGTGATTTTGACCGCTTTTGTGTAGTACTGTCAGCTACCAGACCCTGCCAGGAAACGTCATTGCCGATTTCAACTTCGCATGAACCGAACGCAAGTGACTGGGACCGAAAGCGGCTGTACTCGACAGTACCGCCTGAGTCTTCGATAGGTTTGCGATCAGTCACATAAAGCACATCAACGATATTGCTCTGGAACTCTTCGGGGACCTGCTCAAAGTTTGCGAGCTTTGAATCAATGTAGATATTTGGCGTAGGCATCAACTGCCGTCCGCCACAGCCCGAAACAACCAGACCCGCCAGAACAACCAAAACTAACAGAAGAAACGAACGGAAATGAACGCGGTCTGCCATTTTATTTCTCCCGTATCTGAAGTAAGGGAAAATTCAGACTTCCACCCTGTTAAATATTATTAATATTAAAAAATATTAAAAAGCTTTCGCTTCTGACACACAATAGCCTGTCCCGGATAAAGTTAGACACAGGAATTATATGGGTGAAAAGTATAAAAAAAACTCCCAAAGAGTAATTTGGGAGAAAAGAAAATGGGCCGTACTGGACTTGAACCAGTGACCTCCTGCGTGTCGAGCAGGCGCTCTAGCCAACTGAGCTAACGGCCCGAAGGCGGATAAATCTACTCAAAGGCTATGTTCTTGTCAAGGCATCTATTAAAAACCGCAACTCTTGACATATCCAGCCCCAGCAAAGATAATCCGAACCTTGCAACTTCGGCTGTCATTTATTGTATATTATCTGGCGGCGAAGAAGCTATGCGGGCGTAACTCAATTGGCTAGAGTTCCAGCCTTCCAAGCTGGTTGTTGAGGGTTCGAATCCCTTCGCCCGCTTTTTTCATGCGCCGAAAAGCTATTTTCAAGTCAGCTCAATTTCCCTAGCCTATAATAAGATGAATACATAAAAGGGCTTATGAGCTGCAAGACAGCTGGTTTTGTGGCTCGATTCCCGTTAAGCTAAGGAAAATTCGTTATATGAGATAAGGGGAACAAAAATGGCTTTGAAGAAAATCATGTTCACAGTCGTTTGCCTGACGCTTCTTTTTCAGGCCCTGCCGAGGCCAGCCAATGCCAACTCGAAAAAAGCCAGTCGAATTGCCAGCTACATCGGTTCAAGGGACGACAGGGGTACTTCGGTTCGAGAATTTTCGGCCTATTCCTTTGGTGTAGGCAACCTCCAAAAATCCACTCCAGCCAGTGGCGGTGGCGTAATGGGTTCATCCATATACAGGGGAACCAGCACAACTATCCGCAGAGGCGGTGGCGGCGGATCGGCCGCTGTCGGTCATTCCGCTCTTCTTGGACATCGCCCCGGCACGCAAAAGGCTTATAGCGCGGCTCTTGCGGTTCCAAAAGTTCGGCACGTTACCAGAGGCGGAACTTCGGTCTATCTCCCAGAATCAACCGAAGACCCCGTAAGTCAGATAAGCGCTCTTGCTGAAACTTTAAAGGAAAAACGTGAAGAAAGAATAGAAGAAGGCGACTGGCATGTAACCACGCTGGTGCCCGACGTTCCCGGCAGATATCAAGACCTGATGAAAGATGCGGAAAAAGCCTTCAAAGAAAAAGAGTACGCAGTGGCTGAAGAAGACTATAAAGGTGCGGCTGCCTATTCCGAGGAAAACCCGGGCAGTCTTCTCGGCCTGGCGCATACATTCTTTGCCGTCTCAAAAACGTCATATACCAAGAGCGCCCGCAATCTTCGCAAAGTTTTCGAGCAGGTTCCGGAACTGCCAATAGTCGATGTGCATCCCAAATATTTCTATGGCGACCCGGAAGATTACACAAAAGACCTCGGTCGGCTCGAGCAGCACATTAAGGAAAATCCGAACGACCCGGACGCCCTGTTCGTGCTGGCCTACATGAAATGGCGCGACGGCCAGCCGGACCAAACCCGTGAACTCCTCGGCCGAGTTGAGGCAACCGCTAAGAACGAAGAATTAGTCGCTGCGGCAGAGATATTCCGCAAAGGAATGGAACAAGGCCAGCCCGAAATACCCACCGAAACTGTCGAGATGGCCGAGGCAATAGATTATCCGTCAGCTGGAATTAAATTCGCCCTGCCGGCTGGTTTTGAGATCCGCCCGCTTGAACAGAATTCACAGATTGTACTGGCCAAACGGGATGAAGGAACCAAGGACGCTTACGGTTTCTCAGCCAACGCGTTTCCTGCCGGCAAGGGAGTGACGGCTGACCAGTTCCTGCGTTACTTACTGAAAAATGTCGAGCAAAGGCGGCCGGTCAGCGACCTTGTTATCGTGGATGAAGCCGCGGTTACATTCAACGACATCAAAGGCGTTGCGCGATATGCAACTTATAAGCATAGCGGCGTCGACTCTGGCGCGTTGGTCGTGTGTTTCATACGCGAAATACCCACAGAGGAAACGGACCTTTTCATTACATATGTTTTCGTGCTTGAATCCGCCAAAATCGAAATTGAATCCATCGGCCCGTCGATGGCCAGGATATTGGAAAGCGTCTCTTATACCGATATCAAACGCCCGATTCACCTGCCAATTACTTTTACTACGGAGCCCTTCGAAGATGCCCGCTTCGGCTATTCCGTAACTCAGCCAGACGGCTGGGTAGGAATGCGTAATGAAAGGGGCGTCGTAACCGGCCGGATCGACTACACTCGTGGCGGCGCCGCTTCGCCGAGAGTAGAAGTTCTTAAAATTGACATCCCAGCCAATTTGACAAGCGAAGATTGCGTCAAAATGGCTGTGGAAAAGCGAGTCCAGAAAGGTTTCAAGGTGGAGCTTCTCTCGCATGGTGAGTCCGCCCTTGCCAGCAAGGAAGGCTATCAGTTCTCGGTCCTGAAGACCCGCTCTGCCCAGGAGAAAGCTGACGAGGCTGCTCCTCCACAAACTCAGGCCGGTGAAAGTTACATCGAAGTTTCTCGTTTCATTCTTTTGCCCAGCGATGATGAAACCCAGAAACTTTACGGCATTATTGTCAACTGTCGCGACTGCGATGTGGAAACAGCCAGAGGCATAATGGAAAAGATCGCTTCGACTTTCAGACTTACTGCCGAATAGCGTAAATTTACAACAATTTTAGAGTTGAGGTTCTTCGAGCGGAACCGGGCAATGCTCGCGCCGGCCGCACGTTTCGCACTTCTGTCCGTTCCAGATTTCGTCGAGCATATCAACCACGGGATCGATCAGGGATACATCCTCTGTCCAGATACCTGCCTCGAAGTTTCTGCGCTTTTCACTTTTTGCGCCAAGCCCTGCTCCCGTCAGGTTGGCTGAGCCGAGATACATCAATGTCCCATCGACAACAACCGCCTTGGCGTGCACACGCGGGCAGCGCCGCATTTCCAGGTTTGGTGGAAAGTTTTCTTTTAGGGCAGCAATAAACGGGCCGCTCGGAATTCCGCTGTGCAGTAGCCGAATTTCCACGTTCCGCTTGGAAAGTTTTTCAAAGGCGTCCAATATGCTCGCCCCACGGCCCCGCTTATCGTCGTTTGGCATATAAACAGCCTTTAGGTTGGCCGTCGCGATAAGCAGCCTGTGGCGGCAGCGGCTAAAAGCCTCTTGGAGAACGCCGGTAAGATGATCCTGGTTGAGTATTAGCTGCATAGGGGATTTATCGGCCGGCAAAGCTGGCAGCCAACAGTAAAGGTGAGAAAAATGGGAGCGGGTGGATTCGAACCACCGAAGGCGTCGCCGTCAGATTTACAGTCTGATCCCTTTGTCCACTCGGGCACACTCCCAACAAGGCGTAAGAACTTACTCAATTTTATTTTAGACGTCAAGCTCCTTGTTATATAACAGATTTTCAGATATGCCCACAATTCGAGGGAATCAGCCCGTTTCGGGATAAACTTGCGAATAAACTATTCTGTCTTGCCGCCCGCCAGTTGCAGCGTCGCCAGGGCTGTTGCTATATCGTTGGTGAACTCGAATATCTTATCAAGCCCGGTAACCATGAAAACGCCCCACACCTGAGTGTTTACCTCGCACAGGATAAGCCGGCGTTTACTGGAAATCATCATCTTACGCAAACGAAGAAGCTTTGCGACATTCGAGCTGTTGATGAAACCAGTGGCCGCAAAGTTCAGCACCACGTCCTTTGGCTCATCTTCCAGACTCTCCATCAAGCCGCCGAGATCGTCGGTAAATTGCGGGTCGTCGGACAGTTCCACAACGGTGATATTTTCTGACCAGTCTTGAATAGCCATAAGCGTATTCCTTTCAAGCGCCTAACATAGCCAAAGGCGAAATGGCGGTCAATTGTTTACCCCTAGACATCGCGTGAATTATCTGCTTCTATATATTAATCGTTCATTCAGGCCCAATTGCTTTATTTTAGATTGAATTTCTCCGAAAAAACGCCGGCCGTCCGTGTAATAGCCCGCCGTGGGTTTCAACTCGTTTACGTGGCCGGCCCAGAACGAATTGAATACCGACATCAACAGCTCACGCAGATATTTGCTCGTCATCGAGGCCAGCGCGACGGGAAGATGAGAGTCCTCGGCCCCGGTGGCGAAGAAAACCTCAGCCGACTTCTCACCCTCAGTAATACGATATGCACTGAGGTTGTCCGTTTCCTCGAGAATTTTAAACTTACAGCCGTCCAGTACGCGCTGCAGCTGCGGCAAATAACGCGTCCTGCCGCCCTGCCGGTCAATGTATATCCGCACGATTTCGCCAGCAGGCAGCTTGCGGCGCATCTGCCAGATGTGCATCAGCAGTTGGCTGACGAAATTGAAGACAACGGTCGACTTGTTTCGCGTAGCCTCGGCCATGCGGTTGAACTCGCCGACGAATACCGGCATGGTTCGCAGTGAGACGAGCTTCACCTCAGCCTCCCTCATGCGGTGCTTGAGGGCATTGGCGGAGAGTTTGAGGCTTACATCGGTAGAACACTTCGGCAAGGTCAGGCCAAGCGCCTCGCTGCAATACCAGGGATAGTTTTTGGCGCCGGCCAAAGTGCCGGGGCTTATTAGTTCCAGCAGCCCAGCCAGCGTCTCAGGCAGAGGCTTGGCTGTGGCCAGCATCGTAAGCACGCCCCGCTCGATATGCTCCAGGCCAGCCTTGGACTTCAGGCCGTGATAGAGCTTCTTACTGTCGCCGATAGCGATTGAGGAAGTCTTGCGGAGTTTTCTGGCAGAGGGCTTTTTGGTAACCGCCCCGCCGAGCAGTTCCCACATGGAGACATCGACAAGTTCGTTCGGCAGCGACACAGCTGCGGCAGAGACAACCAGAGGCCCCAGTACAGGCCCCAACCCCGCTTCGTCAATGCCGGCAATTATCGCCAAGAAAATCTCCTTTCCGAGGTTTCATTATAAAGCCCCCGCCGCCAGAGGCAACTTAGTGCGGATATTCAGAGTACAAAAAAGCCCTTCCCGACCGAAGCCGGGAAAGGCGAAAGATTAAGATTGTCACTAAACCGAACTATTAGCCGGAGGCCTTGTGGTGGCCATGATGATCATGGCGATCATGATGATGGTGATTATGTTTTTTGTGATTCAGCATATAAATGCCGGACTCCTGCATGGCTTTGCGGGCTTTGGCCTTCTTTGCAACCAGCATGTCATAGATGCGAAGGACCTTGGCGTCAATCTCATCGACCATGAAGTAAAGCCGGCGGAAAAACTTATACGCTACAATGCCTAAAGCTATCAGAGCAATGAAAAGGAATGTAATCGCGAACCATATCCATGCATCAGCCATGTCATATCTCCCTGCATCTCACCTCCCCCACAACACAATGATTACTCACGACTTGAACGTACAGAATTGAATTTTTCGGCAATTTTCTGCAAATGATTGCTTATTATCTACCCGCATTCTAACATCACTTCAACAATGACGACAGGGGGAAATTGCATTTTTATGGGGCAACGCCCGGAACCTTAGACCATCAATACATGCTGCATAATTTCAATCTATCTCTTGAAGTAAGAAAAACTGAGATGTAATATCTTCCTCAGACAATTCTCATCAAGGGCAAAAGGGGCGAAAATCATGAAGAAGGCTGACATGGAAGCGCATCGGGATAAATACCAAACTCTGATGAGTGAGGCTTTATCGGCTGAGCGGGATGGTCTTTACACTCAAACGGTTGAATTAGCAATATCTTCGTGGGATTACATCGATGGGATGATGCAGTATGAGCGTAAATACAACGATAGTGAATTCGCAAGCATTCGTGGCATAGACATGATCCTCAAATATGCACCGTTGCTACTCGATTTCACTAACCTAGATAAACTCAAAGACCTACTCAAAAACTTCCGTCGGATTGAGAAGAACACTTCGGATAGTTTAGATGACAGGCTCTCTCAGGCCAGATCGCGTATGTGGATATCTCATCAACTGTGGAACCACATAGAGCAAAATCCTGAAACAAGACAGAGCAAACTTCGACAAACCCTTGGAGGCGATCAGAACCAGTGGCGATCAATAGCAGATGCATGGGAAAAGATGGGATTGCTTCGTCGTACACAGGAAGACGGCTCTTGCCGATTGGCATTAACCACACGGATGGGTGAATTGATTCAGGGTAAATGTTCAAGCTGTGGGGAAGTCGTCGAGGCACCGAAGGCCATGTTCCTTGAAAAGACGGCATGCCCAAACTGTCGAAAAATTGTCTTTTTTGTAATTCTTTCACCGAAAACAGAATCTAGTACGAAGGAGTAACTTATGGTTTACGTCCTCATGTTTTTAATAGGATTGATTGGCGGCGGAATCTGTGTATTTTTGGCTTTGCAAGTAAAACGAAGAGAGCTAAGTGAACAGAAGAGCAAACAGGCCATTCAAACAATAAAGATTCGTGACGCTCTTGCGGAAATAAAAACAAAGCAAAGTGAATTTGATCAACACTCAGCCCAATTTGAAAAAGACAAGGAGGAGTTTGATTCCCGAGCTATCTCCTACAAGGAATTACAGGACGAAAATGCAATCCTGAAACACGACCTCCAAAACGTCGATGTAAACCTGCGAAAATTGCAGTTAGATAACGATCTTCAGCGTCAGAAACAAGTAACGCTTGATCAACGCATTAAAGAGTTGGGAAGCCGTTATATGAAGGAAAATGTCAAGTGGGTCGGCTCATCACTAACACCGAACAACTTCGTTGCATGCAAAAAACGGTTGCAGGATGTCATTGAGCGTTGCCGGGGAATAGACTTTGAAGTTTCTGAGTCGGAGGAGACCGAACTACTGGTAAGCTTGAAAGAGGATTTTGAAAAGATTGTCCGAACCGCTTTTGAACGTGAAGAACAGGCTCGCATCAAAGCTCAAATTCGTGAAGAACAGAAACTCGAAAAAGAAATTGAACGTGAACTCAAGCAGTTGGATCGCGAACGTGCTGCTGTTCAGGCTGCTTTAGATAGAGCTCTTGCGGAAGCTAAGGACCAACACAGTGAGGAAGTTGAACGCTTGAAAGCCAAGTTGGCCGAGGCTGAAGAAAGATCACAGCGTGCTGTCTCCCGTGCCCAAATGACTAAATCTGGTCATGTGTACGTTATTTCAAATATAGGCTCATTTGGGGAAGATGTGTTCAAGATTGGTATGACACGAAGACTTGAGCCAGAAGACCGAGTAAAGGAACTCAGCAATGCATCGGTTCCTTTCCCATACGATGTTCACATGATGATTTCCAGTGACGACGCTCCTACACTTGAAAATACCCTTCATCGAGAACTCCACAAGGTGCGATTAAACAAGGTTAAACCTCGCAAAGAGTTTTTCAAAACTGGCATCGAAAAAATCCGAAAGATTGTTGAACAGAATCACGGTGAAGTGCAATATGTCGCTGCCCCGGAAGCCCTTCAATACCAGCAGAGCCTTGAAATGTCTGAAGAGGACTCAGAGTTCATTGAAAGCATATATGATGCATTGGACGAGGAAAACCAAACTGTCTCATAAGCGAGAAGAGTGGGACGCCTTGCGACAAACCAAAAACGGCGACCCGTATTGGCCGCCGCTTTTGATTTAGTGTCTGCAATTTTTTAAATTAATCTTCGAAGCTCATATCTGCCGGCTCGAAGTATTCTCTGGGGTGTTTGCAGCACGGGCACTTTGCCGGCGGCTCGGAAGCTTCAACGGCAAAGCCGCAAACGCTGCATTTCCAGGTAATCGGCTTTTCGCGCTTATAGACGGTTCCGCTTTCTACCATAGCCAGCAGCTTTTTGTACTTTTCGGCGTGACGTTCCTCGATCTTGGCTATCTGCTTGAACAGATTGGCGGCTTCCTTTTCACCCTCTTCCTCGGCTTCTTTGGCGAATGTCGGGTACATCGTTATCGTTTCGTAGGTTTCGCCTTCGATGGCGGCTTTTAGGTTGGCGGCTGTGTCGCTGATGCCGCCGAGCAGTGAAAATTCGTCCTTGGCGTGACGCTTTTCGTTGTCGGCTGCCTCTTCGAATATCTTGGCGATATAGTTAAAGCCTTCCTTGCGCGCGACCTTGGCAAAATAGGTGTACTTGTTGCGAGCCTGAGACTCACCTGCAAAAGCAGCCTTGAGATTTTCTTGCGTCTTCGACATCGTTCGTAATCCTTTCGTTCAAGAGCCCCTAAGATTCTAAACCTTATGAAATCAAATTTTCCGTTACTTTAGCATAGGCGCCCAAACGAATAAACTCACCTTTAAGTATTAAAAATTTTCGTTTTTGGTTTTTCGTGGCGTTAGGATTATTCTTTGTGTTCTTTTCTGATATCCACCCACCGGGGATAGTAAATGTAATCAACACGCCCGACGATATCGCTTAGTGGGACGGGGCCAAAATCCCTGCTATCTTCGGATTTGTTTCGGTTATCGCCCAATATAAAACAATGGCCATTAGGGACGATTGTTTCAGGGAAATTGCCGGCTGATTGGGAATCTTCAACCGATGCAAGAAAGATTTGATATTTAGCTGAACTATTCGTTTCTAGGAAGATTTCCCCGGCATCGCCGTTCCCATAATCGTCAATTTTATCTGCTTCCAGCTTTCTGCCATTGATTAAAAGCCGGTTACCCTTTATTTCTACCGTATCTCCGGCAAGTGCGACTATCCGTTTGACATTGAACTGATGCCGTTTGTTCGGATTAACGAAAACCACGATGTCACCCCTTCGAACCGGCTGACTGTCATAAACAACCTTGTTGGCCAATATTTTTTCGTTGTAATGGATCGTTGGATACATGCTTTTGGATGGTACGTAGAATGCCTCGATAATTCCCGCACGGATATGCAGGGCTCCGGCGACGCTTATCGGGAACGGTATGAGAATCAATATGAGGTAAACCCACCAGCGATTGTAGTCTTTCAGTACATAATTTGAGCTGGCCCTTTTGGCAATTCGCCGGGCATCAAAGATAGCATAAATCCATATTGCAAAACCCGCTATAGTCGCACTTATTCCTATCAATCGGTATCCCAGCGCAAGGGGTAACATTCCAAGAAGCCCCGGCACGCCAAGAATTGCATACAGGAAGAATAACACAAGCCCCTTACCAAATCTTCCGCAGTAGATATGACCCAGACCTGCAGTTAAAAAGGATAACAACACGGCAATTATGGGCCTTCTTTGTTTGATTCGTCCGGTTTCTGTTATTTCCATGCTAGTTCCCCTTTCCGGCTGTAGCCAGGATAAGTGCAATTGGGATAAACCTAAGTACCACCGCCACTAGAAGCACTGCTGCGGCAGCTGCCCGAAAAGACCAGACCTGCCGCCTGCGTCTTGGGTGAGGTTCAGATTGCGAATGTGCTGACGACAAAACACGTTCGCGTAAATCCTCCGACGGCCCTGCTGGAAGGTAATTTCTTAGAAGCTGCTCTATTTCGTTGTAATATTCGTTTTCAGTCATTTTCATAGCCCTCCATCCTGCAATACGACGCCAGGTGATGGCGGAGTTTATCAATTGCATAACGGTAACGACTTGCTGCAGTGTTGATTGAAATATCCAAATCACTGGCGATTTGCTTAAACGACATTTGTTCATAGACCTTCATATATATAATTTCACGCTGCTCAGCCGGCAGTGAATGGATTGCCTCTTCGAGAACCTGTCGCTCTTCCTCGTTTGAAACTTCCTGATCTGCAGCCTCGAGAATTGCTGCTGACTCAAGGGCTGTTTTGTCATTATTAATTCGTTTGCGAAGAATCCTGTAGGATTCATTTCTCACTGCATTCCGCAGATAACCGTTAAAGGAGGTTATTTCCGAAATCCCCTTGCCACTGGCAACAAGTTTGACAAAAGTCTGGTGCACAGCATCTTCAGCTGCTGAGTGGTCAGCCAGTATCATCAACGCGTAACGGTATAATCCAGTTGCACAGGTGTCATAGATAGCTGCAAGCCATACGTTTGTTTCGGCACGGCATCTTCCTTCTTGTTGCCTGTTATTTTCTGGCTGGGGGTTTTCCATGTTTCGTATATTAGACCCGCGCCACATTTGTTTTTGTCTAACAAAATTATTTTGGCGGAGATTCGAGCGTAGGAAAAAACCAGCTGAAATTTCCAGTCAGGGGGAGGCTGGGCCAAGCGAAACGCGGCCCACCTTTAGCAGATTATCCAACGCGAGCAATTAATTGCTCACCCTACTAACTTGATAACATTAGAGGTTATCATATTCATGCCATACGATGCGTTTGCATTCGATGCTCATGCTTGAAAATATTTGCAGTTCTTGAATAGCAATACCCTTTGGGATATCAGGCCAAAACCTAACTTCCACACTCGGGTCACCTTGTCCGTATGCACCACCTATTATACTTGACTCCCAAGTCTGCCCATTACTCGCAAGAGCTTTGACAACAAGTGAGGCTCTGCGACCGTCGGAAAACTTAATATCTTTCCATGGCGGACCCACCTCCCAAGAACCATCTATATTCAAGAGAATTGATGCAGTCCTTTTATGCCGTAACAACGGAGGTTCGAAGCTGAGTTGCAAGCCCTCGGTATCGATAATTGTCTCTTTGTCCAACAAAACACGATCCTCAGTCTCGGAACTGCAAGAAGAAAGCAGTGCAGATAAGACAAAAATCAATAAGAAGCTACATAAACCTGAGCTAAAATTTATATGCATGATACACTCCTAGTTTACACCCGTTGTACCTTTGTTCGGCCCATATGTATGTTCTGGAACCTTACCTTTGAGGCAACATCTCTTCTTGGCGTGAATAACCCAATCACCACAGTTGTTATTTATAAAATGATATGGCAGATACCCCATTAATTATATTTATAAACGGAAAGAACACGGCTTACAAGCAAGCCGTGCCACCCTCCAATTAATAATTGCCAGATAAGAGTCCTTGCTTATTTGTTCACTGCATCAAAAAACTCAAAAATTTCTTTTCATGGCCCGGCCGGGGTTTAGGCCGTGCGGTTCAATTTTTCGTTACCCCTTTGCGCGCGAAGTGCTGGCTTGGGCGGGTATATATGGAAGGGTTGTGCCTTCCCGAATTTTTCAGAAAATTTCGTTTTTTGACAATTTAATAAGCGACATCTAGCCCAGGTACTTATCCTGCAAACATTTATGCCATTTTGAAACTTGTCAGAATTGGGCAGAACTGGGCAGTATTGGGCACAATTGGGCAGAACTGGGCAGCTTTGGGCAGAATCGGGCAGCTTTGGGCAGTTTCGGGCAGCTTTCGGCAGGTGAGGCCATTTGTATGTTGGCACTTGTGTCTTATTGTCTTTTTGAGGTTGAAGTTTGGTATTACTTAGTGCATTCTCTGAGGAATCCTTTGTTTTTTGCCAAAAATTTGTCAAGAGATTGGCAAAGAGTTGTCGTAATTAATAAGAAGAACATTTTGAAAATTGTCTGGAGGACAATATGAGATACGCCGTGATTATGGCTGGCGGAGCCGGCCGAAGGCTTTGGCCGTTAAGTAGAAACAACAGACCCAAACAGTTGCTGCCACTTCTTGGCGGCAAGAATCTGCTCCAGATTTCCGTTGAGCGGCTTGCGGGTATTTTCGATAACGAAAACATCTTCATCATCACCAATGCCGAGTACGCCGACCTGGTAGTCAAGGCCCTGCCGCAGCTGCCGCCGGAAAATATAATCGGCGAACCGGAAGGCCGAGACACCGCCAGCGCCGTCGCACTGGCAGCTGAAGTGCTGGCCGGTAAAGACGAAAACGCAACCATGTCGGTCTACACAGCCGACCATGTCATCACGCCGCAAAACTTATTTGTCGATGCGGTCGGTGCAGCCTGCGAAGTCGCCGAAAAGAACCCCGATGCACTGGTTACCTTCGGCATCAAGCCGACATTCCCGCACACCGGGCTTGGTTATATTCACTGCGGACAGCAGGCCGGCGACCTTGCGTTCGAAGTGCTGGGTTTCAAGGAAAAGCCCGACCACCCAACAGCCCGGCAGTATGTCGAAAGCGGTGAGTATTTCTGGAACAGCGGCATGTTCGTCTGGACACTCGGCGCGATACGTAGCTGCATGGAAAAGTTCGTGCCCGAGACCAAGAAGAAGCTCGAGCCGATAAGTCAGGCTGTCAGGGAAGGCAAGGATTACAAAGGTATTCTCGCTGAAGTTTATCCGACCCTTGAAAAGATAAGCATCGACTACGCCGTGATGGAAAAGGCCGAGAAGGTCATGATGGTCGAGCTGAAATGCCAGTGGCTGGATGTCGGCTATTGGCCGGCGTTGGAAAACGTCACAAAACTCGACGAAGCCGACAACGCCATCGTAGCCGAAAACGCGGTCGTGCTGGACGGGAACCGAAACGTAATCGTCTCAAGTGACGACCATCTGCTCGCGGTAGTCGGCATGGACGACTGCATTGTGGTCCACTCAGATGACGCGACGCTGGTCTGTAATAAAGCCGATTCGCAGCGGCTTAAGGAGCTGGTGGCCGAACTTCAGAACAAGTATGGGGAAAAGTATTCCTAGGAAAGTTTCCGGGTGTTAAATGGGCCGCTGGCTTGGAATCGATCACGGCACTAAGCGGATAGGCATAGCCGTCGGGGGCACGGGTGAGAGCTTCGCCTCCCCCCTCGAAGTTATCCCAGCTGAACCTGAAGACCAAGCCATCCTGCGAATTCTTGAACTCGCACGGGAATATAATGCTGAAGGTATCGTCGTTGGCTGGCCGATTAACATGGACGACACGGAAGGTCCGCAGGCCAAACTCGCCCGCCAGATGGCATTGAATTTATCTGAGGCGACGGCTCTGGATGTCAGGCTTTACGACGAGCGGCTGAGCAGTTTCGCTGCCGATGAAAAACTGGCTGGTACGCTCACACGCAAAAAAAGAAGGCAGCGCCAGGATGCATTAGCTGCCTCGCATATCCTTCAGGACTTCCTCGGCACCGACGGGCCAAAAAACGCCATCAGGCCTGAGCAAATCAAGTAAGCAAAAAAAGCGGAAGAGCCTTTCAAAAAAGAAACTCTTCCACGCAATGAAAATTCAATTTTAAAAAGCAGGAAACCTATTTGGCCTCATCATCAATATCGAATGTTTCGTCATCGATTAGGTCTTCAAGGGCCGAGAGAGGATCGGAATCATCTATTTGTTCCGCTTCATCTCCTTCTTCGGCTTCCTCTATGACTGTATCGAGCGGACTTGAGTTGGGGCCGGTCACTTCATCCGCAAAATTGATTTCTTCGGCTACGCGAGATTTCGAGGCAGCAACTACCGGTGAACTCACAGATTTAATTTCTTCAGGCTTGCCATCAATCTGGACCGTAAAAACGACCGGGCCAATAATCAAGCGGTCGCCGGCTTCGAGCAATTCTTCTTCCACTCGCCGATTATTAACAAACGTCCCATTTGTGGAACCTGTATCATGGACAGTAACTTCATCCTGGCCTATGCTCAATTTGCAGTGGCTTCGAGACACGCTGGGAATCGGTATTGAAAGGTCACAGCTTTTTGCCCGGCCTAGGGTTACTGTAGCTTTTTGTAAAGGAAATTCTTTGCGTTTGCCATTCGGTTTGAAAAGAATAAGTTTGGCGTCCATTTACTGCCCTCTTAACTAAAACTTCGACGTCTAATAACTGGTTAACCAAACAAGATAAGCTAACCTCAAGAACTTATATTTTATAAAATGAATAAAACCACATTCAAGAACAATAACAAAAGCAATCAAAACAAAGGGATAAGTGCATTATATATTCATGTCCCCTTTTGTTTAAAAAAATGTCGCTATTGTGATTTCTACTCAGTACCAATTTCCGAAAAAATTGAGCAGGCCTTTATCGAAGCTACCAAATCCGAGCTTAAAATGCACAGCGAGTTCCTGGATGCACCTCTAAATAGTATATTCATCGGGGGTGGAACGCCAACTTGTCTGCAGGATAATTATTTGCAGGGACTTCTCCTTGGATTAAGGAAATTGGCCTCTGATCAGACCGAATTCACAATCGAAGCCAATCCCGGCACAATTGACGCCGCTAAAGCCCATCTCCTTGCAGGACATGGAGTTAACCGCATTTCGTTGGGGGCGCAATCATTCAATCCTGATGAGTTGGATATGCTCGGGCGGATACACACGCCAGAAAAGACCATCGAAGCCGTGAAAATTCTCAAAGACGCTAATATAACCAACATCTCACTGGATCTGATTTACGGCCTGCCCGGCCAAAACCTTTTATCTTGGCAGGGCAGCCTCGAAAAGGCCCTTGGACTGGAAATTGAGCACTTAAGCTGCTATTGCCTCAGCATTGAACCGCAAACGCAGCTTTTTAAAGAACTTCAGGCTGGAACAAAAACTGAGATGAACGAACTGCTCCAACGCGAGTGCTATTACAGAGCAATAGAAATGGCCCAAAAGGCTGGCCTGGAACACTACGAAATCTCTAATTTCGCTAAAGTCAGCAAGCAATCCAGACATAATCTAACTTACTGGAAAAACGAGCCTTACCTCGGAATCGGCCCGGCTGCGGCAAGCTTTTTTAGGGGCGTAAGGCGAAGCAATTTCCCAGACCTGAATGCCTATATTGATTCCCTTGAAAAAGGCCGGCAACCGCCATGTGAAAGCGAAAAACTTACCGGCCGAAACGCTATGGCCGAAACAATCATGCTGGCCCTGAGAATGATTGACGGTCTTGACCGAGCCAGTTTCACAAGGAGATTCGGCCAGGACGTAATAAGTTTTTTCCCAAAATCTATCCAGCGTTACGCTGACCAAGATGCGCTATCCATCACTCCTGATCGTATCTCTTTATCTAAAAAGGCCTTATTCGCAGCAGATACAATCCTGGCCGACATAATCGCAGAGGCCTGATTTTCTCAAAAAATACATTGGTCACTAATTAATCTACCCCCTCCAACATCCGATAAAGAGCGTATGTGGGAAAACGCATCATCAATTTGCCCGCTTGTGGGGCGTAATGTAAGTTTCAATAAGAAGGTCAAGGTACAACTTGAGCGATGCGGAAAAGACAAACCAGTCGAGGGGCTGGTACGCAAAGCTTGGAGTCCAAGGCAGGATAGTCGGACTGCCCGCCTTTGGATCTATCAAAATATGGGGCTTTTAATTTAGTCCCTATTGCACGGAGCTTGAATATGGATTTGAAGATAATTAACGGCAAAAAAAGCAAAACGCTACCCATAGGTGTTGACTTAGGTTCTAACTCGGTCAAATTGGCCCAGCTTAGACTCGCTGAACAGGAAATAGAACTTCTGGCTGCAAATTCGATTGACATACCTGAAGACTGCCAGAAAGACTCAGCTAAAAAGTTTGATTTTCTTCAGAACAGCATACACAACTTTCTTGAAAACAAAAACTATAAGGGCCGCGAATGTATCCTGTCTTTGCCGGCCGAAGATTCCTTCGTCCAACATGTGAAACTTTCGCCCACACCCACCGAGAAAATACCCGAGGCCCTGGAACTGGAACTTGCCAACAAACTGCCCTTCCCCGTAGAAGAGGCAATCACTCGCCATATCGTTGCAGGTGAAAGTTATGTCGATGGGGAAGCTAAAAAGGAAGTAATCGTTGTCGCTGCCAAAAGGAATATTCTGGCGTCCTATCTTGATATGGCTAACAAGGCCGGACTTGACGTAGTAGGGATAAATATCGAGCCATGTGCCATCGTTGAATGCTTCAGCCGCCTATTCCGAAGAAAAAGCGACGTTAACAGAACTATCCTCTATCTGGACATCGGAGCACAGAGCACACAAATTGCTCTCTCGCATGGAAATCGCCTTGTCTTTGCCCGTAATCTCAGCATGGCTGGCAATGATCTCGATAAGGCTATTGCTGATGGAATGAACGTTTCTCTCAGCCAGGCGCATTCCATTCGTTGGGACCTGTTGAAAACTGAAGGCCCCAAACAAGCCGAAGACGAACTATACCGTCTTCTCGACTCTCAGATGAGCCGGATGGCCGATGAAGTCAACCAATGCCTACATTATTATGAATCCGTATTCAGAAATAAAAGTATTGAAAGAGCCATATTCCTCGGTGGACAGGCTTATGACAAGCGACTTTGCCAGTCAATAGCAAAGCGGCTCAATATTCCAAGCCAGATAGGCGATCCGCTTTTCAGGGTCAAACGTATCGAAGGTGCAGAAATGGCCCAAGGTATGGATTGCAGCGACCCGCAGCCAAACTGGGCTGTTGTGATAGGTCTTAGTCTTGGGGCATCAGCTGCTTAGGAAGAAAAAAAATGAGTACGATTAATCTATTACCGAAAAACTACCTTCATAAGCGGAATCAGAACCGGGCAAACAGGTTATGCTTCATACTCTTCATAATCGTTATGCTTGGAATAGGCGCTGCCGCCATGGTTTCTCGCCGAAGTTGGCAAAACACCATGCAGATCAGAGACCGCGTTAATGTCGCCTACAGCGATGCTGCCAAACTTATCAACCAGATGCATCAACTTGAAGCAAAGAAGAGAAAGATGCTCGAAAAGGCAAATCTTACTGTTTCCCTGTTAGAGAGAGTTCCTCGCAGCTATCTTCTAGGCGCATTGACCAATGCTCTGCCAAAGGGTGCTTCACTTGAGAAATTCGATCTCGATACCGAAAAGGTAATCACTCAAGATACTCAGCGCGGGAAAAATTCATCCAAAAGTAAAAAATTCTCCAAAGCCCAAAGTAAACGGCAAAAAGCTCAACCTCCCAAGCTGGTTCTGGTCATGGAGGTCACAGGTCGGGCAGGCACCGACGTGGAAGTGGCAAAACTAATCACAAACCTTGCCCACAATCCTCTTACAGATTCCGTGGACCTTGTATATAGCAAAGAAAAACTCATAAACAAAGTTGCCGTCCGCGAATTTCAGGTGGAAATAAAACTTAAACACGACGCCGACGTCATAGACGCTTTACGAGAAGCAAACGTAAAGACCAAACCTCTCGGCATGGAAATAGCAAAATTTACAAAGGATTAGTCAAATGAAGCCCGGTTTACGTGAAATAATATTTATCGTTCTACTTATGGCCATTCCGATCGGGGCTTGGTGGTTCGTATTCAAACCGAGCAATGCCCGAAACGCAGAAATAAGACAACAAATCGAGATTAAGCAGGCAAAGCTTCGGCTGCTGAATCAGGCGACAGCATCTATTGGTGACTTGAAAAAGGAAATCAAGTCACTCGAAGATGCGATTGATTTCTTCCAATCCAAACTCCCCAGCGAAAAAGAAATCGACAAGGTCCTCAAAGAAGTTTGGCAGCTCGCCGAATCAAATAATCTCACGACCAAGAATATCCGTACACTAAAGCGTAAGAGAGACAAGAACTATTCAACCGCTACAAGCCGATTCGCAGAACAGCCAATAAGCATGAAACTCGAAGGAGATTTTCAGGGTTTCTATGCGTTCCTGTTGGCGTTGGAACAACAGCCCAGGATTATGCGAGTAAGCAAAATGGATGTAAGCAAAGTCGAAGATGGTCCGCAAGGCCAGATTCAAGCGGACTTCATCATGTCCATTTTCTTCGAGAACAAGGGATAAGCCATGTCGGATAATTTAAAAAGAAAAGAAGATTTTGAGGCTCAGGGACGATTTCAGGACATCTCCGGGCCAACTCTTCCGAGCAACTGCGAAGATAAACTAGGCCCACTCAGCAGTACTAACCTTATTCTGGCAATTTTGTTTGCTGCCGGCATTTTCGGCGTATATCTGCTGAGCCTCAACGGAGGGTTGGCCAAGGCATCAGCCCAGCAGCAAGCAGTCGAAACGAGCGTGGACAATGCTCTGGTATTATTAAACAACTCAACATTGAATAAGAAAGAATCAAAAGAAGAAAAAGAAATCGTCCAGGCTTTCTATTACGAAGCTCGGCAACGGCAGATCCCATTGAAAAACCTAAAGACAAATCCGTTTGTCTATGAGCCGCCGCGATATTCACCCGCAAGCCCATATAAAGCGGACAAAATACAAATTATTGAACCCCAGCAGGAGCCCGATGTTCTCTCAGCTTATGAAACCGCTGAAAAGCTCACGCTTCAATCCGTCCTTAAGGGCTCAAGCGGTGCAACAGCCATGATTTCAAATAATCTACTGGCTGAAGGACAAAAAATAGGCCCATGGACAGTGAGCGAAATCCGCAATCGCAAAGTCATTCTGCGATGGGGTGAACATGAATATGTTTTAGAAATGCAGTAATAAATTGAGCAGCGTTTTAATGGAGGACGTGCCTGATGCTAGTCAAGCACGAAGAAAACAGAGGAAGAACTAACCGCAAACAGGGCAATGATCTTGAATTTGCCGAACTGTGGACACCTACCGAAGGAGCTAACCGCCCCACCGGTCCGGAGTTCATCCTCCTTGAAAAAGGCAAGATAAGCGCAGAACAACTCGAACACGCAATAAAGGCCAAACAGGAACAGCCCCGACTTGCCCTGCTTGAAATATTCATTCAGTCAGGTGCTATCGACGAAGTCCTGGCCTTTGAAACAGTTGCGGAATACTTCAAGCTGCCGTTTGATCGTTTATCTGCTGAGAAAGTCGATGCCGACGTTTTCGAGTTATTGTCTCTCGATTACTTAAAGAACAAACTCGTCATTCCGGTATGCCGCGAAGACAAGGCCATAACCGTCGCCATATCAGACCCGGCGGACATCTTCCTCATTGACGATCTGAAATGCCGCCTGAAAGCACCGTTGCAGTTAATAGTGGCAACTCCCGGTGATATCAAAAAAACACTCGAGGAACTCAGCATCGATGAAGGGCAACAAGTTGATGAAATCATAAAAGATATTGCCGAAGACGATGTTGAAGTCGTTGAAAAAAAGACTGACGAAGTCAACGACCTGGAAAGAATTGCTGGTGAAAGCCCGGTAATCCGATATGTCAATTACCTGATTTCAGCCGCCGTCAAAGAAGAGGCCAGTGATATTCATATCGAGCCGTCAGAGAAATTCCTGAGAGTCCGTTATAGAATCGACGGCATACTTTTCGATCAGGCAGCTCCGCCGTTGAAAATGCACGCGGCTATTGTCTCACGTTTGAAAATTATGGCGAATCTAGATATCGCCGAACGTCGCCTTCCGCAGGACGGACGAATAAGGGCTACCGTCCAAGGCCAAAATGTCGACCTGCGTGTCAGCACGCTTCCGACCACTCACGGCGAAAAAACCGTTATAAGAATTCTGGACAATCGCTCAATTCTTGTTGGCCTGGAAAACCTGGGAATGCAGGAAGATACCCTGGAATTGTTCCAACGCCAGATACAGGAACCGCACGGCATCATCCTTGTTACAGGCCCGACAGGTAGCGGCAAAAGTACTACACTGTATTCGGCACTGAGGGTAATGGATGGCGACAAGTTCAATCTTTCGACAGTCGAAGATCCCGTTGAATATGAGCTCGGTTTCGCAAACCAGATTAACGTTCATGACTCGATAGGGTTATCATTTTCTGCCGCCTTAAGAAGTCTCCTGCGTCAGGACCCGGATATCATCATGGTTGGCGAAATTCGCGACAGCGAAACCGCACGTATCGCGGTCCAGGCCTCTCTCACCGGGCACCTGGTGCTTTCAACACTCCACACAAACGACGCACCGTCAAGCATCACCCGGCTGATTAATATTGGCATCGAGCCATACCTGATAAGTGCTTCGGTAAATTCTGTTTTAGCGCAGCGGCTCGTTCGAAAAGTCTGTGAAAATTGCAAAACACCCGTAAAAAATATTAAGGAAAACATAGCCGTATATCTTGAAAAGCACGGTGCGAACTTCGATCAAATTTACCGTGGTGCCGGCTGCGAAAAATGCCGCCAAACCGGCTTTAAGGGCCGAGTTGGCCTGTATGAATTTCTCGAAATTGACGACGATATTCGTGACATCGTTACACACAATCCATCTTTGACGGAACTCCGAGCCGCTGCCAGAAAAACCGGTATGCGGATTCTTCGAGACGACGGCCTGATGAAGGTGGAAGCCGGGTTAACCACAGTCGATGAAGTCATGAGAGTTACGGAAATGTAAAAAATGAATTTTATCAAAGAATTATTGACTATGTCTTTAGAGGCCGGTGCCAGTGACGTTCACCTGGTGCCGAACATGCCTCCACTTTTCAGGATTAACACGGTTCTGCAGCCGGTTGAAGGCAGCTATCCAATTATCAAGCCGGAGCACACCGAACAATTCGTAAAGCAAATGCTCGGAGAAGACCGCCTCAAACGCCTGGCTGAAAAGCGTGACGTTGACTTCTCGACGGAAGTTGAAGGAAAGGGCCGTTTCCGTGTGAACGCCCACTTCCAGAGGGACTCCATCGCAATAGCCTTCCGTGCTATTTCGAATGAAGTACCCTCCATTTCAGATTTGCATTTGCCACTCATAGTGGAATCGTTCGTCGATCTGCCCAGAGGACTTGTCCTTATAACTGGTGAAACAGGTTCCGGAAAAAGTACCACGCTGGCATCTCTGATTGATGCTATGAACCACAAATACAAGCATCATGTTCTCACACTGGAAGACCCGGTCGAATACGAGCTCAAAAGCGACAAATGCGTCATCGAACAGCGAGAACTCGGCGGCGACGTACCAAGTTTTTCCAGTGGCTTAAAACATGCCCTTCGTCAGGACCCGGATATTATTCTCGTTGGCGAAATGCGTGATTTGGAAACCACATCAGCTGCCATAACAGCAGCTGAAACGGGTCACCTTGTGTTATCCACCCTGCACACGCAAAGCGCAGCCCAAACTATCGAGCGTATTATCGACATCTATCCGGGCAGCCAACAAAACCAGATTCGTGCAATGCTGGCTAACACACTCCAGGCTGTCGTCAGCCAGGTTCTCTTCCAGAGAATCAACACTCCCGGAATGGCTCCGGCCTGTGAGGTAATGTTGTGTACGCCGGCAGTGAGAAACTGTATCCGTGAAAACCGGATTCACGAAATACCCAACATTATCGAGACAAGCAGATCGATGGGAATGTGCACTTTGGACGACTCAATCAAGACTTTGTATTTCAACGGTCAGATAAGTAAGGAACAAGCTATTGCTCAGGCAAACAGGCCTGAATCGCTCTCGCGGGCAATTAGCGCTTAGAGGTTGGAATTATGCCAGACTTTAAATATCAGGTTCAAGCACCAGGCGGACGAGTAACCGATGGAGTTGTAACGGCGGCGTCAATGGACGATGCAACGGATATGGTCCAGAATCGGGGTTACATCCTGAATGTCTCCTCGTTTGATGGCCCAAAGAACATACTGGAAAAGATGCAAAGCGTCAGCGTCGAGTTCGGTCCGGGCCTCAAAGACGTTCAGGCCTTCACCAGCCAGATGGCGGTAATGATCAAGGCTGGCATTAATATCCGCTCTGCCATCGAGGGCATTGCCCAGCAGGTAGAAAATCAGAAGTTCAAAAAAATCCTTATACAGATAAAGGATGACGTTGAGTCCGGCCAGCCCTTCTCGGAAGCCCTGGCCAAGCACCCAAAAGTGTTCAGCTCGCTTTATATAAACATGGTAAAAGCTTCCGAACTGGGCGGTAATTTCAGCCATATGCTGGAAAGAATTGCTGCCTACCTGTCCCAGCAGATAGAGACTCGCAGCATGGTCCGCGGAGCTATGATCTACCCGGGTATTATCGCGTTCATGGCCATCTCGACGACCATATTCCTGCTCACTTTCGTCTTGCCAAGATTCACTGCCCTTTTCGAGGGCAAAGACGCCCTGCTGCCCAAACCGACCTTGATCCTTATTACCATGAGCTGGTTTATGAGGACTTACTGGTTCTTGCTGCTAGGAGGCGCGATAGCCCTTTTCTGTGGATTTTTCTATGGAACCAAAACCCCTACAGGAAAGCTATATTGGGACAAAATCAAACTTAAGCTTCCGATTTTCAAAAGCATGCTGAGAGCTTTGTACATAACCCGCGGCCTGCACACTATGAGCGAACTTATCTCCGCTGGCGTGCCGGTTCTCGAAACTCTGAAAATCACGGCCAATATTTCGGGAAACATCCTGTACGAACGGTTGTGGCAACGTGTACACGATGCGGTCAAGCAAGGCGAAAAAATCGCCACACCGCTTATGGATCAAAACCTGTTACCAAATAACGTGGTGCAGATGATATCAGCAGGCGAAGAGTCCGGTAATCTTGGTGAAGTCCTTATGGATGTCGCAGAATTTTACGCCAAGGAACTTCGCAACGTCATCAAGGCAGTTACCGCGATGATAGAACCGCTCATGATCGTTTGCATGGGTTTCGTCGTCGGCTTTATTGCCATGAGTATCATTCTTCCGATATTCAAGATGTCCAGTCTGGCTAAGTAGGAGGAAAAAGTGAGGTAAAGATGCGTATGACCAACCAAAGCGTCCGCGGCAATGGCAAAGCCAAGGGTTTCAGCCTTATCGAAGTCGCGGTTGCGACCATTATTGTTGGCATTGGAGTTGTGGCATTGATGGTCAGCGTGGGGGCCGGCACGAACACGAACGACGCCGGACAGAAACTCACACAGGCTGTTTTCCTCGCTCAGGAAATCCGAGAATGGACGCTTCGCCTGCCCTTCAGTGACGAAGACCCGGGCGACCAGGGCTCCCCGCCCGGCCCGGACAGTTCCGACCCGCAAGTATTCGTCGACGACCTCGACGACCTTCTAGGTGTTACCTACGACCCCCCAAGGGACGGCCAGGGAACCGCAATTTCGGATATGGCCGATTGGTCGCAACAGATTACTCTCACCTGGCGCGACCCTTCAAATCTCACATCAACCGTAGCCAACGGTGCCAGCGACATGATTTATGTCAACCTTGTGGTTTCTTACAAGGGACAGGAAAAACTTCGCACCGGCTGGCTGATAACTCGGAGGCAAGACTGATGATTACTCATAAATTGCCAAAAGCATTACTGAACAATTTAAGCCGAAGAGGCTCTGCATATATGATGGCGCTGATTTTTATCATCGTCTTTAGCGTACTGGCAGTATCTTTTGCCGCCACATTCAACTCGAACATGCTTAAAAGCGATAACTACCGCCGGGCCACAGAAGCGCGCATGGCTGCCGAGAGCGGCATGAGCTTTGCGGTCGGGTTGATGAAGGACATGCAAAGTGAAGGCTCATGGTCAGGAACGCCTGACATGCTACCGCTGCTCTATAACCACCTTGCTGCCAATCTTAACGGAACCGCGAACCTGACCCCAAATACCGTCACGCTTGACAATTCAGCATCTTTAGTATCTGTCCCTGCGATCGACCTTGATGAAGATTCGAGTTTCAGCTTTGTAATTCAGAAGGTGGACGGAGAAACCTTACAGTTGACAGTAACAGGCTCGGCTAATGGTCTTACACGTCAACTCGGCATGAGCTTTGATGTTCACGAAGACAAAAATATTCTCAGCTACGCTGTTGCAAGCAGGCCGAGAATGATAATGCGCGGTAATGCACAAATTAATGGGGAAATATGCAGCACCTGGGTTCGAACTGATGTCGCAGGACCATTTGATATCGATTTTGGCAGTGCTGGATATGTTGACGGAGATATAAAAACCGTCTTAAGTGAAGATGAGTTCCTCGACCAGGGTGGCATGGATTCAATTGAAACGGAGGTTCAGGAACAACTCGGCTACGATGCGCCGCCAATAAGCGATTATACAACCGAAGACTTCGACACCTCAGATATCCTGAGCTGGATGGAAAGTAACAATAATAAAAATACGTTACCCTCGACAAGCGATACTCAATGGGAACAATTCCCCGAAAAAGCAACAGGAACATGGTTTGAGCGACCACAATATGAAAATGAAACATTAGACTGGACCTATATTCCCGAGAACACACATGCCCATTTCAAGGGCTGTACTTTTACAGGGGTAACGTATATCGAAACAAATGGAACTTCGAAATCCACAGGCAACAACATCGTCTTTGAAGATTGCACTTTCGAAGGGCCCATAGTTACAAACGTGCCGCAATCTTTCCAATGGAAGTACAACTCCCTGTATTTCAAGGGAAACACCGAATTCAGGCCTAACCAGATTTCTCAACACCTGGATGGAAGCACAATCCTGGCGCCCAATTTCAATGTGAACATTGGAGATTTCAACAAAGAAGGCGAAAGCAGTGATTCCAAGATAACCGGAATACTTGTCGGGGGAATTGTCGATATCAGGGACAATGCCGTCATAGAAGGCACTATCCTTTCGATGGCCAACCTCGACAACATCAGTAGCGGTATCCAGTATTACGGCACAAATCTGGGTTACTGGGAAGGCGACTTTGAAGAAAGCGGCGGAAGTGTACCAATGTCTGCTAATATCACAATTACACCTAATCCTGACAGTGTCCTTCCTCTCGGAATTAGAAAGAAGTACACGATATCACCCAACATAGGCACCTATGTGGAGATTAAGTAGAGGGTTTTGAAAATTAACAGGATAATGAAAAAGACAGCTTTTGCCTCAATACTGGCACTGGTCTTCCTGTCGCTGTTCGCGGCATTGGCTGTTTCTTTCATGGTGATGAATGACACGAACCTGGCACAGGCAGACAATCTCAATGATGTCCAGACAGTTCTCTACGAAGCGGAAAGCGGCCTGACGTTTTGCAATTACCTCTTATCCAACGTTTCACTCTCGCAAGGGCTTTCCAGCCAGGAAAAGCTCGATGCACTTGCCACTGCCCTCCAATCCGCACTCAATGGCACGGCAAATTTAGGCAGCTCGAGTGTCACATATGACGGAAGCACTATCATAATTCCAGGCATAACAATTGATGACACAGGCCGAAGTTTTTCAGCCAACCTGACAATGAATGTGGATGACCAAATCCGCCTAATCGTCACGGGGCAGGATGGATCAATAAACCGTTCTTTAAGCCTTAATTACGATATAACTGAAGACTCAGATTTTTTTGACAATTATGGTGTAGCAACAGGCGGACCTGTAATGCTCGACAGCAATGCTAATATCCGGGGAGCAAACAACTTTTGGGAAGCAGATGTCCTCTCAACCGCCTCTAGCCAGAATGAAGCTTTCTATCTCGAAGGAAATTCAGTAATTGAAGGTGATCTCTTCGCCACAAACCCTGACGCTCATGCGACATTGATTGGAAATGTTATGGTCGGCGGAGAAGCTGAGGATTCCGACGCCATTCAGGACCATATTCATTTCGGAGTTGAAGAAGGTGAGTTTCCGGAAGTTGACCCCACTGTTTTTGAACCCTTTGCGACCAACGTCATAACCAGCGGCACCAATACTTCCGACGACCAGACATTCACAAACATAAGGATCGCAGCCAATTCAAATCCAGACTTCTCAGGAAATATCACAATAAAGGGAGTTATTTACATAGAGTCGCCAAACGAAGTCCAATTTACCGGAAATATCGATATCCAGGGCGTCATAGTTACCGAAGATGCCGGAGACAACAACTACGATTCAAACAGGATAAGACTATCGGGAAATACTACTGTTCAAGGCGTCGATTCACTACCCGACACTCCTGAATTCAGTGCGTTGAAAGCCTTGCCAGGCTCGTGCCTGCTCGCCCCCGGTTTCAGCGTAGAACTCGATGGGAACTTAGGAGCCGTTAACGGCACCATGGCAGCTGAGGAATTTAAATGGAATGGAAATGCCGCCGGGACAATTCATGGACAAGTAATCTCCTATGGAGATACGGTTTTTGAAATGATTGGCAATGCGGAAATAATAATCGACAAGTCAAGTTATTCAGGTATTCCATCGGGATTTAACATACCAGTGAAATTACAAGCTAATGTCAGCACTTATACGGAGTATTAAGTAGTGATTTTGAAAATGAACAGGATAATGAAAAAGACAGCTTTTGCCTCAATACTGGCATTAGTCTTCCTGTCGCTGTTCGCGGCATTGGCTGTTTCTTTCATGGCTATTAACGACACGAACCTGGCACAGGCAGACAATCTCAATGATGTCCAGACAGTTCTCTACGAAGCGGAAAGCGGCCTTACGTTTTGCAATTACCTCTTATCCAACGTTTCACTCCCGCAAGGGCTGACCAGCCAGGAAAAGCTCGATGCACTTGCCATTGCCCTCCAATCCGCACTCAATGGCACAGCGAATTTGGGCGGCTCGAATGTTACATATGACGGAAACACAATCATCATTCCAACTATAACGGTTGATGACACCGGCCGAAGCTTTTCAGCCAACCTGACAATGAACGAGGATGACCAAATCCGCCTAACCATCACCGGTCAGGATGGATCAATAACCCGATCTTTGAGCCTTAATTATGATATAATTGAAGACTCAGATTTTTTTGATAATTATGGCGTAGCTACAGGCGGACCTGTAACTCTCGAAGGCAATTCTAAAATCCGGGGAGCAAATAACTCTTGGGAAGCAAATATGCTCTCAGCCACTTCCAGTGAGGATGAAGTATTCTATCTCAAAGGAAATTCTGAAATTGAAGGTGACATCTTCGCTACAAACCCTGACGCTTATGCGACCATGATTGGAAATGTAACCATCGGCGGAGAAGAAGAGGATTCCGACGACATTCAGGACCATATTCATTTCGGAGTTGATACGGTTGAATTTCCCGAAGTTAACCCCACTGTTTTTGAGCCTTATGCGACCAACGTCGTAAACAGCAGCACTGATACTTCCGGAAATCAGATATTCACAAACATCAGGATTACCGCCAATTCAAATCCGGACTTCTCAGGAAATATCACAATAAAGGGAGTTATTTACATAGAGTCGCCAAACG
>CAYNZP010000013.1:0-87680 GCA_964401835.1 uncultured Planctomycetaceae bacterium
GAACCAGTGACCTAGGGCTTATGAATCCCTCGCTCTAACCAACTGAGCTACGCCGCCATGTGCATCAAGGATATATATTGTATTGGAAGAAGATATTTTGCAAGTCCTTTTAGCTTAGGCCTGTTAAGACGAGCATAAAAAGTTTACCGTAAGCAGCGAAACAATAAGAACTTTGTCTAGAAGCCTTTTTATCCGTAAAATTCCTCGGGAGAATTATGCAGATAATCATTTTACTAGGTTTTATGGTCGCTCTTGTACTTCCTGAACTTAGAGTGGAAAAAGCTCCGCCGGTGCTGCTGGCTGTGGCGGTTGGCTTGTATATTTTAGGCGCCGCAGCATTTGGAAAAATTAATACTTTTCTGGCATTGCGGACCATCGCCGATGAGCAAAAATCCCAATCATCTAAAAAAAGAAGACTTAGTCTTGTTGGCGCTTTTTCGCGGGCATGGCTAATCGGCGGGCTGGCTGGAGTCATTCTTCTCGGCTACGGAAGGGTGGTTATGGAGCAGCTGGGTCGCTATCCGCTTTTGGGCGAGATTATTGTAATTGCCCCCTTTGTCCTGGCTGTCATCCTTACCTGGCTGATGGAATTCCCCTTCCACAAAACCGCTCGGGACCGCGTCAGCCAGCAGCACATAGCAATGGGCGGCCAGGCCTTACCGCAATGGACCCTCGGACAATATCTCATCTATTACATCAGACATTATCTTCTGCTTTTTGCTGTCCCTGTCGGCCTGATCGTTTTTGTAATCGACTCACTTGCCATTTTTGTATATCCGTTTTTGCCGGCAGAGTTCAGAGAAATCATACTTCTTGGTGGTGTCGTAATTTCGGTCGGACTTGTTTTTATTTTCGCGCCGCTACTAATCGTTCGCATATGGAAAACTACGCCACTTCCCGAGGGGGAGCTTCGCGACATGCTTGAGCGAATGTGCGCAGAACTTAATCTCCGTTACCGTGACATCCTGATATGGCAATCTCGCAGTGTGGTAACAAACGCAGCCGCAATGGGGCTTTTAGGTTCTTTGAGATATATTCTGCTGAGTGACGGACTTCTCGAAAATCTTGATGCAAGGCAGGTCAGGTCGATATTCGCCCACGAAACAGGACACATAAAGTCGCATCACATTTTTTACTCCGGCCTTTTCATGTTCGCTACTGTTATTCTTGGCGGATCATTGGGAGAGTATCTTGCCGAATTAACCAACCAGGAAAGCTTTTTACTTGCTCCGTTTTTATTGGTTATCGTTTTTGGCGGCTTCGGTTTCGGTTGGATAAGCAGACGTTTCGAACGCCAGTGCGACGTTGTTGCGGCGTGGGTTGGCGGTATGGATGGACAGGTCGAAGAAGGTGATGGAAAAATAACACAACAGGGAGCAGCTGTTTTTTCTCAGGCGCTGCAGAGGGTCGGACAACTCAACGGCGTAGCTCTGGGCCAGCGAAATTGGCGACATGGTTCGATAGGCTGGCGCGTGAGCTATATTTTGCAATTGGGCGCAAGCGGTGGCAACCGGGAAGAAATCGATCGGGTCGTCAGGCTGGTAAAGATTGGACTGTGGATATTTTTTATAACAGCAACAGCTTTAGGCCTTTGGAGGTTTGGTGCATGACAGACAGAAAAGTCGCTATCGTAACGGGCGCATCAAGCGGTATCGGGATGGAGACTGCCCTTGAGTTTTCACGTCAGGGTTATGCCGTTGTCCTGGCAGCCCGCAGGCTCAAGCAGCTCGAGAAGGTCGCCAGACAGTGCGAGCAGCTTGGCGGCGAGGTTTTGGTAATCCCGACGAACGTAGAAGACGAAACACAGGTTCAGGATTTGATAAAAAAATCCGCAGATACCTTCGGCAGGGTTGACGTGCTGGTAAACAACGCTGGATACGGCGTCTTCGCACGTGTGCACGAGACGACAGAGCAGGAAATCCGACAAATTTTTGATGTAAACTTTTTCGGGGTCTTCTACGGCTGCAAGGCAGTAGCTCCATTGATGATGAAACAGCGCAGCGGCCACATCTTCAATGTCTCTTCTGTAATCGGTAAGCGGGGCACGCCATTTCATGGCGCGTATTGTGCGACCAAGTTCGCCCTGGTAGGCTTGTGCGATTCGATGCGCGTGGAAATGAAACCTTACGACGTGCGGGTTACATGCGTGTGCCCAGCCCTGACGCAGACGGAATTTTTCGACCATTCACGCAACGGCGGACGGGCGCAGTCGAGTTTTCAGAAGTTCAAGGGCATGATGCCGGCAAAAGTTGTAGCCCGCAAGATTGTCGCAACCGTCGGCAGGAAAAAGCCGGAGCTTGTCTTTTCTCTAGGTGGAAAATTCCTGGCGAAAATATCGGCGCTTTGTCCAAGGTTCGCCGATTGGATGATGAAATTTTATCACGACGATTTAATGAAAAAACTTAGTGATAAAAAAATCGACCACCCTTAAGAGCGGCCGATTCTAGTTCCGCGTAACCTGCTTTATTCACACCAGTCTTATTGTTATTCCGTCTTCGGTAGGTCGCGGATCTTATACAAGAATTATCGGATATAGACAGCTGTTAATGCCAGTATTTCTAACCAAATATTCAAAAAAATTGTCTTATCAATAAGTGCAAATTCGCTGCCAGATGAATAAAATTCCATTAGGCTGGAAGTCGTTTTTTAATCGCAAGCTTTTGGGGAGAAATGAGATGAAAAATTTTAGAACAATTTTGATTCCGCTCTTCGCTGTAGTCCTGGTTTTTTGGGGGTGCGGTAACGGCCAGACAAAAAAAGCTGACACCTCGGAATCTTCCTCCCAATCGAAGCTGCCGTTTTCCAACGGGGGCTGGCAGGACATAACCTCAGACATTGCCGGGCGGATATTCCTCTCAACAGAGCGGGGGGTGATTTTCTATGCTTTTGACACCTTGGCCTATCCCAACGAGAAGGTGGACCTGGCAGTAAAGGTCCAGTCGAAAAAACTCCAGGCTATCGAGGGTATAACGGTTGGGTTTTTCCTCGATGATGAAAAACTAGCTGAGGCTACGACTGACAAAACCGGGCTGGCCAATACGCAGTGGACTCCAAAGCTAGCGAAGAGTTATGAACTCGAAGCCCGTATCACCAAAGTCAAAGATGATCAGTACGAAAAACTTGAAGGACTTGGGGCTCCGCTTCTTGTGGCGTCGCGCGGAAAAGATACTCAATTTGTTGTAATCGATCTGGACCACACGGTCGTCGACAGCAGCTTTTTCCGGGTACTTGTCGGCGGGGCCAAGCCGATGGCCGGTTCGGTGCAAGCTACAAAAAAAATCGCCGAAAAATACAGCATTATTTACCTGACGCATCGGCCCGACCTTCTTACCAAAAAGAGCAAGACCTGGCTGAGTCTCAACGATTACCCGAAAGGGCCTTTGCTTGTCAGCGAGCTGAAAGAAGCATTTGGCGATAGCGGAAAATTCAAGACAGCCAAACTCAAGGCCGTTAAGGGTTCGTATCCAAACGTCAGAATCGGCATCGGCGACAAATACTCCGATGCTCAGGCGTACGTAGATAATGGCCTGGGTGCTTATCTGATTCCTCACTACAAGGAAAAGCCCAAGGACATCCGCAAGGCTGCCAGGCAGATTCGCCAGTTAAATGGCAAGGGCAGGTTGAACGTCGTCAGCGGCTGGGGGGAGATTGAAGACGGCATCTTCAAGGGCAAAAAATTCCCTCCGGAAGATTTCGCCAAAGCCCTCGACCGCGAGGCTGAGAAGCTCGAGGAAGAGGAGAAAAGGCGCAAGCGAGAAAAAGACGATGATGATTAGTACTGCCTGAGTGCCTTTAAGAGCCAGTTTCCATAGTCATTTCGAAACAGATCATTGTTTTTTTGAAAAAGTGTTTGCATATCCAAACAAATGTATGTATATACGACCAAATGAAAAAGAAGACTTTCCCGACAACGAATAAGAAATTCGCAGCCAAAGGTATCACGCATAGTGCAGCGCATCATTTGCTGGCAGTTGATGAAGCTGTGCACCAGCGGGGTTATGCCCGCGTCTCGGATATCGCCAGGGACCTTGAGTTGACCAGGGGCAGTGTCTCTGTGGCGTTGCAATCTTTAAAGTCAGCCGGCTATATAGAGCAGGACGAAAACCATATTTTTCATCTTTCTGATTCTGGCCAGAGGCTTGTTGCCAGCATTCGCGCCAGACATGAGATTGTAGAGCAGTTTCTTACGGAGGTTTTGGGTTTAACTCATCAGCAAGCTCATCGTGAAAGCTGTCGGGTAGAAAATCTCCTTGAGGCACCTACAGCCAGGCGGCTTTATGCCTTGATTGAATTTTGGCGCAAAAAAAACCTGAAAGATGCTTTGGAAAAGGAGTTCGAGCCAGTATGCCCGGTTTGTAAAGGTCAGGATGTTCACGATTGCCCCTGCTGTGGGCTTGAGTGTATTGAGGGAACCTGCCCGCTTAATTCACGCAGGGCGGGATAGGTTTTAATCGAGATGCACAAAAACCCGGAAAAACAAAAGAGCGAAGCTGACAACTCCGGTAGCAATATTTCTACAATTGATGCCGAGAAGTTGTTTGGCTCTGCACGCGAAATAAAACTTCAGTTTCAACAAGAGGAATACCGCCTGCGGATTACCCGTAACAGCAAACTGATTCTTACGAAATAGTATATCCTGCCGCATTTCGTAGCGGCGAATCAAGCCAGCCAGTCATCCACCCCGGATGCAAGCCAGCCAGTCATTTACAATTTTTTGACCCCGCGTGGTCACAGAAAAGGAAAGATGAACATGGTTGGCAAATACAGAGCGAATCAACGCAGTGCCTTTACACTTATAGAGCTATTAGTGGTGATATCAATTATCGCGCTTTTGGTGTCGATACTTCTTCCTTCGTTAAACAGAGCGAAGGGCTTGGCTCGCGGCGCGGTCTGCCTGACAAACGTTCGGAGGCTGGCCCTGTCAGGGCAGTTTTATCTCCGGGATAACAACGAGACCTTTCCGCCTGTCCGTATGAAGTACAACTCCGACGGCAGCACGTTTGTGAATCAGTACGGCCGGACCAAACCTCGCTGGCAGTGGTTTATGAATTCTGGAATCGGCGCGGTTATAGACCCCAGCCCTTACGGAGGCAGTGGTTTTGGCGACAGTGATACAAGAACAATGACCAACGATTATTTCATTTGTCCTTCTTTGACCGGCGAATACTCCCACGATATCCGTAACGGTGCGTATGGCTACAACTATCAATATCTGGGAGATTCACGTAATGTAACCTCGGGTGTCTACACGAATTTTCCCGTCCGGGAATCTGAAATATCAAATGCCGGCCAAACTGTTTTATTAGGCGACAGCCGGGGCGGAGACGCAGACCACGGCAAGCACTCCTATACACTTGATCCACCGAAGCTGGCTGCGAGCAAAGGCGTTTCCAAGTTTGGCCCGAATGGCGGAAGTGACGGACCGATAGGCCATTCGCCGGTGGAGGCCAGACATGGCAGCAGGGGTAATGTCTCATTCGTAGACGGCCATGCCGCAAGTTTCAAACTGGAAAAGTTGGGTTACCAGCTGGATTCCTCCGGAGTTGTCGAACCCGGAGCGGGCAATAATAGATATTTCAGCGGAACCGGTGATGATGAGCTGTAAATTGAAATCGGAAAAGGAATTTTGCGAGTAAGAACAAAGAAAGGACAAAAAATGATCTCCACCTATTTGATACTTCTTAGAGAAGGCGTAGAGGCAACCCTAATCGTAGCGATAATTCTTTCGTACCTGAGTCGCAAATCAGCCGGTAAGGGCAGCGGATATGTCTGGACAGGTGTAGGCCTGGGCGTTGTGGCCAGTTTGATAACAGCCGCGATTTTTCATTACACCGTCGGCGGATTCAGCGGCCGGGCCGAGGAAATCTTCGAAGGCATTCTCATGCTGGTTGCCTGTGGCGTTCTTTTATATATGGTGGTCTGGACAGCTCGCGCCGCCTGCGACATGAAGGCTGCCTTGACCGATCAGGTGGACGTTGCTCTGGTAAAAGGCCAGCTATGGTCTTTGGCTCTGCTGGTATTCTTCGCGGTTTTGCGCGAAGGGGCTGAGACGGTCCTGTTTCTTGCGGCCCTTCCGTCAGCAAAGGGTTCGACGGCCTTGGCTGGAGCCGGATTGGGCCTTATCTCCGCAGCCGTGATCGGTTTTGTCTATTACAAAGCCGCTGGATTGATAAACCTTCGCAGGTTCTTTAGCGTGACGGCTGTTTTGCTGATCATGATGGCTTCGGGATTGGCCGCTCACGGTGTTCACGAGCTCCAGGAAGCGAAGGTGCTGCCGACAGTCAAGGAGCACGTTTTCGATATAAACCCGACGATCCAATATACCCCCGGCCCGGCTGTCGATTTCTCGGCTGCCCAGCTTGCTGAAATCAGGCCCGCCTTAGGTGTGAAGACCAATTGCAGCAAGGGCTTTTGCAGCAAGCGTTATAAGCCTTTCATGGCCGACGTTGAAAATGGAATACTTGCCGTAAAAAATCCTTTCGCTCTGGCGATTCATGAAAGAGGTGTTGTCGGCAGTGTCGCCAAGGCCGTCTTCGGCTATAACGGCAATCCAAGCCTTATCGAGCTGATTACCTATTTCGTCGTACTTGTCGGATCGACTGGACTGTTTGTGACTTTTTCCAGCAAGAGAAAAAGTTCAAAAAGTGGGAGTGTTCAGGTTTAACGATTTGCAGGATTGTCTTTTGCTGTCAGGTTGCGAAAAACAAATTTATCCCAATTAAATTTTTTTAAAGCTTCCTTAAAATCGAGCGGACTTCTTCGAGATCGTCTTCATTGCACGAGAAGCTGTAGCATGTCTGCGGAGTAAGATTAACTGTTACTCTTGAGGTTTGGCTGTAGAACTTAACCTTCGCGGTTTTGACGTAGTCGATGTACTCATCCAAAAAGTCCTGTCCGTGGACGGAGTCGAGGAACTTCGGAACGTACGGGCCGGACATGTAGGAGTTGTGTGCGTATTCGCTGATGCGAATCGAGATGAGCTGGAATTTTTTGGTTCTTTCCGTCAGTTTTTGAATCGCTGCCGGCAGGTCCAGTTCGATAGCCTCGACAATTGTCGGCAGTGAAAGGCAGCCAGCCAAAAAGTTGCTAACCTGTTCGATGCCGGTCGCCGAGCCGTTGTAGATTTCCAGAGTTTCGCTTTCAGGCCGGATACAAAACGGATAGACGTTTACCTTTTCGACGGCGACGGAGGTAAGCTCGCGGGGGTTTTCCGGGTTGAGCCGCTGAACGGTCTGCTGCGTCTTGCGGATGATTGTCGCAAAGACAGCCTTTTCGGTAGCCGAGTAATTCAACACGCCGAACGGTTCATTGTCCGGCAGGCCAAAACTTTCCAGGGCTTTGCCGACCTGCTCAGCTGGCGGACATGAACGAATTGTAGCGATGTTTAATTTGTAAGAGGCCATGCTTGCTCCATTGTCAAAAGCAAGCATGATAAGCCAGACACGGCAGGAATCAAGTTTTTAGCCTTTTTAAGCTTCTTTTAGCTGTTTTGGCTGTCTGGTTTATTTTTCCTTGGCCTTCGGCGCCTTCTGCGCGACGATTTTTTCTGGCCTTGCTGTCCCTGTTTACCTTGTTGGCTGGGTTGTTGGCCTTGCGGGGCTTGCTTCTGGCCGCCTTGTGGCTGGCCTTGAGCGGCCTGACCTTTGTTTCCGCGTCGTCTGCGCCGGCGTTTTCTCTTGGGCTTTTGGTCCTGCGGGGCTTCTGGAGAGCTGGCAGCTTTTTTGCCTGTTTCGATTTCTTCATCCGAAACGCCGATGGGAGTTTTAAACAGCGGCTCAAACTCAGGCTTGGCCACTTGGAACTTGAACGGCTCGCCCTCTGCCGGGGGATTGACATCCCGCTCGAGGATGTCCTCATTAGCCACGGCCACTTTCGTATTATCCGGCAGTATCAGTCGGACAAGCTGGGTAATAATCTGGCTGTCCATGACCTTGCCGATGTACTCTGGAGTCCGAACCCAGGTATTTCTCTTGGGCAGCTTTTTGCGAAGTTCTTCGTAGCAAACGTCTTCATATCTCAAACAGCACATCAGCCTGCCGCACCTGCCGGAGATTTTTGACGGGTCCAGCGTGGCCTTCTGGACCTTGGCCATTCGCATGGAGACCGGCTTGAGTTCCTTGAGATATTGCTGGCAGCAGCATCGCTGGCCGCATTTTTCATAGTCGGCGACAAGCCTCGCCTCGTCACGGGCGCCGATCTGCCGCATCTCTATTCGCGTTCTGTACTGGCCGGCCAGACGCTTGACCAGTTCGCGGAAGTCAACCCTCCCGCCGGACGTGAAGTGGAAGATGATCCGCTCACCGCCCAGGAGGTGCTCGGCGCTGACGATTTTCATATCCAGGCCCAGCTCCTTTATCTGCTTGGTGCAGAATGTACTTTCTTCGTGCGCGGAACTGTCTAAATGACGCTGGTCGACGATGTCCTGATGGTTTGCCAGCCGAAGGACCTTGCCTCCGCGGCTGAAGGGGTATTCCTGCCCGCAGTCATGAACGAAATTATCAAGCCGTTCCTGCGAGATACACCCCGTGCACTTACTCTGGCAGACATTGGATAAAACCTCACCCAGCTCAACTCCGCGTTCGGTGCGCACAACTACTTTAGTGCCTTGGGCGGGGGGCTCTTTGAGCTTGTGGCGGAATTCACCGATATGCTTCATCAGGCCGTAACGCACGACGATCTTGGCGGGAGGTTCTTTGGGCTCGGGAGGAGCTGTCTCCTGCTGGATCTGAACTTGTGCGGAATCCTGCTGCT
Organism: uncultured Planctomycetaceae bacterium; assembly: GCA_964401835.1. GTDB lineage: Bacteria > Planctomycetota > Phycisphaerae > SM23-33 > SM23-33 > CAYNZP01. The sequence goes on from CAYNZP010000013.1 coordinate 8,752, forward strand.
GCGGCACGTCTGGGGTGTTTTCCTGCGGCGCCTCGCTTGCAGCTTCGTTTTGATTGGGATTAACTGACTCTTGGATTTGCTCGGGCTTATCCTGCGGACGCTCTTCTTGCTGCGCAGGGTCCTGGCCCGGCGTCGAAGGAATATCTGACACCTGAAAACTCCGAATTGTTTTAACCGCGGCGGCCCGCGGGGAATAAATCGGTTCCAAGTACCCGGCCCGTCACCGGGGTCCAAACGCCAGTTAATGGCTTTTAAATCAGGCTGCGTTTTTGTTGACCAAATACCAGCCTGCAGTCAGATTATCATTATAACCCCATACAGATGAAACCGTAAAGTTTTTTGGATGGCCAGCAACAGTGTATAGGGGATAATTGACTTATCTACGGTACGGCGGTAGTTTGGGCGGCCAATGGCCTTATAAAGGCCTCGTTAAAATTAGATTTAAATGAGAAGAGGTTTAATTGAGTTCCATAATTACTAAATACGGTAAACGTGAGATAATTATCGCGTCGGTTTTGCTGCTGGCGCTGGCGATAGTTGCGATCTGGCTGTTTTGGCCGGTTGTCTTCGTGCCGCTGGTTTTGTGGGTGTATGTCCTGTGGTTTTTCCGCGACCCGCAGAGGATAACGCCGCCCGGGCCGGGCCTTTTTATTAGCCCAGCCGATGGCAGGGTGTCGGATATTACCAATGTCGGAGCTGAGAGCGAACTCGGCCGCAAAGGCGTGAAGGTTGGCATTTTCATGAATGTGTTTAACGTCCACGTCAACCGCAACCCCGCTTGCGGGTGGGTCGAGTCCATCGAGCATCGCAGCGGAACGCTTCTTGACGTTCGCGACCCCCACGCCTGGGAGCGTAACGAGTCCATGACAATCCGTATGGTTTGTGATGAGGACGGCCGGGAGTTTCCATTTATCGTGCGACAGATTGCGGGGTTGGTTGCCCGGCGCATCGTTACGGACATCGCCGAAGGTCAAACACTTGCTCGCGGACAGCGGATTGGAATGATAAAATTTGGCTCGAGGCTGGAGCTTACTGTTCCACAGGAGTTTGTCTCGAAGGTTTGTGTTAAAATCGGTCAGCACGTCAAGGCAGGCGAGACGATTTTGATCGAATCAGGAGAGCGCGAATGAATGAATCCGATGTTTCAGATAGGCTCCGCAAACGGCAGCTGCGCAAGCAGCGCGCCCGTAAACGGATTCTGCAGAGTACTGCTGTACTGCCCGGACTTTGTACGATAAGCAACGGGCTGGCCGGCTTTGCGGCTATTCATTTCGCCACAAAAGACGCTATCGGTACCGCGAGCCTGGAAAATATCGCGACGGCTGGTTGGCTGATAGTTTTGGCGATGGTCTTCGACGTACTCGACGGCCGGCTGGCGAGGTTGACGCGCCGAACGAGTGATTTTGGCGGCCAACTTGACAGCCTTTGCGACGTCATCAGCTTCGGTGTTGCCCCTGCGATTCTCATGTTACGGATGGTTATAACCGTCCTGCACGGCCAATTCGATCGTATCCAGATTTTGCAGACCCACCTTCCGATAGAGCGTGTCGTGCTGTGCATCGCGGCGATATATGTTGCCTGTACCGTGCTTCGCCTGGCAAGGTTTAATGTAGAGAACGAACCGGACAAATCTTCGCACATGAACTTTCGCGGCCTGCCTTCTCCGGGGGCGGCTGCGGCGATTACAGCTTTGGTACTGCTTTTCAGTCACCTGGCGAAAATAGAGCAGGGCTGGCGATCAAGCGCGTGGATGTTAGCTGTGGTGAGCATTACGCTTCCGATTATCACATTGATAGTTGCGATTCTGATGGTCTCACGGTTCAAATACCCGCACATCGTCAATCAGTACATACGCGGAAAGCGGCCTTTCAACTACCTGGTAAAGTTGATAATCATCATTGTTAGCATTCTGACACTGAATATCTTTATTCCCGGTGCGATTTTCGCTGTCGGCTATGCATTGAGCGGCCCGGCAAGTGCGCTAATGCGAAAAGTTCGTCGCCGCCCGTGTGGTTGTTAGGATAGGCTCTTAACGTCAATAAGTTTCAGCTCAGCGTTGCTCCTGCCGTTGAACCTGTTGATGACAGGCTCGGCTGCGACGTCAATTTGATTCACGCCAACAAGATCATCAGCCAGGTCGCCCATATCGAAACCGATAGCCCGCATAGTTGCACCGTTTTGCTCGAGCATCATACTTAGAGTCTTGCCGTTTCGACCAAGTCTTTTTGGCGGCATTATCAGCTTGCAGCCGCGAAGGGCAACTACCGGTCTTGGGTTTCCCTGGCCAAACGGTTCGAGTCTGGCCAATTGGGCCACGGCGTTGTAATTCAGGGCCTGGATAGTTGTCTCTGCGTCTATCTCCACAGTGGCTGTGAGTTGTTGGGCCTGAATATTTTCTGATGCATATTTTGTGATTGTCTTTGTGAAGTCTTTAATTTTGTCCGGATGTATCCTCAGCCCGCCCGCCATCTCGTGCCCGCCGAAACTTATCAGGTGTTGCGAGCATGCCGCCAGAGCGTCTCGCATGTTAAAACCAGCTATACTCCGGCCCGAACCCTGCCCGATACCGTCGCCATTAAAGGCTATCAGTATCGCCGGCCGGTCGAAGCGGCGGACAATGCGTGAAGCGACAATGCCGACAACGCCGCTGTGCCAGTTTTCGCTGGCCAGGACAATCATGTGATTTTCAGGTGAGTCGAGTTTTTGCTCTTTGACCATCTCGATGGCTTGGGCTGCGATTTCCCGGTCGGTCTTCTGTCGCTCGGTGTTTTGCTTGGTCAGGAAATCGGCAATCTTTGCTGCCCTCGCTGGGGGCGCTTCGGTGAGTAATTCAACGGCGGAGCGGGCATGGCCCATCCGACCGCACGCGTTGAGTCTCGGGCCAAGTACGAACCCGACATGGAACGCATCGAGCTTTTCATCTTCCAGCTTGGCCGATTTCAACAGAGCCCTGAGGCCGACGTGTTTGGTGGAGCTAAGCCCCCGCAGGCCGAACGTTGCCAGCACGCGGTTTTCGCCAACCAGCGGCACGACGTCTGCGATTGTTCCAAGGGCAGCCATGCAGGTCGCATCCAGCAGAAAGTCCCGCATTGTCTCATCCACCCGCGACTCACCGCATATCTCGCGTGCTACCTGCCATGCCAGCTTGAAGGCAACGCCAGCGCCGGCCAGGTTCGTGTTCGGATAGACTTTCCCGTCTTCTGCCGGCAGCGTCGGATGAACTATTGCCGTAACGTCTGGCAGGATTTCCGGCAGCTTGTGGTGGTCGGTAACTATCACGTCGAGCCCGGCTGAGGTTGCCTGGCCAAGCTGCTTTTCTGCGCTAATGCCACAATCGACCGTTATCATCAGCTTAGCGCCGTCATCTATGAGCTGCTGGATAGCCTTTTCATTTACTCCATAACCTTCCTCCAGCCGGTGGGGGACGTAATAGTCCACTTGGGCCCCGACCATCTTCAGGCACGCGAAAAGAATTGCGACAGCTGTCATGCCATCGACGTCGTAATCTCCGTAGATGACGATTTTTTCTTTTGCTTCGACAGCCTTTGCGATGCGCTTTGCCGCTTTTTGGGCCCCGGCCATGAGTGTCGGGTCGTGCAGGTCGGTCAGTTTCGGGTTTATAAAGGCCTTGGCTGACTTGACGTCGGATGCGCCCCGGTTGAAAAGAATCTGCGCTACAAGGGTGGTGGTGGCGAGTTTCCTGGCAAGAGGTTCCGCGCCGTCAAAGCTCGGCGCCATGACCCAGCGACATTCTTTTTGCCTCCTTGCACGAGTATTCATCAACAAATCCTAAAAAATCCTGAAAAATCCTAAAAATCCGTTCGGTTGATGGATTATAGCCCGTCAAACGGGTCCTTGAGAAATGAAATCCGATTATTCAGACGGCTGACCGATTAGTAAAGGCGGCAAACTAACCTAACGGCTGGGCTCCAGAGGACTTTTTCTTTTTGCTCGCCTTTTTCGCCACGGCTGCGTATTGGAAGCCGAAGCCCAGCAAGGCTGGCACGCATATCAGCAGGGCGAGCAGGTGGGCGTTCTGGATAAGCGTCGATTCGAGCGGCTCTTTGATGGGATCGTATTTCATCAGGATTATAAGCACTCCCGATACGGTCATTAAAGAACCCTGCAACGATGTAAAAATCATCACGACCAGTTTGAATACCAGGAAGGCGAGCAGGCCCAGCGTAATCAGGCCGATAATCGCCCCGGCCCATGCGTACTCGCCCAGGTGTGGTTTGTCGATGACGTTGGCAATATAGTGCCACACACCGTAGCCAATAAAGCTCCCAGCCAGGCCGCCCATTATGCTCAGTGCATACTTCATCAACGGCCAGCTGAGTATCGCAAACAGCAGTGCGCAGGCGATGGCGCCGAATGTCGGCATGTTTTGGCCTTTGAGCATTCCAGCGAGCTGAAAGCCCAAAAATGCTCCGAGCAGGGCGGAATTGACGACGATGAGGACTTTGAAGATCTTCCAGCCTTGGAGCATATACACCAGGCCGCACACGAACAGGAGGACAGCCGGAAATGCGGGGGCCTGCGTGAGTTGCTCTACGAACTGCTGCTGCGTAGGCATTTCGAAGTTAGAGATACGCTCCCAAAAGTCGGCAGTGTCTGGAATAGGAACGTCAGGAATTTTTGGAACTTCGATTTCCATGCCTCAAAATTTCCAATTGCCGGTTTTTTTAGCCAATTAAACTTATAAAAAGCTTCCTTATTCTTTTTCGGCCTTTTTATCGGCTTTTGTTTCGTCCTTTTGGGCCTCTTTTTCCTTGGCCTTTTCAGCTTCTTCCCTGGCAGCCGCTGCCGCTGCTTCACTGCGGGATTGGAAGACAAGCCCGATTATCACAGTAGCTGTAATCAGCGCTACCGGAACGTAGCTAAACCGCCACGACTTTACCCACACAGCGGAAGAAAGCTGCGTCCCCGCTAAAATCAGTCCAAACACTATGGCGACCGCGCCGAGAAATGAGCTGCAGTAGATGCTGACTGGCTTGATTTTCATAAAGCCGACCGTGGCAGCCAGGCCGATTACCAGAAGAAGACTGATTAGTATTACAAGCTGATGTAGCGGCCAGATTACCTCGAAACCGGACCTCGCATATAGACAAAACTCGTTTATCCACTGTGAGAAACTTTCCGCAGCCGCCTCGAAAACCGGGCGGGATTCTTCGCTGAGTGTCGGAAGGTAGTAGCGCAGCAGTACAAGGCAGCCGAAGAAAGCGAGAACCGCGCCGGTAAAGACAGCCCATATAATCCGCGCCAAAAAAATTCCGATAATCGCAAGCACTAGCATGCAGCCGATGCGCGTTGTTAGTATCTCGATATGGAATTGCTCGGAAAAGTAGGGTGCTGCGGCAAGGCCGATAGCCGCACCAGCAAGTCCGAGAAAGGCGCGGTGCAGAGTCCGGCCCCAAAGTACAAGCGCAAGGCCGGCAATTACAGCGATGATCGAAATCCCATAAGCAAGCTGCGTTTCCAGCATCGGTGATGGCGGAATCGGTATATCGTGCATTATCCAAGCCCCTTAGTCGCTTTGTTTATTGCGGACGTTTTGCAGGTCCGCGCGGGCCAATTCGATCTTCTGTGGGTCTTCGAGCTTTTCTATTGCCTGTTCCAGGCTCTGCTGGGCCTTTTCGTACTTATGCAGATATCGTCCGTAAACCAGACCCAGCATCAGGTGAATGTCAGCGATATGTTCGTAACTCGAGTAATTTTTGATAAACCGTTCATAGGCGTCAGCTGCCGGCGGATATTTTTCCGTCGACATCAGCTGGTTGGCGATATCGAGTTGCTGTTGCTGTGACAGCACGGTTTCATCGGCGAGCTGTATCAGCTGGAGATATTTATCTGCCGCCTCGGCCATATCGTGGCGGCTGTGGGCTTCGGAGATTTCCTTTCGCAGCTGTGCCTCGCGAGGCTCCGGTGTCGGCGGCAAGCCAGTTTCGACCGCTTTGGCCTTTGCCCAGCGGTTCTGCTCTTTCTTTATCTTCGAACTGATGTTATTGAACGGATCGTAGCCCTGTGCAGCCATGCGGCGGTATCTGCTTCGGCGTCGGGCAGACTGCATCAGGTTCAGCAGGTCGAAGGCGTCTCTTTCGAGTACCTTTGTTGCCAGCAGCACAACTGCGATGAGTATTCCGAAAATATACCCGCTACTGTGGGCTACATAGGCGACGTTGCCGGTAGCCTGGCCGACGATGCCCTTGGCGGACATGAAGATATTCCACAGGAACTGGAACAGAATAAAATACAGACTCGAAATATCGAATGTTGTAATGATGTAAAGCCACATCAAAAGCGTAACTCGAACCCGAGGGAACAAAACCAGATACGCTCCCGTTACAGCCGCTATCGCACCCGACGCTCCCAGCACCGGCGCATTACCGCTAAGTAGCACATATCCGACAGCGGACGATACACCGCCGGCCAGGTAGAACGCCAGATAGCTGATATTGCCGAAGCGGTCATTAAGGGCATTGCCGAACACCCACAAAAACACCATATTACCGGCGAGGTGCCAGAAGTCGGCGTGCAGAAACGCGCTCGAGATAAACTGGTAAAGCTCCGGGCTGTCCGGATGGAGCATAAACGCGTCAATCTTTGGGATGTTGCCGGCGTTAAAACCGAGTATGAAGATAATGACATTAGCCGCAACTAACGCGTAGTTGACAATCGGCCGGTGCCGCATTCGATAATCTGTTCTTATGGGAATCAGCATTAATTCGCTCTATTTCCTAAGCATTCAAAAAATTCTCAATCTTTCCAGATTTTTTCAAATCTTTCCTAATTTGTTTCGCCAATGATACATAATCTTCCGCGCCGATTCCCATGGAAATTTGTTTATAAGAGTCCATTGCGATAACCACATGCGATTCCGTGTTGTTATCAGGACAGGAATTGGCAATACGAAGTCCAATAATTGTGCTAATTTTGTTTGCTTATCGGTTTGGGATGTATATTATTACTCGGGTCTGGTACGTCAGGTTAGATTCTCATGGAAACTTCTCATGGCTCCTCTGAATCCTTGTCTAGCGCTCCCGACTCATTGTGCCGACTGTAGGTACACTTTCGACATTCGACCCCGAAAGTAAAACGCGGGTCGTGGACGCCCCTGAATTCAGGAGATTATGAGATGGGCAACAAATTGTATGTAGGTAACTTAGGCTACGATGTTAACGATTCTGACCTCGAGCAGCTTTTCGCACAGCACGGCACCGTTTCCAGTGCTAGCGTCATCGTCGACAGGATGAGTGGCCGCAGCAAGGGCTTCGGCTTTGTCGAGATGAGCAGCGACGACGAGGCCAAGGCTGCAATGGCGGCACTTGACGGCAACGACTTTGGCGGACGGGCCTTAAAGGTCAACGAAGCCAAGCCTCGCGAAGATAATCGCGGCGGCGGTCGTGGCCGTGGTGGCTACGGCGGAGGCGGCGGCGGACGCGGCGGCTACGGTGGTGGCGGCGGCGGACGTGGCAGAGGCTACTAAGCCAGCTTGGAAAATACTGAAGTTTGCTAGAAGTTGCTGAAAAGCAATATTCAGATGCAAAAAGACGTTAAAAAAGGTCACTCACACAGTGGCCTTTTTTTATTTGAGATTTGCCGCATCATGTGTTTTTTGTAACAACCATATTGTTAGCGCGGCGGGGCTCCTGTCCCGCCGCGTCTTTCGCGAAATTCAAAATTGCCACCAATCAGAATCAATATCGATTGTTTGTTTGCCAGAATCGAAATAGTTATGGAAGCTGCTGAAAACATAGTCCTCAGGCCTTTTTGCCATGCCCGCTCTTACCGGATTATTGTGTATATATTCCAAAATGTTTCTGAGTTCTTTAGCTGACTTGACGCAGTTGTCATCAAATCTTCTCTCCCAAAGTTCTTGACCTGGTGGCTTGAGCTTATTACTACGGCTTGTCCACGACTTTATATCTCGGACTATTTCCCCCAATTGCCAGTCGGCTAAAGGTTGAATGACAAAATGCAGATGGTTGTCCATGACAACAAAGCCAAAGAGTTTAAAACTTTTTTTCCTGCGATAGAAATCAAGAGTATTGATAATGCTTAGTTTTTCTTTTGAATTGCGTAGATGGAATTCCTGCTTTTTGGTTCGCGTGGTGATGTGATAGCTAAGCCATTCCTGCTGATAGTGTTTAACACGAGCCATAGTTATTGCTATTTCTCTCGGCGGGACAGGAGCCCCGCCGCGCTATATGCATGTTAATACTTAAATAACGAAAATTGAGCATCTTTTGAAACTTCAAAGGGTTCCGTAGAAAGTAAACGAGAAACAATCCTTTGGGCATAACCAGTTGGTAGGCCAAACTCTTTTCTAAGGCGATTAACTAGGCTATTTATAAAATCCTTATCTATTCCCCTATTCTTGCTGCGAAAATAATAGTTTCTTAAATAACGTTCTGCATAACGTTCAGCTACATCTGATCTTTTGCCTATCGATTTGTTTCTTTCTTCTAAAGACCTCAATCTTGCTTCGATATCTTCTATTTGCACTGTTACTTCGTTCCTAATAGGAGCTTGGCTTTTAACTTTTTTGGAAAAAATACCAGGCACAGAGTCTTCTGGCGAATCGAGAGTTTCTTTAAGTGAATTTGTAATACTATTTTTAAGCTTATTCCCCCACTCGGGATCATCTTTGTCGTATGTTAGCACCCTTAATTGTTGGAGATCGAAGGGTACATCATTCATTGTTTCTGACACCAATACTACAGGCTTACCAATAGCATGGGCTAAACCTAATTCGTAAAAAACATTCGCATTTTTAGTAGTTAAGACAGCTAAAAGGACTTTAGCTTTTTGGATCATGTCCCATATATCTGCAACTATCGGACTCGGGCGAAAAAGATCATCTGCTCGCGTTGGTTTAAGTTTTGCATCTTTAATTGCAGGTTCAATTATTGTTGAACAATATAATTCGAAAGGTTCATCAAAAGGAACCATTACAAAGCATGAACCATCAGTTTTTTTTCTGGCCTTTTTCTTTGTCTTTTTAGCTTTAGGTTTGGCAATTACCTTTTTGGAAACTGAAGTTGTAGAGGTGGTATACCTTTTTTTAGCAACCTTTTTCTTGGCGACTTTTTTTGCCTTTTTTACCATTTTAACCCCTGTATCTATAAAGAATTGATTTTAAAACTTTGAATTAAGCGAAAGGATACCATCGGTTTATTTGTTTTTAAAGGACTAATCTAAGGTTGTGGCGGGTGGGATGGCTAGCTTGCTAGCCATGTTCTCAAATCAGGCAACACGCCTTGCAAGCAACCACGCTATCCCTCAATTGTTCTGAAATCCCAAAAAATTCTTTTCATGGCCCGGCCGGGGTTTAGCCGCTCTGCCAGAAGATTTTGGTACCCAGTTGCACGGAGCCCGGAGCCGGGAAAAACTAGCTACTGACTACGGAATACCGGCTACTTTTTCACTGGCCCGGCCAAGACTTATCCGTGTAATCCGTGGATTTTACTACCGCATTGCGTGAGTTTTTCAGGTCATCGCACGTAATATGGAGCGCGTTTATGCGCCAGATGAAAACGATATTTGACAATCGAATAACCAATCCACTGATTCACCGATTTGCTGCTTACCTATTTTTCCTATTCCACGGCCTTTGACTAGGAAAAAGCTTTTTTACAGAGTTTTCAGGCCTCGAAATACCTAAGCCCTTTATTCAACCTGACTTGCATTTTTCGAAACTCGGCAGTTTTGGGCACATTTGGGCAGAATCGGGCAGAACTGGGCAGAATTGGGCAGAATCGGGCAGAATCGGGCAGAATTGGGCAGTTTCGGGCAACCCGCTTCGCCGGAGGCTACGCAGGTCATGGCTTTGGGCAGGCAACGAAAAAGGGACTCAGGATTCAGAAGAATCCCAAGTCCCTTGAGTGGTTGCTAACTGATTACTGCTGGGCTACTTTTTGGCCTTCTTTGCTTTCTTGGCCTTTTTGGCTTTTTTAGCACTTTTCTTCTTTGTCGGGCCATTGAGTATCGTAGCCTGTGCAGCGGCCAGTCGTGCAACCGGCACGCGGTACGGTGAACAGCTGACGTAGTTGAGGCCTACCTGGTGGCAGAACTCGATACTGCTGGGGTCGCCGCCGTGCTCGCCGCAGATACCGAGCTTGAGGCCCTTTCGTGCGGCTCGGCCCTTCTCGGCTGCGATGCGTACCAGCTCGCCAACGCCGCTACGGTCGAGGGTCTGGAATGGGTCGTGGTCGTAAATGCCCAGCTCGACGTACTGTGCCAGGAACTTGCCGCTATCGTCACGGCTAAAGCCGCAGCCCATCTGGGTAAGGTCGTTGGTGCCGAAGCTGAAGAACTCTGCTTCTGCGGCGACCTCGTCGGCTGTCAGTGCGCCACGCGGGACTTCGATCATGGTTCCGATCTTCAGATCGAAGGGCAGTTTCCTGGTCTTCTTCTCGGCCTTGACCTGCGCGAGTGTGTCCAGAACGATCTGCTTCTGGTTGGCAAGCTCTTTGACGTTGCCGACCAGCGGGATCATGATTTCGGGCTTGGAGCCCTTGACGGCGAAGGCTGCCTCGATGACCGCACGGGCCTGCATGGCAGTGATTTCCGGATAAGCAATTCCCAAACGGCAGCCGCGATGACCGAGCATCGGGTTGAACTCGCTCAGCGACTCGACCTTGGCCTTGATATGGGCAACCGAAACGCCCATCGCCTTGGCCATCTGCCCCTGGCCGTCCTTGTCGTGCGGAACGAACTCGTGCAGCGGCGGGTCGAGGAAGCGGACAGTGGCGGGTCGGCCCTTGAGGGCTTTAAATATGCCGATGAAGTCCTTGCGCTGCAACGGCAGGAGCTTCTTGAGAGCCTTTTTGCGGCCGGCTTCGTCGTCGGAAAGGATCATCTCTCGCATCGGGATGATACGGTTGCCTTCGAAGAACATGTGTTCTGTGCGGCACAGGCCGATGCCTTCGGCGCCGAACTTGACGGCGACGGCAGTGTCGTGCGGCGTGTCGGCGTTGGTGCGGATGCCGAGTTTGCGGTACTTGTCGGCCAGCGTCATTATCGTGCCGAACGGGCCGGTCAGCTTCGGATCGACGGTGTCGACCTTGCCGACGTAGACATTACCTGCAGAGCCGTTAAGGCTGATCCAGTCACCTTCCTTGAGGGTCTTGCCGTTGGAGGTGAGGGTTTTCTTCTTGTAGTTGATGTGGCAGTCGCCAGCGCCGGCAACGCAGCATTTGCCCATTCCGCGGGCGACGACGGCTGCGTGCGAGGTCATTCCGCCTCGGCTGGTGAGGATGCCCTTGGCAGCGCTCATGCCGCCGATGTCTTCGGGTGAGGTCTCGATACGAACGAGTATTACCGACTCGCCAAGCTCTGCCTGGATTTCGGCCTCGTGTGCAGAAAAGACGATCTTGCCGGTGGCGGCGCCCGGGCTTGCCGGCAGGCCGGTGCCGAGAACCTTGGCCGACTTTTCAGCCTTGGGATCGAAGGTCGGGTGCAGCAGCTGGTCGAGCGACTTGGGCTCGACGCGGCAAACTGCCTCGGGTTCCGTAATTAGGCCTTCGCTCATCATGTCGATGGCGACCTTGACGGCAGCAGCGGCTGTCCGCTTACCGTTACGCGTCTGCAGAATATAAAGCTTGCCGCGTTCGATTGTGAACTCGAGGTCCTGCATGTCGCGGTAGCGTTTTTCCAGCTTGGTGCGGATCTTTACGAGCTGGTCGTAGCTTTTGCGGTCGACCTTGGCCAGCTGCTTGATGGGCTGCGGCGTGCGGATTCCCGCGACGACGTCTTCGCCCTGTGCGTTCATGAGGTATTCGCCGTAGAAGAAGTTCCTGCCGGTCGACGGGTCGCGAGTGAATGCCACGCCCGTGCCGCTGTCTTCGCCCATGTTGCCGAAGACCATTGTCTGAACGTTGACAGCCGTTCCGAGCAGGCCACGAATGTCGTTAAGCTGACGATACTTGATAGCCCGCGGGTTGTTCCAGCTGCCGAAGACGGCGTCGATAGCGGCCTGGAGCTGCTTGCGTGCGTCCTGCGGGAAAGCCTTTTTGGCTTTTTTGTAGACCTTCTTGTACTCGGCGACAACGTCCTTAAGGCCTTCGACGCAAAGGTCGGTGTCGAGCTTGGCCTTGCGGGCCTTTTTGACCTTGTCGAGTGCATGCTCGAAGTCGTGATGTTCCATGTCGAGCACCACATCGCCGAACATCTGCATGAAGCGGCGGTAGGCGTCCCAGACGAACCGCTCGTTGCCGGTCAGTTCGATCATGGATTGGAGAGTTTCGTCATTTAGGCCGAGGTTTAACACGGTGTCCATCATGCCGGGCATGGACACGGCTGCACCGGAACGAACCGATACGAGCAGAGGATTTTTGCCATGACCGAATGTCTTGCCGGTAAGCTTTTCGAGCTTCTTAATATTCTCGTCGATCTGTCCGGCGAGCTGTTTGGGGTATTTGCGGCCGAGTTTGTAGAACGCGTCGCAGGTCTCGGTTGTGATGGTGAAGCCACCCGGCACGGGCAGGCCCAGCGAGCACATGTCGGCAAGATTCGCACCCTTGCCACCGAGAAGCTGCTTCATCTCTGCCGTAGCCTTGCCTTCGGTATATTTGCCGCCGAAGAAGTATACATACTTTGCTTTTTTGGTCTTTTTGGCCATTTAACTCGGTCTCCGATTTTCCGGTTTTTGTTTTATTGCGAAAAATTGTGAAAAATTCACAAAGCCTGAAATTATACGCCTGTTGTCAGCAGCTCCTGGCTGATATTTGCAACTGCTCGGCAGTAAGTCCACCTGTCCCGACCGGGCCGGGGCAAAAGGATAAGAAGTGTAGTTAGGATGTGCTTATGTGTCAACGACTTTTAAAAGGAATAGGGGGCTGGCGTTAGTATTTCAAAATTAATCCGCCCTGGTAAATTTACCTTGAATACCTAGGATGCCGATGTATAATATATAGGTAGCCTAGGTAACTATAACCAAATAATGTTGGGAGATAAAAAACATGGATTTTTCGCAAGATCTTATTCGTGGAAGCGTAGTTCCGGTAATTCTGGCAATGCTGAAGGATCGTCCGATGTACGGCTATGAGATACTTAAGCTGGTCAATTCACGAACTAACGGCCAGCTTGAATGGAAAGAGGGCACGCTCTATCCGACACTCCACCGTCTCCAGGCCCAGAGGTATATCACGGCCAAGTGGGCAGATGCACCTTCTGATGAAGCTCCCGGCAGAAAGCGAAAATACTACTCGATAACGCGAAAAGGCTTGGCAGAGTTTACACGCCGCACGGAAGAATGGAGCGAGTTTTCGCTGGCTGTAAACGCGATTCTTTTTGGGTGCACATCATGAGTAATTGGGACGAACTGGTATCAAGTGTGACGCATAGGCTTCGGATCGATCCTGAGTTGCGTATGGATGTGTCTCGGGAACTCCGGGCGCATCTGGAAGACTCGGCTGCTGAATTTCGCGAAGCGGGTCAATCTGAGCAAGAAGCGTTTGGAAATGCTGTCAAAGCTTTTGGAGATCCACGTGAGCTTTCTGATAAGCTTTGGCAGGCCAATAAAGGCAGGATACGTTTGCGAGGTGTGTTGCGCTGGGCTTGCCGGGCGACGCTCGTTCCTGGAGCGATACTCGTAATCATCATTCTACTGTTCAACATGAAAGGTTTAACACCGATTTCGTGGGAACAAATTCCATCTTCCTTGACAGCTCAACTAAGCGAAGAAGACGCCTTTATTCTAACCGCTGATGCCAAGGCAATCTCTCAGCGTTGGCCGGACAATCCTATCTACTACGGCAATTATGTAACGACAGTTCTATATGAAAATGAATTTCGGGATCAACAGTTAGGAGCGAAACCCGAGAAACTGGATGAGGCCCTGGTGCTTCTGGATAAAGGTAAGCGAATTGATCCTGATAATGCATACTACGATTATCTTAAAGCGGCCTTGTTAATAAATCATTCAAGCACAATTAGTGATGATACTTCAAGGACATATGAAATTGTTAATTATGGTGGTGAAGTTAGAGTAAAAAATTGCTGGAAGATAGAAATTAGCGACAAAACTCTTTTCAACAAAGCCATTCAGGAATTTAAAAACGGGCTAACCAAGTCAGAGTTTTCCGGCGGCACTATTGAAATGCTGGACCTGCGTATGAAGCTCCTACCCGAGCCTACAAGGCTTGGTGATCAAATCGGGCGTATCTCTCTCCAGGTTTCTGTATTTTTGCCGCAGGTTAGCGTGCTCCGATCGATGGTAAAGTCATTATCAGCCTATGCTGTCAGCCTTGCCGAACAGGGCAAAGAAGAACAATCCATAAATATTATCACCTCTGCCGGTCTTATGTCGTCCATGCAGGGCGCCCAGGCTGATACTCTAATCGGATTGCTGGTTGCACAGGCCCAGCAGACTGCTGTTTTGGCCCATCAAGAGCAGGTTTATAGAGAGCTTGGTGAAAAGGAGAAGGCTGTCGAAGCTAAAAGAGCTTTGTCAGAGCAGGTATCAGCATTTAATGAACTTCGTAGTGGCCATCGGTACAACTCGGAGCAATTAAATCAAGCTGGCATGCTTTGGTTTGCAGTATTGCCAAGTCTCCCCGGTTTCGAAGTTGACTTCGAGCCTATGCGGACAGCAGAACAATACATATTTACTGAAGGAGTGCTTATGCTCCTGCTTATAATGCTCGCCATTTTTTCATTACTATTTGGAGGGGCAACGTTGTTGAACTTGTTGGCAAGAACGGAAAAGAGGCCGGTTCTTGTCTTTGTCGGGTGGGGGCGTATCGCAAAAATCTTCCTACTGGCCATACTCTTACCACTTGGGGTATATGCTTTTTATGCATATGTTCTAACAGCGAGTGACCGGGTATATGGGCTAAATTTCACAGCCGGTAAGACTATTCTCGAATTTGTCGTAATCATGGGCGTAATGTTTACAGCTCTTTTCTGGCTAAGCTATTCCTCTATTCGCCTGCGAGCTGAACAGATCGGCCTGGCTGTACCGCGAACCATACGATTTAAAGACCGATGGTTAATCATAGGTCTAGGTACGCTCATTTCACTTGCAGTGGCAATCTACCTCATTGGTTGGTGGATTGGATTCTTTAAGCCTCAGGAAGGAAGATGGTTTGGATGGTGGGCATCACCATTTGAGATTGAAGATAAATTCATGCCTTCTTGTACGGATGGCTTTTTGCTTGCTATTGCAGTTGCGGCTTTTCTGATTTGCTGGTTCATCAGAGAGTTAGTTGGGTTGTTTATTCAAAAACAATACTCTGTTTTTCGCAAAACTTTTTTCCGCAGCATAGTGCCTATTTTTGCAGCGACAGTAATTGTAATTGGTATTGCCTGCGGCTGGTTATTAGCAAGAGCAGAGAGTTCGGCAGTGCGCCGAATGACAGGCCGCGCTGAAGTAAATATACGCAACGAAGTGGAAAACTCTGATTACCGTTTCCTGCGTGATAGATTTATAAAGCAACATAATGAATATTTGCAGGAATTTCAAAAATAACAAAACAGACCAGCAGGATTTGGTTAGAACATCATCAAAAGGTTTCGTGGTTTTCCACTCAATACCGCCTGCGGTAGATTTCTTTCCTGTCACCTATTCTGACAACGCAGACGACCATGCGGTCGTTTTCAACGAAATAAATAATCCGGTAATCTCCCGTTCGCACCCTGAGAAGTCCTCGCAGGCTTCCCTTGAGACGCTCGGCTTTTGGAGGGCGGGGGTTGGTTTTCAATATATCTATTACCGCTAGTATTCGCTGTTGAGCTTGTTTGGGGAGTTTTTTAAGCTGGCGTGCCGCCGCAGGAGTGAATTCTATTTTAAATTTCACTTATAGTCCCAAATCCTTTTTAACTTCTTCCCATGGAATCCGTTCGTCGGTTTCAGATAAAGCGGCTTCGGCTTCGGCGATATCTATTTCATCTTCAATGCGCTGCAGAGTATCCAAATCTTCCAGTGGAACCAATGCTACCTTCTCGTGGCCGTGCCGCTCAATCACAACTCTTTCATGCCCTGTTACCACCCGGGTAATCAAATCAGACAACTTGGCGCGTGCCTTTGTAAAGCTTACGTTTGTCATAAGCTAACCCTTTCATTTTGTCATTACTGTACAGTGATGTGCGTCAATGTGCATCACTGTACATATTATCGGATTCTTTTGCCGGCAAGTCAAGGCGAGTTATGAAAAAACTTCCCCGCAAGAGAGTTTTTAAATATGAGCTGTATTTTATTTCCCCTTTTACTTGACACATATAAAAAAGCTGCCGATAATATTTATGGACTGGGAATACCCGGTCGGTGGCTGGCTCTGGAAACGGAGGCAGCCATTTCCTTTTTATGGAAACTCCTTCCATCCACTTACACCATTTTCATTGTAAACATGTTTTTTAACAACCTCCAAAGCTCGATTTGGCTGATCAGACTTTAGAATGTGACGTGCCGAGGGATAAGCACATAAGTCCGCTAATTGTAATCCACAAATATTCTTTCTTTTATCTTGAAACAGCAGTGGGCAATAAAGGCGATTAAATCGGTCACGGCTGTTATAGTGCGTCCCTTCAGTTAAAAGCTTATAAAATGCAGTCTCAAGATCTCTGTCTTCATTCTTGCCTCTTGCTTCCGCGATAACTGGCAAATGTGTTTTTTGTAACTGTTCAAGGAAGTAAAGTATTCGTTCAAATGTGAATGTTAGCGCTAATTCGTAAGGATTACGGGCGCGTTCTTCATATCTTTGGCGATGAAGTTGTTTGTGGACACTTACCACGAAGAGAGTATATGGCAAATTATCCATCAAATCGGTTAGTTCCAGCATGAAGCTATCTCGTTTTCTAGGATCCTCCAAGATTGAAAATGGACCTTGTGTCTTGCGAATATCTCTACTGTGTAAATTAATGCCCTCATGATCCCAGTAGCAAAGCTTAAGTTGGTTCAAGCTCGGAATGATCTCTTGTATATATCGTTCCCGTTCAACAATTACTGTGCAAAGCACAAACAATGGAAAATCCTGGTCGATTTTTTCCATCGAATGGTCGCCACACTCATCAAGAAAGGCGATAAACCGAGATGAGCCTTGAAGTCCCATATTTTCTGCTATTTCAGATGCCATAAGGTTATATTTTTCCACAAGTGAAAAAATTAATTTTCAAACATTGCGGGGTTAAATTCGAGCCTTATTCCCCGGGGAATTTATAGCCCCACTGGTTGCGGATTTCGTCCAGTGTTTCCAGCACGCCAAGGGTTTCGTCAAGTGGCATGATTTCGCTTTCGGTCTTGCCGGCGGCCAGGCATGCGGCGACTTCGGCTAGCTGATATACAAAGCCGTTTTCCTCGCATGGCACGTCGAAGACTTCCTGTTGGCAGCTGGTGCCTTCGAGCGTCAGCGGGCTGCCTTTGGTCCAGCCGGGGCCAAGCCTGATCCAGCCGGTTTCGCCTATCAGAATCGCTTCACAGGGAGTGTCTGTAGCAAAGCTTGTTATCAGCACGGCGTTTTGGTTCGGCCCGTAAACCAGAACCGTAGTCGATTGCTCGTCAACGCCCGCCTCACAAATGTGGCCAACAGATGCGACGCTTTTTGGCTGGCCGAAGATCATCGATGCCAGCGACGCGCAATAGACGCCCAGGTCCATCAATGCTCCGCCAGCCATGTTTTTATCGTAATGCCAGGAATCTTTATGTTTGAATTCTTTACCCAGTTGAACCTGCAATATCCGCGGCTGGCCGATAAGGCCGGACTCGACCATCTCGCGGAGTTTTTTGATGGGGGGCAGAAAGCGGCTATACATCGCCTCCATGAGAAAGAGGTTTTTCTTACGGGCCAGGTCTATTACTTCTCTGGCCTGTGCCGCGTTTATCGTAAAGGGTTTCTCGCACAGCACAGCCTTGCCAGCCTGCAGGGCGAGAACACAATTGTCTTTGTGAAAAGTATGTGGCGTGGAAATATATACGGCGTCAATGTCAGCGTCAGTTACGAGCTGTTCGTAGCTGCTGTAACAGTGGGGAACATTAAATTCGTCGCCAAATTTATCAGCCTTGCACTGCTCCCTTGAGCCGATAGCGACGAGCTGGCTCTGGTCGCAGCAGACAGTGGCCTTTGCGAATTTACTGGCTATATAGCCGGTGCCGATTATTCCCCATTTGATTTTTCTGGGCATAAGATTACTGGTTTCTTTTTTTCAGTTGCACGAATGCTTCATCAATGGCTTCTAGGGTTTCTTCCAGGCCATCCCGATGCTGGCTTTTATAGGTTTGGGCATTTTGTGAGAATTCCTCAGAGCGTGCAAGAAATTCTTCCAGAAGCCCTGTCGAGACACTTTGGGGATTTGTTTCCATTCCTAATTCTCGAGTTTTGATGAAGCGAGCGTTTAATCGCTGTTCCAGGGAATCTTCAGGAATAAGCAGGAGCCCCTTGGCGTAATAAAGGGCTTCCGAGATAAGCTGATTGCCCGACGTGGCGAATACCGCTTTGGCCCCGGCAAGGTCTTTGAGAAACGGCAGATTGCTGGTTGGACAGAATTCGAGATTGTCGGTTTTGCCCTGGCGGTTGGGGCCGTAGATTTTTGCCGGACAGTTTAAACTTTGCAGGGCCTGTTCGACTTGCGGAGAAAAGTTAGATTCAGGATTGGAAAAATAGCACAGCAGATAATCACCACGTGTTGGGTGGAGTTGCCTGACCTCCTGCCGCAGAATCGCGCCGACGGGCCTGATGTTTTCCCTTGTCGGCAGGCCGTCATAGAACGCTGCCACGATGAATCGCTTGGGCCGGCAAACCATCATCCTGTATATCATCGTTTCAAAATTACAGAGAAACCTTTCCCATGGGCTCATGCCGATCTTGCAAAAAGCCATCATTCCGTAGTGGTCGAAACTTATTCTGGGAATTTCCATCGACCTGCCGACGCGATGAGTCCATGCTTCGGAGTCGGAGATAATCATGTCCGGCCCGAACTTCTTAACTTCGTCGGCAACCATTTGGAAAATAGGCCCCTGCACGAGAAGGTCCAACAGTGGGGGAATATTTCGGGAAATAGTCAGCCAGACTGAACGCCGACCATTGTTTTTTTTGAAGTAACCGAGCATCGGTATACGTACCACGCGATAATCTTTGCTGAGATGTTCATAGGCATCATCGCCGGCCAGTACCAGCACATCGTATTTTTTGGTCAGTTCTGGCAGGATCGCCTGGGCTCTTGCGGCATGGCCTCGGCCGTATCCGTGCACACCATAAACGATTCCTGGTTTGGAGTGTTCCGGCATTTGCTCTACCTTTTCGTGGAAACTGCATTTATTTGTAATAGAAGTGGTTGCGAGCGGCAATTTTAAAGTTTCCCGGCGGATACCTCCAACTCACCAACTGGGGCTTTGCCTTGGCGGACATGCCTTCCAAAAATCGCTTGCAAGGGCTGGTGGCGGGCCTATAATCGACCATCACTCGGCTGGTTTTTATCGCCAGCTGGCGGGAATTCCCGGAATTTTTCTGAACAGAAGCGGCTAAAGGACTTGCCGAAATTGCACAATAGTGAAAAGAACACAAACCGGCCTGACTCATATCACCGTTCATCTTCAGCCAAGTGGCTAATTGTGTTGCTATTGGGTATCATCGCGACGTGCCTTTTGCTGGAGTTGACCGCCAGCGTTCAGACGGCCTTGGCACAGCCGGAAGGCTCAGGCAGCATCGGCGGCAAGGAAGTATTCGCAGTGGGCGGGCGAATCACGCGGGACACCTACGGCATCTATCTAATCGACCCGGACAATGGTACAATATGTGTGTATCAGTTCCTTTACAATCCGAAGCTCAAAAAGACAGAATTACATCTCCTTGCGGCGAGGAACTTCACTTTTGACTCTCAGTTAGACGAGTACAACACCACGCCTTCGCCACGGGAGATAAGAGCACTTGTAGAGCAGCAAACACGTTTGAACAGCGTCGAGCCAAACAGCGAATAAATAATAGGGTTTGGCGGCGCGAGGAGTTGTTATGGCCAAGAAGATGTACTATTCACAAGACGAAGCGGCCGAGATGTTGGGCGTCAGCGTCGATGAGCTGACAAACATGGTCAACGAGGGTGAGCTTAAGGCCTATCAGGACGGCGCGAACATCATGTTCAAGGCTGCCGATATCGACCAGCGCTCAGGAGGCGCTGCGGCAGAGGAGGAAGAAATCGAACTTTCTCCAGCCGACACGACCGGGGTCGATGCGATAAGCCTCTCCGATACGGATTCGCTGACTATCCCGAAGGAAGACACAACCGTTCTCGGCGAAGGTGTCAGCATTTTCGATGAGAGCGACTTGGGCACCATCGAAACTACCCCCGACTCGCTGGCCAAAACGCAGGCAGCCCCGACGCTCGATGAGCAGATATCGCTAGAAGGTGTCGGCAGCGGCAGCGGCTTGCTCGACCTGACGCGCGAAAGCGACGACACATCGCTTGGTGCCGAGGTGCTCGAGCATATCAATATGGACACGGCAATCGGTACCAGCCTTGGCGGCGAAGCTATAATCGAGCCCGAGCCGTTCCCTGCGGCAGAGCCCGAGCCGGCAGTGGCAATCCAGCCGGTGGTTATCGAGCAAGTCGACCCGTCAGCAGGCGTTTTTAACGGCATCATCGTCGGCTGTGCGGTTGTGATGGTGGTACTTACCGCCGTCGCACTGGCCGCAATGGGTAGCGAGCTTCCAGGTTATCTGGAATTCTTCGCAGACAACATTACAATAGTGCTCATCGGTGGCGCGGTTGTTATAGCTGTTGCAGCACTCGCCGGCCACATGTTGGGCAGGGCAGCTGTTGCCAAAAATCAGGCAGCGCAGCAGATTTAATTGTTCCAGAGTTTGGGTCCCGCGAGCTTGTAGTAGAAAGCTGGGGACTTTTTGTTAAATTAAAATTTTTGTATCCCTTTCCCATGTATCTTGAAAGGACGGATACCATGAGAACTTACTTAGCAATTCCGGTTTTCCTGACAATTTTTGTCGGCTTGATGGTAACGCAGGGCTGTGTCGCCAGAGACGAACACGACAAGCTCCTGGCTGCCAATCGCAACTCCCAGGACGAGCTCTCGCGTGCCTTGGCTATTGCCAGGGACCTCCGCGTGAAAAACGAAAAGCTCGATGGCGAACTGGCCAGCCAAGGCGTCTCGCTTTCTGCAACGCAGAAGGAGATCGAGGTGCTCGAATCGGCCAATGCTGCCCTTAAGAGCGACTTCGACGAGCTTCACGTCAAATATCTGGCACTTGCCAACCGCAGCGACGTACCTATGCCCGGGGCTATCAGCATACTGCCTGCCCAGTTGGACAAGGCACTTAAGAGCTTCGCCAGTGCTAACCCGGACCTTGTCGAATACTTGCCGGATTACGGCATGGTCAAGATCAAGGCCGACCTGACATTCAAGCCCGGCAGCGATTTTGTCGAGCCGTCAGCGAAAGACGCCCTGAAGAAGTTTGCCGATATTGTTAAGTCGCCTGCAGCTGCCATGTTCAATATCTATGTCGCCGGCCATACCGACGATGTACCCATCGGTAAGCCGGAAACGCGCCGTCACCATCCGAATAACTGGTATCTCTCGGTGCACCGCGCTGTGGCGGTCCAGCAGCAGCTGGTCAAGTCCGGCCTGGCCCCCGAGCGTATCGGTGCGATGGGCTTTGGCGAGTATCACCCGATCGAGCCGAACAAGGCTGGCAAGAAGGGCAACCAGGCCAACCGTCGCGTGGAAATCTGGATTGTCCCGCCGGATCGCTTCCTGACAAAGGTTGAGGCTGCTGACGAAGCCAAGTAGTTTCCGATAAGCTGAAATTCTCAAGGCCCTGACGAATCAAACCGTTGGGGCCTTGTTTTAATAGCTTCTAAATAAGAAAAGAGAATTTCTTGGTTAGGTCTCTTCGTGCCATCCTGAAATGGGGTTCATTGGCTTTCATTTTCCTTCTGGCTGGACTTTGTATTGTCGGTGCTTTTCTTGGGGCGTCTAAGGCAAGCGAAGTTTTCAATTCCATTCCGCTTGGAATCTTTTGGACTGTCCTGGCGATATCTATTTTGGCAAGCCTGTTTGTTTTTAAAAGTCTATGGAAGTCGGTAGGGCTTTTGGCTTTGCACCTTGGCGCTTTGTTGATAATTCTGGCAGGGCTTTGGTCCAGCAAAGCAGGCCATGAATTCAGGGCAAATTTTTTGGGTGAGAAAAAGGCGTTCGAGGGTGTTATGGAGTTATTACCTGACAAGCCCGAAAGCCAAATACTATCTGTAGCCGACTATGACATAACGCAGCAACTTGACTTTGAGTTACAGTTGAAAAAAGCCTCTATCGAGTTTTATCCGCCTTATGACTCTAAGGGTATTTTGTATTTTTCCCATGTCGGTGAGCTGGGCACTATTGGCTTTCAAAAACTCAACTGGCAGTTTGGTCAGGCTGTGACTCTGGGCTCAAGCGGAGTAAAGATTCGTATTCTGGAATGCGATTTTCAAAAATCTAAACTTGCGAGCCAGGTCGAAAATGATTTCTATGCGATTATGCAATTTTCCTATAAGGATCTAACTGTCAAAGGCCAGCTGATAGTGCCGCCGGATAAACACTGGGAGCAATTGCCTCTGGAATTCCTCTTTGAAGACATGGATTCCTGGCAGAAAGCCGGTTTTCCCAGACTTGCGCTTAAGCGCCCGCAGCGAATAAAAAATTACAACGCGACGGTTGTTGTTTATGAGAAAAGCAAGGAAGCCGCCAGAAAAACCATCAAAGTAAACAAGCCCTTGCGTTATGGCGGATACCATTTCTATTTCACAAGTTTCCTGCATGGTTTGGATAATGTTCTGCTAAAAGTTAAAAGTGATTCGGGCCTGAACATGGCCTACGCCGGTTTTGCTCTTTTGGGGCTGGGCGCATTTTTGCAATTCTGGATTTTGCCGGTGATTCGCTCGATGAGGAAGCGAGGCCCGCATGGCGGTTAAATTTACAATCCAGGGCCTGCTTATTTACATGGCGATGTGGATTTATCTGCTCGCATTTATCGCTTTTATTGCTCGCCTGCGCAAGACCGGATGGAGTTTTTATATCGGCGGCTTTGCGTTCGCCTGGGCAGCTGTCGTTTATCGCAGCATAGAGGCTGGATACGTTCCTCTGAGTAATCTCTTCGAGGTGTTTTTGTTTCTGGGCGCGTTGATGCTGCCACTTACTGTTTTTTGCGGGCGGTTTTTGAAAATCGGTGGCCAGGCAGCTGACGCACTCATAGCTGTCGTATTACTCTTCCCGGCTGGCTTTGTTTTCAGTGCTACAGGGCGCCAGCTGCCGCCGATGCTGCAGAGCCCGCTTTTCGTTCCGCACGTCGCTGCATACATGACGGCGTATGTAATAATCGCCAAGGCAGCGTTCCAGGCTGGCTCTGCATTAATCAAGGGTGATAAAGGCGCAGCACACAGGGTCGGTTACGAAGAGGCTGCATACAGATGCGTCTGTCTGGCATTTCCACTTTTAACGGGGGGCTTGCTTCTGGGCTGTGTCTGGGGCAAGTTAGCTTGGGGCGACTGGTGGAACTGGGACCCGAAAGAGCTTTGGTCGCTGGCCAGTTGGCTTGTCTTTGTGGGGTATTTCCACTTCCGCTTTATTACGGGCAAAAAGTTCGCCAATGCAAACGCCGCTTTGGTTTTGGCAGGGACGGCCCTGATTATTATCACGCTGCTTTGGGTGAACCTCTCGCGAATTTTCGCGGGCCTGCACAGCTACGCCTAAAGGGGGGAGAATCATTTCTCGTCACGTCTGCGCTGGCGGATGATGAGTCTCATCGGCACTTCGGCAAATGGTAGCCTTTCGCGGAACCGGTTTATCAGAAATCGCTGATAGCCCATATCGAAGCTGCGGACGTCATTTACGAACACCACAATTGTCGGCGGTGCTGTCGAGACCTGTGCTGCGTAAAGAATCTTCGGCCGCCTCGTGCCAGCCTTGTGACTCGGGCCGCGGAGTTGGACAATCTCCTCGATCGCCTCGTTGAGCAGGGCTGTGTTCACTCGCTGGCGAGACTGATCGTAAAGCTGCTCGGCCAGTTGTATCGTCTCGAAGACGTTCACGCCTTCTGTGGCGGTGGTAAGGCTTATGGGCGCGAATGAAAGTTCTGGGAATTTCTTGGCGAAGTAGTCTGCGTAATCGTCGATGTTTGCGATCTTCTCTGCCAGGTCCCACTTGTTGACCACCAGCACGACCGGCTTGTGGTACTCGGCAATTATTCCGGCCAGGTTCTTGTCCACCTGCGATACCGGCAGTGAGGCATCAATCATCATTACCACGACGTCAGCCCTGCGGACAGACCGCAAAGCTCGATGCAGGCTGTAAAACTCTATATCGCCGGCGACTTTTCTTTTTTTCTGCACGCCCGCGGTGTCGATTAAAGTAAAGTTCCTTCCCTCGTGCTCAATCCCCACGTCCACGCTGTCGCGCGTCGTACCGGGAATTTCCGAGACGATAACTCGCTGCTCGCCCGCGAGCATGTTTATGAACGTACTCTTTCCGGCGTTTCGCTTCCCGACAATAGCCAGCTTCATAGTCTCTTCGGGCTTATGGTCGGTTGCGTGTGGAAGTTTTTCGTTAATCAGATTTATCAGGTCAGCAATGCCTGTCGAGTGGGCGGCTGAAACCTGCAACGCATCGCCAAAACCCAGCCGGCTCATCTCGTGCACCTCGGAGATAAGGTCTGCCTGGTCGATCTTGTTAGCCAGCAGGATGACGGGCTTGTTCTGGCGGCGGAGTTTGGCAGCGACGTGCTTATCGAGAGCGGTAATTCCCTCTCTCGCGTCGACGACGAAGAGTATTAGCTCAGCTGAGTCTATGCCGAAAGCTATCTGTTCCTCGACGTGGTCGGTGAGATTGTCAATGTCTTCGATGCCCATGCCGCCGGTGTCGACCAACTCGACGTAGCCGTCGTTAACCGGCAGGGGCGTGGAGATTCTGTCCCGGGTAACGCCCGGTGTAGGGTCGACGATAGCTATCCGCCGCCCGGCCAGGCAGTTCAGCAGGCTGCTCTTGCCGACGTTAGGCCGGCCCACAATTGCGACAATTGGTAAGCTCATAGCCGGGCCATTATAGCGATTCTTCAAAGAATTGCTGCATCGAGATGTTTCTAATTATTTCTTATTGCCCGCCTAGGCGTTAAAATACCGGAAACCCTTGGAGGCTTTGATGGTTAATTTTGTTTTGGGATTTGTAATTGGCGCGATCATCGGCGGAGTAATCGCGATAATAATCGGACATCTTCGCAGCCGCCAGATGCGCGACGCGTTTACCGCACTGGCAGGCGAGGCGCTGGATTCCAACTCGCGCAAGCTGACCGACCAGGCAGCGGCAACGCTGGAAGGCAAAAAGGCACTAATAGACCAGGCCCTCAAGACAGTAAACGAACGCCTAGGCGAGGTAAGAAAATATGTCCAGACCGTAGAGTCGCAGCGGAAGGAAGAGTTCGGCCGACTAAGCAATTCGGTTGGTTCGCTCAATGTGACGACAGGTGAGCTACATAAAGTTTTTTTCAGCACCCAGCGCCGTGGCGCATGGGGCGAGAGAATGGCTGAGGATATCCTTCGGTTGGCAGGTCTGCAGAACGGCGTGAATTACTCCAAGCAGTCAACACAGCATGCAGAAAATGGTAGACCTGACTTTACATTTTTTCTACCCAATGAGTTGAAATGCAATATGGATGTGAAATTTCCTTTAAAAAGTTATAGTGCCTATTTAGATGCTGAGAGAAAAGAAGATCGCGACTTACACCTTAAATCACTCATAGCAACTGTCCGAAGTCAAGTTCGTTCGATAAATGGCCGTGAGTATATAAATCCAAAATTAGGAACAGTTGATTATGTAATTCTATTTATTCCTTCGGAACAGATTTTTAGTTTGGTTCTTGAATCTCAGCCTGACCTTATTGATGAATCGCTTCAAAAGAAAGTTGTTTTAGCCAGTCCGCTAACCTTATACGCAATGTTGGTTGTTATTCGTCAGGCAGCTGAAAATGCGAATACAATGAAAGCGATTAACGAAATTCTTGACCAAATCAATGAGTTTAGAAAACAGTGGACGAATTATAATATTGAGTTGGATAAGCTTGGCCAAAGAATAGATTCAGCTGCTAAGCAGTTCAGTCATGTTCAAACCACTAGAACCAATGTTCTCCAAAAACCCCTAGATAAAATTGAAGACCTCCGTTCGTCTAAGGGGCTACCCGAAGCGGATGAGATAGAGGCAAGCTAGAAAATTTGGTATCATTCATGATTCAGCTGATTATTTATTTGGAAAACTTATGAGCGATATAAAACTACAGGTTGCATTGGATTTTGTCGAGCTTTCGCGTGCTCTTGCGGTAGCCGAACCGGCAGTTGCCGGTGGTGCGGACTATATCGAAGCTGGCACTCCGCTTATCAAAAGCGAGGGCCTGGACTGCGTCCGCAAGCTGCGTGAGATGTTCCCCGACAAGACAATCATCGCGGACATGAAGACGATGGATGCCGGCAGGATTGAGGCAGAAGCTGCCGCCAAGGCTGGTGCGAATATCATGACCGTTTGCGCTACGGCGACTGAGAGCACGATACGCGAGTGCGTCGAGGCGGGCCGACATTACGGCCTGGAAGTAGCAGTCGATTTGCTTGGCGTTGACGATGCTGTCGGCTTTGCTAAAAAAGCCCAGGAGATGGGCGTCGCTTGGCTGGACGTTCATTGCGCCATCGATGCTCAAATGGAAGGCAAAGACCCGCTCGAACAGTTGCGTCAGATACGTTCGGCAACTTCGTTGACATTGGCTGTTGCTGGCGGACTCAACAGTGAGACAGCCGCCGCTGCCGCCGCAGCAGGGGCCGATGTTGTAATTATCGGCGGGGCGATAACCAAGGCTGTCGACCCGAAAAAGGCTGCTACCGACATCCGCAAGGCTATAGACACCAAAAAGAGCGTCTCCACGGAGCATTTCAAGCGGACGACAGCCGAGAATATCCGTGAAGTTCTTCAGAAAGTCCGCACCAGCAATATTTCAGACGGAGCCCATCGTTTGCCGTGCCTGAAAGGTTTGAAGCAACTTCTGCCTGGCTCTTGCATCTGCGGCCCGGCGGTTACTGTAAAAACATTCCCCGGCGACTGGGCCAAACCTGTCCAGGCCATTGACGTCGCAAATGAGGGCGACGTAATAGTTGTGGACGCCTGCGGCCAGGGCCCGGCTATCTGGGGCGAGCTGGCCACGGAAAGCAGCAAGAACAAGGGCATCGCCGGCCTGGTGGTCAACGGTGCGGTGCGCGACACTGCCGACATTCGAAAGATAGGTTTTCCTGTCTGGTCGAAACTCGTCTCGAGCAACGCTGGCGATCCGCACGGGCTTGGGGATATAAATCAGCCGATAACAATCTCCGCCCAGCCTATCTGCCCCGGCGACTGGATCGTCGCTGACGACGACGGCGTGATGGTTCTGCCCAAGGCGAAGGCCGTCGAGATGGCCAATCGTGCAGCTGACGTGCTGGAGGCGGAAAATCGCATAAGAGAAGAAATACGCGGCGGCAAGACGACGCTGGCGAAAGTTGTGAATCTGCTGAAGTGGGAAAAGAAAGGCGGCGGCAATGTTGTCGGGTGATAGAGATGCCATAAAAAAGGCCGGCCACGAACTGCTCGAACGCATCGATGCGGTTATGACAAATGTAGACTGGGTGAGCTTTCTGGAACTGGCGGACATGCTTCCCAAAGCAAGCCGGACCTTTGTAGCTGGCGCCGGAAGGAGCGGTCTTGTAGCGCGGAGTTTCGGCATGCGGCTGATGCACGCCGGGCTGCCAGTTTTCATCCCAGGAGAGACTATCACACCGGCTGCGGGCAAGGGAGACTTGCTTGTCGCTATCAGCTGTACGGGCAAAACCGGTTATACCGGCTACATGGCTGAGCGGGCAAAGCAGCTGGGCGCACAGGTGGTCGTGCTCACTTCCAATCCGGATTCGCAGCTTGCAAAGCATGGCGACAAGGTCGTGGTGATTCCTGCAACCGCTGAGGATATCGTCCTGCGGGCGGCAGTGTTTGAACATGCGGCGAGTTTGTGCCTTGACGCAGTCTTTAACGTTCTTTCCGATGCGCTCAAGCTAAGCCTCGACGAATACCGCGAAAGGCACGCCAATCTGGAATAATCGCCGAATGTTTTTTTATTTCTTCGGCACCCCGACCGGTATCAGATAGATAGCCTGCTCATTTTCCGGCAGGGAGAGTATGGATGCGATTTCCTTGTCGTTATAGGCTCCAACCGGCACGCCCCCCAGGCCCATCGCCTGGGCCTGCAGCAGGATATTCTGGCCGGCGTGGCCGACTTCTATCAAAACGTATCGCATCGCCCTTTCTCGGTATTTCCGCTCAGTTCTTGCCGGAATAGCTGAGATTATAAACACCGCCGGTGCATCACCGATGCAGGGCTGATTGTACGAAGCAAGCTGCAGTTGTCCTCTTACATCTTTATTCGAGATTTGCTGCGTCGCGTGTTTTTCCGGCAGGTAATGCTCTACGCCGTCGGCTGTGGCGACGTAAACTTCCAGCGGATACAAGGCCCCGGCTGACGGAGCTGCGCGGAAGCCGCGGGCGGTTTCGGTTATTCCCTGGGCTGCCCAGAGCAATTGTGAAATCTGATCGCGAGTAAGTTGTTTATCTTCGAAGTTACGAACAGATCGACGTTTTGAGATGGCTTCTTCCAGAGACATTTTTCCTGTCCTTATTGGTGAACTGAGTTGGTTTAAGCTGCCTGACGAATCGGCACAGATAAAATTTGAAGCTGCAACTAAGACCAAAAAGACGCCGAAGACCAATAAAACAGCAAAACTGAATTTAGAGTTCATTATGTACCTCCCGACTTGTTAGTGGGATAGCCTGTCCTTAAAGTTCCCAATTTATAATAGCCGAGGTGGGTCCTTCTTTGTACCTTAGTTGGCACGAGGAGACAAAAAATGGCTGAATATCAACTGGGTGTTATCGGCGCAGGCAACATGGCTGAGGCTATTTTAGCCGGTGTTATCAAGAGCAACTGGCTGAGCCACAATGCCATCATTGCAAGCGATCCCGTCTTTGAGCGACGCCAGAAAATTGTCGGCGAAATAGGCGTCTCTTGTGAAGAAGATAACAAGATTCCCGCATCGTGCCCGCGCGTGCTCCTGGCTGTCAAGCCGCAGATGATGGCGGATGTTTTAAGCGCGGTAGCTGAGAATATAGCGCCTGAGGCGACAGTTATTTCTATCGCTGCTGGCGTGACGACTTCCTTTTTGGACTGTGCCCTTGGCGGGCGCGGCAGGATCGTCCGCGTAATGCCAAATACACCGATGCTCGCAGGCGCTGGAGTTTCCGCGATTTCAGCCGGGCCGCGGGCAACAAAGGAAGATATCGTCTGGACAGAAAAACTGTTCGCGGCAAGCGGCCAAACATGTGTCGTTGACGAAAAGCTTATGGATGCGGTGACAGCTGTCAGCGGTTCGGGGCCGGCTTATTTCTTCTACCTCATCGAGGCGATGATATCAGCCGGCGTTGCCGAAGGGCTTGACAAGGACACTGCTGCAAAACTGGCCACCGCTACCTGCAGGGGTGCTGCGGAGCTTTTGGAACAGACACAAGAACCGCCCGAGGGTTTGCGTGCAAGGGTGACAAGTCCCGGTGGAACCACGCAGAAGGCTATCGAAACGCTCGATGCAGCCGGCGTTAAACAAAACCTCATCGAGGCTATCCGCGCAGCAGCACAGCGCAGCAGAGAACTCGGAAAGTAAATCAGCAATTACCTAATGCGTCTCGCGCATAGGAATGAGGGGGCGTTTGAACGGTTTTTCTGCCTCTAAAACTTTGCGTATAAAATCCCTGAACCGCCCGGCAGCTGCGCCCCAGTCCTTGCAGGCGTCCATCTGCTCCAACGCCTTGGTCGTTGTCAGCCCGCTGCGGTATGTAAGCCGGAACGCTTCCTTAATCTGCCTGCGGTCTTCGCTGGAGATGTAGTCAGCCCGTTTCAAACCGACCAGGTTCAATCCGACAAGACGGTTTATCCGTGCTATCATCGTAAATGGAGGCACATGGCAGCTGGTTCCAGCGTTGCCCTGGCTCATTACCAGTTCACCGACCCAACAAAATTGATGCACGCCGGTATTACTCGAAATAAAGGCCTTTTCCCCTACCGTGGCGTGGCCGCCGATTGCCGCACTGTTGGCCAATATTACGCCGTCCTCTATCGTGGAGTTATGCCCGGCATGTGCTGAGACCATCCAGTAAGTGTCGTTGCCCACGATAGTCGACTCTCCCTCACCTGAGGCGCGAGAAATCGTTACGCCTTCGCGGAAGACGTTATTGTCACCTATCTTCACATAGGTTTTACTGTCGGGGTCGAATCCCAAATCCTGAGGCAAGCCGCCGAGGACCGAGTTTGCATCTACCACGTTGCCCTTGCCCAATGTCGTGTATTTTCGAATGACTACACTTTCGCTGAGAACTGTTCCTGCGCCGATTTCAACGTCGGATTCGACGACACAGAACGGACCTATTTCCACACCCTCAGCTATTTTCGCATCCGGATGGACAATTGCAGTCGGATGAATTTTTGGCATCTGTTTGCTCCTGAAAAACCTGCACAAATAGGGGCTTCAAGATTAAAAGGTTACATAAACTTTATGCGCAATGCCACTGTTTGGATGAGATAAGTTTTGCTATTTGAAGTGATTAATTCTGCAGGTTCTGGGCGTGAAGCCCGGCTGCCAGGACGATGTGCCGCAATCTCTCGATGCTCATCGAATGAAGCTGATCGTCTGAGAAGTCTATCGAAAAGGCGCACTCGAAATTTCTAAGCGTTTCTATAAGTTCCGGGCGGGTGAGTTCTACGAGCCTTGTAGTGAATTTGTCCAGCTGTTTTGGCGACATCCAATACCTCTCTCGATTTACTGTGCGATGATGGACTTTCCGACATATTTTATATCGGCTTGGAAGGGGCTGGGCTTTATCTGGATAGGGAACAATTTTCAGGAAAACTCAAGGCGTTTGCCAAAAGTGCGGTTGATATGGCGGGATTATTACAGGATACTTAGAAAGGTTTTTTGTTGAAAAGTTGTGGATAACTCAGGGATGGCAGCTTTGAGCTTGATTGGCAATAGCAACTTACGCCTTACCAAAAATGCGCAACTTTTGTGAATTTACCGAAAAAAAGTATCGGACGGACGGATTTCATGGGCCTTGCCTCTAGAGATTTTGACTACGAGCTGGATCCCCAACTCGTTGCGCAACAACCACTTGAAGACCGCAAATCCTCTCGATTGATGGTTTTGGATCGAAGTAACGGTTGTGTTGAGCATAAGGTTTTTAGCGACTTACCGAACCTCTTGCGGGCGGACGACTTGCTGGTGGTCAACGATACGAGTGTTATACCGGCCAGGTTTTTCTGCACCCGCGAAACTGGTGGCAAGGTCGAGGGTCTGTTCTGCAGAGAGCTTCAGCCGGGCCTTTGGGAAGTGATGCTCAAAAACGCCGGCAAATGTAAGATTGGCGAAAAACTTTCGTTAAAAGGCAACGAAAATATCCAGCTTGAGCTGAGAGAGAACCTTGGGCAGGGCTTGTGGCAGCTAAGCTTATCTCAGCCAGGCCCGGCTGTGGAAATACTCGACAGGGTCGGCATTACACCTCTGCCTCCTTACATTCACCGCAGTGCATTACAGCAGAAGGACAAACAAGCCGATCGCCAGCGGTATCAAACGGTCTATGCCCAAAAGGCAGGCGCGGTAGCTGCCCCGACGGCAGGGCTGCACTTTACAGATGAGCTGCTGGATAAGCTTGCAGCTGTCGGTATCGAGACAGCCAAAGTTACGCTCCACGTCGGGCTGGGAACTTTCAGCCCTGTGAAGGTGGAAAAACTCACCGAGCACAAAATGCACTCGGAGTGGTTCGAGCTTTCAGCAAAGACAGCCCAAAAGCTCAACGACGCTCGAAGCCAACACCGGCGGATAATCTCAGTAGGGACGACATCGGTCAGGGTGCTTGAAACGGCGGCCGGGCAGGGTGATAAGTTTGAACCGACAAGCGGCTGGACCGACATTTTCATCTATCCGCCAGCGGAGTTCCGGGCTGTGGATGGTCTTATCACGAATTTCCATCTACCCAAAAGTACGCTACTAATGCTGGTAGCCGCTTTCTGCAGCCCCGGCAACACGGATGGAGTTAAAATGATTCTGGACGCGTACAGGCAGGCTGTTGAGCAAAGATATCGCTTCTATTCCTACGGGGATGCAATGCTGATTTTATGAGCTGGCCTTGCCTGAGGTTTGTTCGGCCAGGCGGGCTATCATGTCCTTGATTGTCGCGGCCATGTTGGTTGGATCCAAGCCGACTTCCATAAGCTGCTCCTGCCGGGAAGCCTGCTTGATGAATCTGTCCGGCACGCCGAGTAGCTGTACGTTTGACGTATCCAGACCTCGTCCGGCTGCAAGCTCCATAACAGCCGATCCAAATCCGCCTATCGTCGAATGGTCTTCGCAGACCAAAAGCGGTTTGCCGGAATTAATCAGCCGAGTTATACAGGTTACGTCCAGCGGCTTTGCGAAACGAGCGTTAACTACGCTGACGTTGAGCGAATCTTCCTCCTGGAGTATCTGGACAGCTTTGAGTGCTGGCTCGACCATTACGCCGTAACATAAAATCGTCGCATCTGAGCCGGGGCGAATCTCTCTGGCTTTTCCAAGCTCAAATGGCGGACACTCACCGGGTAAGTCTTCTGGAACTTCGTCTCGCGGATACCTGATAGCCGCGGGGCAATCCAGCGTCAGGGCGAAATCCATCGCGGCAGACAATTCCGGCGCATCCGCAGGCGCCATTAGTACTATTCCGGGCAACGGCCTGAGGAACGAAATGTCCATCACGCCCTGATGAACCGCCCCGTCCGATCCAACTAACCCGGCCCTGTCCATACAAAGCAGCACGGGCAGTTTTTGCAGGGCGGCTTCCTGGAACACCTGATCGAAGGCGCGCTGCATGAATGTCGAATAGACAGCAACAATCGGCCTGAGGCCGGACTTGGCCAGTCCGCCGGCCAGTGCGACTCCGTGAGATTCGCCTATTCCCACATCGATATATCGCGAGCGGAACTCGTCCCTGAAATTAACAAGCCCGGTCCCATCCGGCATGGCAGCGGTAATCGCTACAATTTTTTCATTTTTCCTGGCCTGGTCCACAAGAGCGTCGGAGAAAACCTGCGTCCAGGTCGGCCGGGCCTTGGCGGCAAATACAGCCTTGCCTTCTTCGATGCTGTAGGCCGAGGGGCTGTGGAAACGGCAGGGGTCTTCGACTGCATATTGACAGCCACGACCCTTTTCGGTGTGAACGTGAAGAAGCACAGGCCTGTTAATGCCGGCCAGCCGTTTGAGTATACGGATAAGCTCATGGACGTCGTGCCCGTCAACCGGGCCGAAATATTCAAACCCCAGCGCCTCGAACAACTGCTCGCCATGCAGGGTCGTCCTGATACCTTCTTTTATGTGTCGCAACGCCTCGCTTATCTCGTCGCCAAGCGGAAGGTGCTGCAGCAGGTTTTGCGTCGAGTGCTTGAAGTCGCTATAGGGCTTGGTCAGCCGTATCCGGTCGAACAGGTTGGCCATCGCTCCCTGCGTGCGGTCGATAGCCATGGAGTTGTCGTTAAGAATGACAAGGAATTGCCTCTGCAAAATTGCGGCGTTATTGAGTCCTTCAAGCGACAAACCGTTGACGATGCTGGCGTCTCCGACTACGGCGACTACCTTATCTTTCAGTTTAGCGGCGGCTTGAGCCCACGCCAGCCCAGCTGCCGTCGAGATGGCTGCGCCTGCGTGGCCTGTATAGAACTGATCGTATTGGCTTTCCTGAGGTGACGGGAAACCACTTACGCCGCTTGGCTGGCGGAGATTTTCGAACTTTTCTCCTCGGCCCGTGATGATTTTATGTGCGTAGCACTGATGGCCGACGTCCCAAAGCAGCTTGTCGCGGGTAAAATCGAAAACGTAGTGCAGTGCGATTGTCAGTTCTGTAACACCGAGATTACTCGCCAGATGCCCCCCGCGTTTTGAGACCACTTCGATGATCCTGTCGCGCAGTTCCTCCGCCAATTGCTGCAGCTGAGTCTCATTTAGCCGGTGAAGCTGATGCGGCGAGCTGATGCCGTCGAGAATCTTATCGGGTTTATTGGATTGCTTTGTCAATGTATCCTCATTGCCAGAACTTCTGCCAGTCGCTGGAGTTTTTGCGCCTTCTCGCCCAGCGGTTTTAATGCCTCTGTCGCCTGTAGTGTAATTTTATCCAAAAGCTCTCGGCTTTGCTCAATTCCAATTTCATTTACAAACGTTCGCTTGTCAGTCTTGTCGTCCTTGCCGGGAGTTTTGCCGAGAATCTCGGCAGAAGAACTTACGTCCAGCAGGTCGTCGGCGAGCTGAAACGCCAAGCCCAGCGACAGGCCATAGTTGCTCATTGCCTCGAGCTGGTTATCATCTGCCCTGCCGCATATTGCGCCCATCTTGACACTGCAGCGGATAAGAGCTGCGGTCTTCAGCGAATGAATAACGTTTATACCTTCCGCGCCGGCGGGAATTTTGCACAGGTCCATATCTGCCACCTGGCCGCCTATCATTCCAACCGCACCGGCGGCTTGGGCGAGCTGGTGGGAAACTCTGCCGGTCAACGCATCGTTTGATTCAGCCAGAACGCCAAAGGCCCTGGTAAGAAGGGCATCACCAACGAGAATTGCCATTGCCTCGCCGAATTTGACGTGGGCTGCGGGCTTTCCTCGTCGCAGTTGATCGTCGTCCATGGCTGGCAGGTCGTCGTGCACAAGGCTGTAGCAGTGAATAAGCTCAACGGACACGCTGCATCGGCCCAGGAGTTCTTCATTTTCTACTTTTCCGGCAGCTTCGCCCCCAAGGTGAACCAACGTAGGTCTCAATCGCTTGCCGCCGTCAAGAACACAGTATCGCATCGCCTCGGCCAGCTCCGAAGAAGTACCGGGCTCGACAAGGAATTTTTCAAGGTCTGCTTCTATCCGGCTCGCAAAGGGGGAGAGGATTTCAACAAGCTCATTGGTTTTTTGTTTTTGGGCCATGTGTAAACTGCTTATTTATCTGCCGGCTCGGCCTTTTTTCCGATGACGGCTATGCCGAGTTGGTCGGCCAAATCCAGTGTTGCGGGTTTGTCTACGATTAAAGTCCGGCCGGCCTCGACTACCAGACAGACGCACTTGGAATCTTTGAGGTTCCTCATTGTTTCTGGCCCGACGGTAGGTACGTCGAATCGCATATCCTGTTTCGGACGGGCCACTTTTACAAGGGTCCAGCTGCCGACGCGACAAACTCTTCCAGCCCGGCGGATCATGGCGTCTGTGCCTTCCATCGCCTCGACCGCGATAATGTCGCGCTCCTTGACCGCGATGGCCTGGCCGATGTCCAGATTCGCGCTGGCACAGGCAATATCCCATCCGAAATCAATGTCTCCCTCGACGACGCGAGGTACCGCTGTTTTGGTCATTACGCCTTCGGTGGCAAGATGTTCTTCGCAATATTTCACACAGGACACAAGCTCAATCCCTTCGAATCTCAGTTCGTCTGCTGCAGCCAACAGGATAGCATTGTCACGTTTATCTTTGCGGATCTTGAAGTACCATACGAGTATAGTCCTCCAATCCGGTATATAGCGTAACACTCTCAGTGGGGAATAGATATCCTTCTTTCGCACTCCGCCCATCATCACCGCTTCGTGGACTCCACGTTTACGCAGTGCGGATATCCAATGGCCGAGTTTCGTCAGGCTGATCCATACGAAATCATCGGCGATATCCTTGAGTCTGGGCGAGGCCAGACCCTTGAAACCGACCACAACGAGACGGCGGCCGGCTTTTTTAATGCCGTTGGCGACCAAAAACGTTGATCTTCCCGAACCCGCAATCAGGCCTACTGGTTCTGTTTTATTAACCATCAGCCACGCTCCTGCCGGTGTGTATTTCGAAAAATTCAGATTTTTTCATCTCAGCCATATTGTATATTTGTCCAAAAATTCATTAAAAGGTTAAACTCGGCATGCTTGTTACGTCAAGGGGGGGCTCACAAAGTGGTCAGTCGGTAAGCTGTCCGTCGCGGAGGTGCAGGGTCCTGTCAGTCTCCTGGGCGAGGGTAGTATCGTGTGTTACCATCAATATTGTCTGCCGGGAATCGCGGTTAAATCCCTGAAGAACCTTCATGATCTGTCTGCCGGTTTTGCTATCGAGGTTTCCGGTGGGCTCGTCTGCAAGGAGTATATCCGGCTCGTTCATAAGTGCTCGGGCTATCGCTACCCTCTGACGTTCACCACCGGAGAGTTCCTTGGGCTTATGTTTAATCCTCTCGCTCATTCCGAGCCTTTCGAGTAACTCGGCGGCTTTTTTGCGCAAAGAGTTCTTCTTGACAAGCCAGCCGAGGGTGGAAGTGTCTACCTTCGATGGCAACAGTGTGTTTTCCAGAACATTAAGCTCCGGCAAAAGATGATAGAACTGGAAAACGAAGCCGATATCCTCACAGCGCATCTGGTTTCGCTTGCGGAAAGAAATTTTTTCAACGTCCTGGCCGTGCAGATGAACCTGTCCCTTGTCAGGCCGATCCAGCAGGCCCGCCAGGTGCAAAAGTGTGCTCTTACCGCTACCGGAAGCTCCGACAATGGCTGCGAATTCGCCCTTGTTTATGGAAAAGCTCACACCCTTGAGTACGTGCAAATCCACGCGCCCCATTTTGTAGGACTTGTGAAGATTGCTTACTTGGATAGCCGCGCTACTCATATCTCAGGGCCTCCACGGGCTGCATGCGGGCTGCCCTTATCGCCGGTATTATCGCACCAAGCAAGCCAGCGAGAATTGCGCCGATAACTATCGCAATCGCGGTGGTCGGGTCAACCTCGTTGGGAATCTTCTCGAACAGGAATACTTCCTTGCTCCACACCCGCCAGCCGAATGCATCCGCCAGCCAATCCTGTATCGGGTTGATGTATCGTACGAAGTAATATCCGCCGACAACCCCGATAATCGAACCGATTAGCCCGATGGCTGCACCGTATGTAAGGAATATAGCAGCCACGCCGCCGCTGGACGCCCCGACAGCTTTGAGTATGCCGATGTCCTTGGTTTTCTGGACGACGATCATATAGAAGATGACGAAAATCAGTACGACCGATACTATCGAAATAATGCCGAACATTATCACTGTCAGGTCGCGTTGCTTTTCTATCGGGCCTATCACTTCACGCTGTCTTTGGCGCCATGTCTGGACGGAAACTTCTGTTGTCGCAGCGTCGGGATAGCGAGATTCAAAATCGCTCCAGAGGGTTTGGATCTTCCGGGCCAGCTTGCGAAGCTGGAGTTCGTCAGAAGCGAATGGCTCGGAGATTTTCACATGTATCTGCGTGCAGCGGGCCGGGCGAACTATTTCCGGCGGGTCGTCGACTGAATACTCAGCTTCCATGTTATTGAGCCGTTGAAGCGTCTCGAACGGAATGTAGACAATTTTGGAGTCGATGGAGTGGACGTCGGTTCGGCAGTCGTCAATGACACTGAAAACCGAACTTGCCGGTTCCACGCCGGCCGAGCCGATTATCTTTCTGCCAAGCGGTATCATCACCAACTCGACCTTCTGACCCGGCGTGATTATGCGAACAGTCTCGCCCTGGTCTGTGCGGAATGTCAGCACGCGAATTCCGCGGCCGAGGACCATACGATTGGCCGGCCCCATGAAGTTGATTTCCTGCTCGAGTGTTATCAGTTGCTCGAGAAGCTCATCGAGCTGCTCGCTTTCATCGCCAATAGAGCGAAGCTTGTCTATTTCGTTTTCTAAATTACTCAGCTTTTCCTGATGTTCCTGTGCTCCAGTAAGTCGAAGCGAGGCCTGACGCTGAAAGCCGATAGCCGTCCAGAGCCTGTCGCATACGAACTGCTTGTCAGCTGGGAGTTTTCCCTCCAGCGACGGCGGGCACTCGCGCCTGAGGATTTCCCGCGTCTTTTCAGTTTCCTGGTGCAACTTATCCAAGACGGTTTGGATAGCTGGGTCGAATGTCGGGTTGGGCGAGTCCTTCTGGACGAAGAGTCCTTTTTCAAAATCGCTTACATATGCTCTGCCCGGCAGGCGAATGCCGGCAATCTGGACGTCCTGGTTGTGGTCTGTGCCCGGAATTCGCAGCAGGCCGTAAGTGAAGATAAAAGGCGAGGCTGCCTCTACTTCCGGCACGCTATTTTTTAATTCCTCGGTGAACTCATCGTAATAGCCGAACCCGCTGAGAGTTGTCGATTCTATGACGATATCACCGAAGAGGCCCTTGGCGGCGCCTTCGATTTTGTCAAGGAAGCCGTTCATCACGCTGATGACGATGAGCACCATCGCCACACACAGCGCGACGCCCAACACCGCGAAATAAGCGATAACGCGGCTGCGCAGATAACGTAGGCATATGAATAATTTATACATGGCGTTTTAGAATAAGTAGCTGGTTTCTTTGAGGCTCACCTCGGCCAAAGGTTCCCGGCTACTCGTTATTATTTTGCACTTCAGGCCTCAGCATCGGGAACAGTATGACGTCACGAATGCTCAGCGTATTTGTCAGGAGCATTATCACGCGGTCGATACCGATACCAAGCCCGCCTGCCGGCGGCATGCCGTGGCGAAGCGAGGTGATGAAGTCTTCGTCCATCACGCGCATCGTCTCGCCGTCAGCTTCGCCGCGAAGCTGCTTGCGGAAGTTTTCTTCCTGAATCGCCGGGTCGTTCAGCTCGGTATAGGCGTTGGCTATTTCCATTCCAGCGATGAATAGCTCGAAACGCTCGGCTATTGTATCGTCGTCTGCCTTGCGGCGTGTCAGCGGGCAAAGCTCGGAAGGGTAGTCCATCACAAACGTCGGCTGGATCAGATGCTGCTCGACGGTTTCCTCGAAAACCTCGTTGACGACGACGGCATCGTCCTTGTTGGCTTCCTCGATACCGAGCTGGCGTGCCTTTTCGCGGACAGCGTCGATATCCTTCATCGAAACGCCGGCGTACTCCTGCAACAAATCTCCATAAGTCGCGCGACGCCACGGACGGGAGTAATCTATTTCTATATCGCCATAAGAAAGTTTAGCTGCGCCGCCGATTTGCTCAGCTGCGGTCGAGATAAGCTCTTCGGTAACTTCCATCATCACTTCATAGTCGGCGTAGGCCTGGTAGAGTTCCATCATGGTGAACTCGGGATTGTGGCGCGTGTCCAGGCCTTCGTTGCGGAAGTTGCGGTTAATCTCGAAAACCCGCTCCATTCCGCCGACCAAAAGCCGCTTGAGGTAAAGCTCCGGACTTATCCGCATGAACAGGTTGATGTCCAGTGCGTTGTGATGCGTCGTGAAAGGCCTTGCCGCCGCTCCGCCGTAGATAGACTGCATCATTGGTGTTTCAACTTCGACAAAGTCCCGGCCCTTGAGGACCGAGCGGAAGTGCTCGACGATGTCTATCCGTTTTTTGAAGTTTTCCATCGATTCCGGGTTCGTCATCATGTCCAGATATCGCTGGCGGTAACGTGTCTCGACGTCCGTCAGGCCGTGGAATTTTTCCGGCATGGGGTTGAGGCTCTTGCACAGAAGCGTGAGCTTGTCGGCCCATATTGTAATTTCCCCGGTGCGCGTCTTTTGCAGGGGCCCGGATGCTGCGACGATATCGCCCAGGTCCAGAAGCTTGGCCAGCTGCCAGTTCTGTTCGTCCATCGCGTTTTTTCGCAGGGCTATCTGCATCTGGCCGCTTTCGTCACGTATATGAGCGAACATCATCTTGCCCATATCGCGGATAAGAACCAGCCGTCCGGCTGCGTCGGCGGTCTGGCCTTCGTTGTCTTCGACGTAACGGGCAAGGACGCCGTTGATTTTCTCGGCGGAATCGTATCGGCTGCCGTATGGGTCGATGCCCAACTCGCGAATCTTCTGAAGTTTGTTAAGTCTGTCTTCCTGTACTTTTTCCAGCATTTCTCAACTTTCTCGTAATTTTCAAGCAACGTTCTTCTTCAAAAGAGGAATCTTCGACAAGAAACGCCCCCAAGTCAAGCGCAGGAAAAATCAAAGACACTACTCAGCGAGGATTATTTAACTTCTTTAACAAAGGGAAGCTCAACGACCTGAGCCTGCTTACGCTCGGAGCCGGTATCTATGGTGAGCGTGGTTCCAGCCTTACCCAAGTCGGAAGAAACGTAGCCCAGAGCGATTGGTTTATCGAGACTCGGACTGAACGTGCCGCTTGTTACAGTGCCGGCTTCGTTGCCGTCTGAGTTAAAAATAGTGCAGCCCTGTTTTGTGATTTTCTGCGTTTTTTGAAAATCATCTTGAGAATTTTCCAAAACCAACCCGGCTAGCTTACGCGCGGGGGCCTTTTGGCTGATTTGTTTGAGAGCGTCCAGGCCGATGAATTCATGCTCGAAATCTACACCGTCTCCGCAGCCAGCCGTAAACGGGTCGATTGTCTCGTTGAGCTCGTGGCCGTACCTGCCCAGGCCCGCTTCTATTCTCAGGATATCCAGCACAGCCAGACCCGCAGGTGCAAGTGCTTTCTCGCCGGCCTTTTTTGTGATGAAGTCCCAGCCCAACTTGACAACCGTATTGGGAATTACCACAGAGAGTCCCCACAGGCCAGTCCAGCTGACGCGTATGGCGATATATTTGGCTATCATCATCGAGCCAACCTTGAGTTCGCCCTCACCAAGGGTAGAAACCTTCTGGGGCAGGACGGCATCGAGCATGGCAGTTAAACTTTCGCAAGGTCCTTCAACTGCTATAAGACTCGTCCGCTGGGTCTGGTCGGAAATTTTCGCGTTGAATTCGTTATTGGCCTGGAGATGTTCGAGAACTTTCTGGCGATTGGCCGGGCTCGTTATCATCAGCCAGCTGTCTTCCATCCGCAGCAGTTGGCAGGCGTCTATTATCCCGCCTTTATCATTGCAAAGCATGGACAGGACGGCCGTGTCATCTTCCTGATGAGCGACATCTGTTGTGAAAACTTTTTCGACAAGATCGAGAGCTCCGTCGCCCTTGACCAAAATCCTTCCCATGTGGGACAGATCGAACACGCAGCCGCGTGTTTTTATATCGTTATATTCTTCGAAAGCGCCACGATAGCTAAGCGGAACCTCCCAGCCGGCTTCTTCTGTCATTTTTGCTTCGAGTTGGATATGTCGTGAATGAAGTGATGTGGTGAGAAGTTCGGTTTCGCTCATTATTTCTCCGTGGCAGTAAGGCGTTTTAGGTCCTGGGCGTTCCGGATGGCATAGCCCTGGGCGTCATTGTTGAAATAGGCATAAACATTTAGGCCCTGGGCGAGATATTCGCGTATTTGCTCGCTCCAGGCCCTTAGCTGCTTTTGGGTATAGCAGCCGGCGTATTTGACAGGGCCATGAAATCGAAGGTAAACAAAGTCGGCAGTAATTTCTCTGGCGTGATCTTCTATAAGGTCGTGAATCACAAGAGCAGCTTTGTGATTCCTCAGCACCTCATAAGTTTCTTCGCACAGCCAGCTGTCGTGACGGAACTCTACCGCCCAGTGGTAGCTCCTCGGGCAGAGGTTCAGGAATTTGTGCAGATTTGATGGGTTTACTTTCACTTTCGGCGGCAGCTGAACCAGTATCGGCCCGAGCTTTTCCTGGAGATGATCGACGCTCCGCAAATATTCGTCGAGCAGTGCGTGAACTTCGACCAGCTTCTTGCGATGCGTGATCATCTGGTTGAGCTTGACGACAAAAAGAAAATCGTCAGGTGTTCTGGTTTTCCAGCCATCGCAGATTTTTTCGCGCGGCATTTGGTAGAAAGTATTGTTCAGTTCTACAGTATCGAAATGTTCGGCGAAATGTTCCAACCAGCGAGACTGCGGCACTCCGTGAGGGTAGAAAACCTCCCTCCAGTGTGGATAGCTGAAACCGGATGTCCCTATGCGTGCCTTGGCCGGCATATATTTGTTTCCTAAAGTTTCCCGAAAAGTCCTGTACTGTTTCGTGCTTTTACATAATATGTCATTTTGCCCGACAATCCAGAGGAGATGCCAAGGTGAATGAAATTATTAAATTAGCCGAGCAGTTAGGAAAAGCCATTGCCCAGTCAAGCCAGGCTGCGAGCCTTCGCAGTACCCGCGAAGAGATGGACAAGCAACCCGAGCTGAAACAATTGCTTAAAGACTATAACGACCATGCCCAAAAGCTTGCCCAACTCGAACACGACAACAAACCCGTCGAGGTTGACGACAAGCATAAACTCCAGGATATCCAGACAAAGCTTTACGCATCCGAGGTTTTCAAGAAGTTTACATCTGCCCAGGTCGAATACGTTGACCTGATGCGCAAAGTGAATCAATCGCTACAAAGCGAACTTACCGAGACGGAAAAGTAGGGTTGGTCAGTCCAGCTGGGCGCTGTTTTTGTAAATTCTCGTCTGCAACTGATTGCTGAACGAAGTAAATGCAGATTCGCTGTCGGGGTCGGCATCGATATCGCGGACAGTCATGTACATCTTTGCGTCCAGGTTGTCGAGATAGTGAATGAAATACGACTCCGGTATGGCCGGCAGCTTGGGCGAGCCGTACTCATGCACCCCATGATGCGACAAAATTATGTGCTGGAGCAAATCCAGCGTCTTTTGCGGGAATTCCTCGTCAATTTCCTCAGCCAGAGCCTTGGCCTTTTCCTGAACCCAGATAGTAGCCATGGTTATGTGTCCGACAAGTTGGCCGCGGTCCGTATAGCCAAACGACGGCCCGGAAGTAAGCTCTGCCGTCTTGCCGATATCGTGCAGAAACACCCCAGCCAATACAAGGTCACCATTTAATTCCGGGTACATCGGCAGCAGCGCCTTTGCCGCCCGCGCGACGTTGAGCGTGTGTTCCAGCAGGCCGCCGATAAACGCATGATGCATTGACATGGCAGCCGGTGAATTTTTAAAGCTGGTGACAAATTCACGGTCTTCGACAAATTTCTTTATCAGCAGCCGGACGTGCTTGTTTTTAACGTCCCGCAGAATCTCCAGCAGCTCAGACCACATCTTTTCAATATCTTTTTCGGTCGTCGGCATATAGTCGGCCAGGTCGACCTTGTCAGACGGCACCGGCCGACACGCTTCGACGATGAATTGCAGATTACCGCGATAGTCTTCGCATCGGCCCTTGACGTGCAGATAGCCTTCCTTCTGGATCGAATTATATATCGTTTCCGACGCCTGCCACATGCGGGCTGGGAGGTTGCCCGTTTTGTCCTGGAGGCCCAAAGTGATATATAAACCACCATTGCGAGTGGTTCGAAGGTCCTTGCTGCTGACCAGAAATACCTGATCTACGGTCATGCCGTTTTTGAGATCCCGAATGAAAATATGGTTTTTGCTCATGGCCTAAGAGTTTAACAATATCAACCGTTGTTGAAAATGTCTCTTTTGCCATGTAAGCTTCGCGAAATAAAACTTTTTAGATAGAAGATGGAGTCTGGAAAATATGCGTTATTCAAAAATGTTAATTCCGACCGTTAAGGAAGTACCCGCAGAGGCGGAGATTCCCTCGCATAAGCTGATGATTCGGGCAGGCTTTATCCGCAAGCTCGCAAGCGGCACTTATACGTATCTTCCGTTGGGCCTGCGATGCCTGCAGAAGATACAGGCTATCATCCGCGAGGAGATGAACGCAGCCGGTGCTCAGGAGATTCTCGCCCCGGCAGTTCAGCCGATAGAACTCTGGGAAAAGACCGGCCGAAATGTTGACTACGGCAAGACGATGGCACAGTTTGAGGACCGTCACGGACGAAAGAACGTGCTGGCCCCGACGGCTGAGGAAGTCTTTACGCATGTAGCCGCGCAGGAGATAAACTCCTACAAGCAGCTTCCGATCAATATCTACCAGATATCTTTTAAGTTCCGCGATGAATTTCGGCCTCGCTTCGGCGTCCTCCGCAGCCGCGAGTTCATCATGAAGGACGCATACAGCTTCAACGCGACCCCGGAGAGCCTCGAGGAGACATACAAGCAGATGTACGATACCTACTGCCGAATCTTCGAGCGGTGCGGCCTGGAGTATGTAATTGTCGAAGCTGAAACCGGAGAGATGGGTGGCAGCGGTTCGCATCAGTTCACCGTTCCGTGCGAGACAGGCGAAGACGTCATCGTCTATACCGAAGACGGCTCGTATGCGGCAAACCTGGAAAAGGCGGCTGTCGATCCATTGCCTAAGCTGCAATTGGACGGTGTCGACTCGATTGAACCAGCCGAGCAGGTCCACACACCCGACGCATCGACAATAGAAGATGTCTGTAAATTCATGAAAACCAAGCCGCACGAAATGATAAAGAC
Organism: uncultured Planctomycetaceae bacterium; assembly: GCA_964401835.1. Lineage (GTDB taxonomy): Bacteria > Planctomycetota > Phycisphaerae > SM23-33 > SM23-33 > CAYNZP01. The sequence continues at coordinate 52,997 of CAYNZP010000013.1, forward strand.
TCTTGTTTTGGTTACAGCCGAAGGTGAGAAGGTCGAGTGCGTCCTCCGTGGCGACCATGAACTGAACCCCGAAAAATTGACTCAGGCGTTGGGTGGTAGGTCTGCGGAACTGGCAGGGGAGTCGGTTGTGCAAAGCCTCACCGGTGCAGTTGTCGGTTTTGCCGGGCCGATGGGTGCGGCCGAAAAAGTGGACAAGATGTTTGTCGACTATGCTGTCGCAGCAATGTCTGTCGGAGCAACTGGTGCTAACAAGACAGACTACCATATGAAAAACGTCGTACCCGGCCGAGACTTCCCGCTGGAAGGCGACAATGTCGTCGTTACCGATATCCGCAACGCAGCCGATGGCGATACACATGAAGGCAGGAAGCTGCTGTTCAAACGCGGCATCGAAGTTGGCCAGGTCTTCAAACTTGGCACGAAGTATAGTGCTAAACTGGACTGCAGCTTCCTCGATGAAACCGGAGCGGAAAAGCCCTGCCTTATGGGTTGCTACGGTATCGGCGTGAACCGCATACTCGCATCGGCGATAGAAAATGGCAACGACAAGGACGGTTGCATATTGCCCGTCAATATCGCGCCGTTCGAGGTTGAGGTTCTGCCGCTCAACATGGACAGCGAACAGGTCCTGGCAGAAGCCCAGCGGATTTATGATGAGCTCACTTCAGGTGGCGTGGACGCTCTTCTAGATGACCGCCAGATGCGGCCCGGCGCAAAGTTCAAGGATGCCGACCTTATCGGCATTCCACTACGTGTGGTAGTCGGAGAGCGGGGACTCAAGGAAGGCAACGTTGAGATTAAACGCCGCACGGACGAAAAACCGACACTGATATCTGCTGCAGATGCCGCAACCGAAGTTAATAATATTCTCTCGCAATTGAAAGCAGCCAAGAGCTGACTCTGCGCAACTGAAAATAAACCAGAGCATGGATAAGCCGAGAAATAAGTTCGCAGACTACCTTGCCTACCTGGCCCTTCGTCTGTTCGCGATGTTTGTACACATGTTCTCCTGTCAGGCGAATTACGCTTTTGCTGCATTTCTCGGCAATTTGTATTACCGCTTCGACAAGCGCCACCGTGAAATGGCTATCAAGCATCTGCGGGCGTGTTTCCCTGATTGGCCTGAGCAAAAATATCAACGCGTCGCCAGGGCAAGCATGCGGCACATGCTTTATCTTGTTATGGACGTGTTGCTGACGACACGGGAGATTACCCAATGGAAGTGGCGGCAGCACATTGTCTTCAGCGAAGTTCAGGAGATTTTCGACATTCTGCTCAAACGCGAAAAGAGCGTGGTTATGATTTCCGGCCACTTCGGCAGTTGGGAAGTAAGCGGATATACAATGGCTGCAGTTGGTTTCAATAGTTACGCACTGGCAAGGCCTTTGGATAACCCTTACCTCAATAAGTACCTCCTGGGCCAGCGCGAGAAAATGGGCATGAAAATACTGGACAAGTTCGGCGCGATGCAGCGCATAGAAAAAATAGTCAAGTCCAGGAGCATGATAGGTTTTATTGCCGACCAGGACGCCGGACAGCGGGGAATGTTTGTCGATTTCTTTGGCCGGCCCGCAAGCACCTACAGGGCGCCGGCATTTGTCGCCATTAAGCATAAAATTCCGGTCGCAATCGGTTACGGCCGACGGATAGATGAAAAATACAAATTCGAGCTTGGTGTCGACAGGATTATACATCCGCATGAATGGGCCGACAAAGAAGACCCGGCCCAATGGATTACGCAGCAATTTACTTCCTCGCTCGAGAGGATAATAAGGAAGGCGCCGGAGCAGTACCTGTGGACTTACCGGCGCTGGAAAACGCACCCGAAAGTTGAAAATGCCGCGGAAAAAGAATAAATACATCGACTATCTTGTGTACCTGGCTGTTCGATTGTTCGCCATGGGGGTGCACATGTTCCCGATTCGGGTGAACTATGTTACCGCCTCGATACTTGGCAAGGTTTTTTACCTTATCGACCGCAAGCACCGCGAAATCGCCATTCGACACCTTAAGCTGAGTTTTCCCGACTGGGAGGAAAAAAGATACAAAAGGGTAGCACTGGCGTCGTTTAGAAGCATCGTATTTCTTGGTCTGGAGATATTATTCACCACTCGCCTTATCACGCCGGAGAGCTGGAGAAAGCACATTATTCTCACGAACCAAGCCGATAATGTCCGGCTGCTGACTGAGCGCAAAAATGGCATCATCTACGTCGTCGGTCATTTCGGCAACTGGGAGATTGTCGGCTATGCGTTGGCGATTCTGGGTTTCGACGGCTTCGCTGTCGCCAGGCCGCTGGATAACTCTTACCTCAACGATTACCTACTGGGCATCCGCGAGAAAAAGGGCCTGACCGTTCTCGACAAGAAGGGCGCCACCGAGCGGATGGACGAAATTTTCTCCAGCCATCGTTATGTAAGCTTCGTTTCCGATCAGGACGCAGGGCGTAAGGGCATGTTCGTTGACTTCTTCGGCCGCGAAGCAAGCACCACAAAGGCACCAGCCCTTATGGCGATGCAGTATGAAGTTCCGGTCGTCGTAGCTTATGGGCGACGGTTAAGCAAGTCATACAACTTTGAAATTGGAATAGAGCGGATTATCCGTCCTGAGGATTGGGCCGACAAGGATGACCCCATACGGTGGATAACTCAGGAATATACCGCCGCACTGGAACAGGTTATCCGCAGAACCCCGCAGCAGTATCTCTGGATGCACCGCAGATGGAAGCATCGCCCAAAAGGCGAGCAAAAGCCCGAAGACGGAATCGCTTAAGGACTACCACTGCTTTACAAGGGCGACTCCTACTCCGCCCCGGACGGGATCGGACCAGGGAATAATATCCATGCCGAAGACCTTGAATTCATGATTCTGCGATACGGCGTGGCCTATGGCTATACCGATAAGGGCGCCGGAAATTACATCGTTGAAATCGTGATTTCGAGCATCGATGCGTTCATACCCGACGAAACTGGCAAATGCGAAAAGCGGAACACCCACCCAAGGTCCGTAGGCTTTGTGCATCACCGTAGCGAAGCAGAATGAACTGGAGGTATGCCCGCTCGGCCAGCCGAAGTCGTCGCCGTTTGGACTTTCGGAATCGGCAATGCCCTTAAGTGCCAGTGTTACCAGTCCATTGACGGACAGCGCGTTTATTAAGGTTTTGGACACCTCGTAGGTTTTAATGTCATCCCTTGACAAAGACACGGCATACATCGCACCGGCTACAGCGAAGTGTGCGCCGGGGTTGCCGCCGACATCGCCGACCATGTCCCAGAACTTGGTTAGCTGCGAGCCCTTCCTTTGGTAGTGGTCTGCGACCTGGCCGTTGAGATTTGCCGCGTCTATAGCCACGCCCGCAGCAACGGCTGCTGCGAAACCTACCAAGGCCCATTTATCGGTGAAGGTTGCTTTCGTGTCATCCCAGATTGTCGGGACGAGTTCTTTTACATCCCTGCCGAAGCTGCGCCAGTCGTCGTCCGGGTATGCAGGCCCGCGGCGACGAGGCCATGGGGTAAAGGGTTCGTCAGTACTTACTTTGACGTCAGTGGGCTGGGTATCTGCCTGTGCGAGAACATCCCCGAGTTCCAGCCATGTTGATGGAAGTTCCGCCTTGGTTGTCGCTTCTTCGGCAAAAACAATGGAAGGCGTAATCAAAGCAGCCAACGCAACGATAAGAATCACCCCGGATTTGTTCATAAGACATTCTCCCTGAATTGTTTGATGCCCAAGAGCATATGCTGGATTTATTCGCCGCTCAAGTTCTTTCAAAATTTTTCAGAAATTTCAAAAAAATTATTTTTCCGAAACAGCCTCTGTAACTTCCTTGCTGATACGCACTGCGCACCAATCTCGGCCGCACATAGAACAATAATCGGCATCTTCTTCGAGGTCTCTTTGGCGAATTTCGCGAGCGGTTTCAGTGTCGAAGGCGAGCTGGAACTGCTTTTGCCAATCGAAATTGGCGCGGGCGTCGGATATCGCATCGTCCCAATCTCTCGCACCGGGCAGCTTTCTAGCCACGTCTGCAGAGTGTGCGGCGATTTTATAGGCTACGCAGCCGGTCTTGACGTCTTGGGGCGTTGGAAGCGATAAATGCTCTGTGGGGGTAACGTAACAAAGGAAACTCGCGCCGTGGAAGGCAGCTGCTGTTGCGCCGATGGCGGAAGTTATGTGATCGTAACCGGGGAAGGCGTCCGTAACGATCGGTCCAAGGACATAAAACGGTGCGCCGTCGCAGACTTCAATCTGGCGAGTCATGTTCATCTCTATCTGGTCGAATGGAACGTGGCCGGGGCCTTCGACCATTACCTGTACGCCAGCGGAGCGGGCTCGCTGGACGAGTTGGCCGAGAGTATCCAGTTCTGCGAATTGCGCATCGTCGGAAGCATCCGCCAGACAGCCCGGCCGAAGTCCGTCGCCGAGTGAATAGCTTATGTCGTATTCGCGCATTATCTCGCTTATCTCGTCGAACATTTCGTACATCGGATTTTCGCTGTCGTGGTGGACCATCCATTTGGCCAGCAGGCTGCCACCGCGAGATACTATACCCATCTTGCGTTTTTTGACATATTCGATGTGGCTGCGCCTAAAACCGGCATGAATTGTGAAGAAGTCCACGCCCTGGGCTGCCTGGTTGCGAATTGTCTCGAGAATGTCCTCGCGCGTCAGTTCTTCGACGGGCTTGTCGACTATCATGGAATAAATCGGCACCGTCCCGATGGGAACAGCAGAGTTGGCGATGAGGAATTCGCGAGTCTCGTCAAGATTGCCGCCGGTTGAGAGGTCCATGACGGCGTCGGCGCCATATTTAACCGCCCATTGCAATTTGAGCAGTTCTTCCTTCTTGCAGCTGCTGATGGGCGATGCGCCGATATTGGCGTTTATTTTTGTCGTAACAGCCCGTCCAATACCGCATGGGTCGAGCTTGATGCCGGTATCGCCTATACCTGCCAGGTGCAGCCTGTTAGCCGGAATAACCAGCTGGCCCGCTGCAATTTCGTCGCGAATGAGCTCAACTGAAACTTTTTCACGCTCGGCGACACGCTGCATCTGTGGAGTTATATTTCCCTGCTTTGCCTGTTCGTACTGTGTCATTTTCTCTCAACTTTCGGCGCAATAAAAAAGGCCGTCCTTGAAACGGCCGGTAGCACAAAATCTAAAAACTTTGCAAAAACCGTCCGTTTCCCTACGCAACTTACCCCGCCCTTGCGGGATTCATTGATCAGGTTCCAAGGGTCTTCTCAGCCCAGCCGAATTTGCAACTCGCCCGGGCGCCCCTACGGAGCTGTACCAAAACTACATGTTATTAATCGCGGGCGCTAAAGACAAGGTGGGGGTGCGAATTATTTTTCTTCAAAGCCGTCGCTTTTAAAGTGATCCATTTTATCGCGGATCAAGGCGGCATCTTCGTAACGTTCTTCCTTGATTGCCTTTGAAAGTTTACGCCGGAGTTTTTCGAGCGGGTCAACCGGAATGCGCCGTTCGATGTCCTTGAGCATCGCCTGTAAAATGGCTATCTCACTCGATCCGGCCAAGAGTTTTTCCTGCCCGAATTTGTCGTGGAATTCCTTGATCTCATCGATGCCGTTTTTGATGGCTTCTTTGGCAGCTTTTGGGCGATTGTCCTTCAACGACTGATGGCCGCGTGCCCGGGCACGCATCATTACCACATAAGGTCGATACTGCTCCAGCACATAGCGGTCAGACTCTTCTGCGGCGTATCTGTTGCAGAAGTCCATCAATCGTAGATTTCGCATAGTGTCGCGCTCGACAGCTTTGAAATCTTCGAGAATAAATTCAGCCAGGTAGCGATGGTAGTACATCATGCCCTCAGCCCGAAGCAGCTCGCATGCCTGTTCGTCTAGTTCGAAGCCGACCTCGTTACCCTTACGGTTGTCCGAATATTTCTGGAGTTCGTGCTCGTAAAAGGAAAGGTAACTGTCGTGACCGTTTGGGCGATCGCCATCCGGACGGCCGGAGACCTCCATCTGCAAAAGCCCCAGATCGAGGCGCAACTGGATTTTCTCGAGCCCGTCTTTACCCTTTATTCGGCGGGCGGTAATTTTGCCGGGCTCGTAATTCCAGTCTTTCAAAATGTGTGTAATATCAACACTCATGTCACTTATATTGTATCACCCTTTTTCGACAAAGAAGCGGCCTATTTAGCCGTTAGTGGATAATTACCTGAGAAAACTCGAGTTCCAGCAGCGGCTTTTCACCCACCAGAACATATTGGCCGGTTTTTAGAACGCGAATTTTCGTTGGAAATGTGATGCCGTCAGGAAGCATCTTGTATTGATATGAGGTTACCGTTCCGCCAGTGCCCGGCTGTTCGCTGCCGCCGGTTACAAAACGCAGCTCGCATGTTGTAGAGTCGAAGTAATAGGCAATCGCCCAGTCGGTGTTACCGGCAACGCCCACCCGGATAACGTCAAAGCCATCCAGACGCATCCGCTCGGAGGACGCTACAGTTTCATCTCGCCCGAGCAGATTCATCGCACCGCGTGCGCGGTGGAGAATCAACGGCAGATAAGATGCTATCTGGGCTGAGGTGGCGGAGGGGCTTCCATGCACGAATGTTTTGCCGCTATCCCAGGCGATGGCTGTCCACGAGCCGTCAGGGGAGGCGCCTTTAGCTATAATGCTTCCGTCTTTGATGTCGATTGAAAGCTCGACACCGTCGACATTCGCTTGCCCGGCTTCGCCGTAAAAGGTTATTGTGGCTGCTGCGTCGATCTTTTCGACTTCCTGCCATGCCGCCAGCCCGCCGGAAGATTCAACACAGGTCGCTACGACATTGCGGGCGTCGCCAAGTTCGTATTGGCTATATACATCCGCGGGGCCGCAGCCGATTGAGGCTACTAGAAACACTCCTGCGCAAAAAAGAATCAGATATTTGAAATTCATTGATATCTCCACAGAATTCGGAATTCCTTCAAATATCCCCGAGAGGATTCGAACCTCTGACCTCTTGCTCCGGAGGCAAGCGCTCTATCCAGCTGAGCTACGGGGACTCGCGAAAACGATTTTCAATAACTCACGGTAAAAAGTCAATGGCATAACGGTTTGTCGCAGCTAAAGCGGGCTTTCGGAATCGATGCGGCGCTTGTAGAATGTCGCCATGGAATTACCACAAATACAGCGCAGGAAATCTCAGCCGGTAAATGTCGGCGGAGTTACTATAGGCGGAGACGGGCCTGTCAGCGTCCAGAGCATGACCAACACCAATACTGCTGATGTTGAGGCTACGCTTAAGCAGGTCAGGGCATTGGCCGATGCCGGAGCCCAGCTTGTCCGCGTTGCCGTACCAAAAAAGGAAGATACCCAAGCCCTTAAGCAAATCGTCGCGGATTCGCCCGTGCCTATAATCGCAGATGTTCACTTCAGCCCAGACAGGGCACTGGAGGCAATCCAAGCCGGTGCAGCCAAGATACGACTGAACCCCGGAAACATTTGCGACCCTGCTGACATCCAGCGCATCATCGCCGCAGCTGACGCCGCCGGTGCAGCCATACGCGTGGGCGTTAATGAGGGTTCCGTTGTAGAGAGGAGCGATCAAACGAAGCGGCAGAGTCAACTCGCCCAGCCGCTGCACGAACTGATGGCTGACAAACTCGGGGAGTATCTGGAGATTTTCCAGCAGTCAAACTTCAAAAACATCGTCCTGTCAGCGAAGAGTCACGACGCCTTCACATGCGTGGCTGTAAATCGTCTCATTGCCCAGCGTTGGGATTTTCCCCTGCACCTCGGCGTAACGCATGCCGGTACGGCCCAGACCGGCGCTGTGCGGTCGGCGGCTGCTTTGGGTACGCTTTTGAGTGAGGGAATCGGCGATACTATCCGTATTTCTTACTCAGGCGACCCCGTGCGTGAAGTAACAGACGGCTTGGAGCTGCTATACAGCCTCCGCCTGCGGAAGCGCAAAGGCGTAGAGCTTATCGCATGCCCGACATGTGGGCGGCTGCAGATGGATATCGCGCCGATTGTCGAGCAGGTCAAAGACGCCTTGGCTGATATAACGCTGCCGATTACGGTTGCGGTTATGGGCTGCGTCGTGAACGGCCCCGGCGAGGCTGACTCTGCCGACGTTGCCGTCTGTGCCGGAAAAGACAAGGCTGTCCTCTACCGCAAGGGCAAAAAAATCCGCACCGTCGCTGCAGATAAAATAGTCGCAGCAATCATGGAAGAGGTACAAAAGCTCAATAAATAGCGCGCATAAAAAAACCGGCCCAAGCCGGAATCTTTTCTCGTTTTTGCCAGAAATCCTTACCCGTTTGGTCTGAGCAGGTGTGCTGTGAAGATATTGCCCGGGAAAGCGGCGCCAGGGGCGTCGCTAAGCGAATCGAGGTCGCGGCGGAGGTATACGTGGTCGGCTGAGATATTGCATTTTCGCTGAAGTTGCTGAACCAGCCTTACAAGAGAGTTGAACTGTCTGGAAGAAGGCGCTTGCTGTGAAAAATCGCCAATTACGCAGATGGCGATACTATTGGCATTAAAATTACCGGGGACGAAAATGTGCTTACCGGTAAGCTGGCGTTTCCAAAGGGCTGTCGCCTGTACAAGCTCCTGGCCGTTAGGATTCACAATAAAATGGCAACTGCGTGCGATCTCTCGTTGCTGCGCGGATGAGTGGACGATGATATTTCGCCATTTTATCGGCTGGATCGGCACGTCAGCATTTGTCACGGCGCTGGCCTGAACTGTCTGGGGGCTTGTTACAGCTGCGAGGTCGTGGATTTCCGGGCGGATGGGGGCGGTTTCGAGAACCATCAGGGCGATTGCACCTACGGTCATGGCTGCCATCAAGGCAGTAAGAGTTTTGATCGTCCTTGATCCCATTTTTTAAAGCAACAACCTCCCTGAAGTGCTTAAAATCCACAAAAGAAAATGACGGCCAACCGCCTTATTGGCCGATTCTAAGTCTCTTATCGGCAAAGAGCAAGATTTTGCGCCAGCTTTTTGGGCTCTTTAACGCAGTTTTTACATTTTTTTTTTCGATGCTTACGGCTATTATTCGTCTTCACCGAGCAGGCCGACATCCTGCATGGCCTTTTTGGCAGCTGCCTGCTCCGCCTGCTTTTTGGTCTTGCCCCAGGCGGTTGGGTAGAATTTTCCTCTGACGGAAACCGCCACCTCGAAGGCCTTACTGTGGTCCGGGCCTTTCTCGTCGAGAATGTGATACTCCGGCGTAATGTTCCATTTCTTTTGGCAATATTGCTGAAGTGCGGATTTGAAATTCTTCTGGTGCGCGTTGACAAGGGCCTCTTCTATGTGAGGCCTGACATGCTCCAGTATGAACTTACTTGCCACTTCCAGACCGCCGTCAAGATAGACAGCTCCGATTATCGCTTCGAACACTGCTGCCATGACGGAGGTTGGCAATTCTACGCTGGTCATTCCCCGCCCGAGAAACAAAAGCTTATCCAACTGGATTTCTGCGACAATATCCGCACAGGTCTGGCGAGAGACGACGACGGATTTGATTTTGGTCATTTCACCTTCGAGCAAATCAGTGTAATTCTCGAAAAGCTCCTGGCACACCACCATGCCCAGAATGGCATCGCCGAGAAACTCCAGCCGTTCGTTACTTTCGTGCCTGCTCGCTGCACTGGAGGAATGCGTCAGAGCTTTTGCCAGCAGAGCCTGGTCTTTAAAGGTGTAACCTATTAATTCCTGACAGTCTTTTATTTCAGTTTGTTTCACTATGTGTCCCCGAAGGTATTTTTACCTTCAAAGGCCGATTTTATAGTCAAGGCAAGAATTGTCAAAGCAATAGGCTGGAATACCTCTTTGGCGTTTGACTTGATTTAACCTTCATAGGTTCGCTAGACTAGGTTTTAGATATGAGTGGAAACGAAAAAATCAGACAAGCTGACCTGGCCTCGCTAAAGGTCGTCGTTTATCCGGACCCTCGCCTGCGCCAGCAATGCGAAGAAGTCGAAGACCCGACCGATCCAGCCGTGAGGGCGCTTGTCGAGCGGATGTTCGAGATAATGTTCGAGGCCAAGGGCGTGGGACTGGCCGCCGCACAGGTCGGTATTGGGGCGTGTCTCTTTGTGTCCTCACCGAGTTTCGATCCCGGCGACCGCCGTGTTTACATCAACCCGCAGATAATCTCTGCCGATGGTAGCCAGGACAGCGAGGAGGGCTGCCTGAGCTTTCCGGGTATTTTCAGTAAGATCAAGCGTCACAACGAAGTTACAGTTCGGGCCTACGATCTCGATGGCCAGCAATTCGAGGAATCCGGCACGGAGTTGCTTGCCCGTATCATTGAGCACGAGATAGACCACATCAGCGGCCGGCTGCTGGTTGACCGCATGGGCAGCGTGGGCAAGCTGGCCAACCGCAGGGCGCTCAAGGCCCTGGAAAAAGAATTCTCGGGCGCATAAATGCGAGCCTGTATCTCTTTTACTTTTAAAGAGCCTGCGAGTGTATTTCGCGGACTTTCTTTATAAAATGAGTCCATGCCCGTCTTGATTTCAATTTTGATTGGTTTGGCGATATTGGTTTTTCTTATCGCGGCTGTGTCTCTGGCTGTTCGTTTAGGAGCACCGAAAGACGGCGGCGGAGACGAAAAGGTCGGGCTTGTTGTATTCTGCAGTGGCCTTCGGTGGTTTGGTGTTCGCTGGGGAAAGCGGGGCGTACCCGCTGGTCTGCGAAAGGCTGGCTTTGCTGGCAGGTTTGTTTACTGGGATTGGCACGTTGCATGGCGCGGCTGGCTGGCGCTACCTGCACTTAAAGACGCCAAATTAATGCAGCGCGAAGCGAAAAAGATTTCCGAGTTTATCGTTGAGCAGCAGCATACGTTTCCTGATAGACCAATTTACCTGCTTGGCTGCTCGGCTGGGGGACACCTGGCGCTTCGGGCACTGGAACTGTTGCCGGCAGGGGCCAGCGTTGAAGCGGTTGGACTCATATCGCCTGCGGTCGATTGTCACCGCAATTTAACTCCAGTACTAGACAAATTCCGCAGCCGATTGGTGCTGACATATTCATTGGCGGACTGGCTGGTCTTGGGACTCGGTACCTGGCTGTTTGGCACGGCTGACCGGAAGCACGCCGTATCAGCGGGCATGGTAGGATTCAAAAATGCCAGCGATGACCGCATTATTCAAATCCCATGGCGGCCTGGGATGATTTTCTCCGGCAGGCTTGGCGGACACCCCACAGCCGAGCCGCCAAAGTTCATCGCCAAATACCTTGCCCCCGCCATGGGGATAGGCCAGGCCGTCAGTTAGCTCAAATCTACCTTGGCAGAATGGCCCTTTGACGATAGAATCACCCATCTTTCGCAAAGCGGATTTAACTTGTAAGATTAACCGCCAGCCATAGATCGGAATAAAACATGGAACGCAGTTGTGAACAAATTCGCAAGGAGTTCATCGAGTTCTTCGAGAAGAAGGCTCACGCGTTCGTACCATCGAGCTCGCTTCTGCCGGCAGACGACCCGACATTGCTTTTTACAAATGCGGGAATGAACCAGTACAAGGACGTTTTCCTCGGCCGAGAAAAGCGCGACTACGTCCGCGCCGCTAACACCCAAAAGTGCATCCGTGCCGGTGGCAAGCACAACGACCTGGAAGACGTCGGCCACGATACATATCACCACACGTTCTTCGAGATGCTCGGCAACTGGAGCTTCGGCGATTATTTCAAGAAAGAGGCCATCGAGTGGGCGTGGGAGCTGCTGACAGATGTCTGGGGACTTCCCAAGGACCGCCTCCATGTGACAGTATTTGAGGGCGACAAGGCTGACGGAATTGAACCCGACCTCAAGGCGAAAGAACTTTGGGCCAAGGTTACGGATATTGATCCTACCCATATTCACCTCGGCAACAAGAAGGACAACTTCTGGGAGATGGGCGAGACTGGTCCGTGTGGGCCTTGCAGCGAGATTCATATCGACCTGACCGAAGACAAATCCGGGGCTGCTCTGGTCAATGCCGGCGTTGCCAGCGTTATCGAGATTTGGAACCTGGTTTTTATCCAGTATAACCGCAGTGCCGAAGGCAAGCTCTCTCCGCTGCCGGCAAAGCATGTCGATACGGGCATGGGCCTGGAGCGCGTCGGGGCAGTGTTGCAGGGCAAAAAGAGTAATTACGCGACCGACCTTTTCGTGGCGATTATCAAGGCCATCGAAAAGTTGACCGACCACCGCTATGGCGCTAAAAGCGGCCTGGAAGACCGTTTCGATTCGCTGGATACACAGAATATCGGCGATGTAGCCTGCCGTGTAATCGCGGACCACGCACGCTCGCTTACGTTTGCGCTGGCTGACGGCATCATCCCGTCAAACGAGGGCAGGGGTTACGTCGTAAGGCGAATCCTGCGTCGGGCTGCCCGTTATGGCAGGCAGTATCTCAACATCGACGGGCCTTTCCTTATCAAGATCGTGCCGACCATCGTGGATTTGATGGGCGATTTCTTCGGTGAAATCAAGGATAATCAGGACTACATCATCGAGACGGTTCGCGAAGAGGAAGAATCCTTCGGCCGAACGCTGGACCGCGGGATAGAACTTTTCCAACGGCAGGCTGACAAACTCGACAAAGCTGGAAAAAAGGAACTTCCGGGCGATGTGGCCTTCGATCTTTATGCGACGTACGGCTTCCCGGTCGATCTGACACAGATAATGGCCCAAGAGTGCGGCATGAAGGTGGACTTAGACGGTTTCGATACAGAGATGGCCCGGCACCGCGAGTTGAGCAGCGGCGGGGAAACTTTAAAGGTCGAGGCAATCGCGAATCTGCCCGCCAGCGACGATTCGGCAAAATATTCGCTCGAACCGATAGAGGCGAAAGTTCTCGGCTGGGTCGTTGACAGCAGCTTTATAGAGGCCGCCGCGCTTAACGTCGGTGACGAGGCAGCAATCGTACTCGATAAAACAAACTTTTACTGCGAGCAGGGCGGCCAGGTCGGCGATGCGGGGCACCTGCTGTGGGCTGATGGCAAATTCGCCGTCCGCGACACTCAAAAGTGTGGCGACGCTGTATTGCACCTGGGCGTGGTTGAAGATGGCATACTCCACACCGGCCAGAGCGTAAATTGCGAAGTGGACGCCTCCCGCACCGATACGATGCGAAACCACAGCGCAACTCACCTGCTTAACAAAGCCCTTAGAAATGTCCTTGGTGATCATGTAAAGCAGGCCGGCAGCATTGTAGCTCCTGACAAGTTGCGATTTGACTTTACGCATAACAGGGCGGTTGCCCCAGAGCAGATTGTTGAGATCGAACGGCAGGTAAACGAAGCGGTATTGGCTGACTTGCCCATCGGCTCGAACGTTATTCCGCTTGGCGATGCAAAAAAACTGCCCGATATCCAGGCTGTGTTTGGCGAAAAGTACCCCGATCCGGTGCGAGTGATGAGTTTCGGTACACAGGACCCGCAAAAAAGCCCGGAGGAAATTTTCTGCGTCGAATTCTGTGGCGGTACGCATCTCCAGCGGACCAGCCAGGTTGGTTTGTTCAAGATTATTTCGGAAGAATCTGTCGCCAAGGGCGTGCGACGCATCACTGCCCTTACCGGCAAGGCAGCTGTGGAGCATATCCAGCAGATTGACGAAATTGTCCGTTCGACAAGTGCCGCATTGCGTGTGCCGGCCCAGGAGGTTCCGGATCGCATCATTGTACTGCAAAAAGAGGTCAAGCAGCTCCGCAAGCGCCCGCCCGGCCAGGCAGGCGGGGGCGAGTTCCAGCCGGAATACACCGTTGACACGCCAGTTGGCAAGGTCCTGATAGGCCAACTCGGCCATGCGGACGCCAAGGCGATGCGCAGTATCTGTGACCAGCAGCGCCAAAAAGGAGCCGCAGCTATGCTTATCGGCGGCGCCGAAGGCGAAAAGGTTACGCTTATCGCGATGGTAACCGATGAAGTGGCCAAACAGGGCAAGTTAAAGGCTGGCGACTGGGTCAAAACAGCAGCAGTGATTGTTGGCGGCAGTGGCGGCGGAAAGCCGACCATGGCCCAGGCTGGCGGTAAAGATGCCGGCAAACTCCCCGACGCACTCAAAGCTGCCGAGCAGTTTGTAAAGGAGAAGCTCTCGTAAGACTTTAAATCCCCGATAAGCTTCGCTATACTCAGGGATTGTTTTTACTTGACAAAAACGCATTAAATACCTAATTTCCGGCGAAAATCCGGAATGAAAATAGAGATAGTTGTTTGTATGCCCCCAGGCAATGTGTTACTTGGGGCTTTGAATTAGAAGGACTTGTAAGATGGTACCAAAGTATAAAACAAGTAGGGCACGCACGCGTCAGCGTCGCAGTCATCATGCGGCAACGCCGATAAACTACGCCGATTGCCCGCGTTGCAACTCCCCGAAACTCCCCCACGCAGCATGCGACAATTGCGGTTATGTCAGGCCCGGCCTGAGCTTGGAAGTGGAGAAGGAGAGCTAATCGATGCGAATAGGCATCGACGCCATGGGTGGCGACAAGGCCCCCGGTGAACCAGTAAAAGGTGCACTGGCAGCAAGGAAGGTTCTAGGCCCCGACGACAAGATCGTCCTGATAGGCGATTCCAAAGCTATCCAGCAGCACCTCGCCGGCCAGCAGGGCTGGGAAGAGTTTATCGAACTTCGTCATGCCTCTGAAGTTATTGGCATGGCCGATTCGCCGGTGGAAGTCCTTCGGGCCAAGCCGGACAGCTCGATAGCCGTTATGGCCGAAATGCACCGCGCCGGCGATATCGATGCCTGCGTATCAGCCGGCAATACCGGCGCATGCGTGGCAGCTGCCCAGATGAGGCTTAGAAGGCTCAAAGGCGTGCAACGCCCGGGTATTGCCATAATAACCCCCACACATCACGGCCCAGTTGCCATATGTGACGTTGGGGCGAATGTAAACTGCCGCCCGCAACATCTTCATCAGTATGGCGTGATGGCTTCTGTATATATCAGTATGGTCGCCGGTATTGAAAATCCTCGCGTTGGCCTGCTCAGTGTTGGCGAAGAAGCCGCCAAGGGAAACGAGCTGGTAAAACAGACCCGTGAATTGATGAAAAACGACTCCAACATCAATTTTATCGGCAATGTCGAGGGAAGAGACCTTTTCAGCGGCGCCTGCGACGTGATGGTCTGCGAGGGTTTTGTCGGCAATGTTGTTCTCAAGCTGATGGAAGGCATGGCTATCGGCGTCATAAAGGGCATTTTTGAGGAACTCGTCCAGGCAGCCCCGGAATTGCTTGGAAAAATCATGACGGTCGGCAGCAGCCTGAAGAAAAAATATGACTTCAACGAATACGGCGGCGCACCATTGCTTGGTGTAAGCGGCGTTTTGATAATCTGTCACGGAGCCAGCGATGCTAATGGAATCAAGAACGCCATTGGTGTCGCTTCGACAATGGCAAAGCACCAGATGAATCAGAAGATTACCGAGTTGCTTTCAAAAAAGAAGAGGACGGCAAATGCCTGAACCTCTCCGTGCAGCCATAACTGGGATGGGGTTTAGTGTTCCTGAGAGGAAATTAACAAACGCCGACCTGGAGAAGATGGTCGAAACTTCCGACGAGTGGATTACTCAGCGGACCGGCGTAAAAGAAAGACGCATCGTTTCAGACGGGCAGACCACCGCCACACTGGCGACCGAAGCTGCCAAAAAAGCCATCGCTGATGCCGGAATCAAACCGAACCAGCTCGATATGATTATCTGCTCGACGATTACCCCCGAAATGCCTTGCCCGGCTACCGCGTGTTTTGTTCAGAATAGCCTGGGAGCTGGTACCATCCCCGCTTTTGACATATCAGCTGCGTGCAGCGGTTTTGTTTATGGCGTTACTGTGGGCAGCCAGTTTATTGAAACCGGTAAGTGCAAAAGGATTCTGGTCATCGGCGCTGAGGTTCTCAGCCGTATCACCGATTACGAAGACCGCGGCAGTTGCATACTCTTTGGAGATGCAGCAGGGGCGGTCGTTCTGGAACCGACCAACGAGCCCGACAAGGGCGTTTTATACAACGTCATACATACCGATGGCAGTGGTTGGGATTTTATTCACCTTCCCGGTGGAGGCACTCGGACACCTGCATCAGCCCAAAGCGTGGATGATCGGCAGCATTATCTGAAAATGCGGGGCCGAGATGTCTATAAATTCGCCGTCGAAAAGATGCAATGGCTTTTGGGCGACTGCATGGAAAAATGCAACCTCAAAGCCGAGGATGTCGACCTGGTCGTTCCACACCAGGTAAATTACCGCATAATGAAGTCCGCTGCCGAGAAGTACGACTTCCCGATGGAAAAAATTTACATCAATATCGATCGCTTCGGAAATACGTCCGCCGCTTCGATTCCGGTAGCTCTTGCAGAGGCTTACGAAGCGGGCAAGATCAAACCGGGCGCAACGGTATTGATGATTGCTTTCGGTGCCGGCCTGACTTGGGGCGGTATGGTGGTTAAATTTTAAATAGATCCAAAGATTCCAAAATGAAAACAGCTTTTTTATTTCCAGGACAGGGTGCCCAGCATGTAGGGATGGGCAAGGACATCTGCGAGGCTTTCGACTCGGCCAGTGACTTATTTGATCGGGCGGAGGCTGCGACCGGTTTGCCCATAAAAGTACTCTGCTTTGAAGGCCCGGAAGATAAGCTCAACAGCACAGACATTGCCCAGCCGGCGATTTTTACCGTCTCCGCTGCAATGCTGCAAGTAATGAAAGATACTGTCGGTGAAGATGCTATTTGTCCGGAATATATGGGTGGGCTTAGCTTGGGCGAATACACAGCTCTTTACGCCGCCGGGGCGATGGATTTTGAGACGGGTGTGAAACTCGTAGCCAGACGCGGCGAATTGATGCAAAAAGCCGCCACTTCAGTGCCCTCCAGCATGGTCAGCATAATAGGTCTGGACGAGCCCAAGGCCCAGGAACTTTGCGATGCGGCCAGGGGCGACGGAATTCTGACCTGTGCGAATTTCAATTGTCCGGGGCAGATCGTAGTTACTGGCACGATTGATGCCTGCAAGCAGGTAGAGGAAATGGCGGAGCAGTTTGGCGCAAAAGCAGCCATTCCAATCAAGGTTGCCGGGGCGTTTCACAGCGAAATAATGATTCCTGCTGCCGAGGAGCTGGGCAAGACCTTTGACGAAATAACCCTGAAAGATCCGGGTGTTTGCGTGGTTTCAAACGTGGACGCCCAACCTTACAGCGGCGCCGGCGAGATAAAAGATAAGCTACTTGCTCAGCTGACCTGCTCGGTACGCTGGCAGCAATGTATGGAATATCTTCTTGCACAAGGCGTCGAGAAGTTTTATGAAATTGGTCCAGGCAAGGTGCTTGCCGGCCTGATGAGAAGAGTTCACCGCCGCGCGGACTTCACGAGCGTCAACAGCTGCGAGGTGATCGAGAAAATCGCTGAAGCGAAGTAAATTTTAAAATCGGATTTCGAATTTTTCGAGAGAGGATGTTATGGCGGATAACGGAAAGATTGCGATAGTAACAGGCGCTGCCCGAGGCATCGGCCTCGAAATCGCCCGCGAGCTTCTGGATGCGGGAATGACAGTGGTAGCTGTGGACCTCAACGAAGAACTTCTGGCCACACTGGCCGAAAGCCTCGGCAACCCGGGCGACAAGCTCGAGACCCAGGCCTTGGACGTTACCGATAGCGAAGGTTTCACCGAGCTTATCGGCGACGTGGTTGAAAAACATGGCCGGATCGACGTTCTGGTCAACAACGCAGGCATCACACGCGACGGACTTTTGATTCGTATGGATGATGCCGATTGGGACCTGGTGCTTAAGGTTAACCTGAAAAGCGCATTTATAGCCATACGGGCAGCTGGCAAGTACATGATCCGCCAGAAGGGCGGCTCGATTATCAATATGGCCAGCTACAGCGGTGTTGAAGGCAATCGTGGCCAGGCCAACTATGCGGCCAGCAAGGCCGGCTTGATAGGCCTGACCAAGACGACAGCCAAAGAGCTTGCCAGCAAGAACGTCCGCTGCAACGCCGTTGCACCGGGCTTTATCCAGACGGAAATGACCGATGTCCTGCCCCAGCAGGCCAAGGACATGGCGTTGGCGCAGATTCCGCTGAAACGCTTTGGTAAGCCGGTAGATATCGCCAAAGCTGTAAGGTTCCTGGCCTCAGATACTTCCAATTATATCACTGGCCAGGTTCTCAGTGTTGACGGCGGAATGCACACTTAATTTGTTGCAATTAAAATGATGTCGAATAAGGTATTGCAAGGCTGAGTAGGCCAAGCTATAGTACCGCGACTCGTTTTTTGAAATTTGGTATTTGTAGTAGTTTCTACGGTTTAGGGACCTTTTCAGGGAGGTTTTGAAAGTGTCCGAATCTATTGAAGAAAAAGTAATCGAGATCGTCGCAGAACAGATGGGTGTTGATAAGAGCGAAATCACCCGCGAAACGTCATTTGTTAACGATCTGAACGCCGACTCGCTCGACACCGTCGAGCTGGTCATGGAATTCGAAGATGAGTTCGAGCTGAGCATTCCCGACGAAGAAGCTGAGAAGATTCAGACTGTCGGGCAGGCCATCGACCACATCAAAGAAAATTCCAGCAAAGCCTAAATTTTGTTGAGGTAAAACAAGCCAATGGCCGAACGTCGTGTCGTGCTAACGGGGCTTGGTACCGTCAATCCTGTTGCGTGTGGGGTTGACGAGTTCTGGAACGCTCTTATCGAAGGTAAGAGTGGCATTCGGACTATCAAGCGTTTTGACCCAGGCTCCTTTAAATCTCAAATTGGCGGTGAGGTCCAGGATTGGACCGGAGTTCCCGACGATATGCTTGATCCGCGCGAATCCAAGCGCATGGACCGCTTTGCCCAGTTTGCGGTTGCCGCAGCTGTCGAAGCTGTACGGGATAGCGGAGCTGAGTTTTCCAATCTGGATACAAATCGTTGCGGCGTTGTAGTTGGAAGCGGAATCGGGGGCTTGCAGGAACTCGAGACACAGCATGAACGCATGATGGACAAAGGTCCCGGACGAATCAGTCCGTTTACCGTACCGAAATTGATGGGTAATGCGGGCAGTGGTAACATCGCGATAATATGGGGCCTTAAGGGTCCTAATTTCGGTGTTGTGACCGCTTGTGCTTCCGCGACCAATTCGATTGGCGAGGCTTATCGCATTATCACCCGTGACGAAGCCGATCTTATGGTCTCGGGCGGCAGCGAGGCTGCACTGACCAGAATTGGTTTGGCCAGCTTCTGCGCGTTAAAGGGCCTGTCCACGAGAAATGACGACCCCGAACACGCATCGCGTCCATTCGATAAGGACCGTGACGGATTCCTTCTCAGCGAAGGTGCCGGCGTTGTCGTTATCGAAGAACTCGAGCACGCCAAAAAACGTGGCGCGAAGATATACGCCGAACTTATCGGCTACGGCGCAGCCTGCGATGGCTACCATATCACCGCCCCAGACCCCGAAGGTAACGGAGCAACCAAGACGATGGGCCTGGCACTCGCTGACGGGGGAGTAAATATCGAAGATGTCGATTACGTCAATGCCCACGGCACGAGCACGCAGTTGGGCGACGTTGCCGAGGTAAGGGCGATTAAGAACATCTTTGGCGATTACGCCAAAAAAGGCTTGGTTGTCTCATCAACAAAAAGCTCGACCGGCCATCTGCTTGGCGCCTCCGGCGGTGTGGAATTGATTGTCTGTGCAATGGCAATCAAAGATGGTGTTATCCCAGCTACGCTGAACCTGGATAATCCTGACGAAGAATGCGACCTGGATTTTGTACCGAAACAAGCCCGGCAGGCCAAAATCGACATAGCCCTGTCCAACAGCTTCGGCTTTGGTGGACACAACGCCTGCCTGTTGATTAAACGGTTCGAAGGCTAATCCGTCATTTTCTTTGCTTCTTTAAGTGCGATTGGGCGTGTGGCGATTTCCTCATTCAACTGAGCATCATAAATGGCTTTTAGTATGCGCCCCATTGTGGGCCCTTCCTTGACGCCAAGTTTTTTCAGGTCTGCGCCGTTTATTAACGGCTTGGGCGAGATTTTGCTTTGAGGGATACTGTTTTTTCTCCGCGCAATACGGATGGAGCATTTTCCAGAGTTGTTTTTTAACTTCTCCTCGAACCGCCAGAGCTGACGCAGCCGTTCGAAGTTTTCATTTGCTAGGAGTTTTTTGAATTCCGCCAGAGAGATATCCGCAGCTTCGCTCCAGTCGTCGAGATGGCTGGCCATCCAGCAGATTGAATCTCTCAGATCGTTCGCGGCTCCCCATCGCCGCAAAATTGCGGATATTTTTTTGCGCGGCAGTTCTGCGAGCAGGGCAGATAATGACAAAATCATGTCCTTGCGTTTTGCTACCGCATCCAGTCGCTTGATGCTACGTTGCCATTGCGAATTTGTGAAAAGTTCCGGCAGGACCGTTTCTGCCAGCCCGAATTTGTGCATCAGCTTCATTGCATCGGCAGCCGAACCTCGCTCGAGCATTTTTTGCAACTCGTCGAAAATGCGCTCTCCGCTTATGGAGGTTATCCTGTCTGCGTATTTCCGCATGGCCTTGGCTGTTGGGGGAGCAACCTTGAAATCGAACCTTACCGCGAATCGCACAGCCCGGATCATACGCAGATAGTCTTCCTCGAATCTCCGTTGGGCTGGGCCTATTGTCCTGACGATACCGCTGGAGATATCTTCCTGGCCGTGGACATAATCGATTACCTCATCTGCTATCGGATCGTAGAATATGCCATTAATGGTGAAATCCCGCCGCAAAGCGTCTTCTTTCGGGTTGGAAAAGCGGACACTGTCGGGATGTCTGCCGTCGCTGTATGAAAGATCGCTGCGGAAGGTGGTTACCTCGACCTTGCATTTTTCGTGGATTACCATCGCGACGCCGAATTTCGCTCCGATCAGCAGTACGTGCCCAAAGAGCCTTTTAACCTGCCTCGGTGTAGCGTTGGTGGCGATATCGTAATCGGTGCTCTTTAGGCTCAGCAGCATGTCTCGCACACAGCCGCCGGCAAACAGCGCGTCAAAGCCCGCCTGCCGCAAGCGGCGAAGGACCATAAGTGCAGCGGATTTTGTAGCTGGTTTTGCCATGACCAATAATTTTAACGGCCTGGAAGCGGTTTCATAACCTCAATTTGGGCTGCAATCGGGTCTTTTGCCACCTGGCCTGCGTCGCGAAAGCTCGACATATCCGGTGGATATGCCCTCACTTCCGCTCCTTGCCAGATCGACAAAACCCCGCGATTTCGCCTCTAAAGCAGGTCATGAAGCCACTTCTAGAAACACAATCGCCATATTGCCGTAAGTTCTCGTATCCTTTAATTCAAGTTCCGCCAGCCCTTGTGGCAGTTCAACATTTTTCTCCAGGCGAACCACGACAAGTCCGTCCGGAGCAAGATTTTCGGCAAGCGGTTTAAATATCTGCCGCTGAACCCGCTGCCATGACCAGCTCCTGCTATGTACATAAGGAGGATCGACGAACGCGATATCGACCTGGGCTCCTATCTGAGAGAGCCTTTTTTTGAGGTTTATTGTAAGGTCGCCCGGCCAAATTTTACAATTTTCTGAAATACCAAGCGTTTCGATATTCCTTTTCAATCTCGAAATCACAGCTTTGTCTTTTTCCCCAAAAAAAATTCTTTCCGCGCCACGAGAGGCAGCCTCGAGTCCCATCGTACCGGTCCCGCAATAAAGGTCCACCACGACTGCGCCGGCCAACCTAGCCCCGAGTGTGTCAAAGAGCGACTTTTTCGCCATGCCCGTAATGGGCCTTGTTATGCTCTTTCCAGGCGGAGGAAGGAGGTTGCGGCCTTTAAATTGTCCTGCGATTATTTTCATGATACGAATTCTTGTGTAAATATTAGTTTAATTCGTTTAAATTCGCGCCATCGGAGTTATAAAAAAAGTGCCCCGGCCTTTGGGCAAAGCCGGGGCGGGGCATTGGGGCTGGGCCATTATGCAGGCCAGCTTGCGGTTGTCACTCTTGTATCAGAAGAAACGTAAGATACAATTAGGTCTCGGGCGAATTGGAATCGCCCAGGAGAATAAAAAAATGCGAAAAAACTTTTGCGTATCATTGATATCACTTTGCATCCTTGCAGTTGTGGCGGTTCAACTCACCGGTTGTGCGAATCATTCCAGGCCTGTCGTTGAACCGGCGGAAATGACTCAATCCCAGAAAAACTTCGAGTCTGTATGGCAGCTAAGCCGCGGCGCTCTTAAGAAGTATCGCTTCGAGCTTGACCGCGAAGATCGACGTGCGGGCGTGATTACAACACTGCCGATGACGGGGCAGCAACTGTTTGAGTTCTGGCGCAAGGACGCCGCTGCCACCGAGGACCTTGCCGAAAGCACCGTCCAGACAATTTATCGCAAGGCAAAAGTGTCAATAACACGAGGTGAAAGCGACAGTTTCGTTGCTGATGTCGAGGTCCTGACCTATCGCAGCAACCGCAAGGCTCCGCAGGTTACGAGCGCTTCGGAGGCTTATCAGCTTTTCGTACTCCCGGGGACCGACCGAGCCAGAAGGAAATTTCTTTTGAGAAGTGAAGGCCAGGCTGACACGGAAGAACTGCAAGAGGCCGAGGATGTAATCCCGGTCTGGATGGTTCCGCTTGGCCGGGATAAAAACCTCGAGGCGAAGCTGGAAGCCGAGATTGCCTGGGGGGTATCAGAACGTTTGGTAGATGTAAAATAGCGATATTAACCGCATCTCATAGACAAAGAAAACTCACGCCGAGAGCTATCAGGATAATTGCGCCCAGAATTTCCGCGGGCTTGCCGAGAAACTGACCGATTCTTTTTCCCAGCACCACACCCAGCAGGGCCATGCCCCCGGCGGTGATTCCTATAATGATACTCGCCAGCCAGATGTTCTGTTTACTCATCGCGAGCGAAAAACCGACGACCAGCGCATCGATGCTCGTGGCGATGGCGAGGCCCCAAAGCGGCCAGCCTTTTGTTGGGTCTTTTGGATGAGCGTGGAGAATTATCTCTGCCTCGTGTTCTACCTCCTCAGCCACGGCGCCCGGATGCGACTTTAACGCTTCTACGAGCATCTTTATCGCCACCGCAAATACCAGCCCAGCTGCGATGTATATGCCGATATCCCTTAACGCTTCTGCGAATTGCCTGCCGACGGCCCAGCCGATTATTGGCATGAGAAACTGAAACAATCCCATGTGCCAGGCAAGCCGGAGCTTCTGTTTTGGTCCGTGCCATTTCACGCCGATGGCCATGCAAACACTCATTGCGTCCATGCCAAGTGCTACTGCCAAGGCCAGGATGTAAGCAATTTCCATACGTCCATTGTCTCGAAACACTGCGTAAAAGCCGAAAAGTTTTTGCACAAACTTGCAAAAACTTACTTTTTTTCTCTGGTAATGACTGCGAAAGATGGCTTAAATACTCCACTTTTTGCGGAAAAGTAAATCCTGACAGGAGCGATTTTGTATGAGTAATCCCAATAATATTCGTTTTGACATGCTTCTGCCGCCGCGAGCCTAAGTATCGTAGCGAGATGAAATAGTTTTCAAAAAATCAGGCTGGGGGGTGAATGTAGTATAGTAGTAAAAAGGGCGGCCCGGGAATCCGAGCCGCCCTTTATTTTTTGAAAAGACTTACTTATTTTCGCCGACGGACGATCGCGCACAATCCCATTCCAAGCAGCATCAGGCATGTTGGTTCGGGAACAATCGTGAATTCGATCTCAGACTCTGAACTGAGAAACGCTTCATGTTCGCTCCAAGGGAATTCGGCGGCAGTACTTTCAGTACTATTAAAGGTTGGAAAGTTAACCAGCGAACTGCCGTCAATGGCATAACTGACGTATAGAAAAGCTGAGCCCGTTTCCAGGGAATCCGGGTCCCAGGACATTGCCCCTTCAGCAAGAGTCAGCGTGCCACCATCTTCAGGGAAGGTGCTGTTTTCGGAATACCAGTAATCAGGGCCGTTCTGACCGTCGACTTCGGCAAAAATTCCGTCAATATCACCAATAGCAAAACCTCCTCCCGAGGTCCAGCTCCACCCAAAGACGACGTCCGTCTGGACGTTCGGATCGCCATCGGTTGGATTTGTGATTGTCGGCAGGGGGGCAAAATCACTTGCGCTGACAGCATTCACAGAAAAGTCATATACCGCAAAACCGCTACCGGTATTGATTCTCAGCAGAGAGGCGACGCCTGCCATGGAATTGAGCTCTTCGAGAGTTAAATCTTCCGGGGTTTCAAGCCAATATTCGTCGTCATGGGAATCCCATTCAAGGTCTTCCCAGTCGAACCCATTATAGCTGACTTGCATCATTCCGGCGCCGCTTACGCCGTCAACGTGTACTCCTATTTCGGCGTAATATTCGCCATCACAGTTTCCTACAACAAATTCTGTCCAGTTATCCGCCACTACTGCTGCAGCAGGCGAGCAGAGCAGGGTAATTACAAAAAGACCAAGCAATTTTTTCATTTGTAATACCTCCATTACAAGAAATAAGCGAATCGTCAAAAAGATAGAGCATCAACCGACAAGCGTATCTCGGGTGGATGTTGAGCTTTACCCGAGCTATAAAATTATCAGCAGAGTGCGAAATTTGTCAAGGAAAAAGTTCACAAAACATCTTGATGATAATAGACTTGTGGCAAATTTTGGTCAGCAGAAATCTTACTCAAAATCGCCAGAGGCTATCAAATCCCTGAAAGCCTTGAAGAGCTTCTGGGTAACAGGCCCGACCTTACCGCCACCAATTGTCGTGCTGTCGACTTTGGTAACGGCTATGACTTCGGCAGCTGAGCCTGTCAGGAAGCACTCGTCAGCTTCTATTAGGTCCTTTGCAGTGAAATTCTGTTCAGCCAGCGGTATGTCAAGTTTAGCCGCAAGGTCTAAAACGACTCCTCGTGTGATTCCCATCAATATTCCTGCTTCGCCAGGCGGGGTGATGAGTTTGTCATCTTTGACAATGAATATATTGTCGCCCGTACACTCCGAAGCGTTACCCTGTTCATTGAGCATGAGAGCTTCAGCCACGCCTGCATCGACGGCTTCTATCTTGCCAAGAATGTTATTGAGGTAGTTTAGGCTCTTGACTCGCGGATTCAGCGACCGCGGCGATGTCCGGATGGTCTTGGCGATGATGATAGCCATACCGGTTTCGTACATCTCCTGTGGATACAAAGCTATGCTGTCGATAATGATAAAAACGTTCGGTTGTGGACATTTGAACGGGCTCAACCCCAGTGTGCCTTCGCCGCGTGCAACAACCAGCCGTATGTAGGCGTCCTGGCGATTGTTGGCCTTGAGCGTCTCATAAATCGCGTCTTTTAGTTCCTGTTTGGTATAAGGAATCGCCAGGCGGATAAACTTGGCTGAATCGAACAACCGGTCTATGTGTGCCTGGCACTTAAAGACCTTGCCACCATAAACGCGTATACCCTCAAAGACACCATCACCATAAAGGGTACCGTGATCGAAGACGCTCAGTTTCGCGTCGCTTTTATCAACCAATTCACCATTTAGCCAAACTTTCATAAACTGCTCCTGAAAACCCTTTGGGGGAGTTAATGATAAGCTGCAATTACCTTTTCGACAATAACGGAAATGTAATTAACTGGGGGGAAAGAAAGTTCTTTTAAAGTTTTGTAAAAAATCTTGAAAGGTAAAGGCCAATACTATTAGAATTTTGTAGCAAGTATTATTGGGGATGAGAAAAGCATGACGGAAGAACAGCGAATAATCCATTTTGACGGTAACGTTCAGGGTGTGGGCTTTCGCTATACTGCCTGCCGAATTGCAATGTCTCATAAAGTCGGGGGTTATGTTCGCAATTTAAATGACGGCAAGGTCGAATGTGTCATTGAGGGGAATGATGACGAGATAGATGCCTTCCTGAAAGAGTTATCCGATTCAATGGGTTATTACATACACAATCAGACCCAGCAGAAGGCGCCCTTCAGTGGACGATATAAGCACTTCGACGTAAAATTCTAGGAACTCTCATTTAGAGGTTTTTTTGGCAAGTTCTAAAACCATAAAATCATCTTCGCTTTCACCTCAGGGAGTAACCTGGCTGGGCATGTTCGCCAACGGGGGCCTCTCAGTTGCCAAGATATTGGCTGGCATTTTGTTTTACAGCCAGACGATACTCGCTGACGGATTACACAGCATTTCTGATTTGATTACTGACCTGGTGGTGTTGGCGGGATTGAAGGTTTCCGAAAGACCTGCCGATGAGGACCACCGCTACGGACATAGAAGAGTAAGCACTCTTGTGGCGATGTTTGTCGGGGCAGCACTTGTCATCGCTGCCAGCTGGATTGTTTTTAAGGCGATTATCTCACTGCATGAACCTGCCCAAAGTGTTCGGGGCATGGTGCCTTTCTGGGTGGCGGTAGCTTCGGTGCCGGTTAAAGAGTTTCTTTTCCAGGTTACGCGATATGTCGGCAGGCGGACCTCGAATGTAGCGCTGCTAGCCAATGCATGGCATCATCGAACCGATGCTTTTACCTCCATAGCTGCCGCGGTAGGGCTGGCGGGCGTTGCTTTTGGCGGGGCCGACTGGTGCTTTCTCGACCCGCTGACGGCGATAGTTCTGGCGGCCTTCCTGCTGGTTGTGGCGGTGAAGATAATCGCCATGAGTTCTTCAGAACTGATCGATCGCTGTCCAGATGCGGAAACTATGGCAGGTATAACAGACGCCGTTTCCAGGACACCGGGAGTGTTGAGCTATCATGCAGTTAGGGCGAGGAAGACGGGTGGCAAGGTGTGCATGGATATACACATTCAGGTCGATCCGAATCAGACGGTTAAACAGGGACACGATATAGCGACGGCTGTGCGGGAAAACGTCATGGCTGCCGAGAGCGATGTTGTCGAGGCGATAGTGCATATCGAGCCGCCCCGGGATGTGTCTGAATAAGCCTGTATTCGGCTCTTAATCGCAATGATGAGCTTTGCCCAGGAAACTTTCTCCATCAAGATTTTTCGGTAACTCTTTCCCCAAAAGCTCAAGCAGTGTCGCCGTGATGTCGATTACACGCGTCGGCCCGAGTTTACCCTTGGGTACTCCGGGGCCGGCGATTAGCAGAGGGGTCATCATGTCTCCGTGATGCAAACCGCCATGGCCGGCCTTGTTTTTGTTATTAAAATCCCAACCCTCAGCCGCAAACACGGCAATATCCCCAGCCCGGCGGGCACGGAAATATGCCACAATCTGTGCCGGCAGATCGGGATAGTTGCTTTCGAATGTCCATTCCAGCCAATCCCTGCCGCTGGCCCCTTGGCCGTTAAGTGCATCGGCCGGAACTTGGCCTTGCCAGCCTAGAGGATCTTTACCGGAGATTTTCTTGTAGGAGATTTTGCCCCCTCGGCCGGTGTTCTGGTGGAATTCGACCTCGCCGCGTTTGTTACGCACCCGAACACGGTTAACCCCAACGCTATAGGCTATCGCGTCAACAGCCTCAAGCTCTGTGAGGCGATCCAATAGATTCAAGTCTCCGGGATAGTTTTTCATATCCTCCGACAAGGGCCGAGTTGTCCATGGCTCGTAACCGGCGAGCTTGCCAGTTTCGTCTCTTATGGGCTTGCGAAGGCAAATTGCGAGGTATCTATCTCCACTGCCATAAGTGACGGCTGAATATTTTTGATAGCAGTCCAGACGTTTTTCAAGCGGCGTTTCTTCCCACAAACGCTTGCCTGCGATATTCAGACCCAGTTGATTTTTTAAAAAATCGTTCATCGGGAAGTGTTTTTTGACATCTGCAAGGCTGTGGTCGGAAACGAGAGCGATAATAATTTCATCGAGCAGGCCCCCGCGTTCGATATCACCCAGAACCCGGCCTATCTGAGTGTCGGTGTGTTTCAGGGCTTTACGATATACCTTACTGCTTACGCCGTTTGCGTAAGCCCGAAAGTCCGGGGCGAGCAAGTAGCAGACAGCGACAGCCGGGAGAGCCTTTCTTTTTCGTGCGATATCAAGATAGATATCCAACCGTGACAGGGTCAGTCTGTCTACGAATTCATACCACCCGAAAAAAAACGGCGGCCCGGCAGACATCCAGTTCTCCACGAACTTCGTTGTGCCGCGGTGCGGCTGGAAAAAAATTGACATCGTCGTGCGCTGAGGGAAGTGCTCGTATATTGTCGAGGCAGTGTAATCTCCATCGAGCGTGTTTTTCTGTGCGATGGTTTCGTAGTTTCGCCAGATAAGCTGATTTCTATCGAACCAGTTTATGCCGGTTACGCCGTGATGGCCGGGGAATTGGCCCGTAACAAAACTTGTCAGGTTTGCCAGCGTGACAGATGGCGTGTTGGCAACCGCACGCGGCGCGTAAAGGCCTCTGGCGACGAAATATTTTTCAATCGCCGGCAGTTCACCGGCTTCGAGCATTTCCTGGAAAACTTCGCCGTTGACACCATCGACAAAGAAAACAATCGCTCCTTTTGTCTGCATTCCTTGCGGAAGGGAAAAATCCAGACCAAAGCTATCAGCCGGCCCGGACTCACTCGGAACCCCACAGCCGGCAAGGCTAAGACACACAAGTCCCGCCATGAAGGAGAGTAGCTTTTTATTCATCTTCCTTCTTTCGGTTTTTTTTAAAAGTAAACAAAAGTGGAAAGACAATATCGCTGCTGCAACAGGGCACCCAAACAGCCAGGAACAAAAAGACCGGTATGAGGACTGCTGTAAGGATGTCGAGACTGCCGTGTTCAAAGGCCATCAGCATGTGAAACAGAGATGCTGCCATGCTCAATGCGACATGGCCGGAGTGGGGCAGCTTGGTATGAGGCCGGAAATATCCGATACCGATGCCTATCAGGGCCAATGGATTTACCAGCCACCATTCCTGCAAAAAGCCGGCATGCACCTGCGCATGGACGTGCTCCGTTTGCAGGCCGAGGAGAAGCTCGCCCACATAGGGTATCAACGAATCGCTCAGCGTCGCTATGCCGACTGAACCGACATAACCCACCACCAGGGCCGCCAGGAAATTCGGCTTGCCGTGGAGTCTGTACATGCTCACGGTGGCAACTGCACTGATTAAGACGTGCAGCGGGTGAAAAGTCTGGAACAAAAAAGTCGAGGCGTCTTTCAGCACAGGGGTATAGATGAATAACGCAAAGACAGCCACCCCAACAAGCGAGCCGCCAATTGTGAAGCCGACGTGTTCTTTAAGTTCGCGGATAATTGTCTTTAGCATATGCAGCTTCCCTGAAAACCCATGAATTATTCATTGGTCTGAATAATTGTGCGCAAAAAAAGCCCCCGATGCAACGGGGGCTCATAGATTCATTATGTTCCACGGCTTTTATTTCTTATGCACCATGTCGTTTGTCTCTGGCAGGAAGTCTTCGTCGCTGAGGCCTACGTTGAATTTGACGTCCTTGTAGAGATACCTGCAGGAGAGCTCTTCATCCCAGTTATAGCCTTCGATGCAGATCGGCAGCAGGTATTCGAGATCGACATAGACGAGAGTCCTGGCAGCTGGATAATCGTTTTTTGGGGGCAGATGGCGGATAAGTACCACGGTTTTTCTACCCGCGACTTCGGCAAAACCGCCGAACGACGTCTTGAGGTCGCCTTCATCCTCGGCCTGGCGGTAGACTTTTATCAGGCTGGCTAGGCCTCTTGCGAAGCCGAACATGTTCACCGGTCGTAGCGTGTTCCGCATGGCCTGGGGGCCATCAGGTTGACGTTTTACCGTGCCGACCAGTGTGAACAGGAAGCCCTTGGGCTTTACCAGCATCTGGTTGTCGTTTTTACCCTCGACGTAGAGAACCCGCTCGCCGATAGGGGCATTTTTCGTGAAATTGAGAGATACGCTGTAGGGCTCGTCGAGGAACTTGACGTCAATCCACTGTTCCTTGCCCAGATTTCCGTTGAGCCGTTCCTGCTTAATTAATGTGCAACTGTAGTCGATGTATTGACCCTGATAGTTATCGAGGCAGTATTCGAGCAGCTTGATATGGTCGCGCTTGGCCATGCTGACAACATCATCGAGGACCTCGGGAGAATTTTCCCCAACTACCTGGCCGGAGATGGCCGTGATAAATTCGGACTGACGGAAGGCCTCGGTCCTTGTGCACTGGACACAAAAGAACCCGGCAAGCAAAAGTCCAACGCCCAGCCTTACCTTTTTGTTTGTCGGTCGAAATAGTTTTTTAAACGTCATACTTCCTCGCCTCGCGCCTCATGGGCATCGTTTTAAAACAGCGAAGAATCACAAATCCGTTTATATTTCCTCGCAACATATTAAGTCGGCAAAATCCCAAAAAACTATTAACTCTTTTGCCTTTTCCTGCCTCGTAAGCGTACACCAACACCGACTCTCTAAAAACCAGGAAAAGCATCAAGTCGGCAGGAGCTTAATATTGGTTAGAGAGTATACGCATCCATGGGAAGATAATCAATATTTTTCAACAAATTAAACATTTGTTCCGGCTACGAAAAACAGTTAAAAGAGTTGTGTAAAGACATTTTTTAAAAAGACTTAAGTTCTGTCCGATGCTTCGACAAATCAGTATTTCCTTACGTTTTGGGCTTTAACGGCTGCTTGACTAACCGCCCAATGGATATTTAAAGTACGCAACTCGTTAAAAATCAAATAAATGTGTAAATAAAAGCAAATTTTTTTATAAACTTTTTTATTAACAAAAAATCGAGGCGAAAAAATATGAATCTTGTAACTGGCGCAACAGGTCTTCTTGGCAGCCACATTGTGGAAAAACTCAAAAACGCAGGTCAGCCGGTACGTGCCCTGTGCCGCAAAGGCAGCGATACGAAATACCTCGATGAGTGGGGAATCGAAAAGGCCTTCGGTGACATAACAGACCCCGCCAGCCTCGTCCAGGCCATGAAGGGCGTCCATACCGTCTACCACGCAGCTGCAAGGGTTGGCGACTGGGGACACTGGGACAGCTTTGTAGCCATTACCATCGACGGTACGGCTAACATGATAGAAGCTGCCAAAAACGCCGGCGTGAAAAGATTCCTGCACATCAGCAGCATCTCAGCCTACGGCCATCCCGATGGTGACGGCATGGTAATAGACGAAACCGCACCGCTGGGCGTTAACCTGCACAAGTGGAGCTATTACAGCCGAGCCAAGGTAGAGGCGGAAAACCTTATCTGGTCGGCGTGGGAAAAGGGCGACCTGCCGGTAACGGTGGTGAGGCCCAGTTGGCTTTACGGGCCCAGAGATCGCGCCTCGATGCCGCGGCTTATCAAGGCTATCCGAGCCGGAAAGGGCAAGCTTCTCGGCGATGGCAGCAATCGCCTGAACCTGACCTATGCCGGGAACGAAGCTGAAGGCTGCATCCTCGCTGCCACCGCAGAAAAGGCCTTGGGTGAATCCTACAGCCTCGCAAACGACGGTGTAATAACCCAGGGTGAATACTTCAATAAAATTGCCCAGTGCATCGGCGCAAAGCCGGTTACGAAAAAAGTTCCCTACAAAGTTGCCTACAGTGCGGCGTTCCTGATGGAGTTTTTCGGCCATCTGTTCAATAAAAAGACTCCTCCGCTCGTTACGCGCTATTCAGTCTGGCTGATAGGAAGAAAGTGCTTTTTCACTACCGACAAGGCCCGCGAGCAGCTCGGTTGGCAGCCTACTGTCGGCTACGATGAGGGGATACAGCAAAGTGTTAAATGGTGTCTGGATAATTTTGCGTGTTAACGCAAAATTATGATACCATTGCCCTTGCGTCATTGAGGCCCGCCTGCTAGAGTATCTGCCCCTTTGGGATACGAAATAACATTCCTCGAGTGTATAAAAAACTGATAGTACGATGTAATTGAATTATTACAGGCGTGCCGTATGCCCATTTTGGGGCATCGCAATTACTCAAAGACACGGGTCGGGAGTCTTGTTATGAGTACTGCTGGCACGCCTGTTTTTTATAACGCTCACTTAAACCATAAGATACGAATGATATGTTTGTGAAATTTAATTCTATATCGGCGCTGGAAATGATTTCAGATGATAGTTTTTTGGATTGTTTTAAAATTAAATATAGCAGAGATAGCGTAAAAACAGAAAGTTATGAATTATTGAATGACTTGACACAATTTTTACAACTCCTTATATTCAGGATATCATGACTAAAGCAGCGCGAAATTTTGACGGCACAAACTCCCTCAACTGTGGGGGCGTTTCTGTTGCGCTGCTGGTAGATCTTGTAGTTGTACTTTAGGTCGTTGCGCAGAAGTTTTGCGTAGCGGCCAGCACTCCGACCCGCGTATCGCGGGGTATATTCCTCATTTATTTTCAATGATTCCTGTTTGAGGTGTTGATTATCTTTCGAATAATTGGCATTTTACCCCGCCGAGAGACGATATATATTACTTGCTGTTCGGGAAACAGTTATTAGAAATTGGGATTTAATAATGGCCAAGAAAAACCAGAAAACTAAGCAAAAGAAGACTCGGGAAAGCGGCATAGGCAAAAGCGGAGCCGAAATCTTCAACCAGATGCTCCTCGAAGAGGGCGTTGAAACCATGTTCGGTTATCCGGGCGGAGTGGTTTTGCCGATTTTCGATGTGCTCTACGATTCGCCGATAAACTTCATTCTTACCCGTCATGAACAGGGTGCAGCCCACATGGCTGACGGTTATGCCCGAAGTACGGGTAAGCCTGGTGTGGTTCTTGCTACCAGTGGACCTGGTGCGACGAACCTGGTTACCGGCCTTGCTACGGCCCACATGGATTCGGTCCCGATGGTCGCCTTTACCGGGCAGGTCAAAAGCCAACTCATCGGCAACGACGCCTTCCAGGAAGCTGACATTACCGGCATTACCAGGCCCATCACGAAACATAATTTCCTGGTTAAGCGGGTAGAAGACCTTGGACGCGTTATAAAGGAAGCGTTTCATATTGCCACAACGGGCCGGCCGGGCCCGGTGGTGGTCGATATCCCCGTTGACGTCGCGGTCAATAAACTCGAGTCAGAAACTGAGATGGAACCAGACTTGCCAGGCTACAAGCCGCGATTGATCGGCCACATTCGCCAGATAAAGGCAGCTGCCGATGCGATAAACGACTCGCAAAGGCCTTTGCTTTATGTCGGTGGCGGCGTTGTTCTGGCAGATGCCTGCGAGGAGCTTCGCGCATTGGCCGGAAAGGGCAAGATACCCGTTACGACGACATTGCTTGGGCTGGGTGCGGTTGATGAGTCCAGCCCCCTTGCATTGAAGATGCTGGGCATGCACGGCACGGCGACGGCAAACTATGCCGTCCAGGAATGCGACTGCCTGATAGCTGTCGGTTCGAGATTCGACGACCGTGTTACCGGCGATGTCTCCACCTTTGCCCCCAAGGCAAAGATTATTCACATAGATATCGACCCCGCATCGATATCCAAGAACGTTGTGGTGGACATACCTGTCGTTGGCGATGCAAAGGGTATCCTCGAAGCCATGGTCGACATGATCGTTGGTAAGGACCGTTCGCGGTGGCTTGACAAGATAGAAAAGTGGAAGAAGAAATATCCGCTCAAGTACGATACTGACGGCAAGATCAAACCGCAGGAAGTTATCGAAAAACTTGGCGAGATGACCGACCACGACGCCATCGTCGCAACCGGTGTCGGACAGCACCAGATGTGGTCGGCCCAGTTCTATGGCTGGCGCAGGCCGAGGCAGATAATAACCTCTGGCGGACTGGGAACAATGGGCTTTGGATGCCCAGCGGCTATCGGTGCGCAGTTTGGCAATCCGGGAAAAACCGTTATTGATATCGATGGCGACGGCAGCTTCTGCATGACGATGGTCGAGGTCATCACGGCGGTTAGATATCAGCAGCCGGTCAAGTTTATAGTTCTCGACAACGGCTACCTCGGAATGGTCCGGCAGTGGCAGGATCTTTTCTACAATAAACGGTATTCGTCTTCTGAACATCCGTGTCCTGAATTCAGCGTGGTTGCTGAAGGCTTCGGTGCTAAAGGCATCAAGGTTTCCGACCGTAGTGAGCTTGGCGACGCGATAAACCAGACGCTCAAACATGACGGGCCGGTGGTCTTGCATGTTCAGGTCGAGCCTGAAGAAAACGTCTATCCGATGGTGGCCGCAGGCAAGGCCTTGCATGAAATGGATCTGGGCAAATTGGCCTGATTTTTAAAATCGGGAATAAACCAGGAGAAAATTTATGAAACATGTCATAAGCGCATTAGTTCAAAATCAGTCGGGCGTTCTGGCACACGTTGCCAGTATGTTTGCTGCCCGAGGTTTCAATATAGACTCGCTCGTCGTCGGCAGGACCGAGGACCAGCTGCTGAGCCGTATGACGATTGTCGTAGTCGGAGACGATCGTGTCCTGGAGCAGGTACGCAAACAGCTCGAAAAAATCGTTACTGTTGTGAAGGTGCGCGACTTTGCCGACGTCGGTTATATCGAGCGCGACCTGATGCTTTTGCGCGTTCATTCGCCTGCGGAAAAGCGTCCGGAGATACTCGAGGTGGTAAACCTCTTTAGAGGCCGAGTTGTCGATGTTGCGCCTACGAGCGTCATGGTTGAACTGTCGGGCACCGAAGAAAAGCTCGAAGCCTTTGTTGACCTGCTTCGGCCTTACGGCATTCGCGAACTCGCACGAACCGGCGTAATCGCCATGCAGCGAGGCCAGCAGAGGAATAAAACCAAAGGTTCCATTGAAGAGGAATAGAAATCAGTCGAATTTCTGGTAATTGCGCGGCGGTCCTTACGAGCCGCCGCTTTTTTTGCGCAAATGAAAAGCCGACGGTGAGAATCGAACTCACAACCTCAGCTTTACGAAAGCTGTGCTCTACC
>CAYNZP010000014.1:0-62855 GCA_964401835.1 uncultured Planctomycetaceae bacterium
TCTCTTCAGCCTCTTCTACTGCTTCTTCGGCTTTCTCTTCAGCCTCTTCTACTGCTTCTTCGGCTTTCTCTTCAGCCTCTTCTACTGCTTCTTCGGCTTTCTCTTCAGCCTCTTCTACTGCCTTCTCGGCCTTTTCCTTGGCTTCCTCAACAGTTTCTTCGGACTTCTCTTCGGCCTCTTTTACACCCTCATCCGCAGTCTCTTTTGCCTTTTCAGCGGCTTCCTCTCCGCGTTCTGCGGCCTCTTCCGACCTTTCCAAAATAGATTCGGCGCCTTCTTCGAGAGTCTCTTTTTCTTCTTCCTTCTCGCAGCCGACAAACAATACAAGACCGAAAACCATCAATAAAATTAGCGCATACTTTGACATTTTACTCCCCTTTCATTCTCTGCCTATCCCAATAGTCGGATAGTTTCTAAGATGTCTGGACCAACGCCCTGTCGAAATGCACATCCATCTGCGGGAATGGAATCCCTATATCCGCATGGTCCAGTTCCATCTTCACAGCCCGTGTTGCCGCATCAAGTACATCCCAGTAGTTCTCCGTCTTAGTCCAGACGCGAACCTGCCAGTTCAGCGATGAATTGCCAAGTTCCAGCAAAATCACCTGCGGGGCAGGGTCTTCCAGACGGTTGGGCACCGAAAACGCAGCCCGGTTGAGAATCTCGCGCGTCTGGTCGATATCGGCAGTATACGAAACGCCAACAGAGATATCCACACGCCGGATCGGGTGGTGCGTAAAGTTCTCGATGGTCGAGCCGAATACCTTGGAGTTGGGGATGATAATCCGCCGGTTATCGAAGGTGTCCATCTGCGTGCTGAACAGGCTGATCTGGTCCACCTTGCCAATCTCGTCGGAAACTTCGATGATATCGCCAACCCTGAAAGGCCGGAATATCAGCAGCATCACGCCCGCGGCAAGGTTGGACAGGCTTCCCATAAACGCCAAGCCTATAGCCAAGGCAGATGCACCTATCAAGGCTGCAAAGCTTGTCATCTCCAGGCCGAAGTAACCCAGGCAGGCAATCAGGACAAGAACCATCAAACCCCAGCGGGTAATGCTGCCGGCAAACCGGGCAAGAGTTTTTTCGACCTTCGACTTTTCGAGCCTGCTGGTTATCCACCTTCCAAGCCAGCCCGATGCCATATAGGCAACGACCAGAACTACGATGATGCCGACTACAGGCGGGCCGTACGTCAAAATCCACTCACCAATCGTTTCCATGGCACTTCCCCTTATTCAAGACTGAAAAGACGCGCAAATCGAACAACCCCAATTTCTTAATTTATTATATGCATGGGTAATTAAAGAATTTGCAAAAGTGCGAAGAAAAGTCGTCTTTACAAAACAAATAATCCGCTTTCAGGCCTTCCCAGCCAATGAAGAGTATAATTCCTCGTCTGATTCAGCCGATAAAATTCCTATGACCGAATCGAATCAAAACGAGGCTCTGCCGCAGCCTATCCGGGTTCAATGCGAAAACGAACCGTTGGACGAACTGCTTACCAAAGAATGGCTGCTGACGAACAATATAGGTGCGTTCGCGTCCTCAACTGTTATCGGGTGCAACACGCGGAGGTATCACGGACTTTTGACCGCGGCCACCAGCCCGCCAGTTGGACGCATAGCTGCCCTTTCCAGCGTAATGGAAAAAGTCTCTGTTGGAGATACCACCTACGAACTGGCCACAAACGAATTCCCCAGCACGTTCAGTCCGCACGGCGTGGATTATCTGGCCGAATTCTGCAATGACATCGCCCCAAGATATGTCTATCGCCTGGGCGATATTGAGCTGACAAAGGAAATAATCCTGGCTGAGTCAGCCAACTCGGTGGCGATTCGCTATTCGGTTTCCAGCGGGCCAGCTACGCTACATCTCTGGCCGTTCGTCTCACTTAGAGACTTCCACCATCTCAGGAGAGTCCACCAACCTCATCAAATAACGTTCGAGCAAACCGAAGGTGGCGTATTTGTCGAAGACCGCAACCAGACCGCCCAGCCCCTGCACCTGATAAGCAAAGATGCCGAATTCAGTCCTCGGCCTCAGTGGTGGTATCAATTCTGTTACCGCGCGGAGATGGCCCGCGGGCAGGACTGCTTCGAAGACCTTTACACGCCGGGCTTTTTCGTCTGCGAGTTGCAGGCCGGCCAATTCTGCCAGCTGACAGCCTCCTTCGGCGACCCGCTACCTCTGGGATTCTCGACAACTGTAGAAAGACGTCGAGAAAGGCTTGCCAAGCTCACCGAAGATATCCAAAGCCAGGACGAGACGACCCGTAGGCTCGCAACTGCGACGGACGCCTTCGTAGCAAAAAGGCATTTCCCCTCGACAAACCCAAAGGCGACCATATTGGCCGGTTTTCCGTGGTTTGCCGACTGGGGGCGGGATGCGTTCATCGCCCTGCCCGGGCTGCTGCTGGAGACTAAGCAATTCCAACAGGCCCGCGAGGTGTTCTCGACATTTGCCGAGGCCATTAGCGACGGCATGATACCAAACAGATTTGACGACTATTCAACAAACGCACATTACAACAGCATTGACGCCTCGCTGTGGTTCATTGTCGCAGCTGAGAGGTACGTGGAAGCTTGCGGCGATGAAACTTTCTGGAACCAGACACTCTTCCCAGCTGCCGAGGCTATATTGAAATCTTATCACGATGGAACGAAATTCGATATCCACGCAGGTGCCGACGGACTCATCTTCGGAGGTAGCAAGGATACTCAGCTGACATGGATGGACGCCAAGCTCGGAGATGAAGCCATTACCCCCCGCCACGGCAAGGCTGTGGAGATAAATTCACTTTGGCACAGCGCACACAGGATTATGGCGCAAAGAAGCCACGACAAAAAACTCTCCGAACATTACGAACATCGCGCCGAGCTTATAGCGTCGAGTTTCATCAAGGCATTCTGGAATCCCACTGTCGAGTGCCTTTATGACGCCATACCCGACAGACAAGCCGATGCGTCAATTCGGCCCAACCAGATATTTGCCGTATCGCTGCCGCATTGCCCACTATCGAAGCAACAGCAAAAAAGTGTCGTCGATATAGTCGGCGAAAAGCTCCTTACCCCGATGGGCCTGCGGACTCTTTCTCCCGACGACAGCCGATATCGAAATGTTTACGGCAGCAGCTGGGAATCGCGAGACCGTGCCTATCATCAGGGAACTGTATGGGCTTGGCTGATCGGGCCATACATAGAGGCGTATCTGAAAGTTGAAGATTTCGCCCCGCATGCACTTACCCGGGCCAAGCTGCTGCTGTCTTCATTCGACAGCCATCTTAATCAGGTCGGCCTTGGTTATATCAGCGAAATATTCGACGGCGACACGCCGCATACTCCCCGCGGCTGCATTGCACAGGCATGGTCGGTTGCCGAAGTATTAAGAGCAAAGAAACTCATCGAACGGCACCAGAAATAATTTTCGAGAAATTACTCCTGCTGCTCAGGTTCGTCCTGATCTTCAGAGTCTTCCAGCTTTAAACGCTTGCCCGCAAGTGACCAGGCGTCGATATAGGGCGTGGGTTTGTGCCTGGTTCGCAATCGCTGCAACCTTGACATCGCAAAGCGAACTACGGTCCAGACAAGCACAAGAAGTGTCAGGCCAAGCAGGGCAAACGCTACCCAAGCCATCTTTCCCCAGACAGCCTTTGTCTTTTCGTCTGCCTGCACAGCCTCGCTTAACCAAAGGTATATCAAGACACCAAGGCACGCGGCCATGACTGTTAATATCACCACAATTATTACAAATTTTGTAATGCTGAATCTGTTATCCGGTTCTATTTCCATGACACATCCGCCCTGGGATCAAATTTTTCCTGCGACTCGAACTGCCTGAGCAACTTCTGCGATTCTTGCGAAACTTTCTCCGGTGGCACAATCTTGATTATGACATATTGATCGCCCTGCTTAACGCCCTTTCCCTTTAATCGTAACTTGCGGGAAGAGTTTGTACCAGCCGGGATTTTCACTGATGTCATTCCGTCAAGTGTCGGCACATCTACCTTAGCGCCCAAAGTCGCCTCGACAATACTCACAGGCACCTCTACATAGATATCGTCGCCTTCTTTGCGGAAATATGGATGTGGATTAATATGCGTGATGATGTAAAGGTCCCCGAAGCCGCCCGGACCTTCCGCTCCCTTCCCGCGAACTCTTATCTTGGCGCCTTCTTTGACCCCGGCTGGAATCTTGACGTTTATTGTCTCGGTGCGACTCTTTCCGGATGGGTCTTTGCGGTGGACTTTCAGGCTCACAGAAGAGCCGCTAACTGCCTGGAGGAAATCGAGTTTGATCTCATATTGTGTATCGGCGCCTTTTGGAGGTGTCGGCGCCCGGCGCGAGCGTCTTGGCCCGGCTCCACCGAGAGCTTGGAGTATGTCGTCCAGGCCCATGCCGGCAAAACCGCTTCCGCCACCGCCACCGAAGAAATCCGCAAAGTCAAAACCACCAACGCCCCGGCCACCTGCGTGCGTATAGACTCTTGGACCGCCCCGTCCGGCAGGACCGTAGCCAACATTCGGGCCGGCATGGCCGAACTGATCGTACATCTGCCGCTTTTTCGGGTCAGATAGAACTTCGTAGGCCTCAGTCGCTTCCTTGAACTTATCTTCAGCATCGGCAGCTTTGTTAACATCGGGATGATATTTCCGCGCGAGTTTTCTATACGCCGATTTTACTTGAGCATCGGTCGCGCTGCGGGAGAGGCCCAAAATGTCGTAGAAGTCGCGTTTAGCCACGGAGCTAATTCTACACAAGCACCGCGGTGCTAACCACCTTAAGATGGAGAGATACAAAAAAATCGCGGAAGCAGGTCGGCCACAAGTGACCAAACCCACTTCCGCACCCAGTAAGGATATTATGGGCAGCCCATTTAAGCTTTAACGGGCCACGACTTTCGAGATACTGAATATCGGCAGCAACAACGCCATTGCGATTCCGCCGATTAAAACGCCCATCACGATAATCATGACCGGTTCGATCATGTTCGTAACGGTCTTAATGACAACTTTAAGGTCCTCCTCGCAGAAGCTGGCAACTCTGTCTAAAACCGGCGCAAGTTTGCCAGTGCGTTCGCCGGCAGAGATCATCTGCGTAATAGTTCGGGGGATAAATTTGGACTCCAAAAGCGGGTCCGCCAGGGTGGATCCTTCGGTTACCCGTTCGGAGAGTTGCTTCCATATCTCGCTGAAGTAATGATTCCCGGCAACCTCGGATGTAATCTCCAGGCCGTCAAGCATGCTGACGCCTGTTGAAACCATCGTTGACATCGTCCTGAAGGACCTTGCGAGATAGGCCTTGCGGTACATTCCACCAAGAACTGGCAGATTGATTCGTAAGCCGTCAAAGAAAATCCTGCCGCCAGGTGTGCATTTATAGAAATACAAACCAATAACAGCGGCTACTACCCCGCCGAATATCAGCGGCCAGTATGTCACCAGGCCACTGCTCAGACCCATAAGAATTCGAGTCGGCATCGGCAGGACGGCGCCTTTGCCTGAATAAATCGACTCAAACCTCGGCAAAATAAATACCAACAGAGCGATAACGACTATGACAGAGAAACTGAGCATGCAAATGGGATACGTCATAGCGCCTTTGACGCGTTTGCGGGTCTCTCGCTCCTGGGCCATATATTCACTCATGCGCTGGAGCATCTTGCCCATAGTTCCGGATATTTCCGAAGCACGCATAAGTGAAACAAACAATTTGCTGAAAATACGGGGGTATTCTCCCAGGGCTGAAGAGAATTCTTCGCCGCCTTTGACCCTGGCAGAGAGGTCCTCGACAACCACCTGGAAACCGGGATTTCCCGTCTGCTCGGCAATCGAATCGAGGGCATCTGTAATTGGAACACCCGTATCGACCATGACGGCTAATTGGTTGGCGAAGTATATAACCTCATCTGGCTTAACCTTCTTTTTGCGGGCATAGTAGGTCTTGATATCTTCGGGGTCCGAACCCTCCTGAATGATAGTAACGATTGTTTTACCCGCGTCGCGAAGTTGGCGTGAGGCCTGTGAAACATCGGTAGCGTCTACATAACCGCTTTCGATATTGCCGGAATCTTCTCTAACCTGATATTTAAACCTCGCCATTTTATTGCTCCGTTCTCACAAAATTTCTGGTGAGAAAAATCTATCCGGTCGTAGCGCGGAAAACCTCTTCCACCGTGGTAATGCCCGCCTTGACCTTTTCCATCCCATCTTTACGCAGTGAAGCCATACCTGATTCGACAGCCAACGCCCTCAGGTCGTTCACGCTGGGATTCTTGCTTATCTGGTCGCGCATCTGATCATCCGGGACGAGTAATTCGTAAATTCCGATTCGTCCTCTGAAACCCGTGTTTCGGCATTTCGGGCATCCAACACCCCGGTAGAAAGTCTCAACCTCCCCCGCGACGCGTTCTACGGCCCGGCGAATATTGTCGGGGGCTTCGTAGGCTTCCTTGCAGTTTGTGCAGACTTTACGCACAAGACGCTGGGCCAAAGAAGCCACCAGCGACGCGGAAACCAGATAAGGCTCGACACCGACATTCACTAAACGCGTAACAGCACCGGGAGCATCGTTTGTATGAAGCGTGCTGAACACGAGGTGCCCCGTAAGCGCTGCCTGGACGGCTATCTTGCCGGTTTCGTTATCACGAATCTCGCCGACCATTACGATGTCGGGGTCCTGTCGTAAAAGTGAACGCAATGAAGATGCGAAAGTAAAACCGATTCGGTCATTGACCTGGAACTGGTTGATTCCACCTAGATTAAATTCAACCGGATCTTCAACGGTGCAGATGTTTACCTCGTCATTGCTTAATTCCTTAAGGACACTATAAAGCGTTGTGCTTTTGCCGCTTCCGGTCGGACCTGTAACCAGAACCACTCCGTTAGGATGGGAAATGATATTTCTCCACTGCTTGAGCGTCTCGTAGCCGAAGCCGAGTTTTTCAAGATTAACCAGCACGCTTCGAGTATCGATTATTCGGATAACGACCTTCTCTCCGAATTGTCCGGCTATCGTGCTGACACGAAGATCGACCGGGCGGGAATCCATCACGACGTGTATGCCGCCATCCTGCGGGAGACGCCTTTCGGAAATATCCAAACCAGCCATAATCTTGATACGGCTGACAATTGCGGGAAGCATCTTGTAAGGAGGTTTGATCTTCTCGTACAGGCGGCCATCCACACGATATCGCACTCTAAGGGAATTATCGTCCGGTTCTATATGAATATCGGAAGCACCCTCGCGAACGGCATTGTAGATAAGATAATTTACGAGCTTGATAATCGGGGAACCTTCGGCTGCAGCTTCGAGGTCGGCAATATCTTGTACATGCTTTTCTACCAGCGCCAGGTCAGCTTCGCCGTCTTCAAGAATGTCGTCAATGACAAAAACATTTGCGGTCGGCAAGTGATTTTCCAGCGTAGCCTTTATCTCTTTGCCTGAGGCACAGACTACCTGCACGTTGCACTTGGTAAGACGGCCGATTTCTTCCAGCAGAAAGACGTTCGCCGGCTCATTTACAGCAAGAGTAAGATCGTTGTTAATCTTGAAAAGCGGAAGCACAGTGTGCTTTTCCAAAAACTCTCGCGGAAGAGTTTCGATTACCTTCGGATCAGTTATTCTCGGAGAAATATGCGCAAACGGAACGCCATAGCCACCCGCCAACCCTTCCATTATCTGCTCTTCACCGCAGAAACCGAGCTTCTGAAGCACCTCTCCAAGCAGAAGGGAATTGCCAGTATTTTGTTGATGATCCAGTGCCTGGTTGAGCTGTTCTTGGGTTATTGCTCCCTGCGAGACAAGCAGTTGGCCAAGTTGGAGTTTTTTATTATTGCTGCTTAAAATCATTTGTCCCACCTTCGTATTTCTATTTCCTCAAACCGCAATAGCCTTGAGCGCATCCGAAGCATCACTGAAAATTTCAAACGTAGAATCCAGTCTCGTAATCTCCAAAATCTTTCGGACATTCTCGTCACACTTGACAAGTTTGACCTGGCCAAGCCGTTCAGCAAGATTATCCTGAAGCTCTACGAGATACTCCAAAGCAGCGCTGTCTATAAAAGGAACCAATTCCATGTTAAGAACCAGATCGATTACTTCGGCGTTTATCAATTGGTGGTCGACTGCCTGAGTAAACGCCTCGAGAGAATCATCAACCAATTCACCTTTAAGAATCAGAATTACCGCGTGGCCATAACTTTCAGCGTTGATCTTCATTTATTTGTTCTCCTGGGTAACACTGGACGGAAA
The DNA here is from genome assembly GCA_964401835.1 of uncultured Planctomycetaceae bacterium. GTDB lineage: Bacteria > Planctomycetota > Phycisphaerae > SM23-33 > SM23-33 > CAYNZP01. Next base: position 8,253 of record CAYNZP010000014.1, read on the forward strand.
GACTCTCTGGGCGGGTTCCCGCAACTCTTCCATGAAATTTTCAAAATCAAATGAAAGGAATTTGTCGACCAAGTCAGGATCGAACTGTGTCCCTGAATATGTACGAATCTCGTCCAGAACCGTTTCAATAGGCAATGCGTCTCTGTATGTTCTATTGGAGGTCATCGCGTCGAAGGCGTCGGCTAGCCCGATAATAAGACCTTCTATTGGAATTTCGCCCTGTTTTAAACCCTTTGGATAACCCTTACCGTCGGGCCTTTCGTGGTGAGCCACAATTCCAGATATAATCGGGTCAAGCTGCCTGATGCCCTCTAGAATATTGGCGCCTATAGACGGATGCCGTTTAATGACTTCAAACTCATCATCAGTAAGCCTTCCCGTCTTTTGCAGCACCATCTCCGGAACGCCGATCTTCCCTATGTCGTGCAGCAAGCCGGAAAGGTATATCTGCTGCACCTTTGCAGGTGAAAATCCACAAGCCTGGGCCAACCGCTTGGAAATAATCGCTACTCTCTCGGAATGACCGGAAGTGTATTCGTCCTTGGCGTCAATCGATGCAGTAAGGGCATGCAAGACGCCCATCAATAAATCCTGAAGCTCCGCGTAAAGTTTATTGTTAGCCAGGAAAATCGAAGCCTGGTTTCCAATCGAGCTTATAAGCTTCTGGTCAACACTGTCGAATTCGCCTTCAACCTTGTCAAATCCGATAAGCATACCGATAGTGTTCTGGTCCGTAGCCAGCGGAACAGCTACAAGCTTTGAAACAGCACTTTGGATTTTAGACTCTTTGGAATGTGCAAACTCATTTTCAACTACGGCTCTGTTGCTTTTGGCGAACCTGACTGCAAGCTGATTTTTTGCAAGATCCAGTAACTGATCGCGATCAAGGGGCATTTCACCCGCTACTTCAATGATGTCATCCTGGATCGCCGGGGGATCGGAAAAGACGATGCCCGATACCGCAGTAACGTTCATTACCTCCATTAGCTCCTGGCAGATATTGCCAAGAAACTCCCTCGGCTCATGCGTAACCCACATCGAGCCGCTAATTCGGTAGAGCAGGCTAAGTTCTTCGTATGTATTTGCAAGATTGTCGCTGAGACTTTTTAACTCGTCACTGGCGACATAAGCTTCCATATGGTGCTTGACGAGAGATTCCAGAAGCTTGAGAAAATCGCCAGCTTCTTTTGCGCTGTGACGGCAGGAACTGCGGATCATCTTCTCGCCAATCTCGCGATCAAGCTCCAACCTGTCGCAAAGTCGCGCAAGAAACTCTTCATCAAGTATCTCCCTTGGAGGATAACAAGCGGCGGCAACCCCTATAAGCCGGCGACGCCAGTTTATCGGAACACAAACAAGGCAGCAGCCACATTTTGTCTGGCACTTTCTGCCTTCATCTTTGGCAACAACCCTGTTTACTAAATCGCCCATCTGTTCTTCGTGGCAACCTTTACAAGCCTTGTGCATATAACTACAAAAACTGGAGGAACCTTCAAAACTTTCTACCTGATTACCATGGGAATCCCAAATGTGAAGGGTCAGCCCCATTTGGCCAAGGTTTTCAGCCAAATCAGTGAAGATTTCCTTCATTGCTTCAAGTTGTCCAGTTTTCTTTCTTGTTACTAACATCATTTCCTCATCTATTAAGCAACTTCAGCTTCCTCCAGAAGCTCCTGAACTTTGTTTAATATTTCTCTTGGCGAAAAAGGTTTTGCCAGCACCGTCGCGATTCCTGCATCTATCATCTCAGCCGGCTCGATATCAAAGCCCCTTGCAGTAAGCATGATTGCAGGAATATTTTTTGTCTGCTCGCTGCTGCGCATCGCTTTGCACAACTCCAAGCCGCTCATAATCGGCATCTGAAAATCTGTAATGAGCATGTCCGGAATTTCTGCATTGCAGACTTCCAAAGCCTCTTCTCCATCCATCGCCGTAAGAACCTCAAAGCCCGCATTTCGCAGCTTCATCGACACTACGTGCAGAATGTGTGCTTCATCGTCTGCGACTAATATTTTTTTAGACATTGCCTTTATTCCTTCCGTATCAAAATTAAATCAATAGAGGCAGTTCAAAACTGAACGTACTTCCCTTGTCGGGTTCGCTTGTCACTAACAATTTACCGTCATGGACCGCTTCCAGAATGTGCTTTACAAGCGTCAAGCCCAGGCCCGTTCCCTTTGCGATCTTCTTATTGGCCTTTACCCGATAAAACTTATCGAATATGTGTGGCAGGTCGTCAGCGGGTATTCCAATACCGGTATCAGAAACATCGCAAACAGCTACCCCTCGGCGTTCATCCACGCCAACGTTAACCGTTACCTTGCCACCGTCAGGCGTATACTTGATCGCATTGGAAATCAGATTCATAAAGGCTTGGTAAATCATGTCTTGGTCAGCCTCGACCTGGTGATAAACCGGCGCGAGCCTTTCGACTATCTCAATCTTCTTCGCCTTCGCCTGCGGAGCAGCTACATCCAGAACCTGCTTGCAAACGCTGGTAAGGCTAATCGGTTCGCGTACAACCTTCACCACGCCTGACTCGATTCGAGAAATATTAAGTATGTTCTCTATCAGACGGTGGAGGCGGTCTGTCTGCGAAGAAATGATGTTGTAGAAATCCTGCTTTGTCTGCTCGTCTTGAGCCTCGCCATCGACAAGCATCTCGACATAAGCCTTTATTGAAGCCAGAGGTGTCTTGAGCTCGTGTGAAACATTCGAGACAAAATCCGTCTTCATGCGGGCTATTTCCTTTTCCCGCGTGACGTCATGCAATACCGCTACAACGCCGGAAACTTCTTCGCTTGGCCCGACGACGCAACTCAGAGTTATATTAAATGTTCTGGGCGAGCCCTTTTGGTCGATGCTGTGCTCGACAACCTTTCTCGTAAAGCTCTTGCCATGGCTGCGAGTCTCGCGAACCAACCGCACAAGCGTGCCGTCTGAAATAATGCGATCGATATTCTTTCGCAGTGATGTATCAAGCTTAAAGCCCAACAACTTCTCGGCAGACTCGTTAGCCAGTATCAACTCGTCGAAACGATTGGTCACTATTACAGCATCCGAAATCGAGAATATAATCGCCTCGGTATGATGTTTCTCGGCAGCGGCTATTCGCGATTGGATCTGCAATTCACGATTCTCGCCACGAAGCTTTTCGGTTCGGTTTCTGATGGTTGTGAGGAACTCATTTAAAGGCCTTGTTATCTTGGCCAATTCCTCAGTTCCTTCCACCATCACCAGCCCGACCTGGCCGGACTTGGCCATCTCCTCAAGCTGTGACGATATTCCGTTAATCGCGCGATGTACGCTTCGCCAGAAAACAAGCAGCACCAAAACGGTAAGCGACGCCACAAGACCGAGAACCAGGAAATTGAACCCCGTCTGAGGAACAATGTGTCCCTGCATCGCCATCATCGTGGCGTAGTAAGCAGCACCCGCCCCGAGCGATACAAGTACAATCGTTGTCAGTCCCAGTCTTTTAGCTGTCGTCACCGTTTTCTCCTGATCAAGCTTTCTTTTGTGACATTAGTCCAACTTTGAAAGCTCGGTTACTTCCCTCTTTTCTAAAAGCTCGCGGGCTAGTTCATTTTCCGGATCGACTCGCAATGCCTGGGCAAAGCAATTCCTTGCTTCCTGATCTTTACCTATAGCTGCATACCCCCTGCCAAGCAGGCACAGCAGCGCAGAGCTTTTGGGGTGTATCGAAACCGATCGATTTAGAATTTTTATCGCTGCACTGGACTGGCCGTTTTCTATCATCGCGTAACCCAAAAGAATGGTCGCATCCAGAAAACCATCATCAATCTGAAGTGCCTGCCTTGCGGAAATTACAGCCCGATGCATATCACCGAGCGCTATAGCAGACTTGGCTATGTTCGACCAAACGCCCGGATTTTCTGGGTCCAGTTCGCTGGCCTTGTAATATGCATTGCGTGCCTTGTAAGGCTTGCTCGCTGCAATATAGCTGTCACCAAGCATGGTATAGACCCATGCACCTGCGCTATAGTCCTTCGAGTCCAGCAGTGTCTCTATTGTTTCGATTACCTGTGGATACAGACCTGCCTTGAACTGGGCACGGGCAAGCGATTCCCTGTAACCAATATGTTGATAATTGATATCGCTGGCCTGGCTGAAAAAACCGGCAGCCTTGCGATATTCCTTCTGCATCATTGCAATACGTCCAGCCAGTTCGAAGATACCCGGCTCATCGCCTGAAATGCTGGTATAGCTTTCGATGTTGAGCTGGGCCTCTCTGATGCGACCCATTGCAACCAGCACCTCGGTCGCAGCCATCACAGCAGAAAGGTTTTCACTGTCCAGGCTGTGGACCTTGCGGTAGTATTTGAGGGCTTGTTCACACTTGCCGTCTTTTTCCAGCGCCACGCCTGTCAGGTACATGGCCTCGGTAGATTTTGGGTTCAACTCAATGGCCTTATCCAACTGGGCCTTGGCAGCGACATAGTGGCCCTGCTCGATATAGACTTTGCTCAAAAGGATACGTGCTTCGAAGAAATCTTCCTTGAGGGCCAGCGCGTCCTGGGCCTTGATACCAGCCTGATCAAGTTGGCCAACCTTAAGCTGCTCTTCGCCCAGGCTGCACAGTGTCTTGGCACGAACCTCAAACCAGCGTCCATAGGCTTCCTCTCGTGCCTCACTCACGGTCAACTGATTGCAGCCGACCAGAGTTCCTATCAGTATCGCTATTATGATTATGTTCTTCATGGTTAAGCTCCAAACTTCCATGTTCTAGTTATCTAAATTTCTTATAATTCCCAAATTAACACCCAAGGCGAAAAAAATAGCCTTATTCCTTAGGCCTGTCTGCTTCCGGCCTGACTGGAGCATTATTGGGAAGTATCGGATCTTCCGGACGATGTTTAACGCCCAGCGCATCTCTGACATCAGCCTCGAGTTTTTCGCCATCTCTTGGCTTACGCCATGGAATCGCACGTTCGACGGGCTTATCCAGACTACCCTGAACGGCCATTCTCTGCATGATGTACTTGGCTGCGGAATATTGCGACTCGTCAGCCCAGTAAGCCTTCTCGGTAAGGCGTTCCTTCATGCGAATTGCCTCTTCCATACGCGGCTGAAGCGACAAGGCCATATCGATGTTCCAAAGTGCCTTTTCGCGATCACCGGCTGCAAGTTCCTTGCGTGCCCAACGCAAATGCTGTTGTGCAAGGCGATCCCTGCCCCACCACCTCAGGCCTTTACGCTGTCCGACACGGAACCGCTCAGCATCGTCTTTGAGCTGCTCTGATATTGCTTCGTCAGCTTCGTTCTGGATGATACGGGGAGTAATCATAATGACGACCTCTTCACGGTCCGTTTCATCAACTGTCCTGCGGAACAGTGTACCAAGATACGGAATGTTCCCTGCTAACGGCACCTGAGCACGCCCATCCTCTGTACGCTCACGGAACAGGCCGCCAATAACGATAGTATGGCCGTCTTTGACCATGACGTTCGAGGTTACTTCTGTAGTGGTTTCATTCGGCAGACCATCGGTAACACTACCAGAGGAATCTTCCGGATGGATTTCCATTCTCACATAACCGTTCTTGCCGATATACGGACGAACGACCAGTCGGGTACCAGTTTCCAGGAATTCGACCGTCTGTGTCGCAACCGTCTCGGTTACTGTCGTTGTTATGTAACCGCTACGATTACCAACCATGACTTCGCCGCGTTGTTTGTTCACAACCAACAGCTTCGGATTGGCCATAACCGTAACGTCGGTAACCGTTTCCAAAGCCCGGACAAAGAAGGCTGTATCGTTGGCGATAAAGCCTATCGTCATGCCGCCGGCAGGAATACCAGTGTTGAAGTCGGTTCTGAAAGTGGCTGCAGCAAGATCGAGATCGCCGACGTTCGCAGTGCCTGTTGTCAGATCCTGTACTCCCGGAGTTGTAGAACCAAACGCATTCCAGTTGACGCCGGCGAGAGTCTGAAAATCAATACCCAGGGCATTGTCCTCATTCAGAGTAGCCCGCAGTAATGTGGCCTCGATAAGAACCTGGTCAGGCCTGACATCCAATTCACTTATGATTTGTGTAATCTTACGAATGTTTTCTTCGTAGTCTTTGACAACCAAAACGTCTTCGGTGGCATAAGTGTTGCCGCCGGTGTCTTCCGTAGAGGTTTTGATGCCCATAGCCGCTGCTGGTGTTACAGAGATGCTTCCTTCGCTCGAAAGTGCCGGCGAAACAAGCGTCCTGGTATCAGCTGCGGTTATGTAGTATAGGCGGAAGGTCTTTGTGATGGTTTTTTGCTCTGCCTTTACAATCTTATCTTTCTGTTCCTGGGTATAAACATAGATAAAATTGCCTTTTTCGATGTAGACAAAGCCGGTCGCCTTGAGTACCGCTTCAAGAGCTTCTTTGAAGGTCACGCTATAGAGATCAGCAGTAACACTGCCTGTAACTTCTTTCGTGGCGATGATGTTCTTCTTGCCCTGTGTACTGAGCAGCTGAAGAACGCCGCGAAGATCAGCTTCCTGAACGTGGATTTCAAAGGTTCCTGGCTGGGACTCATTTACGCCTTCATTCAATTCTCCATTATCCGCCGGTGCGGATGTAGGAAGAGTCGTTGGCGTGGATTGTTCCTGGCCAAGGGCAACCGTGCAAAAGCAAAGCAAAACGGCAGCTGCCACCAAAATTGCCCGCCCCATTCGCGTGGTTAAGTTCATTGCGTTCATTGCTAAACTCCTTACTGGTTTGCCGCTTCCAAAGCAGCGTTAAAAATTTTTGTTTTGCGCTTCCTCAAGCGCGCCCAACCGCAAGCACTAAAAACTAATTCTGCATCTCAAGAGTTATCTTGACTGCGTCTTTTTCGACTATACAAGAGTGAGACGTTATCTCGACTATTTTAAAACCGCTTATCCATTCACCTGTTCTCAAAACTCGTCCATTAATAATTGCACTTGGTGTTGCTGAAATAACCGTGCTTTGCAGCACAAGCGCTTGAGCCTGTGCCTGAATAACCTGAATCGCCATCTCGGTTTCATCGACTTCATCCGGAACATCAGTAATTGAAGCCTTACCGTTCATGGAGCCCTTCTGTGGCGGGAAAAATTCCGGATTAGGTAAAAAGATGTCCCGTGTGAAAGAATAATTCTCTCGTCTGACAATATTCCTTCTTGCCGGTGCGTCATCTTCCGCAATATCAAGGTCTTCAAATGCCGTAACAGCCTCTCTGGGAGAAGACGGGAAAACTACAGCGTTTCCAGAACCGGCAGCAGTAACCTCCGACGGAGTCATTTGCTTTACAACAAACTTGCCAATAACTACCACTCCGACTATTGCAACAATTGCCAGGATCGCAGCTCGTTTCTTGTCCTGCTTGAGCTCCAGGATTAACCTTTGCTTCATGTCCTGAATGTTATTACTTGAATCAGCCATTTTTTTATTACCTAGCTCTTGGTGAAATAGATATTCAAATGAAGCTCTATTTCCAAACCGGTTTCATCACGATTTTTACTTTGGGCTATGTTCAATTCCTGCACTCTTGTCAGACGTTCCATCTGATCTACTCGTTTAAGAAAGCGGGCCAGCGAAAGATACGATCCCTTAAATCGCATAACTATCGGCAACGTATGGAACAGTTCTTCGGGCTTGGGATTTCCCGGTTCGATTTCAATATTCGGGATATCTTCCTGCCTGAGGTTATCGCTGATGTCCCGAAGGAAACCGGCAAGTTCTTTCTGTTTGGGAAGACGACGGTCAAAGTCCTGGTACCGCTTTTTCATATCCTCGACCTGTTTGACCATTGTCGGAACAACCGAGGCTTTCATGGAATCCGACTCAAGAGCCATTTTCTGGGAGGAAATCTGCTCGCGGACATTGTCCAGCTTCTTTCCCTGGGGCATGAAAATCAGGAAAGTCGCGGTAATGACAATTACCACCAAAACTCCCACAACCAGAAAGTCATCTTTTGTCAAACGAAACATTCGCACTGCCTCCGGCTATCTAATAACAAAGCAGCTGGCCTGAAATTCCCGGGCCGCCCTGCCTCTAAAATCCACTGTCTTGACATAGCCCATATTCACATCTTCGAAAAGTGGGCTTGCTGAAAGTTGGCCGATAAAATTCGCCACATCCACATCCGTTGGCGCGACGCCTTTGAGTTTTAATTGGATGCGCTTTACTACCTTTTCCTTTTTGACCTTTTTCTTGCTGGACCTCGAAGCCCGCATGTTCTTGTTAGTAACCGGCTTGATTGGTATGCGAATTTCGCTCACTTCCAATTTCATATCCGTAAAAGCCATGCTTTCGGGCAAAAGCTGATCCATCTCTGAAATAATATCCAAAGCCTTGATCCTGCTTCCAAGGTCGTCGTCTACCCGCTTTTTGAGCAGCAATTCATTTTGCTGTCTTTCCAGCGAAGCCCGAAGAACCAGCTGCTGCTGAATATTGCTGGAGCGATCGTTGAGCAAGCGAAGCTCAGCCTTGGCGCTGGAGATGGTATCCTGGCGGATATAGCCCCAAACTGCCAATAGCAGTACGCAACCAGTCAGCCAAAAGCTCTGGTGTTTCAAACGGGTTCGTTTGGCCCGCTGAATCTTAATTCGTTCAGGCAGAAAGTCTACTTTGTCCATTGTCGACCTCTAAATCGTGCTCGATGTCCAGACCTCTCACTGCCAATCCGGCTGTAACGGCCCACTCGGCCAATACGCCACGACGGTCTGAACCAAAATCCATACTTGAAACGTCTATTCCCTTGAGCGGCCGGCCTACCTCGCACTCGATTCCCAGGTTCTCCGTCAAAAGCTCCAAAAGCGGCTTATCGTAAGCCTCTCCACCAGTCATCAGGATCTTCTTCGGGCGAAGGCCTCTAAAAGTGACCGAGCAATAACGCATACAAAGAGCTATTTCCTTTGCAAGCATCTCAACTTCACTGCGGACCGCATCATGTATCGTCCAATTAACAGAATTTGCATCGTTGCCCATCTGATCCGGATCAACGGCAGCTTCATCCTGGTTTGAAGATTGCTGTTTCAACAGCCTCAACCGAAGATCACTTGCTTCTTCGATACTCAGATTGAATTGGCCAGCTACGGCGTCAGTGAATTTTCTGCCACCAATATCTATATGCTTGATGAAAACGATTTGTCTGCCGCGAGCGACGATAACCCGGGTTCCGCCAAATCCGACATCAGCCAGAACTGTAACTGCATTCTCGTCAGCCTGGCGACGAAGGAAACGTTCAAAGCCACGGAAAACCGCAACCGGCAGAGCATCGATATGGGCAGCTTTCAGACCAACTTCGTCTAAAAGTGCCAAATGCTTTTCTACAATGTCTTCTTTGGCTGCCAGCATAATTACTTCCTCGCGGGTTTCCGTACCCTGGCGAACCTGGCCAGCCTTCAAATATTTCAGCTGATCGTCCGGAACATCCCAACCGAAGCGTTCCAGGGCCTCATTCCTGATAGCGCCGGTGAGCTTCTGCTCGGACATCTGAGGCAAGCGAACGTTCTTGATCGCCATTTCGCTACAGTTCAAGGCTGAGGCAGCCCACTTCCCTTGAAAATCGTGCTTACGCAAAAGCTCCTGTATCGCGTTTACCGTCATTTCCCTGCGAGTTGAAGCGTTTTCCGACATGCCGGACGGGAATTTCCAAATACCACAGGCATTGACAGATACACTCGTGCCGAACTTCTGCATCTGAAGCATCTTTACAGAGTCACTGCCAATATCCAGTGCTATCGGGCTGAACTTATTTTTCTTTAACATCTTTACCATTCCCTGGTTAACCTCCTAGGGATTAACAGCTGTAACAGTCACTTTTCCCGTGGCAGCAGCCACGTCGATCTGATACACATGCGAACCTGCCTGCAACGTAACGGTTCCAGCGTTATCCGGAGCGCCCAAGGCGTCAAACGTCACCGTACCAGATCCGTTAAAACTCGCAGCAACGATATTGACCTGGTCAAATTCGCTCTGCGAATCGAAATCTACCGAATACGCTTTTTTAGTAATCGGATGAATCAGAGTGCCACTTTCGTTAGACAAAGAATAAGATTCCCCGGAAGTGCTGAAATCTACCTCTATATCCGCCTGGTTGGTAATTGCCGCATTTTGGGCGTATTGAAGGTCGCTGGCGAGGACTCTGGAAGCAGCAATGACTTGTAAGTCTTTTGTAGATATGATGCTAGGAACAACAACCGCAGCCGTTATCGCCAAGATAACTATGACGACCAAGACCTCAACCAGTGTAAATGCCCGTTTACTTAGACTACTTTTTGCCCTTTGGTATATCATGATTTTTCACTCCGGAAACCCTTTCTGCAGGCTCAATTAGCTGGACCCGCACTTCACCGCTCTTGAGTAGCTTTATAAGCTCTCCGAGCTTTTTATTTGCCTCTTTCTGAACGTCAACTATCTCGTTTCGCTGAGCGCCGGAATCGAACAGCACTTCTCCCGCGATTGCGTCGGGAGATATCGATGGCGCTTCTGCCCATAGGCCCACAATCAAAACAGAAAGCAATATCGCGATAGCTGTAAGGCAGGCGCGCGTGTAAGAGTCGACTTTAACCTGAATTTTTGGTTTCTCAGAAGACATCTAAATTCTCCTTCGATTTAATCGTTCCACTCAATAATCTCTATTTCAGGAAGTTCAGCCCCGCTGCTGAAATCATATATGGTGCACTTGTCCGCATCGTAGTTAAGTGTATGGCTGCCCGGCAGACTGAAATCGTATCCACGGGTATCACTGACGAGGCCGCCATTGATTGTCGTACTGGATTTATAGACTTTACTGCCATACGGCAGGATTCCGCCGGAAGCCGCAACCAGACCGTCAAGGACAACATTTTTGGCATTTTTGGTTATGTAGATTCTTCCAGAAGTAACAATCGCAGGGAAACCTTCCACTGGCGTGATTTCTATATTCTTACCGTCAAGAATCAGGTCGCCATCGATTACCAATGTCCCATTGAATTCGACGTTTTTCTTTATTTTGACGTAACCTTTTTTGGCTTCTTTAGGAACCAACTGTACAACGCCACCGACATTGCTGGTTGTTATTGCGCCTTTTTTTACAATTTTGTTGTCAGACTTTAGGTCCTTAAGCGTTGTTGAAACGGCTGCATTGGACTGGTTATTGATGGCATAATTTAAATAATCGTCCCATTCAACTTCCGGAAATTCATATTCATCGGTTCCTGGTGTCGTATCACCTGAGATACGGCCGTATGGGTCCCAGATGATGCCTTCGGCAGAAGCGTTTCCATCTATGCCCGAGAAATTAATTAAATTGCCGTTAATATGAACATCGCCATTAAGCGTAAGACCTACTGGCAACCAGGCTTGACCGCCTCCAATGATAATTGCATGCTCATTGCTGATTTGCGAAGCACCTGCATAGTAGACCGTTACGGAGCTTGTCTGTGTAATTCCGCCGACAGTTGCCTTGGCTACCAGCAGGTATTGACCCTGGATATCCGTGTCAGGAACGGCATAGAAAACATAACTGTCGTTTGTACCATCTGAAAAAAACGGGCCAATCGGAGAAGATTCAGAAGAATCCGACAGTGACTCCGAATCGCTCTGCAACGTATAAAATGCGTGTTGCAGGCCAGACTCAGCCAGATATTTTGCCCGCCCGGACTTGACCATATTGTCAGAGCAAACGAGCTTAATCGAGGCACTTGTAAGGTAACCAAGCCCAAGTATCACCGACGCTGCCACCACAATCAGCACCAGTATTAGTGAAAAGCCAGATTGTCTATCTTTCCGTTTTCTCATTTTCTCAATTGCGATTACCTTTATTCGCTAAAAATTCTTACCGGAATTACTTTGTCTTTTAACGACCAAATAGAGGAACTATTGCCGCTGAAGAAACAGACCCACGGTCATCGTCGTCGCTTTCACCCGACTCAGCCAAAACATACTCGCCATCGGCCAGACCAATCTGATCTGTCATATCGTCTCTCATAGCTACCGCGCTGCGCAAAGTGATATCCTGATCATCCTCCCCTACCACCATTTTTATTGTGAGCAATCTGGCCAGCGGAGCAGGGACATCTGTATCTATTGAGAATTCCCTGACATTTTCCGCAATCACGCTTGAGGTGACATATGGATAGACTATTAGTTTTTCTATGCAGTAGCTTTGGGAAGCCACAGAGAGCGGCAACTCAATATTATTGGCCCGAATGCCGCTATTGTTGGGCAATACTACGCGGTATTCTTTAATTATCTGCGTATTACTGTCATATTTAACGATTCTCAGCTCTGTCAGATTAATTATTTCATTTTCATCAGAATCTTCCGCCCAGATCATTGCCGAATCCTGCGTTGTACAGGTCACCAGCCTCCCCTTGCGAAGCATCGTTTGCACGCGTGAAACTACCGTTCTGCCGGTCTGGATGGATTCGTAAAACTCCTGACTGTTTTCGTTGGCTTTTGAGAGGGAGTATGAAACAGTCGCCACTGCCAGGCCGGTGATGGAAGTTACAGTCACGGCCATAACCATTTCCATCAACGTGAATGCTATTGTTTTCCTTGTCATTTCAATATCCTCCCTATCAAAGGGAATAAACCAGCCTTGTAAGTACGACCATGGGCTTGCCTCGATACTGTATTTCCACCATTACGCGGATAAAGGTCGGGTCGTCTGAGGTGTCCTGTCCGCTGACATAGACATATTCGGCCGAGGAATGCCTGGACATGCCGTCAGCCGTCTGGTCGTCCATTTTTTCGCCATCAATATCGGAAATATTTCCATCTGTCTCGACATACCCGTCATAGTCATCAATATTGTCAAAAAGGGCCCGTGAACTCTCACCAGCTTCAGGGCCAGGGTTGCTCGAGCCATGCGGATCTTCAAATGGCTGAGCGAGTATCTCCTCCATCATCTCCTGAGCCAAACTTAGCGCCAGTGTACGACGAGCATCTTCCTGCTCGTTCTGTGCGCCGACAGTAAATGGCATGGTGATGGCCGTTATTGCCATCGCCAGAACTACTATTGCCAGCAGAGCTTCGATTAAGGTAAAGCCATGCTCGAGTTTTCCTGTTAAATTCCTCATTTAACGCGTCAATAGTCGATATATTCTTTTCCGTTTTCATCCTCGCCGTTGCTGTCAGCAAAGAAAATGGATGTGGAAGGCTGATATATCCAACCGTGAGAGTCATCACCCTCACCTGGAATCGATGCGGAATTACCAATAATTTGTACAGTCGATTTGTCGTTGACCGGGTTAAGCGGAATGCTACTCATGTACGGGCCGAAGCCATATCCATCGGTTCCGACACTGGCCACCTCGCCAGCCTTATTAGACGACATGGTCATATGAGCTACAAAAGTTGACTCGGTAGGTGTGGAATCAGCGTCACCATCCGGAAAACCCGGAGAGACTCCCAAATGCTGCCCCCTGAAAACCGCAATCTGTGTTCGGATAATTCTCAGATTATCGGCAAGCATAGCGTTTCGCGCCTGCGACGATGCGTTAGACAATTTGGGCAGCGCAATAGCGGCAAGAATAGCCAATATCACTACGACTATCAGTAGCTCTACCAACGTAAACGCGTGCCTGTTTGTCTTTTTATTCATTTTACTGGCTGTTTCTTTAAAAGTTTTCCCGACCGAGGTCATATGGCTGTTGACCTCGGCCGGGTAGTTTAATCCAACGCTAAAGGAATGAAGGTTTCGTTACCTCCACACCTTCAATACCAATTACAAGGCAGCGTGAGCTGTGCTGTCATTCGCCTTGATCTGGTTTGTGGTAGCATTCCAGAACCAACCGGTGCTTCCACTACCTGCGGTACCCTCAGTCGTCACGTCATCAGCCGTTGCACCACTGATAAAGGGATTGCTCGGGAACTTCTGCAGGTAAGGACCATACGCACCCGAAGAAGCATTGACAGTGCCGTCATAGTCAGTCTTGCTGGTCAGCTGTGACACAAAGTCATTGTCGTCTTCGCCGGGATACACATCACCATGCTGGACATGGAACAGCTCGACCTGGCTGCGAACGGTCTGAAGGTCGCTTGCCAGGGCAGATTCGCGGGCGTCGTTCGATGCCTCAGTAAACTGAGGAATAACGATAGCGGCCAAAATGCCAAGGATGATCACGACGATCAGAATTTCAACAAGTGTAAAACCTTTATTATTCATGAAACTAGCCTCCAAAATTCTTACTTCTTTCTTTCATTTCCAAACTTCCGTGTAACGATTTCTCCATTTTGTTTTGACTTTGGTGGTGCTTTTTAGTTTTCACCGGCCAATCCAATTAGCCGATCCGTTGGCCGGAAAAACTCTTCAACCCCAACGGTGTTTGCCTTTTTCAACCGCAGAAAATGTGGCCAGCACGTCCTCAGCATTTGCGTCACCTCCCTTCAAGGACTGCTTTACTGAGATTCTCGCAGCGACATACAGTTCGCCTGCGTAGCACTATCAAAGTCTCTTTACTGAAAACATATCCAATTGAGTTATCGGTTGCTTTCTGTGTGGCCTTAATTAAGCATTTAAAAGTCTTATAGATTTATAAGGCGGAATTCTGCCTTTCCTCGAAAAGGCGCAGCCGCTTTAAAAAAACGGGCTTTTCATAAAGCGCTCTTAAGTAAAATTTAGAATTTAAAATCAACCAAAGCCAACAAACCACAAAGCTTTTTAAAAATAGTTAGAAGGGAATTAAACCGACACTCAATGAGAAGGTTGGAGAAAAAATAGCAATTGTGAGGAAGGGGAAGAATGTAACGGTTAGGTAAGCTTTATTCTGACTGGCAAAGTGCCGCATGGCACCCGTCGACGAGTTCCTTGACCTTAAAAGGTTTCATAAGGACCGACTCAAGTCCTTCCTTATTTGCCTTTACTATTGAATGATTTGGATCGTAGCCGAAGGCCGTTATAAGGATAACACCTGTACTGGGATTCTTTTTCTTCGCCGCGGCAAACACCTCATATCCCGAAGCGGATGGCATCTTGATATCTGATATCACCAAATCAAAATCGCACGAAGCGACCATCTCAAGGGCTTGTGCTCCGTCAGACGCCAGCTCGACAATACAGCCGAAGTCGCAAAGCACGTCGGAAACTGTCTGCCTTATAAGCTCCTCATCGTCAGCGACCAGAACCTTCTTGCCCACCAGGAGAGGGTCTTTTTGCGCTGGCTCTGAAGGCATGGACAGCACTCCAGATTCGGGCGATTTGGTAAGCTGGCCAACAACCGTGCGGGCCTTGGTCGCACTGTCGATAATGGAATTGAGCCTGCCACGCAAATCATCCAGGCCGATATAATCTTCCATGACTTCAGTTGCTTCTGTGATTATGTCATTCAGCGGGCCGGAAAGCTCAGCAGATATCGAACCGCTTATCTTCGTATGTGTGGTGTGCCGCTCCACAACCAGCAGATTGAGCATGTTTAAGGCCAAAGCGATATAATTGGCGAAAATCTCGGCAATCTGCCTGTCGTCCTCGCTGAAACATGCGAGCCGATGAGATTCAATATTCATCACTCCAACGACCTCATCGTGAAGCCTAAGCGGAACAGTCAGCGAGCTTTTCGCATTCTTCAGGCCGGGCAGATATCGAGGATCTTCCTTGGCATTATGGCAGATATAGCTATGTCCGGTGGCAGCAACATATCCGCAGATGCCATTATCTTCCGTGCTGGCGAAAAGCTGGTGCTTTTCGCATTCCATGTCCAAACCCTCTGAAATAAGCATCTCAAGCTCATTTGTTCGCTGGTTCAGCAAAAGCACGGTGAAATGCTGATAATTCAAAACCTCCCTGAAACAATGAATGACCCCCTCCTGTACAAGACTCAACCGTTGGATCGGGTCTTTTTTACTGCTCTCGCTTACCTCAAGGCTGACAAGTTCGCGGCCTGCCCGGTCAATGGCGTTAAGCTTCTGCTGCTGGCGGCGCTGGTGTGAAGCGTCCACAACTACCGCGACAACCTGTTTAAGAAGATTGCGCCGATCTCTTATAGGCGAGCAAAGTACCTCGAAATACTTGCCGTCTTCGGTCATCAAGGAATAACGCCTGCCCTTCTCACTTATTCCGTGAGTCGCGAATTCCTCGTAGGCTTCCTTGCAAACATTGCTCAAAGGATCGGTAATCTCCTTGGGATAATCTTTAAGGGGGCGATTTGCCCAAACCATCTCACCGCCAGGTCCGACAATGCAAACGCCATCGCCAACGGTATCGAGCACAGTTGCTGCCTGTTGAGTTACAATACCACGCTCCAGGGGCAAAAAATCTGCTGTCTCTGCAAGAACAGCATCGAAGTGAGAGCTGCGCATGAAATGGATAGCTTCATCCAGTTCCCTAGCTTGGTGGATTTCAAAGTGGTCTTTTAAGAGACTAAGGATCCCCTCCGACTCCAAGGCAGGGCCGGTAAGAACCAACAACTTCCGTACTTCTGTTTTCTCTGCCATATTCACTTAAGTAATACCGGCGAAATACAAAACTTAAAACACTTTGTGATTATAGCATAAGATTCACTCGCCACAAAGCAAACTAGCTGCGTCCGCGTCGTTTAAATTTTTTAGCAGTTTATCTGTAACTTCCTGGCAGTTTGCTCCGCTGACATCAAAACTAATCATCCCGCTCCCATCAGGACGGGCGATCATGGCCCGGCTGCGCCATGTCGAATTTTCCTCATTGATGAATACAGCAATGCAACTTCTGCAGCTTGCGCCCAACTGCTGCAATACTTTGCGCTCTGCCAAAAGTGCTTCTCGTGACTTGCCATCATCAAGAAAACCGAGCTTATCGATGAGATGTTTATTGTCAGCCAGAGCCTGGACAACCAAAGTGCCCTGCCCCGCAGCCGGAATGAATACTTCCTCTCCAAGCGGAAAGATATTTGATTCATACTCACGGTCCAGCCCGCTACGTATTAGCCCAGCCATAGCTAGAATGGTGGCATCGAATTGGCTCTTGTCTTCGAGAACCTTGTTAATCCGCGTATCTATATTGCCGCGTATCGGTTCAATTTTCAGGTCGGCCCTGAGCATTTTCAGTTGTGCGCTTCGGCGAAGGCTGCTCGTGCCGACCAGGGCAGCTGTAGGTAAATCTTCAATACCGCCAGCCGGGCAGATTAACGCGTCACGAGGGTCTTGTCTTTTTGGAACCGCAGCGATTGCAAAATCTTCAGCCATCACGGCAGGTAAGTCTTTGGCGGAATGAACGGCAATATCTATTTCGCCTTTTCGAAGGGCTTCTTCGAGCTCAGCCGTGAATAAACCTTTGCCGCCGACAATCTGTAATGGCCCGGCAGTCTTATCGCCGGTAGTAACTATCAAGACAAGCTCGACACTGATATCTTTGAATTGAGAACTGATAGCGTCGGCAATAATTTGTGCCTGGGCGCGGGCAAGCAAGCTGCGACGGGTTCCGATAAGAAGTTTTTTCATTCTTCGTAAAATAGAGTCGTCTTGTGTTGTCTTTGTGCCAATTTGAACTTGCTTCTAGCAGCCGAGAGTGCCTTTTCCCGAAATTCGACAGCCTCGTCGGTATCTATCGGCAATTTCTTGGCCTGTTGAATTTCTTCCCAGACAACCTCTCTGTCAAGTTCTGCAGGACTGGTGCATTCTTCCGTAAGAATAGTCATCAAATTCTCACGAACCTGAGCGAAACCACCGTAAACAAAGTAAGAGAGTTCTTCCTGTTGAGTTCGAATTCGCAACTCGCCAGAGCCTATAACCGCCGCCATCGCCGCCCTGCCGCCAAGAACACCGACCTGGCCGTCAGAAGCAGGAAACACCACACAAAGGGCGTCAGTTTTGCAGGCACAGCCTTCGGCAGTGAAAACTTCTAAATTAAATGGCCTCTGTCGCTTCGCCACCTGAACACAAGCTCCCTATTTGAACTGATCGTAACAGACTATCTCTTCAAGCGGCTTTCGGTTTTTGGCGACCGGTTCGCCGGCTGGGTAACCCAGGGGCAAGAGTTCGACTATTTTTGCCGTATCTGGTACGGAAAGAACCTGCCTACACTGTCCCTGCTCAAAATGCCCGACCCAGCACGTCCCGAGGCCTTCGGCAACCGCAGCCAGTGTCATATGGTCTATGGCGATTGCGCAATCAACCGGATCCGTCGGGATGTCGCAATGCATTTTTTCATCCGGCGTCAGGCCGACCACAGCGATGATTACCGGTGCCTGCACCACAAATGGCTGATTCGAGGCTGCAGCAAGTGCGTTACGAAGGTGTGAGTCTCGAACAACAATAAATTTCAATTCCTGGCGGTTCCGGGCACTCGGAGCACACCGGCCGGCATTTAATATCCGCTTGAGTTTGTCGTCTTCAACCGCTTTGTCCTGATAGGAACGGGTGCTGTGTCGATTTTTAATGGCTTCGTAGATGTCCATCTATAAATTCTCCTTCGCAGTTGCGTTTTCAATTTCAGCTGCCTGCTGGGCAGCCTGGTCAATCGACCCTACGTACATGAACGCCTGCTCGGGCAGATGGTCCCACTTGCCGTCGCATATCTCCCTGAACGACCGGATAGTCTCGCTCAGCGGTGTAAAATTGCCACTCTTACCGGTAAATACCTCTGCAACGAAGAACGGCTGCGACAGGAACCGCTCGATCCGCCTGGCCCTGGCAACTGTTTGCCTGTCTTCTTCGCTCAGTTCATCCACACCAAGAATTGCGATAATATCCTGAAGGTCACGGTACCGCTGAAGTATCTGCTGAACCCTGCGTGCAACTTCGTAATGATCTTCCCCGACAAATTGCGGATCGAGAATCCGCGACGAACTGGCCAGCGGGTCGATAGCTGGGTAAATGCCCTTTTCCACGATACCTCGATCCAGCACGACAAACGAATCCAGATGAGTAATGGCTGTCGCCGGGGCTGGGTCTGTCATGTCGTCAGCTGGCACGTAAACAGCCTGTACGGAAGTTATCGCGCCTTTTTTGGTCGAAGTGATTCGCTCCTGCAGTTCTCCCATTTCAGTAGCCAAAGTCGGCTGATATCCAACCGCAGACGGCATTCTGCCGAGCAGGGCGGAAACCTCACTGCCTGCCTGTGAAAAACGGAAGATGTTATCTATAAACAAAAGCGTTTCCGCGCCGCCCATGTCACGGAAATATTCCGCCAGCGTAAGAGCTGAGAGCGCAACTCGCAGACGGGCGCCTGGCGGCTCGTTCATCTGTCCGAATACGAGGGAGGTCTTTTCGAGCAGTTTTTGGCCGGTGTCGCCGATTTCCGACTCCTGCATTTCCAGCCAAAGGTCGTTGCCCTCGCGCGTTCTCTCGCCGACGCCCGCAAACACGCTATATCCGCCATGCTTGGTTGCAACGCGAGCTATCAGCTCCTGAATGATAACTGTCTTGCCAAGGCCCGCCCCACCGAACAGGCCGGTCTTGCCGCCACGGACAAACGGAGCGAGAAGGTCTATAACTTTAATGCCGGTTTCAAAAATCTCACTTTTTGGCGTCAGTGCTTCGAACGATGGCGGCTTGGCGTGTATTGATCGGTATTCCTCTGCCTCGATTTCCCCCTTGCCGTCAATCGGCTCGCCAAGCAAATTAAAAACTCTGCCCAGCACATTCTTGCCCACAGGCATCTCAACGCTCTTGCCGGTATCGACAACTTCCATGCCGCGCACCATGCCCTCTGTAGAGCCCAGCGCCACGCAGCGAACCTTTCCTCCGCCAAGATGCTGCTGGACCTCGCCGGTAAGGTGAATTTCCACCTCGACGTCCGTGTCGATACGCAGTGCGTTATATATACCGGGCAGCTGATGCTCGGGGAACTCGGCATCAAAAGTCGAACCGATTACCTGTATTACCTTTCCCGTACCTGGCATTTATTTTCTTTCCGTTAAAACTAACCAATCGCAGCCCGACCGCCGATTATCTCCGAAAGCTCCGTCGTAATCTGACTCTGACGCATGCGGTTGTACTTGAGCGTCAGGTCCTTAATCATATCATCGGCATTTTCCTTGGCTGCCCGCATCGCCGACATCCTGGCTACCTGCTCACTTATAGAAGAATCGAGAACAGACTGAAAAAGTCTCAACCTGGCAGTAGCCGGAAGAAGATTTCGCAAAATTTCCTCTGCCGACGGTATCAATTCATACGGCTCCCGCTCGCCGCCAATTGGCGACCAGGGTTGTTTGGCTTCTATGTCGCTAAGCGGGAGTATCCTACCTATGGCAGGGGCGAATCTGCCTGATGAGAAAAACTGGGTGTACGCCACTTCCAGCCCGCTTATTCGCTCAGCAAGAAAATCGGCCATAAGATTCTGGGCGATCTTGCCGACCTGGGCGTATGTCGGAAAACTATCGAAGTCAGGATGTGCCGTGTCGATTTTGAAGCCGCGATTTTTCAGATAGGAAGCACCCTTCCTGCCAACAACGTGAAGAACTACCTCATAACCGGCCTCTTTGAGCTGATTGTATCGCTCAATAGCCAGATGCAGCACGGCTGAGTTGTAACCTCCGCACAGGCCACGACTGGATGTAACCACCATCAGCACATCGCGCTTCAAGTCCTCGGATTCTTTCAGTAAAGGGTGATCTACTTTCCCGTTACTCCTCGAAAGAATATCGGCCACCAGTACCGAGAGGCGATCGGTGTAAGGCTGCATTTCGATAACACGATTGTGAGACTTCTTAAAGCTGGCCGTGGCAACCATCTCCATCGTGCTGGAGATGGTTCGTATGTTTTTTACAGCCTTGGTTCTTTGAAGTATTTTCCTGGCTTTTGCCATTTCTCTGAGCTTTCGCTAATTACATTTACTCACTTTTAGATTCAGCCTTGCGCTGCTTAAGCTGGTCCTTGTAGGGACCTTCTTTGTATTCATCTAAAAGAAATCGTAGCCTCTTGGCACGGTCTTTCGGCAATGTCAATTCCTGTGAAAATTCATCATAAAAGTCAGCGTACTCTGTCTTGATGTATTCAATAACGCCCTCTTCAAAATAGCTGACCTCTTCAAGGGGCAAATCGTCGAGAAAACCCTTCGTGCCGGCGAAAATTGAAATAACCTGATGGGCTATTGGCATGGGCTGATACTGCGGCTGGGTCAAAAGTCGAACCATCCTGTCGCCGCGGTTGAGTTGTCTTTGAGTGGTTGCATCAACTTCCATACCCAACTGGGCAAATGCCTCGAGCTCGCGATAGGAAGCCAGGTCAAGACGCAGGCTCTGTGCAACCTTCTTCATCGCGCCACAGGCAGCTTTGTATCCGACGCGGCTGACCGAAATTCCCACATTAACCGCCGGCCTAATGCCAGCGAAAAACAGCGACGGCTCGAGGTAAATCTGGCCGTCAGTAATGGAAATAAGGTTTGTCGGGATATAGGCGGAAACCTCGCCCTCCTGAGTTTCGCAAATAGGCAAGGCTGTCATCGAACCGCCGGAAGTGGGCAAGCGATGAATTTTGGTTTTTTCGGAATCATTTTTTTTTATCTCCGCCTGTGCCTCTTTCAAACCCAGAGGCCCTTCATATAATTTTCCGTCGATGCCTTTAATATCGCTGGCGTCGTCGGGAGTATCTCCCGGGGCGATGACATATTTATTGGAAAGCTTACAGGCCCGCTCGAGCAGGCGGCTATGGAGGTAAAATACGTCGCCGGGGTAAGCTTCTCTTCCCGGGGGCCGGCGAAGCAGAAGTGAAATTTGCCTGTAAGCGGCTGCCTGCTTTGTCAGGTCGTCATAAATAACCAAGGTGGCCTTGCCGTGGTCATACATGAAATGCTCTGCGATTGCACAGCCGCTGTATGGTGCGATGTATTGAAGCGGTGCAGGATCGCTACTGGAAGCGCTAACGACAATCGTCCGCTCCATGGCCCCATGCTCGCGAAGCGTTTCAACGACATTGGCTACGGTTGATTCCTTTTGGCCGATAGCGACATAAACGCAGATTACGTCACTGTGGGCCTGATTGATAATAGTATCAACAGCGATCGCGGTCTTGCCCGTCTTTCGGTCGCCGATTATGAGTTCCCGCTGGCCCCTACCGATGGGAACCAGGGAATCAATTGCCTTTATTCCCGTCGTGAGAGGTTCGCTTACCGGTTCTCGCTGTGAATGACCCGGTGCGACTATTTCCACCGGCCGGTCCTGCGTCGACTCGAAAGGCGCCAGCCCATCGATGGGATTTCCGAGTGGATCGACTACCCTGCCGAGTATCTCCTGCCCGACAGGAACCTTCAGCAGCTTTCCGGTAGCCTTAACGGCCGAGCCTGCCTTGATCTGGTCTGAAGGACCATAGATGACCGCCCCAATAGAATTTTCCGCCAGGTTGAAGACCTGCCCGGCAGCACCATTTTCAAACTCGAGCATCTCGCCAGCCATCGCATCTGAAAGCCCGAACACCTGGGCAATGCCATCCCCCACTTCAAGCACCCTGCCCACCTGCGAAACGTCAAGTTGGCTGCTGTACTGGGCTATTTCCTCTCGGATCACACTCGCAATTTCATCTACTTTGAACTTCATCCAGGTTCACCCGGTTTTAAAATTAACTACTGACTCTATTCATAATCTGCTGACCGATCCTATTTAGCCTCGACGCTACACTTGTATCAAAAACCTTATCACCTACCTGTACAACCAGCCCGCCCAGTAAACTCTCGTCCACATGTGTTTTTAAAATCGGCTCGGACTTGAGCATTGTGCGCAGGTTTTCTATCACCTCACGCCGTTGAAGCTCATTAAGCTCAAACGCACTGGTTACCGTAACATCCTGCCTGCCCTGCCTGATATTCAGGAGCTTTCTGAAACTCTGGGCAACTGCCCGAAGCAGATTCATCCTGCCATGCCGCGAAAGTATGCCCAAAAAAGCCTCGACACGCTCATCCACCCTGCCGGAGAAAATCCGCTGCAGGAGTTGATGACGGTTATGCTCATCAATCAGTGAGGTGGTAATGAGAGTCTCGAAGTCATCAATTTCATCCAGAAGACCCGAAATCCCCTCCAGTTGGACAGCAGCCGACTCAGCCCGCTCATCACTTTCGAGCAATCCCAGAAGCGCTTCGGCATAGATTTCGGCAAGGGCCAAAGTTTTTGGCTCCATGACGCTATCTACATGCCCGGCGCAGCTGACCATAAATTAATCCCCAATCGACTGTTTGCTTATTTGTTCAAGAGATTCTTCAAGAAGCTCCTGATGTTGCTGCGGTTTGAGTGCTTTACCAAGTACCTTTGCCGCGATATCGACAGCCATGCTCGCACTTTGCCTGGAAAGCTCACCCAGGGCCTCGAGCTTGGCTTCATCTATTTCCTGTTTCGCGGTGATCACGCTCTTATTCGCTTCCCGTCGAGCCTGCTGGATAAGCTGTTCTCGCTGCTCGATGGCCTGTTGGTGGCTTTTGGCGAGAAGTTCCTGTGATTCCTGATCTGCCCGATCCAGCCGGTTTTTATAATGCTTTAAAAGGTCCTGGGCTTCATGTTCGCGAATTGCAGCCTTTTCTACCTTCTCTGCGATTTGCATCTCTCTCCGCTGAAGCTGGTTTATCAAAGGCCGCCATGCCCACCTGCCCAATATGACCAATAGGAGAATAAAGATAATTATGGCAGCGATCATCTGGCCCAGGTCGCCAAAGTAAAAACGTTCTTCGCCACTACCGTCGGAAGCCATCGCTGTAGCGGCAGTGATGCTAAGAAACACTGCCAGGACTGTCAGCTTCAGCAATATGTTCTTTTTTCTGCGCACAGGGAGACGCTCCCAAAAGACCGGGCAAAAAGATAACTAAATACCGAGAACTCCAAGCAGGCAGACGACGATGGCGAAAAGCATGCCGCCTTCGACCATCGCAGCTGTGATGATCATCGGGGCAAACATAGCACCGGCTGCTTCAGGCTGACGTGCGGTGGCCTCGATGCATGCCGCACCAATGCGGGCGATACCCAATCCGCCACCGATGGCAACTAGGCCAGCGCCAAGGCAAGTGCCTATAACAGCTACCGCCATCGGCCAGGAAACTTTTTCCGTCGCTTCTGCTGCCTTTCCGGCAGCCTCTTTCTCTGCACATAATGCGGGTGCGGCCAACAGGCCAATAATTGCCAGAACCAATCCTAATCTAAGAATCTTTTCCATCATATTCTCCAGTGAGTTTCCGTTTGCGCGTATAAAGTTCGGTATTCTACACCAAAACCGCATATATGAGAAAAATAAATATTTCTAATATCTTTGTTTATTAAGGGCCTATCCTAATTCTCGGCTTCGACGTACATACCCAGAAACATCGCCGTCAGGAACGTGAAAATATAAGCCTGTAAGCCCGCTACGAGCAGTTCGAGCAGGTTTACGACAACGCTGGCCAGGATGCACGCAGGGGCGATGTAAATAACGCTCAACTTTCCCTCGATCCACCCAGCCAGCCCCTGGAAAATAAACATCATCATGACAGCCAACAGCGCATGGCCGGCCATCATGTTGGCAAACAGACGAATCATCAGTGCAAAACACTTGGCAAAGGCGCCTATGAGTTCCAGAAAGGCCAGCGGAATTGATATAAAAACGCCAACTACGCCCTCAATTTTGGGGCTCAGACTCTTTAGCCATAACAAAGGTGAAACCAACATGCACAGCACAAAAGGCGCCCTTCG
The DNA here is from genome assembly GCA_964401835.1 of uncultured Planctomycetaceae bacterium. Taxonomy (GTDB): domain Bacteria; phylum Planctomycetota; class Phycisphaerae; order SM23-33; family SM23-33; genus CAYNZP01. Next base: position 32,761 of record CAYNZP010000014.1, read on the forward strand.
CTTCTCGTGCAAAACCTGAGCTTGCTTCCTGAGTCCACAGAAAACAATCGTAAGCAGCGACAGGCTCGCAAGCCCCGCACAAACGGTCAATATCTGCGTCGGAGTTATACCGATTGGCGTCTTGCCCAGCCCGATTGCATGGGAAATGGGCTCGAGGGGGAACAGCCCGATAAGATTCATGCCGAGAATAAATACGAAAAGCGTCAAAAGCAGAGGGAGAAAATTGTAAGCTTTTTCGTGCAGTGCAGGCCGAGCTATCATGTCCCGCACAAAAACCACTATAACTTCAAGTACGCCCTTGGCGCCGGTGGGGATATCCATTTTCCGCCTGGCCAGAGGCACGATGACGCTGCAAAGAATCAAGGCTACGAGTAACATCGACGCAATGCCGCTGGACATAAGCGTAACACTCATACCGAACAGTTCGACCTGGCAACCGGGCCAGGGATGATCCGATATGTGGTCTATAAGATTGAACGTCGCAGCCACCAATTCGATGTTCCTTTACAATTCGCTATGCGGCATTAGCTTTTCATTTTCCGGCTCGCCGTCGGATATCTCCTGCTCGAGCAATATATCTCTGAAATCTCTCCTGAGCGTCTTACTCAGCCAGATGCTCTCGCCCAGCAGTATGCCCAGATGAAAAATCAGCAGCCAAACCAGCACAACCATGTGCGGAAGTTCAAAAACCTTCCAAACAGCCAACGCCAGGCCGATACTTACAATTACCCTCGGAAAAACCGACATAATAAAGGCGAAAGCCACTTTCGCAGGGCCTCGTTTGGCTGAGCGGAAAATCACCGCAGCATTCAGCAGCATAATAACCAGAGCAATCAGACCGGCAGATAGTTCCGCCCAAAGCGCCATCTTTTGGCCAAGCAACCAGGTCGGGTAAATTCCAACTACCCCGACGCCAACAGCTATCGGCAAGACCCAGCCGAGCATTTGCGGCAGAGAAAGACAAAACTTGTGCTGATGGGACATCTTGGCCCCTTTCCGTTAATTTTCCGTCCCAGACGAATCGTCCTCTTGTTCCGACTGGGTGGACTTAGTCAATTGCCGCGCCTGTCTTATGAGCCGACAAAGACCGCCGGCAAAACCCAGGCAGCCACCGACTAAAGTAAAGGCTGGCTCGGAGCCAATGGCATGGTCAAGCATCAAACCTCCGAAAAGAAGCAAACCGAAGGTAATTATGAACTCGATCCCAGCCGTTGCGTAACGCATAAGATAAAATTTTTCTGGTGGCTTCGGCATAACAGACCTGGTTGAAAAGTGCTTTGAAAAAACGAAATATTAGTCTAAAGCTTAGAACCGGGGAGTTAGAGTGTCAAGGCTGCAAAAAAGAGAGTTTATCCGCAGTACTTAGAGCCTATCTTAATCTCGCCTGCTACGATTGTTGCCACTGCTGCGCCCTTTAGCTTCCAGCCGTGGTATGGACAATTTCGTGAGCGAGAAGCAAACTTATTTACGTTGACCGTCCAGCGTTTTTTGGGGTCGATAATTGTAACATCGGCAGGTGCTCCCACCCCGAGCCTTCCCAAATCGCTTCCTATGGCTCTTGCGGGATTGACCGTCAGGCAAGTGATAAGTTCCGGCCAATCTAATATTTTTTCGCCAATAAGCGATTTGGCATAAAGCCCCAAGGCACATTCAAGCGAGATAATGCCGAATGGCGCCAAAGCAAATTCGAGTTCCTTTTCCTCTTTCGAGTGAGGGGCGTGGTCTGTCGCGAGGCAATCTATTGTCCCGTCGGCGACCCCCTCTCGCAGGGCTGCTACGTCGGATGCACTTCTCAGCGGGGGGTTGACCTTGTAATTCGGGTCGAAACCCATGCACGCGGCATCTGTCAGCAGCAGATGATGCGGCGTAGCCTCTGCTGTAACATTGAGCCCTTCCGCCTTCGCTTGACGGATAAGTTTCACGCTTCCGGCACTGGATACATGCTGTACGTGATACCTTCCGCCGATTCGTTTAAGCAATTCCAGATCTCTCTGGAGCATAATCTGCTCACCCGAGGCGGCAATGCCCTTCAGGCCCAGCCTGACCGCCACAGCGCCGGAATTCATCACACCACCGAACAGGCCCACGTCCTGGCAGTGCTGCATCAGGGCTACATTCAGCATGCCGGCATATTGAAGCGCCCGCTGCATCACGGAAGTAGAATCGACACCCGAGCCATCGTCAGTAAATGCTACCGCGCCAGCCTCGAGCATTGTGCCCATCTCGGCCAGCTCTTTGCCCTCTCGGGCGGTAGTAATGCAGCCGACAGGAAGGACCCGTGCAAGGTTCGCCTTAGCCGCACGCTGAATGACATACTGAACAGCCGTTTCATTATCCATCGGCGGATGCGTGTTCGGCATCGCCAGTATCGTAGTAAAACCGCCCGCAACGGCAGCCGCCGAAGCGGTGGCAATCGTTTCTTCTTCCTCATGGCCGGGCTCGCGGCAGTGGACGTGCACGTCGATAAGACCCGGACATACTATCTTGCCCTTGGCATCGATTATCTGCCTGGCCTTGCCGGAAACCTTGCCGACCTTATCGATCCGGACGATCCTGCCCTTGGCGATTGCCACATCGGCAATTTCGTCCCGACTGTTGGCCGGGTCAATCACGCGTCCGTTTTTTATGAGGATATCGTTCATTCAACTCCCTGACTGACCAGATACAGGACCGCCATACGTACAGCCAGACCGTTGGTTACCTGCTGGAGAATGCAGCTGTTTGGCCCGTCGGCGACCTCGCTTGTCAACTCGACGCCGCGGTTAATCGGCCCGGGGTGCATTACAAGCACGTTTTTCTTGCACCTTTTCAGCCGTTCGGCATTCAAGCCGTAAAGCTTGCTGTACTCGCGAACCGACGGGAAGAGATTGCTGCCGAACCGTTCGAACTGTATTCGCAGCATGTTTATTACGTCCACTTCTTCAAGCACGGCATCGAGGCTGTGTGATATCTCGCAGCCCATCGCCGTTATGGCATTGGGCACAAGCGTCGGGGGGCCAACTACTATGATTTCGGCACCGAGTTTCTTGAGTCCGAGTATATTACTCCGCGCCACTCGCGAATGTGCGATATCGCCAACGATCGCGACCTTTAATCCATCAAGTCGGCCAAGTTTTTGGCGAATAGTGAATATATCCAGCAATGCCTGAGTTGGATGCTCGTGTTGGCCGTCGCCGGCATTAACAATCGAACCTTTTGTTTGCCTGGCCAGCATATGCGGCGCACCGGACTGATTGTGCCGGACAACAAAGATATCCACCCCCATCGCTTCTATGTTTTTGACAGTATCCAAAGTGGTTTCGCCCTTGGCGACGCTCGAACCCTTGGAGGTAAACAGAAGCGTGTCAGCAGAAAGCCTGCTGGCAGCGAGTTCGAAGCTCATACGGGTACGTGTCGAATCTTCAAAGAACATCAGCGCCGCTACCTTGCCTCGCAGGGCCGGGACCTTCTTTATGGAACGAGTGGATACTTCCTTGAAACTCTCGGCGGTATCGAGAATATGGGTGATCTCCTCGGCAGAGAGCTCATCCAGGCCAAGAAGGTCCTTCCGCCTCCAGATGAACCCTTCGTCCTGTTGGAGAGGAGTTGCTGAGGCTTTAGATTCTTTTTTTGACGACATAGACACCCTCTTTGCCATCGTTCTCTTTCAACCTGACTTGCACGCGAACGTTTTCGCCTACTCGAACCTTTTTACCCACGAAGTCTGCCGCAATAGGCAGTTCCCGGCCGCCGCGATCTATCAGCGTCGCAAGGCGTATAACCTTCGCCCTGCCAAAATCGTGAAGTGCATCCAGCGCAGCCCTGATGCTTCTTCCCGTATGGACAACATCTTCTACCAGCACGACCCAGGTATTTTCCAGGTCGAAGTCTATCTCAGTTGCCCGCACCAGCGGCGCTCCCCGGCGGCGTGAAAGGTCGTCACGATAAAATGTGATATCCAGAACACCGTGATCCACGACAAGGCCGCTTTGCTCTTCCCTGAGCCGTTTGACAATTCGCTGGGCGAGCGTTTCTCCGCGCGTACGCACCCCAATAACTGCGATATGCTCATCTTTGGGCAATTTTGCAAGAACCGCCTTGTAGAGGCGGTCCAGGGCTGTTGCCAGTTGTTCTGCGTTGAGGATTTTTTCCATTGAACTGTATTCGAACTGCGAAATCTTTATTTCTGCGTTCGGAGAATATTAACGCCACTTGGGGATTATGGCAAGAGTAAATCTGCCATACAGTTAGAACGATTTAGCCGAATCGCGAAGTGTAAAGAGTGTTATTTCCGGGCGGGAATTAATATTGAAGCGCCTTCCGTAACCTATTCCTCTGTTGACGTAGAGGTATTTATCTTCGCCCAGATGATACTCGCCAGCTGCGAATTGTTTATTTTCGGCTGAAAATACAAAATCCTGAAGCTTATTATCGGATATTGCCGTGCCGTGAGTATGGCCGGCAAGAATCCAGTCTGCCCCGCACCGGGCAATCTCTAAGGCGGGGTCGGGATTATGGCACAGCGCGATTGTTGGAAGGTCTTTATTACTCATCTCGAAGGCCAGGTACGGGTTGTACCTGGGGGACCAGTAATCTTCCAGACCCACAAATTGAACAGATGAGTTACCTCGGCTGAATATGCGAGACTCATTCATCATCACAAAAATATCGGCATGGCTGAGTTGCTCTGCGACGAAATAGGCCAGTCCGTGTTTGGGCCCGAATCCTTTCGGATGATACATTCCGTAATCGTGATTGCCCAGACAGGCGACAGTGGCGATGCGGGATTTTAAATTTCGAAGAATTCGAGCAGCCCGGCGGGCATAGTAGCGACGTCCGGTTATGAAATCGCCAGTAATCGCGATGAAATCCACATCCATTTCATTGACAACATCCACGCACTGGCGAAGATACTTTTCCAGGACTATCGGGCTACAATGAAGGTCTGAAATGTGGGCCAGCTTGGCACCGTCCAGGTCCGGCCCGAGGTTAGCTAACTGCATCTCCTGCTTTTCAATCCTCAGCCAGTGATCCTCAAACCGCCACGAATAAAGTCCTCCCAATGCGCACGAACCGGCGACGTTCCAGAGCAGTCGCTTAAAAAAGCCCTTGCTCGGCCAGCGGTGGTGAGGCGGTGCCAGAAGTATCTCATTCATTTCAGATTATTACACTGCTTAAACTTTGGGAAAACCATAAAGGGGGTATTATACAAAATAACCGGGGATTTCTTTTCCTTTTTTCCCCACCTCAAGAGCGATGATTGTCGAGTTTTGGCGAGCCCCTGTCGTTAAACAATGTTGGCAAAGAACTTATCAAGCCACGAATATTGTAAAGATTCTCGATTTCGCCACGGCAGTTATACCAGCATTCGGTGCAGCTGTTGCCGAGTGAACCTCGGCGCAGGTTGTCTCGTATGGTCCCGGCAGAATCACGAAACAAATTTGCCGCCGGCTGGTCTTTTCGCTCAACGCATATTGCGATATCACCGGTGGAATCTATATTGAAAAAACCCCTGCCAGCCTTGCAGCCGGGAACACCGCCGTTTAGAAAATCATCAAATCGGCTTAGGTAGTTTGGATTCGAGAGAAAGTTACTCCATCGGCTTCGAATTTCGAGCAGCCTCGGCGAAACCTGGCCATTATTGTGTGCGAACGCCTTGGAATTTGCCTTAAGATGTCCATAAGGCTGGACCATGAAATATACTCCCCGCTCAGCTGCCATCGCGCAGACTTCTTCGATTTCGTCGATGTTGTCGTCCATCAATACCGCGATAACATTTACCCGCTGGTGAGAGTCCTGGCGTGCATCAGCGAAAAGCTCTACCGCATTCCATGCCTGCTCCCACGCCCCTTGCATGCCGCGACGTTTGTCATGCTTTTGGGCTGAGGAGTAATCTATGCTGACAGAAACTCCCCAGAGCCCTGCCATCATAAGCTCCCTCGCTGAGCCGCGCGTAACAAACCAACCGTTGGTTGTAATAAATGGAAAATGATATTCCCCAATCGCCGAAACAATCTGGGGCAAATCTGTGCGGAGCATCGGCTCGCCGCCGGCAAGAGAAACCATCATCGTGCCAAACCCAGCCAGTTTCCGTGCACCAAGTTCATAGTCAGCTACGGTTGGCTCGTCTGCTTCTCCAAGCGGATCGCACCAGTAATGACAGAACTTGCAGCGGAAATTGCACCGGTAAGTCACCTGCCACGCGCACCAGATAGGATGCCCACCAGCCCACGCACGAAACAAACGCCATTTTTTTCCAGTAGAGCTATACATAAATAACGATTCACAAGTTTGCGAGAATATGACTTTATTAATATTAGGGATGCAATAGCAAGAATTCTTACCGCTTTGATGCAATTTTTTCATCAATTACATAAAAAAAAGCGGCGGCCTTTCATAGACCGCCGCACAAATAACCCCGACCCACTCAGGGCCAATCCTCATTTGACCGCAACTAAGGCATTCCCTCCGCCGTTTCTCATAGAGCTTCGCTCAACTGGTGTGCGCAAAAGCCCTCTGGTATTCTGCGCACTCGGGGCAAAGCCAAATATTCCTCTTCCACCGCCGTTATGGATAAGCGCCCTTTTTTCGCGATTGGTCGAGCCGAAAACGTCGCCCATAATAGGCTGACGCTCAGAGAGCTTTATATCAGTCGACGGCGTGAGCTTGTCGTCCGTCACCTCTCCGGCAGTAATTTTCTTGTCAGTCTTTTTGGTAACCACATTCCAATCACCATGATCGGCACGAATTATCAGCCCTTTGTCTGCGGTATATGAAATACTCGCACCACAACCGGTGATGGCCAAAATAGCACTTGGGGTTTTGACCCGAAAATCCGTCGGTCCGGTTGTATGTTCGACGCTGACATGAATCGTTCCATACTTCAGGCCAACCCTACCTTCAAAGCTGCTGCCCTTTTTATAAAGCTCAAAAATCCCAAACTTGGTACAATGATTTACAACTATTCGGCTGTGGTCTGCAATGGCCAGAATTATCTTTTCACCAAAGCCAGTCCGAACAAGCGTTTTTTCGCTCAGCTTTTCACCGACAATGATGTTCTGCCAGGCGGCACTATTTGGAAGGAGCTTTTGGGGTGCACCGCTTATGCTGACCACTCTGGCTTCGAGCAGCGTCACCTTATCTGTAACGTTGGGGCCAGCTTGAGCAAATCCAATCAAAGCCGAAATCGCCGCTACTGTTATCAATGTTTTTCCGAGGCTCGGCATTAAAGTGCCTCCAAATATAATTCTAGTTTCCATAGTTCAGTCTTTCCCCTCCCACTCAACATATTGCACCAAATATGCCATTTTTCCACCTTCACTGCGTTTATTCATATAACATCATTATTAGCATGGTGTTATAAAATTCACGGAACGTTTTTACGTTATCTCGCAGAGTGCAGAACGAGGAAATATTGCCCAACTACATCCATTCGGCGGCAATTTTACCCACAAAAGAGTACTAGCAGGACAATCTTAAAAATGGCGTTTGGCACAGTGATTCTTGGCGCCTAACTTTTTTTGAGATATGGTATTAATAATAAGTCTCAAGCTTTGCAATGGAGTAAGCAATGGGCCAAAGCGGAATTGAAAAACGGAAATTCAAACGAACTGTGCTGCCGTGCCCAATTGAGATATCTGACGAACAAGGCAACCTCCTTGCCAAAACCCAGACAGTTAATATCTCTGACGGTGGAGCACTGATTCAGTTACCACTGGAAGCACTTCCGACATTCAACAGCGAAGTCAATTTGAACTTCTCTGTCCCCCGTTCCACCCCAAACACCTATATGCTTGAAGAATGCAACTGTGGCGGCCGGGTCGTGAGACACCAGCCAATGCTAGAAGAGAGTGAAGTCTGCATAGCCGTCGAGTTCAGCAAACCACTTGACCTTGTACTCGAGGGGTAGACCGCTTTAAATTTTTCTATTCCGTCCTTTTTTGCGGCAGCTTCAACTGGCTTCGATGGCCTTGTCCGCAATATCCTTCCTGTAATAGCAGTCTTTCCATTGAATTTTCTCGACTGCCTGATAAGCCAGTTTTTGGGCGTCGGCAATGGTATCGCCAAGAGCGGTAACACCTAGCACCCTTCCGCCGTTGTTAACCAACTTGCTGCCGGCCATTGAAGTACCCGCATGGAATACCTTGACGTCGCCGAGGCTTTCAGCGTCGTCGATGCCGGTTATCTCATGTCCCTTTTCGTAGGCACCCGGATAGCCGCCCGACGACATAACCACGCAAACAGATGGACGCTTATCCCAGCCTATAGAAACCTGGTCCAGTTTATGCTCGGCTACGGCAACCATTGTTTCAACGAGATCGCCCTTCATTCTCATCATGAGTGGCTGACATTCAGGGTCGCCAAAGCGACAGTTGAACTCGATAACCTTAGGCCCGGCAGGTGTGAACATCAAACCCGCGTAAAGGACACCCTCATACCGCCCAAAATCACGCCGCATCGCATCAACTATCGGTACAAGTATTTCGCGTTCGATTCGAGTCATCATCTCAGAATCCACGATTGGAACCGGGCTGTAAGCTCCCATTCCGCCTGTATTGGGGCCGGTGTCGCCCTCACCAATTGGTTTGTGGTCCTGCAGTGGCTCGGCGATATAGATATTCTTTCCATCGCAGAAGGCCAGAATAGTCGCTTCCTGTCCGGTAAGCATCTCCTCGATTACGACGGTATCGCCAGCATCTCCGAAGAGTTTCTTTTCCATTATGTCTTCGAGCGGCTTAACGGCCTGGAATGGCTCGGGGCAGATTATGACACCTTTGCCCTTGGCCAAACCCGATGCCTTGACCGCAACGCCGTGATCGCGAGACAAGACGTACTCCTTGGCTGAATGCAGGTCCGTGAAGATTCTCGCTTCTGCAGTGGGGACAGAAGCGCTTCGCATTAGGTTCTTTGAATACGCCTTGTCAGATTCGATGCGTGCGCCCTTTGCATCGGGGCCGAAACATAGCATACCTGCTTCTCGAACGGCATCGCCCAAGCCGGCTGCTAGCGTATCTTCCGGGCCGACTACGACCAGGTCGATTGAGTTTTCACGGGCAAACTTGACCAGGCCTTCAACATCGTTATCCTGAATATCTATACATTCGGCGTTTTGCGCAATGCCAGGATTGCCGGGAGCCGCATAAATCTTATCGCAAAGCCTGGATTGGGCCATCTTCCATGCCAAGGCGTGCTCACGTCCTCCACCACCTACAAGCAATATCTTCATCTCGCTTCCTTTCGAATTTTGTCACAAAGAGACAGAAATTGAACAAAGAGTTTATTCAAACGGCTCCCAGCATTCCAGAAAAACCCTCTCCGTTGTCGCAACACGAATGCCAAAAGAATATTTTTTATTTTTCCACAAACTTGATGCTTCCAGTGAAAAAGTTTTTTTACCTCATTCAAATTAAAGGAGTTAGCAACACCATGAAATCTTGAGCTTAATCACGTCGTTTACCGAGAAGGCTTGAAGCAGATGGGGGAATTATATATATTAAGTTACTGGGTTGACTCGTGCCCGAATTTATGGTAGTCAAACCGCTTTAAAATATTAATTTGACCCCCTTCGGACCGGTTCCCCCCCGGCCGGTTCGAAACTAAGGCGCAGCTTGTCGTCCCCCCCCACGGCAAGCTCGCCGTTTTTTTGCGCGCATGGAAACCGTAAGACTCAAATAAAGAAATTTGTCAGGACATGACTGAAGGAAATTATTCTAGCGTGCCGTAGTTATCTCAGTCGCAATTGGACGAACAACATTAGGGATTACCAGCCGTCTGCAGTAGTCCTCACAGATGCCAGCCTGATTGCCGAAGGACTTCCTGATATCTATGACTCTATTAGGCTGAGAATATTGCCGCACAGTGAAGTAAACGCTTATTGGCTCCTCATCATATCGGCCGCTGCGGGCCTGGAAACTGTTAGTGCGTGTCTCTAACGAAAGCCTTGCCTGCAGATAACATTCTTCGTCCAGGGAAAAGACCATATTAGGCTCGAATTCAAGCGGCTTGAATTCCTGGTCGCCGGCAAGATTTGCCAACGGCGATTCGTCCAACAAGGCCTGAGCCACGATAGCGTCACGATTGCCCTTGTACTCGAAATTGAAACCGAAAAGCACGTCCATACATTCAACATCCAAGCCGTTCACTCCGAGATAATACAGGCTGCGTTCCAGCAACCAATCATGCATGCGATATACATCGTCCACACTTGGAGGATTGAAAAAGCCGGCAGAAATCGAGTGAGACTGAAGTTCCATCCAGCGATAACTTCCGCTTTCACGGTCGCCCTCAAGGACATATTCCCCTGTATCTCGCTGATGGAAGCTGTTCATCGACCTGAATTCCTTCTGCACCGCTTCGCAGAAATGCAAAATAGTCTCACGGCTGTCTGGGAGATTGAGGACAGTCTGAAGATTCAGGTTGATAAAAAAGTCATCCGCGGCATTTAAAAACTCAGCGTTCATCGCCTGCTTTCCAAAAAAGGCTTCGCCAAAAGGTTATGGCGAAAAGGCGGAAGTATACAAAGAGCCCCGCTTTCAGGCAACAGAATATGAAAAGAGAAATCAGCCTTTCTTTTTGGCTTTTTTCTTAGTCACTACCTGAAGTTTTGTTCCCTGGTGCTTGACAACACTGTCGGCTTCGACTGAATCCATTATATAGGCATTACCGCCCACTGTTACGCCTTGGCCTATTACCGTTTTGCCTCCGAGGATTGTGGCGTTTGGATATATCGTAACCCTATCTTCAATAGTCGGATGGCGTTTAAGCCCCTTTATGACCCTGCCGCGTTCATCTTTGGGGAAGCTCTTGGCACCAAGTGTCACGCCCTGATAAATCTTAACGTTATCACCGATTATTGTTGTCTCGCCAATAACAACACCTGTCGCATGGTCGATAAAGAAGCTTTTTCCTATCTTTGCGCCGGGATGTATGTCCGTACCGGTCATGTTGTGGGCGTACTCCGACATAATTCTCGGCATCAGAGGAACTCCCAACTCCAAAAGCTCGTGGGCAATACGGTAAACAGTTATGGCATAGAAACCCGGATAGCAGTAGATAGTCTCATCGACACTCTTTGCGGCAGGGTCGCCATCATAGGCGGCCTGGGCATCCAGCGCGAGACTTTCACGAATCTTGGGAATCCGCAATAGCCAGTTCTGGGCCATCTCTTCGGCATCTTTCATGCACTTATCGGGGTCTTCACACTCAGGGCATAATCTGTCCGTGCACACGCACTTATAAATCTGGTCTGTAAGGTCCTTTTTCAAATTAACGAGAAGATTTCCCACGTGATACTTGATGTTATTTTCGTCCAGTTCCGAATGGCCGTGGAAGCCCGGAAAAAGCAACTGACGACATTCCTCGAGAATCTGGACAATCTTCTCTCGCGAAGGCAAAAATGTATGCCCGATTCGCTGGGTCCGATCGTCGGATTTATAACTCGCAAGAATTTCATGCGTTAGATCATCAAGAAGTCTGTCTGTTTTTTGAGGTTCCATAACCAATACCTTATCAAAACCTGTGACAATTTACTATTCTAAGCAGAATTGCGCATAATTCCATCCCAAGAAATGAAATAAACTTAGCGTGTTTGATAGCCCAAACCTGGGAATTAGAGCGTAGTTAAAGACAAAAAAAGACAGGACTTCAAAAAATGCGCATAAAAAAACGCCAAGGCGGAGGAGTGAATAACCACTTGATTATTCAGAGGAGGTCCCTGGCATTTAAGCAACAGGCTGGTGACCTCTAGATCTTTTATAGACCCTCTTTCCTGTTGCTAACTAATTATTCGCACCGACAAAAACAAAATCAAGTTTTGTGGTAATTATTTTCCAGGTTCTCATCATTCCAAAAAGAAAACGCCCGCACATCAAAGCGGGCGTTTTTTATTGGTTAGGATTAATGACAGATTTATGCCTCTTGGGGAACCTAATCGGGCTCTTGGACCTCCGCCTCTTGGTCCTCAGTTTCCTCTCCACCCGGAAGCTGCGACATTCCGCTATATTCATAGAAGGTTTCATAATTCTTGCGGAGATAGCCGCCAGCTGTCACCCTGACACCGTTGAGAACTACGCCTAAAATATGGGCACCAACACGCATAAGTGTGTCGCGCGTTCGCTGTACAATTCCATGAGTATTCGATCCGGCCCGAACGACAAGCAATACATTATCTACAAGAGTGCTCAAAATCGCAGAATCTGTTACAACAAGGCAAGGAGCACCATCAAAGATTATTTGGTCGTATACCTCGCCCATCTCGGCAATCATTTTCCGCATCTGGTTCGAGCCAAGAAGTTCGGCGGGGTTTGGTGGCAGCGGGCCAGCCTGAAGCACAAAAAGATTGTTATCCACGCTATAGGCAATATCCCGCCAGTTAGCCTGGCCAACAAGTACACTACTTAAACCGCCCTCTGCAGGGTTCGGGAACAGCTTGCTGATAGCGGGTTGGCGGAAATTCGAGTCTATAACAAGAACCTTTTTATTATCATGGGCAACTGCTGCCGCAAGATTCATCGCTATTGTCGTCCTGCCATCTTCTGGAAGCGGACTGGTAACAAGCAGAGACCGCCTTTGATTCGAGGGGCCGCTAAAGAGCAGGCAAGTGCGGATTTGCCTAAAGGCCTCACCTATAAGTGAGGTAGGATTACTGCTGAAGGCAAGACGAATATCCTCTACCTCTTCTTCAATATCTTCAATATGTGGAACCATACCAAGCATCGGCAGGTCAATCCGGCTGAAAATATCGCTTGGACTCTTTATAGAGGTATCCATGAATTCCAGCAAAAATGCCAAACCGAATCCAATAAACACGCCCAAAGCAAAACCGGCGGGAAGAAGCAATTGGAGTTTTGGCATTGAAGGATCCTCGGGGACGGCTGCCATTCGGCCCAACCAAACAGGAGCATCTCCTTTTACCAAAAGTCTCATATCGATAAGGGCGCTATCAATTGTGTTCATGTGTTTGACCACGTCCTTTCTCCTGCCTTCCAGCTCTTCCAACTTCTTGAGGTTATCTTGAACATCCCTGGCTTGCTTGGACGCAAGGTTGTAACTTTCTCGAATCTCCAGTAACTGGGAAGTAATCCCGGCTTTTTCTGCGTTACGAGCCTGAAACAGAACCTGCATCTGGACTTCGGCAACAGCCTTTTCTCTCTGCGAAATTCTCTCTCTAATGCTCGCCAGACGCGTCTCAATATCCAGGACCGTCCTGTGCTTGGGACCGAATTTTCGAAGCACATTATCCAGTTCAATTGTCATGTTTTCTTCCGCGGTCTTCAGGGACCTTACAGTACCGTCATTCTCAATAGCGGAAAGAACTTCCGGACTCTGTGCCAGTGTTCCAGTACTTTTTTGCTCCTCAACTGTCGCAACAGCAGCATCCGCAGAGGCCTTAAGAAATTCCATTTGCATGAGACGTTCTGACAGGCTCTGCAACCGGATAGTCAGAGTGTTCCTGCGATCCTGCAAATCAGGGATATCTGTATCACTAAGTTCCTTCTCTGCATTCTTTCGAATAGTGTCCAACTGTTTTTGAAGTTCTCTTTTTTCATCTTCAAAAATTCCAATTCGGATCATACTTTCAGCGTTGTAATCTTTTTTAACCTGGTCGATATATTTTCCAGCAACCACATTAATGATTTCAGCCAACTCTGCCCCTTGTCGTCCGGTCATTGTTATCTTTATAAGGTCTGTTTTTGGAATTGGGGCAACACCAAGTTCACCTTTCAGGCGGTTTACGACACCTTTCCGATTTTTCTGGTACCAGACAGTTCTCTGTATCCTGTCGTCACGAATTGCTGCCTGAAGGACCTGCTCTGTCGTAACCATCTGTGCCTGTGACATAATAAGTCGATCCATAATATCTCTACCAGGTAAGACTGAGTAGCTGCGTAACTCACTTGTCTTGGGCGGACGAACCTTGAGGTAAGCCTCGGCCGTATAGAATGGAGCGAAATTATTCCAAAGAATAAAAATTACTATTGAGGAAGCCGTACTTATAGCGATAGAAATGAGAATAAGCCAAATCCGCTTACGTATTATGCGCCATATATCCTTGCCCGTAATAGCTGGACCGCCAGCACCCGGCCCCTGGGCAGGTTTTCGCTGCATACCTGCTCCGGGCCTGACTATCTGCGGAGCCTGCTCACGCGTAGGTATGACACTCATTTCCTACTCCTCACCGCGTTTCCTTTTCTCTATGAGCTCCAAGGCCCTTGTTATTTCTCCGTAAAGAGGGTCGGCCTTGTTATCTCTAACTATTTCATAAGCAAGACGATACTGCCTTTCAGCATCGTCAAGGCGATTAACCTTCAGATAGATATCGCCAAGATGATAACGGAATACCGCTTTAGTGCCATCAAGCAATATACATTGTAACAAAATCTCCTCAGCCTCGGAATACTTACCAAGCTTATATAAAGTCCAGCCGTAGGTATCCAGGACATTAGCGTTGTTCGGAAGCATCCTGGATGCCTGTTGGGCATAAGGTAATGCCTTTTCCGGTTGGCCAAGGTCATTAGCATACATATACGCAAGGTTATTCATTGCCTGAGGAACATTCTTTAGGACATCGATCGCATTTAGATATAACTGCTCGGACTTTCTAAAATCCTTAAGCTGGTAATAAACGCCACCCAACCTTAAGTCAAAAGCCGCTTTCATATTCTTATTCGGCGATAATTCTTTAGCTTCTAAAAAGGCCTTTTCTGCTTTCTGGAGATAGGAAACATCGTTACCGACTTCGGGACTCAAGCTTAGCATACCTAAGACCGCATAATTTCGTGGGCTTTCTGGCAAACTGGCGATCCAGCCTTCAATTTTTTCGATTGCTTTTGCAATCCCATATGTCTGTACAATTTGACCGGTAACCAAACCCTGGCGATCATCAGGCACATTTTTAAACGCCTGCATGAATATCTCATCAGCCTGCTGGATATCTCCCTGCATTGCTATTGCCCTAGCGCGAATAGCATTCACCCAGTCAGAGAAACCTGGTTTATCTTTATAGGCCTGAGCCTCTTCCAGGACTTTGGCATATTCGCCAGCCTCGAGAAGCGAATTGAGGTATTGGTTCAGTGCCAAATCCCACTCCGGTGCCATTTCCAAAACACTTTTTAAGACTTGGAGCTTTTTCTGGGTTTCTTCGCGTGCCTCCCACATAGGGACTTCGCTTAGCAAGAAGGCGGGATCTTCCGGATAAATTTCCCTGGTTGCGCTGAGCAGCTCCTCAAGCTCTTCCCAGGCCTCTCTTGTGGTATACAAACGAATAAGCCCGGTTATAGCCGGCCTGAAGCCTTCTCTTCCGGGTCTGGTTAAAAGTTCGCGATATATAACTTCAGCTTCTCTCGGTTCGCCCATAGCTTCATAGGCCCCAGCCAGCTGTATAGCTATTTGGGGAGAATTCAGCATGTTTTGGGCTTTAAGTAAGTCATCTTTAGCCCGACGGGGCTCACCAAGAACAAGATTCAACCTTCCTCTATAAATGTAAGGTTCGGGAAATTCGTCCGGATTGTTTTCTATTGCCCTATCTAACAGTTCCCGGGCCCTTTGTACCTCACCTTGTTTCAACATCAGAATGCCTTTAAGTGTTATCGCTTCAACATCAGAAGGATTCTCTGCCAGTATGCCATCAAGATTAGCCTCCGCCACTTTATACTGTGCGCCTTCAAGCTGATATCTGACTTGGTTTTTCCTCTGAGTCAGGTTTTGGGGTTCTTTTTCCAGGTATTTATCCAGAGCATTCGCTGCCAGACCCCACTGGTTTTGTTGCTCATAAAAAGATGCCAATGCAGCATAGCCGCGGGAATCTTCCGGGTCAGACAAAACCGCCTTATTCAAAGCAGCCAAGGCTTTGTCTTTTTCGTTTTGCCTCAAAAGAAAAGAACCATATAAAACATTGGCACCAACCTGGTCTTCGGATTCCGCAACAAGCCCGGTAAGAGTTTCGCCAGCCTTTGGAAGTTGATTAGTCCTTATGTAGAAATCAACCAGTGCCCTGGCGCCGGCAACGTCGCTTTCTGCATTCTTTGAGGCATAGACCAACATCGATTCAGCCTTGTTCAGTTGATTATCTACTTCGTACAAGCGAGCAAGGTTAAGACGATTTGCTAGATTTCCTGGCTCACGCTTTAAGACCAACTCTCTCTGATGAATGAGTTCAGGAATATCTTCTGCCTTGGCGTCAAACTGCTGAAAAGCTAAATGCCTTTCTTTAACATAAGAATCTGTCGGTGCAAGGCGGTTTGCCCTTTCTATCCATTCAGCGAATTCGTCACTTTTATTCTGAAGTTCTGTAACCCTTGCCATTCCAATTACTGCAGTCACGTGAGCTGGGTTATTCCGATATGCCGTGTGAAAAGCCTCTTCAGACTTTGCATATTCCTTGTTTTGTAAATAACATTCACCAAGCATAACCCAGGCATTACTAAGGTCTGGCCTTTCAGTAGTCACATCTGCAAGTTCTTCGATAGCAAGCTCGAACTGTTCCTGGGCTATTGCAATCTGGGCTGAATACATCCTGCCATCAACACCATCCAGATTTGCCTCACTCGCCTTTTCCTGCCATTTTTGGGCTAAATCCCAATCTTTCTTTGTGATGGCATAACCTACCATGCGTCCAATAACATTTGGTTCATTCGGATTAATCTCAGCTGCTTCCAAAAGATATTTGGCATATTCTTCTTCTTTTCCAAATATTGATGCAATAGTTGCTTTGGCAAGAGCCTTGGATAATGGATCTTTGACCTGTTCAATTGTTTCGATTTGGATCTGATATTTCTTTTCGGGATCCTGCTCACTAATTATTTTGAGCTGGAATTCGTAAGCCATAGCGTTTTCTGGATAAGCCGCAAGTAAGCTTTCAAGAAGTGATTTTGCCTTATCGACCTGATCTTGAGCAACATAGTAGTTAATCAATTTGGATAAAACAGTGTTGTTTTGAGGAATCTGTTCATGCAGGTCTTTTAATAAACTTATCGCCTCCTCGTGCTGTTCGTTTAGCCACATCAAATCAACACGATTCACAAGCATCTTTATCGTGTCGGGCGTAAGTTCCATGCCCGGTTGAAGCTTTTCGAATTGACCCGTCCCTATCTGCAAACTCTGCTTGAGTGCTATTGCCTGGGTGTTATATGGATCCGCAAAGAGTACCTGGTTAACCCTGGCTAAAGCGCTGTCGTAATCCCGACGACGAATTTCCAGTCTTGCTTTAAGCAGTTGAATATCAGGATTATTGCTCTGGCCTGGAAGATCCAAAACCCGGTTTAGAATTTCTTCTGCTTTGCCATCACGATTCTGCCTTAAATAAAGGTTTATAAGCGTATTTGCTGTATAGAGATCGATTCTTCCAAAATTAACATATGCTATTTCCAGAAGCCGCGTAGCTTCAACTATGTCTCCATCAATCAAAGCCAATCGGCCTGCAATCTTAGACTTACCCGCAATCTTTACCCTTGAAGAACTATCATTGGTCAGCATCTGAACTTTTTCATAGCAACCACGCACCTCTTCAATCAATTCCTCTCTTTTTTCTTCTTCAACTTTACCTACCCGATCCAAGAGAGTATTTGCCAGCTTATTATTCAGATGCCATGAAGCCTCTGTAAGTTGGAATCCGGTCTTTCCAACCTCTTCATCGCCCTGGCCCAGCTCTTCTATTTTTTTATCTATAACATCTAATCCCGTTTTAATAACGGTTATAGCCTGATCAATTTGGCCTTGATTCGTAAAAATACCTGAGAGAAGAGTATAAATACGATAATCACTTTCGTCGATTTGCCTTGCTGCTTCCAGAGACTGAACTGCAGAATCAAAATCCCCTTCGAAAATGTAGTACTCAGCAAGTGCAATATTACCAAGGGGATTATTTGGCTCGCATGTTACAGCTTCAAGGAGCTGTTTTTTTGCCTCTTCCTTCAATCCATCAGCCTTGAGACTGCTTGCATAATAAACCCTGGCCACTGCCATATTTGGATTTTCTACTAAAGCCTCATCCAGAACTTCATAAGCCTGTTCTTTCCTGTCAAGTAGCGAATAGAAGCTTGCCAGATCACGCCAATATTTAAACTCATCTTTCTTAAGGCTGATTGCTTTACGAAAATCTGCGATAGCCTGTTCAACCCGCTCTCCACCGACGGTCTTAGCCATGACACTTTTTGCAATGCCACGTCTGTTATATGTCTGATGATCATCTGGAGCGAGCTCAAGCAGCTTGTCCGCTTCATCGATATAATCTGTCCATCGCCTGTATTGACGAGCTCTTTCCCAATAAACTTCACAAAGAAGCTCTTGAGCCTCCAAATAATTTGGGTCTTCAATAACAGCTTGCCTGATCAAATCAATCGACAAATTGAAATAGTCAATTCGCTCTGACTCGGAAAGTCCGGTTCTTTCCGTCGGTAAAGATATCCATGTTCTTATAAGCTTTGATCGTTCTATGTAGTAAGGAGGTTTGACTTTCGCTGCACTTGCTGCAAATGCATAAAACCTATCAGCTGCCCGAAAGTCTCCCTTGGCAACTGCACCTTGAGCTTTACTGGCCAAGGCCTCTGGATCTTTCGGTAATGCACGAAAAAACATCATCAAGCCGCCCAGGCAGACAACCAGGCCCGCAATTACAAGAAGGATTACTACACGCTTGTTAAGTTTTTTTCTTTTGGCCATTTCTTATCCTAAATTTTTCAAACAAATGAATTTTTATTTACTTTTCAGACGAACTGAGTAACTCGATATCCTTTGGCATTCGAATCATTCTCAGTACGCTTGGAAGAATCGAATTAATAAATTCCTGGGCACTCTTGTCTGCCTGCTCAACATCCTGAACTGGCGTGAGTGGAACTATTTGTATCTTGGCGAAATAACAGTATGTTATCCACGGTTTCATTAACTCGAAGCGTACCTTTTCCCAGGATTGTTCCGGCTTTCCGTTAAGGCTGAATGTATAATATTCCACGTGTGGAATTTTTCGCACGCCCAACTTGTCGCCTCTTTCAGCCCTTATTCTTTTAAATACGATTGGCCCGTCCCAAGGTTCTCTTGCGATAGGAACATTAAAGGTTACATCATCGCTTCCCGATATTGTAGCACCGCCGGCTACCAGACACCTTTCACCCACGTGGGGGACTGTGTCCAAAGCGCCCGTATAATAAATCACACTTAACTGCCATAAGCTCAGGGGAGCACCATTAGCTTTGCGGGAATCACGATACATTCTGGTGACATACCAATTGCTCTGGCGGCTTTCATAACGAGCCTTGTCGTAGCCCGTCCCAATCCCCAGAGCATCCAATATGTCCTCCTCATGAATCACTTCACCGTCATTAAGCATCTCGAAGTTTCCCAACTTCCTGGGAAGAGAAACAAGACGAAAATCATCCGAAACTTCAACTGCATCCGTCCAGGTTACCGGCTTTTTTATCATGACCCATTTCAACATATCCGGGGCCATCAACCACCAACCAGTGGCTACCAAAAGAACTGCAGTAGCAACAAGGAAATGGATATTTTTGCGCAGCCAACCTCGGCTCTTCTCTGTGGATTTATTCAAAGGTTGCCTTTGCGAAACTGTCATGCCGTTACCTCTTGAGCCTGAGATTGATCCCCATCTGCATCTTCGTCATCATCTGCCTCAACAAAAATGCTTTGCAACAGCCAACCCAGTAGCCACAGCATAATAAAGGCGGGAATCAACATCACAAGACCCATAAATTCATGCATGAAATCACGGCCAAATTCAGGTTCATCAATAACGTACATCATCGATGTAAATGCAACTCTTATGACGTTACACAAAATCGCGATTGGAACAGCTGAGGCGACAATTATTGCCCTCTGCCAGACGGGTTTGGCCTCCAGATACGCCATCGCAACAGCTAAAGCAACAAATGCCATAAGAGACCTGACACCGCTGCAAGCTTCGGCAACTGTCAACGGATAAACCTGTCCGCTATTGCTGGTAACTGTGAGGTGGCTGGCGGAAACGGTTATATCAATACCGAAAATCTGCAGAAGTAATGCTGAAAATTTAGCTGCCAGGTTTTGCAAAGGAAATGCTATTCTTCCATAAATAAGCTCCGAAACCGGCATAGCAAAAACAAGGAAAACTATAGGCAGCCAGGTAACCCGAAGCATTTTCGCCCCGCCGAGATAAAGCACCAACCCGATCAGGATAGGTATCATCATTAAGTGGCAGGACCAGTAATTTTTTCCCGGATAGTATGCAAATATCTGCAATACAATACCGAGAATCATTATCGCCAAACCCCAAAGGTTTATGTTTGTCTTTACGGTGAACAGCTCGTTACGACGGCTAAAAAGCAAATATAGGCTGAAAAGAGGGATTATGAACCCGTGCGACCAGTTCGGATCGTGCTGCCACCTGCCAACCATATAGCGAATTTGCCAAAAGTGCATCGCCACAAAAAGAGCTCCGAGAACAAACACCTTTATCCACACCCAGGTATCAGGACTACTGAGGAGTGCTTGAGGCTGGTCTTGGGCTACCATCTCGGCCAAGCTCACTTTGCCTGGAGAATCAGACTTTTTTTGTTGCTGGTTTTGATCTGTCATATTATCAGAGGGTCCAAATTCTACCATCTCGTGAAACGCCTGCTATCTACAGGTATGGGGTCGAGAGGATCTGCAAAGTTTCGATCATAGATAAACCCAAAGCCGTAGGTCATACGGAAGGCGTTTCTAATTACAGCGTAGAATGAGGACCTTACGTCGGTACCAACAGCTACAAGGTCGTTTGCTTTCAGATATATATCAGGTTCCTCGCCTCGGAAAATAGCCTCAATGTTAAGTGGAACAATCTGTTCCTGGCTGTCACCAATGCGGCGAATCAGTATAGAATTTTCCGGCCAAGCCAGCGGACCAAGATTTCCAGCTGCCGCCAATGCCATCTTCACAGTTACCTTTCGTCCGGTCAGGTCGTATACCCCGGGGCGAAGCACCTCACCTGTCACATAGAACTCGCCGCGTTTCAGGAACGGCACCCTAATGATGTCGTTATCCCGGATTACTATATTCATACGCGGATCGCCTGCTTTTAGTTTATCAAATCTTACCGCAATAATTCTTGCTAAATGAGCCTTATCGAGCTTCTTCCAGCCGAACGGATCGCTATTTTCATCAGCTTCACCAAGCGGGGTCGGTTGCGTTTTCGGCATGGCGGGTTTAACTGCGGCGGTTCCTTCCCCGGAGGGTTTTTTAGCAACTGGGGCTTCCTGAGTCACCCTTATCCAACGGCCGTTTGAATAAACCCACTTATAAGCCTTTGAAGTATCCTTAAGTTCTGAATCTACGGAAGTTGTAGGAGCCGAAGCCAATCCAACCGTCTCGGTCAAGCGGGGCAAAACTGAAGGTTTAGGCAGAGTTTCAGGCTGTTTTTCCGGCTCAGTGCCATCCAGGGCCTCGCCAAAAATTCTCAGCGTCTCTTCCAGACTTTCTTCCGTTTTTTCTTCCTCGGCGGGAGTGGGCTCTTCCGCGGGTTCGAGTTCTTCCACAACTATAGGTTTCTCAATGGCTTCTTCAGCTGGAATTTCCGGAAGTGGAGGAAGCTGGGCTTCCTTAGCTCTATCTTCTACAGGGGCCGGTATTTCCTCTTCGGCTTCACGAATGGCTGGAGCAGGGCGAATAACATAAATATAGCGGATATTCGTCTGCGTTACGCCACCAGATAACGCCAAGGCCTCCAACAACCTCATGTCCTTGCTGATAAGGGTATAGGAATTAGGCCTGGCCACAGCGCCAAGGATCGAAAACGTATTTTGGCGTTGAGCAACTACAGTTACAGAAATACTTGGGTCTTTTAATACATCCGGGCTGTATGCCTCTACGAGAAGGTCCTTTACATCCTTTTTGGTGAGGCCATCGACTTTAATCTCATCTTCAGCCAGCTGCGGAAGGTCATCAACAAAACCTCGCTCAGTCACTTGCCGTCGCAGGATAGTCTCAAGCCCCTCCTGGTAAAGGTCCATTATGGAAATGTCCACGATATCATTAGGTCCGAGCGTATAGTCCGCTTCGCTATAAGACCAATCGCCCTCTTTTGGCAGTGTGGCGTTGGGAACAATCTCCTGAGCAGTATCGACCAAGCCGATGCTGGGCAATATCGGGTTAATCGGAGAGCGTTCTTCTTCGGGGGCCTTGATAACCTTATCAGGCGAAAGCAACCTTGTTTGGTCGGTCTTGAAAAAATCGCAACCACCAGCGAGCAAAGCCACAACCGCAAGCGATGGCATGACAATGTAACTGACTTTCACTTTTATGTTCACAGCTCTTTTCCTAAACCAAAACTGACATCTGTTGAGCAAGGAATAATTGAGGATCCGGGGGAAATAAAATCACAAAACTGCATGAAAAGATTTGCGCAGCATTTTTCTTGTTGGTTAGCTATCTCGACGAGCGTCCTTGCCGTCTTTTGCATCAAGGTCTCCTGTAAAAACAGATTATTGATTGAATTCAACGCCTCTTGAGCGCAATCCATTATCTCAGTATCTACCTTGAAGTTATCGGTCATTTGTCCCTGCATCTTTATAAAATATAAGGGTTTGCTAATTTTGCCTTCGTGGTTTTCCTCTACTTTTTTTGAGTGCGGACAAAGCTGCCCTTAAGACATGTACGCATTATGTTTTGGGGAAGATCGATTAATTTGAAAAAAAATGAGTGCTGACCGATCTGGTTTGAAGCCAATAACTTGGGTTACTCAGCCAAGATTTTTACCCTACCGGAAATCTCGACAGTCATAGGCCGAGTTATCCTACCAGGCAAAGTGAACAAGACCCTTTTATTAGAAGTACTTACGACATTTCTTATCGCCAAGCCCTCGCAATTTACACTCACAGGCCCCTGCCATTCTCCTTCAATACAAAAAACTGGAGAAATAAGGCTTTTTTTGGCCGGTTTCAGCTGAAAACGGCAATTCCCGCCCTTGGCTCGGAGAAAAAAGCACCCCTGAGAGACATCAAAACCATCTTCCCTGAACCCACCGGGAGCAAAATCACCAATCAGCATCTCAATTTTTGCCGGATTTTGGTAATTTTCCTCGAAATTCAGCTTATCCTTGCCCATCATCGCCAGCAAGTAGCTCCATCGTCCTACTGGACCCTCAAAATCGCTGTCTATCATATCGCCGGAAATACCCCCGTCAGCCCAGGCTACTTGTCGAGGCAATGCGATTCGCACAGAGCCAACCTGTGCGCCCCCGGAATTATTAAATTCCACGTTTGTTACCCAGCGTCCGTCATAGTAGAAGGTGTGCTCCCATGCGATGCGCCTTACAGCCATGGAAACCCACTCACCCGGCCGTGCAGGAAAATACCAGGTATTCTTAATCCGTATGCGAATCGTATTGTTTTCGACAAGTTCGACTACACCGATACGGTTAAAGCCCAAAAGTTCCAGTTGTCGCCGGGCAGTTGGCAACGAAAATCTATCAGGAGAGACCTGAAAATCCCCCTGGAAAGCTCCAAAGCCCCAAAGCCCATCCTCGCGTTGCTTGATATCTACTGGTGCGGAAAGGCCCTGCCTCGTTAATTCATAATCCATGCCACGCTTGAATAACTTCATGGTTGGCGGTACAGGAGTTATCGCCCGGGCATTGTCGATTAGCATCACATCGTCAAGATTGAAAGTGACGGATTCAACCGAGTCAGCAAATTCGATCTCCAACGAGTTAACCGCAGTTATGTCGAAATCGGGCGACTCTTCAAGCCGTTTTATATCGACAAGTATTTCATTCCAACCGGGCTTGATTAACTGACGCGGCGAAGTCCATGAGGCGGCACTACCGTTGAGCGTGACCAGCAAATCGTCGCGATATTCGCCGCTGTACAGGGCCATCGAAATAAGGGTATAGCCGCTGAAATCTTTGAAATACGGCACCTGGAAAACCAATTTTGCATCGGGCTGCAACGTGACTTCCATCGCCCCTGCCCCCGTTCGCGTGATATTCACGACAAAACGACAGCTATTGAGACCCCCGGCTGGGTCAGTTCGGAAATTCTCTACCTGGGAATGAGCGGTTGATGAATCCGAGAGGTCCTCAAAGTCAGCCAGGCAAACAAAGTTTCCTGTTATCGTCTCGGGATATACCTTCTTCTGCTGGATTGCCAGAGGTTCGATATCAATTTCTGGCAACTCGCCCCGCTCAACGTCGCAGCCGGCAGCAAGTACACAGACAAAGTACAATAGTGATTTCAGAAATGTTTTTTTCATTGCCCAGTAATATAAAAAAATCCACCCGCTTGTGTTAGTTTAATCACCAATACAAAGCGAGTGGATTATTATCATGCAATAATTTGCTACTCTTTCGAGGTTACGGTCTTGGCTACCAGAGCCTTCTTAAAGCCCATCAACAACGGACTGGCTATGGCTATCGAGGAATACGTACCAACCAA
The DNA here is from genome assembly GCA_964401835.1 of uncultured Planctomycetaceae bacterium. Classification (GTDB taxonomy): domain Bacteria; phylum Planctomycetota; class Phycisphaerae; order SM23-33; family SM23-33; genus CAYNZP01. The sequence continues at coordinate 57,135 of CAYNZP010000014.1, forward strand.
AATACCTGCCAGCAAAGCATAAGCGAAGGCGTGTATGCCAGGCCCACCCCAGACATACATGATTACCACGACGATTAATGTCGTGCCGGAAGTTAACAGCGTCCGGCTCAGTGTTTGGTTAATAGAGGTATTAATCACCTGGTGGCTGACTGTTTCAAGCTTTCCGCGGTTCTCCCGGATTCGGTCGAACACTACAATTGTGTCGTTCACAGAATAACCGATAACCGTCAGGAACGCGGCAACCATCGCCAAGTCGATCTTGAAAGACTCGATACCAAGGTATTTTCCGATGACATGATCGTGCAGCCAGCCGGAAACCGCAATGAGGCCAATAACGATGATTACGTCGTGGATAAGGCATATAACTGCCGCCAGGCCCCACTGTGCAGAGCCAAACCGCAGCCACAGATATGCGACAATCGCAAACCAGCTAAGTACAATCGCTAAAATCGCTTTGTCGGCCCCTTCACCTGCAATTTCCGCATCGAAGTTGCTGGCCACCATTGCCTCTTCCCTTTCCAAAGCAGCGGCGACAAGGGCAGCTTCATTTTCGACGAAGGCATCCCAGGCTTCCGGCTTTTCAACGATGGCAGCATCAGCTGGGCGGATAAGAACCGCGAAGGAGGAATAAGCATCCTCACCGGCCAAAGTAAGTCCTATCACCTCTGCCGGGTTAAGCATCTGGCCGGTAAAGTCCGGCTGGAACCGCATCTGTCGCAGCCTTTGGACCATATCGGTCCTGCTTATTGCGGGGCTTACCTTTTCGACCGTAAGCAGGAGCCCGTCTTCAAAATCGACAAACTCATCGCGGTATACAGGATTAACCTGAGCCATCTGGCGGCTTGTAATCTTTGTCCTGCCGTCAGAAGCTGTCATTATGCCTAACTGTTCAATGATCTTGCCTTTAGCCAGCTCGAATTTGCATGGAACTTTCTGTACGAGAGAGTTACCGAATGTCTCACCGGCAACCTCACGGATAAGGCTGACCTGCGTCTCGGTGGTCGATATCTGATAAGAAACCGACGTCAAGCGGTCAACGAGAATTTCCCGAGTCAACGCCTCGTCCTCCCCGACAAGAACCTTGAAGAATTCCGGATTGAGCTTCTGCTGCTGCCACTCGGAAAGTTCAATCCTGCCATCCTGGTCCACGTCATGGTCCCGCAGGAAGTTACGTACTCTGTTGGGATCTATGCGTGTCTCAACACGTGCAGCCGCAAGAGCTTCGTAGCCGACACCCTTTTCCTCAGCCTTTGCCTTAAAACCGCTGCGCACGAGGGCGTCGTTCGGCAATTTGCCGTCAATCAGTGCGCCGTCATTGAATTGAACAATAGCCTGGGTGCCGGAGGAGAATTCGATACCGAGGATTTTCTTGCCCTGCCAACTCAGAGAGACGATGCCAAGGGCTAACATAGCAGCACTTAACGCCCAAAAAATGTAGCGTTTGGACATCCAGTTAATCTTCGGAACGCCGATAATATGCATTATAAATAGCGGCTTTTTGACGATGCCTGTATCAAGTAACAACTGGAATATCCAGCGAGTAACGACCAGGGCCGTGAACATGCTGAACACGACACCCAGGCCCAGTGTAATCGCGAAGCCGCGGACTTCTTCAGTCCCGACCCATCCGAGTATCAAACAAACAATCAACGTCGTCAGGTTGGCGTCGAAAATCGCCGAAAACGCCTTTTGGTAAGCGTTCTTGAGGGCCATTCTTACGGTCTGGCCCTTGAGTTGTTCCTCTCGCAGTCGCTCGAAGATAAGAACGTTGGCGTCAACCGCGATACCTATTGTAAGGATAACACCAGCGATGCCTGGCAAAGTAAATACCGCCTGCAGCAGGCTCATAGCGCCGAGAATCAGGATAATGTTCAACATAAGCGCCACGTTGGCGATAAAACCGCTAAGCAGGTAGTAAACCAGCATGAAAACGGCTACGCCAATAAGGCCGTAGTAGGCAGCCTTAATGCCCATCTCCCGGTTTACCGCACCGATCGACGGGCCAAATGTGTTTTCAGAAACCGGGTCGATATTCAGCTTCGCCGGAAGAGAACCAGCCTTGAGAATTCGGCAAAGCTCCTTGACTTCCTGCATATCAAAATCACCGGTTATCTGGCCCTTGCTGGAGATAAGGCTTTGAATTACCGGTGCCGAATACATCTCGTCATCGAGCATGGTAGCTAGTTGTCTTTGCAGGTTTGCGCCTGTCAACTCAGCGAACCTTCTGGCACCGGCTTCATTGAATTCGAAGTTAACCGCGGGCAAGCCCGTGCTGTCCTGACCGGGCCTGGCGTCTTTAAGCTGCCAGCTAAGTTTGCCTGTTTCCTGAAGCATCGCGTAGTTGGGCTTGTTGGCCAGAAGTATGTAAATTTGTCCTCCGGCATCGACGCCTGTAACCAGGCCGCCGTACTTTTCACCTTCGTCGCCGTGCACGGGGAACCACATATATTCATCCGTGCGATTCAAAAGCCCTTCCGGCCCTTCAGTCTCAAGTGTCCGCCAGAAGAGCGACCTGTATTTTTTATATTCCTCAGCCGTGAGGATACTGCCCGAAATCATGGGGTTCCGCGGCGCAATGCGGAATTCAAGAACACCTGCCTTGGCAATGAGCCGTTTTAAATCTGAAGGGTCGTCCAGGCCGGACCGCGTATCAATCCAGCTCTTATGAAGGGTAACGATATTTTCAATCTCGGCTTCCCTGGCCGGATAATCCTTCTTGAGCCCCTTTATGCCCTGAGAATACCTTATCCGGCGGGCGTCAATCTGCTTGTCGCCTTTGGTGCCTTTTTTGGCAAGAACGCTTTCCTGGGCAGATGAGACGTAGTTTGCCAGCACTGCCTGAAAACGCTGCGGACTGATATTTGTCTTCAATAGCCCCTCAAGGACGGTTTCGTATTCTATTATGGCTTTGTCTTTTTCGTCCTCGGTGGCTGCGGCGGCGATTTTCTGATTCGCCCCGTAGAGGGCCTCGAACCTTGCAGCCAGATCGGCATCATCACCGGCCAGGCTGCTTATCACATCCTTATACTTATCTGCCGGGCTTTGCAGAACCAGGCGGATTTCACTTCTTTGAATGTTCCCGGCTTCGAGGGTTTCGAGTGCGTTTATATAGGCATTCTTTGCATCGACTGTCTCGGTCTTGCCAGCCGGCATTCTGACCTCGATGCGATTATTGCCCAAAGGCCGCCATTCAAGGCTCAGCAGGCCTTCCGGGTCGATACGTTCCTTGAGCGTGTTGGTCATCTGCGTTGGCAGGTCGCTCGCGTCGCCTTCCTGTCTTTTGATTTCGTAGATCAGGCTGTGTCCGCCTTTAAGGTCGATTCCCTGGCGCAGGCCGTCGCCCATGAAAAGTGACCAAAGGCTGATGATGACAACAATAGCGAGAATCCCGAATTTCAGTGGCAAGTTCTTGGCGTTCATAATCTTCCTGCAAGTAAAACCAGTTCTTTTGAAAAATCTTTTTTAGAAAAATTTCTAAAAATTCTAAAATATTACACAATCAGGGCAATCGGCAATATCGGCCATATCGGCAAAATCGCTTAAATATAGCCGAAACCGATGTCTCCCGGATTTTGAACGTAGCATTGTCGGCAAGGGGCGGCTGGCGGTCAAGTAAAACTCGTGCTTCGCAGCGAAGCGCCGCTTCGCAGAGTAGTAGCTGCCCCGACCGGCTCACTTTGAGTGATGCCGTGCGGGGAGGTTTGTGAATCAGACCGTAGGGCGAACAACTTGCTTGCTCGCGGAGATATTTAAAGGGTGCATTAATTTGGCGAGCAACTTGTTTGCTCGCGGAGGTTTTTAACGTGTGCCTTAATTTGGCGAGCAATTAATTGCTCGCCCTACTAACTACTTGGGACGCCTGCTTAAGCGCCTCTTCTGGAATGCCGGATTGTTCGAAGGATTCAAAGAAATTTGAAAAAAGGCTTCGAAATGAAAGGACCTTTCCGACTGTTTCACGAATAGCCTGCAAATATTCTGAATCAGGCTCTTGGCTTAGTGGGGGATTTGCCCAGCCCTTGAGTTTTTCTTTTTGGCCAAGAATATCTATTAGGCAAACTACATGTGGTGCGAATACAAAATTGTTCTTCTGCTCGTTCAAGTTTTTTCCCTTATCTTTTAGGCCTTATGAATAGCCCGTCCTGAAAAAATGCAACACAATGCCCAACGGCGTCTATTTCTTACGCCGAATCATCGCCAACCCGCGAGGTTGCAAAAAAACATCATCCCACGTCCTGCTATAAGCTAGAAGTACAAGACCGAATCGACATAATTAGAGCAAGAATAAATCCCAAACCTAAAAGCAATCCTATGCTTTGGAGTTCTCTCCCAATCCTGCTAAGCCACTTTAGGTGTGCTTGTCGGTATGAAATATCGTTAAAAGGCGATTTTTTTGAATATGCTTTTTCGTCCCCTTTAGAGGAATCAGCAGACTTCGATTCATCTATTTTGAAACGACATTTCGCATGATGGACATTTAACTGTTTTGCCCGCTAAATCTTCATCCAACTTAAAACTATCCTTGCATCTTGGACATTTTATTTTTACCAATTATTCACCTTTCTGTTGTTTATTATCTTCATTTTTTATGTTTTAATTTGGACTTCACCAAAAACCGCAAACCATAGATTATGGACATTGCCGCTCCCACTACTATCACCCCCCAAAGTAAGGCGATAGCTCGCGGCTCAAGCCCAAGACTCGAAAAAAAACTAGCGCATGATGTGCGAAGTGGCCTGAAAACGAGTACTAATAATTGGAGGCCAACGACAAACACAATTATCTTTAAAAGTGTTGAAAATATTGACTTCATAACTACCCCTTTCCACCCGGAATTGACATGACTTCCGCCAGGTTGGAATGATTCTAATAGTCCAGAAAACCTTTATCAATCGCTAATTCTTTGGCTTTCTACTCAACATCACCAGTCGTAGGCTGGGCCAAACGAAATACGAATGAAGTGCGGCCCACCTTGCATAACATAATCCCCCAAAAGGTGGGGCGCGTTTCACTTGCCCCAGCCTACACCTCGTCCTACCAAAAAACTCAAAAAAAACATTTCATCCTGCTATGCCCAAGGCTACGCAGGCCAGGTGCCCGGCCTCACTGAAGTGAGCCGGCCGAGCGGAAAGGGCGCGCAGTTGAACATGCCGTTTTGTCCAATCCGTGTAATCCATTAAGCTTTTCTTTTTTCTTTAGGAGCTTGGACTAATAAGGGTAATCCGTGCAATCTGTGGACTATCCGCAGATTTGCTTACCGCTTTGCACGAAATATCGCGGTCATCGCAAGTAGTACGGGAGGATACTCCCCCGAATGATGAATTATGAAGTTCGAATGAAGAATCAATGACGGCATCTGAGTGCCGATAGCTGAATGCTGAAAGCTTTTGACAATTGAATAGAGCGAAAGTTAATCGGTAAAACAGTAAAACGGTTGATCGGTAAACGAATTCACTGATTCCCCGATTTACTGATTCACCAGTCCACGGATTAACAGATTAACTGATTTACTGATTCACTATCTTGCCTATCTACCGGCCTTTGACTCAAAAAACGCCAAATTAATACCCCTAAATCGATAAGCTCCTTATCCCCCATGAGTTCCATTTTTCAAAACTGGGCAGTTTTGGGCAGAATCGGGCAGTTTTGGGTAGAATTGGGCAGTTTCGGGCAGAATTGGGAATTTTCGGGCATTTTAGGGAATTTTTGGGCATATTTCGGAAT
>CAYNZP010000015.1:0-53945 GCA_964401835.1 uncultured Planctomycetaceae bacterium
AGCCGAGAAAATTATGTGACGGTGCAGGATTGGGAATTTGAGAAAGCCGTGGAAAACACTGCATAAAATTGACTGAAAGTGGCACAAAAACTGGCACAAAAATAAATTTGCTGTAAAAAAAAGAAGACACCGGACCTTTAAGTCAAGTGGCTTCTTTTTGTTACAACACTCGGGGCGAAAGGATTTGAACCTTCGGCCTCCTGCTCCCAAAGCAGGCGCTCTGCCAAGCTGAGCTACGCCCCGCAATCTCTACGGCTAACTGCCAAACCCGGATTGTCGCAAGGCTTGGCCCTATCGTCAAGTCTGCTTCTAAAAACTTTGATCGGCCAGTCGGAAGTAAAAGTTTGCAAATAAATCATAAAACAAATTCATTAAGCCGTGCTGGCCGAATAAAATACTCCCAGCCAATCAGTTAACAGGCTTCTAGGAGCTGCACTCAAAATGGCAGCTAATACGGGAGAAACATGATGCAAGATGAATTCAACAATAGTGCAAACGAGCCGGCCCCAGTACAACCTCAACCAGAGCCCCCTGTAAAAGTCGCCCCCGCTGCCCAACCTCCATGGGTAACGCAAGCACCTAAACGACCTTCGGGTGGAAGAAGAATATTAATGGGCATACTTGGGGCTATCTTTCTGATATCTCTGCTTACGAACCTATATTTGTTGATTCTGGTCAAGGCTCAAATGGGCAAAACATTCTCCACGGGCGTGGTCCGTGAAGGCTCGAATAATCAGGTAGTCGCCCTTTACGACGTCGAAGGAGTCATCGACAGCGAGGCAGCTGACCGTTTTGAGGAATTCAGCCGCAATGTGCTGAATGATTGGGATGTAAAGGCTGTGCTGATTCGCGTGGAAAGCCCGGGCGGTTCGGTAACGGCTTCGGACAGAATCCACCAGCTTATAAGTGAACTCAAGACACAAGGCAAGAAAGTCGTCGTTTCTATGGGCGGCGTAGCGGCAAGCGGCGGATATTACATCTCCGCGCCGGCTGACGAGATAATGGCAGAGCCGACCACCATAACCGGCAGTATCGGCGTCATCATGGGCTGGCTGGTGCTCGAGGGAACGCTGGACAAAATAGGCATGGAAGCTGTTGTGATAAAGTCCAGCCATGCCGATGCGTGGAAGGACGAGATAAGCTCCTTCCAAACACCAGACGAGCGGCAGCGAGTTCATCTTCAGCAGATTCTCGATAAGATTCAGGACAGGTTCGAGCATATTGTCAAAGAGGGCCGGGCAGGCAAGCTCAGGACCAAAAACGTCCGTTACGCCAAGCGAATTGGTGAGGGCGAAGACGCAAAAACAATTCAACTTACCGAGACCGAACCGCTTAACGGAAAGGTTTACATGGCTGACGAGGCAAAGAATCTCGGCCTTGTGGATAGCATCGGTTATCTGCCGGAGGCCATAGACCGAGTTGCTGAACTTGCGAGTCTCGAGAATCCCAAGGTTGTCCGCTACACGGCAAGAAGAGGCCTCTTTTTCAAGCTGATGGAATCTGAAGGAAAACTTGGCTTCGGCCTGAATGCAAAAGAAATCGAAGAACTCCAGACGCCGAAAATAATGATGATCTGGAAAGCCCAATAATCAGGTGAAGCTTTTATGATTCGTCCGTCGCGTCTCACCAAGAGAATATTAATCGCTGCGATTGCCTTGTCATTCGCCGGTTCGTTTGCTTTCGGCTCCGGGCAAAAGCAGATCGAAGATTCAATGACCAAGGCGGTCCGTTATCTCGAGGCACAATTTGACGAAAACGGCATGTGCAAATGGGAGTATCCGAAAGACCATCTTTTTTTTGGGCGTAAAACGTCTTTAATTGCCTACGCAATGGTAACCACAGGAGCCGACTCTCAAAAATCGCCTCTAAACAAAACCATAGATTGGCTGAAAAAGGCTGAGCTTAAAAACACATACGCAGTTGCATTTCGTGCCGCGACTTTTGCTGGGCTCAAGGAAAATCAAGCCGGACAATATCTCGAACGGGATGTTAAATGGCTTCTTGATGCGGCATCTGACAAAGGTTCTTATACACATACTTCCATTGGGAGAAAATCCGCTGACATTTATGACAACTCAAATTCCCAGCTGGCCCTTATGGGAATCTGGGCTGGGGCAAATCGTGGAATAAAAATCCCCTGGACCTACTGGAAGACAGCCGAAAACCACTGGCGGGCTCAGCAGCAATTAGATGGAGGCTTCGGCTATCGCGATCTTGGCGCAAGCAGGAAAACTTCGACCTATGGCTCGATGACCGCTACGGGCTTGGTCTCGCTTTGTATATGCTTCGACAACCTCCACCAAAGCGGTGCCCTCCAGCATAACCGCAGCGACGAATACGAACCGATCGAAAAAACGCTGTCGTGGCTGGATGAGAACTTCAGTATTCACAAGAACCCCAAAACAAAAGGCACGTGGTATTATTATTGGCTATATTCAATCGCGCGGGCAGGTGAGGCGAGTGGATATAAATATTTTGGCGGCCATGACTGGTTTGCCGAGGGGACAAAAGAGCTTCTACGAAGGCAGCTCAGCAACGGAAGCTGGGACCGCAAGGAATTTTTGCATAGGACGGCTTTTGCGCTTTTGTTTTTAGCCCATGGCAGAAATCCTGTTTTAGCAAACAAGCTCAAGTACAGCGGATCCTGGAATCCTCGGCCACGCGATCTGGCCAACTTCTCAAGGTTTGTAAGCTACGATTTCGAGAAGCCGGTTAGCTGGCAGATAGCCAATATCAATGCCACCCCGGAAGACTGGCACGATGCGCCAATCCTGTATATTTCCGGGGCTGGGCCTGTCCAGTTTACTGATGAACAAATCGAAAAGCTGCGAACATTTGTTCTTCAGGGTGGAACGATTGTTTCTGAGGCCGCTGGCAATAACGTCGAGTTTACGCTTGATATGCAAAGGGCTTGTAAAAAGCTTTTTCCCGAATATCAGCTTCAAAGGCTGGATGATGACCATCCGATTTATTCCGTCCATTTCAAGGCTGGCACACTGACCGGCCTGTTGGGTGTCTCAAATGGAGTAAGGCTCTTTGCTATCCACTGCCCGAATGAAGTTTCGCGAGCCCTGCAACTCGGTCCTAAAAAAAAGAATATCCCCTGGTTCGAACTTTTCTCTAATATCTACTTTTACGTAACAGACAAAGGCATGCTTCGCCCTCGTGGCACGAGCCCCTGGCCAACTGCAACGGAATTTGAACCGAAGGCGAATATACGCGTCGTTCGTGTAAAATACCCGGGCAATTTCAACCCCGAGCCGCTCGCCTGGAAGCGATTGGCGATTAAGATGGGCAACGATTTTGGCATATCGCTTGAACCGTCCATACCTACAGAAATAAATAAGCTAAACGCGGCTGACATCCCGCTAGCCCACATGACCGGAACCGACAATTTCACCCTTAACCAAGAACAAAAGCAAAGCCTGGTAAAGTTCTTTGAAGATGGTGGAACACTCATAATCGACGCCGCCAGAGGAGCAAAGCCATTCCGTGATTCGGTGAGAGATGAAATCTTTTCGCTGGTTCCAGATGGAATTCACGGCTCGGTTTCGACATCGGTTCTTTACGACGGTCCGGCAAAGTTAGAGCAAGTGAAGTATCGTCGTGACTATGCGATGTCCCTTGGTCCAGCCAGGGGCGAACCACAAATAGAAGGCGTCATCTCAAATGGACGCCTGGCCGTCATCTTCAGCCCAGCAGATATCACCGCCGGGCTGGTCGGATATCATTGCTATGGGATTAAGGGCTACACCTCGGAAACTGCATACTCGCTGATAACGAACATCCTTTACAACCTTGCTAGCTTGAACTCGCCAGAGGCGGAAGATTAACAGCAACTAAAATCCTCAATCGTCTCTGCAAACCCTTTGAGAATAAGGCAAAAGAAGATTGTAAAAATCCAGTTTTGGCTTAAAATTAAGTCTTCGGCAAATGGGAGCGGTCATCGGGAGGATTGGGAAATGGAAGGTGAAAAAATGCCTTTTTCATCGCTTCAGTGCAAATGTCTCTTAAAAACAACATTCGCTTATATTCTCATTGCCGCGGTGCTAGCTGCCTTTGCATCAGTAGCCACTGCTGAGTTTAACGGATACGAAGCCCTGTCAGACTGGGCATCGCTGCCATTAAGTAAAACCGGAATAACGGCAGGCCTTGCCAGCAGCTATGATCGGGCTGGAGGCAACAACGATTTCAACTACTATCAATCCCCTACAGGTTTGCAGGATTCAAACGTTGATACGACCATAACCACTCTTACAGGCCCTGGTGTAATAACACGCTTCTGGATGCCTCACGCAGCTGCCGATGGAGCATTCGATGTCAAAATAACAGTTGACGGCTCTCTCCTTATCGACACAAACAGCGATGCGCTGCTTGGCGGTAGTTATGGATATATGCAAAGTCCGCTTGTAAGCACACTCGTTGGCGGACAGGTCAGTTATGAGCCGATAGTTTTTCAGAACTCGCTGGTAATCGAATCGAACAACTATGCAAGTGGCGGCTGGGCCAAGGAGCATCATTATTATCAATACAACTATCATAAGCTGCCTGGCGGTACTACCGTAACGCCCTACAGCGGTACGCTGACCTCATCCCAGCAGCAGGCCAGAAACACAGCTGTGAGCATGATCAACAATGTAGGCTCAAACCCCGCCGGCACTAGCAGTTCTTCGACAGTATCAAATCTTGCCGGCCAAAGCATTGCTGGCGGTTCGTCAGTAAAAATCGCCGATGTAACCGGAAGCGGTACGATACGCCGTCTGAATTTAAAAATGGCAGGTGCAAGCGATACCGATTTGGATGGGCTTCGTCTTCGTGTCCGCTATGACGGAAAAACAGAAAACGCGATAGATGTTCCGGTGTCCCATTTCTTTGGTGCAGGCCATGGTCGCGTAGAATATCAATCGCTACCTCTGGGAACCGACAGCGAAGACGGATTCTACAGCTATTGGCCAATGCCCTATCACAACCAAGTTGAAGTGGAACTTTACAACTCCACCGGATCGGCAATCTCCATCAATTCGGCAGCCGTTGAATACGAATCCGGTGACGTGTCAAATGATGCCGGTTATCTGCATGCGGTTTACAATGAAGAGACTACAACGGACGGCCAGCAGTATCACTCGCTGCTGAATGTTGAAGGCAAGGGCCACTATGTAGGAAACCTTCTTTATCTCCAAACCCCCGATATGCAACGCGGAATTCTTGAGGGTGACGAAATCATTACCGTAGATGGCACAAATGTGCTTTACGGTACGGGCCTTGAAGATGCCTACAACGGCGGTTATTACTACAACCACGTTATCGAACAAAGTGACGATGGCGACGTGCCGGATGCCACAAGCGGGGACGGGCCATATCACGGCCTGCTTCGCATGAACTTCGACGATACTGGAGACGATTACGTCCGGACAGACCAGTACCGTTGGTACATCGGAGACTATGTCCCCTTCACAGATGGCATCGATATTAAGATTGAAAACTTCGGCCAGAATGAAGATATCCTTTTTGGTTCAACTTCCTTTTACTACGCAGTTCCCGAACCAGCCACGCTGTCGCTGCTGGCGATTGGAGGTTTGGGGCTAGTTAAAAGGAAGTAGTTCATGCAATATTTGAAGATTGGTTTTTCGGCTAAATCTCGAAATCGTAAGTAATGAAAAAAAAGATACTTGACGGAATTCCGATCCGTGGTAAATTAATATCTGCTCTAGCCCGCAGGGAGCGGCGGAGCATTTTCGGCGTTAACCTGCCGATTCATCATTGAGGGGCAGGGGCGAACACTCGCTCCTTCAAACCTGCCAAGGCCGCCCGGCCAAGTTCCCAAGGATATTGTTTATTACCTAAGCTTTTGATTGGTACTGCTAAGGCATTTATTCATAAGGAATGAAAGGCGGGATTAAAAATGATGAAGGCCAACTTAAACCGTAAAACAATCTTTGGCGCAGTATCTCTAATTGTTATTTCGCAGTTCTTCTTAACCACTGAAACATTAGGGCAAACGACTGCTGGCAATGCCTTGCAATTCGACGGCAGCAATGATTTTGCTTTTGTCGCTGATAACGCCTCACTTGATATTACCGGAGCAGTTACACTGGAAACCTGGGTGCAACTGTCTTCCAGAGAACCTGTTCGAGATCAGCTTGCCGTTGGGAAAAGATATGCCTATTACATTTACAGTGAAGCATCAGCCTACGGCGGCAGTGGAAACTGGAAAGGCTCTGCTTGGGCTCCGGGGCATACTGATACTTTTGGAACCACTAACCTTGCAGCAGGTCAGTGGTACCACTTGGCAATGACATTTGATGGCGAGACGATGAAGGTTTTCGTCAACGGACAAAAAGAGAACGAGCTTTCAAATGTCTCCTCAATTAGCACTTCAGATTACAACCTTTCCTTTGGAATGGAGCAATCTAACGGCGAATACGCTCTTGATGGCTTCCTTGACGAAGTTCGTTTGTGGGATATCGCCAGAAGTGAACAGCAGATAGCTGCTGATTACAATAAAATCTTGGACCCAACAACGGCTGGCCTCGTCGGATACTGGAACTTTGACGAAGAAGATGGCCAGACTATTTACGACATCACCGGAAATGGCAACAACGGCCTTCTTGGTGCCACCGATGCTATAGGTCTTGATGACCCCACGCGAGTAGTTTCGACGGCTCCAGTTCCCGAACCGGCCACAATGTCGCTGCTGGCTATTGGCAGTATAGCATTAATCCGTAAGCGTAAATAAGCCCTTAAATGCTGTGAGGCTCTACATAAAGGGCGGGTCCTTAACGGGCTCGCCCCCTTTTTTTTATATCCAAAATCGGCCTCTCTTCAAAATCCCATCCCAAAGGATATATATAATAAAGTTGGAAAACACTTCTTAAGGAGATGGGGATATGGAACTTATCGTAGAAAAAGTTGATATATGGGCGGCTGGCATAAAGGACGAACCCGGCGGCCTGGCCGACAAGCTGGCTGCGCTGGCACAGGCTGGTGCAGACCTGGACTTCATAGTAGCACGCCGCAGTCCGGAAAAACCCGGCACGGGTGTAGTATTCATTACTCCATTGCGAGGCGATAAGGAAATCGCTGCAGGTGCCCAGGTCGGCTTTAGTGTAACAAACAGCCTTCATTCATTACGCATCGAAGGGCCGAACAAACCGGGCATCGCTGCAAAACTGACTCGCAAGATAGCCAACGAAGGAATTAACCTTCGGGGAATGTCGGCTGGGGTAATCGGTACAAAGTTCATCATCTACATTGCATTGGACACCGAAGAAGATGTGACTAGGGCAATGCAAGTCCTGCAAGGATAATTCAAAGCCCAGCATCACAAATGAAAGGCCCGCCTTACAAGGCAAAATCGGTTCTTCCGGAAGGAAATGACCGGTTGTCAGCCTTAATTACCTGGCATTATTTTCCCATATATATAAACTTTTTCTTTGTCCATTAGATTCGGAGCGAATATGACGACAGACCCAGCTGAGATTCCGAAAATAATAAAACTCGCCGAAGGCTTTTATGTACGTCAGGAAATTGACAATATCGCCTGGATTGATTTAGGCGGGTATGCTGTTGTCGTCGACGCTCTGGAAGTAAAGGAGACCGAGAAAGAAGTCTTTGAGGCAATCTCAGACACCATCGGCACTACGCCTGTTAAATATCTCTTCAACACCCATACTCATTACGACCACGTTGTATTAAACGAAGCATTCAAGCAACGATATGGTACGGAGATTATTTATCAGGACGGTTCAATCCCTGCTGAGGGAAAGTGGTTTGAGGGCTCCAAACGCAAATGCCTCTTCCTGCCCCTGCCCGGCTGCCATACCCAAGAGGACTGCATAGTCTGGTTCCCTAACGAGAAAGTATTATTTACTGGAGACATCTTCGGCTGGGGTCTTATCCCACTAACGCGAAGCCTTAGAAAAGATACATCTCAACTTCTAATTGACACATACAATCGCATGATCGACTTCGGTGCAGAAGCAATCGTACCCGGCCATGGACCCCTTATTTCAAACTCCGAGCTCTTGCGGTGGGTGGAATACTTCGGCTGGCTGAAAAACCAGGTCAGCAAATTGTGCAATGAAGGCAAAAGTGACGAAGAAATTGCCTCCATGATTCAGCCTCCTGAAGATATGAAATCGTGGTGGAGATTTGTGCTTTGGAAACACGATGACAGCCTGAAAAAAATACTCCACGCAACACGCAATGGGCGACTGCAAGATTAGTTTCAATTTTCACAAACTTTTTAATATCAAAGAGTTGTCCAAAATTACCCAGCTGCGTAAAATAAATTGGGTATATTTCCCCAGGAAATAACAGGAAGTAAGTAGTTACAATTCCATATGGCTCAGAAAAAACATTTTTAACTGCATCTCTTGTAATAAGTTAACACTTTTGCCGGACTCGCTTACATCGATTGCGCCTACGATGGAATAGGCGCTGCTGTATATATCTGGCGCAGAGCTGTTTGCAGTTGCTGTAATTCATGTCTCTAACCTCTAAGGAAGGAGGTAGCGCTATGAAAGCGTTGCGTCTAAGTCAGCTAAGAACCCTCCCGCACGAAGACCACAATGCAGCCAGGGCCCATGAAAGGAAAAAACGAATTCCTGTTTATGCCGAACGGGTTCGAAATGGTCGACCTCTTTTTGAGCAGCGCATTGCTGTGACCGTTAAGAGGAAGCGCCTTGTCAAAAAAGCTGTCTGAAGAATTGGTTGTCTGGACAGCGAATGCATTGGGATGGGCTAGATGGATGCTTTGCCGGCAGGTGAACTCCCGGAAACACCTGTTCTTATTGGAATTTTCCTGCGATAAGTTGACGGATGAATTCTGCCAAGGTTTTTTCGATTGTCATATCGGCTGCCTCCTTGACGTTATCCGGACTTTGCGGCATAGCTACACCGAGGTCGGCCCCGGCGAGCATGGGCAAGTCGTTAATATCATCTCCAACAGCTACAATCCTGGAAGGTGGAATACGCAAACCCTGAGCAATATATGAAAGACCTGTCCACTTATTCGCTTTTATGCTAAAGGCTTCGAGAATAGTTACTTCATAATTTGGAGCGTAAATGGCGTGGATATAGAGCTGTCCATCAAACCGCTGCTGCATTCTTTCGATAATGCCATCGACCTTTTCGGGATTGATGAGCGAATGGATTCGCAACGGTACGGCCATATCGTCGCTGCTGCAGAGTTTGTCAACCTCGCAGACAGTTACATTCATCTTGGCAAACCAACCTGAATGGACCTGGCGGGCATCGGATGATGCGGCCAGGTAATAGTCAAAACCATGCCGCCATGAATCGACCAACGCAAGCGCTGAATATCCCTGTTCGTTTAATGCGTCGGCGAATTCGCAGGCGAGTTCACGCTGAATTGTCGTTTGATAAAGTGTCCTGCCAGTATCGGGTTCACAGACAAGTGCTCCACCCACGACTATCATCGGCTGATATGGTTTTTTAAGTCTCAATTGCTTCCAGGCGTCAAGAGTCTCTATATAACTCCGGCCGGTCGCAATGCAGACCTTCAAGCCAGCCTCCTGTGCCTGTTTGATCGCTTCGATTGTTTCATCGGCCAAGGTATGGTCAGGCCCAAGTAGAGTCCCATCAACATCAAGTGCCAAAAGTTTATACTTCATAATAAAAAACCAATAAATCTAATATTTCAGCATTAAATTTCAAAAGAAACGCGATATCGACATCGTAATTTTCCGGATCGCCTAAAAGACAGAAATGACTCATAACCACTTCACCTAGAGAACTTTTATCACAATTAATGTCAAATCATCAAAACGCTTTTGCAAACCAGCAAACCGCCGCATCTCCCAAAGGGCATGCTTGGCTATTCCTTTGGCATCTTTGCCATCCTGGACAGCTGCCATGGCGGCAGCCTTTACACGCTCGTGGCCAAATTCTTCATCATTGAAGTTCATCGCTTCGGAGAGCCCGTCAGTATACGCTAAAATTATATCACCACTGTTAAGAGTAAATGAATCGTGCTCATACTCGAATGAGGTTTCCAGGCCCAGCACTCCCCCGCCAGTGGTAAGGTGGCAGCACTTTCCATCACGGAACAACAGAGGCGCCACATGTCCGGCATTTGCGTATGTAAACAGACGAGTCTTGTAATCCACCACTCCGTAGAAAAGCGTCGCAAAGTCACTGGATACGGTGTCGGCGCACAGATAATGGTTAACATCTGAAAGGACTTCAGATATGTCGTAGACCTTCGTAGCAGTTGCTCTGAGGGATGCACGGATCGAGGCCATTAACAAAGAAGCCCTGACACCCTTTCCAACAACATCGCAAACTACAAAACCCATATTCTCTGGCGGAAGATCTATAAAATCGTAAAAATCGCCACCAACCTGAAAACATGGAACATAAATCGCCGCGATATCAAAGCCGGGAATCTTGGGAGCCCCAGAGGGTATCATTCGCCTTTGGACTACTCCGGCGAGTTTCAAGTCTCGTTCCATATTGGCTGCCTTGACAGCCTCCTGGTAAAGACGTGCATTGACGATTGCCCCAGCAGCTTCAGATGCTATCGCCTCAAGCAGTGAAACCTCAAACCAGTCAAATTCTCGCTTTTCAGCTGCATAGACACGTATAGATCCTTCGGGATTGTTTTTATAGATCATCGGAGCGGCAATAGCACTGACGATACCCTCGCGCTTCGCCTGGGCAGGATACATGACACGCGGGTCGGTAGATTGGTCAGCTATCTTGACTGACTTGCCGGTTGCAAAAGACTCCTGGTCTATTTTGCTGTTAGCCAGGACGATAGGGCCTTTCCTTATGTATTCCTCGGAAAGGTTCGCCACAGCCTTAATGACCAGCTCGGACTTATCTTCGCTCAACAGCCTTATCGTGCATCCCTTAACCTTCAAGACGTCAACAACGGTCTTGGCGACCATGTCCAATACTCCCTGAAGATCACGCTGGCTGGTGAACTCCCCAGAAAGACGATATAAAGCTGCGAGCTCTTCTATGCGGGTCCGCAAGCGTTTTTTGTTATTGCAAAGATTGCCGATGACATCGGCCAATAGCTCGAGAAACTTCCTCAGGGCTTGAGGCGATCTGGAACCGTCCCCATTACAACAGACAATGCGCGCAACGACTTCGTCTTCAAGCTTAACAGGCACTTCACAGGCAAGCGATTCGGAATCTATCGCCTGAGAGCACTTTTCACGTTCAAAACTGCAGCTTTCAGCAAAAGGTTCGCCAGTCGGGCTGCAAATGCAAATAGGTGCTTGCGCCAGCTCCCTGAATGTCTCCTGCAGGTCCTGTAAGGTCTTCAGATCAAGATAGTCAGTCAGTTTATTCACAAATAATCCTTAGTTACTGTAAAACAAATTCTATGCTTTTACAAAAAATATCAATGCAACAGTAAAGAAATCGAGGTATTGAAGCGTTTGTTTCAGAGATTTCAAGAGGTTTATACGCATTATTTAAAAAAATGATCTTGATTGTTCCAAATCTAAAGGAAACGTTCAGTTATTCTCAATCAACCAGCCCAAAATGGTTTAAATTCCAGCGCAATAAAAAACCCGCCTCCATTTCGAAGGCGGGTTTTGGTTTTTTCAAGGCCTCTTTAATCAGGCGCTTTCTTTTTCGACTTTCGTTGCAGAGAAAAGGGTAGGCTTAATTTCGCCGTTTACCATTTCCTCGGTTATCTCACAGATGAGTTTATCTTCACCGTGCTCGGGCAGTTCGTACATCAGATCGAGCATGAGTTCCTCGACCACCGAACGAAGCGCCCTTGCTCCAACGTCTCGCTTAAGGGCTGCACTGGCGATTGCTCTGAGCGCTTCATCGGTGAACCGAAGCTCGGAATTGTCCATCTGGAAGAATTTCTTGTATTGCTTGACCAGAGCGTTACGCGGTTCGGTGAGGATTTTCACCATCGCGTCTTCGTCCAGTTCGGTCAGCGAAGTGATACATGGAAGCCGGCCGACAAATTCCGGAATCATGCCGTAATGGACAAGATCGTCCGGCTGGACCTGCGAAAGGACCTCGCTGTGTTTCTGCGGGGTATCGTCTGCGCCATCTTCGCTGGCAAAGCCGATAAGCTGCTTGCCGAGACGCTTTTTAATAATCTCTTCAAGCCCGGAGAAAGTTCCGCCGGAGATGAACAGAATGTGCGACGTATCCAACTGGATGTACTGCTGCTCGGGATGCTTTCTTCCACCCTGTGGCGGAATATTCGCAACTGTGCCCTCGAGCATCTTCAAAAGCGACTGCTGTACGCCCTCGCCGCTGACGTCTCGCGTAATCGATACGTTCTGGGAGGTCTTGCCAATTTTGTCTATCTCATCGATATAGATAATGCCTCGCTCTGCAGCCTCCAGATCGTAATCAGCCGCCTGGAGCAGCTTGAGCAGGACATTCTCGACATCTTCACCGACATAGCCGGCCTCTGTAAGCGTCGTGGCGTCGGCTATGGCAAACGGTACGTTAAGTACTTTTGCGAGGGTCTTGGCCAGAAGTGTCTTTCCGCAACCGGTCGGGCCGATGAGAAGAACATTCGACTTATCCAGTTCAACACTGTCGGCATCGTCGAGGTCTGCCTGTGTCAACCGTTTGTAGTGGTTATGCACCGAAACGCTCAGGAGCTTTTTTGCCTGTTCCTGGCCGATAACGTACTGATCCAGGTACTCCTTAACCTGACGTGGTGTTGGAATACTCGAAAACAACGGCTTGGTGCGTGCTGTCTTGCGGCGTTCCTGCCGGATTATGTTATGACAAAGCTCAACGCAGTTACCGCAGATATAAACCCCGTTGGGACCTTCTACAATAGGTCCGGCTTCGTCGCTGTTTCGGTTGCAGAAACTACAAATATGATTGCGACGCTTGGAGCCATCACCCCCGCCGGTTCCGCCCTTAATGTCCTTGCCGCTTCCAGTTGTGTCTGAACTCATGAAAACTCCTAAATGAGCAAGTTGATTGTAAAAATTCCAAAAACCACCAATAAACCCTTAATCTAACTTCTCATCGTCATCTAAAGGGGGGTAGCTTAACGACGAATTATCTTTTTCGCCAGCCGGTTTTCCTACTCCGAGCGCCTTTGTGCGAAGATTCCGAAATTCCTCGTCGCTAATAAGCCCGCTGTTGCGGAGTTCTTCGATGTTGTCTATCGAAAAACCGGCGACCGGTTCATCTTGGGGCGATCTAAGCGACCGCCGAACCCAATAGACTATCGCCAAGCCCCCCCCGATTATGGCTAATATCAGCAAGCCTCCATAGATCAAGACGTTATACGCCTCGGAAGACAAGGCAGCTGCGGAGGAAAATATTGTAAGGGTTCCTAAGTTCATCCCCTGATTTTATGCGGTTTTATTCCGATATTCCATATTTTGAAGGTTTTATCAGATGATCTGGTAAACCCGAAAAAAATCACCGTAAAATTAGAATGTGACGGACACAGGTCAAAAACAGCCGAAATTTATCTGCGATGCCATGCTTGGAGGGTTATCTCGGTGGCTAAGAGCTGCTGGTTATGATAGTTACTATGAATATGGCATTGACGACGGGAAACTTGTCCGCAAAGCCCAACAGGAGGGCTGCTTCCTGCTCAGCTCGGACGGGCCTATTTTCGAACGAAATATAATAAAAGACGGCACGATTAAGGCTCTTTTCATCCCACGTCAGTCAAGCAAGCTGGAACAACTCAAGTACGTAGTCAAGCAGCTCAAGCTCCCCCTTCGTCCTCCACGATGCATGGCCTGCGGCGGAAAGCTTCTGGAAATCCCCAAACATTCAGTTATCGATGAAGTCCCTCCGCTTGCTTTTAAGAGTTGCGAACAATTCTGGCGGTGCAAACGCTGCGGAAAACTTTTTTGGCATGGAACCCACTGGAGGCGAATAACGAAAAGGTTAAACGAGGTTAGGAATTAACTTTAAAAAAACATGCCGCGACCAAAGATTAGCCGCGGCAGCTTATTAAAGATCCGGAAGGAAATTTAATCTTTTTAATCACGCAATTCGACGCTCCAGTACGCCGCGTCGAGGAACTGTTTCCATGAAGCGTATTTCTCGCTCGAAAGGCGTAGCGTTATCACTGGCGAGCGTCTGGGTTTGACAGGCTCGGTTATAAGTTTCATATGTGCCTGTTTCGGTGTCCTGCCGCCCTTTTTGACGTTGCACTTCACGCAGCTGCAAACCAGGTTTTGCCAGGTTGCTCCACCGCCCATGCTGCGCGGGACAACATGATCCAGGCTTAATTCGGAAGTTGGGAATCTGTCTCCGCAGTATTGGCAATGGTTCCTGTCTCTGGCGTAGATATTTCGACGGTTGAGCTTGACCGTTTTTTTGGGCAGGCGGTCGTAAGTCATCAGCCGGATAATCTTCGGAACAGCCAGCTCGAACCGCACGCATCGAATCCAATCGTGGTGCTCTCGCTCATATCTTGCCCGCAGCTCGCTAACCTCGCGCCATGACTCGAAATCGTAGCTCTGGTATTGGCTGTCTTCGACGGAGACGATTTCGGCAATCTCCTTGAAGAGCATGCAAAACGCCCGTTTCGCGGAAATGACGCGAAGGGCTGCGTAGTGCTTGTTCAGCACTAACACGCTGCTATCTAACGAACTATGTTCCGATGCTATCATGGACAGTGGAACCTCGCTTTTGTCGGGATGCTTAAACAATTACAAAAACTGCTCAAAACCCCGATTCATTGCTAATAATATAAAGATTTCACCCAATAGTTTCAACACTTGCTACAAGTGTGCGTTAAGCTTATATTATCGATTCGATAAAAAACCCGAACGAGATTAGTTATAAAATCGTGAGTTAAGATAATGAAAACAAATACCTTGGCTGCAGTGTCTTTTGCGGGGGCTGTTGTTTTACTGGCCGCTTTGGCCGGGGCGGCACCGAAACCATCCGAAGTATCCCTTAGCTGGCAGTTGGATATTGAGTTCCAGGACCCCCAACCGGTTCGTGTTATGCTTCCTGGCAAGGAAATGCCCCAGACCTTCTGGTACATGCTCTACACGGTAACCAACAGAAATGATACCGACCAAAATTTTATCCCCCAGTTCGTCCTTTACACAGACACTGGTCAGGTCCTCCGTGCCGGAAGAAAAATCCCGACTGCTGTTTTTGATAAGATCAAACAGATCCACAACGACCCCCTGCTCAAAGGCATGGCCGGTATTACCGGAAAGCTTCTCCAGGGGGCGGATAACGCAAAAAGCGGCGTAGCGATCTGGTCGGATATCGACCCTGTCGCGGGCGCGTTCGATATTTTTGTCGGCGGGCTCAGTGGTGAGACTGTCGAAGTCAAGCTGCCAAAAGCGGTTAAGGTTACCGAGATGGGCCCTGACGGCAAGATGCACACCGTGACAAAAAAGTCTATCCGCCTGGCAAAGACGCTTCAGCTTCGCTATAAGCTTCCCGGCGAAGCTGTTTCGCGAAAATTCTCCACAACCAAACTCGCCGAAAAGAAATGGACGATGAGATAGGCAGAAGCTGGAAAATAAGTTCCGCTTTTTAGGTTATTCCAGGGTTGACATTTCCATGGCAAATCAATAAATTGTCTGGCTCGCAATTTCGCCAGCTGGAATTGTGGTATAATGAAAAATTGTCCTAAAGGGAAAATTAAAGATATCGAAAGCATTGGAGTTGAATTATGGCACATAAAAAGGGACAAGGTTCCAGCCGAAACGGTCGCGACAGCAACGCCCAGCGCCGTGGAGTTAAAAAGTACGGCGGCGAGTCCGTAAAAGCCGGTAACATCCTTATCAGACAGTGTGGAACGCCCTTCAAGCCGGGTGCAAACGTCGGCAGAGGCCGCGATGATACACTCTTCGCACTGGCAGACGGTAAAGTAACTTTCCGCGGCAGATTCGTTGACGTAGTCTAAAGTCGCTCTTTGCCAACTATTGCCCAAGCGCGGGCAATTTTCTGTCGAACTGATTAACATTATAAAACCCACGGATTGCGGTCCGTGGGTTTTTCATAACATTGGATTTAAGCTTCACCAGCCAATAGTATAAGCGAAATGCGTGAACAGACCCCTGCAAGTAAAGCTTTGTTTGTCGATGAAGTCGACATCTTCACCATCGCTGGAAACGGCGGCAACGGCTGCGTCTCGTTCAGACGGGAGCGGTTCATCCCCAAGGGCGGCCCGAACGGCGGAGACGGCGGCGATGGCGGCAGCGTCTTCCTTAAGGCGGACGAGTCGTTCAATACGCTCCAGCATCTTGCAGGCCATCATCACTGGCGGGCAGATGCGGGCGAACACGGCAAGGGTAAGGACTGTCATGGCAAGCGAGGTAAAAACATTTATGTACTCGTGCCGCCGGGAACCATCATCTACGACCCCGAGCACGGCCTGATGCTTAAAGATCTGTCGCACCACGGTGATACGGTCTGCGTAGCCGAAGGCGGCAAGGGTGGCAGGGGAAATTCTCGATTCAAAACGGCGACCAACCAGGCCCCGCGCGAATTCGAGGAAGGCGAACCCGGCCGAGAGCGAAAACTGCATCTGGAGCTAAAATTAATTGCCGATGTAGGGCTGGTCGGAAAACCCAATGCCGGCAAGAGCACGCTCATTTCACGTGTATCTGCTGCCAGGCCAAAAATCGCGGCTTACCCATTTACGACCCTCGTGCCATGCCTGGGCATCGTAGAACTTTCCCGCTATCGGCGTTTCGTTATGGCTGATATTCCCGGGCTTATCGAAGGCGCTCACGAAGGTACCGGCCTGGGCGACGCCTTCCTGCGTCATATAGAAAGAACTCGCGTCCTCGTGCACCTTGTGGATATCTGCCCGATGCAGGGTGACCCGGTCGAAGACTATAAAATAATCAAAAAAGAACTGGAGCAATATTCGCCAGCGTTGGCCCAAAAGAAGGCTATTATTGTCGCCAACAAAATGGACCTTACTGATAGCGATGAAATGCTCAAGCGATTCAGGGACAAAGTAAATGACGAAGTATTCGAAATAAGCGCCGTTACAGGACAAGGCCTCGAGAAACTGGCGGAAAAGATTTGGCAGGTACTGCAGCAGCAAGAGGAAGCTTAAGATGGAAAATATTTCTGAGATACCCAACGTTCTCGCGTGCGATGTTGGCAATAGCACAATCCAGTTTGCCCATGTAAAAGGTGAAAAGGTATTAGCTATACATGATATGCAAATCGGCAAGCTTGCCAACCTCGGCCAGCAGCTCGAAGAAATCTGGCAGGAAATTCCCGAGCCCAAAAAAATCGTGGCGTCAAGCGTTAACGATATAGGCTTGAAGGCGCTCGAAGCCGCTGCCGACGAGACCATCAACCAGTCCGTACTTGTAATCGGGCGGGATGTCCCCCTGCCGATTGAAACGGAGCTAAAAGACCCAGACACTGTCGGCGTAGACCGCATCTGTGCTGCTGCAGCAGCGTTCGATAAAATTGGTACTGCCTGCGTCATTGCCGATTTTGGCACGGCGATAACGATTGACTGTGTCAATGACAAAGGCGTTTTCCTTGGTGGTGCGATCTTGCCTGGCCTCGATATGTCCGCAGACAGCCTAAACAATAACACTTCCAAATTGCCACGTGTGGAAATCAAACAGCCTGAATGGACATTTGGAAAAACTACCGAAGAGGCAATCGTCGGCGGCCTGGTTTTTGGCGCTCATGGTGCACTGCGGGAATTCACGGAAGCCTACGCCACCGAACTCGGAAGTTGGCCAACCGTAATTATCACCGGTGGAGATGCGAAGATTATCTGCCCTGACGCAAGCGAGTCCGAACTCGTCCAGGCTATCGTGCCCGACCTGGTACTTCGCGGGGTTGCTATCGCGTATTACAAAACACTTCTTTGAGCGGCCGAAATGTCCAAATTGCCAACCACAACTGCCAGCCTTCAAACCCCACCGGGAAGAGGCGGAATCGCGGTTATTTCGCTCTCGGGAGCACAGGCTGGTGAAATACTTGGCAAAATTTTCAGGCCCATCAAGGCCCACAAAAATGTCGGGGCCGGCAAGCTTCAACTCGGCCATTTGATTGACGGCGAAAAGGTTATAGACGAAGCCGTCGTTCATTGCACTGACAGCAAATCCGAGATAAACATCCACGGCGGGCCGGTCGTTGCCAAAATCGCGATGCAGTTGCTCGCAAGCTGCGGCGCAGATGTAGAACCGGCACATAAATCAGCAGCCGAAACTTTCACAGCTACGCATCCGAAGTGGAACAATCCTGCTATCGGGATGGAAATGCTTGAAGAGCTCAACCTCACCCGCAGTGGCCTTGTAGCGTCCGCGTTGAGCTGTCAGTGGTCGGCTGGGTTGAGCGAACTCACATGCAGGATAATTGCCCAAGACAAGCCCAATTGCGACTCTGCCGCCGGACTTTGCAAGGCGGTTGAAGGCTTTGCAATTATGCAAAAGCTTCTCTGTCCTGTCGACGTGGTGCTGGCCGGGCCACCGAACGTCGGAAAGAGCACGCTTACCAATGCACTGACCGGCCGGCCGGTGAGTATTGTTCATTCAACAGCGGGCACGACGCGCGACTGGGTTCGCGAATTGGCGATTTTAGACGGCGTCCCGATTTATCTGACGGACACTGCCGGCATCTGGCAACCACCAGAAGGCATTGACGCCGAGGCTGTCCGCCGCGCCCGCAGCCGGGTCGAAAAAGCAGACCTGGTCCTGCTTCTTGGCGGGGACGAACACGTCGAATTGCCCAAATGGTGTCACGCTCAAAAGTTCCTGCGGATATCCACAAAAAGCGACGTATGTCAGCCACAGCCAGACGCCGATGCAGTTATTTCCGCACAAACAGGCCAAGGAGTTGAAGATTTGAAACGAGTGGTCCTGGACGCTCTGGATTTGGGAAAACTCGATATAACTTCGCCAATGGCCTTTACCCAAAGACAGGTCGAATGTCTGGAAACAGCTGTGGCTGCTCTTGAAAAGCAATTGCGCGGGGAAACAATAGCTGCTCTCGAATCACTCCTTAGAGAACTTCCAACGTCGTCATAGACAGGACGATTGTCTTTGGGCCATAGTCGTCGAAAATGATTTTTATGGACGTGCTCGGCCAGGGTTGCGTACCGATGCTCACGACCTTGCCCGGGCCAAACTTCGGGTGACTTATACGGCAGCCGTTCTTTAGATATTCATATTCAGGCGGGAACGGATTATCAGCCATCGCCTCGATAATCGCACGCTGCTCGACGTCCTCATAAAAGCTCGCCCCTTTAGACCAACCGCCTTTTGAGCTTTTTGAAAATCTCTCAGAATTTCTTGTGGTCAAATCTTCTTCGCTGACGGTTTCGGTTCCTATTTCGCTGAGGAAACACGAAGCCGCCTGCGGCATGGTTCTGCCACGGACCATACGCCGGCGTGCACACGAAAGTGTGAGGTTTTCTTTCGCTCGTGTCATTCCGACAAAGGCCAATCTCCGCTCTTCTTCCATCTCCGCCGAGTTACCAACTTGCCAGGCGCCATTATTTTCCCCTCGCTGAAATGGCAGCAGGCCGTCCTCGCAGCCAACGATATAAACAACCGGAAACTCCAGCCCCTTGGCTGCGTGAAGTGTCATCAGCGAAACCGCCCCGCCACTGCCGTCGAGATGATCTATATCGCTGACCAGACTGATCTGATGCAGATAGTCTCCGATAGTTCCTCCCTCGCTCATTTCGTCGAACTCTGCGGCGGTAGAAATCAGCTCATTAATATTGGCCAGCGCATCGCGGCCTTCCTCGCCAGACTTGCCGTAAAATTCTCTCAGGCCACTTTTCTGGGCGACGTCTTCGACTATCTCCCTGACCGATCTGTCAAGATCAGCCGACATCGAAGCGATAAGCTCGGAGAACTTCTGGACCTTTTTCACCGGCCCGGCGCCAAGGCCGGATTCCTCACAGCGATTACACGCTCCAAGAATGGATTCGGCAATGGAAAATCCAAAAACGGCAAGTTTGTTGATCGTCGCCGCACCTATGCCGCGCGCGGGGGTATTTATTATCCGCCGACAGCATAAATCGTCGGCTGGGTTCACTACGAGTTTCAGGTAGGCAAGGATGTCTTTGACTTCCTTGCGATTGTAGAACTCCACGCCGCGTGCGATACGATAAGGAATGCCGCCGGTCAGCAGGCCTTCCTCGATGACGCGCGAGAGCGAGTTGACACGGTAGAAAACCGCGACATCCTGATAAGCCCCGCCTTCGCGGACATAGTTGGCAACTCGCCTGGCAAGCTCGTTAGCCTCGGCGTGTTCGTCGTCGCATAAAAGGACTTTGACATCCAGGCCGCCCTCTTTCTGGGTCCAGAGCTTCTTGCCCTTTCGCATCTTGTTTTTTTCTATCAGGTGCGAAGCGGCTGTGAGAATCGGCTGGGTTGAGCGATAATTTTCCTCCAGCCGTACTACCTTGGCATTTGGGTAGTCCCCCTCGAAGTCGAGGATGTTATTAATATCCGCCCCGCGCCAGGCGTAAATGCTCTGGTCGGGATCGCCTGTAACACAGATATTGTGATGGTCCAATGCTATTCCGTGAGCGAGAATATACTGGGCATGATTTGTATCCTGATACTCGTCTATCAAAACATATTTATATCGCTGGCCCAGAAACTCCCGAACCTCCGGCTTGTCTCGAAGCAGAAAAACCATCCTCAGCAAAAGGTCGTCGAAGTCCAGCGCATGGTTGTCCATGAGCTGCTTTTCATATTCGTGATAAACCTGGGCAATATGATGGCTGTAAAAATCTCCAGCCTGATTCGCATAGGCCTGTGCGGTCTTCAGATCGTTTTTGGCATTGGAGATAGCAGAGTGAACCTTCGATGGTGAAAAATTCCCGACTGGCATGTCAAGCTTGGCGATTATCTGCTTGACCAGCTTGACCTGATCGTCGCGGTCGTAAATGGTGAAGTTCGGTGAAAGGCCGGCCTTGTCGGAAAACTCGCGCAAAAGCCTCGCACAAAGGGAATGGAACGTGCAGACGGTAGCTCCGTGCGGCGTGCCGAGATCTATCACTCGCTGGCGCATCTCTCCGGCAGCTTTATTTGTAAATGTAATAGCCAGAACGCTCCGCGGGTCAATGCCCTGCTGGATCGTGTAGGCCACGCGACGCGTGATTACTCGCGTCTTGCCGGAACCTGCACCAGCCAGAACCAGCAACGGGCCTTCGATCTGTGTAACCGCCTCTTTTTGAGGTTCATTTAAACCGGCTAATAAATCCAATCCAATACTCCAAAGTCTGTTGAGCCAGACACTATAACCAATACTCATCCGGCTACCAAGTATGGGAAAAAAATAGCTCCCAGCAGCTCCCGCCGAATCATCGTAAGCCCAAAAGGTTAAATGTTTTTCGTCAAATTATTAAAGCCGCCGCCTCACAGGCCGATGAAACTTACAGACACATTGAAATGGGAATTATATGTCAGGGTCGCGGACAATAAATGAAAAGGAAGTACTCACTACCGGCGAGGTAGCCCGGATATGCCATGTCGCGCCTAGGACTGTCAGTAAGTGGTTTGATACAGGCAAGTTACGTGGCTACAGAATCCCGGGCAGCCGGGATCGTCGAATCCCCCGCAGCCAACTTGTCGCCTTTATGCGGGCCAATGGAATTCCCATGGACACCCTGGAAGGCGCTGACTGCCGAGTGCTGGTAATTGATTCAAATCCGCCTGAAGAAATTATCGGGGCGATGAATGAATCGCAACGATACAAGGTCCGCAGCGCAATTAACGGATTTGAAGCCGGTATCGTGGCCCAGGAATTTCGGCCTCATGTAATTGTGCTCGATGCCGACATACCCGAAGAAGCCATAAGCATCTGCCGGGACATCAAAACGACACCCAGGCTTGAATTGATAAAGGTAATCGCTGCTTTGAGCGATAACGCCAGCTTCGACAAAGCCAATATGCTCGTTAACGGTTTCGACGGCTCGCTGACCAAGCCGTACTCACTGCGAGAAATAGTTGAGGCGGTTGAAGAGGCAACGAACCTGATAACTTGATATTAATCCAAGGGCCGCCCTGGAGGGCGTCTATCGACCCCTTTGGGGTTCTTGGTGACGTTTGGGCGGCCCGCTTTTTTGAAATTTGAATCATGGACGATTTTGCAGCGGACACCCGCAGCTGACGTTAAAGCGTTGGCTGCGGGGCAAATTTTGGGCGGACCGACAAGTTCGGTCTGCCTCTTTTATTTTTAGGCCGAGAATTCTGAAATTTCGAGCTTGCCTTAAATGCGACTAAACAGATATATTAATATCTGAGGTAAAAATGATGATCCGTCAAAGCAATAGTCTGGAGTTACTACTTCTTAAGGGGCTTTTGCTGCGCTGACGGATTGCGGGATATAAAACGGCATATTCAAAGCCCCGCGTTCCGAAAAGAATGGCGGGGTTTTTTGCTATATGCCCGACAACTTAAAAACCGATAGAAACAAAGCCAGTTTTCAAAGATTTTTAGGAGCTTACAAATGGCTAAGACACGAGACATCATAATTTTCGACACTACGCTTCGCGATGGTGAGCAATCCCCGGGCTGCAGTATGAACCTGGCCGAGAAGCTCGATGTCGCTCGTGCGCTACAGGCCATGAATGTCGATGTACTGGAAGCCGGCTTTGCAATTGCCTCGCCGGGCGATTTCGAGTCAATTCAGGCAGTAGCCGACGAAATAACCGACTGCACGGTATGCAGCCTGGCAAGGTGTCTGGAAAAGGACATAAACCGCGCTGCCGAATCGCTCAAGGCTGCAAGGAAACCTCGCATACATGTATTCTGCGCAACAAGCGAAATACATCGGAAATTCAAATTCAAGCGGGCCAAGGAAGAAATCCTCAAAATGGCTGTCGATGGCGTGAAGACGGCCAAGAGTTTCGTAACTGACGTGGAGTTCTCCCCGGAAGATGCTTCGCGCACTGAATGGGACTTTTTGGTGGAGGTTGTTACTGCCGTTATCGAGGCAGGTGCAACGACCGTCAACATCCCTGACACTGTCGGCTATGCGATGCCGGCTGAGTTCGGCGACTTGATTAGGCATTTGAACAAGAAAGTGCCAAATATTAACGATGCCGTAATCTCCGTGCATTGTCATAACGATCTGGGTCTGGCTGTCGCCAACTCATTGGCTGCCGTCAGGGCTGGTGCAGGACAGGTCGAATGTACCATTAACGGACTCGGTGAGCGGGCTGGCAATGCCTCTTTGGAGGAAATAGTCATGGCAATAAAGACTCGCCAGGACTTCCTCGATGTGGGCACCAACATCAACACAAAGAAAATCTATCCGACGAGCAGATTGGTCGCGTCCGTAACCGGCCTGGCGGTGCAGCGCAACAAGGCAATCGTCGGGGAAAATGCCTTCGCCCACGAAGCCGGAATTCATCAGCACGGCATGCTCTCTAACAGGGAAACCTACGAGATAATGAGCCCGGATGATATCGGTGTGCCCTCCAGCAAGCTCGTTTTGGGCAAACATTCCGGCAGGCATGCTTTCATGCAGCGGATCGAAGCGTTGGGGTATTCGCTCAACGACAAGCAGGTCGATAGCGCTTTTGAAAAGTTCAAGGTGCTGGCTGACAAGAAAAAGGAAGTCTTCGATGAAGATATCGAGGCGTTGATTGATGAACAAATCGAACAGGTCACCGAGGTTTGGACGCTTGTAGACGTTCAGACTACTGCTGGCTCGAAGACTATACCGACAGCTACTGTTACTCTTGTAAAGGAAGGCGAAACATACACCGATGCCGCGATCGGTGATGGCCCTGTTGATGCGGTCTATGAGGCTATTCAGCGTATAACGAAAACGCCACTTCGTCTCAAAGATTACGCGTTAAGGGCGATTACTTCCGGCAAAGATGCGCAGGGCGAAGTTACAATCGAGGTGGAAACAGACTCTCGACGATTCCGAACCAGAGGTGTCAGCACAGACATCGTTGAAGCGTCTGCGCGAGCCTATCTGGCGGCAGTTAACCGCGCGTCGATACAGGCAGAGGCGCAACAGCAAAAACCGCCTCAGCCATAACCTTAGCCGCTGCCGACCCCCGTGTATCGCAAACAGCCAAATGCGAGGTAAGCCTTGCTAATATTACCCAAGGACTAAAAGGGGAACACGTAACGCTGCAAGCTCTAAGCCTGCGGGCGTACTACGTTTTCTGCCTTCATGCCTTTGGGGCCCTGCACTAAATCGAATTCAACGTCTTCCCCTTCATTCAAAGTGCGAAAACCTTCGGCCTTGATTGAGGTGTGATGGACGAAGATGTCCTGATCCTGGCCATCCACCTGCAAAAAGCCAAAACCCTTTGCGTCATTGAACCACTTTACTTTACCCGTAGCCATAGCATATACCTCCCGCCAGGCTGTCAAAGAAATGAAATGTGCGCATACACCGAACCTTTAGCGCAACCACAATGCACGTAACGACGTGAAAACATATCTGTTATTCCAACTGCAACCACAAATTTCCGCCCCTGGAAAAAATGATTTCTAAAGTGACCTTAAATATGCCTTACTAAGATGTGTATAAGCTATATATAAAACCGGCGTTATGCAAGTTAAAACCCGTTTTTTTATCTACAAATGAATCAGGGGCAAATCTTCGCAAACTTAGGACAGCAAACACAATTTATTTTATTCCATTGGCTTAAGAACCATCCCCGTTGCAACCTTGGGGTAGAAGTATGTGCTCTTGTGCGGCATTGTCGCCCCAGCCAGTGCGATAGCTTCTACGTCTGCAGCGGGTGTGCCCTGCAGGCATATACCTAACTGCGCCCTTCCCGACTGACAAGCTGCAAGGACCGCCCTGCCATCCGGAGTGTATTCGATGAACAGGTCGTCGCCGCGCCAAGGGGCGAGAGCTTTATCTATGATAAGCTTGTGTAGAATAGCGACATCGAGATTCCGCCAGACTTCTTTTTCATCGGGCGCCAATTTTACCATTGCGTCAGCATCAGTAAGTTTGCCAATCCAGATTTCAGCAGGGTCTGCTCCCATAAACGCCATTGCGTGAGGGCCGTACCGGTGCAGGAAGGAATCGGCGTCGCTCAAGTCTGCCTGTTCCACGCTACAGCGATTCCACTCAAATTCGGGAATCTTGTTTATGAAATTCTGGATGGTGAAATTCTCAGCCAGATTCTGCAGCACCCGGTGCGTCGGCAAAACCAACAGGCCGGGATCGTCCTTGGCAACAAGAACAAACATCACATAATTTGCTTCGTTGTTTTCATCGATTTGGCCGGCCTCACGTAATGCGCGTGAGTAATTCATTGCAGTCGTGCATCGATGGTGGCCATCGGCGATAAACACGGGCTCGCTGCGCAACGTATTGGCTATTGCGGCAATAATCTCTTCGTCGGTAATTGCACTTATCTTTTCATCGACCTCTTTTAATTTACCTCTGCATGGTGAACCCTCGATAGGCGCCTCTGCAAGAAGTTCCGCTACCCGCCCTGCCGGGTCGTTATAGAAACCGAAAATCGGCGAAAGCTGAGTCTGGGTGTATTCGGTAAGTTTCAGGCGGTCTGCTTTCGGCCCTTCAAAAGTGTGCTCGTGGGGTATTATGTCCTTGCCCAACTCTGTTGCCCTGACGCCGCAGATCATCGCCCGCCGCGTATATTCTTTGCCGGCCCAGGAGAAGGTCTGCTCATAAAGATAGATGGCAGGAGTTTGCTCCTGGCGTAAAACCCCGGACGCTTTCCACTCGCTTAGAAGCTCTGCCGACCTTTGATAAACCCCGTCGGGCCCAACGTCCTTTGGCGGAACATGAGGAAGATCGACCGCGACGATATTTTTGTCGGAAAGGCTCAGAAGTTCGGTCTTGTCATCAGCTGAGAGAATGTCATAAGGTGGAGCGATAAATTTGCTTATCTCGTCATCTGCCCCACCGCAAAAACGCCAACCTTTAAAGCCTCGCAGGTCCATTTAAAATACTCCTGAATCTCAGACGTAAAATTCCGTTACAAGAGACGCCCAAATTACAATCATACGCCTACAGTTCAAGTAAGAATTGAGATTTCTGAAATTTCCTCTGCAGTGTCGCTCAAAATGCTATTTAGGCCTATGCACTGTAAAAAACGTCAGGGCCATCACCTGAAGCACAACGGCAATCAAGGCCCAGAGGGTGGCATGATCTATTTTGTCGTCAAGCATTTTCCAGAAAACGATAATCAATGACAACAGTGCCAGCACCTGTACGATACCGCCAACAAGTTTCAAAATGCTGAATTCTTCAGCATGCTCGCTGCGTGCCAGCTGACGAACGTGGCGGAGGATTTCTTTGCGTATATCGGTATCGGCCATCACGTCAACTTCCTGCTGGCTGGAAGCTCCAGTCGGTCCGGATGGGGCTGGTTTTGCGACGGCCTTTGGCTTGGCAGGGTTTCGCAGAATCACCTTTGCAGCGTCCACCAGGTTTCTCACGGTAAAGTCAGCTTGAACGTCTTCATCGACCTCCCCCATCATTGATGGCTTGGTACGAACCCGAACCGTCCTGCAATTTGCTCGCTGGCCGGCCTCGATGTCGCGTGGGCTGTCGCCTACCATCCAGCTATTTTTAAGGTCAATATCCATTTCCTCAGCCGCTTTCAGAAGCATACCCGGTTGAGGTTTGCTAAGGTCGGATTCCTTTGTGTACTTCTCGACATTGCCTTCGGGATGGAAGGGGCAATAATAAATTGCATCAAGATGAGTGCCCTTTTCCGCAAGCTGACGACGCAGTTCGGCGTGAATATTCTCTAAAGTCTCTTCAGTGAGGATCCCCCTGGCTACGCCGGACTGATTGGTCACAACCACGATTTTAAAGCCAGCCTGTTTGAGCGACTTCAGAGCAAGCTCGACGCCCGGCAAGAGCTTTACAGCACCCGGATCGCTCAAGTATCCGGGGTCTTCCATTATCGTGTTGTCCCTATCGAGGAAGACGGCTTTGTTGGCCATGAAAAGCTCCTTGTCAACTGTTGTGGTTTTCGACAATTCGATTAATTATTTCCGTGGTGC
This sequence comes from uncultured Planctomycetaceae bacterium, assembly GCA_964401835.1. GTDB lineage: Bacteria > Planctomycetota > Phycisphaerae > SM23-33 > SM23-33 > CAYNZP01. The sequence goes on from CAYNZP010000015.1 coordinate 26,919, forward strand.
TCAAGCCTTCGACTTTTTCCAGGCCAAGTACTTCGCCGCCGTAGCTTTCTACAAGATCCTGGCCAACGATTACGTCGGTTGTCCCGCCTTTGACAAGAACCTGCGGCTTAAGCATCTCCAAAAGCGGAATTGGCGTGTCCTCATCGAATATTGTCACATAATCGACACACTCGAGAGAACCCAACATATCCGCTCTTTCGTCCTGTGAAATTATCGGTCGGCCAGGCCCTTTGAGATGCTTTATACTGTCGTCTGAGTTAATCGCAACTACCAGACAAGAACCCAGCTGGCGAGCCTGCTGAAGATAGCGGACATGGCCCATGTGGAGCAGATCAAAACAACCATTTGTGAAGATAATTCTTTCGCCACGATCGCGTCGCTTCTTGAGTTCGTCGGCGAGCTTCTTGCGGGCCAGAACCTTTCCATTGCGCAGGCCTATCATGTGATGAAGCTCGTCGATTATCTCGGACTTGGTTATGGCCACCACGCCGAAGCGTTCAATCTCGAGCCCGCCTGCGATGTTGGCAAGCCTGACGGCGTCTTCGTAACCACAGCCTTGGGCAATAGCCACAGCCAGCATACCCAGGACCATATCGCCAGCACCGGTAACATCGTAGACGCTCCTGGGGCGGGTGGATATATGCATTCCCTTGCCATCGCCATCACGAGTAAGAAGGAAGGCCCCTTCCTTATCCAGCGTAACCACCACCGCGTCAGCTTCAGCTAAAAGCAATATCTGGTTGGCTGCCCTGGTGAGGGATTCGTCATCGACGATTTTGATACCGCTGGCCAGTTCCGTTTCATAACGGTTAGGCGTAAGCAGTGTGGCACCGCGATAACGACGGTAATCGCTGATGCAGGCTGGGTCGACTATCACTGGCACGCCGGCCTGCCTAGCATCCTCGATAATCTGCGGAGTGTAGTTTTCGTTAAAGATGCCCTTATCGTAGTCCTCCAGGGCGAGAACTTTGCATCCTTTTAGCTGGCTGCGTACAGCTGCCCTTAATGTCGCGTATATTTTCTTGTCAAAAGTATCGTTTTGCTCGTTGTCCACTCGCAGCATCTGCTGGGCATGACGGTGTTGGGCCAAGCCGACGTATCTGGTCTTGAGGGTCGTGGACCTGCCCTCCACCCGTATAAGTGAAGAAATATCCGCCCCTCTGGACGAAATTTTCTTGGTCAGCTCATCGCCCGTGCTGTCGGGCCCGATAACGCCGATGCAAATGGCTTTAGCGCCAAGGCCAAGTATCGCCTCGGCAACGTTACCCGCCCCGCCGGTGCGTGTCTCGGAGTTGACGATATTGAGAACCGGAACCGGTGATTCCGGGCTTATACGCTCGGCATAGCCGTAAACGTAGCTGTCGAGCATGAAGTCGCCCACAAGCGCCACCTTCGGCGAGCCAAAATTTTCGACTAATTTTATCAGGTCTTGCATGTCTTGAGATTCTAATTACCTGGGGTACTTAAAGCAATCACGTTGCTTATCTTATCTTTCAACTCATCCTCGCCATCGAGAATCTCCATAGCAATTACGAGCTGCCAGACATTCCGGCCGAACTGGCGAATAAGGGATTCGTCCAGCTTTACATAATCCTTTTGAGTTGTAATCCAAAGCTCGCAATCACAGCCTTGGTTATTCTCGACCATTGATCGAACAGAGTCAGCCGAATATTTAAAGTGATCGTCCAGCGTGATCCGACTGGCCAAAAGCCCGCCGCATTTTTCCAGGGACGAGAAAAAACTCCCGGGATTGCCGATTCCGCAAAAGCTGCAAAGCTTTCTGCCGGCGATAGCTTCCAGGGATTGGCTGTTACCATCATTATCGATTAGGCACACAGGCCTATGGATGGCTGTGTGAATAGATACCTCTGGAGCCAGGTCAGTGAGCTTGTTTTTAAGTTTGGCTAGCTTGTCAGCTGAAACCATGTCGCTTCTGGTGATTACTATCGCAGCCGCCTTTTCGAGCATCGACACAGGCTCGCGAAGCATCCCGCGCGGCAGGGGATAGCCGAAGCCGAACGGATTTGTCGCGTCGATAAGGACAATGTCCAAATCCCGCTTCAGACGTAGATGCTGAAAACCGTCATCCATAACCAATATATCCGCGCCCAGATCAATTGCCTGTTTCGCACCAGCCAAGCGATCTGGATTCATAACCACATCAACGCCGCAGGAGTGCTTTAACAGCTCGACTTCATCTGAGACGCCGTTGACAGATTTGTACCCCCTGCTCAATACCACTGGTTTTTTTCCAGCCTGCTTGAGCTGCTGTACAACCCAACCGACCATCGGGGTCTTGCCGACACCGCCGGTAGTAATGTTTCCGACGCATATAACTGGGACATCGGCAGAATGAGACTTGAAAAAGCCGCTGCCATACGCCCATCGGCGTAGTCTAACGGCAGCTGAGTATGGCAATGCCGCCGCACTTAGGCCAGCCCGCAGAAGCGACGCACCAACTCCCCGCCGCTTTCCACTCATAATGTCTCTAATCGTTTGCTGTTCCATCGATATGCCTGAATATCTTATCCGCCCGAAGCCAAAAGAAAAAGCCCGCGGATAGATTCCACGGGCTTTTACAATTCATAATTTGCGCTAAACAGAAAGTCTAGGCATTAAGTTTGGCGATTATAGCGTCAGCCATTTCGCTCGTGCCGACAGCTGTCGGGTCGTCGCGGTGCGGCTTCATGTCGTAGGTTACGCTCTCGCCTTCAGCGATAACAGCTGCCACTGCTTCTTCCAGACGTTTTGACGCTTCGCGCTCTTCAAGATAGCTAAGCATCATCTTGCCGGAGAGAATCAGGGCTGTCGGGTTGACCTTGTTAAGGCCTTTGTACTTTGGTGCACTGCCATGGGTGGCTTCGAAGACAGCTCCGTTTTCGCCGATGTTCGCTCCGGGGGCTACGCCAAGACCGCCCACCAGACCCGCGCATAAGTCCGAAAGGATATCGCCATAGAGGTTCGGTAGGACGATAACGTCGTAAAGTTCGGGCTTCTGAACCAGCTGCATGCACATGTTGTCAATCAGCCGTTCTTCGAATTCTATGTCTGAATACTCCTTGGCAACTTCCTCGCTGACTGCCTTGAACAGCCCGTCAGTATGCTTGAGGATATTGGCCTTGTGTACTGTGGTGACTTTCTTTCGGCCGTTCTTGCGAGCGTAATCGAAGGCGAATCGAACGATACGCCCGGAGTTTTCGATGCTGATCGGCTTGATCGAGACGCCGGTGGTATCCAGGCCTGTCTTGATTTTACGGTCGGTGGATAATTTATTTATCGACTCGATAACTTCGGCAGTCTTGCTCTTGCCCTTTTCGAATTCCACGCCTGCGTAGAGGTCTTCGACATTTTCGCGGACCACGACGAGGTCGATGTTATCATATCGGCTGCGGACGCCGGGATAGCTCTTGCAAGGTCGCAGGCACGAATAAAGATCAAGAGTTTGACGCAGCAGAACATTTACCGAGCGAAAGCCCGTGCCGATTGGTGTGGTAATCGGGGCTTTGAGTGTAGCATCGGTGTTGCGGACGGATTCAATGGTTTCATCTGGCATTGGCGTGCCGGTTGTTTCCATGATATCTACGCCGGCCTCGCGGGTTGTCCATTCAATCGAACCTGCGCCGGGTGTGGTTTCCAGCGCGGCATCGATGCACCTTCTCGCTGCCTCGGCCAATTCCGGGCCTGTTCCGTCGCCAGTAATGAGTGTAGCTGTATGTTTTTTCTCTGCCATCAATACAAATCCTTTGTCTAAACCTTGGAAAAAGAGGGGAAATGCTAACAAGATAGCGGCTTTTCGTCAACTGTGAGGCTGAAGTTCGCGGGTTTTATCAGAGGCTCTCAGGCTAATTCCTGTTTGTGTTCAGCCTGAATCACAAAGCCCTTGCCACCATGAATGACAAAATAATTCAGCAGATCGACAAACTCATCCCTGTTGTTGGGGGTAATAACCAGCGACCTGCCCTTTTCCAGCGTAACGAGTACGAGTATGTCGCGGTTTGATGCAGTTATGATTAACTCTCCGAACTTCTTTGAAGTGAATCGGCCGAAAATTCCCATGAATCCGTCCAGACCAATCTGACTTTTCATGTGGCCAAGGCCTTTGTAGGAAATAATCTCTGCCCGGATTATTCTATCGATGGGGATAAACCGCCAGCGAAGCGGCCAGACTATCCGCAAGCCCTTGGGCACTATGGCGAAGTGGATCGGTCTGAAGAATAGAAAGAAAAACGCAATAATACCCCATATTACACCCGCAACTATAAATGCGACGTCCTCGGCAAGGTGTTTGGGAGCTACAAAGGCGATAACAATAGGCCAGGCTATACCGAAAATAAACGCGACTACAGTAATAGCCAAATACCTCCCTGACATCCTGGCTATCGAGAATTGCTTGCCTTTTACTTCCATCCCAGGCCCCTCCCCAAAAGCCCGGCGAAAATAGAAATGAGTTAACTAATCCTTCCTTATAATTGTAACACTGACAGAGGCATATCCATAGTTTCCGTATAGATCTGCAGCGCGGATTGCTATGCGGTGCAAGCCTGATTCGAGCTCCTGCGTTTCAAATTGGAATTCCTCATTATCGCTGTCAGCTATGCCGTCCGAGGGTAAAACCGCTATCCACTCTTCCTGTGAATCGACCGAATAGTGGATCGAAACGATCCTGCTGCCGGCATCCGCCACGCAACCTTCAAGGCAAGCCTTGCTTTCGGAAGGCTTTACGGCAATATCATTGATTACTGGCGGGCTGTTATCCACAACCACCGGATCGGAAATCCTGGCGGTTTCCAGTGCTGACTCAGGTGGGTTCGAGGCCGAATCGCTGGCGGTAAGCCTTATTTCGTAGGTTCCGTCACCGACCTTTCGAGTATCCCAGATGTATTTTGGCTGCTTAAGTTTTTTGGAAATTTTTATCCAACCATCACTGCCAACTTCACGAAATTCGACATTATAGACAAGCTTATCTTTATTGGGGTCCTGGGCCTTTATCGTTATCAAACGATAGACCTTTGGTGAGTCGTTTTTGCGTTGCTGCGGTGTGGGTTTAGCGCTCGGTTTGATGTCGATTTGATCTATTTTTGGTGGCAAATTGGCGACCTGATACAACATCTCTACATTGCTAACTACAGGCGCATTACCCTCGCTGCTTGCAAGCTTAAGACGGTACTGCAAAAACCGGCCGGCGGGACTGGTAATGTTCAGAAAGCCGTTATCAAGCTGCTTTTCGTCCGACCAATCGCTCCAGGTCTTATCATCTGCCTTTTCCACGTTCCCGCTGCGCGTGGAAAATGAGACTTTTGTATTGGCCGGCACCGAAACGCCAATCCTCGCAGTTCCCCATGAAGCTATCTGCTTTGCATCGAGCGCTTCGGAAGTAAACGTACCTTCGTCGGCCAATGCCTTTTGAATCTTGCCGACAGAACCCTTATTAGCCGAGCCGAAAATAACCTCGCCATTTGGAGTGAGTTCGAGAGCGGTTATTTGCCTGGCGTCGGTGTCTGCCAATTCGACGTATTCATCGCCGTCGAGTGTTACAGAATAAATCTTACCGCCGTTTCCCGTGCCCAGAAAAAGACGATTGTCTTTTTTGACCATTGCTAAAATTGTTACGGGCTTGCGGAAAACAGTCTGAACCAGGCCATCGGAACCGATATGGTACACTGCATTACCTTTTTTCGAAGGCGGTGCAGAAGAAGGCGACGGGAAAGAAATCTCCGCCGACATAGCCGAGTTTAAAGCTTCCGCAATTTCAGCTGGAATCGGCATGGACATCGCCCCTGCCGGCATCATTTCCTCGATTTGGCCAACCTCATCGGCTGGGATTTCTTCGATGGTATTTTCCTCAGACTCTTCAATAACTGCCGGAGCAGTTGCCGGTTGAGTTGGAGGAGAAGGGACAACCGGTAAGGTCATGGCTTTGTCCAACTTTCCCGAAATCTTCCCGTTTGGTTTTAATTTGCCATCGGCAGAGGCCCTGGCTGCATCTGACGTCGCAACAAATAGCCCGCCGTTACCATCGGGAATTATTGCGGAAACTTCTCGCTCATTGGAATCGAGAAGAATTCGGCCTGTCTTTTTGCCCGGGTCTATTTCTATTACCAACCCTGTCTGATCCGTGCCGACAGAAAGCTTGCCATCAGCAACAGCCAGAGAAAGGACGTTCTTGGCAAGTGTTTCATCGCATTGATAGACAATTTCCCCAATGCCCTTTTCCACTTTATAGACAGCCGCGTTCGGGCCGGTCGCTACATATAAAATTCCAGCAGCACCTTCAGTAATAGCCCAGACATACTTGACGTCTTTGTCCGTCCAGACAGGCTCGGCCTTGCCTTCGGAATCTATTTTATAAATGCCGGCCTTTTCACCACCCGTCCCGGCAAGCAGATAATCTCCCGTCCACAACAGGCAATTTACCATCGCGCCTGGCAATTCCGCGAACTGTGTAACCTCGCCATCTTCCAACTTTAAGACAACAGGCGTATTTCCCGAAGCGCCGTAAATGGTTTGGCCGACAACTGCCACAGCCGAAACAACCTGCGGGGCGGCCTCGCAGTCAACAAGCAATTCGACCTGGCGGGCAAGGACGATCTCGCCTAACGAGCTTACCGCGGCGTTTTCGAATTTACCTTTGGCAAAGTGGGCTTCGGTGGAATGTTTCCACTGGGCTGGTGTAACGGCCCATACACTGCCAGAAAGAAAAACCGCGACGGTTAATGCTGCGATGCGTTTCATCATTTTCCCTTTACTTGAGTTTATCTAAGAATGATTTCTTTCGGGTGCTTGCGTACTTCAAAGCTCGCAACAGCTGAGCCAGCAATGAAATATGCTGTCGGTTTGCTGCGAACCAGGACATCTTCAAAGGTTTTAATATCGCTTTTGGGTGTCTCGGACAGGATTTTCGATTTACTTTCCGGCAGATCGGGCAGTTCCTTTTTGCCCAGCGCCAAACCCTTTCTGTCGAGAGGAAGTCGCAGATAAAGCCTGTCCGCCCTGTTTTGTACCACAGCCTGGAGCGCTTCAAATAAATCGTCGTTTGTGCGGGGGTCAAAACGCTGCGGCTGCTCTCTCATCAAATGTTTTGTCGCATCGTCGGAATCACAAACGGTAAGACGATATGGCCCATCTGGAATATTGTCCGGCAATTTAAACTCTACTGGTATCGACACCTCATTCTGGCGGAACGGGATAACTTTGACCTTACCTTTGACAGTCTGGCCGGGTTTATAGACCCTGCCGTCCAACTCGAAATCCATTATCCGGGCGGAGAAGTTTTTCGGCTCGATTACGACATCGACGTTTATGCTGTGTACCTTCGGAGGCTCGCCTAAAGGCGAATTAATCATCGCCATCAATGGCCTTGCGATGTCGGAAATAATCGGCATGGTGTCGTAGTTTGAGACAAAGTTCTCGGTTTTATATTTACCCAGTTTTCCGAAATCTATCTCGACCGAATACGATAGCGTGTGATCGATAGGAAGATTCGACCAACCGGTGACTGAATCGCTGGCCAACATGGCTGAGAGGAATGGGGTAAGGAAATTATGCTTACAAATATTAAAATTGTAAATCCTGAGGTCGTCCTGGCCCTTGCTGGAGACCTTGACTGTCATGGGGATCGTCTCAGCCTTTTCTCCAACGACGCCAACAACGCCCACTGTTTCATCTCTTTTAAGTGCGCCTACATCTTCCGTAGCCGAGGCCATGAGAAAACTTATCCGCTGGTTTGAAACGACGGTGTGGACGTAAGCCCTGCCAATCGGAAAAGAGGCATCTCCCTCACCAAAAAATTTATGTCCAAAGGCAAGCAGTCTGTCGTCAAGAACCTCTGTAATGGTTCCGACCGCAGAAACATTCATGTCCCCCGAAGCCAACTTAACTGACAATACCGAGCCCGGAACAAATTTTGCTGACTCGTTTTCCCCCATGTCGGCCAAACCCGCCGAACCTGCCTGCAACGGAACGATTCCAAAAGGCGAGAGGTGTTTGCTTGCATATGCCATCGAACCAGGGCTCAAGCCGCCAACCATCAATGGCAGCTGCGACCTTGCCAAGCTCCACTGCCCATTGTCCTGCTGGGAAACCTTCGGTGTCATGAGAGACAAAAAGTCAATCTTCCGGGGATTCAAAACCTCCCGAATAAAGTCGTCCGAAAGTTTAAATGCCGATTGGGCCTTGGAACTTGTTGGGGGGCTTTTCCCGTCGAAGCTTGTTAAAACAAGCATCTGGGTTATCGGCTGGATCATGGCCAGCGGTTCTTTCTGGAACGGAAAGGCCGCCGCGACAGCCCCGATAAGCTTTTCCTTGCCGTCGGCGGGGTCAACAACATATACCGGCGAGCCGCTCATTCCCTGTATGATTCCGGTTTCCTCCAGATTCTGTTTCGAGAGCCTGGCCAGAATCATATCCTGATTCGGGCCGCCAAACTCCAAACCCGTCACTACCGAGACTATCTCGGCATCGAACTGTACCACTTCAACGCCTTCAAGGGTGCAACGGCCGAAACCTTTCATGCCACGGCTTAATTTTTCGTGATAAAGATACTTATCAGATTTTTCGACAAAACGACGGGCCCTGGAAAGTCTCGAATCTACCGACTCGGAAGCAGTTTGTTGCGCAGCGAGCGGAAAGGAAACCAACAGGGTCGCAAGGAAGGTAAAACAAGCAAAACGCCGAATCATATGTATCTCCCGTAAAATGCAACTTTCTTTATGAGCCATGCTAGAAATTTCGCCTCGGCAGAACAAGAAAAAACATATTCACGATATTAACCCTCCCGGATAAAATCCGATTTAGAGCCTATCCTGATCGCACTGCGGTTGCGGCGGGAGCAAATTTGTTGGCTGCGACTTTCTAAATTCCCTTGCAGCCGTGGGTAAAAAAAGTTTGTATTTACACCATGACACCAAAAGAATCCGTAACTCGCCTGATATGTCCCCTGACATCTTCGTCGGTAGAGAAGATGCGAGAAGATATCGCCTTAGCTGCCAGCAGCGGCGCCGAGGCGGTGGAATTACGTCTGGACTATCTGGACTGCAGCCCTACAAAAGACCAACTCAAGTGCCTCATCGACTCAGCCGAGGTCGATGTAATCGCGACAAATCGCGTAAAGAGCGAGGGTGGCCGATTTGAAGGCGACGAAAACCAAAGGCTGGAAATCCTCAATCTCTCAGCTGAGCTTGAGGCGGACTTTGTCGATGTGGAGTTCCGCGCCAAAGCAGAGGAACTTCCCGATGCGGACATAATCCACAGCTATCATGATTTTGAGGGCATACCGCAGGACCTGGAAGAAATCACTGCGGATATTGACGCCTCGAGGGGCGACATCAACAAAATCATCTTTACCGCAACCGGGCCCGAAGATGCTCTGACCGCTTTGGACATTGTAAGGCAGTGCAAAAAGCCAACGATTGCGCTTGCAATGGGCGAAGCCGGGGTCATCAGCCGAATTCTCGCCAAAAAGTTCGGTGCGTTCGGGACCTTCGCCGCCCTGGCCGGTGGTGCAGAATCCGCACCGGGTCAGCCGACACTGGATGAATTCAGGAATCTCTACCGCTGGGACTCGATCAATCTCTCAACCGAGGTATTCGGCATAATCGGCTGCCCCGTAGCACACTCGATGAGCCCGGCTATCCACAACGCTGCCTTCGATGCCGCCGAAATAGACGGTGTTTATGTCCCGCTGCTAATCCAGCTGGGCACTGAGAATTTCAACCGCTTCATGGACGCCGTACTGGCAAGACCTTGGCTGGACTGGCGTGGCCTGAGCGTTACCATCCCGCATAAGGAAAACGCGCTTGCCTATGTCGGCAGCAACAACTGTGATGAGCTTTCACGGAAAATCGGCGCAATTAATACAATCTCGATTGACAAAGACGGCAAACTTGGAGGCTTCAACACAGACTACGCCGGTGCCATCGATGCTCTCTGTGCGGCAATGGACATCGATCGCGAGCAGCTCGCCGGCAAAAGCGTTGCCGTACTCGGAGCCGGTGGTGCAGCCCGGGCGATCGTGGCGGCCTTGAGTTATTACGGAGCCGAGACAACTATCTATAACAGGACCGTGTCGCGCGGAGAAAAACTGGCAGATGAGTTTGGCTGTCGTTGCAGCGGTCTGGACAAACTCGACAAACTCGACGCCGAGATTCTCATCAACTGCACCTCTCTCGGCATGCACCCGAATATCAGGGATTGCCCGCTCGAAAAGATACCGCCGTCAATAAAGGTCGTGTTCGACACAATCTACAACCCCATCGAAACCCGCTTGCTTTGGCTGGCAAAACAGGCCGGCTGCCTTTGCGTAAGCGGGCTCGATATGTTCGTAAACCAGGCTGTTGGGCAATTCGAGATATGGACAAAGACCAGGGCACCTGCCAATGCGATGAGAAAAGTCGTCATCGAAAGACTCAAGCAGTCATAAAAATTTCAGGCGAAAAAAATGCCAAAAAATAAAATACGTATAGCGACCTGCCAGTTTTCTGAAAGCCATCAGCCCCGACGCAATAGCGCCATGATTCGCCGTTATATGGCTAGTGCCAAACGCAAACGGGCGGACATTGTCCACTTCCACGAATGTGCGTTGAGCGGATATGGCGGCGAGATCGGTTCAAAAGATTATGACTGGCCGGCCCTGCGCGAGCAAACTGAGCTGATAATGGCTGAAGCCAGGCGACTCAAGATGTGGGTGGTTCTTGGCAGCTCGCATCCGCTGACAAAACCCCACAAGCCGCACAACAGTTTATATTTGATATCACCAGAGGGAAAAATAATCGACCGTTACGACAAGCGGTTCTGCATGGCTGGCGAGTTGGATTGCTACACCCCGGGGGATCATTTCGTAACTTTCAAGCTAAATGGAATAACGTGCGGGCTGCTGATTTGCTTCGACCTGCGGTTCCCGGAACTTTACAGGCAACTGCTCAGCCGAGGCGTCCGTGTGCTCTTCCAGAGCTTTAATAACGGCCGCATGGACGGGCCCGGCATACACGAGCATATAATGCCCCAGACGCTGCAAGCCCACGCAGCCTGCAACTCGATGTGGATATCCGCCCCGAACAGCTCCGCCTATTACAGCCGCTGGGGAAGCGTTTTTATCACGCCGGACGGCAAAATCACCGGCCGACTGTCACGCAACAAGGCTGGCATCATGGTAAACACCGCAGATTTGTCGGAGAAATTCTACGACCCCGTAACACCCTACTGCCAGCTGGCGATTAAGGGAATCTATCACACGGGCAAAACCGTCAAAGACCCACGAAGCAAAGACCGCAAGGCCCTTTAACCTACCTTTTAACGAATAATCCAGCCCTACCAAGTAAGAGCTTTTTGTAAAAGCGTAACGTCTTTGTTGCTCCGTCAAATACGTTTACTTGCAGGTCGCAGGCGTGTCCGTATAATTATGGCAACTTTAAACCAGTATGGGATTTAAATATGTCTATTCGTAAAAGTTTGATAATAGCGTTGGTTTTTGTCGCGTTATTCGGCGGACAAGCTGTCCTGGCCCAAGGCTCAGCCGAGCATGTATGGGATGAGAAATCGGGCACATGGGTCCAGCTGGCCGAGCCCGCTGAAGGCACCGCTGCTGGTGAACTCAGCATCGTTCGAAGTCATGTTGAAAACGGCAATCGAAAAAAAGCCGTCAAGGCTGCCGAAAAGCTGATCGAAAGATACCCCGACAACAGCGCAGCCTGCGAAGAGGCAATGATGCTTGCCGGCCAGGCAGAGTTCGCCCAAGGGCGCTACTACCAGGCCTTCGAGTGGTACGAAAGACAGATATCCCGCTTTGACAACGGCCGATATTTCGAACGTGCACTTGAAAGAGAATTCGATATAGCTGACGCTTTTTTGTCTGGCAAAAAAAGAGTCGCAATGGGCTTTATGAAACTGCCCGCCACCGATGAAGGCCTGGAGATACTCCTGCGTATCGCCGAACATGCACCGGGCTCCAAGCTGGCCGAAAAGGCAATGTTCCAGATTGCGGAGTATTACTACTACGAAAATCCAGATTATCCTGCAGCTGCAGACGCTTACGATCAGTTCGTGGAGCTATTCCCAAAATCCTCAAAAGCGCCCGAGGCCACGCTTCAGGCAGCCCGTGCGATGTACGCTTCATTCGAGGGGATATCCTTTGACGACACTCCTCTGATCGAGGCTGAGCACCGCTTCACGGTCTTCCAGAAGCAATCCCCCAAAGCTGCCAAAAAGGCCAACGTACCGCTTATTCTGGCGGAGATAACCGAAGCTCGCGCACAAAAGCTTTATGAAACGGCAAACTTTTACAGCCGAACCCATCGGCCGTCGTCGGCGAGGTTCTATTACAAAAAGGTGATAGAAACATTCCCAGACACCGAATGGGCGACCGCGGCTGAAGGTGCCCTGGGTATTGCTCAGGCTAACCCGGTTTTTACGAAAAAACCGACTGCTGAGAAAAAAGAACAACCAGAGTCAGAGCATCCGTTGATTACTCCCCCGCCACCGGCAAAGCTGACCGATATCATTGACCAACAGGAAAAGCTCCAGAACCAGACGAAACAGGAAGGCGAGAGCAAATAATGAAAGCCATCATTTTCCGTATCGCACTGTTTTTTATTCTTTCATCGTTTGTCCTTATAACCCTCGGCTGCGGCGGCTATACGATGCAAAGCCAATACCTCCCCGGCGTCAGTACGGTAGCCGTTCCTATATGGGACAGGGGCAAGGATGTTTATCGTCGCGACCTGGAATTTCGCCTTACAGAGGCAATCCAGAAGCGGATCGAGATGGATACGCCTTATAAGGTCACTGACAAAAGCCGCGCTGATACCCAACTCACCGGCACAATCGACAAAGTCAGCCAGAGAGTACTAAGCTCGAACCCGGACTCGGGTGAGGCACGCGAACTCGAAGAGACTTTCTACCTCACATTTGAGTGGAAAGACCTCCGCAGCGGCAAGATACTGGTAACGAAGAAGAATTTCCGCGTATCTAGCACGTATATCTCAGACGAACCACTGCGGGAAGAATTCTTCCAAGGCAGCGAAGAAGTAATAAACCGTCTGGCCAAAAGGGTCGTAGAACAGATGGAAGCCGATTGGTGATTTTTTTCGCATTTTCCGGCATCTGGCCGAAAAGACTGGATTTGGGGGCCGGCCTTAATTTCTATATAATATTAACTTGGAATAGTTATTGTAAACTTTGCCTGATAGCTGCTAATCTTACCGGCATTCCATGCCGATACTTAAATATTGTAAAAGTAAGAAGATAGCGGCCAGGCAAGGCTAGAAACGCTTTTGCGGAACAGAAAATGACTGATAACAATATACCTCCTGAAAAACCGAATCGCCCTCAGCCGCCCCAGCCTCCCGTAAAATTTGGCCGGAGCCTTTTCGGCTGGGTCGTGATAATTGGCCTGGGTCTGCTGCTATTCACATTCCTTGGCAGGGGCCTCGATGGCCGAGAGGAAATTTCTACGACAAAGTTCTGGACTTACGTCAATAACGGAAACGTTGTCGGCGAAATCACTATCAGGGAAAACCGAATTGAAGGAACGCTGGCCGATGAAACTCCCGGCCTGAACCCGGATGATTCACGCAAATTCTTCCTGGTTTTCAACTATAAATCGCAGGAGAACTTCGATGTGACCCTGCGCGAGGCACTGGCCAAGCACGGTAACAAGGCCTGGCCGAAACAAGTGTTGCCCGGCTGGTGGGAAGGCCTGCTGCCGCAGCTTCTGGTATTGGCTGTGGTGTTCATTGCGATATGGTTCCTGCTGTTCCGCCGTATGGGTGCTGGCGGAGGCGGTGGCGGATTCCTCGGCGGATTCGGCCGGAGTCGACACAAGGTATTCACCAAGGAACACACCAAGACAAGCTTTGAAGACGTAGCCGGAATAGAAGAGGCCAAGGACGAGGTAAACGAGATTATCGAGTTCCTCAAGAGCCCCAAAAAATTCCAGCGACTCGGCGGAAGGATACCCCGCGGCGTGTTGCTTGTCGGAGAGCCGGGCTGTGGCAAGACACTGCTTGCAAAGGCAATCGCAGGCGAAGCTGACGTGCCGTTTTTCAGCATTTCCGGTAGCGACTTCGTTGAGATGTTCGTCGGCGTAGGCGCATCGCGAGTGAGGGACCTGTTCCGTCAGGCGAAAGACTCTTCACCCTGCATAATCTTCCTCGATGAAATAGACGCAGTCGGCAGACGGCGCGGCGTCGGCTTTAATGGCGGCGGCCACGATGAACGCGAGCAGACGCTAAATGCGATTCTGGTTGAAATGGACGGTTTCGATACAGCCGACCAGATTATCGTCATTGCTGCAACGAACCGCGGCGACGTTCTCGACCCTGCCCTGACTCGTCCGGGCCGATTCGACCGGCAGATTAACGTTCCGCTTCCGGACCTTAAGGGCCGGTACGAAATACTCAAAATTTACGCCGACAAGGTAAAGTGCGGCCCAGATGTCGACCTCGACAGACTGGCCCGCGGCACTCCCATGTTCAGCGGCGCTGACCTGGCCGCCCTTGTTAACGAAGGCGCAATTGCAGCGACTATGACCAATAAAGATAGCGTCGAGCAGAGCGACCTAGAAGAGGCCCGAGACAAAGTTCGTTGGGGCCGGGCACGAAAAAGCCGCGTAATCGACGAGAAGGAAAAGGAAATCACAGCTTACCATGAAGCCGGCCACGCCCTCGTGCAGGTGATGTCTCCGGACGCCGACCCGCTTCATAAGGTGTCGATTATCCCTCGAGGTTCGATGGGCGGAGCGACTTTCTCGCTGCCGGAAAAGGACCGATATCTCTACACTCGCAACTACTGCAAGGCCCTGCTGTGCGTCTGCTTCGGCGGCAGGCTTGCTGAGGAAATATTCTGCAACGACGTTTCCAGCGGTGCGTCAAACGATATCCAACAGGCAACCGAGATCGCTCGAAAGATGGTGCTGGATTGGGGCATGAGCGACAAGATCGGAATGATTAACTTCTCCAACGAAGAGAAACGCATGGCCCAGATGCCATTTGCGGGCAAGGAATATTCCGAGCGGACAGCTGAGCTTATCGACCAGGAAGTAAAGGCGCTTGTCGAAGAAGCGAAAACAAAAACCCGCTCCCTGCTGGAGAACAATCGCGATAAGCTGGAAAATATCGCCAAGGCGCTTCTGAAATATGAAACGCTAAACGAGGACGAGGTGAAAAAGATACTTGCTGGCGAAACACTGGATAAGCCAACCGTTGGCGATCTGCTTGAGTTGGAAAAGGCAAAGGCTGCCGAGGCTAAGAAAGAAACGCCGCCCGCCCCGCCGGAAACTCAGACACCTCCAAGCGGCGATGTGCTGCCGGAACCCGGCTAGGTAACAAATTTTGAACTTCTTTTCTTAAACGCATGTCGATATCTATCGAGGAAATTCTAAACTCGCACCGTACCGGCAGAGCAATCGTTGCCGGTATTCTTAATGTCACCCCAGACAGTTTTTCTGACGGCGGGGATTTTCTCTCTTCCAAGGACGCGACGCAGCAGGCAATGCAGATGGCCGACGACGGTGCTGAGATTATCGACGTTGGCGCAGAATCCACACGTCCGGGCTCGGCGCGGGTAAGTCCGAATGAGCAAATCCAGCGCCTCAAAGATATCCTGCCAGCCTTGTCGCAAATCGATGCTGTTGTCAGTATCGACACCACAAGCTCGAAAGTCGCCCGGTTCGCCATTGATTGCGGGGCAGCGATAATAAACGACGTTTCCGCCGGACGGGATGACCCGGAAATATTCAAGCTCACAGCCCACAGCGGCGCAGCAATCATCCTGATGCACATGCTCGGTGAGCCCAAGACCATGCAGGAGAAACCCGAGTACGAAGACGTCGTAGTACAAGTGGGAGACTTTCTGGCTAAGAGGATCGAAGCTGCCCAAAAAGCCGGAGTAGCTAAAGAAAAAGTTATTATTGATCCGGGCATCGGCTTTGGAAAAAAGCTCGAGCATAACCTCGCCCTCCTTGCCGGCACGAAGGAGCTGCTGAAACTCGGCTGTCCTATTATGATCGGGGCATCGAGAAAGCGGTTTATCGGTGAAATTTCCGGCCAGTACGAACCGAACCAGAGAATTCCCGGTACGATAGCCGCCTGCCTTGCTGCCTGGCGGCGCGGGGCGAGTATTTTCCGCGTCCATGACGTCGAACAATTCACACAGGCTCTCAAAGTCGCCCAATCAATAGAAAACGCCGTTTAGATTCGCTGAAAAATTTAGCGTCAAATCTATAAAAAAGCCCAACTTAGGCTATAGTTCGAACCTTTTAAAAGACGATTACATATAAATGATGCGCGGACGGTTTTTCTCTGCGCCCAATAAAAGGTGCCATGAAAGATTTTTTATACGCAATAACGTCTTACGTCGAGCGTTTGCGGGTCTATAACCCGTGGGTCGTTTCTGCGCAGCTGCTGCTTATAGGCGTTGTGGTCTGGAGCGTCCTGCGTTTCCTTCGCGGCACACGTGGGGCCAGGCTGCTCAAGGGCGCGGCGTTCATTCTGGCAGCTATTTATCTTGTACTGCGGCTGTTGCCCAAGTCGGTCGCATGGACGCGAATCGAATTTCTCCTTGGCCCATTCCTCATTTTCGCATTCGTATCAGCTGTGGTGGCATTCCAGCCGGAACTCCGCCGCGCATTCATACAGATAGGCCAGGCCCGCATATTCAGCGGTATCCGCGGCAGCGTAGAATCCCTGGTAGATGAACTTATCGCCTCGTCGGCATATCTATCCCGAAACAAGATAGGTGCGGTAATAGCCGTTGAAAGGTCCGTGGGCCTGGGCGGGCTTATGGAATCCGGCACGATAATAGACGCCCAAATGACGGCTAGCCTGCTAAATACGATTTTCTACCCCGGCTGCCCGCTGCACGATATGGGTGTAATAGTCTCAAACGGACGAATCGCCGCCGCTGGTTGCCAGTTTCCCCTGGCTGAGAGCGACGATGTAGACCCCTCGCTGGGCAGCAGACACCGTGCGGCGTTGGGTTTGGCTCAGGACTCCGATGCGGTCGTCATGGTAGTCAGCGAAGAAACCGGCCGCGTATCAATCGCCGCCGAAGGTCAGCTTTATATCGGCCTCGAACAGGAAAGCCTCAGAGAAATGCTGATAGCGCTTCTCGCACCGAAGGCGCTTTTGAGAAAAATGAAACGCGGAGCCAAAAATTTTCCGAAAAATCCTGTAAAACTTTCTGAAGAAGACTGATGGCCAAACAAATCGCATATACAAGTAATGCTCCACGCTTCTCTCGGGCCTGGTGGCTTAGCGGGTTGCGGAACCTCTTTGCCGTTGCGGTCATAACGGCACTTATCTGGCTCTATGCCGACTTGCAGTTCATTACCGTGAAGGAATTCAAGGCTACGATACAGCTGACGACCGGCAAGGCGCAAAACCTCACGCTTCTGGACGAAAACCTTAACCCCATCAATAAACGGGAAATTGAAGTCGTTTTTGATCTCAGTGGGCCGAAAAGCATACTCGAGGAGTTCGAGGTCAAGCTGGAAAACGCCGGCGGAATGATAGAATTTGATCTTTCAAAAATATCCATGCCGGAAGAACCCTTTATCCCTACCAAGGATATTCTCCAAAGTTCGACCTTTGTCGAAGACCTTAAACTCACTGTCAAAGACGCTACGCCCGAGACCCTGCCGTGCAATCTGGAAAAGATGCTGGAGAAGGAAATCCCGGTCGAATTCGACGATTCAGGGCTGATCCTGGCCGAAGAGCCGACAATCTCACCGGCCAAGGTGAGCATCCGCATCGCAAAGTCACAATGGGAGTCGCTGCCGGTCGGCATGACGCCGAGGCTCAAGACCAGCAGAGTGGACCCACAAGACGCCCTGCCTAACGAGCAGGTAACGCTGAAGGTTCCGCTGCTGACATTTGTAACGGACGGAATCGAAGTTACGCCTGACCCGGCCAGCGTCGAAGTTACTTTGATGGTGAGTCAACTTGTCGAGCCCCAGACCGTAACGGTGGCGATACAGATACTCGCACCGCCAAAATGGACCATGGACGGTACGTGGAAGGAATACGAGCTTGTGGGCAAGGCAGACAGCCTTGAATGGCGCAAAAAGATTAAGATAAGCGGCGCCAAGAAGGAACTCGACCAGCTCAAACCTTCCGATATCGAAGCGTATCTCGTCCTGACTGACGAAGACAAAAAGCCCATCGAAAGCTGGGACAGCCGCGAAGTGGTGATACATCTGCCCCAAGAGCTGAACCTCAAACTCGTCGGCGAAAAGCCCAAGGTAAACTTCAAACTCGTCAAACGTCTTCCATCGGTAACTGCCGAATAATTTTTAGCATAGCAAGCTGACCTTGATTGGTAAGTCAGCGTCGAGTGATAGCAGACAATGTCGGCTGGCATTCCATTAGCAAATCCCCGAAGAAGCTGTATAATCTGAAAATTCAGTTTATAGTGGTTCTCAATATTTTTATCGGCTTTGCAGATTAACCGCCATGAAATGGCGGGCATTAAACCGATTGAAAATGTAAAAGCTTTCGAGAACTATTCTGAAAATTTTGCAGGAGCAATTCTCATGGACGCAAAAAAATACGTAAAGGAACTGGCCACCGCTGCAAGGGCGGCTGCGGCTAAGCTGGCAGTGACCAACGGCTCGCAGCGCGACACTGCCCTGCTGGCCTGCGCCAAGGCGATTCGCGACAGCAAAAACAAGCTACAGACTGCCAACGAGAAAGACCTGGCCAAAAGTGACGAACTCGGCCTGACAGATGCGATGGTAGACAGGCTCCGCCTGAGTGATGAGCGAGTCGAGGGCATGGCAGCCGCTTTGGAGCAGATCGCCGCACAGACCGACCCCGTCGGTGCGACAATAGAAGCATACAACCGTCCCAACGGCCTGAGAATCGAAAAAAGACGCGTGCCGATAGGTGTTGTCGGGATAATCTTTGAATCGAGGCCTAACGTAACTGCAGATGCTGCAGGCCTTTGCCTAAAAAGTGGTAACGCCTGCATACTTCGCGGCGGAAAGGAAGCACTGAATTCCAACCTGGCTATCGCTGGGGTGATTCAGCAAGGCCTGTCCTCAGCCGGCCTGGATTCGGGGGCGGTTACCATGATAGACAATACTGATCACACAATCGTTCCTGCCATGGGCCAGGCGGAAGGACTGATAGACTTGATAATTCCTCGCGGTGGCTGCGGCCTGATCCGAGCAATTACCAGCAGCGCGACAATACCTGTAATCAAGCACTACTCAGGCAACTGTCATGTTTACATCCACGAAGATGCAGATGAGGAAATGGCCCGCAGAATCGTGCTTAACGCAAAGTGCCAAAGGCCCGGCGTGTGCAACGCTGCCGAGACACTGTTGATTCATTCGACGCACATTCAAAGTGGTCTGGCTGAAAAAATCGTCAAGGACTTACTCAAGGCCGGCGTCGAACTTCGCGGCTGCGACAAAACGCAGAAACTCAGCGATAAAGTAAAGGCTGCCAGCGAAGAAGACTGGCGCGAGGAATATCTCGATTTGATTCTGGCTGTAAAGATCGTCGACGGCCTGGATGATGCCGTAGCGCATATAAACAATTACAGCTCCGCCCACACCGAGGCGATTGTCACGGAGTCCTTAGAATCCGGCCAGGCATTCGTAGCCGGCGTGGATTCTTCCAGTGTAATGGTCAACGCCTCGACGCGCTTCAGCGACGGCGGCGAATATGGACTCGGCGCGGAAGTCGGCATATCAACCGACAAGCTCCACGCCCGCGGCCCGATGGGGGCAGCCGATCTGACAACATACAAATGGATCGTGACTGGTCAGGGACATATAAGAGAGTAATAAACGCTTGAACAAACCAGCGGCGGGTCGATTGGCCCGCCTTTTTTTACTTAAATTGTTCGGCAAGTATCTCGTCGAGCTGGGCCGCTGTGAGCTTTTCGACACTTCCTCCTAGCAGCAGCACACTAGAAATTCCGGAAGGATTCACTTGAAAAATCAGAACATTGGATTTTGGCATCGACTCATCCTGACCCGGGATATAAACAAGGAAAGGCTGGTTTGCTGACCGTTCGAAGAGCTTTCGCTGCAGGCTGATTTCACGCACAAGCTGATCTGTAGATTCCGGAAACTTGCCATCATTAACAATCGCATACTGCTGCAAGGCGCGATGAATAGATGTCAGGTTCACCAAATCTACCACCTCAGCTGCCGATTCTTTCGATTCCACGACCGTCTCGACGTAGCCTTTCTGCGAATCTTCCGGGCGCAGGAAATATAAAACCAGCCCAATCACAATGACAATCAGCAAAACTACCAACAAGCCCACAAAACCACTTCGGCGATAAAAATTGTTATTCAATTCATTCATTTAATTAAGTTGCCCTATTGTCTCCGCTAGCTACTCTGCAATCCATGCGAAGCTCTTTTTGTAATGCCTGTAGTAAAGTCCGATCGTCCGCATCACTACAATGGAAAAGTAGCTCTGGAAAATCGCTATTGCAATTATAGCGATGAGAATCCCAGCTGCGACGTCTACAATGCCAAAAAGCCCAGCTACAACAGTAGAACCAACCATGCTTGCCCAACCACCAACCGCGACAACTATCAGAAGCAGCCAGACCGCCAGGTATGGAGATAACGCTCGCCCAATTGTAGCCAGTTGTTTATCGTATCGAAGTGAATTTATGGAAAAGCCCTGCACCGCGACAGTCAAAATAGTCATCGGCCAAAGGAAAAGTCCAATCGCCAGAAGAATAATACCGACAACAGCGTCGCTCGATGAACCGAGTATTCCACCTGCAAGCAAAACCAGCAAAGCCCAGACAATCACAGGTAGCATAACAAGGACAGTTCCGCCTAAAAATAAAAGAAAAGGCCGAAGAATTCCTTCCCAGTATCCATCTGCCATATTAAATCCCGGTAATTCATCCTGCCCCGTGCATGTATCCTGGATAATGTTAAGAAAATACGAACACAACCAACCTGTAATTATAAACTGTCCCGCCGAGCCAAGGCAGCCGGCGAAATCCAGGATATAACGGACAAAGTGCATCAGCACAACGAAGCCAAAAAGAAAGCCCCCAGCACCTTTAAAAGGTATCGAGAAACTCAAGGAAGCGTCACTCCAGAAACTACGTACAGGATCTGTCGAGACAACTTGATGAAACGGCATGTGCGAATTATTAACCCAGCCGCAGTCCGGGCACAGGGCCGCCTTGGCCTGCAACACCTTTCCGCAATGGCCGCACGTTATTGTCGCACCAGAGGAAGGCTGTGGCGGCGTGGGCGGAGTTTGCTGGAAAGGTTGTTCCAGCTCTATCGGCGGCTGGTCGACAGAAACGCTCGGAATGATCTGAATCGTCCCGCACAGCGGGCATTTGGCTTTTTTACCGGCTGAGCCGTCAGGAGCCTTCATCATCTTTCCGCAAGCAGGATTACTGCAATTAAAACGAATCGGCATAGCCACAACCCCTTCTCAAAAAAAGCCGAAATCTGTCCAAAATGAACCTGAAATGTTCCTAGAGCCTATCCGTCTGTTAATTTTAAATCAAGCCTTCAAAACCCGCCCGCTTTGTATATTGCATAAAATCATTATTTCGCTAGACTCTATGACTTACGATTTGCCGGCCAAAGCGGGCACTTACCCCTTAGACGCGGTCGAACTGTCGAAATTTGCCTTAAAATGAGAAAAATAATGGAAACCTTCAAAGACGAAGTACTGAAACGAACACACAACTGCGGCCAGCTTCGCATCGAAGACGTGGACAGCTCCGTCCGCCTGTGCGGGTGGGTTCGCAGCTATAGAGATCACGGCGGCGTGGTATTTATCGACCTTCGCGACCGCGACGGAATCACTCAGGTGGTATTCGAGTCCGACGAAAGCGAAGACAGCCTGTACAGTCAGGCCCGCATACTGCGCAACGAATGGGTCATCGCAGTGGCCGGCAAGGTTCAGCCTCGCGGCCAGGAACGCGAAAACCCCAAGCTGCCGACCGGCAAAATCGAAGTCGTCGTCAGCGAGCTTACCGTGCTGAACAAATCCGATACCGTACCGTTCGAGCCGGACGAGTTTTCCAACGTGTCCGAAGAAATGCGACTTAAATATCGCTATATCGACCTGCGCAGGCCGGAAATGGCAAACGCACTGATGACGCGCCATAAAATATGCAAGGCTATGCGCAACGCACTGGACGACGACGGTTTTATCGAGGTCGAGACGCCCTTCCTGACAAAATCGACCCCCGAAGGCGCCCGTGACTTCCTCGTGCCATCGCGCGTACAGCAGGGAATGTTCTACGCCCTGCCGCAAAGCCCGCAGCTGTTCAAGCAGATACTCATGGTCTCCGGCATGGATAAGTACTACCAGATCGTCCGCTGCTTCCGTGACGAGGACCTCCGTGCCGACCGCCAGCCGGAGTTCACGCAGATCGACCTCGAGATGAGCTTCGCCGCCGAAGCCGACGTGATGCGCATTACCAACAAGATTCTTCGTGATACCTGCAAGGTGGTCGGCAAGGACTTCCCCGCAGACGAAGATATCCCGAAGATCCCCTATGACGAGTCGATGGCCTACTACGGCAATGACCGGCCGGACATCCGCTTCGAAATGTTTTTGCACGACGTGGGCGAAATCGTGTCCAAGACCGACTTCAAGGTCTTCGTCGACACTATCGCCAAGGGAGGCATCGTCAAGGCCATAGCGGTACCCGGCGGTGCGAAGTTCACACGCAAGGAAATCGACGGCTACACGGCATACGTCGGCGACCTCGACGCCAAAGGCCTGGCCTGGTGCAAAATCGAAGGCGGCCAATTCGCCGGCGGTGTATCGAAGTTCCTCCCACAAGATGTCCAGTCCGAGCTTACCAAGCAACTCGGCGCCAACGACGGCGATATCATCTTCTTCGTAGCGGACAAGGCATCCACCGTAAACAAGGCACTTGGCGGCCTGCGTATAAAACTCGGAAAAGACTTCAAAATGTACGACGAGAACACTTTCGCCTGGTGCTGGGTGACAGACTTCCCGATGGTCGAGTACAACGAAGGCGAAAAACGCTGGGATGCACTGCACCATCCGTTCACTGCCCCAAAGGCTGAGGATATCGACAAGCTCGACACCGACCCCGGCAGCGTCAAGGCCCGCGCTTACGATATCGTCTGCAACGGCGTTGAACTCGGCGGCGGATCGGTTCGTATCCACTCGCCCGAGATTCAGAAGAAGGTCTTCGAATTGCTGGGAATCGGCGAAGAAGAAGCGAAGGTAAAGTTCGGCTTCCTGCTGGACGCGCTGCGTTTCGGTGCTCCTCCGCACGGTGGTTTGGCGCTGGGGCTAGACAGGATCGTCATGATTATGGTTGGCGGCCAGTCGTTGCGGGACGTTATCGCCTTCCCGAAGACGCAACGAGCCATCTGTCCGCTGACAAACGCTCCGGGCTCCGTATCCGACAAACAGCTGGCTGAGCTGGATATCCGCGTTATCACACCAGCCCAGAATGCACCCGTACTGGAGTAGTCTTTAATAATCAACCAGCCGCGCGGCGGGACATTGAGTCCTGCCGCGTTTTTTTGCGCTAACCAGTGCAGAATGTCAGGCAATCGACTTCGTCTTCCTTGTAGCCGACGCATATCTGGCTGGCCTGGCACTCGAGGCTCTGGTTGAACATGCAGGAACTCGTTTTGCACGCGCCGACACTTGCTATGCAGTTCATGTCGCCGCCTTTGTTGGCCGAACGGCAAAACGTGTCGCACCGCGGATGATCACTGTTGCCGACAGTTATTGCCATGGCGTGACACAACCCCTGCATGTTGTAAGCACACTCGCTTACTTCGCATCTTGAAACCTTTGGCATTTCCATGGCTGTCCCCTTCATTACTAGCCATTTTTCAACCGAAGCTCGCGCTTGTTTAAACTTATTATATGCACGCAAATTGACAGATTCGGGGATAATCGAGTTACTAAAAAAACCTAAAAAATTTGGCAAAAATGCCTATTCGCCATATCCTTTATATAGAAGTCGTTAGGCTGCATTTCGAGGCAAGGGTCATGAGTCATAGGGTAGGCAGAGAAAAACACAGACGCCGGCGCAAGGTGGGCTCAAAAAAACGCAGAACCCACCACAGGCAGAAATCACGTAAATAGCTAACAACTCTTAGAAGCCGCTCCCCGACGCTGAGCTTCTGGTCTGCGGCACATCCGACCAACTTAAGATTCGTTTGCAGACTGTATTGCTGCAACCAATTTTTGAGCCTCCGTAACACCGACAAACTTCTTCAGCGGCTTGCCGTCTTTAAAAATAACAAGTGTTGGAATAAATTCGATTTTGTATTTCTGCGCTATCCCGGCTGCCGCATCGACGTCCAGTTTGCCTACCCTGGCTGTACCTTCAACCTGCTGGGCCACTTTTTCTACGATCGGACCTTGAACCTTGCAAGGCCCACACCAGACGGCCCAGAAATCGACGAGAACGACACCTTCTTCGACCTGCGAGTCGAAATTTTCCTCATCAAGCACTATAACCTTCGAAGGTTTCTGGCCGCCATCAGCGGGTGTGTTTTTTGAACATCCAACCAGAACAGCTGCGACGCAACAAAAGAGCGCGACAGTCATCATTGCGTATTTCATACACTTATCTCCTTTTCAGTTTGTGGGCTCCACAACTAACGCCAGACAAGGAGCCTAATTCATTCTAGGCACCCTAAACTGAAATCATGATCGGGCAAGGGGTGCCACGCCGGAAAGGTGAGAGTTTGGTTGGCAAAAGGCATGGCCAGTAATTAAGATATTACACATTAAAGCGAGTGCAAAATTGAACAGGGGAATTAATGACACTTAATAATTACAGAGATGAAGCTGGTGAATTCCTGAAGGCCAACAAGGAACTGTGGGATGCCTGGGCTGAATTCCACAAGACATCCAAATTCTACGATGTCGAGGGTTTCAAATGTGGGAAGTGTACGCTACAGGACATCGAACGGGAAGAACTCGGCGACGTTTCCGGCAAGAGCCTGCTGCATCTCCAGTGTCATTTCGGGCTGGATACGCTTTCGTGGGCGCGGCTTGGCGCGGAAGTGACGGGAGTTGATTTCTCTGAGAAGGCGATCGCTCTGGCTCACTCATTGGCAGCGGAGCTTGACATTCCGGCTGAATTCATTTGCTGTAATGTCTATGATCTGCTGGAGCACTTGTCCGGTCAGTTCGATATCGTTTACACCTCAAGAGGTGTCAAAGCGTGGCTGCAGGACCTGAAAAAGTGGGCCAAAACAATCACCCATTTCCTCAAACGAGGGGGAATGTTCTATATCCATGAGTTCCATCCGTTCGCGGATATCTTCGCCGACACAGATACGCCCCTCGTCCATTATCCCTACTTTCACTCAGCCCAACCTGTCCGTGAAGAAGTCACCGGCTCTTATGCAGGGGCAGAACCCGGTGTAACACGTGTCACCCACGAATGGGCGCACAGTATTGGCGATCTCATCAACTCACTTGTTGGGGCAGGCCTACGTATTGAGTATCTTCACGAATCCCCGTATTGTACATACCAGTCACATCCGTGGCTGACACAGGGCACGGATGGTCTGTGGCGATATGATGCGGCTCCCGACAGCATTCCGTTGATGTTCTCCATCAAGGCGAGGAAGGAATAGTTTGCAGGGTGGGCATGCAAGCCATGTTGGTTGATTTGAACTTGTAGGGTGCTTACTTCATTAACTGTTTCTAATTCAAACCGCCATGTTAAGGCAAATCATAAATCATGCTGCAATCTGCTCAAGATTCATAAGCCCTTACAAATTAAGATGGACGGATTTTCCAGTAGGAACAACGTCCCAACAGAACACAAAGAACCCTTTGAGCCAAGGTGAACTTCCGCACACCAACGGTATTTTAAAAGGACTACCAGGGATATTTTGGAAGTAAGTTTTTACTGCTCTTTACTCTATTCCGCTTTAGGGCTTTTTTTGTCTTTACAGCAGGCCTTCTCGCAATCCGCTTCGCACTTCTTAGCTGGCTGCGTTGCAGCCGGTTTTTTGCAGCAAGCCTTCTCACAGCCTGCTTTGCATTTCTTAGCTGGCTGCGTTGTGGTCTGCTCGTCGGAATCAGACTGCTTGGATTCCTCTGCATAAGCAAGCTCAGTAACGCCGATTAGCGAAAAGACAAATCCGAGAATAAGTGCAACCATTAATGCTTTTTTCAACATACTGATACTCCTTGATTGATCCTACATTTCCCATATGGTTTTGTGCCCACGACCAACGCAGGACCCGATGATTTTATAGCGTCTCCAGAAATCGTCAAGTTCTTTACAAACACCGGCTAGCATTGGCGCTTTCATCACTATATTGTTGCCGATTCAAGCCGCCCTGCTGGCCAGCCGACTCTACCCCAGGGAAAAAACTCACGGCAGTTGCGTGGATTACTTCCAGCTTGACGTTTACTGCTGTGGGGTTGGTGACGATGTCGAAAACCGGGGAGTGTTTCTGGGCAAACTCACAAAGTTCGGCTATTTTTTCGTCGCTGGCGTGGGACATGAATGTAGTATTGAGGCACGCGGCCAGTGCGTTTCTATGAATTATAGCGCCCCTAAATTGGCATATGGGAAACTCAGACTTTACAACTCCTCAGGCTGGGATATAATGCAGGCTCATTTTTCTTCTCCTTTCTCTTTCTGGAAAGGCCTAGCCTGGCTGAGAGAGAAAGGGGTTTTTTTTGCGCTTTTGAACACGCTTTGCAAGCAAGACGCAGCTCCCCACTCCATCTAAAAACTCAAAACTTTTTTCAAAAAAACTTCTCATGGCCGGGCCGGGGTTTAGGGCGAGGCAATCCATTTTTCATTACCGCTTTGCGCGCAAAATGCCGTTTTGGGTGGGTATATATGGAAGGGTTATCTTTCCCGAATTTTCCGAGAATGTTTCCGGATTTTTCGTTTTTTGACAATTAAATAGGCGACAAAAACCCCAAGCCCATCAACAGCCAGAAGTTAAGCCATTTCAGAACTTGTCAGTTTTGGGCAGAATTGGGCACATTTGGGCAGAACTGGGCAGAACTGGGCAGTATTGGGCAGAATCGGGCAGTATTGGGCAGTTTC
>CAYNZP010000016.1:0-50808 GCA_964401835.1 uncultured Planctomycetaceae bacterium
CGTGCCAAAAGCCGCCAACATCCTCCAAAAACTGCCCCAAGCTTCAAAAAACTGCCCGAATCTTCCCATTTCTGCCCAAATGTGCCCAATACTGCCCAAAACTGCCCAGTTTTAAAAAACTCAACCAGCTTCTATTAAAGGACTTATGAATTTGGAGGGTTAAATTCGGCAAAAAACGACAATTTTCGGGAAAAAGTTAAACAGTGAATTGGTTAATAAGTGGAATCAGTGAATTCATTAACCGATCAACCGATTTACTGTTTTACTGATTAACTTTCGCTCTATTTGGTTGTCAAAAAACGTTTTCAGGTGCGCATAAACGCGCTCCATATAACATGGCATGACCACGAATTCTCACACGAAGTGGTAACGAAATCTTTTGGCAGTGCGCCTAAACCCCGGCCGGGACATGAGAAGATTTTTTTGGATTTTTAGAAGCGTGAAGTTGGGCAAGAATGCACAGCCTACGGACTAGAAATAAAAACGATCAATTATTCCGAAATGCGGAAACAGCTCCGTCAAAGATATCACGAGCAAAACTTTGCGTCTCTTCTTGTGTCATACTGGCACAGGCTTTTTCAGGCACGAATACAACAGCGTGGGCTTCGTCGCTATTTGAAAAGGTCAAGGACCCACAATTAATTCGTGGCATGTTAGTCCAGCAGAATTCCGCTCGAAAGGAGAATTTGAGACCAACCACCAGAAAACCATCTAGCTCAAATTGGACGTCACGGTAATCTTTTAATTTTACTTTCGGCAAATGGATTAGCCAATTTTTATCACTATTATTCACTTCTCCTCCCTTATTGATCAATTACAGGTTGGGTTGCTACGGATTGAGAATGAGCAGGCTGAGTGTTCTTGTTTTCAGGCTGTCCACACGTAAGGGCAAAAATGAATAATGCCGTGCCAAGACTAAAAAGGAACAATGTTGTGAAATCAACCCAAGGTGTTTTTCTGTGGAAGATTTTCCACGCATTTTCCCAGAGTTTTTGATTAGAATTCGACAAAAGACTCTTTTCACTTATCTTAATCTGAAAATCATCCCAGCGTAATTTAATCGTCAATTCAGCGATTATTTGAAGCAGAAGGCCTGTAAGAAAAGAAGCTATTATCCATGGAAGCATTCCTTGGTCTTTTACTTTATAGAATATCCAATCTCGTGAAATAAGTATCAATGGTGCACCTATACCATAGGTGATGAACCAAATCCGCAAAGAACGACTCGAGGCCAAATGTCGAGATATGCCTTGTTCACGAAGTTCAAAGAAAAGCTTTTTTCTTTCTTCCGGAGAAAAAGTAACCTTTTTTTTGCTAGGATCAGGAGCGGGAGTTTTTGGGTCCATGTCCGAAATTCTATCCTTTATGGCCTTTTTAGATCAATAAGTAAAACCGGAGGTTTTTGTAATCCTTACAGAATCAGGGCGTGTGGCACGTTTTGCTTGCAAGGCGTGTTGCCTGATTTGAGAGCATGGCTAGCAAGCTAGCCATGCCACCCTCAGCGTTTTTGCCCACCCTACAAGTAAGCACCCACAGTGGCCAGTAATTGGCTTATATCTCCAAAAAAACCTAGGCAATCCTAGATTTTACTATTATCTTATTGCGCTTTGAATCAGAAGCTTTACTCGGAAGAACAAACTAAAAGGTAACTGGATACAAAAATGAGTATTGTCGTAATGAAATTCGGCGGAACCAGCGTAGCCGACGCGGACAAGATTCGCGACGCGGCCAGGCGGGCTATCCGCACGCAAAGCTCCGGCCATCAGGTAGCGATGGTAGTCTCGGCTATGGGTAAGTCCACCGACATGCTGGTGGACCTGGCCGACCAGCTCTGCAAGGACCCGCCCAAGAGAGAGATGGACCAACTGCTGGCTACCGGCGAGCAGGTAACGATATCGCTTATGGCGATGGCGCTTGAGGGCATGGGCGCAAAGGCTATCAGCTTCACGGCCGGACAGATAGGCATGATAACCGACGACGCCCACACCAAGGCCCGCATCAAGAGCATCGACGTGAAGCGAATTCACGACCAGCTCGACGCCGGCAGGATTGTTATCATCGCCGGCTTCCAGGGCGTAACGGAGGCCGGCCACATAACCACGCTCGGCCGGGGCGGCAGCAACGTAACGCTGGTGGCCATCGCGGCGGCGCTCGGTGCGGATGTGTGCGAGAACTACACCGACGTGGACGGTATATTCACCTCCGACCCGCGCAAGGTGCCCAACGCGCGCAAGATCGACAAGGTAAGTTATGACGAAATGCTGGAACTGGCCAGCCTCGGCGCCAACGTGCTGCACAACCGGGCTGTCGAGTTTGCAAAGAAATACAATATACCAATCCACGTTCGCAGCAGTTTGAACTATAAAAAAGGAACGATGATCGTGGCTGAGACACAATTAATGGAACGTATCGTGGTAAGCGGGGCTGCACTCAAGGATAAGCTGGCGAAGGTAACGCTACGAAGCGTGCCGGATAAGCCCGGCATCGCAGCCAGGATTTTCCACACTATCGCGACGCACGGCATAGTCGTCGACGACATTATCCAGACTATCTCCGACGACAGGACGGCGACAGTGTCGTTCACCGTCGAGCTGGGCGAGTTGGCCGATGCGGAGAAGGTAATCGACAAGCTCTGCAAGGCAATAAAGTGCGAGGCGAGCTATGAAGACCACCTGGCCAAGGTCAGCGTTGTGGGCGTGGGCATGCGAGTGCACACGGGCGTAGCTGAAAAGATGTTCGCCGCTCTGGCCAAAGCCGGCGTGAATATACAGAACATCACGACCAGCGAGATAAAGATTTCGTGTCTGATCGACCGGGCGCAGGGCACCAAGGCGCTGCGGATAGTTCATGACGCGTTCGAACTTGGCGGCAAAAAGCGGGCGAAGAAGAAAGCGAAGAAAAAGGCAGCCAAAAAGAAGTAGCTTAATTGTAGTTAAACTTTAAAAGCCCGTGACAAAATGCCGCGGGCTTTTTTACGGTGTCGATAATGGGACGTGAGCGACAAAAACTTACCGTAGAGCAAAGGCGTCTGCGTTATTTGGCCAGGAAGGTGACGTTCGCGTTGGCTCTGGTCGTTGCGCTTGGGGCACTTTTCGCAGCCGACCACTTCGGCATATTCGGCACGGCGCCGCGAGCAGACGGCGAAAAATATGACGGCAAGACCTTCGCGGTGGTTCATGTGGTGGACGGCGACACGATCGATGTCGATATTCCAAACGGCAAGTACAAGACGACGCGCGTACGGCTGTGGGGCGTGGACACGCCGGAAACCGCCAAGCCAGACACGCCGCCGCAGCACTTCGGCCGAGAGGCAAGTGAGTTTACGAAGCGGGTTTGCCTTGGAAAAAAGGTTCGGCTGAAATTGGAAGCTCGCAAGGCTCGCGACAAGTACGATCGGCTTCTGGCGTTTGTTTATTTGCCGGATGGGAAGATGCTCAATAGGGTGTTAATCGAAAAAGGCTATGGCTACGCCGACCCACGTTACGAGCACACTTACGCAGCGGAATTTAAGCGTCTGCAGAAAGCGGCAGCCGATTCTCGTGTGGGCTTGTGGCAGGGGATAACAAACGATGGCCTGCCGTACTACTATCGCGACAAGCTGAAATTGCCGCAGTAATCGCCTTGCGGAATTATCTCACCGTCAGGAAATATTCCATCAGCTCACAGCCGCGATCGACGTGCAGGTCGCTACTCTCAGCTGCTTCTTCGGTAAAGCTCGATGCCATGACCGACTCCACCCGCTTGCCCGCCAGTGCGAAGGGAACGGGGTCCGGCGTGTGAGTGCGGAGAGTGCAGGGGGTGGGGTGGTCCGGCAGGACCATGATGCGCCACTCGTTGCCCTCGGCCTTGAGCCTTTCAAGAACCGGGCCAACGATTTGCTTGTCAATCTGCGAGATGGCCTCGACCTTTTCGGCCGCGTTGGCGCTATGGCCGGCCTCGTCCGGTGCTTCGACGTGGACGAAGACGACGTCGTAATCGTCGATGGCCTTGACGGCGGCTGCACCCTTGCCGGCGTAATTGGTGTCGATGTAGCCGGTCGCGCCGGGAACCTCGATAACATTCCAGCCGATAAGCTTCGACATGCCGCGGACCAGGTCCACAGCCGTTATCGCCGCACCCAGCAGCTTAAAACGCTTGGCGAAACTCGGCAGAGTGGGCATTTTGCCCTCGCCCCACAGCCAAATGCTGTTTGCGGGGTTTTCACCAAGGTCGTTGCGGACGGAGTTTACCTCGCTATCGGGCAGAATCTCCTGGCTGCGCGTGATGATCGAACGGATAAGGTCCGAACCCTTGCCGGTTGGCAGATGTTCGGCGATTTCCTGGCCGATGATGTCGTGCGGGGGCGTTGTCTGGAGGTCGAAATCTCCGCTGAAGGTCATCAGGTGGCGATAGCCGACACCGGTATAAAACTTCACATGCTCGCCGCCGATGAGCTGATTCAGCTCTGCGATGATGGCGCTTGACTCTTCGGTGGAAATATGACCCGCTGAGTAGTCTTCCATTATTCCATCGACGAGGGTTACCATGTTGCAGCGGAAGATGAATTCGTCCGGGGCAACCTTGAGCCCTTGGGCAGCCGCCTCCAGCGGGGCACGGCCCGTGTAGTATTTTTCCGGGTCGTAGCCGAGAACCGAAAGCACCGCCACATCCGAGCCGCACGGCATGCCGTCGGGAATGTTGCAGACGGTTCCGCATCGGCCGGTGTTGGCGATCCAGTCCATGTTCGGGGTTTCGGCAGCTTCCAGCGGTGTTTTACCGTTGAGTTCGTCGAGCTTTACATCAGCCGCTCCGTCGGGAATGATGATTGCATATTTCATATTCGTTACCCGTAATTATAGTTGTTCCGGATGTTCGTCCACGATGCCCATGCAGACGCTTTCGGTTTTTATGGCGTCGAGCGCGTCGATTTCCTTCAGTGCGTTTGCCAGGTTGCCCTCGGTCGCGTGGTGAGTGATAATAATCACCGGCACGCCGCTTTTGCTTTCGACATCTTCCGGCAGTTCCGGCTGCAACACCGAGTTTATGCTTATGCTGTGCTTGCCCATGATTGTCGCGATGTTCGCCAGGACGCCAGGTTTATCTTCGGCCATGATTCGTAAGTAATATCGGCTGTTGACGGCTTCGATGGGCAGTTGATTTGCAGCCTCGCAGCGGTCCGGCCAGATATTCAGGCCCTCGAAAGTTCTTTGCCAGGTGCCTAGCGCCACAGCCGCAATGTCGGCAACAACCGCCGAACCGGTCGGCATGCCGCCTGCGCCACGGCCGTAATACATGGTGTGGCCGGTGGCATGTCCGTAAACGCTGACCGCATTGAAAGGCCCAGAAACCCACGCCAGCGGGTGCTCTTCGGTTATGAACACCGGCTGGACGCGAAGGCTGATTCCGTCCTTGCGTTTCTGGGCGATGGCGAGCAATTTGACAACGTAACCGAGCATCTGTCCGAACTCGACATCGATAAGATCGAGCTGGTCTATGCCCGATACGGGTATAGCGTCGAAATCGACCTTCGACCCAAACGCCAGCGAAGCCATGATGGCCAGCTTATGTGCCGAATCTCCACCGCCTACGTCGAGCGAGGGGTCTGCTTCGGCCAAGCCGTCCTTTTGTGCCTGAGCCAGTGCGTCGGCATAGCTTTGCCCGGTGTCGGTCATCGAGGTAAGGATGTAATTACAGGTGCCGTTGACAATGCCATATAGCGCGTCAATGCGGTTAGCTATCAGCCCGTCACAAAGAGCACTGACAATCGGAATTCCGCCGGCGCAGCTTGCCTCGAAGGCAATGCAAACCCCTTGCTCGCGAGCAAGGGCGTAGAGCTGCTCGCCGTGATGCGCGAGCAAAGCCTTGTTAGCGGTTACCACATGCTTGCCGCCTCGCAGAGCCTTTTCGATTATCTCTTTGGCAAAGGTCGTCCCACCGACAAGCTCAACTACCACGGATACTTCGTCATCAAAAAGGGCCGCGTCATAGTCTTTGGTAAAAAGCTTTTCATCCAGGCCGAGTTTTTTTGCATGCTTGAAGTCCACGTCCACAATGTGTCGCAGCTCCATCGCCGGGGTGACTCTGGATGAGAGTATTTTCCTGTCTTTGGTAAGGATTTCGGCGACAGCTCCGCCGACGGTTCCACAGCCGACGATTGCGACGCCTATCTTCGAAGGAATATTCAATGATTCTGCCATTATTACACCTTTCATTTTGTTCGGGCATCGTAAGCGCAGCAGGGCCGAATATCAAGAGCTGTGAGCCGTAAAAAGAATACAGGCTGATGGGTAGAGGTTGGGGTTTATTGCCAAATTCAGCGGTTTATTGTTTATTGATTTTGGCGGGTACTATCCAAAGGGGAGTGGGTATTTTTTCGCTGGTAAGATAAAGGTCCAGGCCCTCCCGGTCATAGCAAATCGACTCGCCCTGTATTCTTTGCGGAAGTGTTACCTTTTTTCCCTGGCGTTTGAACGTATCAGCCCATGTTTCGCTGTCCTGACGGATATATTCGAAGGCGGGTCCGTAGGTGGCAAGGACGGCTCGTCGGCCATCTGCCGATATGTCCATAGCTACTACCGGTGTAATGATAAGATTTGAAATCAGTTTTGCTTCCTGCTGCTGAAGTTTCGACTTCGGCCAGATGAGCGTGAAGATTTTGCAATTAAATCCGAGAACTTTTGTAACGAGGATTATGCTGCCATCGGTCGGGTCGATCCCAATCGCCTCGCAATCGGTCGGGCCTTCGGGATAGGTGAAGTTAATCTGTTTTATTACTCCAAGTTTGCCTAGGACATTTTTTTTGTCCGGGTTTAACAGTGGTTCTTCAATAATATAAATTGAGCACTGCTTTCTTCGGCGGTTGTTGTCGCCGGTGTCCGCGATTACAAGATAATGTTTACGATCTATCGTAACCGAGGCGATATCCTCCCAATCAACAGTCCTTGCTCCGCTAATCCTGAAAGTAGCGAGATTTTCGCCATTTTTATCAGTTGCAAAAATCTCAGCCCCTCCCCCCGAATCGTTATGCGTCCAGAATACACCGCCATTAAGTCTGCCTGCTGCCAGACCGCTGCTTTCTCCGATGCGTCTATTCTTGAGAATGGCCAGTTGTTTCGGTTTTGTGTAATTGTAAGAAGACGGCTGAGAAGCGGGTTTGGTTTGAGTTTTTGTCTGCCTGGTAAGCAGCAAAAGCACACCGGTTGCAATGACCAGAGCCAGCATGAGAATTAGCCGAATTTTTGAGCTGATCTTTTTCTTCATGCTTACACACAAGCTTATATGCTTAAGGTTACAGGGTAAAGCTGTTATGTACTACGTTAAAAAGGTATCCCGGGTTCACGCGGTCGAACAGGCCGAAAAAACCTTGCTTAGAAACACTCCAGCTACGATACTAACAAAATCAACCGTAGCGAAGTCGCTCCGGGAAAGGGTTGACCAAAATGAGAATTATTAGAAAAAATTTCATATTAATATTGGTCTTTGTGTTAGCAGCAGTTACATCCGCCAGCTTCGGCGCAGAGGATGTAGAGGCGATTACTACACCTAGCGAAGATAGCATTCTCTCTTTTGTGGTGCCCGGAAGAATTGCGGAACTTCTTGTAAAAGAGGGCGATAAGGTCAAAAAGGGCCAGGTGTTGGTGAAACTGGACGACTCGGTAGAGCAGGTTCAGTTGGCTGCGCTAAAGGAGCAGGCAGAAAACACGATCGAAATTCAGGCAGCCCAGTCAACGCTCAATCTTAAAAAGATTATCCTTCAGAGGAAGAAGGAGGCTTACGAGCGAAGCGGAGCAGCTACCAAACTCGAAGTCGAGGAGGCTACCCTGGATGCGGAAATTCAAGAGATGGCCCTTGAACAGAAAAAGTTCGAGAATCGACAAAATGAGCGAAAATACAGGCAGCTCAAGGCCCAGATCGACCAGATGCGTTTGCTGAGTCCGATTAGCGGTGTGGTTGAGAACATCGTGCTCGAGCCCGGCGAGGCTGCCCAAAGAGATTCCAAGGTCATCAGAGTGGTAAAAATAGACCCGCTCTGGATCGAAGTATATGTGCCTGTAACAGACGCCAGAACCATGAAAGTCGGCCAGCCTGTTACGGTAAAGTTTCCCGGGCCAGGCCTGCCTGAAAAAGAGGGTAAAATTATTCACAAAGCCGCCGTCGCCGATGCCGCCAGCGATACGCTGAGGATGCGAGTGGAAGTTCCGAACAAAGAAGGAAGATTCGCCGGAGAGCATGTATCGGTGAGTTTCTAAATGATTTTTTATTAGCGAAGGAGAGATTCATGGCAGAGAAGGCCAAAAACGCAGCAGAAGAAAAAAGCATCGACCAACAGGCACGCGAGCAGTCCGGTCAGCAGCAGGTAAGGCTGAGGATGGATGAGCGCGATATGCGTACAAGTTATGCTAACGCTTTTCGTACGAACGGTACTGCTGAAGAAGTCATGGTGGATTTCGGCGTCAACATGCTGAACCCTGCCAGCCAACAGCAGGACCAACCTGAAATCGTCTTCAAGGTTAACGAACGTGTCGTCCTGAATTATTATTCAGCAAAACGTTTGGCGATAACTCTCAGTCAGCTTATCCGGCGCCACGAGGATGATTTCGGCGAGCTGGAAATGGACGTAAACAAACGCCGCAAGAGCGGAAAGTAATTTGCGTAACAGTATTCGAGGTGAATATTAATGGCGGTTGATCGCGTTAATTCTTCCCGACAGGTCCCCGGTCCTGCAGTTCCGACGACTGGTGAATTAATCGAACGATTAAGCAGGTTTGAGGGTCAGCCGGAACAGTTTTTGATAAACCTGCTGGCTGTTCAGTGTCATATAGCTTCGGCTTCGGCAGGTGCGATTCTGCGCTTGGGCTCCGAAGGTAACACCGAAGCGATAGCCGTCTATCCTCCCGTCAAAAGCGGCTCGACTCCGCCGGTCTGGCTTGCCCAGGCTGCGGAAATGACAGCGCAGGTCATCTCCGAAGGTAAGACGACTTCTCAGCCGCTGCGAAACCCGGACGAACTTTACGGTCAGCCGGCCCAGAGGAACCTGGTAATTGTTCCAATTGGCGGAAACGTTGGCGTCAGGGGAGTGTCGGCATTTCTTGTCGAAGGCAGCGACGGGGCAGCATTGGCAGCCTGTTGCGAGCGGCTGGAACTCAGTAGCAGTTTGCTGAGCCTTTACGAGATGCGCATGAACCTCCAGAAGCGAGGGGCCGACCTGCAGAGACTTCGCCTGGCACTGGAGACGCTTTCGGCAGTTAACGAAAACGACCGCTTCACCGGAGCTGCGATGGCACTTTGTAATGAGGTTGCTTCAAGGTGGGGCTGTGAGCGGGTAGGGGTTGGCTTTCTCAAAGGCCGGTATGTCGAACTCAAGGCCATGAGCCATACCGAAAAGTTCAGCCGCAAGATGAAACTCGTCCAGGATATAGAAGCTACGATGGAAGAATGCCTGGATCAGGATGTCGAAATTATTTTCCCCAACGATCCCGAAGCGACTTTCGTCAGCCGGGCCGCCAACGAGCTTTCCAAAAAGCATGGCCCATCAACCGTCCTGAGCCTTCCGTTGCGCCGTGGAGCGGAAGTTGTCGGGGTTTTGACGGTTGAAAGACCCAACGAGAATCTTTTCCATATCGAAGAGATCGAAGCTCTCAGATTGACCTGTGATTTAAGTACTCCACGTGTGGACGACCTTCACAAATCTGACCTTTGGGTTGGGGCAAAGGCTGCTGCTGCGATGCGCGAGGGCTTGGCGAAGTTTATCGGGCCCAAACATACCTGGCTGAAAGTTGCGGCGATATTCATTTTTGCTGTGCTTATGTTTTTGATTTTCGTCAAGGGCGATTACAAGGCAGAAGCGTCTTTCGTCATCGAAGCGACCCAGCGTCAGATTATCTCAGCCCCGTTCGACGGCTATCTAAAAGACGTCCACGTCAGGCCAGCCTCGCAGGTGAAAGCTGGCAGTACCGTTTTGGCAACGCTTGAAGATGCCGAACTGGAACTTCAACTCGCCGAAGCCGAGGCCCAGCGACTGGCTTATCTGAAAGAAGAAGCTTCAGCAATGCGCGACGGCAAGACTTCTGAGGCCCAGATAGCCCGCGCCAACGCGGATCAGGTAAAAGCCAAGATAAAACTTTTGGAATATAAAATTGACCGCGCATCCATGGTTTCGCCGATTGACGGTATCGTCCTCAAGGGTGATCTGGAACGACAAAAGGGCGCATTGGTCGAAGCCGGCGACGGTTTGTTCGAGGTCGCACCGCTGGAATCTCTCAATGCCGAACTTTTGGTGCCGGAAGACCAGATTTCCGACGTGGTCAAGGCGTTTGAAGAGGCAAAGAAAGAGGGGAATTCGGTCGGTGGCCAGCTTGCTACCGTTTCCGAGCCCGATAAGAAAATAAATTTCATCGTCGAGAATATAAACCCGGTCGCAGAGGTCTTAGATCAGAAGAATGTTTTCAGGGTACGGGTAGAACTGCTCGAAAGGCCTCGCGGAATTCTGCCGGGTCTGGAAGGTGTCGGCAAGATAAAGGTCGGCCGCCGAAGCTACTTATTCCTGTTTACCCGACGTCTGGTGAACTGGGTAAGAATGAAACTGTGGCTTTAAGGTAAAATTTTGGCAGTTAAGCGTCCAACATTCAGCGAGTCCTGGTACCGGATAAACAGCCTTCGGCCGCGACTGCGCTCGACGGTGCAGATTTACCGTCAACATTTCCGCAGGCAGATGTGGCATGTGGTACAGGACCCATCAAGCAATCAGTTTTTTCGCCTCAACGAACCAGCCTACCATTTTGTAGCCCTTTTAGACGGCCAGCGAAGCGTTGATGAAGTGTGGGATATCTGCAACGATCAGCTAGGCGACGCCGCACCAACTCAGGGCGAAGCGATTCAGCTTCTGGGCCAGTTATATACCGCAAATCTGCTGCAATGCGAGTTGCCCCCTGACGCTGAAGGACTTTTCAACCGTTACCACAAACGGGTTTCGCGCGAGGTGAAGGGCTATCTTTCGAACCTGCTTTTCATACGCATTCCCCTGTTCGACCCGGATGTATTTCTGGACAGGTGGGTGGGCGTTTTCGGCAAGATTTTCAGCGGTTATGGCTTTGCGCTTTTGTTGGTATTGGTGTCCATCGGAGGTTATTTTGCTATTCAGAACGCCGGGAGCTTTGCGGATCAGGCTTCAAATATTTTAGAGCCTGACAAGCTGCCGCTTCTGTTTCTGAGTTTCTGGTTCGTGAAGATATTTCATGAATTCGGACACGCCTTCTGTTGTAAGAAATTCGGCAAGGACGCTGGAGCCGGGGGCGAAGTCCACACTATGGGCATTATGCTGCTGGTTTTTACACCGCTTCCCTATGTAGATGCTTCCAGTGCGTGGGCGCTTCGCGGAAAGTGGCATCGTGTTCTGGTCGGCGGGGGAGGTATGCTGGTCGAGTTGGGGATAGCCTCCATCGCTGCGGTTGTCTGGGCCAACACCAATCCCGGAGCGGCAGTCAACGTCATAGCCTACAACATAATGTTCATCGCCAGTGTCTCGACCTTGCTTTTTAACGGCAACCCGCTTCTGCGATATGACGCTTATTACATCCTCTCCGACGTGGTCGAGATTCCCAACCTCTCGCAGCGAGCCAAGCAGTATATTTATTATCTCGTCAAGAAGTTTGTCTACGGCGTGGAGAATCCTACGAGCCCCGCACAGAACCGTGGCGAGCGGATATGGTTTGTGTTTTATGGAATCGCTTCTACGGTTTATCGTGTTTTCATATGCGTAGCCATTCTGCTGTTCGTAGCCGACAAGCTGTTTTTCATCGGTGCGGTTCTGGCAATCGCGGCTGCTGTTGTATGGGTGCTCGTTCCGTTCGGCAAATTCCTGCATTATCTGGCGGCAAGCAACGAACTAATGCGTGTAAGGCCAAGGGCGATCTGGATAACGGTCGGCTTTTTCCTGTCGCTGGTAATTGGTTTCGGCCTTGTTCCTTCACCGGACCGTTTCAAGGTCGAAGGCGTTATCAATCCGCTTGACGAAGCGATGGTCCATGCCAGCGTAGACGGCTTTGTGGAAGATGTACTTCCTTCGGGCAAAATGGTTTCACCAGATGATGAGCCGCTCGCTATCTTTACCAATCGGGAGCTTACTGCACAGCAGGAGCAGTTGAATGCCCGCCGCCGAAAGATCGTAGTGCAAGTACGCCAGGGGCAAACGAAGGATATAGCCGAAGCACAGGCGCTAAAGAAGCAGATAGAAGCGATTGATGAACAGATAGCCCGAGTAAACGAGCAGATACAGAGTTTGAATTTGAAAGCCCCGATTGCAGGCACATGGGTTTCATCGGATTATTACAAGCTTCGAGGGGTTTATGTTAAAAGAGGCCAGAAACTCGGCCAGGTCGCAAGCCTCGACAAACTCATCGTCCGCGCGACTGTCGGCCAGGAAATAGCGGCACCGTTAATCGGGCTGGCGCGTCAGAAAGTTGAGATTCCCCTGGAGATTCGCGTAAAAGGCCGCCCGGACATGGAAGTTACCGGTGAAATAATTAAACCGATCCGCCCAGCAGGCCAGAAGGAGTTGCCTTCGCCGGCACTTGGTTTTGCTGCTGGCGGTTCTGTCCGCACGGCTACGGATGACAGGCAGGGGACCGAAGCGGCTGAGAGATTTTTCGAGATTCGCATCAGGCCGCAGGAGGAGCCAAACGTTAAACTCCTCAGCGGTCAGCGGGTTATTGTCAGGTTCGAGTTGCCCTCAAAGCCGCTTGTGGTTCAATGGTGGCGGAGCCTGCTGCAACTTATCCAACGGCGATTCCACGTTTAAGTTATGAATTTTTATGAGTAAACTCCCGAGCACAACCTGGAGGATGCTCTCTCAGAGGGCAAGCAGCAAGGAGTTGCCCAAAGGTATCGATA
The DNA here is from genome assembly GCA_964401835.1 of uncultured Planctomycetaceae bacterium. Taxonomy (GTDB): domain Bacteria; phylum Planctomycetota; class Phycisphaerae; order SM23-33; family SM23-33; genus CAYNZP01. The sequence continues at coordinate 12,868 of CAYNZP010000016.1, forward strand.
GCGCATGGCATGCGGCAATGGGTTTTGCTGCCCGGCTGAATAAGAGGAAGGAATTTTTCCTCGAACGTGCTGAGAAGGTCCTTTCCTGGGATAAGCATTTCTCGAACATGCCCGATAGCAAGCTTCGCCAGAGTGCCCGCGAGTTTCGTGACCTTTTCCGCTTGGCAAAAGAAGCCCCCGAAGACCTCGAACGAGCCTTTGCACTTGTCAGAGAAGTCGCCTTCCGCCAGCTCGGAGAAAAGCCATACCATGTTCAGGTAGCTGGCGCACTTGCTATAGAGGCGGGCTGCATAGCCGAGATGGCCACCGGTGAAGGTAAGACGCTAACGGCGACTATGCCCGCGACCATTCACGGGTGGCGGGGCAGGGGCTGTCACGTCTTGACCACAAACGACTACCTGGCCAAGCGCGATGCCGAGTGGATGAACAAGGTTTACGGGTTCTGCAACCTAAGAGCTGCTCATGTCGAAGGAGCCATGGAACCGCCTGAGAGGCGCATGGCCTATCAGGCTGACATTACTTACGGAACGAACAAGGAGGTGGCGGCAGACTTCTTGCGAGACCGTCTTGCATTGGGTCGGTTACGGAGTTTGTCGTCTGCACTTCTAGCCAAGATTGCCGATGGCAGCGGAAGCGGTACGGACAGGCTCGTGATGAGAGGGCTTCATTACGCGATTGTCGATGAGGCGGACTCTGTTTTGATCGACGAGGCGGTCACGCCGTTGATTATCTCCGGCGAAGCGCCAAACCCACAGCAGGTCGAGGCGTTTGAGCAGGCAGTCGACCTGGCAGAAGATTTGCAGCATGAGAGGGATTACACCACAAACGATCGCTACCGTGAGGTAAAACTTACCGACCAGGGCATGGTCAGGCTTGGCGAGTTGGCTGAGCCGCTGGGTGGAATCTGGCACGGGCGGCGACGCAGGGAAGAGATGGTCTCTCAGGCGCTGACGGCCCGGCATTATTTTCTCCGTGACAAGCAATATATTATCAACGATGAAAAGGTTGTCATCGTCGACGAATTTACAGGCAGGCTGATGCCGGACAGGGAATGGCGCGACGGGCTGCACCAGGCTGTCTCGGCAAAGGAAAAAGTCGAAATCCAGCCCCCAAAGGACACTTACGCCCGCATCAGTTTCCAGCGATTTTTCAGGATGTACCGCCAACTGGCCGGCATGACCGGAACCGCAACCGAAGCTACTCGCGAATTCTGGCAGATTTACAACCTTCCAGTGGTAGTGATTCCGACCAATAAACCCTGCATAAGAGAGCAATGGCCGCAGAGGATATTAAAGAGGGCTGAATCGAAATGGTCATTGATTGTATCTGAGATCAGGCATATTCATGAGCAGGGGCGCCCGGTCCTGATTGGTACGAGGAGCGTTCGGGCCAGCGAGTATTTGTCTCAACTGCTTATCGAGCAAGGGCTTGTTCATGAAGTTCTCAACGCTACCCGCCACGCCGAGGAAGCCCAGATAGTCGCCGGCGCTGGTCAGGAAGGCAAAATTACTGTAGCGACAAACATGGCTGGGCGAGGTACGGATATAAAACTCGGTAGGGGCATAACCGAAAAAGGCGGGTTGCACGTTATTGCCACTGAGCGGCACGAATCGGGACGGGTCGACCGACAGCTCTATGGCCGGGCGGGCCGTCAGGGCGATCCAGGCAGCTGTCAGGCTATTGTAAGTCTTGAAGATGAATTGGTTTGTCGTCATTTGCCATTTTTGACATCTGCTGTGTCCAAACGGCATGGTGAAGATGGGGAAATTGTATCGAAATTCGCAAAAAGAGTATTTTCCTTCGCTCAGTTGCGGGCTCAAAGGATGGCCCTGAGCCAGAGAAAAGGGGTTTTGCGGAGCGACGACTGGCTTGATGAATATCTGGGGTTCGCGGGCAAAGAATAGGAACTTATTTGTCGAATTTTCCGTTGTATTAAAGTTGCAAATTCTTCTTCCTTGACGGGGGGTTTATTCATCGGCTATTATCCAGCCTTAATCTGGTTATAAGCCTGTTAATAGACTGTTTTTAGTTTATGTCGTATCCTCGCGACAGCGGCCCGGCTGACTGTCCTAGGGAGAGTTGAATGCCATTGCCTGATAACTACCGGAATCATAAGATTATCCCCCCCCGTTTTGAGAACCTGGAAGAAAGGTTATTGCTGACAACTATGTATGGGGGTGACACCTTCGAATACAAAGACGCAGCCGACAATACCATCCGTGTGGTTCTCGAAGGCGACATCATCGCAGAGTTTATCGCGGCCGATTTCGATCCTAACACAAACTCGCTTATTCTTGGTGATATACCCGGCAGGGTTTATGGTCCCTTACGCGGAGGATCCAGCTACACCAGCGGGGATGACCTTTTCGGCGGCGTCGGAGGGGCCGACGGTGTGGAACTGCTCGGGACAATAGATATAACCGACAGCAATTTCAACAGCGGCACCGGCTATACCATTAGTTGGAATGCCGAGGGAGTCGACGACATCACCCTCCAGGCGCTTGCGAGCATGGACGCCGAAAACAATGGAGATACTTACGCTTTTAACATCGCCACGGTCGACGACAACGGCACCGAACGGACGCTTGTGCAGTTGTTGAAAATCAACACTGTCAACGGCGATGGCGACGTTCAGTCTCTGCTTCAGCAGGCCTCACTGCGCGACGACATAATGTCCAGCCTGTCTTCTTCTCTGGGCGACGTCCAGGCAATGGCAATCGACCCGACAACGGGCACCGGCTACGCCATTAATGAAGAAAGCGGTACTGGCAGCGTGCTTTACTCGATTAACCGTTATACGGGGCTGGTTACGAGCATCGGGACGTTGACGAATTCCTCCACAACAAACACTCTCTCGGGCGTCAAGGCGATGGCCTTCGACAGCACGGGTCAGTTATATATTATTACCCAGGACTATGACGGCGACAGTACTACCGACACCAGCACACTTGCGATTGATGCTGACTCAAATACTTCCAATTTCGATGTTGCCCTTGTGGCAGTAGATAAAACTACTGCACAATTTGCCAATTCCGACGCTACATCGATTACCGTTGGCACCTTTGAGGTAACCGTCGATTTCAACGCGATGGCGTTTGATTCCAGCGATAATCTTTTCGCAATTTCCCAGGCAAGTGGCGAAAGCATTACAAGCACACTTTACGCGATCAATTCTTCCACAGGCGCCTCCGGCAGCCAGTCTCAAGTGAAGGTAGGCGAAGATGGTACGAAGATCGACGGATTGGCCTTTACGACGAATTTTTCCGGCACGGAGATTCTTGTAGGAACGGACAACTTGCAGATAGATTCAGAGACAAGTGTAGTCCAGCCAAGGCTTGTAAGCATCCTTACCGGCACGGGAGCAGCAGTGGCTTTGAGCGAGGCCGGGGCAGTTGCCCAAGTCAACGGTCTGGCCAGCTATACAGAAGCGGGTGACAGCAGGCCGCTGTTATTCGCTACTGACGGCACAAACGTGCTTCGCGGCTCGGCGGTGAGTTTGCCGCTCGACGAAGGAGCAACCAATATCGCTGCAATCTCTGCTGCTGATTTCCGCCCGCAAACCGGCGCGTCGGACGACAACCTTCTCTTCTTTGTCGCACGCGACGGAGACGACGCCGACATTCTTTTCAGTATCGATGTTACAAAGCCCAGTATGTCGGCTATACAGAACTCCCTAACCAGAATCGGCACGATAAATTCCGATTCCGAATATGAAGTTACCTCCATTGCCTGGGATCAGACCAGCGCGTCAGCCGCAACTCTCAAAGCCTTCCGCAAGGCGGGTGACGATGGGCAAATTGTAATTTTGAGTACTACAAACGGCTCGGCCTCGAGCGTGGTAAACGTTACGATGGACGAAGAGGCCATCACCGACATCAGCGCAATCGAATTTGTAAACGATAACACCTCTGGCCTGGATACTTACATATACGCCGTTGACAATGGCGGCGACCAGCTTTTGCGCATAACCACATCTTCCGGTTTCGCGTACGTCTTAGGCCCGCTTAGCGACCCCGACGATACCGACGATGGCCCGGTTCGCGGAGAAGATCTGCATGGTTTGTCCTGGCATCCGACGCTGATGAACCCCTTTACCGGCGACCAAGGCGTTTTGCTGGCCTCCGACGCCAGCAGTGACGAAGTGGTCTATGTAGACCATAGAGAGCGGTTTCCCTCGTCAGACGTTTACGCGATTTATATCACTCAGACCAGCGATGACGCTTCGATTACCATGGCGGTCGTGCCGGACTTCGATCCCGACGACCCAACGGCTGATCGCGTGATGACGCCTTTTTCTGGTAGCACTGGCAATTTCAAAATGACGCTAGCCAATGACCCTGATGGTGCAGTAGTCGCCCCAGGCGGTAGCGGCGGGGTGTATATCGGTGCGAGATATCTCAACGATGACAATGAATGGGTTACAGTTGTCTCTGGCGATTTGTCGGCAGAGGAAGGTGTCCGGCCCGCCGGCTTGGACGATTTTCTCTCTAACAGTACCAAAGACCTCTCTGCTGGAGTGGTTGTGGGCGATAACCTGCTCAATTACGTCGACAGCGGCAGCTTGTGGGTAGACCGTCTTTTGGGCCAGAACCTTGACGACGTGCAGGAAATAGCCGTTGGGAGGAATGGCTCAATTGTTGTTGTAGACACCGATGGCGTGGACGAAAACGGCGATTCCACCGGTGACCAGATAGCGGTGGTAGACGGTTCCTCGGGCGAAGCCGAGAAGCCGATTTCGATAACCGACTCAGTTACAGGGCTTAACCTCTCCGGAATACAGGGCCTGGATTATGGCGATGTGGATTTTGACGGAACGGAAGAGCTTTTCGCGATTTTAAATGCCAACAGCTTCACGCCGGCAAGTTCGGTCGGTGGCGATTTGGGCGGTGATTTTGACATTGTCGGACTGACGGTAGATTCCGGCGGGACAATGTATGCCATAGACGACGATAGCGGTGCGGGAACAAGCTTCAAATTATATAAGATAGAGCGAAGTTCGGCTGGTGCGGTAACAGCCTTTACCCCTACGAATGGTTATGAGATTCAGAGATCTGACGCCAGCGGGGCTGTTACGGGCATTTCCGCTCTTACGGCTGACCCTGTAAGCGGTCAGCTTTACGCGGTAGGCTTGGACCCGACCAGCGGTAACCAGACGCTTTACACGATTAGCAAAATCGCCAGCGATGTCGATGGCGACGGCACGGCTGACGACGTAGCAGCGACGGAAGTCGTCGAGCTTGATGACGCCAATGATGTCCTGGGCAACGGAGCCGGAGCATTTACCGAAACAATAGAAGCACTGGCGTTCTCTCCTGATGGCTCTACGCTGTATGCGGTCATAAAAGACGGCACGGCTGATACGCTGTTTACTGTCAATACAACCACAGGCGACATTACCCAGGTCGACGCCAATGGAGTGGGCGGTGCTATAGAGATCGCGTCGGTCGGTACCGATCTGGAAGAGATAGACTTTTTCTCAGCTGGCGTACTTGTCGGCTACGACAAATCCGGCGGCGCGGGCAGCTATAAGCTGGTGAAGATAAACCTTTTCTCCCCGTCAGCTTCGACAGCAATTTCTTCCGCGGGCAGTATGGATGACAATCTGCTTGGCTTTGCCAGCGACAGCGATGGTCTTTTCTATTCGGTCTATGACGACAATTCCGCGGATAACGAAGTTTACGTCAGCGCAGGAGCGACAGCGACACTCGGCACAATCGCCGTTGCCGAGAGCCTGGCGAACTACCTGCCGTCGGCTTCGGTGGGTAACGGCATCGTAAGCGGCACGCTTACCAGCCCACAGGCTCTTACGATTACATCTTCCGGAACGCTCGGTACGATGTACCTGATAGACAGCAACGGGACCGGCTATGACCTATACAGTGTTTCCCGCCAATCCGATGGCAGCCTTGCTCCTACATCGCCGGTTACGCTGATTGGCGAAATTTCTGATTCTTCCGGAAACGTAATCGACAAGATTTACGGCATCGAAGCTGATCCCGGTACAGGAACCCTTTACGTCATCGGCGAGGATTCCGCCGGCGACATGGCTTTGTTCACCTTGGCAACTGACGGCAGCGAGATCGACGGCACGGCGGGCGATGAAGTATTGGCTACAAGCGTTGGCAAGCTGGATGAAGGTAGCGTTACCGACGATTTTGTTGCCTTGGCGTTTAATTCCACCGGAAGCGTTTTGTACACAGTCCGAAACGATGGCGGTACCTACAAGCTTTACGCAATCAGCAAGACAACCGCCATTTTGACGCTAATCGGTGATATAGAGGTTGCATCGACTGCTGTCGACGTGATTTCAGCCATGGATTCAGATGAGAATAATAATCTTATCGCCATTGAAGGTAACGCCGGCTCGCGCAGACTAATCGAAATCGACGTTACAGATCCGACAAGTTCCACCGAGGTTACCGCTGCGGCAACTGTTTCGGATAATTTCGCCGGATATGCCTACGGGCCTGACGGCAAGTTTTATACGATTAATGACGACCCGAACGATACTATCTGGAGCAGCGATGAGTTTGCTAGCGGTGTCTTTACCGCTGTTGGCGCGGTTGAAGATTCAGGCGGTACGGCAGTTTCGGGCGTTCGGGCAATGGCGTTCAAGCAGGGCGAGGGTTCTATCTCCGGCCAGCAGGGCCTTTACATCATAGATACCGCCAATGAGCTCTTTGAAGTGGATCCCACGACAGGACAGCTTCAGTCTTTGGTCGGTGCGGGATTGGATGTCGAAGATTCCAGCGGGACGGCTGTGATTGTCGGCTCGATGGACTTCGACCAGAACGATAACCTTTACGCCCACGACACTGTCAACGGCAGGTTAGTGGATTTAGTTGTTTCTACCGGTGTGGCAGGCGGAACTGTCGCCACCGCTGATGGCTCGATTCGTCCGACCGTTGGGGCGATATCTTTCGATTTCGCCAACAGCAGGTTCCTCGCTGTCGATAACGCTACAAGTCTGTCACAACATTCCAGCGCGACGGAATCGGCGGCATTGATGAGTCTTGAAGGCCTGACCAATACCACCGCTACCGGCCAGAATATCGATAAGGTTTTCGTCGGAGGGACTGTTACCGGCAAGGTGGATACTTCCGGCTCGGTCGGGACATTCTACGGTGGGTGGATAATTACCGGCGCTTCAGGCGGCCAGGCAGATACGACTGCTACGGTTTCCGACAATTTCAACGTCGAAGGCGATATAAGGAATCTTGTTACCGTAAGCTCACTGGGAACGGATACCGGTGGAGCTTTCCCTGACCCGCGATATGTTTGTGGCTTCGACATGCAGGTGGGCGGCAAAATCGGGCAGATCTGGACGATGGATTCGTACAGGGCCGTCGTTCAGGCAGAAAACCAGGACAATATCGTAAATCTTTCTTCGGGCGATATGTACCAGTACGAGCTTGAAGGTCGTGTCGAAGAACCAGAAGCTTCCGATGAAGGTATCCAGTTCGAGGCTTTCAGACTCCTTCGCAGCGATGAGGCGTTTTATAACGACACGTTTGAAACGGCTCAATATGTCGGTTCGGTTCGAACGGGAACTCTCGGCGACGACGACGTCATTCGCATTTCCGGCACGCTTTATAGCGACGAAGAAGAAGATTTAGTCGACTTTTACGGCATTTCGCTTCTTGCCGGGCAGACAATTACGGTTCAATTTACCGGGGCTGTTGAGGTGGGTGTTTATGATCCCGATGGTCGCTTAATAGCCGGTTCTTTTGCTAGCGACCCGTTCCGTATAACCACAGATCGTCCCGGCGTTTTCCGTTTCTCGGTCGCCCCGATAGTTGATGGGAATACCTATCCCTATACCTTAAGCATCGATGATATAGGCGATATCGGCGTAGGCGGCGTGGTGGTCGCCAGTAACTTTTATAACAATACATCCGCTGCCAGTGTACTTTCCGAGCGTGGCGACGTGGGCGGGATATACGTCGGTGGGGATATGACATTTAATGGAACCACAACCGACGTACAGGCCGACGACGGAAACATCCGCAGTATTGAAGCCGGTACTATCGGTGCCGGTATAAACGATGCCAGCTTTGGAGTCAATATCATCGCTTCCGGCAGTATCGGCCTGCTTCATACCACATCGTCGTATATGAACATTGAAAGCGCCAATATAGGCGGAGATTTGCAGGTTGCGGACGCGGCGGGGACGTTCTATATCGATCTTACCGCCGACGGCGGCGTCGGCGTCATACGCGCAGCCGACATGGCTTCGGACGAAACCCCCAGCGCCATCACCGTCAACAGAGACAATGTCGGCAGCGACGGAATTATTGACCTGATAGACCTTACCGGCGACCTCGGCACTCTCCGTGTCGGCGGACCTGCGATTACGACAGGCATTGGCGGTAACGTCCGTTACATGCAGGTCGGTGGTACGGTTTACCAGGATTTATTTTTTGGCGGTGGTTCCTACGGACAAGAGACTGTCCCTGCCGGACAGGAAGTAACCATTGAGGACGATTCCGGCGGGTCTATTACCTTGACACCTGTGGTTAACAGCTACAACCAGCTTACCGGCGCACCAGTAGATACGCCTTCGCTTACTTACCGCGCTTACGGAATCCGAGGCAGCGGCGGCAAAGTTATTATTGACGTAACCAGTACGGGCGGCATAAACGTGTCCGGGGATGGTCACGGCAACAGTTCATATGTCGAAATCGGAGAGATAATAGCAAACGGTGGCGGCAGGGCGGTTGAGGTACAGGCTGACGGTTCGCTGGCCCTGGCCGAAGATGCCGGAACCAATTTAAGTGTTACAATCGACAGCGGCGGCTGTGTGGTCGATGTTTTCCAGATTACCGGCGGAAACTTTTCTGAAATAATTAACCATTGCAGTGGCGAGATAGTAAACATCACTGCCGATTCTATCGGTACCCTTGAGAGTTATGGCGATATCGGTTTGGCCAGGAATCATACCGGCGCCGAAGTAAACCAGATTGCCACGCTTTTCGACCTCTATCCATACGAGCAGGAGCATATCGGCGTTGTCAGCGGCAACATCGCTTTAATCAAAACTAAAAAATCTGTTGGAAACGTCATTGTTTCCAGCGCCATCGGCGAGGTCTACGCCAATTATAACCGGCCAGTAAACCACGCTGATGGAGAATTTAACGGCATTGAAGGTGTCATACTTGCTCTTGGCGCCGATGGAAACATAGGCACCGTTCATATTGGAGAGGGACTCGCCCCAAGCGGTACGGGTAAAGCGGAGAAGGCGGCAATTATCGCGGAAGGCAGCATAACAAAGGTTGTCAATCAGGGTCTGGGCTCGGATATTCGGGGTAACATCCTCGGTGAGAGGGGCATCGACAGGATAGAGCTGATTAACGGGTCAATCATCGATGCGGGCATTTGGTGTTTCGACCTTACGGAACTTCAGGACGAAGAAGCGGAAGTAATATTGGTTACCGGCGATATTGGAGAGATATACCTTGAGGGCAAGGGCGGGATAATCGGTAGTCGCATTTCTGCATTGGACATCGGTGATATATGTGTAAGCAACGGTTTTGGTATTTTTACCTCGACTATTAATTCAACCGGTGGTACCAGTAAGATTGGAAATATCTGGGGAGGCGGTTTCGGTATTCGCACGGTTTTTGTCGATGGTGGAGCTTCCGTAGGTAATATAACGGCAGGTAAATGGGGAGAGCAACTCAGCAGTCTTAGTTACTCGGATACAGTCCGTTACAGCGAAAACTATACTTACGATCCGCTGTTTAACCAGTATCTAACGACAAGTAACGACATACACAAATTCCTTGGCACATCCCTAGCCTCCCCGAATGCGACTTGCGGAATTATTGCAAACCTTAACGCCAACGCCTTCAGCAATCTTGGTCATGTTGTTGCTTATCAGATTAATGATTCTGACTTTGATTTTGCCAATCATATCGCCGGCTTAATGACACGCGGAGGGGCGGGCACTTCCCCGACGATGTCCAACGTGGAAATTACAACCGGTAGCCTGGGATACTTCAAGCCCGGCGCACTTGTTACCGGTCTGAATATGAATATCGCCGGCGTTATAAACAATATCACAATTAACGGCGATTTCGGCAGCTGGTGGGACGGTTCCAGTGTTACAGCTTACGGTCCCAACGGTTACATCAAGTATTTCAGGGTTACCGGTAATATGTACGGCGACCTTACCTCATCGGGCATTATTGGTACGGTGATAATCGACGGCAATCTTAGCGGCAATATTACCGCGAGCTCAACAAATCCCAGATCGAATGCTCTTAATAAATTGACTATCGGCGGATCTTATCTGGGTACGCTGGACATAACCGGAAATGCCGGAATAATCGAAGCGGCCCGGGATTTCGGTTCGGCGGGAGATGCACTGCTTATCGATGGTAACCTCAAGGCACTGAAGGTCGGCACCAACAAGACAGTCAACGGTTCGAGCCTCGGTTTGGATATTAACGTTACCGGTAACCTCTACCTTCTGGATGTAACCGGCCAATCCGACGGGGCGGTATTTGTCGGGGGCGACCTGACAAAGACGAAAATAACGGCCGATTCTGCCACGACCGGAACGGCGATTGTAAACGGCGATCTTACTGTCCTGGGCAGCCTCAAGTATGCCTATGTGACAGGCGGAAATGTTGCGGCCAACGTAACTGTCGGTGATGACGTAAAAACCTTTAAGATAGTAAACGGCGACCTCGTAGCAGGGACGACGCTTACAAGTTCACTTGGCAATATTTACAAGCTAGATATTCGCAACGGCGATCTACTTGGTAACGTGATGGCAGACAATGGAACGATAGATTCCATACTGGTTCTCGGTTCCGATATCGGGGCCGCCGCTTCCATAAGCGCCGAAAAGCTTAAAAAGCTGCAAATTAGCGGCAGCATTCTGAGCGGAGCGACAATAGCCATCGTCGATGAACTCACCTATCTGCAGGTCGGCGCCGACATCCAGGCGAGCGCAACCGTAACGGCTGGTTCCGGCAAGAAGGTTAAAGTTCTCAATGACATGTTGGGCACTTTTACTTATGGATACGGGTCTGCGGTGAATATGGCCGTCAGCAGAAACCTGGGCGGAACTTTAACTATAGATTCCGATACCAAGCTTACCGTCGGCGGGAATATCAGTTCCGGCGGGACTGTTTCGATAGGTCGCGACCTGACCAACATGACCGTAACAGGCACCGTCGCCGGCGATGTATTTGTTGACGGTAGCGGCAACACGTGGAAGGTCGGAGCCCTCAATAACGCTGTTCTGACTACAGGGCTTAATCTTAAAAACCTTACTGTAAACAGCACTGTTACCAACAGCCTCTTCCAAGCGGGCGTCAGCCGCGGCGACGATAGCACATTCAATACGGATGATCTCAACGAAACCGGGCGAATGGGCAATCTGTATAAGCTCGCAGTCAGAGGCGCGATGTCGGGCAGCGTTTTCGCAGCAGGCGGCGGTATAACCAATGCCAACATTACCGGCGGTATGACCAACAGCTCCATTTCCACCGGGCTTTGTCTGGGTAACGCGGCTATCGCTACGGTTATCGCCGACGCCACTCCACTTGGCGATGCTGCAGAACGTAACGCGGCCCGTATGGGCAGCGACCTCGAAGTTTACTGTGGCGATTTCAAGACGGCGATTGTTGGAGCTGCAGGCCTGGTCAACAGCGACCTTACTGCAGGTATCGACCCAGGTAGTACGGACGGGGCATTTGGCACAGCCGACGACAGCGTTTCATCTTCGGTGACAGGCGGAAGCAGCAAATTCAACAAGGTCCAGACCGCTGTCGATGTGAACTCAACAGTACTTGCTGACGGTGGGATTACACGCAATGTTACTTCCGGTGCGGGCACTGTAACCGCAAATGTTACCTACGCCCTTGGCGATATTACTTCCAATAACGCCCTTGAAACGCTTGTCGCAACCGCAACCAATGGTTTGCCCGCCACATATGTCACCACAGGCGGACACACGGTAACCGTTACTATAACCGGCAACGGTTCGGTAGCCCTGCGGGATGAGGCTGGTGCCGACAGCGACAACAAGATCGATACTCTAGTGATTAGCGGTACGGATTCCCGCAGCAAAATTGCGATAACCACCACGACGCCGGGCGCTGTTACTATCGGCCGGATTATTACCGCTGATGACGCTCAGTTCCACACGCTGACCTTCGACGGAGATCTGGTCGGCGATGGCAGCGACGATCAGGACCTCTGGCTTGACGGGCCTGTCAATACATTTACCTTCCGCGACATGGGCGACTCGTTCAACGGGCAAATCGGTGGAGACGCCAGAGCGCTTACTCTCCAGACCCAGGGAAGCAGCAAGCTTCGTGTCGGTGGAAAAATCAGAACGCTTACCATTACCGATAGTGGCACGGATCCGTTGCTGACGGGCTTGGGCGCTCCGGGGGCGGGCGTAACCATTTCCTCGATGGCGATTGATTCCAACCCAGTCGTTTACGTGTTCAACTCGGCTTCGAGCGCACTTTCATCTGCGAACCTGGCTACAGGCGCTTTGAGCGGAACGGTAACCGTTACCGACGCTTTTGGCGGGACTACCCTTACACTGGCGGGCATGGATTTCGACGGTTCTGACGTGATGTACGCGGTTGCTGACGTTTACAACCAGTCACCGACAAAGCAACTCGGCAGCATTTCCGGCTCGGCCATTTCCGGTATGAGCGGACTGGCTGCCAACCGTAGCGGAGAAGTTTACGCTATTCAGACAATCGAAGTCGATTCTGTAGATTATGATTATCTGGTCAAATTTGATGTGACAGCGGGCTCGGCCACATTGGGCGCCGCCTCGCCTGTTGGAAGGCTCAAGGATATTTTCAACAACACATACAGCGGCCATGTCGATGCACTGGCCTTTGATGTCCCGGGCAACCTTTATGGTATTGTCAGCGATCAGAACGGCAGCGGCACCGGTAATGCCGGAGCGGCCCTGGTCAAGATAGAAACCAGTGATTCTAACTCCGACGGATACCTCCGTGTTACAAGTCCGACCAACAGTTTTCTACCTGGTACACTTCTTGATGACGGTGGAATTGTGACTGATTCCTTTATGGCAATGGCTGTACACTATGATGATTCTGGTTTACCAGCCACTCCTGCTGTTTCTACTATTTATGCGATTCGGCGAAACGGTGGAGAAGATCATCTTGTAACGATTGGTACAGATGGTACCACTGACGCGGTAGCAGCTGGAAACCTCGTGCAGATAGATCCAGGTTCGGGTTTGGAAGACACCAATATTGTCGGCATGGGCTTCGATTCCACGGGTCTTTTGGCAAATGTTAACTTGATTGCCTTTAATAGCGATGGCTCGTCGGCCGAGATGATTAATCTGGACGTGGCGACGCCTGCTTCCTCAACTCTGATTACCGCAGAAGACGCACTGGACCCCACTTTGGACGCTTTCGCTGTCGGTATGACCGGCAGCCAGTATCCTACCTACGCCTATGATAATGACAGCACCGGTATTCTTTACACCAACCCAGGAACGATGGCGACGCTGGGTACGGTAAATACGTCAACTGGCGTGTTCACCCGCCTGCAGGGTCTGGCTACTGATGCGACGGGTACTCCACTTGGCAGCACTATCAACATTCTTGGTGTAGCAGTCGATAATGCCGGAACGGGCGACGTATTTGTCCTTACCGATGATACTGCCAACGGCTTTGGCCTGTTGCGATACGACGACGCCAACGGCGACTGGGTATCGGCCATCGGCAATATCACCGACGCTAATACCGGCGATACGCTTAATGTAACATCCATTGAGTTTGATGATACAACCGGCAGTCTTATTGGCCTGGATTCCAGATTCAACCAGCTTGTTACCATAAGCACTACCGACGCGACGGCAACGCCGCGGGTGGAAAGCGGTTCAGCCGACGGGACGGATATGACTGCCCTGGCGTACGATTCGGCGAACACTGCCTGGTATTCATTCAGCAGTTCAACGGGAACCGGCTCGTTCATGCAGTTCCGCGGAATAGATCAGTCCGATCTGGGCGGGATTACGGCCAGTTCCATTGACAAGTTCATTATCAGCGGAACCGGTTACGGCGGGCGGGTTGTTACCACCGGAAATACCGTTAAGAACGTCAGTGTAACGGGCAATTTCTATGGCAGTTTGATATCACATGGTAGTATTGTTAGATACACCCAGACAGGCGGAAACTTTAGCGGTGTTATTAAGTCTGAAGATGATGTCAAAGATGTGAGAATAATCGGCGGTTTCCTTTCGGGCGGGTCGGTTGAATCGCAGGCCACTCTTAACAGACTTACTCAGAGTGGCGGAAACTTTGGCGGTTTCGTATCGGCCCAGAAGGCAAACACGATTAAAATAAGCGGTGCGGGCCAAACCACAGCTGATATCAATGTTACCGGCTACGGAAAAAATGTAACGCTTGGCAGCTACAATGGCGAGGCAAGTTTCGGATCTGTCAGCAAACTTAGGGTTGGCGGTCAGGCTGGAGCAAATGCTGATATCGATGTCCTTAGGGAAGCCAAAACAATCCAGCTCAGCGGCGGGACGGCAGCGGGAAGTTCTACGACTGTTGATGGTTATACAAAGTCGCTCACCGTAGGCGGTACCCACAGAGGAACGGTTGCTATCCGCCGGGGAATGGGTTCCGGCAGGATGGCTGCGGTTATTTCCGGCCTGCTTGTTGTCGGCGATAACACCAAAAACTTCTCAGCAGGTAGCGCATACGATTCGGTATTCTCCTTCGGAACCTGGATTGGTTCGGATGGCACTTATAACTCTGCTGATGACGTTATCACCGGCGGCACAGTGAATTCAGCCACGTTTAGCGGCGTATTCCAGGACAGTGCCATTCTCGCCGGTGTCTTGCCAAGAGACGGTTCCGGCGATGGCATACCAACAGACGACATGCTGCTATTTAGTGGCAACGATTCAGCCAGCAGTATTATCGATGTTGATTCTGCCGAGGCAGGCGGAATACTTAAAAGTACAATCAAAAAATTGAATATGCGGGGCCGAATTGATAACAACGACCCAAGTAATGGGGCATGTTCAGTGGCTGCGGCTGCCGACGGAATCACCAAGTTGCGTGTAAGCAATCAAGGCGCTTACCTGACGACCCGTGACTACACTGACGATTTCTACGCTCCGACAGTGGTCTCGGCTACGAAGGTAAACGATGGCGAAGCCAGGATTGTTTTCAGTGAGCAGATAAACACATCCACCCTTGTTTTGTCCATCGACGCAGACGATGACGGCAGTGTTACCGGAATAGCAGATACAAATGGAACGGTCCGGCTTGTGGACAACAATGGCGACGTGGTTGATGATGCGGTACTTTCCTACACGACACAGATAAGCGATACGGGAGATGTCCAAGGTGTGCTTATCATTCGTCGTAGCGGCGGCCTGCCTTCTTCGCTGACCGTAACCCTCTCCGGCGGGACAATGTCGTCCGATACGATAATGGACAGGTCCAGCTCCCGCTCGGCTCTAAGGGACATGAACCAGAACGGAACGGCTGCTACGGGAGAGGATGTTCCTGGTACGATTCTCGATGGTGATGGCGACGGCGTTGAAGGAGGCGATTACGTCGTATTGTTTGGTGGCGACGCAGGGGACACCTTCCTTACCGCTACCCCAGTGTCTCTTACTTCCGGTGGGTCTTGGGAGGTTTTCAATACATTGGCTTCCGCATCGGATGTTGATGTTTATAGCTTTACGGCAACCGCTTATGAATTCCTCAGTGTAAACTTTGTTGGTGATCCCTTGGCTGCAATGTCAGTGTTCTATCGCGACGACCAGGGAACCTCGACTGTTGAAACTGACGATTATTTCGAAGCATTAGCTCGCGCTGAGGAGAAGTATTCATCATATAGCACTCTTTTCCAGGCATTCGAATTGCCGGAAACCGGAACGTACTATGTAGCGGTAACGACAAAAATGGATTCATTTAACTTAACCGATGATCAAACATACACCCTTGAATTACATCGTGCGACAAGTGATACAAACCTTGTAAGTGCATTGGGTGGTTCGCTCCCTGGTAGCGAGGAAATTGGCTATGTAAGCAATACGGTTAATGCCAACAATAACGCCCTTGGCGCAAATACGCCCACACAGCTTGTTTACCTCAATTTTGACGGCGGTACTACTACGGAATTTACCACGGATGTGACGGTGGACGCTTTTGACCTGGCTGATATCGACAGCGGCCTGGATGGCTATGAAACAACAATTATTGATGGAGGTACGGTTAGTGGCACTACGGTAACCGGTATCGTTGATAATATAATGAGTATTTTCACAAATACACCCAGCTCACATCCGGCCGGAGCGATAAATGTTCAGCAAATTACTACTCTGGCTGAGTGGACAGCCGCAACCGAAGGCCTGTTCTTTACTACCGTAGATCCTTCGGCGTCGTGGGGCCTGAATGCCCAAGCGGACTTCACGACGATCTTTATCGGCAAGGAAGAAACAAAAGGTGCAGGCGCGCTTGGTGTGGCGAACACTGTTGATTTGTGTGGCCAGTCCAAAGCGGACAACGCAATTGTGTTTGCACAGAACTTTGAGGGTTATGCGACGGCATCCTCTACTGCGGATAAGCTTAATCAATACAGTCGTGCCTTGGCGAATACCGCAGCACATGAGGTGGGACACACGATTGGCCTTGAGCATCAGCCTATTGACTTCGTAAATTATACTTTGTTGGCGGATGATCCGGACAATAGCATAATTACAGTTGATGATTCTAACCAAGGCGTGGGTTTGATGGCATACAAGCCAACTTCACAGAGAATTGGTAATCTGAACCAACTCGGAACTGCACGGCTTGGCTATGAGGTAGGAAATGACCAGAGCGTCTTCCCGATCGGTTGGGTCGATAATGTTGACCAGTTACTCAGATGGTTCTCGTAATATACCAGCCGTCTATGTTTCTAATTCAAGCCCTGTCTCTTTTTAAGGGATGGGGCTTTTTCTTGCGCGAATAATCGAATCTAAATTGGCTTTAAACGTAAATTTGTGCAAAATCTTAGTCTAATCAGGCCAGTTGAATTGGCTTACGAATTGTTATAGAAGGTTTTGGAGATGGCTGAAAACAAGAGCGATTTGCATCTGGTTGTTATTATTCCCGCGCTTAACGAAGAGTTGACGGTAGCTGACGTCATAAAAGGGATTCCAGGAGATATTCCTTCGGTTGGTTCAGTCGATGTCCTGGTGGTAGACGATGGCAGCACGGACAGGACGGCTGAGATTGCAAAAAGCGCAGGAGCTACAGTTATCAGTCATACAAACCCGGAAGGACTTGGTGGGGCTTTTCAGACGGGTCTTTCGCGTGCACTGGAGTTGGGGACGGACCTTGTAGTCAGCATTGACGGGGACGGCCAGTTCGACCCTGCAACTATAAGAGAACTTGTCGAGCCCGTCGTCTCGGGTAAGGTTGACTTTTCAACGGCTTCGCGTTTTATTGATCCCGGTCTGCATCCTGAGATGCCGAAAATTAAGATTTGGGGAAACCGGTTCCTGAGTCGTCTGATTTCAAAGATGGTTAAGCAGGAATTCCATGACGTGTCCTGCGGCATGAGATGTTACAACAAGCGTGCAGCACTTAACCTTAACACTATGGGCAGATTCAATTTTTCACAGGAGGCATTTTTGAATCTTGCCTATAAGAAAATGCGAATGGTCGAAGTACCAATAAAAGTCACCGGCCAAAGACAACACGGCAAAAGTCGCGTGGCGAGCAATCTTTTCAAATACGCGTTCAATGCTTCCTGGATTATTTTTCGCTGCTACAGAGACTATAAGCCAATGCGGTTTTTTGGAAAGTTAGCTCTTGTCTTCATGTTGCCCGCGGTGGCGCTTGAACTGTTTTTGTTTGTTCATTACCTCAGTGCCGGAAGTTTTACCCCCCATAAATGGGCAGGTTTTGTAGGGGCAGGTTTGTTTGTGATAGGCTTGGCGCTTTTGCTTACGGGTGTGATAGGGGACATGCTGAACAGGCACCGTATGTACCTTGAGGAAGTTTTGTATCATTTGCGGAAATCGAATCGCAAGGGCCAGGACTAACGAGTATTTGAATGACTCATTCAGGCAATAGACTACGAATACTCCTGGCGAGTTTCTTTTCGCGATCTCTCGAGCTAGAAGGTGTCGGCTGTTTTATCCGCGGATTGCCCCAGGGAATGCTACAGGCCGGCTGGGATGTTCAACTGCTTCTGCCTGAGGGCGATTACAGCTCTATTGAAGGTTGTCAGATAAGTACCTTTAAGCCGGGCTTGAGGAGTGTTCGAAAATACTGCAAGGCTGTTAGAGACATGAGCAGCCATGTTGATGCGGTCCTCCTGCTTGAAAATAACCCGAATTGGGCATGGGCCAGTGATTGGAGCACCAAGCCCGAAAATACATTCTGTCTTTTTTATACGCCCTTGCAGTCCCTGCAAGTGTTTAAAGAGTTGGGGATATGCAGGCAATCGCTTTTGCATTATCTGGCCAAGAACCCCATCCAGAGCAAATTAAGCGATTGGTCGCAGCGGCGTTGCATTGTGGCTACTGAATATCAGGCCGGCCAATTAAGGAAGCTCGGCGCCCGTGATATTCATTTGCTCTCTGCGTGCAGTATTTCACGCGAGGATAGTATTCCTGCCCGCGGCGATGCGCGAAAGCAACTCGGCTGGGATGACAAACCTGTCGTTGGGTATTTGGGGCATTTCTCCAGAGCCAAGGGAGTGGACGTTCTCATCGAGTCCTTTACCAAATATGATGGGCCGGCTGTTCTCGCTCTGGCCGACAGCGGAAAGGGAAAGCTCAAGCCAGCTAGTAAAAAGATGCTGAGTGAGTTGGTTCAGGTAGGGCGGGTAAGAAAGCTGGGTATTGTATATCCGCCGACGTTTCTGGCTGCCTGTGATGTTGTCGCTTTGACTTACCCTTCCTCAAGCGTGTACCATTTGCCACAAGTAATGCTCGAAGCCTTTGCATCGAGCACAGCTGTAATTACTACGGATGTTGGCGGCCTTGCGGAATTAGTCCAGCCGGGACGAACAGGGCTGGTAGTGCCCCCCGGCGATAGCAACGCCTTGGCTGATGCAATCAAAAATTTGGTTTCGGATTTGCCCGGCACGCATGAATTAGGACGTAATGCCCGCAGAGAATTTGAGGATAATCACAGCAGGGAAGGCCTCATAGAGGCTATACCGAAATTGATGCGTAACTGAATTTTGCACCTTGATTAATGATGGAAAATAATATTCTTAAACATATTCCTGAATTGGCATGTCCGGCCTGCAAGGGTGAACTGCGAGTTGAGGTGGCTTCTCTGATTTGCGATGCGTGTAATGATCGCTATGAAGTGCACGATGGTATCCCGCAAATGCTCGGGCGGGTATCTTTGGAGCTTGCCCAAGAAATAGCCGTAGAGGATCACGTCGCGATTGAATACGAGCAAAAACGGTATCAGATTCCCTACGCCAAAAAGTACCACGACTGGTGGACTGATATGATGCTGTCGCAGCTTCGCAGCGGCGGGCGTATTTTGGACAACGGCTGCGGAGTAGGGCTGTTATTCGAAAAAGTTCCACAGCAGCGGCTGGTCGGGCTGGATATCTCGGCAGAGATGCTGCGACGTGCTGCGACTTGTTCAGATAATGTCGTTTTAGGAGATAGCCATAACCTACCTTTCTCTGACAATTCGTTTGATGCAGTATTTTGTCGAAGCCTGCTCCACCATTTGCCGCAACCTGAAAAGGCAATCAGCGAAATTCATCGCGTTTTGCGCAGTGGAGGTGAGGTGGTTTTCGTGGATACAAATAAGTCTGTACTTTCTACACTTCCTCGAAAGATTGCTAACCGAGGCGAGCATTTTTCGGACGACCACAAAAATCTGACTCGAAAGACAATTGAAGCTCTATTGCGGAGCTTATTTTCGATAGAGAAAGTTTCTTATTTCGGATACATCGCTTATCCGCTGTTGGGTTTTCCGGATATTGTGAATCTTTTCAAAATTTTCCCGTTTAAGAAATTTATGGCTGGGGCCTTGATGAGTATCGATAATGTAATCTCCCATTTGCCTTTAATCAGGACGCAAAGCTGGGGCATACTGGTAAAAGCGACAGTAAAGTAAATTCAAAATGGCCGAATTAAAACCGTCAGCACAACGAAAACGCCAAGCCTGGGTGACGAAAAGTAATACTCAGACGTACATCCAGGAAATGGGTGAGTATGCCATCAGGCGAGATAATGAAATTATCGGCCAGATGCTCGGCAACGGCCCTGGGGTTATTCTTGATATGCCCTGTGGTACAGGGCGGTTTATCGAGCTTGAGAAGGAGCGGGGGTTCAAGGTTGTCGCGGCGGATTACAGCCCGACGATGTTGGATGTCGCCAGGCAGCACGAAGGCGTCGAGTTTGTCCAGGCGGATATTTTCGACCCGCCATTTGAGAGTGAAACATTCGATGCCATTTTGATATCGCGGCTGTTATTTCACTATGAAAGCCCCGAGAAGATCATTTCGTTATTACTGCCGAGTCTCAAGCCTGGCGGCAGGATGATTTTTGACACACTGAACGCTTTTTCTTCACGCTGGCTTGCCAGTCAGGTTATTTGCGCTATAAATCGCGACCCTGCAAAGCGGCTTTACTTTGAAAGGCCCAGGTCGTTCCAGAAGAAACTTGAGGCCATGGGCCTGCGTGTTATCCAAAAACAAAGTGCCTATATTATACCTACCCGGTCTTACAGGTATTTTCCCTCATTTGCAGGGTCAGTTTCAGATTTCCTCGAGAAGGTTTGTCCCCAAAAATTGCGTGTTTTAACCTATTGGCACGTTGACAAAACCGACCCCTAAGTCAGAGCCGGTAATTAAATGAAAAAAGTCCTCGTCAGGATAATAATTGCGATTGTTCTTGTTTCCCTGTTGGTTTATCTGGGACGCAGGCATTTCGACCGGTTGTATCTAATCCTGGAAACGTCTCCATTAATCCTCGCAGGCATAGCCGGCCTTTTCGTGATTATGCGCAGCCTCCAGGGGGAGGTTTTCAGGCGGGTCTTAAGGTTCCTTGGCGCTGGAGTTTCGTTTTTCGAAGCGAACATGCTCGCGATGCTTGCAAGTCTGACGAATTTGGTTCTTCCAAGGCTTGGTTTGGGGGCACCGGCTGTCTATTTGAAAAAACGTCACAATTTCCCCTACGCCAACTTCGGCTCACTGATGCTGCCGACGATATTGCTGCAGGTTGCCTGCATAGGAGTCGTTGGCCTGCTGTGTGAACTCTGGCTGTTTTCTGTGGGTTCACTTGAGTGGAGTTGGCCGTTGGCTGGGGTGCTGGCATTGTCTCTGGTTTTGAGCCTGCTGGTTCTTCTGATTCCAATTAGGATAGGGAATAATCATAAGTGGCGGATTGTCAATTTCTTCCAGCGGTTGTTTAGTTCGTGGGAAATACTCCGGACCAACAAGAAGCTTCTGTGCTATATGTTTGCTTTACAGGTTTTGGTGCTTTTGGCCCAGGCATTGCGGCTGTGGGTATGTTTCAAGGGGATGGGCATTGAAGTTTCGATACCGGCAATAATAATCGCGTCTTTCCTCGGCCATCTTGGAACGCTGGTAGGCTATACTCCCGGCGGTTTGGGCTTCCGCGAGGCTGCCATTACAGTGGGATGTCAGCTTATGGGAGTAGACCCGAGTTCCGCCCTGGCAGCGGCGGTGCTGGACCGGATTGTTATGACCGCAACGGTGCTTGGTTTCGGTGGTTTCAGCCTGTGGTATCTTTTCAAGCCGATGCGAAAGGAAATCGAGCAGGTATCTGTTAACGATTGATGGAAAATATGAATCCAAATCCGCAGACAATTTTACAGCAGCCTTTGAATTGGAATACCTCCCAGAGAAGAAAGGTTGTTATTGTTTTCCTGCTGGTTGTGGCAACTATTTATATTGCGAGTTTTAACGCCAATTGGTGTGTAGGCAGGGACAGTGGTTTGTATCTGAGCCTTGCCCGCAATCTCGTTAGGGGCGACGGCTATACAATCGCCGGCTCCCCTCACACCTGTGTGCCGCCCGGATACCCTGCTTTGCTTGCGGGCGAGATGAGCATCTTCGGACAAAGCTTTCTGGTCTTCGATATCTTCCAGATGGCAATAGGCTTGGCTGTAGCGTTCATTTCGTATCTGCTATTTTGCCAGCTTGTAAATCGTGATTGGGCGTTGATCCTGGTCGCGGCGATGGCTGTCTCTCAGGAAATTGTCCAACGCAGTGGCGAGGTTCTTTCAGATATGCCGTTTATGCTTCTGGTTGTTGCGGCGCTTTGGCTTTATGCTCGGGGACTTAGAGCCGAAAACCCAAAACGTGGTTTTTGGGAGTTGGCATCAGTTCTTTTGGTTGCGAGTTGCTGGGTGCGAATGGCCGGTTTACCTTTTGTTGTTGGTGCTGCGGCAGGGTTGGCTCTTAGCGTTAAGCGCGGCGTGAGGATTCGCGGCTATTTGAACACGGCTGTCATCCTTATAGGCTTGGCTGGGAGTTTGGCGTTCTTCTATTACTTCGCTAAAAATAACGCAGAGCCCGATGCTGCTTCGTATCTGGCCTCTATGAAGCATAATAACGGCGGTTTTTCTGCCTTTGATTTGCTTTGGAAGCTGTTTGATTCTTTCTGGCGCATCAGCCAGGACTTCAGCCGTCTTATCCTCAGCCTGGAGATGCCGTTTCTGCTGAGCCTGTTTGTCTTTGTTGTCCCAGTCGTCGTAGCGATGGTTCGCCGAATAGTCCAGGGCGACAGGCTCGGGCCTTTGGCCGTTGGCGGATATGTCTTTGGGCTAATCCTTCTTGGTTACGCACGCACAAGATATCTCATGCCGGCGATGCCGTTGCTGTTTTTGTACATGCTGGAGGGGATAGCATGGTTCCTTTCAACCATTTCAAAGAAGCCCCTTGTTGTCAAAAGGGTTGTTGCCGTTTTACTGATAGTGATAGTGGGTTTTAATCTGGTAAGTGTAGGCCGGCTTGTCATCGAAAAACGCAGAAGTGATTATGTGGTTTCTCAGCAAAAGGGCTTATGGCGCGACGTGCCGGCTGTGGTTGAATTCCTCAAACAAAACACGCCTGATGATGCAGCAATCATCGCCGATCAATGTGTCGGATACCTGGCTGACTTGCCTTGCCCATTCCTGTCAAAA
Source organism: uncultured Planctomycetaceae bacterium (assembly GCA_964401835.1). Classification (GTDB taxonomy): domain Bacteria; phylum Planctomycetota; class Phycisphaerae; order SM23-33; family SM23-33; genus CAYNZP01. Next base: position 36,021 of record CAYNZP010000016.1, read on the forward strand.
AAGATTTCGCCTTCAGGGGAGAAGATACAGGAAATCTTCAATGACTGGAACGTCCGCTACGTCGTTATCGACACAGAGAACATCGACTATCGTAACCTGTTAAAAAAAGCTCTGCTCGATTACCTCGAGCCTAAAATGGAGCCGGTTTTTTGTGAAGGCGCTACGAGAGTGTATGCGGTAGGGGCTGATTGAAGAAAGCCTGTTTTTTAGTTCGGCCGCTCGTTTAGCCAGGGCATTTCGCGGCTGTCTGGTTTTGTAAACGGCAGCATTATCCTGGAAAAAGCTCTCAGGCAAAAAGTCCTTAAGTTGCGGCGATAATTCCCTGACTGCTTCAGGGCCAGGAGTGCTTCTTTGTATGAGCCGCCACTGAAATATAGCCTTGCTGCTGAGTAATAAAGCCTGCCAAGCCTGCGGTTGATCGCTCTTTGGGGGATGGTGTCTGCGGGGCACTTTTTTTCTATGAAGCGGCGCAGGATTTCAGCCTCCTGAAAACGTGAAAACCCACTTCGTCTGGAAATGTTCGTGTCATGCCTGCGTCTAAGCCCCGTTGCCTGCTGAATTGGTACGAAATTCGTTTGAAGACTCATTCGCAGATAAAGTTCGTAGTCTTCACAACTGCGGAGGCTTTCGTCGTAGCCGCCGACCTGCCCGGCCAGTTCCCTGTGCCAGCATACGCAAAGATGCGAAAGAAACATTCTCTGGAAAAGTTCAGCGGCTCCGGTGGGTTTGTCCTGATACTGTCCGGAAAGTTCCTTTATCCTTTCGCCTTCATCGAGGCGATGCCGGTATCCGTAAAAAAACGACGCTTCAGGATTTGCGGAGATGGCCTGTTTGTAATGGGCAAGGGCATCAGGCAACCAGATATCATCGCTGTCCAGGAAGGTAAGCCATTGTGTTTTCGCGTGTTTAATTCCCAGGTTTCTGGCTGCGGCAGGTCCGCTGTTTTCTTGGGTTAGCACGACGATCCGATCATCCCGCTGAGCGAAAGCCTTGGCAATGCTTAGAGAATCATCAGTCGAGCCATCGTCAATTACGATCAGCTCCCACTGTTTAAAGGTCTGATTAATCACGGACTCAATCGCCACAGCGAGATAGTCCATGTGGTTATAAACGGGCATAATTACAGAGAAGAAACAGTTATCGTCAGGTCTTTCCATCTGGGCAGCTCGCTATTTTACCGGGTCTGTCGCGTCACTGTTTTTGTTAACAGAAGCTTTGTTTCTAAACAGCGTAAATACGAGTTTTTTCCTCTGTTTGCCCTGCACACTGTAGATTTTCTTGTACCCAAGTTTTTCCAGCCTTGGCTGATAAAAACTGTAACTGAAAAGCCAGGCGACTTTTTCCGGATTTGTTAGTAGTTCAATTGCTTCGGCATTTTTTTCGTCGTCAAGCCATTCCTGCCATTTCTGTGGTTCTTTGGCGATCACTGCTGTATTTTCAGCTTTTGGATATTCGAGCATTGCAAGGCCCATTCGCCTAAGCGGCCAGTGGATGTTGGGGATGTTGCGTCCGAAATAATAAACGACCTTTGCCTGCGGGTCCCCCCAGCTGCCCACTGTTTCATCCGGCCCGACGATTTGTGCCGCTTTATGTGAAAACTTTTCAACCGGATAGCGAGAATCCCAGAGGTTGGCTTTTGTGTGAAAGCCGACATAGACACAGAAAAAAGCTACGGCAATCTCAGCAAAGGCAATAGCAAATCTGCCCCGGATTACGGTCCACAACGTAACAATGGAGACTCCTGTCGCTATTGCGGACAATGTTACAAGGTGTGGCCAAGCCCCAGCAGGGACCTTTGAAACAAGCTTTGCTATGCCCTCAGGCAGCCAGTCCGGAATTTTACCTGCAAAACTCCACCCCGTGAGGATAACTGCCATGGCGATTGGTCCGATAATGGCGTAGCAGGTGAGGACAAAACGAGAAAGCCCTTTTTTGATCCACTTATTATTGAATATCAGGTCTTCAGCTATGAATCCCATTAAAAGACAAAGTGCCGGAATCACAGGCAAGACATAATGGCCTCTCTTGCCGGCAGAAAGCATCAGGATGCAAACGAAAGCTGCGATCCAAATGAAAAGGTAAGTAAGTTCACGCCGTTTCTCACGGAACTTTTCGACCCACGCCGCAGCTAGGGCGCCAGGCAAAAAGCCGAACCACGGAAGAGTAAGCGTAAGAATCGCGACAAGATATCTTTGAGGGGGATCAACAATCCAGCCGCCCTCACCGGTTGCGCGTGAAAGTACCTGATGCCCTACAGCATCGCTGCTGCCAAAGAGATTTTGTGTATACCACAGCCAGGGGACAAAAAGAGCGAGCATGATAACAATGCCAGGTATGGCCGTCGGCAGTAGGGGGAAAATCTGTTTCCAGCCCCTGGTGTATATCATGTAAAAAACAAGTGGGCCAAGTATCGTTGCGGCGAAGGTCAGGCCCTTGCCAATCGATCCTTCAAGCCCAAGAGGTGTCCACCATGCAAGGTTTTCGACACTTGTAATCAGGATGTAAAGGGCAAAACCGATGGCAGCTACAATGCAGTATATTGCCAGGGATTTTTTCGCGCTTCTAGTATTTGCTGCGGGAAGTTTGTCCTGCTTTTCGCAGTCCATATCCATTTGCCGCCAGAAAAGATAGACAAGCAGCCCGAAGCCCAGAAGAATCGGCATGAACTGTTTTGTCAGATTGGCCAGGCCCAATGCGACCCAAAAACCCATCATCCAGATTATTTTCTTGTAGCGTTTTACTGAATTGAGTCCGGCGTAGAAACAGCACATTGCAGCTGTGCAGAACATGCAAAACAGCATATCCGGTCGGCCGCTTCGTCCCCACTTGGTCATGGCTATTGAAGTTGCCAACATGAGAGCGGCAAGCATTGCGGCACGCTGGCCGAAGAATCGCCTTCCGAGAAATAATGTCAGCCAAACACAAAGTATCCCCGAAACTGCAGCTGTCACCCTGGCAGAAAATTCCGAAATCTGCCTGTCACCACGCAGTATCGCCAAAGCGGCAGTGAGCCAGTATTGAAGGGGGGTTTTGACCAGGCGAGGCTGGCCGTTTCTCATTGGTACCATCCAACGGTTAAATGTAGTATCTTCAGGGAGTTCCTGCTCGACAGGCCCGGGCACCAGCCATTCGTTGGTCTGAGTCATTCCCCTGGCTGCCAGGGCAGCCTTGGCTTCATGCTCGCTGAGTGTCGTTTGCCCCAATTGCCAGAGAAGCAAAATGGCTGTTATTACGCCGACCAATAAATACTGAAACAGCGGGCTGTAAAACGATAAAACACTGGTATTGTTCTTTTTTGAAATATCTTGAGTAGTCATAGCCGCATAGTTTGCTGATTATGGCGGCAGATGTCAATTGCTGATCAGGCCAGTGATACAGCTAAGGCTGAGAAATTGGTCTGGATTTGGTCAATAGTGAGCGTTAATAGCCCGTCGCTATAGTTTGAATCGTAACTTCTGCCATCTACCCCCCAAGGGTTATAGACTGTAACAAGTTGTTGTGAACCAACTAGTTCGGCGGATTTAACCACGTAAGCGTGGGAACCTACGATGGGTGAGGAAGCGTTTGAGTAGCTGCCCAGCGTTATGGCGTGGTCATTTTCAATATTTTCGGTGATGTAGTTAAACAAGCTATCGGTTGAACCGCTTGTCCATCGGGATCTTGTATATCCGCCGGTGATTTGGCGATAAACCGTGCTCATCCAGCCGCCTGAAATCGAGGCATAGGAATTCTCGCCATAACGGAAATAAGCATATGCCTTCTCAGCTAGCGGCACCCAAAGTTCACCGTCGGGTCCGAAGCGGGCATAAGTGAGGTTGCTTCCACTTCTGACCGGCAAATCGGCGTCGATACGAAGGAAAACTTCGCTGGAGCCGTTGAAGAATCGAACCGCATAGGTGCCGTCGCCCATCGGGGCAATCATCTGGGTGATGGTTTGCGGGTCGGTGTCGGCCAGGCTTGCAAGGCTCGCAAGATAGTAGCAGTCACCGACATATCCCTGAACGATATCGTCATATTCCGGGCCTTCGACGAAAAGTGGCTTGTGTGCAAAATTGGCATAGCCTCTGGCGTAGCTTGTAATTGTCGGGTCCCGGAAGTTTTGCCCCGCGATTTCCAGCGAAACGTAATCACTGTTTTGCGGGTTATCACTGTAGGGTTGATAGAACTCATCTATTTGGTGCACGCTTCGGCCGGAAAGCTCTGCTGTCGAGGCATCTGAGATTGTATCGCTGCCATCGGCCCAGAAGCTGTCAAAACCATTATCGCCAAATATCAGGTCGCTGCCGCCGCCGATACTTACAAGTAAATCATCTCCGGCTTGGCCATAAATTGATGCATTGCCCGTGCCAGCTTCATAAATCGTGTCATTTCCGCTGCCGGCGTAGATGACTCCGGAAGCGAAGACGGAATTGTCCAGGCGAATGACGTCTTGGCCGCCAAAGCCATACACAACAACTCTGCTGAACAATCCGTCGTAAACAAAACTTCCCGACGCGGTTGTCAGGGTAATTGAATCAGCCCGTTGAGAAAGCGTAATAGTTTCCGCGTTGTCTGTCCCAACAACGGATAGCCGCAATCCACCCGCTACTGAAGATACATAAGTGGCGAGAGTCTGTTCTGGTGTCATCTCGGGCGGCTGGGCATCGTTGGTTACAATGTTTACCAGATATGCGCCGCCGCTTCCATCGGTACTGGCGGTTTTGATGTAATATGTCTGACCTTGCTGGACATCGAAGCTTATCTGCGAATTTGTGCTGCCTGTCTGGTCGTCGTTTTGGGCTAGCAATGTGCCATCTGCACTGTAAGCAAAAATTTCGCAATCCAGATTGTTCCGGCGGCCACGTGCTTCCATATCGACCAGCATTGAACCGCTCTTTGAAGCGACCAGCGAGAAAACATCTACGTCATCTGAATAGTTGATCTTTCCGGTAAACCTTGTAGAACCTCTCCTGCGGAGTCTTTTTTGTTTTGACGTGGCCAGGCTGTTGCCGACGTCGTCATTAGGCTGGGCTGTAAAAGTGAGAGTGTACTGGCCGGCAGAATTATCGTTGCCGGATGCTCTTACATAAAAGGTCTGTCCTTCACGTACGCCAAGTCTGATACTGCTGCTATGGGCGCGGAGGCGTCGGCCGTCAGAGTTGAAAACCTCCAGATATGGGGAAAGCTGTCCATCGTTGGCGTTCATCTGGATTTGTACCCGGCCGCGGGCTCCAACAGTAAATTTGTATGCGTCACTTGAGCCTGCTGTGATACTTCCGGAAGCTTCTACAGAGCCCCATGAAGGCAGATCAACTTCGGTGGCGGTAACAAAGTCTGCCGCCAGCGTCGGGAGAATATTAAGGCGATATCTGCCGGAGCTGGCATTGGAGGCGGCTCTTAGATAATAAACCTGTCCTGCGACGACATCGAAAGCGATTTCCTCCGTTCCGCTCCAGCTGCTTTGGGCGATAAGTTGGGCGTTTGCATCATATGCCGAAATATTGCAGTTGAGTGCGTTGCGTCTTCCCGAGCGGGAAAGGTTTACACGCATCTGGCCGGTAATATTGGCCTCGACCTGAAAGACGTCCGCGTCTGTCGCGTAATTTATTGTTCCACTGCGGCGCGAGGCGCCACGGGAGTTCAGGCGAAGCTGCTTTGGAGATTCGAGATTATTCGAGTAATCATCTACGGGTTGGCTGGTCAGTGTTAAGGTGTAGTTGCCATAAGTTTCCTGCGAAGCCGAGGCCATGACGTAATATGTCTGACCGGCTCGTACGCTGAGCCTTGCCTGGCTGTCATTGGTCTGGCGGGAGAGGTTGTCATTGAGTTTAATTCGTCTGCCACTGTTGTTGAAAACCTGCAGGTAGGAGTCGATTCCGCTTTGATCTGCCCCCATGTCAATTGTCATTCGACCCCTTGCCTGTGAAGTAAACTCGTAGAGTTTCATGTTGCTTGGAGAGAGGATTTGATCTGAGATGCTTGTGGCCCCGGCGGTTTGTATGTCAATTTGGGTAGCTGATTCAGCCAGGTTTCCAAGTACGGCTGTTCCGCTCATGAGCAGCCGCTGCTCAAGGTTTTCAAAGGCCGGGATGTGTTCTTGCTTTTGCTTCATTGACAACCTCACAAGCGAACCGAACAGGCCACCTCCGAGGCGGTCATAAACCAATGCCAATACGCAATGTGTGCGTACTTACTCTAATTAAAGGGTATGATTCAGAACAACGGCATGCAAATTAGGAAGCAAAAAAAATAAGTTTGTAACTCAGGTGTAGAGAAGACTTTAGAAAACAGAGTTTTCCGGATTGTTTTTTTTCTTTTAGGACACTTTTTCGTACGGCCACATGTCGATGCCACCGTCCATCACGCGCACCTTTTTGAAGCCGGCTGAATTCAAAATCAGCGATGCCTCATAGCCACGTAGAGATATCTGGCAGAAAGTGACTATCTCTTTGTCCTTGGGAAGCTCATTAAGCCGGCCTCGCAATGCACCGAGAGGAATATTTATGCTGCCCGGCAGGCGGACCTGCTCGTACTCCCCAGGCGAGCGGACGTCGAGGAAGATGAACTCAGCCTTTTCTTCCTGCATTTTGTGCACTTCCATCGGCGCAACGCCTACCATGTAGCCGGCCAGCTTGTTCCTGGCGACATTGGCAGCTGTGATAATATTATCCATCGCTTCAGAGAAAGGCGGGGCATAACACAGGTCGGAATTGGCTACTTGATGAATAGTCATGCCTGCGGTAATGGCCATTGCTGCAATATCTATTCGCTTGTCTGCGTTTCCCGGTCCGGTCGCCTGTGCGCCCAGGAGTCTGCCGGTGTTTTTCTGAACCACAAGTTTTAGCAGGAGCTTTTTGGAGTCCGGCATATAGTGTGCCTTGTCCGGAGCTGGAACGAGAACGGTGGTAACGTCGTAGCCAAGTTGGCGTGCCTTGTTTTCGGTCAGGCCGGTGCGGCCAACCGAGTAATCGAATATTTTGCATATAGTGCTGCCCAGTACCCCGTCGAAACTGTCCTTTCCGCCGCAGATATTGACGGCTGCGACGCGCCCCTGTTTGTTGGCTACTGAGCCCATCGGCAGGTAGTATGGGCGGCCGGTTACGAGATCGACACTCTCAACGCAGTCCCCTGCGGCATAAATGTCCGGATCTGAAGTACGCATGCACTTGTCGACCTTTATGGCGCCTGTTGAGCCAATTTCCAAATCGGCTGCCTTGGCAAGGCTGACGTTTGGAGATACTCCGATTCCAAGGATTACCATATCGGTGGGAAATGCTTGGCCGGTAGTCTTGACAGTTTTAACTCTCTCGTCGCCCTCGAATGAGATGACCTTCGTGTCGGTCATCACTTTTACGCCTTTGGATTCGAGGTAATTTTCCAGAAGTTTCGCGATTTCCGTATCCAGGATTACCGGAAGAATTCTGTTTAACATTTCGACTATTGTTACACGACAGCCTTTCCTGACCAGGGCTTCGGTCATTTCCGCGCCAATCAAACCTCCGCCGACAATTGTAACATCACGTGCCCGGCCTTTGCCGATTGCCGCTTTGATTCCTTCAGCATCTTCCATGCCATGGAGCGTGAAAATATTTTTAAGGTCAACACCGGGAATCTTCGGTACCACAGGTGAAGCGCCAGTGGCGAGGACGAGTTTGTCATATTCCAGCCAGGATTCATTGCCGTTGATAATATCCTTTATGCGGACCCGCTTGTCTTTGCGGTTAATCTCTATAGCCTCGGTTTGGTTCATTACCGAGATATTTTTTACGCTCTGGAAGAATACAGAATCGCGCACTGCCCCCGCGGGCGAACTCATTAGCTCACGCTGGCTTTTGACGTCGCCTGCGATATAGAAGGGAAGCCCGCAGCCGGCGTAGGAGAGAAACTTGTGCTTCTCTACGATGGTCACCTCGGCATCGGGCATCATGCGAATGACCTTGGCTGCTACTTTGGGCCCGGCAGCAACGCCGCCGACGATAACGACCCTGAACGCTTTTTCTTTCTTTTTTTCACTCATAGCTGATTCCTCGCCTACTTTAGAAACAGGCAGGTTGATTTCTATCTCTGCACCACCCAGCTGCGACTTGCCGACGTCCACTTTACCTCCTGCAGCTTCGATTACCGCCTTGACGAACGCCAACCCAAGTCCGGTTCCAGGCCGGGCTGACTTGCGGGCGCCAGGCGTGCGGAAGAAGGGGATGAAAATTTTATCTTGGTCTTTTTTGGGAATCCCCACGCCGGAATCGCCAACTCTCAGCGTGATGGTGTCTTTTTTCTTGCCGGGGGACAGGGCAATCTTCACCCGGCCGTTATCAGGTGTGTACTTCAGAGCGTTGCCTATGACAGCATTGACGGCTTCAATAAGTGCTGCCTCCTCGCTGACGACATAGGCAGGCTCGATATCGAGGTCAACAAGAATCGAAATGTTTTGTTTACTGGCTTTATCGGCGAAGTTCAGCTGTCCCTGGCGGACAACCTTGGCCAGGTCGGCAGAGCCTTCAACGCCTTTTTCGCCTTCCATGAAGGAAACGATGGCCAGCATGCGCCGGATCGATTCGATGCCCTCATCGCAACGGAGATTGGCCTTTTTGAGCAGATCCTTCTGTTTGGTCGAGAGCGGACCTGCATATTCTCCGATTAACGTCCGCATAATTGTACTTATGGCAGCAAGTGGCGACTTGAGTTGATGCGCCACTAAGGAAGCGTATCTCAAATTTTCCGAGACGTGCTTTTTCATCTAAGCTTTTTAGTCCCCGCTGGGAAAAATCATTGCCTCTGCGAATTCCATCTGGAATTGAGGATCCTGTGATAGTTCAATATGTTGTGACTTGCTTGCGAGCTGCTCTGCCCGTTTTCTGGCTGCCGTTGACAGCAAGGCCCACCTTGAACCTGTCAAAGACGCGTTGCCAATATATTTTATCAGCTTCTGGTCAATTTCGCTGGGGAGCAGGCCGATTCTTTGAGCATTGCTGCGTCGAATAAAACTTCCAAATCCACCCGCGATAAGAACCTTTTTTAAATGGATTATAGAAAGATTCGCCTTTTTCAGCAGGATTGCTATCCCAGCACGGATAGCCCCTGTAGCCAGCTGCAATTCACGAATGTCCTTTTCCGTAACGGTTATTCGCAGGCTTGATGACTTTTTGTCCTTCTCCGAAAGTACAAATTCACATTGGCCGTCGCCATCGAGTACAACTCGATTTTTTATTTTATCCGGCAGGTCAGGTGGAAGCTCATCTGGGGGCAGCAATCTTCCCAGTGGCGAAATGACGCCAAGTCGCAGTAGCTCAGCAGCCAGGTCGATAAGAGCACTTCCACAAATGCCAACAGGTGCGACATTACCTATTGTGCTAAAGGCGATGTCTCCGTCGAATATAACTTTTTCAATTGCCCCCGTCGTCGCCCGCATACCGCAGGAAATCCTCGCGCCTTCAAATGCAGGCCCGGCAGCTGTCGAGGCGGCCAGAATCTCGCCTTGTTTGACCAGAACGATCTCTCCGTTTGTGCCGATATCGACCATCAGAACCGCGGAATCTTCAGTGTCCATGTTTGCGGTAAGCATGCATGCAACGGTATCGCCGCCGACAAATCCGCCGATGACAGGGAAAATATAAACAGATGCCCGGGGATGAATTGGTATTTTCAAATTCCCGACGTCAAGTTTCAGGCCTCTTGCGTGCGTGGGAACAAACGGCACCTGACCGAGCTGGTCAGTGTCCAAGCCGCAAAGAAGGTGCTGCATTGTCGTATTGCCGGAAAAGGCTAATTCATAGATGAACCTTTTCTCGATCCCTGCCGTCTGAGCCATCTCATCGATCATTTCTGAAACTGCTGTGGTTATGACCTGACTTAATTCATCGGGGCAGTTCGGGCAACTTGAGGCGTGTTTGATTCGGGAAAGAACATCATCGCCGAAGCTGACCTGCGGGTTCATCCTGCTGCTCAGTGCGATTTCTTCACCAGTCGTCAGGTCCAGGAGCGAACCGATGACTGTCGTGGTTCCAATATCAAAGGCTGCGCCGTAACAATGTGAGGTAGTATCGCTGGGTTCGAAATCAATCAAGTGGTGGTCAGTCAGTACGGCTGTGCCCTTAAAGTTATTTTTCCTCAGTGATTGGGGAAGTTCACGCAATTGGTTCAGGTCTGTCTTGAGATTACCTATCTGGTTTTCCAGCCGTTTCAGGTCAGGGTCGCAATCATCGAGACTTGGCTGTGCAAGCTCCACATAAACCTTCCGTACAGCCGGCAGGACCTCTGCTTTTTCCTTTTGCGCCTCAACAAGAATCTGGTGCTGATTCGCAAAAAGTGAACTGTCCGGCACATGTATGACGCTGTGCTTATGGATTTGCGTTTGGCATGCCAGTCGCCAGCCGCTGGATATTTCCTTCTTATCAAAATGTTCAAGCTCAGCCGATGTCGGTTCGGACTCACCCTTTGTTACCTGGATGCGACATTTGCCGCAGATTCCAACTCCACCGCAGGGGGTATCTATCGTAAGCCCGGCTCTTGCTGCAGCTTCAAGCGCCTTAGTGCCAGGCAGCACATAGACTGTTCGCCCGTTTGGTTCAAATGTCACGCGAAGTTGCTTGTCCGACATAACCCGCCTCAAAAATAACCTTTATTGCAACATAGTATCGCAATTTTGGCATCGCTAGGCAAATTCTAAGAATAAAAGATGAAAAAAGTTAGAGTTTGCGGAATTTGAAAGTCTGTAGGTGGGGCGTTATTCAAGAACGGCATTTTTAATGTGTTCTCTAATAACATCGTCTGCCCTTTGCTTGTCCCGTTTAAGGAAAAGCTCGACCAGTTCCTCGTGTTCATGCCACGGTTTGGGCAGACCGCGGTTGATGTCTTTGGAGGCACCTACACGCATCAGATAACGGAATCCAAGCCTCTGCATCTCCTTGTAAAGAAGAGAACAACCGCTCAATTCGGCAATCTTTAAATGAAAATCGAAATGCGCCTTGGTTATTGTAGCTACGTCTTTAGATGTGCTCTGGATTTTGTCAACTTCTCTGGCGTATTCGAGCAGTTCTTTTATTTCTTCATCAGAGGCATTTTCCACCAGCAACCTGACGCATTGAGCTTCGATAGCTGTGCGAAGAATTTCTTCTTCCCTCAAGTTTTCTTCATCAAGAGAAATAACCCTCGAGCCAAACATCGCCTGACTCTCGACCAAACCGTCCTGCTCGAGGCGGAAGAGGGCTTCCATCACCGGTATCGTGCTGACGCCGAGTTTCTTTGAAAGGTCTCTTCTTACCAGACGCGTGCCAGGAGCAAGCTCACCTTCGATGATGCTTTCGCGGAGCTGTTCGTAAACCTTCTGTGATAATGTCTCAAATCCTGCGTTAGTTCTTGCCATATCAGGAATATCTACATATAGCATCTATGTGTCAAGGCAATTCAATGTTGGGGTAGATTCAAAGGGGCTACAGTGTTGTTGTGCCTTTTAAACACGGTCGATTACGATAATTGTTTCGTCATCTGGAGGGGGTGTGTCCTGGCGAAACTCATCCAGAGCTTTTATTACAGCGTCCGCACAAATTTCAGGTTCATTGTTGGCATGAGCGTTTATTGTTTCATGCAGCCGCGTTTCGCCAAACCTGTCATTGTGAGGATTGACAGCATCCGTTATTCCGTCCGTATAGAGCACGAACCTTTGTCCGGGAGTGAAGGTATAGCACGATTCCTCGGGTTCAAATTCCTCAACTCCAAGCAATATGTTTCGTGAACCACCCGGAAAAACCTCGCATTTTTCTTTGTCGCAAACAAATGGGCGAGGATGCCCTGCGTTTACATAAAGACAAAGGCCGGAAGGGGCGTCGATTACAGCATAGAAAAGCGTACAGGGAAGCACGGAGCCGGTTTTATCACCCAAATCAAGCAGCATCCGGTTAAGCTCCTTGGTCAACACCAACGGCCTGCTAAGATGAGCCGAACCGCTGCGCAAAAATCCCATAACCTGTGCCATCATCAGAGACGCCCGAACGCCATGGCCCACAACGTCACCGACAATCAGGCCGATTTGCTCTTCATTAATACGGATAAAATCGTAGAAATCTCCCCCAACCCGTCCACACATACGGTTGCGTGCCGCTGCTACCTGGTGGGGGCAATCAACGGGGCAACCCTTTGGCAAAAGCGCCGACTGGATTTCAGCCGCTAAGGCCAAATCAAGCTCCTGCTCGATTATCCTGTCTTTCGTCATCAAATAATCATAGCAGCCTTAACCGGCTGTTTCATATTGTATTGCGCAATTAATTATTCCGGCGAAAACTGGTCTTTTTCCGCGCCACATTCGGGGCAGACCCACTGTTCGGGAATATTTTCAAAGGCAGTGCCCGGCTCAACGCCGTTGTCCGGATCGCCAGCTTCCGTATCGTAAACCCAGCCACAAACATCGCAAATGTATCTCATTATGAGTTCCCTTATTACCAAAGGCCCTTAATAATCCTGGCTATATCCTGCCATGTAACAAGCACAACCAATATAAGTATCAATCCGAGCCCAATCGCCTGGATTATATTCAGCAGCTTAACAGAAAGCGGTTTGCCGCGTATCTTCTCAATTATAAGCAGCACTGCATGCCCGCCGTCAAAAACAGGCAACGGCAGGAAGTTGAATACCGCCAGTGCGACCGATATCAGGCCCATGAAATAGACAAAATCGATCAACGGTCTTTCCCGGCCTACGGTAATGGCAGTGCCCGCTATCCCGACAGGGCCCATAAGTGTATCAGTCGAGGCGTAGCCGCTGATAAGACTTCGCAGGCTCGCATAAGTCCCAAGGACCAGCTTGATTGTCTCTTTTCCGCCCCATTTCAGGGCAGCCAGTGCGTTTGGCTGGACTATTTTAACCATCAGTGGTTTGAAGAAAGCATTATCTGAAAAGAGGCTGAAGCTGTAATCGGTAGGCTCGAATTTCGAAGAATCCAGAACGCCCAGACTTGCAGTCTCGGTCCTTATTCCGAGTTGATATTCTATTGAGACTTCTTTGCCTGCCTGGGAGGTCAGTGCATTATAGATATCTATCCACGAATTAACTTCAATACCGTTGATAGCCGTAATTGTTGCGCCTTTTTTGATTCCGGCTTCGTCAGCGACAGATCCTTCCTGAATGTAGCCTAAGACTGGATGTTCAAAGTCGAGTGTGTTAGATATTCCTACTATTACATCCTTTCCGTGTTTGGTTGGAGTTATTCCGAATGATTTCTGCTGGTTCCCTCGCAAAACTATGATATTTGTTTTTTTATCCTCGACATTTTCGCTTATTTCAAAAAACTGCCTTAATGTCGGTGTGCTTCTGTCGCCATAGAGCAATATGATATCACCCGGTAGCAAGCCGGCCTTGTTTGCGGGCGATTTTTCTATGACGGAGGAAATTTTCAGCCGAGGCTCCATTCCGAGTATTCGAAGGGCACTGATCAAATCATCTTTCAGAACATCTTTAATTGTGCCGTCGGCAATTTCGATGCTAAAAGCAATTTTTTTGACAGTTTCCGTCGAGTCGTCTTCTTGTTTTACGTCCTTTTTGAAAATACCGACAACTTTTCCCTTTAACTTCGGTCCATCCTTGAGCCAAAAAACGTTATCGGCATGTCTGAGAGTCGGTGTGATTTCTACTTCAACGTTCTCATCTTCCCGTTCGACAACGACCTTTACCGGCTTGCCGGTAAGTTCTCTGTCGATTTGGTTGAGGCTGAGGAAATCCTTGATTTTTGCACCATCAGCCGAAATCAACCTGTCATTCTTTTTGAAAGGTGAATCGGTAATAATGTCTTTGGCTTCATTAAAGACGATATCGTGGGCCTGTTGGATGCCGAACATCAATGTTTTGCCCTGGAATACGCCGATATCCGCCTTGCCGATGTGAGACTTATCTCCTACTTGCCGCTGGATTGTGAATTCGAACATGTCGTTCGGGCTGGAGAGCAGACTTGTCATCATTACTTCAGAGAGGTTAGTAATCTTGCCGCCTGTTACCCATAAAATGACACTGTCGCCCTGGATTTTGGTAATCCTGTCACCGGGTTGGAGTGTGTCCTTGAGGTTCGCCTGCTTGGCTTGTTGGTCTTGCCATTGAATCTTCGCGAGGTTCGCGGGCATCCCGGCTGAGGTCCCGCCGATTACAGAAGTGGGAAAATCCTTGCCGACTAGTCCGACAACCACAAACAAAACGCCAGCCATTATTACGTTCATAATTACGCCGGCGGAGATTACCGCAAAACGTGCACCTACTGACTTTGCGTTATAGGAGCGGGGGTCGGCTTGCTGACCTTCTTCGAGGGGTTTGAAGTCCTCCTGGCCGAGCATTTTTACATATCCGCCCAACGGAAGGGCGCAGATGCAGTAGTCCGTTTCGCCCAACTTCAGCCCCAAAACTCGCGGGCCGAAACCTATCGCGAAACGCTCGATCTTGATTCCCACCAGCTTGGCTACAAGAAAGTGTCCGAGTTCGTGGAAGAATATTACCGCGCCGAATCCTACCAGGAGCAGAAAAACAGGCATCAACCAAACGACCCAAACACTTGCAAGAACATCCATAAAAGCTTCCATAGTTACTCCGATTAAAAAGAGTCCTTAACAAAACCTCGCGCTAGTCGCGTTTGGCCCAAAATCGGATGGCTGCGAGGCGTTGGCAACGACGCCATACCTTGATGGTATGGCGAGGAGCCGCAACAAAGCAGACGCGGATTTTCGGCCAAACCCTTCGGGACGCCGCCCTTTTGTCCGCATACGGCGTCGCTCGAAAGTCAATGATGCCAGAGGCATCGTATCCTCCTCGCTCCTTGTCTGCGAACAAAAAATCA
>CAYNZP010000017.1:0-47610 GCA_964401835.1 uncultured Planctomycetaceae bacterium
AATGTCGGCTGAGACTCTCACAAAACTTGGATCAGTTTTTGGGGGGCACGTCAATTTGTTTCAGAGGCCGTTCAACACAATAGAAAGCAAATTACGCAGATATTTACAAAATACGGATTCGCTGCCTATCCATTCGAGTTTTGGCATTACAGCAGCGGAGATATTTTCGATTCAACAGTAAACGACACTATTCCCGCTCGTTACGGAGCAATCGATTGGGATCCTGTAACAAACGAGATAAAGCCTCTTGAAAACCAACTTACTCCTTTGAACTCTGAGCAGGATTTTTTCGAGCTGGGCTCATGACGAGAAAGCTCTTTTGGCCCGGTCTTGGAAAACTACAGAATCAGAATTAAGGGTAAAATGTAGCTGTTTAATAATACGAAATTGCTAAGAAGGGAAAAATATGACACATCGAGAAAGGGTAATGGCGGCATTGTCGCACGAAGAAGCTGACCGCGTGCCTATGGACCTTGGCGGTTCAGTTGCAAGTACAATTGTCTGCGACGGGTATCCTGCGTTGCGAGCCGAACTTGGCCTGCCTGTTCACGCCGAGCGTAGTGCACAACTATACTCTGGTTTGCCTGAGATTGAAGAAGACGTTCGCTTGGCGCTTGACGTCGATATCATTCACGCCCCCAGAGCTTTTGGTACAGGCTCAAGTGTCCAGGTTATATCAGAGGATACGCTTATTGATGAATGGGGTGTGCGATGGCACAAGCCGGCCGATGGCCATTTTTATGTAGAAAAGCCCCTCTTCTCGGCGGATTCTACAACAAAAGACGCCAAGGAATATAACTGGCCTAAGGCTGAACAACTGGTAGACATGAAAGGTCTGAAGGATGCGATAACCAAGATTCGCAGTGAAACTGATTATGCCATTTCGCTGGAACTTCGCGGCAGAATGTTATCTATGGGTCAGTTTTTATGCGGTTTTGAGGACTGGTTCATGAGCATGGCATGCAATGAATCCTTTGCCAACGAAGTGCTTGAGCATACAACACAGTTACAGATCGAAGCCAATGACATCGTCCTCCGTGAGGTCGGTCATCTGGTAGACATAGTCTATACGACAGATGACCTCGGCAGTCAGCGGGGCCCGCTTATTTCACCTAAAAGTTTTAAGAGTTTGCTCAAACCATATTTCCGCAGATTATGGGAGCATATACGCGGCAAAACCTCAGCCAAACTCATGCATCACTGTTGCGGTTCCATCTGGGAATTCATACCAGAGTTTATTGAAATGGGCGTTGAGGTACTGAACCCTATACAGGTTGCTGCAGATAATATGGATCCGGAAAAGCTGAAAGCTGAGTTTGGCAAAAACCTCTGCTTCTGGGGTGGTGTTGACACCCGTGACGTAATGCCTCGCGGAACAACCACGGACGTGCGCAATGAGGTGGCCAAACGAATTCGACAGATGGCGCCGGGCGGTGGCTACATCCTTGCTGCCGTGCATGACATTACACGTGAGGTGCCGCCCGTGAACGTTGTCGAGCTATTCCGCGCCGGTAAGGAATTGGGCCGCTATCCGATCAATTGTTAAGAATATTCCGTTCATGCAAATTGGACAGGTTAGTCAGGAAAGTTTGTCCAAAGAGTTTTAAGGAGTTTGAAAGGAAATTTGTGATGGGTAAGCTGGGTATGGCAGTTGTCGGCGCAAGTATTCGCAGTGAAGTGATATTCGATTATCTTAAGAGTAACCCAAGTCAAGGTTTCATAACCGGGGTTTATGATCTGATTCCCTCTCGAGGGAAATATCTCATTGAGGAATATCAAGCCGACCAAGCCGTCGTATATGAATCTCTCGGTCAGGCACTTGAAGATGATCGCGTTGAGGCTGTGTTTATTGGAACCCCGGATTATGCGCATGTCGAGCCTGTAACAGCTGCCCTAAAGGCAGGCAAACATGTTTATTGTGAAAAGCCGATGGCAATAACAATAGAAGATTGCGAGTCTATTATTGACGTCGCAAAAGATGCCAGAAGTATTTTTTATCTTGGTATGAATCTTCGCCACTGCCCGGTCCATGAAAAGCTTCACGAAGTGCTCACCAGCGGCCAACTTGGCGAACTGCTTACAATTGAAGCCAACGAGTACTATTTCAATG
This sequence comes from uncultured Planctomycetaceae bacterium, assembly GCA_964401835.1. GTDB lineage: Bacteria > Planctomycetota > Phycisphaerae > SM23-33 > SM23-33 > CAYNZP01. Next base: position 2,111 of record CAYNZP010000017.1, read on the forward strand.
GCAGAACTTATTTTCGTCGTTGGAACCGTCTGAGAGAATTCGGCGGTGGGCTATGGTTAACCAAGGCATGCCATGACTTTGACCTGCTGAACTGGGTTGCAGGAGGCAAGCCAACGCGTGTATTCGCCACTTCCAACCTAAGTTACTACAAGCCCAGGCCCGATGCTGGCACTCATTGTCGCATCTGTCCAATTAAGGATAAATGCCCTGACTTTTACGATATAGAGAATCCTGAAAAAACTTATTGGCATAAGTCGTGGGCAGAACTGGCCAGGCTGACTGAGGAAGAGACCGGCCAGATGCAAGATATTTGCCTTTATAATTCCGACAAAGACACATTTGATAACGGCATTGCTGTGGTCGATTACAATAACGATGTGCGAGCTACTTATACGGTTAATGTTGTCAGTGCGCGACAAACCCGCCAGATGCGACTTATGGGGACAGAAGGTTCTGCCGAGGGAGACGTGGACGATGGCAAAGTTACTGTCTGGAAACGGTATAGCGAGGACAAGGTCGTCCACGATTTGAGCGAGCAAATGAACTCTACCCATAATGGGGCTGATGTTCGTATATTTGCCGACTTTTTCCATTGCTGCCAAACAGGTGAAAAACCTCGCAGCAGTTGGGCGGATGGCCGGCTTAGCGTTCAATTGGCCCTGGCTGCAAGAGATTCTGCCGATACAGGCAGCCCCATTGAGATCAAAGATTCAATGTAGTATGCGAAACTAAAGGTGCTTACGATGAATCGAAATCTTTCAGTTAATGCTTATTTCCGTAGTTTAGCGGAAAAGCATACGCCGAAATACCGCTTTACTGGGAGTGATAAAAATGACTGGCAGCAGTGGCAGGGGCAACTCCTACCAGCGGTAAAGGCTACACTTGGCAAGATGCCTAAGAAAGTTCCGTTGAACCCAGAGATTGTCGCAGAGTGGATAGAAGATGGGCTTGTAAAGCAGAAGGTTATCTTTGACGTTGAAGAAAACCTTTCCGCGACGGCCTACGTTTTTCGTCTTGCTGAAGCAAAGGGTAATCTACCAGGTATTCTGGCTTGTCATGGCCACGGGCCGTTCGGCAAAGAACCCGTAATGTGCAATGGTTCAACACCAGAATTAAGGTCTAATATCGAATCATGTAACTACGATTATGGTCTGCAGATGGCCAAGGCAGGCTATGCTGTTATAGCGATAGACTGGCGAGGCTTTGGCGAGCGAGATGATAGGCGAAAACCGAACTTTAACGATAATGCGGCCGGTAGAGATATATGCAATTTGCATTACATTCGTGCCACAATATTGGGAATGACAGTTCTTGGTATGGATGTTCATGACGGTATGTGCGCGTTGGATTATCTCTGCAGCCAGGATTTCATTGACGCTGACCGAATCGGTGTAATGGGGCTTAGCCTTGGAGGTACCATGGCTACCTGGATAGCAATTTGCGACCACAGAATTAAAGCCGTTGATATTATCTGCTACAGCGACCGCTTTGCAGATTTTGGCATGAGGGATATTAATTTCTGTGGTAGTCAGATTACACCAGGGCTTTACGATCTTTGTGATGTTCCTGATTTACACGGCCTGATCGCGCCTCGCCCACTTTTGGTTGAAATCGGTGCGTATGATGACTGTTTTTTGGTAGATTCTGCGAGGAACTGCTACCGCGAGGTAGAAAAGATATACGCTGCCGCCGGTGCAAGCGATAAGCTGGAATTGGACCTTTTTGAAGGCGGACATCAATGGGGGGCAAACAAGGTATTCGATTTTTTTGGCAAAAATTTAAAATAATCAACCGTTAGGGAGTTTGCAAATAATCCATTGGGTGGTTCTCGATTCCGGCAGAATCGTGAGACGGCGGACGATTCATGAGGGCTGTGTTTGAAGCCACGGAGGAAGTGAATGCAGAAGTGGCTATCCTAGGGTTGCGAAATTAAAGCCGTCCGTCATAAAGATTGGAGTAAACAATGCATTTAGTTGATTGGCTTATTGTGGTTATTCCGTTGATTATAGTTGCAGTCGTTGGTTTGCGGGCTCAGCGATATGTTAGGGGGGTATCGGATTTTCTGGCTGCAGGTCGAGTAGCAGGAAGGTACGTTGTGGCTGTCGCCAACGGCGAAGCGGCGATGGGCTTGATAAGCGTTGTCGCCATGTTCGAGATGTACTATAAATCTGGCTTTGCGATAAGCTTTTGGAATAATATTGGCATTCCCATCATGTTAGTGATTATGCTTACAGGTTTTGCTATTTATCGTTTTCGCGAAACCCGAGCCATGACCTTGGCACAATTCTTTGAAATACGTTACAGCAAGAGTTTTCGTGTTTTTGCAGGAGTACTTCAGGCAATATCAGGCATTTTGAACTACGGCTTATTTCCAGCAGTGGGCGCAAGATTCATCATGTATTTTTGTGATTTACCGACAACTATCAACTTTATCGGATTAAGCTGGCCGACTTTTGGCCTTTTAATGGCGATATTCCTGGGTATAGCAGTTCTCATCGTTACCATCGGTGGTCAAATTACCGTCATGACTACCGATTGTATTCAGGGCATTCTGAGCTATCCAATGTACCTTATTGTGGTATTTGCCATAATTATGAACTTTTCATGGTGGAACCAGATAGGGCCGACGCTTATGGATCGTCCTGTTGGCGAGTCGATACTTAATCCGTTTGATACATTCAATCTGAAGGACTTTAACATATTTTATATAGTGGTAGGCATTATTGGCAACGTATTCAACATTCTCTCCTGGTCAGGTACACAGGGGTACAATGCTGCTGCAGCGACGCCACATGAACAGAAAATGGGCAGGATTCTTGGTGCATGGCGAACTGGTTTTTCCGTTCTGATGTTTGTTCTTTTGGCAGCAGCGGCATATACATACATGAATAACGCTGAATTTGCTAAACAAGCTAGCCAAACCGAACGCAATCTAAGCTGGAAAGCCGTTCAAGACGTATCAAATGGTAAGAAATTTCAAGAAGTCCGGCATGAAGTCCATGAATACCTTCAAACCGATCAAATTGTTCCTTCATTACAGATAAAACTCGACAAAGTTCGAACTGAGGAAGCTGAATCGGCAAGGAAAATCGGGAAAGCTCAAGGAGAGGTAGAAAAAATCCTCAATCCTCAAGATCCAAGCACCGCCACTATTATAGCAACGGCATTAAAGGCCCAAGACAAGGGAAAAGCTCGGACATTTACTACCATTCACAATCAGATGCGTGTTCCGGTAGCTTTGCGTGATCTTTTACCCATAGGCGTTACGGGCGTATTCTGTGCAATAATGATATTTCTCATGATAAGTACAGATACGACTTATCTTCATTCCTGGGGCAGTATTCTTGTGCAGGACATCGTATTACCATTTCGTAAAAAGCCTTTTACTCCTCGTCAGCAGTTGTTTTGGCTTAGAGTGGCAATCGCATTTGTTGCAGTCTTTGCGTTCTTTTTCTCTCTATACTTTGGCCAGGTAACTTTTATTTTGATGTTCTTTGCTCTTACCGGCAGCATATGGCTGGGTGGGGCAGGTGCTGTAATTTTGGGAGGGCTTTATTGGAAACGCGGAACAACTCAGGGTGCATGGGCAGGTCTTCTTTCAGGTTCAATTTTAGCTTCTATTGGTTTTATAGGTCAGAATTACTGGGCCCAGAGCATCTATCCTATGATTGAGAAGTCACCGACCATATTGCATTGGTTTACTATAATTATCGAAGGTATTTCTCATCCATTCGAACCAATTATTCAGTGGCGGGTAACTCCAGATAAGTTTCCAATTAACGGCCAGGAGGTTTACTTCCTGACGATGTTACTGTCGATAGCGACATATGTGACTGTTTCTTTATTAACTTGCCGTAAACCATTCAATATGGAGCGGATGCTGCATCGTGGCAAGTATCGGCGTGAAGATGACCGAGCCCCCGGGGAGGTTGCCGGCAAACCACCACGTTCACTGAAAGGTCTTCTGCAGACATTACTTGGTATAGATGCCCAGTTTACGCGTGGCGATAAGATTCTGTCTTGGTCGGTATTTTTGTACAGCATGGTTTGGGGCTTTGGTTCCTGGCTTGTAGTCTTAATCTGGAATGTCATAAAGGAAGGTGGCTGGCCGAAGCAGTGGTGGTCAACATGGTTCTTTATTCAGTACTTCGTAGTAGCTTTCATAGTCGGTCTAGTTACAACTGTTTGGTTTACCATAGGTGGTACTTGGGATTTACGACGTATGTTCAAGCGTTTGGCGTCACACGAAACTAACATTCTAGACGATGGACGGGTCGTCGGTCATGTCAGCGCCGATGATGTCGCGCTGGTCGAGAAGGTTGAGCATATAAAAATCGAAGAAGAGAGGCATGAAGATATGCAGTAAGAATTTATTCTTGTTCCCTATTCTCCCTGGAGTGCCCGGCTTGTGGTGGCCACTCTGGGGAAAAAGTTCATGGAGATTTCATGCAAACTAATCATAAGAAAGACATGTTATCAACTCTGGCCGGTGAGCCTGTTGATCGCATGCCTTGGGCACCTCGGCTGGATTTGTGGTATAAGGCCAATAAACTGGCAGGCACATTGCCGCAAAAATACCAAAACGCCTCGCTAATAGAAATCGTGGACGATCTTGATTGGGGTTTTCATGCTATCGTGCCCGATTTCCGCGATTTGCGAAATCCAGACGAAGATACGCACCGAGCTCTGGGCATATATAACTTATGGTTTATGCCCTACAAGACCATCCTGAAAAACGTCAAGTGGACGGTGCAAATTGAAGGCGATAAAACCATTGTCGAATACGACACACCTAAAGGTAAAATAACGACTGCTGTTGTTTATGATGAAGCCATGCGCAAGGCGGGCATTACTATTACGCATATTTCTGAACATGCCATTAAGAGTTCAAAAGATTATGAAGCCCTGGGGTATCTTTTTGAAAACGCTCGCATAGAGCCGAATTATGAAGGTTATAGGGAATATGCCGAATTGATTGGGAATAGAGGCTTAGCGGCAGCTTTTGTCAGCCTTGCAGGGTCACCGATGCACTTGATTCAGCGGGAATTGATGCCACTGGATAACTTTTTTTTCGATATGCATGATCATCCCGAGGAACTGGCCATGCTGGCTGAAAAGATAGGTTCATATTGGTCCAGGGTTCTAGAAATAGTAGTAGATTGCCAGGCGGAGTTGGTTTTTGTTGGAGCAAACTATGATGCAGCCATGACGTATCCTCCTTTCTTTCATGAGCATGTTGAACCGTGGTTGCGAAAATATGCCGACGAGTTGCATGCCAGAGGCAAGTATCTGCTTACACATACAGACGGGGAAAATACCGGCCTTTTGCAACACTATGTAGATGCAAAAATAGATATTGCCGATTCGATCTGCCCCAAGCCCATGACAAAACTCACCATTGAAGAGGTGCGAGACTTCTTTGCGGGCAGGGTCACAATTATGGGAGGAATTCCGTCCGTGGCATTATTACCATCTGTAATGCCGGATAAAAAATTCGACACCTTCCTGGATACCTTCTTTGAGGAACTTGGCAATGGTGACCACCAGATTCTTGGAATATCCGACACCACTCCACCAGCAGCTGACTGGAATAGGCTGGTCCGGATTTGCGAGCGAGCAAAACTTTCGATCCTATAAAACTGTTTTAGCGGGGGCATCATATGAAATCAGTACAAAAAAAAGCCCCGCACTTTGCGGGGCTGATGATCCTAGTCGAAAAATTGGATTTGTAAGGACTACTTGTCCTAAAGTGATTTAATGATTTCCTTCACGGTTTGGGCCGTATCATTAGTAGCTTCATTTATTTTTTCGGCTTCTTCCGCTAATAAAGTGAGTAGGCTTGGTAACTTATTGAAGCTTTTTAACTTCCATTCTCTAGTTGCGCTAACCCACGGCGTTATTTCTATTTCTTCCTTAATAACGGCATCGGGATTTTCATCGGAATCTGATTCCTTTGTAGTTACCACCGCCAGACGAAATTTACCATCTACTCGACGGTAAGCGAGATAAGTACACTCACAATATTCCTCATCAATATCGTTTGCATCAATGAATACCTTGACAGATAAGCCAATACTGCATTCTTTATTCAGGAATTGTTCGACAAGGTTGACAATTTCGGTCACCTCATCGGTCGCGGCATTGAGCTTGGGAGATACCTTACGGAGGCGAGAAAACGCCTTTTGAAGTTCTTTTGTCATGACTACTAGCCTTTCTGTCCTTCTTGGGGACTTGAATTTTACTGCTTCAACTAGGATCTCTAGTCGATACTGTCAACTAGAAAGCTCAGAGTAAGAAATCAATCCTCCGTTGTCAATCTTTTTAAAGAGAAAATATTAATCACCAGGCATTTGGCAGTTTATGACGTAGAATTCTTATGTAGAAAACTGGTCCTTCTTGCTTACGGTTTGAAAATGTGAATTTCTCTTCAAAGGGGCTTGTTTATCGAAAAAGCATACATTTTTCCTGAAACTGTCTAATAACATAATAGAGGAGGATATGTTTTTCCTCTTCGAATTTGTAAGTAAATTTTAGGGATTAGGCCAAAAACAGAAAGGAAGAAGTGTAATGCCGGCAAAGAAGAAAACGAAAAAAATTAAAAGGAAAGATCAGATTCGACAGGAAGAATTCTGGCATCGTTTCAAGCAATCGCCTTTTTATCAACTAGCTTCTGAAATAGGCTTAAAACTGGGTATAAGGGATGTTCAGAGGTCGGAGGAGGAATTTAAAGGATTTATTTTCATATCACCCGAAGAACTTATTGGGACAGAAGGAAATGAATGGATTTATTATGAAAAAGCTCTGCGAAGGGCTACTAGTCTTTATGAAGATTTCCTTCCATCAAAAAAGCCTCCATCAACCCATCCTCCAACACCGGAGGTTGGTCTTGCTGAACTTCATAAATGGTGTATAGAGTCCTATTTCGATTTGGTTGATAAAAAGAATAATGACCATCTTGTTCCCTTATCTGAAGCTGAAAAAGATGTTTGGGATGAATTAAAGGGACGGATATTAAATTCAGCCGAATTAGGTAAAAGGCTCGATAGAACACCTGACTCAATACGTGAAAAAATAGCTGGTATTCGAGTGACAGGTCGAAAAATAGAAAACAGAGGTAATTGCGGATATTATCGACCAGATGCGCCGCCCCTATAATAAAAAAACGATTTCACAACGAGCTTACATCTAGAGTCAATTTATTTTCCCAAAATGCTCTCGTCAGTAAAAACAATGGTGTTTTTCTGACGGGAGTTTTCTTTAATGAAAATCAAAACAGTACCTATTTCGAAGATCAATCCAGCGTCGTACAACCCTCGCAAGGATCTCAAGCCGGACGATCCTGAGTACCAACGCCTGGTCAGGAGTATCGGCGAGTTCGGGTGTGTCGAACCTTTGGTCTGGAACAGCAGAACAGGCAATCTCGTTTCAGGCCACCAGCGTTACAAGGTGTTGTTGGCGCAGGGTGTCAAAGAAATCCCGGTTAGCGTTGTTGACTTGCCTTTGGAAAAAGAAAAAGCCTTAAACGTCGCACTCAATAAAATCGACGGCCAGTGGGATCAGGATAAACTCTCGGAGTTGTTGGCTGAGCTTGTCCAGGCCCCTGAAATCGACATCGAGCTGACGGGCTTTGCTTTGCCGGAGGTTGAGAATCTGTTGTCTGATGTTGTGAATGATGAAGATTCAGAAAAATTCGATATCGAGTCCGAGCTTTCTTCAGATTTGCCCGTTATTACGAAAGCGGGTGAATTGATTGAATTGGGAATAGATGGCCAGCACAGAGTTTTCTGCGGCGATGTAACCAATTTGTCGCATGTGGCAAATTTAATGGGCGATCAACGCGCCAGCCTTTGCAATACTGATCCGCCTTATGGCGTCAACTATAATCGCAACAACCGGCCATCTGGAAAAAGACATAAAAAATCCGGGGCCGATTCAAACCTGATAGTCAACGACGATCTGACTCCTCAAAAATACGCAAAATGGTTTCAGAAAGTCGCTGATACACTTGCCGAAATCCTGGCTGCGGGTTCCCCGTTTTATATCTGGAACAGCTTTAAAAACTTCGGCTTGATGCATGACCTGATTACCAATCGAGGTTTTAAAGTTGCTTCGGTGCTTACATGGGCAAAGGAATCTTTCTCTCCGGGATTTGGGGACTTTAACCAGCAGACGGAGTTTTGCTTCTATGGCTGGAAGATCGGTGCGCGGCATCGTTGGTATGGACCCAAAAGCGAAACCACACTTTGGCGGGTCCGTCGTGACCGCACTCAATTATATCGTCATCCCACGCAGAAGGCATTGGAACTTGCCGAACGGGCGATCCGTAATTCTTCAAAGCCAGGGGACATCGTGTTCGATCCCTTCCTGGGCAGTGGCACGACGCTTATTGGTGCAGCAAGGCTTGGCAGGCGCTGCTTCGGGATGGAGATCGAACCAAAATACTGCGATGTGATTATCAGAAGATATATCTCACTGGCAGGGGAAAAGGCCGTGAAACCCGAAATCGCCGATCGCTATCGCATACCAGATCAGCAGGAGGTTTGTTCATGAGTTCAGGGAATAAAGGGCCGGAAAATTCAATCGTTCCAGAGCAGAAATCGGATGACGCTGAGGCGAACACGCTTTCACTGCTTGAAAAAATACAAAAACGCAGCATTTCGCCGTCAGCCATCAGCAAAGAGCAAAGACGTCAGTTGGTTTCCTACCTGATGGCTGACGGTTATTCAACGGCTGAAATCGCAAGGGTTCTTGAGGTTGCCGACCGCACAATTCTTCGCGATAAAAAAATAATTTCAAAGGCCAATGCAATTGAGCATAACCCGAAAATGGTCGGGGAAAAAGTTGGCCAACTGGAACAAACCGTTGCTCAGGTTATGCAACGCCTGCGCCGTATCGCAAAGGCCCCAGGAACTCCTCCCGCTGTCAGGGTTGAAGCGGAACGTGGTGTCTGGAAGACACAAAGGGAGCTTGTCGAAACCCTCCAAAAACTTGGATACCTTCCGACGGCAGCTCAAAGAATCGAGGCTGATTTCATGCACCGTCTGGAGGAGCCGCCAACCTACGAGCAGATGCTGGTCAGCGTTGGCCATTTGGAGCCCCTGTTCCTGGATGTTCCAGAAAGTGACAAGGGAGCAGCCAGGGAATTTGAAGAAGTCAAGGATATGTTGAGTCGTTTCTCAGTTAGTGAAAAGTTATCTAATATTTCAGAAAACATTGAAAAGGAGTTTAATAATGGCGTTAACAATGAAGAATAACAATTATCAGAGCCGTAAGGCAATACAACTCAAGCTTTCCGCCTTACGTCGCAAGCTTGGTCAGCTGTCTTTTCGTTGCTTTGCAAATACTTATTTGTCGGGTTACTTCAAACATCCCCCGTCCGAAATGCATGAAGAGATGTTCGATCTGCTTGAAAAAGCGACCCTGAGGCGTAATGCAAGGCTTGCCATCGCAGCCCCGCGTTGCCATGCCAAAAGTACACTGATAAGTCAGGCGTATGTGCTTTGGTGCATATGTTATGGTCTTGAAAATTATATCGTCCTGATAAGCGATACGGCAGAACAGGCGATTGACCACCTTTCGGCCGTCAAAAAGGAGCTGGAGTCGAATCCGCTGCTGCTTGAGGATTTTCGGGATGTCGCTGAAGCGCCTGGTGTCAAGCCAGGACCTGAACGCTGGAGAAAAAATGACATCATTTCAAAAAATGGCATAAAGGTTCTCGCCCTGGGAGCGGGTCAGAAAATCCGTGGTCGAAAGCATCGTCAGCACAGACCTTCATTGATAGTCCTTGACGATGTCGAAAATCAGAAGGAGGTGATTTCGCAGGAACAACGTGAATACAAGATGGAATGGTTCAAAAAGTCGGTAATGAAAGCCGGTGTCATCTCCATGACCAATGTGGTTGTGGCCGGTACGGTACTTCATTATGACTCCCTGCTGGCAAATCTCCTTGATTGTACAAAGATGCCGGGTTGGACTTCTCGAAAATACAAGGCGGTGATATCATGGGCGAACAGAGATGATTTGTGGCAGCTTTGGACAAAGATTTACACTAATCAGGAATCCCATGACGGCAGGACCGGACCTGAGGCCGCAAAGGACTATTTCGAGGCAAATCAGGAACAGATGCTTGCCGGATCGAAGGTTCTCTGGCCTGAAGGAGAAAGCTATTATCAGTTGATGGAGTTGCGCCTTTGCGATGGTCAGGGGAGTTTCGACAGCGAAAAGCAGAATGAACCGCTTGATCCCGCTCAGTGTTATTTCAATATGGAAAACGCAACTTACTGGGACGATCAGTACAGAAGCGTTGATGAACTTCTTGCCAAACTTGGTGGCAATTCAGAGATATTTGGTGCATGTGACCCTTCATTGGGCCTGGCCGGTAAAAACCATGACGATACCGCGATTATCACCATTCTCAAACACGAGCCTACAGGGCATATGTATGTGCTGGATGCGGACATAAGCCGACGCAAGCCGCATGAAACGATAACAGCGATCTACAATTATTTTCGTGAACGAAAATATGCAAGATTCGGATTGGAAACAAATCAGTTTCAGCATTTTATGGCTAGTGAGCTCAGGCGTTTTATGACAAAGTCCGGTATGTACGGCAAGATCACCGACATCAAGCATACTTCAGACAAGCTTGGTCGCATTCAGTCGCTGGAGTCGTTGGTGGCAACAGGTCAACTTCGATTCAGTAGAAAACACAGTAAATTGATTGAGCAGCTGAGGCACTTTCCAAAGGCGAGTCATGATGATGGGCCTGATGCCCTGGAAATGGCCGTAAAACTTGCAAACGAACCTGTAATAATATTCTTCCGAGAGCAGTATTAGAATTAAATTGCTGATGTGAGACTAATTCAGGTTTTCGTTTAACGCGAAGGGAGCACCAATCCGTTCATTTGATGGATTGGTGCTCCTTCTTTTTGCCATTATCTTTACAGGAGGTAAGTTTTCGAATATTTCCAAAACAAGCCAATCGCGAGTCATATTATTCGGAGTGGTTCGCTGATGGACTTTTGGTTCGGTTTTCATTGGGCAAAACGTACAAATCATAAAATCGTCTAATGGACTTCCTGCGAGACTCTGTTAATGTCCAGGGTTTATGTCCGGCTTTTGGTTCGTAACCTTCAATGACGATGGATTGGGCTTCTGTAAGTTGGCGGATTTGCGAATCCGTTATGGGAAAATCAACCACTTCCATAATACCCGTTGTCCAGAAGAACCCATGATAGATTCCGCAGGTGGTCATTTCCACATCACCGTTTTGCAGGACAACCTTTTCGCCATCAACCGTATATGCAAGCTCATAAGATTCCAATGGGTGTGGTCTTGTTGGACGTGCCTCTGTTCGCATATGGAATACGGTTTCATTTTTCTGATCGAGATCTTTTACAAGACTGCATTTTTCGATCCCGGCCACAAAATTCATTGGAATCGGATCTGTCAGATATATTTTTTCACCGTTCTTTGCTTTCTTTGAATGGGACATGATGCAGCCGGGGAAAAAGCAAACAGCAATTAAAGCGATAAATATTGCAGAATTGTTTTTCAGATTAGACATATTATGATTCCTTTCATTTTTTTATTACTGCAGAAGATCTTTTGAGTAAAGAAAGGCTGCCAAATGCCAACAGGCACAATGTTGCAGGTTCGGGAACCGGCACAATCGCTATATCCATGGGGCTGTTAAGTAAATCGCCCGAAGAAAGAATTGTCTGACCGCCCGTTACAGGATCGATTTTCAGAATTGCATCCATGGTAGAATCCGTAACAAAAATTTCACCATCGGCAGAGGCTGTGATCCCGAAGGGACTTTCGAAGAATCCTCCACTTGATAAAAGGCTTTGCGAGCCAGTTAAGGGATTGACGCGTATTATTGCATTACCGTGGATGGTTCCGTTGGGGTCCTGATCTGCAATAAGAAGATTGCCGTTTGCTTCTACAGCAATGCCATATGGCAAAAAGAAGAGCCCACCGTAGGATACGCTTGTTTGCGTTCCGTTGGTCTTATCAACGGAAATTACTGATCCGGCTGTTCCACTTGCAATTATTCCTGAATCAACGACAAGTATCTCTCCGTTTGCATCGAGGGCAATCCCGGTGACACTGTTAAAAACACCTCCGGATGAAACAAGCGTTTGGTTCCCTGTTAATGGATCGATCTTAAGAATCCCGGTGTGATCTGTGACTGTTTCCAGATCGAATACCGTAACAAAGATATCCCCGTGTGAATCAACTGCCAAATGTGTGACATTTCCCAAAAAGCCGCCTTCGCAGATCAATGTCTGTGTTCCTGTCTCAACATCGATTCTAATAATCTTCCCGTCACTTCGACCTGTGGCATCGGCCACAAGCAAGTCGCCATTGAGATCAAAAGCAACACCGCGTGGTGCTGAAAAAAAGCCTCCAGAGGCAAATATGCTTTGATCTCCCGTAAACGGATCGATGCGAATAATCGCAGAAGTGGACTGATCCGCAACAACCAGGTCACCCGGATTCAATAGACCTCCGCTTGCATAGCTCACACCGAGCCAAATGCAAATAATGCAAACCACTACTCTGCATGTGAATCTTCCCAAAACCCTTTGTCGATCGAGGTTTTTCCCCATGATCCCTTCCTTTCCTTTCCTTTCTGAATAAGCGCATAAAAAATGGAGCGCCGAACCAAGGCCGCTCCCGAAACCCCCGCCAAGGGGCGTGCGAAACAGCACATGGCCGACGCTCCTATTCGGAGCGTGGTCCAAGTGACTGCTTTCACACTTTCGAGAGCGGTTCAAACAACGCTCAAGTTGGCGGTTTTTCGGGAAGCAGCAACTTGACGCACACGCGTCAATTCAATTGTCTGTTGGGGCAAAAGCCCCGATTTAATTACAAAATCCTTTCGATTTGACTCAGCCGGCCTTACCGAAGACCGGTAATCATCCTGTTACCATATTCGCATATTGGGCCATGCAGTCAACCTATTTATTAGCCTCAACTTATTTAAATAATAGCCCTATATGAACTTGCTATGTACGCAGACATAGGCGTCATATGGGTACATCAAGACAAGTTCAAGGGAGATAAAAAATGATCCAAAAAGCACCTTCAAGGCGCCAGACAAGCAGGGCGGTAGGCTATGTCCGCCGTTCGACCGATCGTCAGGAACAGTCGATTCCCGACCAGAAAAAGGCTATCGAGGGGTATGTTAAAGAACACAGCCTCCGATTTATCAAATACTATGTTGATGACGCGATAAGCGGGACATCGACACTCGGTAGAAAGGCGTTTCAGCAGATGATGGCCGATGCCGAAGGCCAGAGCTGCAAGTTCGACATTATCGTCGTCTATGACGTCAAACGCTTTGGCCGTGTCGATAATGACGAAGCCGGCTTTTACCGACACCGCCTTCGTAAAGCCGGGGTCGATATCAGATATGTCAGCGAGAACTTCAATGGAGATTCAACTGACGATCTGCTTCGACCGGTAAAGCAGTGGCAGGCAAGGCAGGAATCAAAAGATCTTTCCAAGGTAACAATTCGCGGGCTTATATCAAAAGCCCCCGGTGGCTGGTGGATGGGCGGAACTCCGCCGTATGGCTATGACCTGCGATATGAAAACGCAGAGGGTAAGTTCCTGCTGATACTTCGTTACATGCCTGACGGCTCAAAGCCGGTATTTGACGAAAAGGGCAATCTTACACGGACATTAAAAAGAGGCGAATCGCTGAGTATATCCAAGGCTGATCGCGCCAAACTCATTCCAAGCGATCCACAGCGCGTTGAAGTAATAAAGCGCATATTCAAGCTCTATGCCGAAAATGGCAGGGGCTTTAAGGCGTTGGCTGAAGCTCTTAACATGGATGACATACCCACGGCACGTGGACCTGCCTGGTCGCACATATACAGCGGATATTGGACGGACACAACGATAAGGGCCATTCTGGTTAATCCCATATATGTCGGAGATATGGTCTGGAACCGCAGAACCGATGCACGTTTCCATAGGATAAGCGACGGACAGGCCGTCGAACGTGAAAGCGTACATGGCCAGCGGCTTGTGCCCAATGATGAGACGGATTGGATAGTAGTAAGAGATGCACATCCTGCAATTATCAGCCGCAGGCTTTTCGAGCAGGCAAAAACAAGGCGTGAGCGGAAGATAGCCTCGATACAGCAGCGCGGCTGTGATCCTAGAATGAGAACGGATTATACGATGCATAAAAGATGGCTGGGAAAGCGGAACCGTTTTATTCTCTCCGGCCTTCTTAAATGCGGCCGTTGCGGCAGCAGGTATCAGGGTGTAACGCGATTCAAGGGCAAGATGCGGCGTGATGGAACGCGAAGCAAGCATTATTACTACGGCTGCGGGGGATATATAACAAAAGGTAAAAGCGTCTGTGAGTTTGGTGAAATTCCGCAGGATATTCTGGAGCAAGCCGTGATTGATGCGGTGCTTGAGTTTTACAAACCATATCTTGAAAAAGACGGCCGCCAGAAATTGGCGGAAGCTGTCAAAGCCCAGATAGGCAACGAAGGTGAGGACTTCACAGCCGCCAGACAGCGGGCCGAAGAAGAACTTGAGCGGATAGGGCGGATAATTGAAAACCTGCTGGATAATATCACGCAAGCCAATCGGGAACTTGTGGACAAAAGACTGGCTGAACTAACCAAGCAGCGTCAGCAACTCGAAAGCCGTCTTGAAGAACTTGATAGGTTGGTTGTTTCAAAAGCTGAGATTAAATCGATAACAGATGAAGCCATGCAGTTCCTCGCCAGCTTGGAGTTTACACTCCGCAACGGCCTTCCGCAGGAAAAGTTGGAAGCTCTAAGGTTGTGCATCGAACGTATCCTCATCGGCCAATCGGCTGGGAAAATCAATTTAACAATCCATAAAGTTCCAGCCGGTAATATTGCGAAGTTCTGCGAAGTTGAATGTGATTTAGTTTTCTAGAAAGGAATTCCTTGCGAAGCTTTTTATTGTGCTGATAATAATAGGCCAGCTAAACACGTTGGGGTATTGAAATATAAGGGCGGCTTGAAAGCAACAGTTCATGGCGGAAACACCCCGCAAGTTAGGGCAGGCGTTAGACCAGGATAAGGCATGAAGTTACTGAGCTTTGACATAGAGATCTCGGATGTCTTTGAGTTGGGCAAACACGAGGATATGGAAAAGTATGCGCCGTTTCATATTTCGGTGTCGGCAACGGCCATTCATGACGGAGAGGAACGGGTGTGGTATTCCGAGGATGAGGAAGGCCGTCCTGCGTTGAATTTGACGCAGCAACGGGCGCATGAACTCTTGGAGTATCTCGACGAGATGCAGCAAAAGGAATTCATGGTCTGCGCGTGGAATGGCTTGAGCTTCGACCTGAAATGGATCGGACATCAGGCCAATGACATGGCCCTCGCCGCTCGAGTTGCCCTGAAGAGTTACGATCCCATGTTCCAGTTCTTCAACCAAGCCGGCTTCCCCGTTGGCCTTGCGAAGGTGGCACAAGCTATGGATATCTCGCAAGAAAAGCTCATGGACGGCGCAGACGCACCGAAGGAATGGTGTGCAGGAAATTGCCAGAAAGTGATTGACTACTGCCTTGGTGATTGCCAGATGACCAATCTCATTGTCCTCGCCGTACAAAAGGTCCGACAGATTCGATGGGTGACGGGCGGAGGGTACATCAGTTCAAAGCCTATGCCACGCTTCAAGCCAGTCGAAGAAGTCATCCAAGATCCAGACCCCGACCAATCTTGGATGGATACACCAATACCTAAGGTGAAGTTCTACGAATGGGTTCAGGAAGCCACTAGGATGAAAACATGAGTGAAGATCTAACATTATTCTCCTCGCCCGAACTCAAGGACGTCGTTCAAGACATGCGTGAGTTGCTCTCGCAGAGTCGTCTGGCGCTCCTGCTCGGAGCCGGATGCAGCAAGAATGCAGGACTTCCGCTGATGCCCAAACTCACTGAGGAAGTCTTGGGGCATGCCAAGATTGGTAAGGAAACGGAGAAACTCCTAGATGCAGTTCGCGGGCTGTTCTCCGGCGCAAAAGATGCCACGATCGAAGACTTTATGAGCGAAATCGTTGATCTTCTCTCCATCGCTGAGAGAAGATCACAGCGTGGGGCCACGCAACCAAAAGTTTCCGTAGGGGGGGAGGAGAGAAGCTCTGATGAACTCCAAGATGCTCTTGGCGAAATAAAGCAAGCCGTCTCATCCTCTATTGGCGAAAAAGAAGTCGACGTTACAACGCACCAGCAATTCGTCAGAGCAATCCACAGTTCGCTGCAGGCGGGTAAGGCTGGCAGGGGTGTCGATTACTTCGTCCTCAACTATGACACTCTAATCGAAGATGCGCTAGGGCTTGAGCGAGTTGTCTATTCCGATGGCTTTACCGGTGCTGCAACCGGTTGGTGGAAACCGAGCACTTTTGGGACTGATGGAAAGGCCGTACGAGTCTTTAAAATTCATGGATCAATTGACTGGTGTATACTTGAAGGTGATTCCCTGCCGAGACGAATTCGTTCGGGAATCCAGACTGAGTCCGCCAAGAACCACGTTCTAATTTACCCCGCTGCAACAAAATACCAGGAAACACAGCGCGACCCATTCGCTCAGATGCTTAACCATATGCGACAAAGCCTTTCCCCCTGCGAGGGAAAGGAAATGGTTCTGGCGATTTGCGGATACAATTTCGGTGACTCACATATTGACTTGGAAATCAAAAACGCCTTACACCAATCAGAGGGCCGCCTGACAATCGCGGCATTTGTGGGAACTGACGAACCGGAAGGGAGACTAAATGACTGGTTAGCCGATTCCTCGATTTCAGAGCAGGTCCGTGTATACGCTAACAAAGGATTCTTTCATGGCAACAAGAAACTCAAGTTGGATGATGAGATTCCGTGGTGGAAATTCGAGATCCTGACGCGGCTCCTAGGAGGTGAACGATGAAGGTGAAAAGAAACCCCAACGAGCCAATCTCGAATCTGGAAATTGGCGTGGTGATCGAGGTCGACGGGACGCATATCATTGCTGAACTTGATCCGAAGATTACAGAACTCACTCGCGTTTACGGTGGGATCATCTACCCCATTGGTCAATTCGGCTCGATCATCAAGATACACTATGGCGCAAGATTGATATTCGGCTACGTAGGGCGTCTCCGCATGAAGTCCGAGTACGAACGCGAAAAGGGGCTTACCACGGAATCAAGTGGAAGTGCGCGGATCATTGAGGTTGACCTGTTCGGTGAGGGGGAATGGGTTTTTGAGAAAGACAAGTGGGGGCTGAACTTTGAGCGAGGTGTCACCACCTTTCCTTTGCCGCAACAGAAGGTTTACCTAACACCGCATGCTGAACTCGGCTTCATCTATGGTGAAGGAACTGGGCCTGTAATCCTCCTTGGTGAACACGTTGGGTCCGGTGGAACCCCTTGCTACGCTGAAATGAATGAACTTCTCGGAAAGCACACGGCGATATTAGGGTCTACTGGAGCCGGAAAGTCGGGAACAGTCGCCGCACTCCTTCATGCAATTCTTGATAGGGGAAGCGATGCAGAACATCAGAACTGGCATCCTCAAATCGTCGTTCTTGATCCGCATAATGAATACGGTGTGGCCTTTCCGGATCATGTCAGGTTATGTACTGACGAAAACTCGCTTAGCCTTCCTTACTGGCTTCTGAACCTCCAAGAGACAGTCAATCTTCTTATCGGAAAGACTGAGTTCGTTGCAACATCACAAGCCAATATCGTAAAGACTGCCATCTTGCTCGCACGGCGCGATGCTGCACAGACGGCGAATCTAAAGGAAGCGGAGATCAACGTTGATTCACCTGTTCCGTACAAATTGGATAGATTCGTCCACCATGTTGAGAACAGCACCAATATGCCTTCGCAGGCGAGCAAACAGGATTCATGGAACTCGATACTCAACAAGATTGAGGTATTGAAGAATGATTCCCGACTCGCATTCATGATGCAGGAATGGGATGGCGCTGCTGATCCTTTGCCGGCGATCGTGAAGCAATTCCTTGGAGATGACGATCCCATCCGAATCGTCGACTTATCCGGCGTCCCAAACGAAGTGGCAGGCGCAGCAAGTTCTGCGATTGCTCGAACGCTCTTCTCTGTAAAACTCTGGCAGACACGCGATGAGCGTGAAAGCAACCCGGTTCTGCTTGTTTGCGAGGAAGCTCATCGCTATGTGCCGAATCGTGGGGAAGCGCAATACGAAGCCGCCCAGGATGCAATCCGACGTCTTGCCAAAGAAGGGCGCAAGTATGGCATCGGCCTGATGCTCGTTTCGCAACGACCGAATGAGGTGGAGGCGACCGTGCTTTCCCAGTGCAATTCATGGATCGTCTTGCGTATCACCAACGACTCGGATCGTAGTCATGTCCAAGGGATGCTGCCGGATTCTTTGGCAGGGCTGACTAAGGTGCTTTCCGGGCTTCGTCGGCGGGAAGCAATCTTTGTGGGACAGGCCGCCGTCCTGCCGTCACGCATATTGATTCGCGATCTCGTCAAGGACGGCAAACCGCTGCCCCGCTCTCAGGACATAGATTTCGATACGGGATGGCAATGCAGCCCGATTACAGACGAGCATCTGACGGAGGTGGGCAAGAGGTGGCGTCTGCAGAGCAGGGATGTGCGATGCCAACATGTGCCTGCCGAGAATTCCGCGCTATGAGCCCGAAGTGGGTTGATGTAAGCGCATAAAAAACCTGGAGATAAGGAAAAGTTATCTCCAGGTCCTAGTAGCGGGGGGAGGATTCGAACCTCCGACCTCCGGGTTATGAGCCCGACGAGCTACCAGACTGCTCTACCCCGCGATCGTTTTTTCATAATAGACTAACGCCCGGGGGTTGTCAAGCCGGGCCGGTGAAATGTAGCGCAATAAGGTAATTATTCGTGGTCACTTGGCAGAGTTATGCAAATTCAGCTCCGCCGGCTGCTACGAGGTCTTGACAATAGATGCCCCAGCCAATAATCTCAGACAACCTGAAAAGGGGCGAGTTTATGGCGAGTTCCGAAAAACTTCCAGTAGCGATAATCGGTGTGGGCGGCTTCGGCAAGTACACGCTGGAGGCTCTTTGTCAGAGCGACCGGGTAGAGCTTGTCGGCCTGAGCGACCTCGATGCAAAAACCGCCGAGGCGGCAGGAAAAGCTACCGGCGTGGAGGTCTATACGGACAATCGCTCGCTGCTGGTAGAGACCAATCCGCAAGCTCTGTTTATCGCAACACCACCGACAGCTGTACCGGAGCTGATCGCAGCTTGCGGGGAGCGCGGAATACACGTCTGGCTGGAATCTCCGCTGGCTCGCAATCTGGAAGAGGCAGTAACGCTAGTCCACCGGATGGAAAAGGCGAAGCTGAAGTTCGCGGTCGGCACGCAGAGACGTTTCGCACCTGGCTATCGGCTGGCTCATGAGTTGCGGTCTCAACTTGGCGATGTATTTCTCAGCCGGGCACACTACCTTTTCAACTGGGGCCCGAGTCTCAATTGGCGTGGAGACAAGGCCTCGGCTGGTGGCGGAGCACTGCTTGAACTCGGTTATCATCCAATCGACCTGTTGATCTGGCTGCTCGGTCTTCCGGAAGACGTATACGGGCTGAGCACGGTCGGCAATAGACCGGAAAAGCAGGGCCCGGACGACATGTCGCTGCCGGTCTATGATACCGACGACTCGGCTGCTGCGATTTTGCGTTATAACAGCGGCTGCATTGCTACCGTGGTAACCACGCGTTCATCGGGCCCGGTCAGTGAGGAACTTTGCCTCCACGGCCGAGGCGGCTCGCTGATGGCAACGAGCGAGACGTGTTTTTTGCGTGACCCGGACGGTAACGTACAGGAAAGCGAATCGGCTGGACCGGCCCAGTTGGATGCCTTCCGTCGGCAGGTGGACGCATTCGTTAATTCCATCTTAAGCAAGGCCAAGTACTATGAGTGCAGCGCTCTGGAAAACCTGCTGACGATGTCCGTGATCGAAGCTATTTACCTGTCGGATAAAACCTCTCAGCCGGAAAGTCCTCAGCGGCTTTTGGCGACGCACGATATAGGCGTCAAGGATTGTCTGAAGTACCAAGCCCCAACTTCTGCCTGACTAGCCGGGCAGCTTGCCCCAATCAAACTTTTCGAAATTCTTCAGCCGTTTGTGCTGCGTCATGTCAACGTGAAGCGGTGTAACTGTGATGTAGCCTTCGGAGATACTCACTATGTCGCAGTCCTTCTGGCCGGGGGCGAAATCGTAATCGTCGCTCAGGCGGTACATTTCGCTGCCGGTGTGGGTGGTTTCTTGACTGTAAACGTCATTTACCTCTGCAGTGGATTGCGGCACCACATGGATGCCCTTGGGCAACCCAGGCCCGAGTGGCGGAATGTTTACATTGACCAGATCGCCGCGACACAGGCCTGCAGAGAGGAGCTTTTCCAGCGTCCAGCGACAAAGCTTTGCGGCGCGTTCGAAGTCTACCTCTCCTGATGTCATAGTAGCAGAGAAAGCGACAGCCGGTATGTCGCACATGGCTGCCTCGGCAGCTGCAGCGACAGTGCCGGAATAGAAAACGTTAATCCCCACGTTCGCGCCGGCGTTGATTCCGCTTAAAACCAACTCCGGCGGTTCGCTCATGAGGTTGCGTATAGCCAGGCGGACACAATCTGCAGGCCTGCCGTCCACGCTCGTACCTACAAGGGGTTTGGGGGAGTCTATTTTTACCTCTCGCACAGTAAGCGGATGCGAAAGCGTTATCGAATGTCCGGCTGCTGACTGGGGCGAATCAGGAGCGACAATTGTTACATCTCCCATGTCGGCTACCGCCCAGTAAAGAGCTGCCAGCCCCGGCGCTAAGATACCGTCGTCATTACTGATTAAAATTTTCATAGGCTCTAAGTCTAAGTGTTGGATGTAAGATACAAAAGCCCAAACTCACTGGGCAGTGTCGAAGTAATCCCAGATTATTTCGGCATAGGCTGCGTAATGATACCGGTCGTTGTTGGGTAATTGGTTTGTTGGGGAGTTAGTGTTTCTATAAATCGTTTCGTTGTCGTCGTCTTTGACTGCCCTTACAGAGCCGTCTCCCCGGCAGACGTTGAACTTCTCTCCATGGCACCAGCCAATGCGAACGGGATATTGTTCGGTGTTCGCACTTCCGGGCACGCCGGCAACTGAGTGGTCCTGATACCAGAACGTGTCTGATAGCAGTGTATCTCGTGCAACGTCATATATTCCGTCGCCCTGTGCAATTCCCGTTTCTATCCTGTAATGCCTGTTTATCCTGACATAGGGAACTACAGCCTGAGCGGAACCTAGTTGGTCATGTTTTCCGCCGCTGTAGCCGCGATATATACTCAAAAGCGTAGAACCATACGCAGTCCAGTATTTCAAACCCGGTGATTCGTTAAACAGATCTTCGCTCGTAGGAAACCGAAGGCAGTAAGTGCTGAATTGATATGTATCGGGAAAGTAGCTTGCGTCTCCGTTGCGCAACGTAGTTTTTGAGCCCGGACACAGTAATCTTCCCGGTGCAAGATAACCTCCGCTTACCAGAACCCAATGGTTTACACTTTCCATTCCGTATCGAGTGGTAAAAAATGTACCGCTGTTCCTGGTTGTTCCACCCCAATGTCCCGATAGTGGCACATTTGGTACAATCGCATCGCTGAAGGCGTATGGCGGCAGGCAGAATCTATTCATCGAAGCGTAGGACATGAAGGCTGCACTAACATCGTGCAACATGGCTGAGCAACCGACCAACTTGGCATATTCACGGGCGTTGGAGAGGCTTGGTATGAGGATGAGCCGAGAGCAGCATGATGACAGCTATTACTATAACCAACTCGACCAGAGTAAACCCCACAACCCGCCGCATAATCCTCTCCCATTTTGGATGTTCTGGAAATGTTTCCTTAGCAATAGTCTAAGTCGAAACAGGGGGGTGTCAACTTTATGTCATCGAAAAGCGGCGAGAAATTGCACGAAAACAGACGAACGGATGAAAATAATCGGTTTATTTTGATTCTGTCGATCTGTATTTAATGACATTTACTTTTTCCTTCGTTATCAGACCTTCTTCGACAATTTCATCGAGGAAGGGCATGAGCTTTTCGAGGTTTTCTTCGCTATCTACGATCTCGATAATCACGGGCAGGTCTTCGCTGAGCCTCAGCAGCTTGGCTGTGTGAAGATGACTTTTTGCGCCGAAGCCCATAATGCCCCGTAAAACGGTCGCACCAGCGATTTTCAACTCGCGAGCCTTGCGGACGATTTTTTCATAGAGAGGCCGGCCTTCATGATGGTCTGTCTCGCCAAGATAAATCCGTAAAAGTATAGCATCTTGTGAAAGTTTCATTTTCCCGCTCCCTGAAAAAGACTAAGAACAAATCGGGAAGCAAATAACCCCACTATGACCAGAGCCAACCCGAAGATACAACTTACAATTATATTCACGGCGGCGAGATGAAACTGCCTGTCGCGGATTAAATTGACACTTTCGAGGCTGAACGTCGAAAACGTCGTAAACGCGCCGAGAAGGCCTATAAAAATCATAAGCCTGATATTGGGCGAAATCTCGAAGCTTTCCGTAAACGGGTACAAAAATCCGATAAAAAACGAGCCGACGAGATTCACGCCAAGCGTACCCCACGGAAAGCCCGTTCCGAAAATGCGATGCGCCAGGCCGCTCGCGCCGTAACGCAAAAGTGCACCCATAGCTCCGCCAATCGCTATTGACAGTAATTTTATCACATTAATCTCTAGTTTTAATCACCACTGCGCTTCGCCGAACGGGTTGCCGTCTTTTTTGGGTTTTGGCTTGGGTAGTGTACCGATAACGGCTGAGGCGAGTGAAAGGTCGGCTGGAGTCGTTATCTTGATATTGCGCGGGTCGCCCAAGACCACACTTACCGGCTGGCCGCTCTTTTCGACTACCTGCGCGTCGTCTGTCAGGCCGTCGATATCGGCTGCGTAGGCCTTTTGGAGGATATCCTTGCGAAACACCTGCGGGGTTTGAGCTTCCCATAAATTTTTGCGGCAAATGGTCTCGTCTATAGTGCCCGAGTCGGCCACTTTCTTCATCGTGCCGTGGAGCGGATAGGCCAGTATTGCCGCTCCCGTTTTCTCAGCCTCTGCGAACACATCATCTATCCACAGTGGGGATATACACGGCCGGACCGCGTCGTGGATGCAGACGTAATCGGCATCGTCCGAGACTTTTGCCAGTGCGTTTCGCACCGACTCTGCCCGAGTTGCACCGCCCTGGACTATCGAAGCGCCCATAAAACCAAGGTGGCCGCCGAATCGGGTTTTGAGTTCTTCCATATCCTCAGCTGACACAACGAGTTGAATCTGCACCACGTCGTCTCGTGTGCTGAACTTCTCGATAGTGCTTATGAAGACGGGCTGGTCCTTGATACGCTGGAATATCTTGTTCTGTTTGTTCCTGGATTTTTCTTTGAATCGCTTTCCAGCGCCGGCAGCCGGGATTATTACAGCGAATTTCGCCATTGCTTCACCTCTTATAATGATTAATACAAGAGCAATCCTACTTACGGCTTACCTCCGTGGCAACTGCCTTTTCGCACAAAACACCTTTGAATATTCGCCAGCTTCCCGCTATTATCCGACATTTCTCGATGCGTGAGATACTTGGTATACTAAAGTTCTATGGATGAAACGACAGAGAAAGACCCGAAGGGTTGCCCCGGGCATTGTCCGGAATATATCACAAGTCGCGACAGCGGCGACCCCGTTTGCGTAACAGATGGCCCGCTTAAGGGTTGGCGGTTCGCTTTTTCTGCAATAATGACGTTTTTGCTTCCGCTGGCTTTGGCGCTTACAGGAGCCTATCTCGCAAAAGACGATAAAGACAGACAGGTTCTCTTTGTTGTTGGCGGACTGATAATAGGTGTATCTATCGCGTATATTTTCAGGAAGTTTGTGAACTTCGTGTTGCCAAAGTAATCCGCCGGAGGCGGATTACGGGCCTACAAAAGTCGCAAATCCTATTGATGATAATTAGATTTAAAAATAAGAATGTCAAAAGGTAAGGCAGATAAATGAGTTCGACCGCAAAGATGAAAGGTAAAGGCACATTCGCTCGCGGCATCCACCCGTTTGAGGGCAAGGAATTCGCCCAGGATCGTCCCATAGAGGTTTTCCCGACGCCGCCGGCGGTGGCTATCCCACTGCTTCAGCACACCGGTGCACCCTGCGAGCCGACGGTAAAAACCAAGGACGAAGTCGCACTTGGTGACAAGATTGGCGATAGCGAGGCGTTTATTTCATCTCCGGTTCACGCGACAATAGCTGGAACAGTTGCGATGGGTTCGGTAGCTACGCTTCCAAACGCTCGGCACGTTAAAACCGTTGTGATAAAGGCAGCCGGCGATCAGCTCGAAGGCGATGCCCTTGTCGAAGATATTTTCGGCGGCGACTGGCCGACAGACGGTCTTGAAAAATATCAGCCGGACCAGATTGCAGATGTCGCCCATGAGGCTGGCCTGGTAGGTCTTGGCGGGGCAGCCTTCCCGACTTACGTTAAATTCAAGGTTAATCCTGAAAAACCTATCGATACGATTCTCATCAACGGCTGCGAGTGCGAGCCGTACCTGACGGCTGACTATCGGTTGATGGTCGAATATCCCAAGCCAATTATCACCGGCGCTCTTCTGGCAGCACAGGCGACCGGTGCGGAAAATATCATTATTGCCGTTGAGGATAACAAACCCGCCGCTATCGAAAAACTTCGCCAGGCGGCTGAGGGTACGAATATCAAAGTCGCAGTGATGAAGACCAAGTATCCGATGGGCGGCGAGAGAAGTACAATCGTAGCTGCGTTGGGTCGAGAGGTTCCTACCGGCGGCCTGCCGTTGGATGTAGGCATTGTTGTTATTAACGTTGGTACTGCCACTGCTGTAGCAAGGGCTGTACTGCGGGGCAAGCCCCTTACCCATCGCATCGTAACGGTAAGCGGAGCCGGCATAAAGCAGCCCAGGAACCTGCTGGTTCCCATCGGTGTCAGCTATGGTGAGTTGATAGATTATTGTGGTGGCCTGACCGAAGATGCCGCACGCATCGTTGCCGGCGGGCCGATGATGGGCTTCACGCTCAGCCTCGACGCTCTCAACACACCAGTAACAAAGGGCACCAGCGGCCTGACGATTCTGACCAAAAAAGACGTCAAGCAGGCAGCCGAGACAAATTGCGTCCGCTGCGGGCGATGTGTTGATGTTTGCCCGCTTAACCTTGTTCCCTCCAAGATGGCGATGGCCTCCAAGTACAAGGATTGGGACCTGGCCAAACGCTATCACCTTATGGCCTGCTGCGAGTGCGGCTGCTGTGCGTTTATCTGCCCGGCTGCGATTCCACTGGTGCAGCTGTTGCGGACAGGCAAGGCGCAAATGCCCAGAGACTAAGGCCAGGCATAAAGCTGCTGGCATAAAAGCTAAGGAAATCCATAAATATGACGGAAGTGAAACAGCAAACAGAAGTTCAGGCCGAGCCGGTCAAGCCGAAAGTGCACGTGGCCCCCTCTCCGCACGCTTACAGCTCTTCGCTGACGACGCGGAAGATGATGCTCGACGTGCTTATTGCACTCGTGCCGGTTGTGGCAATATCGATTTACGTATTCCGCATGTATGCCGTAACTCAGCTGGCAATTTGTATAGCCAGTTGCGTAGTTGCCGAGGCGGTCTTTACAAAGATGCGTCGCAGGCCTTTGCCTTTGGGCGATTACTCCGCAGTAGTTACCGGTGCGATACTTGCACTATCGCTTCCCGGTGCGGCACCTTGGTTTATCGGCGTTATCGGCAGCTTTGTTGCTATCGCGCTTGGTAAGGTAGTATTCGGGGGTGTCGGTGCGAACATATTCAACCCCGCGATGGTCGGCAGGGCGTTTGTGATGATAGCGTTCCCGGCTATGCTTGCTGCTGGTGTTAACGGCTATATCGATCCGCAGGCAACTGTAGATGTTATCACAACACAAGCCACGCCGATGGACGCTTTCAAGATGAAAGGCGAAATCGCTCCGCTGTGGAATCTTTTCCTTGGCAATACCAACGGCTCGCTGGGCGAGACAAGTGCGTTGATGTGCCTGATTGGCGGACTTTATCTGTGTATCCGCCGGACAGCTTCGTGGGAGATTCCGCTGGGCGTTATACTGGCTGTTTTTGTCGGAGCTGTAATCGCCGAGCCGGATAACAGCACGACATTTTTCATGCTTCTTGCCCAAGGCGAATTTTCCTCAGTTGCGCAACACTGCAGCCAAAACTGGATATTTGTCCACCACCTTTTGGGCGGAGCCTTGCTGTTCGGTGCGTTCTTCATTGCTACCGACCCGGTTTCCAGCCCGCTTACGCCTAAGGGTAAGTTCATCTTCGGAGCTATCCTCGGCGCGATGGTGATTATCTTCAGAACACTCAGTGGTTATCCCGAAGGTGTCATGTTTGCCGTACTGCTTGCCAACAGCGTGGTTCCGCTGATTAACCGCTGGACAATACCGCGTCCGGTGGGTGGCCCGGTGCCTGCAGCTGCGAAGAAATAACGAATCAGGAAATAAACGGATTAACGAATGAAAAACAACTACTTAGTACAGGCGTGGCTGGTTTTGACCTTGGCGCTGTGTTTCGGAGCTGCATTGGCAGGCGTTGAGGCAGCCTTGGGCGGCAAGATAACCGAAAACAAGCTCAACGAGACAATCGGCCAGATACCATCTCTGGTTCCCGGCAGCACTGGCGGCCAAAAGCAGCAGGTTGATGACAAGACAATCTATCGGGCAGTCGATGCCGATGGCAAAACTGTCGGCTGGGTTATACCGGCCAGTGGCCAGGGCTTTGCCGACAAGATCGAGGTTATCGTTGGCCTGGACGCAGAGGCTGGGACGATTACCGGCATGTATGTCCTTGACCAGAAGGAAACGCCCGGTCTGGGCGATAATATCCGCAAAGATGACTGGCGCAAGCAGTTTGCAGGCAAGGCAACCGTGAGCAGCCTTGAAGTCGTCAAAAGTGATGCCAGCGAAGGTAACCAGATAGCAGCTGTTACCGGAGCGACGATTAGCTCTAACAGCGTCTGCGATATAGTTAATACAACGGTGGCCGATTTCCGAGAGAAGCTGGCTGCCCTTGTCACTGAATAAATAAAGGTGTGAAAATGGCAAAAGATGGACCGACTTCATTAGAGAGATTTATCAACGGCATATTGCCGGAAAATCCGGTTTATCGTCAGCTGCTGGGCATGTGCCCGACACTTGCTGTGACCAACGGCGTCGCGCAGGCTCTGACGATGAGCTCGGCGGTGCTGTTCGTGCTGTTCTGTGCGAATGTTATCGTCAGCCTGATTCGCGGACTTCTCAAGCCGCACCTGAGAATTCTCGTCTTTACGCTGACAATCGCGACATTCGTGACGATAGCCGACCGTTTCCTGGCAGCCTATCTATATGATATGTCCAAGGCGTTGGGGCCTTATATCCCGCTGATTATCGTAAACTGTGTCATCATCTGCCGATGTGAGGTTTGTGCTTCAAAGCAGTCGGTAGTCACAGCCGGCTCTGACGCGATCGGCCAGTCTATCGGTTTCGCACTGGCGCTTTTGAGTATCGCATCTGTCCGCGAGATACTCGGCAGTGGAACCTGGCTGGGCATGCAGGTCATGCCGGAGGACTTCGTGACATGGGTTGTCATGATACTTCCGCCGGGTGCGTTTATTACTTTGGGTTTCCTGCTTGGCGGGGCGAACTGGATTGGCGATGCCTGGGTCAAGTTAACTGGCAAAGCCGCTAAAGGTTAAAAACAAATGGAATACGTTAGCCAACTCGTACTGATAGCAATTGGCGCGGCACTGATTAACAACTTCGTGCTGCATTACTTCGTGGGTATCTGCCCGTTCATCGGCGTGTCTCGCAAGGTGGACATGGCCTTTGGCATGGGCTGTGCGGTAACGTTCGTTATCTCGATAGCGGCACTGCTGAGCTGGAGCTTTACCTTCTATATTCTTCGTGAAGGTGCTCCGCTTACGACGTGGGTGTGGCATCTTATTGACCCGGACTATACAGGCAAGGTCGATTTGAGCATACTCAACTACATCGTCTACATCTTCGTCATCGCATCGTCGGTGCAGCTTGTGGAGATGTATGTGCGAAAGTTCTTCCCGTCGCTTTATAAGTCTTTCGGCGTGTTCCTGCCGCTTATAACTACAAACTGTGCGATTCTGTTTGCGTGCCTTGAGATAATGAAAAATGTTAACGGTGCCGCGATTCCATGGGATTTGGGCAGGGCACTGACGCTGGCCGTCTTCGGTGGCATCGGCTTTACCATAGCAATCGTAATCATGGCCGGCATCCGTGAGGAACTGGACCTTTGCGACGTTCCCAAGCCGCTCAAGGGTGCGGGAATTACGCTTCTGGTAGCTGGCATTCTGGCCCTGGCGTTTATGGGCTTTACCGGCGTGGACCGCGGCCTGGCAAACGCCATCAAGCCCAACAAGGAAGAGCCCGCCAAGGTCGAAGATATTGCCAAGGCCAATCCCGCCGCGACAAGCAGTGCAAGTCCTATGGAATAAACTAGGGTTATTTTGAGATAATAGAACCGGATAAGAATTATGATAATAACAGTTGTCATCATCCTGGCTGCGGTAACCATGTTGCTGCTTGCAGTATTTATGGCTTACATCCTTGGCTGGGCCAACAAGGCCTTCCATGTCGAGGTTGATCCGCGTGTTGAAGCGGTAAACGAGGCTCTTCCCGGTGCCAACTGCGGCGGCTGCGGTTATGTCGGCTGTAACGAATACGCAGAGGCAGTCGTTGCCGGAGCGGCCCCGGCTGACAAGTGCCCGGTCGGCGGTGTCGGCTGTGCTGCGGCCATTGCGAACATCCTGGGAATCTCCCTTGAGCAGACCTGGCCGTATCGGCCTGTAGTTCACTGCGGGGCCACTTATGAGCAACGCCTCAAACGCAGCGAATACAACGGCGAACAAAGCTGCACATCGGCCAATATGGTCTCAGGCGTGCAGGGTTGCAGTTATGGCTGTCTGGGCTTTGGCGATTGTGCGGATGTCTGTAACTTCGACGCGATTCATATTGTCGATGGCTTGGCTACAGTTGATTATGAAAAGTGCACCGGCTGTGGGGCCTGCGAAAATATATGCCCTCGTCATATTATCTCGATGATTCCGTTCAAGTCCGGCAAGATGCTGGTTGTCTCCTGCTCGAACAAGGATTTCGGCAAGGACGTCAAGGCTGTCTGTAAGGTCGGCTGCATTGGCTGCAAGATGTGCCAGAAACTTGGAGGGGAGATGTTCAAGGTCGAGGACAATATATCACGTATCGATTATGACAAATACGATCCGGAGCAGATGGACGCCATGAAGGTTGCTCTTGATAAATGTCCGATGCGGCGAATCATGGCTGTCGGCGAACCGAGCGAAACGGACCTGGCAGCGGTGGCTGATGAAGAAATGCCCAAAGGTCCGATCGAGGCAGACTTCAAAACCACCGTCGATGAGACCGAATGGCACGGCTAAAAAAAGGTGTTTTCGTTAAATCAAAAAGCCCGCAGTTATGAAAACTGCGGGCTTTTCTTTTTATCGCCAAGTAGCGTAACTTGTTTAAATGCCTAGATGTCACCACCTTCGTTTATCGAAGCGTAGACTTCATTGGCCATGCTTCGAAGGACGGCATCAAGATCATAAAGTATACCGTCAATAGTCTGTTCGTTGGTAGCCAGGAGGATATCCAGAACCGTCATTTCTGTATTGTCGGCAACTCCGAAAGCCGCTCCGCTATCACCGATATTAAACGTTGCGATACCAACACCGCTTGCGGTTACCAGGAAGCCATATTGTGCGGCGGAATTACCAGCCAGTGTAGAATTGGTGACGTATGTGGCGAAGGCTGTAGCCATTACCTGGGCGCCAATCTTGGTTGGGCCGGCCTGACCTTTTTTCTTCTTGGCCTTGAACAGCGCGCTCCTGTAGTAAGTCGCGACCTGTTCATTGGTCTTTCCTGCCAGATCAGCTCCAGTTGCGCCATAAATATTCGGGAAAGTCGCAGCCAGCCAATCGCCAAGCTGTGTTGCATTCGCATCGCCATTTAGAGACTTAAGAAGGTTCTGACCGTTCTTATTCTGCCAGAAACCAATTGTGGCGGTCTGGCCACCAGTGACAGCCTCGCCAGATTCGGGTCTTTCGCCAAAGTTATAGTTCATGGCGTCAACACCGGTAACCACATCGATATCAGAGAACGTGTCATCGCCTACTGTTCCGCTATTGCCGAGTTCCATTGTTTCTTTACCATCGGCATAACCGGCAGGTTGGGACTCGGTTATTGTGTAATTGCCTGGTCTCAGGTCGGCAAACATATACATGCCGTCTACATCTGATAATTCAGTGATGTTAACGGCATTTCCTCTGTCATCCTGGCCGGTCAGTGTGACTTCGACATTTTCTATAGCCTTTTCGCCAAAGTTTATCTCGCCGTCATCATTAAAATCTTCATAGACAAGACCGGAAAGGCTTGCAGGTGCAATTTCTGCAAAATTATATCCAGTGCCCACATCGCCACTGGTAACGGCTATGCCGCTGATGACATCATCGCCAACTGTCCCGCCGAGGTTTCCTGCAGCGTCAGCGCCGTCGAGGTAACCGGCTGGCTGGGCTTCGGAGATTGTATAGGTGCCCGGACGCAGGTCAGCGAAACTGTACCCGCCAGAGGCATCTGTATTCTGTGCAATATTGATAGTTTCTCCGAGATCGTTTGTGCCTGTCAGTGTGATAGCTGTACCAGCAATGCCGACGTTATCGGCATCTACGACCTGACCGGCGAGGCTTGAAGGAATTACTTCTGTAAAGTTATAGCCTGTGCCTTCATCGCCACTGGCAACGGCTATGCCGCTGATGACATCATCGCCAACTGTTCCTCCGAGGCTGCCTGCAGCGTCAGCGCCGTCTAGGTAACCGGCTGGCTGGGCTTCGGAGATTGTATAGGTGCCCGGACGCAGGTCAGCAAAGCTGTACCCGCCGGAGGCATCCGTATTCTGTGCAATATTGATTGCTTCACCGAGATCGTTAGTGCCTGTCAGCGTGATAGCTGCACCGGCAATGCCGACGTTATCCGCGTCGACGACCTGACCGGTGAGGCTTGCAGGTGCGACTTCGGCAAAGGTATAACCTGTGCCTTCATCGCCACTGGCAACGGCTATGCCGCTGATGACATCATCGCCAACTGTCCCACCAAGGCTGCCTGCAGCGTCAGCGCCGTCGAGGTAACCGGCAGGCTGGGCTTCGGAGATTGTGTAGGTGCCCGGACGCAGGTCAGCGAAGCTGTACCCGCCGGAGGCATCTGTGTTCTGTGCAATATTGATTGCTTCACCGAGATCGTTAGTGCCTGTCAGCGTGATAGCTGCACCGGCGATACCGACGTTATCGGCATCTACGACCTGACCTGTCAGGTTTGCAGCTTCGAGTTCGCCGAAGTTGTAACCATCGCCAGCCTGTTCGCTATCTACGAGGATAACGCTGATCTGGTCGTTGGTAACGACGCCACCCAGTGTGCCGGCTGAATCTATGCCGTCAAGATAATCAACTGGATGTGTCTCGGTTAAGGTGTATTCGCCGGGGGTGAGTGTATCAAAGCTGTATTGTCCCAGTTCGTTTGTTACAGTAGCCCGGTTGACGGTGTTTCCGTCGTTGTCGGTTCCGGTAAGCGTAACGATTACATCGCTGATTCCGACTTCGCCTTCATCGGCAATGCCGTCATTGTTGGCATCGACGAAAACCTGTCCCGTCAAAGGCCCGCCTGGCAGTGCTTCCAGCTGGGGTATCGGTCCCAGTACGCCCTGACTCATGCCGTTGAAATCTACCGTAAAGGTGCCATCGAACGTGGAACTCAACGAGGTCATAACCATGCCGATGTCCTTGCCCTCGAAAAACGGCATCAAGGCTCCACCGGTTGGGGTTAGGCGGAAATCGTACTGGTCGGTATTCGTTCCTGAATTAAGATAGCCGAAATCGGCAATTTCACCAGTTAACAGAACGCCCGAGTAATCCGAGACTCTGTCGCGGTTGATGTCGATCTCACCTTCGATGACAAGGTCGTCACCAACTACACCGCCGACCAGGTTGCCGTCATTGTCCACCTGGATATGAAACTGGAAATCGCTGGGGTTGGTTATTCTTGTGGCCCTGCCGCCAAGAGTGAAGGATATCCCTGTTGGAAAAGCGTCTGCCTCAAACGTCTGATTCAGGGAGTCGTATACCAGGGTACCATTTGCATCGTAATCTATGTCAGGTATCCCGATTTCTGCACCGACACCCAGTAACGATAGCAACAGCCTGTCTTCAAGCATTTCGCATCTGGGTTGGAGGTCTGAGCCTTGGATGTTACTAGAATTTCCCAGCCTTTTTGGCATCTTTTCGGACATTTTAAATACCCTCTCTTTCAATATGCAGCAACTAGTTCGCAGCCCCTCAGACTGCGAAAACCCTCCATGGATTTGATATGTGCATCCTTACGGCTGCGTGGATTTATCGTCTTTTTCTTTTTCTAAGCACCGCACCAATGCCAGCAACAC
Organism: uncultured Planctomycetaceae bacterium; assembly: GCA_964401835.1. Lineage (GTDB taxonomy): Bacteria > Planctomycetota > Phycisphaerae > SM23-33 > SM23-33 > CAYNZP01. The sequence goes on from CAYNZP010000017.1 coordinate 34,660, forward strand.
TCAGCAATGCAATGGAAGTTGGCTCCGGCATGTAGAAAGTGTTGCTAACGCCGTTATAGTTGTTGTCGAAATCAATATTGAAAACCGGATCGTTGGGATCGTTGAATTCGTCGATACTCCAACCCGAAAGAATCACACCGATCTGGTCGCCGGGGTCAGGAAGCCCAGCACCTTCATGGGTGAAGGTGAATTCGAACAGATCCTCGGCACCAGAGCCAAAACCTGTGAGGTTAGTTGATGTAAAAAGAGGAATCAGATTATAGTCCAAATCCTCGTCTGTTACACTCAGGGATGTTTCAGCACCATTGACGGCTACGCCTGCGGTGGTAATCTCTACAGACAGTTCAAAGTAGCCATAAAGATATTGGTCGATAAATTCATCCTCGTCGCTATAGAGATCAATATGTATAGCCACTGGCCGTAAAAAGGCCGTTGCCGCTGGCTGCGCCATCGGCATCATAGTTTATGAAGATGTCGCCTGAACGAACACGCGGAAAGTGCGTTATGTCAAGATCCAGGATATCTGCCTGCGCTGCGGATGCAAAGGCAAGAAGAAATACCAGTACGAAACAAAAAACCTTCAGTAATTTCATCGGTACAACCCTCCAAGTTGTAATGCTTCCCAAAAGAAGTCTTCCGTTTGTGCGGTGGGCTCAACACCGGGATAACAAACGAACTATTAACATGTGAGGAAAATTATACCATAAATCTCAAATCTGACAAGGGTTGAATGTAATCGTTCCTGCTAAAAAAACTTACGAATCACTTTTTTTCGCTGTAACTATTTGGCCTTAAAGGGGGTAGCCGGGGCGATTCAATTTCGTTTTTTGTCATAACTCTTTTATTCAAGAAGGCTTTTAAACCCCGGAGTCGATGTTTTTTTGTAATTTTCAGGGCCGCCGATGATTATCATCGCTTCGATACCGGATTCTGGCGGTATCAGCTTGAAACCTTCCGGGCCAAGGACGCTCAGGGCAGTTGCCCATGCATCTGCTAGCGTAGCTGTCGGAGCATAGACTGTTACCGAAGGTGAAACGCCGGCTGGCCGAAAGGTTCGGGGGTCGATTATGTGACTGTAACGTTTGCCCTGGATTTGTGAGTAACGATGGTAGTTGCCGCTGGTGCAGACGGCGCCGGCCTTGATTTTTAATGTTTCCAGCAATTCAGGGCTTGCCGGTTCGAACGGATTCTGGATGCCGAGAGTCCAATAATCGCCCTTTGGTGGTTTTCCGAAGCAGCGGATATCGCCGCCGACGTCTATGAGCCCGCCCTGAACATCAGCGGCAATCATTGCCTCGATTGCCTTATCTATGCCGAAGCCCTTTGCAATTCCACCAAGATCAAGACTTACTTCCGGGCCTGCCTTGATGACGCCGGCATCGGTAAATTGGATTAAGTCCCAATTTGAGCTTTCCCTTGCCCCCGTCAATTCCTGCTCGGTCGGCAGGCGGTTTTCCTTTGCACAGTCTTTCCAGAGTTTGACAAGTGGCTCGACAGTTACATCGAAAGCGCCATCTGTCTGCTTGGCAAGGTCTTTACTTATTTTGAGAAGCTCGAGCGTCTCGGCTGAGAGTATAACTTCCTCCCCGGCAACTGCGGAATTGAGTTGTGACAATTCCGAGCTTTCAAGATGTCGGCTCATCCTTACTTCGACATTTCGAAGAGCAGCCTCGGCGTCTGAAAGGGCTACATTTGCGGATTGGTAGTTTATGCTGCGTGCTACCGCTTTGAGTGTGCACCTTGTGCCCATGATGCCTGTGGGCTTGACCGTATAGGTTTTATTACGGAATGCGGACAGGGCAATTGCAAATATCAAAGCCCCAATTGCCAATAGCAGGATTGGTACTTTGAAAAAGATGAGTTTTTGTTTATTTGACATACTCAGCCGTCACTATCGAGTGCATTCCGCCGCGTGGTGTGAACTCACCCGTAACTGTCATTTTGCGTGGCTTGCAGGCTGCGACCAGGTCGTCGAGGATACGGTTGATTACGTCTTCGTAGAATACACCTTCATTGCGGTAGCTCTGGAGATAGAACTTCAGGCTCTTGAGCTCGATGCAGGTTTTATCCGCGACGTATTCTATCTCGATAGTGCCAAAGTCCGGCTGGCCCGTCTTGGGGCACACGCTGGTGAACTCCGGCGCGACATGCATGATGACGTAGTCTCGATTCGGATGCGGATTGTCGAATGTTTCTATTTCTGCCATAATTGTTTCCTTAATATGCGTAATTGTGTTTACAAGATTATATCGATTGAATGCGAAAGTGAAGAGTAGTAACGTATATTCCATGACAGAAAATGAAGATAAAATTGCGGTGGTGCTTCTTTCCGGCGGGCTGGACTCGGCTACGACGCTGGCTGTTGCGCGGGATGAGGGGTTTTCCTGCCACGCATTGAGCTTCGATTATGGCCAGCGGCACAGCTTCGAGCTGGAATCTGCCAAGCGGGTTGCGGAATCGTTTGGGGTCGTTGAGCATCGCATTGTAAAGATAGACCTCTCAGCTGGCGGCGGTTTCGGCGCCAGCGCACTTACCGATATAATCGCAGTCCCTAAAGACCGCCAGGACCTTGGCGACATTCCTGTTACATATGTCCCTGCCCGCAATACGATTTTCCTGAGTATCGCCCTAGGTTATGCCGAGGTGGTTGGGGCTTTCGATATCTTTGTGGGTGTAAACGCCGTAGATTACAGCGGCTATCCTGACTGCAGGCCTGAATTTGTCCAGGCGTTCGAGAAAATGGCCAACCTTGCCACGGCAGCTGCGACCGAGGGCAAGGGCAAATACGCAATCCACGCTCCGCTTATAAGCATGACAAAGTCACAGATAATCCGCACCGGCCTGGCGCTTGGGGTGGACTATTCGCTCACACACAGCTGCTACGACCCGACACCTGACGGGTTGGCCTGCGGCCATTGCGATTCCTGTCGGTTGCGGCTGACCGGCTTCGCCGAGGCGGGTGCAAAAGACCCGGTTAAATACCAAAAGTAAAACTTTTTTTCGAACAAAAAGCCAACTCAGTTAGTATTATCTACTAATTAATTGCAAGTCTTTGCCGAAATTCGCCTTGGGCGTGAAAGGGGTATTGATATGTTCTGGAAAGTTATGGCCGTTATCTGGACAGTTATGTTCGCTTCTCTTTTTGGAGCAACCAAGTATTGGATGAAAACCGAGAGGGTAACGGAATCAGCTGGGATAGAGGAATCAGAAGCACCTCGCGGGACGCAGGCGACTGCCTTGATAGAAAATGTTCCCGCAAAGCATATGTTCATGCCTGAATTTATCGTTTTAAGCGATTCTGTCCTGAAGTCTGCCGCTAAGGAGTTTTTAAGCGACAAAACAGTTCAGGACCTGAGAAATCAGATAAGCATAAGATTTATTGGTAGTTCCGATGTTGGATATATGGCTATCGATGTGAGTAAATGTGAAGAAAAAGCTCATGCAAAAGAAATCGCCAGGGAAGTCGCACAGGCATATATACTTCACGCCAAAAAAACAATAAACAGCAAGCTTCTTCACCAGATTGAAGTACTTGAGGAAGAAAAACGAAGCTTGCAAAAACATTTGCAAGGCATTCGCAAGAGTGCAGAGCAGGAGCTTAGAGAGGTGAGAATTCCCTTTTTTTGGGAAAAGAGAAATACTCTTAAAATTAGACTTCAGCTATTGACGGAAAAATTGATGGAATTGGAGCTTCGTAAGGCCAAAGCGGATTCTGCTTTAGCGAGACTTGAAGAGCATTTCCAAAAAGGGCGGACTAGTCAAGATGAATCCCTTTTGCAACAGCGAGAAGATGAAGCTATGGCTATAACAGCTCAATTACTTGAGTTGAGACAGTCATATAATTTGGCCTCTGCCCAGGCCCGCGATGTTCAAGGGAATCTGATGAAGTTGGAACAACTTAAACATCAGAGAATGGGAGTTAATAAAAGGATCCAGACGATTGAGGAAAAACTTATCGATTTGCGGATTCTTTTTAAAGGCGACGAAGGCGTTCCTGCACTTATAGGTGTGAGTTAGGGTTATTTGATTTCCTGGGCCAGGAGCGTTGCGGTCGGTTCAGCCTGGCCGTGGATTTTGAGAAGATACCAGCAGGCCAGTGTGCGAATGGTAACAGAGTAGTTGTCTGAACGCTTGAGTATGTAGGCGAGTTGCTGGGCGGCGCGGCCGTCGCCGAGTCGGCCTAGCATGAGGGCTGCGTCGGTGGCTAGTTCTTCGTAGGGGCTTTTTAGCAGGGGCACAGCAAGCCCGGCAGCCTCGCGATTTTTTGTTCTCATAAGCCCGGCTGCTACGCATCTCACCGTTGCACTGTATCTTTTGCTTAGCAGTTCTGCCAGTCCGGCAAACGCAGAAGCGCTTCCCGTATCCATCAGCAGCCCCGAAGCACGCGAGGCACGCATATGCTCCGGACCCATTGCGGCTGCATTGGGATTTGTCGATTCGATGAAATTCAGAAATGGCGGCGTGTAGAAGTTCGCGTTTTTCCCGAGACGCTCAATGTCTTTTTTCGCCCGGTCCATTACATATTCGATGACGATTGGGTGCCCTGAAGCTATAGCCCGGGCCACGGCACGCGTTGCTGCCTTGCCGCCGGCGGGTCTGGCCAACTCAAAATTCGCCAGCATGCCAATTGAATCCTGTCGAATGCTCAGCTTCTCGATATACTTCGTTGCGTTGGGGTGTTTTGAAAGTGCAGCCAGCAGTTGCACATTGAAGACTATATTGTGAGATTCGTTGATGGCGGCGACGATCTCGGCTGGTGCGTCCGAGCTGGACTTGGCCAGTGCCGAATAGGCCAGTATTCGCATCGGTAACGAACGGTCAGGAGAACCCGCTATCTTACTGGCGAATTCGCAGGCAGCTGCAATTTCTTTTTCTTCGATATAGCCGAGAATAAGGGCAATAGTTGCTGCGGCAGAGTTGGGGTCATCGGCAATACTCATGAGCCTGTCTTTGTATTCGCTATGCCCGGCCATCAGAAGCCTTGCCACAGAAAGGCCGGCTGTCGATGGGTCGTCTGAGTCTGCGAGTTTTTTCAGCGTCTCGACAGCGAGCGATTCAAAACCACGGTTCAGATCGAGAAGCCCACGGGCGGCTATGCATTTTATCTTTTCGTCCGGAATATTCAGTGCATCGGCGAGTTGGTGGGCATCTATCGCCTTGTTGTGCAGAAGGTGTACGAGGGCTTCTGCACGAATAGGCATTTCCGAATCGTTGGCGAACCGCTCTGTAAGGGCGGAATTTGCTTCTGCGTTATTGAATTTTCCCAGGGCAGCCGTAGAGAACATACGGACATTTTTGTCGCCTTTTTTTGAAAGTGTGACAAAAAGCGGCTGAGCTTCCTGGCCCTGGACAGCTTCCAGTGCTGCCAAAGCCTCGTTCCTTGATTGCCTGTCTTGGAAAATTTCCGTCAGGTGCTGTTGTGCGAACCTGGCGGTGTCGGCGAAGACTGATGCCGCAAATACTACGAGGCAGAAGGTAACTGCAAAAACCCTACGCATGCGTTAAACCCTCACTGAATCGTACTTAGAAGCGTTATTGCAATTGAGAAGTAAATTATGATCCCCGAAACATCCATTACCGATGCTATAAACGGCCCGCTTGTTACGGCTGGGTCCAGGCCTACACGCTTGAAGAAAAACGGCAGCATCGAACCGATAATATTCGCGAACGTTACCGCTGCAGTAATAGCCAGGCCCACCGAAAGTGCGATCTGCTGTATCTGCTGTGGTTCAAGTGTGCCATTTTTCTGATAGGCTGTAAACACCATAGCGGCGACATAGCCGAGTACACCCAGCGCCAAACCGAAAGTCGCGCCTCGCCAAAGCTCCCGCAGAAGCACCCGCCACCAGTCAGACAACTGGATTTCCTGCACGGCAAAGCTTCGAATCATCATTCCGGCAATCTGCGAGCCGGTGTTGCCGGCGGGGGAGTTGATAAGCGGCATGAATACTATTAAGACAGCGAACATGACGATGTTTTGGAAGTTGACCAGCGCGATGGTTGTCAGTGTCTGGGCCGCAAGCAGAAGCACCAGCCATGGCAGGCGGCTGCGGACCATGCCCCAGAAGTTAGTGCCGAAATAGCTGTATTCCAACGGCCCCATGCCGACCATCTTCTGGAAGTCTTCCGTGTCTTCCTCTTCGACGAGGTCCATTACGTCGTCGTTTGTTACGATGCCGACCAGTACGCCTTGACTGTTGACTACGGGAAGGGCGATTGCGTCGTACTTTTTGAACAGTTCAATGGCCGATTCCTGGTCGTCTGAGGCCCTGAGGAACGCGGTGGACTCATCCATTATGTCGCTGACTTCCTGTTGTGGGTCGGCCAGTACCAGATCTTCCAGCATGATTTCGTCGATGAGTTCACCGTTCTTGTCGACAACATATATGACGTTCAGCGTTTCTTTTTTTTGGGCGACTTTGCGTATGTGCCGTAATACATTTTCGATGGTCCAGTCCTGCAGAACCGCAACATATTCCGGCGTCATAAGTCGGCCGATGCTGTCTTCCGGGTAGGCGAGCAAGCTGCGTGCGATTCTCAGTTCTTCACCGCGAAGCGAATTCAGCAACCGTTGGGCAAGCACGCCGGGCAACTCCTCCAGAAGCTCTGTTCTGTCGTCCGGTGGCATGTCATTGAGAATGGCGGCCATATTTTCCGATGAGAGTGTCTGGATAAGCTCTTCTATCTGGTCAATCTCAAGGTCGCCGAGAATATCGGCCGCTGTCTGTTGGGGAAGCAACCTGAATACAACGCCGAGGTCTTCGTCTTCCAGCGTGCTCAAAAGATCGGGTAGATCGTGAATTTCCATCTCACGGATTTCCGATTTGAGCCTGGCGAAGTCCTTGGCCTCTATCAGCGCGCTGATTTCAGGTTGTAATGTGCTTCCATTCATTATTTGTTCCAAATGGTCTACAACTATTGTGACTTGCCCGGCAATTGTCGCTTGGGCGGGCGTTAAAGTCAATCTCGCTTAGCGGAATGTTTGCTGATTAGTAAGCACGAGGCATGATAATAAGTTATAATCAAATTGCCGGATGCGTGAAAGGCCGCTCCCTGCGAAGGTTCGCCCGAGCAGGGGGAGGAAAGTCCGAGCACCACTGGACCGCGGTGGTGGGTAACGCCCACCGTTCTCTTTAGCCTCGGCCAAAGAGGATAGGGAAAGTGCCACAGAAAATATACCGCCCGCAGCAGCTTACGCAGCTGTGGGTAAGGGTGAAAAGGTGCGGTAAGAGCGCACCGCGGCAGCTGTGAAGTTGCCGGCATGGTAAACCCCACCGGGTGCAAGGCCAAGCAGTGGCCACGGGTTTGGTCCAAACCTTCGTGTCACGGGTAGGCCGCTTCCCTTAACGGGAGAGTCCGTCGGTAACGGCGGGTCGAGATAAATGGCCTTTGCCGTCGCCGTGATTGCCCGAAAGCGGCGGCGGAACAGAACTCGGCTTACAGCGCATTCGGTTTGGGCTTTTTTTAAAGAGTCTACGACTTGATTTATTGAGTTGTCTGGCTAGACTACCTAGCTCGCACCAGCTGTTATGGTGCGAAACTCTTAAAAAAAAGAGCCGGGGCGTGGCTCAGCTTGGTAGAGCGCTGCGTTCGGGACGCAGAGGTCGCTGGTTCAAATCCAGTCGCCCCGATTAACGAAGGGTCGCCATTTGGCGGCCCTTTGTTAATTTGTGGTTGCATGGAACCAGCGACGTGGACGCGAAGCGGACACAAGTCGCGCAGTTCACGCCAAAGGCGCCTGCGAGCGAAGCGAAGCAGAAATCAGGCGAATTGAGGCAATCCGGACATGCTGCTAAGCCAAATTCCACCGCCTTAATCCCTGATTCTTTGTTATTGAACGAGCTTCGCTTGCTATGGCGAGACGATTTTCATATCATAATCAAGCCGTGCTAGGCGGGGCGCTAGCGGTGCCCTGATTTCCGCTTGTCGGAATGACCCGTAATCCGCTATAGCGGGGCTGAATCCTCCGTGTGAGGGTTCTTATGGTAGGTCAATTCGCCTCTCGAGGCGGTGTTGAAAGTTGGGTCCTCTGCAACGTTGAGCCGTGAACCTGGTCAGATCCGGAAGGAAGCAGCCATAAGCGAGTTTTCAGCGGGTGCCGGAGGGTCGCCTGGCTGGAGCCGTCTTGTCCGGCGAACCCTGCCCTGAGGATTCGACCCGGAGTGCACGGCATTTTTTTACTTTCAATCGGAAACTTGAATGGCCGGTTATCTCGTCCTAGCAAGAAAATATCGCAGCCTGACCTTCGACGAAGTCGTCGGCCAGGAGCCTATCTCCAAGACGCTGGTCAACGCCATTTCCAGCGGAAGGGTGGCGCATGCGTATCTGTTTACCGGTACGCGCGGCGTCGGCAAGACGACCATGGCCCGCATCCTGGCCAAGGCACTGAACTGCCAGAATTCCGACCAAGCGACTCCCAATCCATGTAATAAATGCGACGCCTGCGAGTCCATCGGCCGCGGCGACGACGTAGATGTTATCGAAATCGACGGTGCGTCGAATCGAGGCATCGACGAAATCCGCGAGCTGCGGGCCAGCGCGATATTCCGCCCGGCACGCTGCCGTTACAAGGTGTACTACATCGACGAAGTCCACATGCTCACCAAGGAAGCCTTCAACGCGCTACTCAAAACGCTGGAAGAACCGCCCGAGCATGTAAAATTCATCTTCGCCACCACCGAAGCCGAGAAAGTCCCCGCGACAATTCTCTCCCGCTGCCAGCGGTTCGACTTCCGCAACATTCCGACGCGGCAGATAAGCGACCATCTCGTCAGCATCTGCAAGGCAGAAAAGGTCAAGGCTGACGCAGGCGCCATCTTCCGCATCGCTCGTGCAGCGGCCGGTTCGATGCGTGATGGGCTTAGCCTGCTGGACCAGCTCCTGGCTGCCAGCGGAGGCAAGATAGTCGAAGCTGACGTCATTAACATTCTCGGCGAGCCGCCCGATGAGCGGACTATCCAGATAGCCCATGCTATCGCCGATGGCAAAGCTGCAGATGCCATAATCGAACTCGACGCCGTGCTCGCTTCCGGCGTCACTCTGACCAGTGCGGTCAAAAGCCTTGGCGACATCTTCCGCAACATCATGCTGGCCAAGGTCAGCGGGGCAGATAGCGATCTTATCGAGCTGCCCGAATCGCAGCTCAAAGCGGTAACCGAGCTTGCCGGTAAATTTTCCATACCGACAATCGTCCATGCCGTCGGAGTAATAAGTGCAGCCGGGCGCAATGTTCGCGGCTCGAGCGCAGCGAGGGCACTTGTCGAAGCAGTCCTGGTGCGACTTGCAGAGGCGGAAAAGTTTATCGACCCCGCAAGCCTTATCGAACGGCTGGAAAACCTAGGCGCAAGCGGCGTTTCGACTCAAAAAAAAAAGCCGGTAGGTAGAGTCGCCACCTCAGCGGCCACTTCGCCGTCAAACCCTGCCCCCACACCTGCAGCGACAAGCGATATCCAGTGGGAAATGAGCTGGCTTAAGGCCAATTGGCTCAAAGTAGTGGCAAATCTCGAAAGCATGGGCCAGTTACCCGTTGCCGGCGCGCTTCGCCCAGCCGTCGTGCAGAGCTTCGATGGGAAGGTACTACGGCTTGGCTTTTCCAATCACCACGGAACGCTTGTAGACCGCTGCATAAAACAGGATGCGAAGATTGCAGCTACCCTGACGCAACTGGCTGGCAGGGCGATAAAATGTGAGTATATCCAGACCAATTCCGAACCCTCCCCGCAGACTCCGGTTATGCCTGTCAACACTGCGCTCAGCACAGCCGAGAAAGAAGAAATCCACAAAGACCCAGCCGTCCAGCAGGCACTTTCGCTTTTTGGCGGTGAAGTTATTGATATAAGAAAAGATACGAACATTGTAGAATCGCAAGACGCCGCCGAAGATGGCGTCGAAGAAGACGCGAAGTAACATAAATACGCAAGTTATTAGGAGCTAATTAGATGTTTGGTGATATTGGAAAGATGATGAAGGTCGCAAGCGAGATGAAACGCAAGATGCCCGAGATGCAGGAAAAGCTCGCTAACACGGAATTCTTTGCCGATGCCGGCGGCGGGGCGGTAACAGCTGTCGTCAGCGGAAAGCTGCAACTGCTGGATGTCAAGATCAACCCCGACGTACTGGCTGACGGCGATGCAGAGATGCTCGCTGATCTAATCAAAGCTGCTGTCTCGGCTGCACAGGAACAAGCCGTCGCCGCTACAAAAGAGGCAATGGCCGAGCTTACCGGCGGAATGGATCTGCCAGGACTTGAGGGTTTGCTGTCCTAGGACTATCGACTACTAAATTAAGATGACGAGATATTCAGAGACAATAGAGCGTCTTATAGAAGAATTCGGCAGGTTGCCCGGCATTGGCTCTCGCACGGCTGAGCGGCTGGCGTTTCATCTGCTAAAGGCCTCGGACGAAGAGGCGATCTCGCTGGCCCGGGCGATCCACGACGTAAAGACCAAGATCAAGCCATGCAAGGTGTGCTTCAATATCGCCGAAGACGATACCTGCAATATCTGTAGCGACCCGCGGCGCGAAAGAAGCTGCATTTGCGTTGTCGAAGAGCACAAGGATTTGCTGGCGATAGAGTCTTTGGGGATTTTTCAGGGTCTGTATCATGTCCTTATGGGCCATATCGCGCCGCTGGACGGAATCGATCCGGAAGATTTGACCATCGACTCTCTCGAAAATCGCATCAAGGCCGGCGGGGTTAGTGAAGTTATACTTGCCACGAACCCGACAGTAGCCGGCGATTCAACCGCGCTTCATATTTCTGAACTTCTGAGTCATTACGACGTCAAGATAACTCGTCTCGCACGCGGCCTGCCCACTGGCGGCCAGATAGAATACTCCAACAAATCCATCCTTTCGGACGCACTGAACGAACGACGCGAAGTCTAGTTGGTAGCCAGTATCCGGTTGCCGGAAGCCGGTTAATAAGGCCTGTAGGCTGGGCCAAACGAAATGCCAATGAAGTGCGGCCCACCTTGAATTATCTTTTGACCTGCGGCGAACCATCCTCGATAAGTTTAAGTGTGTAGTCCAGAACTGTGTCTACGCCCTTGCCTAGGTCCTCAGGCGTGGGGTTTACCTCATGATGTGGCAGAACCCCTCGCCCGTAGGGCTTTCCGCCCGGATAAGCGAAGTACTTACAGGCAACTTGAAACCGCAGGTTGGAATTCGGCAAACGGAACGTTAGACAGTCCCCATAACATGCTGTTGTGTCGCCCGTTTCTTGACCTATTAGGGTTCCGGCACCCATATGACGCACGGTTGCGGCAAACATGACACTTGTTGAGGCCGTCTTGGGGCCGATTAAGACAAAAGTATTTCCTGTGTATCTAAGCGGGTTCTCCCCTGGTTCTTTCCCTTGCGGTCCGATAGCCTTGATTGTAATGACATCGCCATTGTCTCTGGGCTGGTCCGGGAAATCAGCCCAGATTCCCTCGAGTGTTCCGGGTTGTGCCTGACGAAGTTGTGGAGAAATTTTAATTCGCGTTTCTTCGGCCATGTTGATGGGCTCATCTGTCAGATAACCCAACAATGCTTCGGCAAGCTGGCTGTTTCCGCCTGGGTTGTTACGGAGATCGATAATCAGATTGGAGATTTGATCCTGCCGGATTTTTTCGAAGGTCTCCGTAAGGAAAACGCGGAACTTATTCAAATCCCTCCAAGAGTCCAATTTTATCAAACCCATGTTGCGTGTTTCCAATGAACGATACGAAAAGGCTGATTCTCGCTTTTTTTGCGCACCTCTTACCTTTTGCAATTCAGCACTTGTTAGAGCGGAAAGCACAAAATCCGACACCGTTCCATCAAGAGATTCCATGCGCAAATCAAGCGACTCAACCGGTCCATATTCGATCCAGAAGAAAACCGCCAAAATATCGGGTCCCCCGAGAATAGCAGTATTGAAATTCTTGCATTCTGAGGCAAAACGCCCGCTCATGCGCTGTAATACCTGGTGGGCGGGTTCCCCGTTGATACTTAATATCTTCCCACCTGTTGGAAGCGATGCTTGGCCATATGTGTTACGCAAGATAGCTTCCTGTCCATCCCAACTCAACTCCAGATAAAACACCTTGCCCCCAGCCTTAACATAATCCATGAATGCTTCATAACATGGCAAAACATTAGTGTGTCCGTTCTTCAACTTGGCCACGATGGGAGCCGTGAGCTTGTAGAACTCGATACGGCTCATGGGCTGATCAATCTGTTGATATAGAACATCACGATACTTAGCAAATTCATCTTCGCTGATATACGCGTACATGTTCACATGCACTTCGTCGATGGTCTTGAACAGAAAATCCAGATCGGCTTTCAGTTCAGATGGGTTGATTCCCCTTTTTGCTACCGGCGCAGAAGCCGGCAAGGTTGAAGGCTGCGTCTGAGACATGCCAGCACCGACAATAAGACCCACCAATACGCATAGACATATGCTCAACCGTTGAATGTTCATACAAGAACCTCCATTATTAAGATTTACTGGATATCTGTCGTGTTGCTATAAGGAAGAGGCTATTCGCTATCAGGATACTCAATGGGAAACGGCAGTTAAAGTTGGCGCTCTACTGTTTCCAAGCCCCAATATGCTACACTAATTAAATAGTAACAGCACAAATAAATACCTGTCAAGAAACATCTCTTGAAAATGTTTTAATTTGTAGGGTGGGTGTTTACACCCACGCCACTCCCTAAAAAACCCAAAAAATCATCTCATGGCCCGGCCGGGGCTTAGGTGCGCCGCTAAAAGATTTTGTTACCGCTTTGCGCGAGATATCGCGGTCATCGCAGGTTATATGGAAGGGTTATCCTTCCGTGTTTTTCCAAAAAAACTCGTTTTTTGACAATTAAATAAGCGATATTGGACTCAACCCCAATAACAGCCATAGCTTAAGCCATTTGGAAACTGGGCAGAATTGGGCAGTATTGGGCAGAATCGGGCAGTTTTGGGTAGAATTG
>CAYNZP010000018.1:0-39490 GCA_964401835.1 uncultured Planctomycetaceae bacterium
GCTTTCGGCGAGCAGGATTTTCACCTGCTTTATCGTTACTCATACCGGCATTCTCGCTAGCTGACGCTCCAGTGCTCCTTACGGTACACCTTCAACGCCGACAGCTACGCTCTCCTACCATTCATAAATGAATCCGCGGCTTCGGTGTCATACTTAGTCCCGATCATTATCGGCGCCGAGTTGCTCGACCAGTCAGCTATTACGCACTCTTTAAATGATGGCTGCTTCTAAGCCAACATCCTGGCTGTTTGTGCAATCCGACTTCCTTAGTCACTTAGTATGATTTTGGGACCTTAGCCGGCGGTCTGGGTTGTTTCCCTTTCGACCACGAAGGTTATCCCCCGCGGTCTGACTCCCGAGGTAAATACGACGGTATTCGGAGTTTGGTTGAAGGAAGTAGGCGGGAAGCCCCTTCGTTTCATCCAGTGCTCTACCCCCGTCGTACAATTTACTCGAGGCTAGCCCTAAAGCTATTTCGGAGAGAACCAGATATCTCTGAGTTTGATTAGACTTTTACTCCTCCCCACAGCTCATCCCCTAACTTTTCAACGTTAGTGGGTTCGGTCCTCCGCGACCTTTTACGGACGCTTCAACCTGGCCATGGGTAGATCACTCAGTTTCGGGTCTACCGCCTGCGACATAGTCGCCCTATTCAGACTCGGTTTCCCTATGGCTCCGCGCCGGAGACGCTTAGCCGGGCCGCAAACGGTAACTCGCCGGTTCATTATGCAAAAGGCACGCCGTCACCCATTCCCAATCCCGAAGGACCGGGTATAGGGCTCCGACAACTTGTAGGTACATGGTTTCAGGTACTTTTAACTCCCCTAATAGGGGTGCTTTTCATCGTTCAGTCACCATACTGGTCCACTATTGGTCGTGATGTAGTACTTAGCCTTGGAGAGTGGGCTCCCCAGCTTCACACGGCGTTCCACGAGCACCGTGCTACTCTGGTACGCCAAACATAACGGAGGGCTCGTGATGTCACCTACGGGACTGTCACCCTGTATCGTGTGCCTTTCCAGACACTTCGGTTATCACTGCCTTTGTAACTCCTGAATGGCGCCCGCAACCCCGCCTCCGAAGAGACGGTTTGGGCTTGTCCGCTTTCGCTCGCCGCTACTAACGGAGTCTCGGTTGATTTCCTTTCCTGCAGCTACTGAGATGTTTCAGTTCGCTGCGTTAGCTCCGACTGACTATGCATTCACCAGCCGGTGATGTCATCTGCTTGCACAGTGACAACGGGTTTCCCCATTCGGACATCCCAGGATCAAAGCTCGTTTGACAGCTCCCCTGGGCCTTTCGCGGCCTACAACGTCCTTCATCGCCTCATCACGCCTAGACATCCACCATGCACCCTTAGTAGCTTGACCACATCCGTCGTTAACCCGCAAATACAAATACAATTAACGAATTGTCAAGCCGCCTTGACGCTCGTTGGTTTTTTAAAAATCCAGACGAACCAAAATAATTATTAATTAACTATCCCTATTCAATTGTCAAAAAGCTTCTCGCCTCGGCCCTATCGGCCGGGCTTCCAAGACTTGACGCTCTCGGCTCCCCATAAGGGGGAGTCGGAATATGTTACAGATTCATTCGCCCGCATCAAGCATTTTAACACTTATTTTTGAAGATTTCTTGAAAATATTTCAGGCGGCATAATTCCAATTGCCAATTAGCCTTACAAACACTACCTAAAACCTTCGAAATCGGTTCTTTGCTGCCTGGAAGACAACCAAGAATGGAGCCAGCCGGGCTCGAACCGGCGACTTCGACGTTGCAAACGTCGCGCTCTCCCAACTGAGCTATGGCCCCGCTTCGGAATACGAACTCTCGGCATGACCGGATAATGGGCCTGGTTGGAGTCGAACCAACGACCTCACCCTTATCAGGGGTGCGCTCTAACCAACTGAGCTACAAGCCCGAAGCATTTCATTTATCAACTCTCGCCCTGCCAAATGTCCCTAGCGGACCTAAGCTAACCGCAAGGCGTGCGAACATTCTATCCTACTCAAAGAAATTTATGAGTCAATATCTTCTCGGTAATTTGGAATAAATTCTTGAGGGTTAAAACACTCTAGCGTTTGCGTTTTTTTTTCTTTGCGCGTTCTTTTTTAGTGAGGCGTTTTGACCGCTGTTTTACCTTGAACCGCGGGCCCGCCCCGCCCATGCCCATTTGCTGCATTTGCTTGGCCATATCCATGCGGCCTTTTGTGCCCGCACCAGCCATCTGCTTCATCATGCCAGATGCCTGATTGAAGCTCTTGACAAGGCCGGACACGTCCTGAGGCTCGGCACCGCTACCGCGGGCAATGCGCCTGCGCCGGGACGCTTCTATTGTTGACGGGTCTTCGCGCTCGGCAGGCGTCATGGAGTAAATAATCGCCTCCATCTTTTTCATCTCGTCGCCCTGCATGCCGAAAGCGTCCATCTGAGAGCCCATGCCGGGCATGAGCTTCATAATGTCTTTGAGCGAACCCATCTTCTGGATTTGTTTAATCTGGCCGAGGAAGTCTGTAAGCGTAAACTTGCCCTTGGCCATTTTTTGCTGCATCTTTTCGGCTTCGGCTTCGTCGAACTGCTCCTGCGCTTTTTCGACAAGCGTAACGACGTCGCCCATGCCGAGTATTCGGCTGGCCATCCGGTCGGCGTGAAATTCTTCGAGGTTGTCGAGCTTTTCGCCGACACCGATGAATTTAATTGGCTTTGAGGTAACAGCCTTAACGCTAATGGCTGCACCGCCGCGGGCATCGGAATCAAACTTGGTAAGAATCACGCCGTCAAGTTCGAGCCGGTCGTTGAATTCCTTGGCGGAGTTGACGGCATCCTGACCTGTCATCGCGTCGCATACGAGATAGATTTGATGCGGGCTTGTCGCGCGGGCGATATCCTGAGCCTGCTTCATCATATCTTCGTCGATATGAAGTCGGCCGGCAGTGTCGATTATCACAACATCGCGCTGGTTTTTCTGAGCCCACTTGATGCTCTCGCGTGCAACGCGAACGGGATTCTTGTCGCCCTCTATTTTGAAAACCGGAACATTTACCTGCTCGCCGACAATAGTCAGCTGATCCACAGCAGCCGGCCTTTGCAAGTCGCAGGCAACCATCATCGGCTGCTTGCCCTGGGCCTGCATGTACTTGGCGAGCTTTCCGCATGTAGTTGTCTTACCACTACCCTGCAGACCTGCCATCATGATGATTGTCGGTGGCGGGCTGACGTAGTAAATCCGCGAATCAACCGGCCCCATAAGATTGGTCAGTTCATCCTGGACGACCTTGACCATCAGCTGGCCCGGATGCAGAGACTTTATCACTTCCGTGCCGATTGCCTTTTGGACGACGCAGTCGCAGAACTCGCGAGCTACCTTGTAATTGACGTCCGCTTCGAGCAGCGCCCTGCGAATGTCGCGCATGGCATCCTTGATATTCTGCTCGTTAATACGCCCTCGGCCCGACATCTGGCGGAAGACGTCACTGAATTTTTCCGTAAGTGCTTCAAACATAGGCCTAAGAAGATATCAATTTTTGATTGGCTTGGCAAAGAGACAACTGCAGCTAATAAAAAATACGCCTTCAAATTTATTCATAATCCCCGCGCATTTCCCCAACCCGGCCACTTCAAAAGTGTCTTAAAAGATGAGTTTGGCACCTAGAATTATATGGGGCCTATTGGGCAGAGCCCGAGGAGTAAACTATGTCTCCCACGCGCACTTTAGTAATTAGCGCGATCGCTATTTCCTTTTTTGTCGGCTGCACTTACGGGGGTTATGTCATCGGCCTGAGTGGCGGAAACTCCGAAGCAGCTTCCAGAAAAGATGTTAGTGATATCGCGCAATATATCGATTCTATCAACAATGCAAAGACAGCCAAGCAGGCTATCGACGCTTATGGTCAGGGCTTAGAAATAGACCAAACCGACCTTGATCTGCAAAGGGCCTACATGCGAAAGACGGTCGAACTCGAAAGGTTGGACCTTGCAGAAAAACCCGCCAAATTCCTGGTTATCGCTGACCCCGAGCCAGCCGACGCCTGGGCTGTGCTGGCATTTCGCCACGCAGAGGACGGGGAATTTGAGGCGGGTCTCAAGGCGGTAATCCGCGCTTCGAAGGACCTGAGCGACAATCGCGATGTCCAGCGACTTGCTGGCCAGCTTTTTGCATGGTACGACAATACAGACCAAAAGCCTGAGCTTTCTGGGGAACTGCAAGACTCGCTGATAGACGCCCGCAAAAAAATTGACGGGAAGGATGATTTCAAAAAGGCTTATGAGGAAGTAACCGAGGCATTTAAGGATTCACCCAAACCTTCGGATGAAGAAATAATCACTGCCGACACTGAAGACGAAGAGCCCGAAGGAGAAACGGGATTTGTCACCAAGATAATCGAATACAGATCGTATCCGGTTTATGTTTCGGGATTCTACTATCCGTATTTCTATGGCTATCACTATGCGCCCTATAGATATTATGGACACAGACACTATGGATACCATAGATACTACGGGCACCGCAGACGCTATGGGCATTACGGTAGCAGCTTCAAAAACCACTTGCTCCACCGTCGAGGACGTGGATTGGGGCGTATCCATGACAAGCGGCACTATCTAAGGGGCTTTGGCGGCAGGCGTCGTCATAATTTCCTGGGCTCAAACCGCGGCACGAGATTCTCTGCAAGGCTACGCAAAGGCACCAACAAGAACAGACGTTCCATATTTACCAGATCTCGAATTAACAACTTACCTTCTCGCAGACTAAACCCCGGGCATATGACCATACGAAATCCTAGAGCCAGGCTCGGAAGAATGCGCAACACGATACAAGGCAGAGCCGGGCGGCTTGGTGGTAGGCGGCTTGGTGGTGGGCGGCTTGGCGGTGGGCGGCTTGGCGCGGGCCAAGGCGGCGGTCGCTCTGGCGGAACTCGCGGGGGCGGCCGTTCTGGTGGCATGCGCGGCGGCGCACGAGGTGGCGGCGGTCGAAGATAAACTTAGAGGTATCTGTCTATCAGTAACGCAAGTTTTTCACGGGTTGCTGGGGTAATCATTTTTTTGTCCGACCAGATTGCCATCTCCATTGCACTGTGAGCCGGTGACGGAACAGACGCTATTTCGTCGAATCTGGCCACTGCCTCTTTTATCAACGCCACAGCGTTGCTGGTTGCTTCCATCAGGTTGCCGATAATCTCCTTGAGCAGTTCCTGTTTATCCAAAGACTCGGAGGTGGGACACCAGCAGTCATAATCGCTAGGCAGGCAAACAATCGCATACGAAAGCTCCGCCTCACGCGCGAGCTTTGCCTCTGGCATGCAGGTCATGCCGATAAGGTCGCCACCCCACAGCCGGTGCATCTCACTCTCGGCTCGTGTCGAAAATACCGGGCCTTCCATACAGACATATGTTCCGCTGTCGTGCATTTTCGTTTTTACGGCATTGGCGCAATTCAAAAGATGCTTACGAAGCACCGGGCAAAACGGGGCTGCGGATTCAACATGGACGGCGATGTCGTCGTAAAACGTTGGTTCACGTCGGAATGTCTTATCGATTACCTGGTCGGGAATAACCAGATGCTTGGGCTCTATTTCTTCGCGAAGGGAGCCGACAGCGCCAGAAGCAATGACGTGGGTGCAGCCGATTTTTTTCAACGCGTAAATATTGGCGCGGTAGTTAACCTTTGATGGCGGAATAAGGTGGCCGGTTCCGTGGCGGTTCAGCAAGGCTATGTCGGTGCCCTTCCAGTTTGCGTTGATTATTTCCGACGACGGCTCACCGAACGGCGTCGAAACATTCTCTGAGCTGCCCTTTTCTGTCGCCAATGCATCGCCAAGCCCGCTTCCACCGATAATACCGACCTTAACCTTCGCCATTCAATCTTCCCTTCATTCGTATGTTAATAATTAGCAATGATATATTCTGAGTTTACTTCTTGCCAGGTGTAACCAGCCGCCGCAGAGCGTCATCGAGGCTTCTGAATGTAACGACCCTTTCTTTCGGTTTTGTCAGCGTGCCGGTAACACGATATTCCACCAGCTCACGTGCGATGCCGGCCAGGAGTTCATCTGCCGGATTTGGAATACGTCTAAGGCGGCCGTAAGGATCGGCAAGGAACGTCATATCCAATTCCTTGGTCTTCATATCTACAGTGCCGCTGCCAATTATCGATGTCGGGCCAATAAGATGAATCTCAGACAAGATAAGCTCATTGCCCCTTAAATGGTAAGTCAACTCCCCTTCCGTAAACGCCGATCCGCCCGGAACGCCAAGGTAAAGCACATGCAGAAGGTCCATCACAACTGGCAACTTGTAAATCTGTCCATCGGTTATCTGAAGCCTGCCCGTAGCCTGGCGACTCTCGGGTTTACCCGCAATGGCAATGAGTCTCATGTCGCCAGTGAGTAAACCTTTGAGATTCAGCTTCTTTTTATCTCCCTGGTTTCCACTCGTTGCTGCTGCAAAAAGATCCTCCAGTTTCACCTCTTTAACGGAAAGAGAAATTGCATATTCGAGGGGTTCGGAAAGCTTTATTTTCGCTATGCCACTGAGCCAACCGCCATGAGCCTTTCCGATAAGGTCTTCTATGTAAATCGTCGGGCTCTTTGGACCTTTACGCAACCTTGCGCTTAGGTCCCTGACCTGTTGCCTTCCGACAACAACGCTATCTAACGCGGCCTTGGCGTCAAGTTCCATGCCTTCCTTGTCCTGCCGGGCCCAGCCTGTAACCTGTCCGGAAAATCGCTTATCTCCCAGCCCGATATCGATTACCGCCTGATTGAACCTGGCTGATCCGTCTATCCGCCAGTCTTTCAGCTCGAACGAATCCCGACTCTCAGCTACCTTATCGGCAGGAAGTGTTGTCGGGGTTTTACTGGTGCTGGAGACGACCAATTTTCGAAAATTGAGATCGCAGGTTCCGCCCGGCTTGAACCTTTTTGCCAGCGGGGCAAATTCACCTGGCAGTGCAGTGAGAAATTCTTTATCTATCGGAAGGTTCTTTGCCTCGAGTGTAAATTCTGCTGAGTGCTGATCAAATTGGCTTGGATTTTCACCAGGTTCTGTAACGATAGTTCCGCTTAACTTCGCAACCAACTGCTCATCGACCATTTGGCAGTTGTCCAATACAACCTTGCCGGGCTCGGCTGTAATCTGCCCTGTTATGCCCCGTAGGGTGTACGGGAATGCCTCGTAGGTTATCTGCATATCCTTGGCCAGCATAACGAGTCGATAATCCAGCTCTTTCTCGTTGCCAGGCATATTGAACTGCAATGACATGTCCATATCGGCCTGGCCGGCCGGCGAAAAACGCTGCCAAATTTTCTTTACATCGCCTGGAAGTGCCTGGAAAAACTCCCTGTCAAAGTTTATATCGGTGCCCGTTACTCTCAGATCGAAAGCCAGATCTTCCTCACCGTAGAAAATCTGCCCACTGGCGGCAACCGGAGCAACTCCATGCTTACCGCTGATGTTTTCTAAAATCACCCGTCCCGGCTGAATCGTCAGGACACCCTGGCCATTTGAAATCGGATACGGGAAAATGGTTGGATTGATGGATACATCTTCCAGTGTAGCAATGACATTGTAATCCAGGCTCTGGCCGGGGGCTTTTGTTACATTTGCGGTTACTCTCTGGGCCAGTCCGCTGAGATTAAGCGGCTGTAATAACTGTTTGCCATTTTTGCCAATCGCGTTTGAAAGCGTCTCATCGAGTGGCAATTCCTTGACTGAAATGGAAATGTCAACTTGGGACTTATCTGCAGAACTTAAGCCGAGGATTTCTCCGTGCAACGTCCCGCTGGCCTGTCCATGCCGACCAGTAGCGGAATCTATGAAAATATTATCGTTTTCAATCCGCACCTGGCCCGAAATTTTTTCCAATGGATACGGAAAGCCTTTGTAAACAATGCCCCCACGGCCATCCATCGTCAGTTTCACATCGACGCTGTGCTTTTCATCTTCCGAGCGCCTTTTAACGCGAATAAGAAGGTCACCAATTCCTGTTGGCTTGAGGGCCTGCCAAATATTCAGATATTTCTCGGGCAACGAGTTCTTTAGTTCTTCGTTGAAATGTCCTTCAGTAACTTCGACTTTCACGTCGAACGCTTTTTTGCCCCGAAGGTTGGTGACATCGCCAAAAATCTTCACCCGCGTATCACCGTTTCGTCCTCTTAGGTTTTTGAGCACAACGCTATCTTTTGAAAATTCAACTGTGCCCGTAATGTCATGAACCGGATAGGGAAAATGCCTGTAGACGATGCCAACGCCGTTGAGCTGGCTGGTGCCCTTAAATACAATTTCCCCGGTTTCCAAACGCCTGAAATTAATCAATACTGACGCCTTGCCGGTCGGGTCGCACTCTTTGCGTATGAAATTAAAAACGGAAGTAAAGCCGGTCGCGTCCTCCTGGGCAGAGGGCAATTCCATGTCCTGGATTTTAATATTTACATTGAACGGACTTTTGGGAGCGTACCCATCATACTTTCCTGACATGTGAAACTTTGCATTACCGGCTTTGGGGATCTCACCGGCAATATCGGAAATTGTTACGCCTTTTTCATCAAATCCGAGCAACCCGCTGACATGCACAAGCTCCAGCCCGCCCTGGTCCGGCGGAAGTGTTAAGGAGACATCAGCAAGCTCGAACTCTATAGGCCCATCCGCTGTTTCCGAATCGGGTTTGGCCTTTGGGTTAAGGTTGCCTTTTACTGAATAATTCTCCAACCATTTGCGATATTTGGTCGGTAAAAAATCTTTGATGTTCGGAATCGGCACCTGTCCGCCGAGTGGCGTCACATCAGCTGTCCGCACATTGAGCGCGACCGATGCCTGGATAGGAACCTGCTGGCCGACACGTTCCTCTTCGAAGGAAACGATATAGACATCGCTGCCCCTGGGAATCATGGACATGTTAAGCGATATCTCATCTCTTCTTTCGCGAAGATGACGGTATTTTTCCAGAACGATAAGTTTGCCATCACGAACGTGAATCGGCGGAAGAGCCCCTTCCCAGACAGACTCCTTGCCCTCGCGCATCAGCTTGAGCATTTCTAGCAGCTTCTGGGCATTAACGGTGTCGGCGGGTATATCGTACTCCAGGGTTACGACCGGCCGGCTGCAGATAATATCAGTCGGTTGAAGGCTGGCCTTCATAAACAGCGACCACGGACGATGCCGCATCACAACTTTTTCCGCGCTGAAAAATGGTGAAGGTGAATCGTCACCCGGAATGAAAAGCCGAACATTTCGAAGCTCGATGCCACCGAAAAGATGGAAGCTGGCATCTTTTACTTTTACCTTCCCGCCTGTGAGATTATGTAGATAGCTTTGGGCTTCTTTTCGTATACGGCGGTCATTTGTGAAATACCAATAGCCATATACCATTACAAGTAAAAGCGCCAAAATAACCACTCCGGCCCCGTGGCGATGCGGAGAAATATACCGCCACATTCGCTTGCGCCTTTGTGGGAATTTTTTCACGGGAAATTTCGCGAAAACTCCCGAGATCGTTTCAATTACCTTTTTGATTATCCGCAAATCCTACTGCCCTTCTTCGGCAAGGGTTTTACGATACCTCGCCAAAACAGGTGGAAATTTAATCCAGACATTATAACTTCCTGGCTCGTAAGAACCGAGTTTTTCATCGGGTTTTCGTTTCCGCGGAAGATTTCTTTGGTTTGCTTTTCTTTGAGGTGCGTTTTTTAGGTTCACGTAGGTGTAATATTTTCACAGCCTTTTCTATCCGCTTAGCCAAGTACTGCTCAGACAAACTATCCTGCCAGCGGATCATAATCCCCTTTCGCTGCTGACTGCTGAAAAGGTAGCTGGAAACGAGCCCGATAACAAAACGGTCGACTTCGCTTTTTTCATACAGCTTATCAACATGGCCAGCCATGTCCCGAATCGTCCGGCCAATCTGCTTTGGCTTTAGCGGATAGTCCAAATCTTTGCCCAAAGCGATAAAGCCTTTATTCACAAAAAACGCTCTCGCTTGATGGAAGCTGGGACCTGACTGAATCAATATGAACTGAAACCGGTCAATCGGCTCTATGTTTGCAAAAGGGAACTTTTCAAATTCGCCAAGCCTCTCTATTTTGCTTTTCATCCTCCCAGCAAATTCGAACTCAAAGTTATCGGCTGCCTCCTTCATCCGGCTTTGAAGTTTTTCTCGAAATCCCCGACGCTGCCCCAAAGCAAACTCGCTTGCCTGACGCAAAACATCCCTGTAAGCATCCATCGAAATAGTACCGTCACAAATTTTCAGGCATTTGTTCATCTGAGCGTAAGTGCATAACGAGCCATTTGGGTATTTTTTTAGGCACTGATAATCCCGACAAAGGTCGAATACATCCTCAGTCACATCTATAAATTTGTCAGCTGACTTTCCGCTTTCAAACGGACCCAAATACTCGCCCGGCTGGCGTAAGACATCACGGCTACGAGCAAAGTTGGGATATTCGTCTTCGACATTCACATACACGAACCAGGCCGGCTTCCAGCCCAAAAGTGACGAATAACTATCCGGCCAGATTTGCCTGGCGAGTTGCAGATACGCAAGATCGGTCTCAAAATGGCTGAAAGTGAGACGCCAGCATACCTTTCGTGTAATCTCGTGGAGGTTCGGAACCTTGCGACGTTCCTGTTGGTCGGGGTTTCTCAGCCTGTTGCGCAATCGACTGCGGATATTGGCGCCTGTGAGAAGGACTATGGGTTTATCGTCTGCGGTGAGCATGCAAAACACGCCGCGTTTGGCGGGGATTTGCAGCAGCTGGTCATCGTCGATTGGAGGGGTGACCTCCAACTGACAATCGAACCTCTTTAACCATTTGGACATTTTATTGTGTTGGGCTCTGGGAAGTTTTTGACAGACCTAAATTACAACCACATCCCTGTAATTTTTCCCTGATAGACGAGTTGGCCGTCCACAAAAGCCTGGGTCTGGCCTACACATCGTCTTGGCCGATTTTCAATCATCTTGCCAAGCATGACAATCCGCTGCCCCGGTTGAACTGAACCGCGGAATTTAACGTCATCTATGCCACCGAAACCCAAAAAGCCCTTGTCTGGATTAATAGACATTACGAAAAAGCTCACCAACTGAGCGGCTGTTTCCATCATCAATACGCCCGGGAAAATAGGCCTGCCTGGGATGTGCCCGCGAACCCAGAACTCGTCCTCTTTCACGTCGCGAAAGCCGGCGATGGTTTCAGCTTCTTCATCCATGCAATAAATCCCATCGAGTTGCATGAACTCAAAACGGTGCGGATTTACCTGGTAAATCCCCTCGCGGTCAACGATGACTTTGCTCGTGTCAATTTTCGATAGATCAAATAATGGTTGTGGGGGCATTTCTGTAATTCCTACTTCCGTTAAAAGAAAATTTTCATTCTTACTTGGTCGCTATATTATTTTCGCTTTCGTGTCTTTGTTGCTTTTTATTTTTATCTGAACCCACTTGTGGCTTAGAATTCAATCAGTGCTTTGACCACACCGTCTTTGTATCCTGCCACCATATCAAAAGCCTGTTGTGTCTGGCCGATCCCAAACCTATGGGTAATCATAAAATCAATGTCAAGCTGCCTGGTTGCAATCATATCCATGCACTTGGCTGTGCAGTTGTTCTGCCTGCGTACATTTACCAGCGTAATTTCCTTTCGGCGCATCTTATCGATAACGAAGCTGATCCGCTGCTCACGTGGAATTCCTATCAGCATCAACCTGCCACCCGGCTTTAATATCTCAACCGCTTGGTCTATCGCTTCCTGATCGCCCGAACATTCGTAAACAATATCCACTCCGTTCGGGCTCTGCTGCAAAATCCCAGCTACCACATCTTCACTTTCCGCATTACCCACCCAATCAGCACCGTTATCCGATGCAACTTTAATTCGTTCACTTATCTTCTCAGTTACATGACATCTTTTAATACCTGCGGCTCTTGCTGCAACCATACAGCTCAATCCGATAGGCCCTGCCCCGAGTATCGCTATCTCGTCATCGTTGTCTGCCTTTGACTGCTCGACCGCATAAACACCTATCGCCAACGGCTCACCCAATACACCCTGTCCGAACGTCGTATTATCGCTTATCCGGTAACAGTTATCAGCAGGCATAACAATATATTCGCAAAGGCAACCTTCAATTTGTCCCGGACAACCAAGAAACTTCAACTGCCTGCAGGTATTTTCCCTGGCGCTTTGGCACTGGTCGCATTTGCCGCACGAAATAGCCGGGTCAACCACCACCTTCTCGCCGACTTTCAATTCGGAAACGCTGCTTCCAACTCCCTCCACAGTCGCCACGCACTCGTGCCCGACTGTAAATGGATATTCTACAACCTGCGAGCCGATTCTTCCTGTCTCGTAATAATGCACATCCGAACCGCAAACGCCTACCGCTTCGATTTTCAGTAAAACATCCGTATCTTTTTTGGCGCTCGGTTTTGGAACATCCTGTATTTGGATTTGATCTATTCCCGTAAGCACAACAGCCTTCATAGCTTTTGACCTAAAATAACATTTTTAGTAAAATCTTTTCGAATTTCCTTAAAAAGACCGCCAACAAGCTATCATTGCGCAATAAAACGGTCAACGACAAAACATCGCTGCTGTGCAAACACACTTGGCTTGGGGAGAAAATTTAATATGAAGAAACGCGTCAAAATCGCCCTGCTTTTGATTCTCGTTTTACTCGTGACAATACCAGTCGCGGGATATATCTACCTCGAATACTTCTTTGAACTTAAACTTGAATTATCATTATTCGAACCCGGCCCAATCAAATCTGTGGATCCCCTAGCCTGGCAGAAACTCAAGATCGGCATGACAAAACAAGAGGTGATAGAGTTATTGGGAAAAAGCGACAGAAAATCCGGGGCAGCGACTTTGGAAGTAAACGGCAAACACCCCACCGTTAACAGGGAATTTTGGTTATACAATTGGAGTGATGGATTTGATTTTTTTCCTAACAGCAAAGCCTACGTTATCATTTTTGATGAAAATGCAAAGGTTAAGATGTTTCGAGAACCTCTTGTAACCACAGCGCCTGCTAATGAATGAACGCAACGCTCGAAAAAATTACCTGACGCTCAAAAGGGCTTTTCTTATTTTATCGGCATGAGCCTCGAACGCTTCGGCTTTGCCGCCTGCCTCTGCCAGGACTATCTGGTCGGCCTTGATATACAACGCCGTTAAATAGATGAAATCCTGACCGCGTTTTTCGGCTTTGAATGTCATTAATTTACCAGCTAGGCCGGAACCTGAGGTAACATCCTCAGTCTTTACCAACTCATGGCCGCGGTTTTGAACCAGTTCATTTCCAGACGCCACAGCCCAAAATTCAATGTCTCCGTTCTGCTCGTTAGCCAGCGTGCGAAGAGCTACAACCACACCGTCAGCGGAGATAGCCCGCTGATCGTAGCCCCGCAGATTCTCCCGCCCTACAGAAACGAAGTCTGCCGGAATATCCATCTGTGCGCCGCAGCCGATGAAGAACATTGAACCCAATAAAACTGTTATTGTTAATGAATGGCGGAACATTTCGCTTTCCTCTCAAATTAATATAGATGCCGCGTTTCGGGCAAACCCAACAGCCGCTCGATTCCCAGAGTGTAAAGCCACCTAAATGGCAACCGGGTCCTTATCTCAGGCGGAGCCTGTTTATATTGCTCGAAGGTTACACTTATTGTCGAATAAGCAATCTGACTCTTGAGCCGATTCAATTGACCCTCCAGCCGCTCGACCTCGCTTTGGACACGGGCTATTTCCCTTTCGACCTGCAATGCGTCTTTTACAGTCGTCGCCCTGTCGAGAAGATTGCGGAGTTTTTCCAGAAGCGCCTTGGAATTTTTCAGGCGGATCTCAAGATCGACATATCGCTCTGTTACGTCCTGTGCGGTGATGTTTTTATCGATTACGACACCCATGCCCTCCAGATGCTTAATTGCCTGCTCAAACTTCTCAGTCGGGATGCGCATAACGATGGAATTGCCCGTCAAGTTCTGCATGTAGCCGCCCAACCCTATCGCGTAATCCCTAGCAGCCTGCACCGACTGGCGGGGCTCTGCCACGAGAATTCTCAAGTTGGCCGTGTAGATCATCTTTCGCGGGTCTACCTTCGCCACGCTGGAACCGCCATTTGCGCCGCCGGCTGAGGTTTGTGCAACATAGCCTCCGGCCAACATGCCCCTGGCCCGCATAGCTTTTGCTTCCAGTTCTGGTGCGCCGGCGTATTCTGCCGAAGCCTCGGATGCAAGCACCTCATGCTGTACGCCTTCACAGCCGAGACTTGCCAAAATCGAAATACATAAGAAACACGTGAGAAAAGTAATCGCTCGCATAATAAGCCCCTTTTCTATTGATCTGCTGTAAGAATGATATACTCCCAGAATGGGTTTTTGTAGGGGATTTCTGGTGGTTTTCCGTCGCGAACTACTCAAAGGGGTGAAAAAACAATAATGTTTTGCTCTTGCAATTGGTTTTCCTATTTACTTTTAATGATGACACTTACGGCAATTAGCCGACCAAAACCAAGGGCTTTGACTTGACAAGGCTACTTGCAAAGCGAATGATGTTTCGCCAGTTTACATACTGGATCGCGCTAAAATGACTCGACTTAAGTAACGTGAGAAATGGCTGAGACTTCTGGAAAAACTAAAAAGAAGACTGCAAAGCGAGCTAAAAAAAGCGGCTCAAGGTCTTCCGGTTCCAAGGCAGACCAAAACGGCAAGAACCTGGTCGTCGTAGAATCGCCAGCCAAGGCCAAGACCATTAACCGCTATCTTGGCAACGATTACATTGTGCGCGCCAGCATGGGGCATGTCCGAGACCTGCCCAAGAAAAACATCGGCGTAGACATTGAAGCTGGCTTTACCCCGACATATGAACCGCTTGTAGGCCGACGCAAGGTTCTGGCAGAACTGAAAAAGGCCGCAAAGCAGGCGCCGCAGGTATTTCTGGCAACCGACCTTGACCGTGAGGGAGAAGCTATCGCGTGGCACTTAGCTGAATCTCTCGGCGCAAAGCCGGAAAAACTCAGACGTGTTGTTTTCAACGAAATAACCGCTGGCGCAATCCGCGACGCTTTTGCCCATCCGCGTGACATCGACATGGACATGGTCAACGCCCAGCAGGCCCGGCGTATTCTCGACCGCATTGTCGGCTACCAGGTTTCGCCGCTACTTTGGAAAAAAGTTTCTCCGGGCTTATCCGCGGGCCGGGTCCAATCAGTGGCTGTCAGGCTTATTGTAGAACGCGAGCGGGATATCGACGCATTCAATCCCCAGGAGTATTGGAAGATTTCAGCGATATTTACTCCTGATTGTCCCCAGGCAGGCTCTGTAGCAGCCGAGTGGGCAAAGTTCATGGCCCAGCGGGACGAAAAAGGCAATCCCCCAACGCGTAACGAGCAGCAGGAATTTCTGACTGAGAAAAATGCGTTCCGGGCCGAACTGACAAAATTCAAAGGCGACAAGTTCTCCACCGATTCAGACGAGACCGCCATAGGAATTGCCAAAGCGCTCGGCCTGGAAGTGGAAGAAATACAGCGAAGTGAAAATCCCAAGGGCAAAGGGCCGGCGAAAAATATCGTCACTGTTGTAGGTAAAGTTTCCGACAAAACACCACAATACCTGATAACCGCCCTTTCGCAGCGTCAAAGCAAGTCCAAGCCACCGGCACCATTCACCACGTCGTCGCTTCAGCAGGCGGCTTCGGTTCAGCTTCGCTTTTCTACATCGAGGACTATGCGTATCGCCCAGCAGCTTTACGAGGGCATAGAAATTCCGTGCGAAGGCAGCGTCGGTTTGATTACTTATATGCGAACCGACAGCCGAAACATCTCGAAAGTAGCTATCGAACAGGTTCGCCAGTTGATAGCCCAGAGCTACGGCGATAATTACGTCCCGGAAAAACCCAACATTTACTCCTCCGGCCAGCGGGCACAGGAAGCTCACGAGGCTGTCCGCCCCACTGACGCCAGCCGCAAGCCTGAAGAAATTGCCAGTTCTCTCAACGAAGAGCAATTCAAGCTCTACAGCCTTATCTGGAAGCGTTTCGTCGCCAGCCAGATGCCGCCGGCAATATGGAACGTAGCCGAAGCGGAAATTACCGCTAAAACCGAAGCTGGCGACGCCGCATTTAAAGCACTCGGCAGGACACTCGGATTCGACGGCTTCCTTAGGGTAGCGGGCCTTCCGAAAAGTGGCGACCAGATATTGCCCGCGCTGGAAGAAAACCAAAACGTCGGCCCCGTCGTTATCGACCCTTCTCAACACTTCACCCAGCCGCCACCGAGGTACACCGAAGCTTCGTTGGTAAAGGCGCTGGAAGCTGAAGGCATCGGTCGGCCGAGTACATATGCTGCGATTATTCAGACCATTCAGGCTCGCAAATACGTTGAGCAACTTGAAAGATCGTTCCATCCGACAGACCTTGGAATCGTCGTTACCGATAAGCTGACAAAGCACTTCCCGAAGATTTTCGACGTGCGATTCACCGCACATATGGAAGATGAACTCGACAAGGTCGAGGAATCGAATGCTGACTGGGTTAAGGTGCTCGAGGCATTCTACGGCCCGTTCAGCGAGAACCTCAAAAAGGCCGGCGAAAACATGGTTCACGCCAAGGCAGAAACCTCGCCCAGTGATTACAAATGCGAAGACTGCGGTAAGGAGATGGTATACCGTTTCAGCAAGAACGGCCGATACCTCGCCTGCACCGGCTACCCGGACTGCAAGACGACTTATCCGGTTGATAAAGAAGGCAAAAAAGCCGAAAAGACGTTCGTCGACATCGCCTGCCCGAAGTGCGGCAAGGAAATGCAATTGAGAAAGGGACGGTTCGGGCCTTTCTTAAGTTGCTCCACTTATCCGGACTGCAACGGGATTGTGAATCTCGACAGGAAGGGCTTTGTAAAGCAGCCCTCCGCCCCGCCGTTGCAGATCGATCTGCCCTGCCCGAAATGCGAAAGCCCGCTGAATATGCGCCGCTCGAAGCGCGGGCCATGGCTGAGCTGCTCTAAATATCCCAAGTGCCGTGGACGGCAGGGATTCAAATCCCTCGAGCCGGAAAAACAGAAGGAACTGGAACTGCAGCTGCTCAATCACGAAAAAGAAAACCCCCAGCCTGTCATCAAGACACTCGGCGGTGAAGTTGTCGGCGAAAACCACACACCCCAGCCAGTCCAGCCAGAACAAGCCGGCAAAGAAAGGTAATATTCTTTCTTTTTGCCGCGAATAAAACACCAACTGCCAACGTCTATTTTTGTGGATTAAACGCTATAAAACACTTAATCTTTTTGATGGCGTTTTGGTATGGTCCCCTTGGGGGCCAAATCGTAAGACATTTATTCAGCTGGACATAATTGACGTGGATCATTCCGAAGACGCTTTGATAAGTCGCTGCCAATCCGGCGACACGGACGCTTTCGGCGTACTGGCCAAAAAGTATGCCGGGCGGGCCATTGGAACTGCGAGCATGTTTCTGGGCTGTCATCACGATGCCCACGACGCTTCGCAGGAGGCGTTCGTACGGGCTTGGCGAGGAATAAAAAAGTTCAATTCACGATCCAGCTTTTACACATGGTATTCGACGATACTGCGCAACGTCTGCATCAGCCGGCTTAGGAAAAAATCGAACAAGGCTGGGGTCGAGCTTCATGAGAACCTCCCGGGGGAGGCTTCCCGGTTCGACCCGAGCCTGCTGGCTGAAAGAAACGAACGGACCGAACGCCTTTGGCGCGCAATAATGAAACTGCCGGATATCCACAGAGAGATAATCGTGATGAGCCATTTTCAGCATCTCTCGTATAAGGAAATAGCAGAACTGCTGGAAATCCCCATCGGAACCATAGCCTCACGGCTGCACAGCGCCCGCAAGGCGCTGCGAAAGTTTCTGGAACCGCAATCAAAAGGTCACACAAAATGAGTTGCGAAGATTATAAGGCAATGATGATGGGATACATCGACAGCGAACTGCCCACCAAGCAGCGGCAGCAGTTCGAAGCCCATCTAGCCGAATGCGAGGAATGCAAAAAAGAGCTGTTGGACTATAAAGACCTGAAGGAGGAACTCGACATGATCAAGTTCAAGGAACCTTCGGACGCCGAGTTGGAAAAATACTGGTCCGGCATTTACAATCGGCTGGAACGCAATATTGCGTGGATTCTGTTTTCAATCGGCGCGATCGTACTGCTTTGTTACGGCGCATTTGAGCTGATAGAGGAATTCATTAAAAACCCAAATATCGCTATCGCACTTCGTATAGGCGTAGTTGCCTTGATAGTCGGCATTGTTGTCCTGTTTGTCTCAGTCCTGCGAGAGCGGCTGACGCTGAGGAAAATCGATAAATACTCCCGGGAGGTCGAAAGATGATTATCGTTACCAGTGAAACCATATCAGGCAAGAACATCACCAAAACACTCGGGACGGTTCGAGGCAACTCTGTGCGTGCACGGCACGTCGGTAAGGACCTCCTGGCTGGGCTGAAAAACCTTGTAGGCGGAGAAGTTACCGAATATACAAAACTTATGGCCGAATCTCGCGAGCAGGCACTGGACAGAATGGCTCAACACGCCGAGCAACTTGGCGCCAACGCCGTCGTGAGCATGCGCTTCGCCACGTCGGAGATAATGGGCGGTGCAGCAGAAATCCTCGCCTACGGCACAGCCGTGGTTGTGAAATAAACAAAGACTCTAAATCCACTTCACGTCCAGCAGATGGACAGAGCAGCTGATACACGGGTCGTATGAGCGGACCAGCATTTCGAGGTCGTGCTGGATTTCATCCTGGCTGCGTTTATCGATTACGCCCGGTACATAATTTTGCATGTCGAGGTCAATGTTGCCGAGATTCATGCCGGTGGGAATGACGATATTGGCGTCTATGCAGATTCCATCATCGTTGTACGTATAGTCGTGAACAAGCAGGCCACGCGGCACTTCGGTCAGCCCCTTGCCCCGGCCGGCCTTGGGAACAACATTCGGGTTTAGTGTAGCCTCGGATAAATCCATCTCGATAAGTTCATCGAGCAATCTGCTCATCTCATCGAAGCAGTGCGCTATCTCGACGGTCTGGGCGAAATTATTGGCAAACGGATTGTAACACGGAGCTTCCAGACCTATCGCTTCGGCAGCTGAGCGGCCGCGCAAGTTAAGCTGCTCGTGATTGTTATTGAACCTGGCCAGTGCCCCTACCGCCAGCGACTCGCCCGTGTTGAAAACATGCTTCGAGGTCGAATGTTTTACCATCTTTTCGTGTATGAACTGCTCGTAATCGTGATGGTCGATAACACCGGCTACGGAGCTTTTGAGCTGGCCGTTATAAAACGCGTATTCATCTGGATGGGTCAGGCTGAGTTCTTCTCTAGGCCGATCAAAGACGGGGAATTTTTCTTTTATCGAAGCAACTGTTTCAATCGTCGCGTCTATGTCAGAATCGCAGTCAGCAAGAAGCTCTTTCAGTTGGAGCAGTCCTTTTTGGGGCGGTACATAAGTAAAGCCGCCCGGCACGAGTGAAATCGGGTGGACGTGGCGGCCGCAGAAAACTTCGCATACATAGTTGGCCATTCTTTTTAGCTTCAAGGCCCGTTTGACTACCTCGGGATGAGTCGCAGCAAGTGGAATCACACTGGGTGCGTCGAAGGCATCCGGGGCAGCCAAAAAGTAAACATGCAAAACGTGAGATTGAATCAATTCTGCATAACCCATTATTTTCCGCATAACCAGCGTTTCAGGCGTTATCTCAGTTCCGAACGCATCGTCCGTCGCCTGAATGCTCGCCAGTGTATGGCCGACCGAACAGATGCCGCATATCCGGCACGTCAGAAGCGAAGTATCGCGCCAACTAAGCCCCTGCAACATTGACTCAAACACGCGCGGAGTTTCGACAATCTCCAGCACACACTTTTCGACGCAGCCGTCCTTGGCCCGCACAACAATATTACCGTGCCCCTCGACACGTGTGAGGTGGTGAACGTTAATGTCCAGGTTTCTTGTCATTTTTGCACCCCTATTTCGACTTCGATCCCTTTTCGGCGTTCGGGTCCCATGGTGGAACTGTCATATCCTCGCTGGGCGGCTCGGATATTTCGAACACGCCGTTAAAAAGCCTGAACTCATCAAGTATCTGCTCAATCGTCAGGCCGAACTCATCAAGAATTTCCTTGGTGGCTTCATTGTTCGGATCGGTTATCACTCCTCTGCAGGCAAAGCACCGTCCGCCGTAACTCGGACACCACGCATTACAGCCAGCCCGGGCGATAACGCCCATACAATACTGCCCCTTATGGTATAAGCACTGATTTTCCCTTAACTTACATTCCACACAGACGGGATAATCTGGCACCTGGGGCTTTCGGCCTGCAAGTAAACTTTCGACCACTTCCAGGAATTCCTGCTTTGGAATCGGACAGCCGTGGACTTTGTAATCGACCTTGATGGCGGCGTCTATCGGCAAAGCCGCAGACGTCTCATACCAGTTGGCCTTGTCGCCGTAGACCTTTTTCATAGACTCTTCGATACCACGATAGTTTTTCAGAACATTGAGTCCGCCGGTCGTCGCACACGCACCCAGCCCCACAACAATCTTCGCGCACTTGCGGATATGCTCCAGCCGCGGCCGATCGGATTCGCGAGTAAAAGCACCCTCGATGAAAGCGATATCGTAATCATCTTCCTTGTTGTCGATAGCCTCGCGGAAATAGACAATCTCCACCGAACCGAGTAAATCCAGCAGCTCTTCCTCGCAGTTGAGGACCTGTAGCTGGCAACCTTCGCAGCTGGTAAAGTCATGAAACGCGATTTTTACTTTCTTTGGCATCAAATTCCCTCGCGCAACTTCGCGACCTCTGCATAATTGAAAATCGGCCCTTCCTGGCAGACGTAGACGTTCCTTATCTGACAGTGGCCGCACTTTCCGAGCCCGCACTTCATCCGCCTTTCGAGCGAACAGAAAATGTTATTTTTTCGCAGGCCCATGGAAAGCGCCTCGAGTACGGCGAACTTGAACATAACCGGCGGGCCTATGATGAACGCTACCGTGTTGGCTGGATCGATCTTTTCGAGCTTCCGGAAAAGCGTCGTTATTACACCGGTATTGCCGGACCAGCTCTTGTCGCCGCGATCAACCGTCATCAGAAATTCGCAATCATCCCTATCAGCCCATTTGTACAAATCCTCGGTAAAGAGCATGTCCCTGGGAGTCCGAGCCCCATAAAGGACCATCATGCGGTTATATTTTTCGCGGTTAGCCAAGGCAGACAGAATGAAACTCCTGCTCGGGACAAGTCCGAGCCCGCCGGCAATAAACAGCAAATCCTTGCCGGCCACCGCGTCCATATCAAAACCGTTGCCAAAAGGCCCGCGAAGACCGACCATATCCCCCACCACAAGCCTGGCCGTGCCGTTGGTAACGTCGCCGACAGCCCGGATGCACATCTCAAGATCGTTTCTCCGGCCCGGTGCCGAACAGATTGATATTGGCGCTTCACCAAGTCCGAACAGGCTCAGTTCCATGAATTGCCCAGCCTTGTATTCGATGGGCTGCCCGTCGGTAAATTCAAAGCGTAAGTAGTTCTCGTGCTCGGTAAAGTGCTGCACCTGTGCTACCCTCGCATAGCGGGGCTCGTAAGGCGAGCTAAACTCTTGGGGTCCTTGTATTGCTTGTGTACTCATTTTTTACCTGTGCGGCAGACCTTTCTGCATTTCCTGCACTTCATGTGCTATCTGCTGGAACGCTTCGAGTATCGATATCCTTGCAACGCAATGATGGATACATCGTCCGCAACCAACGCAGCCGAGTTTGCCGGTACGCTCGTAAACGAACTTACCCTTACGGAACATGCGATGCCGCAACCGTGAGCCGCGTGTTTCTCGGAAGTTCTCCCCGCCGGCAACCTCGGCAAAAACCTTAAGCTGGCACGAATCCCACTGCCGCCGCCTGATGCCGCTTTTGACATCGACATTGAGCTTGTCCAATACGTCGAAGCAGTAGCATGTCGGGCAGACGTTCGTGCAAGTGCCACAACTGAAGCACTGCCGTGCAAGTGCATCCCACAGCAGCGAGTCGTAACTGGCGTCGAGCATTTCCGGCAGACGTTTAGTGTCGTAGGGGATTTTTTTGGGGAAATTATTCTGCTTTATGACGTCATATTCATGACGAGCTTTTTGGTCGCTTTTTTCAGTTGGCACGAAAAGGCCGCTGCCTTCAATCATCGCTTCACCATCTGCTGAGCCGATCTCAACGAAGTAGCGGTCGCCGATATCGGTCAGGAACAGTTCGTAACCGCCCTCGGGTGGTTCGAGTGTTTTCATGTCAGCCATGAACTGATACTCGTTGACATATTGTTGAATGTTAAGCCCGATGAGTTTCGTCATCTCACGACGGGATTTATAGTTCGCATCCAGAGGAACCTGACACATCGCAACGTCGGTACACGCCAGGCCGTGCAGGTCGTAGGGATGCACGCCGAGAATGACCGTCGGCTGGGCCTTGATGGATGGACTGACACCTTCGGGGCTTCGGCTGGTGAAATTCAGCAGCTTTTCGTATTGCGGCATGATAAGTTTTTTCGGCGGAAGGATAGTAATGTCATAATCCAACCTTATCCGGCCGATTTCATCTGGCGTTTCGATGACAGCAAAAATGAACTGGTGCCCCTTCGCTACGGGGGCCGCGAGTCGGTTGTCCCGCATAAGATATGCTGCAAAGTCCGCGAATTTTTCCTTTGGTAAAATCTGCCCAAGCATGATTAAACCTCTATTTAATACACTGGGCTACTTTTTCCCTGAACTCCTCGGGGTCGAGGGGCTTGCGAAGGTAACCTTCGACTGGCAGGTAATCTCCGCTTTTGCCGGGTTCCAGCATTTCTCCCATATCAGCTTCTATGCCGGTCAGCATGATAATCGGAAGCTTTTTTAGCTTATCGTCCTGACGAATACGATATGCAAGGTGGAAGCCCTCTGTATGCGTTTCCATCATAACATCGAGAATCATCAAATCGACTTGCTCGGACTGGAGCGTTTCCAGGGCTTGAGATGCACTTCCAGCCATAAGGACTTCATAACCGCAGGAACTCAGAATTATCCCCGCAGCTTCCCGCAAATCCGGATCGTCGTCGGCAATTAATATCCGCTTGCTCATGCCAGAACTCCCGAATAAGACTTCACCCCTGGCAGCCGTTTTTGCCAGCTGCGTTTACTATATTCTATCCGCTTTTCTGCCTTTTTGGCTGGGATGTTTGCTTTTGGCAATTTTCGCCGCTGCCACAACAGCCTGGCCCAGTGCGATTCCGCCATCGTTCGACGGGACGTTCTCATGCAAAAGAACCGTAAATTCATCCGCAACGAGAATTGCCGCCAGGCCAGCCGTCAGGTAGCGATTGGCAAAACAGCCCCCCGTCAGCGCTACTGTGGAAATTTTTGTTTCTTCTCTTGCCCGTATTGCAGCGGCAGTGAGGAACAAGATAACCGTATTATGAAACTTAGCTGCAATCACGCCGGGCGCGGTGGAAACAGTAATATCGTGCACTATCTCTTCCACCATCGGGCGAAGGTCTATCTCGAAAGGACCCGAGGAAGTTAATGTAAAATCATAACTTGACCTGATTCCGGGGGTAATAGCCGATTCCAGAAGCATCGGCGCCTGAGCCTCGAAACGGTTTGTATGGGCAACATCGCAAAGAGCCGCCACAGCGTCAAACCACCTGCCAAGCGAACTGCTGGGAGGGCAATTAAAACCGGCTGATAACATTTCAAATGCGGTATCGAGGCTCCTCTGCTCGGCAACCATTTTATGCAATATTGCCAGGTCAGCGCAAGACTCGCCAAATGTATCCCAAAGAACCGCCAGTGCAGGCCGATATGTCTCAACCGCTGCTGCGTCGCCACCTAAAAGCGGCGTATAACGCAGATGGCCAAGGCGCTGGTAATCCGTCAAATCGGCCCGGAGAACTTCGCAACCCCACACTGCCCCGTCATCGCCGTAGCCCACGCCATCGCACACCAGGCCTATCACCGGCTCAGATACGTCATTTTCCGCCATGCACGACGCGACATGTGCGTGATGATGCTGGACACGTACAACCGGCAACGCAGCCCTGCCAGCCAACTCCCCGCGATGCCGCTTTAAGGCATATTCGCTTGAGAGATATTGAGGATGCGAGTCGGCTGCTATTGCTTCGGGAGAAAACTCGAATAGATGCTCGAGATTATTAATTACATCGATAAAGTGGCGGTAGTTTCTGCCGTCCTTGAGGTCGCCAATATGTTCGCTCAAAACCGCCCTGTCATCTTTAAGCAGGCTAACGGCGCTTTTTAGCTCGGCGCCGACTGCGAGCACTGCAGGTGTTGTTTGAGCTACGCCGGAAAGTTTAATCGGCATCGGCGCATATCCGCGTGCCCGGCGCAATACATGAAGCCGACCCTTACCCGAAGACTGCACAACGCTATCGTCCATCGGCCGCTCGATTGGCCTGTTGTGAAGCAGTATCCCATCGGCAATACGTCCAAGATGAGCTACAGCGGCATCGTTGTCTTTGACGAGGGGCTCTTCGGAGTAATTACCCGAGGTCATTACCATAGGCCCAAGGCCAAGATCGAACAGAAGATGATGAAGCGGTGCGTAAGGTAGGAGAACGCCCAAAGAATCCAGCCCGTCTGAAACTGAAGCGGCAATATTGGCCTGGGCCTTCTTAGGACAAAGCACTATCGGGCATATCGGGCCTGTCAGGAGCTTGCGAGCGTCCTCATTAATATCGCAAATCTCCTGTGCTGCTGCGATATCCCTAACCATAACGGCAAAGGGTTTGGCATCTCTGCGTTTCTTGCGGCGAAGACGCTTAACAACGTGATCATCGTCTGCCCGGCACGCCAGATGGAAGCCGCCCAGCCCCTTTATAGCGACAATTTTCCCGGCTTTGAGTAGCTTGGCAGTTTCGTCAATCGCACTTTCGCTAGCGACTATCTGCTTGCCATGCGTATCTACCAGCCAGACCTCAGGTCCACACTTTTGGCAAGCTACCGGCTGGGCATGGAAGCGGCGGTCGGCTGGATCTGCATATTCCGACCCGCAAAGCGAGCACATCGGAAATTCAGCCATGGTCGTGTTAGGCCGGTCGTAAGGTATCTTGCGGACAATCGAATATCTGGGCCCGCAATTCGTGCAATTGATGAACGGATATCTGTATCGCGGGTCGGCGGGGTCGCGCATCTCTCGCAGGCAGTCCTGGCAGGTAGCCGTATCGACAGTTACCTGGGCATCCGAAAGCTCCCCACCGCTGCTGGGCTTAATTATGAACTCATCACAGAGCGGATCGACATCGATGTCCTGTTCATCTATACGGGAAATTTTCGCCAGCGGAGGAAGCTCCTCAGTCAGCAGACGCATAAACTCCGACAGCTGGGCGCTTCCAGCCTGAACTTCTACGGTAACGCCCTGGGCATCATTGACGACCCAGCCGACAAGCCCAAGCTCACAGGCAAGCCTGTAAACAAACGGACGAAAGCCCACGCCCTGAACCTGCCCGCCTATCGTCAGCCGTCTGCGCTGGATGTTTTCATTAAGACTCATATTCAATGCGAAGAAATATTATAAACACCAAATCGATGCTGTAAGGTTCATAAATAAAACCTGTTATCCATGGCCAATTGTCCCCGAATCCCTTCACTTGCCATTATATACAATTGGTGAATTTTTTCACAAAATAATGTGATAATCTTGTCCAAATGACAGGCCGGCTTGGTTAACTTTTGACATTTTTAAAGATTTGGGCAGAATACATCACTTCGTTATCGAGTTGGTCTTTTGTGAGCTTGTTTTGAATAAATCAAATCTGACAATTCAACCGAATCCGCAGGGCGATATGCCAAGTATTGACCCGTCAGCCTTCATCGCCGACACAGCTCGGATTATAGGCAACGTGGTCATACATCCCGGCGTCTTCGTAGGCTACGGAGCGGTAATACGGGCAGACGAAGCGGGAAGCGACGGCAAGGTAACCAGGATAGAGATAGGCCCCCAGTGCAACGTGCAGGAAGGCGTGATTATTCATGCGCTAGGCGGAACAGGTGTGAAGATAGGGCCGAGATGCTCGTTGGCTCACGGTTCGATAGTTCATGGCCCATGCGAGATCGGAGCAGACAGCTTCGTAGGTTTCGGCGCGACAATATTCAAGGCAAACATCGGTGTCGGCACATTCGTAGCTGCTCGCGCTTTAGTCCAGGGTGTGGAAATCCCGGCTGGCAGTTCAATCCCCCCTGCCGCAAAGATTCTCACACCTGCCCACGCAAACCAACTCGAAAAGGCAACCGAGTCCGACATATCCTTCATGAAAGAAATAGTCGAAACAAACATCAAACTGCTAAAGGGATACAAAAGATCGGAATGCTCAGAGCAAGAGTGATTTTAACGAACACCAAAGATCTGGGTTAACTTAAAGACAAAAAGGCTAAAGATGCTCTAAAACCTTGCAATCCGAGGGAAAAGTACGCAGAATGCGCCGATTGTATTTCTCTTGGAGAGGTGGCAGAGCGGTTGATTGTGCCGGTCTCGAAAACCGGTGTGCCGAAAGGTACCGTGGGTTCGAATCCCACCCTCTCCGTTTTTTCAGCATCACAGCAGACAGAAAGTTAACGGTAATTGCTGAGTGGATGTATTGCATTTCAAGAGTTGGACTTGGTAACTTGAAAGGAGTCAAGTTATGGATTGGTTCGCAAATCTGAGTCCCATAGTTCAGGCCCTGTTGGCGACCATTTTCACATGGGGCGTAACCGCTTTAGGGGCCGCAATTGTCATTTTCACAAAGAACGTTTCCCAAAAGTTCCTGGACGCTTCGCTTGGCATGGCTGCTGGGGTAATGGTTGCTGCGAGCTTCTGGAGCCTTCTCGCCCCGGCAATCGACATGTCGGTGGATCTTGGGTACGGCTCGCTCAAATGGCTGCCCCCCTTGATAGGTTTTGTTCTTGGTGCGGTTTGCCTGAGAGTAATCGACAGAATCCTTCCCCACCTGCACCCGGACCTGGCAATCGCCGAAGGCATCAAGACAAGCTGGCAGAGAAGCACATTGCTTGTCCTTGCCATTACTTTGCATAACATCCCCGAAGGCCTTGCTGTCGGTGTAGCGTTTGGAGCGACACAATTCGTTGCAGATAAACCTGCCCAACTTGGCGCAGCTATCGCACTGGCCATCGGCATCGGTTTGCAGAATTTCCCTGAAGGGTCGGCAGTTTCGCTCCCGCTAAGACGGGAAGGAATGGGAAGATTGAAAGCTCTTTGGTACGGCCAGCTTTCAGCCGTTGTCGAACCAGTAGCCGGTGTTTTGGGCGCTGTGCTCGTCCTGTCGATGGAGGCGATACTGCCCTATGCACTGGCCTTTGCCGCTGGGGCGATGATATTCGTCGTCGTCGAGGAACTCGTGCCGGAATCACAGCGAAAGGGAAACGTAGATATAGCCACTATGGGCGCAATCTTCGGCTTTGCTGTTATGATGACATTGGATGTGGCGCTTGGATAATTATCGGCATTCGCAGTTTAAATGAAAGTTCCGAACTTCGTTAAAAGGAATTTCGGGAGACACAACAACGAAGTCATCTGTCTGCAAGACAGCTCAGTAATTCATCTTCGGAAGCTTTAGTCCACATTCCGTTTTCAAGCTTGGACGCTACGGCTGGTAATTTGTCCTTTAGCTGGGTCAATGGCATCAGGTCGAGTTCTTTCAAGGCCGGGTAAACTATTATCTTGCCTGCCAATGTTCTGTTTTCAACAGCTGCAATTCCGTCAATAGCGCCGGCCATTCCGGAAATAGCGTCGGCACTGCAATTAGTGTTGAGTTGCCCTGACTCGGTTCGCTTCAATACGATCTTCATATCTTCAATTGTCGAGCCACTCGTGCCG
Organism: uncultured Planctomycetaceae bacterium; assembly: GCA_964401835.1. Classification (GTDB taxonomy): domain Bacteria; phylum Planctomycetota; class Phycisphaerae; order SM23-33; family SM23-33; genus CAYNZP01. The sequence continues at coordinate 27,869 of CAYNZP010000018.1, forward strand.
AACATCCAGCATTGATTGGCAATATAAGTGTCAAGATCAAGCTCCTGCAGCGTGCCTGCTGGTATGCCGGCGAAAATGTTTATAAGGCAGCCGTTTGAGCTATCTTCAATGGCTTTGGCGACCAGCGGCGCTACAGGCGCCATCAGTGCAATATAGCTAAATTTTTCATCCATGGGCGTGGTCTGCGGATTAACCAGTTGGAGGTCAACATCATTGGCGGCTGCCAGCGGCTCGGCCTTAGCAGCAAGAGATTTCAAACGCTCAGAATCAAAGTCTGTTCCGATAAGCGTGACATCTTTCTTGCCCAGGCAAAGATTCCGTATTACATGCATCTGCCCCATCGGTCCGGCAGCTCCGACAACAATAAGTTTCTCCCCATCACGAATTTCACCAGTCTGCGGAATGTGTTTATATCCATCGGCAATATTTTCACTCGTCGTGCCGCACCAACGTGTCATACCGTAATGTACACGGCCGACGTCGATTGTTATCGGCTGGGCAAATTTTCCCCCGGCAGTAACTACATTGAAAACTCCCTGATTTGCAAGTTTGCTACCCAAAAATTCAACTGTTGCTTTGTCGGCACCAAGATAAACGATATCATCAAAGGATGCATCGGACAGTTCTTCGATGCAAGCGGCCGCCCTAACGGGTAAGCCAAGCTGTTGAATTGCATCTATCTGTGTGGGGTCTTTGGATATAACAGTGATAGATTCCGGGCCGCCTTGGCCAGAGAAACTCTCAGATAAACCTGAAATCTTTCGTCCTGCTTCAGCAATCAATAGCAATCGCCCGCCGGCCTTTATAGTGTTTCGCTCGGAAGTTATATATGAATCTTCAACGCATGCCCACGGTTCGATAAGAGCTATGGCAGAGGCACTAAGATCCCCGCTGGCAGGGATAAGGAACCTCTCGTCACTAATTGGGTCTATCACGACACGTTCATCCATGAGAACATATTCCTGCAACGCACCTTCAAAGTTATAGCCAAAAGCTGCGTTGGACTTGGCCGTCTTTAATTCGCGATAGTCTGTTTGGACTAAAACTCGCTCGCCAACTTTGTGACGTTTGACTTCATCGCCAACGGCTACGATTATACAGACAGCTTCATGGCCGGGAACTGTCGGTTTTTGACCGGAGGCATAGCTGGGAATTTCGGCAAGTGTTTCTTTCGACATACCGCTGACTATCTCGCTCTTACGCGCATGAGCGTCAAATTGTTTCAGCAGTTTCAGGTCTGAAAAACACAGGCCTACGGCTTCGACCCTGGCCAGTATTTGCGTTGGTCCGGGCTTGTGAACTTCCTTGTTTTTATTCAGCGTTAACTCGCTGGGGCCTACAAGCTGAACCGCGTACTGAGTATCTGGAATCACTTTTTTCGTCATTTGAATTTTTCTTTTTGGTTTTAGCTTAGCATGACCTGCCCACCGGTTACCGGTAGAGCCTGTCCAGTTTCATATTGCTGATCTATGAGATAATACGCTGCCTTCATCACATCGGACGTTGTGCAGCCTCGACCCATTGGGACTTTGGCTTCGTAACCCTTCCTAACGTCTTCGATGGTTTTCGCGCCGGGTATTTTGCCCGTTCGTAAATACTGGACAAACAGGCCGTTTTCCGGGTCTGACCAAAGCGGGCCATCAAAGAAGTTCCCCGGGCAGATAGAATTTACCTTGATGCCGTCTTCGATAAGTTCCATCGCAAACGACTGGGTAAGGCCGATGCCGCCGAACTTGCTGCCTGCGTAGGCACCGTTTCGATTCGAGCCTACCAGTCCGCTCTTGGAGTTAATCTGGATGATATCACTTGTGTAATCCGCACAAGCCAGATGCTGTATTGCGAGTACTGGCGCGACTTTCTGAACGCAGAGGAAGTAGCCCTTGTAGTTGACGGCTGTGACGAAATCGAAATCTTTTTCCGTCTGGGTTTTCACGCTTTCGGCTTTCAGTACTCCCGCATTGGAGATAAAAAGATCAAACCCGCCGTACTTGCGAACCCCCTGATGAATGGCCTGGCTAATCGACTCGCCTTCGGTGACGTTCATCGCCAAGCCTATAGCTCTGCCTTGCCCGAAAGTTTTGCATAGTTTTTCGGCGGCCTTGGCTGCGCCTTTTTTATTAATATCCGCAAGCACAACGCAGGCTCCCTGACTGGCGAGGTCCTGGGCGATTTCCAGACCGAAACCCTGGGCTGCACCAGTTACAACTGCGACCTTGCCAGCGACCCTGCCTGCGGTAGTAGTTTCTCCCCAAACAGAGAAAAGACCTAAACCGGGAACCAGAACATTCGAAACAGAACCTTCAGCGGTTTGTATTGCAGTAGATAGCTCTTCTACTATTTGCCTTTCCTCAGCGCCAGTGGCCGGCTCGAACGTCAAAGCACTTTCAACAGTATCTTCGGAAGATTCCGTAAACCGGACAAGCCTTGGACTATTTGCATCTGCCAGCAATAAGCGCAATGCTGGGCCGATAATATTGATCAACTTTTCAGATTCTTTAATTGCCATAATTGACCTCTCTATGCCCAACAAATCTCTCACTTTGGGACATTATTCTTCGCGGCAATCGGTTGCTCCAGCCAAGACGCCACATTGCGAAGATTGGTGCCACGATGAAAAACTCTCAGACGGCGGTCTTTTTTGCCAGCCTGCCTTGATTCGTTCCTGCGTTTCAAGCCAAGTTCGTACGCCACTGGTCGCGTCAGCAGCTTCAACATTGCAAGCTCCGACAGCAACAGCGGTAGTCAGCGCCTCTCCCGGGGCAAGGTCCCTGGCAAATCCAGCTAAAAAGCCCGCAATAGTGCAATCTCCAGAACCTGTAGTGCCTACAACATCGACATCAAAGCACGGAGAATACAATTCTCTGCCTACCCATAAATCAAGCCCCGAAGGACGCGCCTTTCCCATTGCTGCCAGTAGGGTTTCGTCCTTCGTTGTCCGAAGATAAAGTCCCTTGTCGCCTAATTTTAACACCACGACAGATGCACCCATTTCAATGAGCTTACTCGCAACCCAATCCAACATCGAGTCATCTACGACGTCCAGGACACTACCGCCGGATTGCTCCTGAAGTTCTCTAAATCGGTCACGGTCCAACATAAAAAGTATCTCATCCACGCTGGGCAGGAATATATCCACATAGGGAAGGGTTGCCGCAAGTATTTTCGCCCAATCAGCTTTGCCGGCAGGCGAGCTGGGGTCCGCCAAAGCCATATCCAACGATGTTGTTACGCCATTTTGTTTTACGGAGCTGAATACTTTTACCAACTCCCGGCCATCGTTTTCGTACATCGACCGCATTAACGGCGGATAGCCGAAGTGGAACAGGTTCGCCTCAGCAACCTTCGCGTAATCAATGTGTTCAGCCAGAAAATTGTCATTTTCTCCGGGGCAATGCAAGAATACCCTGTCCACACCGGGCGGGCTTATAACAATCGTGTAAGAGGTCTGGCCGGAATCACTTCGGATCATGCCTTTAGCGAGGCCAGGGTTTTGGGACTCCAAATAATCCAGAATGATCTGCCCAAAAGCGTCCTGGCCGACTTTGCCCATCAGCTCGACCGGAAGTCCCAACCTGTGCAAAGCCAGCCCAGTATTTGAAACCGCACCACCAAGAGAAAGCGATACCGCCCCGACATTAATCAGCTTTCCCGGAACTAACATCGATTCCAGCCCACCGTCCAGGGAATTAATTTCCGGGATGATATCCAAACATATATGCCCGGCGACGACAATTTTTGACCGTTTGCTGTTGGTGGGCATTTTCGTAACTTATTGTGCTTCCTTAAAAAACAATAAAATCCTAATGCATCTCTTTGTCGCAGCTACCGATCACCGGACGATAGAAATTAAACAGAATATTTGAATGTAATGCAAGCAAAGACATTGGTACATCGCTATCGGGAATCTTCCGTGAGATGTTGGAACACAACCGTTTTTGAAGCCAAAACACAAAAAGGCGAATCTTTAAGTCCGATTGCTAGTTGGGGAGTTTGTCCCATCTGTCGCGGTGCGGAAGGGGCGATGTCCAATTGAACCCACCCAGTTCATCCCGATAGCTTCCTTTTGCGGACATGCGAACAGCATATTCATCGCGAAGCGTTTGCACTTCTTTGCTGGTTAGGATTAAAAAAGTTGGCGAACCGGTCTTTGGCAGGAATACGAGAGCATAGAAGTGGTCTTTGTCAACATCATGCCGTCGAATTATCCAGAAGTTCTTCGAAGCCTGCCCCTTCACTTCCACCCGAAAGGATTTCCCCGAAGGGCTTGTGGCAATGAGATCCGTTCGCGGAGCATTGCCAAGGGTAAGGGCTATAAGATATCCCCGACGCGACAACTCGGCCGCAACATAAAACTGGGCTGCCCATTGTGTTTGATAACCAGACCTACGCATCTTCCAAAGAGGGGTTTATTTCTTTCGCCGAATCAATGTCAGCCCGCCAATAGCCAGCAGCGACAGCGTGGCCGGTTCGGGAATAGTCATCATGTAGTATTCAACTACCACTGTTGATGAAGAAAAATTGGAATCCAATAATTCCACCCGACTACCAATATTTCCGGCGGTATCCAAGAAACGCAAGGATTCCCCCGACATAGAATACTCGTCGTTTATCTGGATTGTAACTCCGAGTGCAGCTGCTTCCTCGGGAGTATAGTTTGGATTGCCAGCCGGCCCTGTATAATAGTCTTCCCAACCCGAAGTAGGCGGTTCCCCGACAGTATAATTGTCAAAATTTTCACTGAATAAGGTCCCACTATCATTAGTAACCGTAAGTTCATCAATAAAACAATGTGCACCATGACTATTCGATGAATGTATCGTGATGTCATTTATATATGTATTGGGATGGCTCGGGTTACGGCCTACTGAGTAAGAAGCGTTGCGATTTGCAGGATTACCAAGTTCGTTGGCCAATTCCTCTACATAGAAGGACCCTGTGTTCGTATCAAGATCCAGTTCACGTTTAACGTAATACCAAGTATTCGTACTGTACGAAAGGAGTTGGGATTCAACCCAACCTTGTGGTGACGTCCATATACCTATATAACCAGTATCGTTAAAAACAGCCGAATAATCTTGCCCTGCATCTCCCATGAGATTAACAAAGGCTCCCTCATAATCAACACCCAGTACCACAGCAGGCACTAATGCCAAGCTGAAGATGAGGGTATAAATAACTATATTTGTTTTCATTTTTTTTACTCCCCTTTCTTAAATATACGCGGACTCTAACCATGAGCACAATTGAGCGGAACTTCCCCTCCAAACCCTCACATCAAGACGTGTTTTATTTCCTTCGCCGAATCAATGTCAGCCCGCCAATAGCCAGCAGCGACAGCGTGGCCGGTTCGGGAACTTCATATTCGACTATATAACTCGTTAAAGAATTATTTTTTGACAAATCATTCCAAGCTGATGGCCCCATAGTGTGATCGGAAGCAAACAATTCTATGGCATTCTCATCTCCATTATTGTTCGGCTCGTAAGGAGAACGCCATGCTGTATAGTCCCAGGTCTCTCCTGTAATCCAAGTCCACCCTTCGTCAGGTTCTTCGCTATTCGGTAATTGAAAGCCACCCGCCCAACCAGTATCTTCGTTTCCGGCCATGAGTTCTGTGACAAAAGTATTTTCTTCTTGAGAAGTTAAAGTTACTAAATGTCCAACAAGCCCATCATGAGTTTTTCTCTTCGCTTCATCTTTTGCGCCTGACCAATTGATAGCTTCCGAGACAGCCACCACCTCATAGTAATGTCCGTTGCCGCCTTCTACACTCGACCATTCGATCGGAGTTGCTGCCGCTTGCGATACAACAGCCACAGCAATGAGCAGACAAGTAACGTATTTCATTTTCATCGCTCTGCCCCTTTCTCGAAATGCACACACTCTAACCATTGAGCACAATTGAGCGGAACCGCCTTCCAAACCCTCACATCAAGGCGTGTTTATTTCTTACGCCGAATCATCGCCAGCCCGCCAATCGCCAGTAGCGACAACGTAGTTGGTTCAGGAATAACCTCTACGGTGGCACTGAAAATGAGTCCGGCAGGGTTGCCAGGATTCATATTTGAGCTGTTGACCATGTTGAGAAACAATGTATTGTTTCCAGTTTCAATGAGACTTAACACATCAAAAGTTATCGGTCCTTGCTGGCTGTTAAATAAAGAAGGTGCATTGTCAGGATCACCCTCTCCTGGCGACTTAGACCCAATAATAGCTTCACCGTTTAGATACAACCCTTCATGGGTACTGTCGCCTAGGAGATTATCAACTGCGTAGGCCAGCGTGATCTTCGCCGAGGTAATGTTCTGGGTCTGAACGTTAAAATCAATAGCAAACAATGCTGTCGGTGCGGCCCCCTGATTTCCTCCGGCACTGGATGTAATCCATTTCGCCTGAGTGTCGGACTGGAGGTTACTGATCCATTGAATGGATTCAGGATTATGGGGTGCAGTAATGAACGCACTGGGACCATTTTTAGCACTGGAAAAGTCGTCGGCCGTAAAAGGGTTTTCAAACGATCCGCCTTGGCCGTCACCTGTACCTTTCTGGAGAAAACAAATCAGGTTATCACTATTACCTATTTCACCATTGCCACTGCGTAAGGCAATTGTTTCGGCATCGGCTATTCCCACGAATGCTATTAAGATAATTGAGATCAAACTCAACTTATACAGAGTACGATGGGGAAACATCTCCTTTACTCCTTTTCCGCATTTACTTTTCATGGCTCGGCTCCTTTCCATAAAAGTGCACACCTTCACCATGAGCACAATCGAGCGGAATACGATTACAGAAAAAACAACTCAACGGCAGAGGATAGCCCAACCGCTGCATACCCCAACAAAGAACTGCAATACTGCTGCGGGAACTTGGCAGGATTGAAGGAGCGAGTTTCCGCCCCTGCCCCAAAATGGTGAATCGGCAGGCTCATGCCGAATAATGCTCCGCCGCTCCCAAGCGGGCCAGAGCATTAATTAGTTTAATTTAGCCTCTTCTTTTGTCAAGTTTTAATATGGGCTGAGACAATTCTTTTTATTGTCAGAAAGTTCCAGACAGCTCCTCATTTCGGAGCTGATATCCCCTTCCGCGTCTAAGTCCAATTGCCCGCAAAGTGCACAAAAAAAAGCCCAACGTCAAAGTTGGGCTTCTTCCTTAAAACGAGGCCGACGGGAGTCGAACCCGCAACCACCGGATCGACAGTCCGGTACTCTAACCAATTGAGCTACGGCCCCAGGTTGTAAAGTTAGCCTTTTCAGCTAATAAATTGCCTCTCCGGCCAACCGCCGGACTAAAAGCAGGCTAGGTAATATATATTTTACCGCCAATTTGTCAACAACTCTTATGGAAGTTCTTAAAAAACATACCACCATGGCTTTACTCGCTCATGGTGGTAGTGAAGGCTTTTCCTTTGTTGAGCTATAAAGGCTTTAAAACAGCCAGCTTTCGGATTCTTCCTCTGTATTGGCGAAGGGCATTTGAACCTCGGAATCTGCATTGCTGATTTGAGCGACACCAGCCGTGACCAACTCGCCAGCTTCCTCCTGCTGTTCGAATTCGGTGACATGCTGGTGTTCTAAATCTTCATAGTCGTATTCGATCTGGTCTGTCTCGGCCTGCCGTGTTTCCTGAACTTCCACCGCTCCAACAGCCATCGGCACAAACGGGCAATCCTCAAAGTACTTGTCGTACCTATGTGGATCGCCGCTCAAACGCGGCTGGCGAAGCACACCAAGATGGTCAAGATATTCCACAAGATCACCATCTTCAAATTTCGCCAGGAATTCCGGTTGGGCCGTCGGGTTCAACTCTACAATTTCATCAATCAACTGTCGTTTTGTCATAACTCTAATCCTCGAGAAGTGCCTTAAAACTAAAGGACTTAAAGTAACTTTATTTTCCCAAAACAATATCGGCCTATGTGGGTGAAAAACTTTAAACCAAGATTTATCAAAAAAGGTTTGTTAGCAGTTGGGCCTCCAAATGTTTATACTTTCGGGGTATTTTGGAAAAGGTTTGGGAGATTTTTGATGGAATCCTGGATTTCCGACATTGAATTTGAACGCCTCTCGCCAATCAAGCGGGCGATAAAGGCTGCCGTGATTAATCCGTTCGCAAATTACATGCCGGCTGGCTTTCTCAAGGCCCTGCTGCGATACGGTGAAAGCGAGTTGGCCAGGTCCAACTGGCGCGATCCCGGCGGCTGGCGTAGCATGGTCATCAGCTATGATGGCGATCCGGAAAAGCTTGCCGACAAACTGCTTGTCGGGGCGGGCACCATGTCGATGGCCCTTCGTAATCGTCGTCTGCTTGCCGGCAGGCTCATTGCCAGACTCATTGACAACAACCCAAACGGAGATGACAGCCCCGTGCATGTGCTTTGTCTCGGTGCAGGCCCGGGACGGATTATCATCGACGCCATGATTCAAGCCGATAGAGATTCTTTCGCAACACTTGTCGATCTCAACAGCGACGCTTTCGAATATGGCCACGCTATCGCAAAACAGGCTGACCTGGATGACAAAGTTCATTTCATCGAAGGCGACGTACGCGACGTCAAGGGGATGCTCGAGCGGCCGCCAGACATTGTTAAGATGATCGGAATCTGCGAATACCTCGATGACGAGCACATAACCAATATCGTCCAAGCTGTTGCAGATGTAATGCCGGAAGGCTCGAACATAATCTTCAATAGCATCTCCATGGCCCACGGAAATGACCGTTTCTTCCGCAGGGTCTTCGGATTGAATATGATTCATCGCACACCCGAACAACTGCAGGCTCTGATGGAGCCGGTTGGCTTTTCGGACTTCAAATCGATTCGTGAACCGCTGGGAGTTTATCATGTTATCGTCGGGCGACGGTCGTCCGCCACAGCCTCGTCCTAATCGTAAGGATTGCGAATAAATGGCTGAAGTTGTCCTGCCATGGGGAAAGGAAGAGTTGAAGTTTACGCTTCCAGCCCACTGGAGTCTCCAACAACTCGCAACACCTGATCTGCACGCTGCGGAGCAAGACTGGCCTGACCGCATGGCGGCTCTGCTGAACCAGCCGATAGGCGGAACCGGCCTGGCGAATCTGCTGAGTGAAAAACGCGGCGGCCGAATTGTCATAATTGTCGAAGACTCCACCCGCCACAGCCCACTTACGAAAATCCTTCCTGTAGTCCTTAAGGAAATTCGACATGGCGGAGTAGCCGACGAACAGATAGAACTTTTCATTGCAACGGGCATGCACGTTCCAATGACTGATGAGGAAGTTGCAGCAAAACTCGGCCCGGAAGCTGCCGAGCTAAAATGGCGATGCAACCCATGGCAAGACAAGTCACAATACATACCGGTCGGAAAAGTCGGTAAATGGGACGTGGAAGTTGACCACGGCGTAGCAACGGCTGATTTACGCATAATAATCTCCTCTGTTTCGCCACATCTGCAAGCCGGTTTTGGCGGCGGATACAAGATGCTCTTTCCCGGTTGCGCTTCTCTTGAAACCATTCGCAACCTGCACCAACTCGGGCTTGGCCGCACCGCCAGCCAACTTGTTGGAACGGATGACTCCCAAAACCCGATGCGCAAAACCATCGAATGCTGCGGACAATTGATAGACAAATTCGCCGGAGCAAGCTTTGGTGTGCAATACCTACTCGACGAGAAGGACGAACCGGCGATGATCGCAACCGGCGAACTTGCCGCTACGCAAAAAATGCTCTCCAAAAAATGCTCCGTCGCGTGCGGTGTCCTTATGGAATCCCCAGCCGACATCCTGATAACCAATGCCCATCCCAGGGACCTTGACATCTGGCAGTGCTTCAAGGGTATTTCAAATACACTCTGGGCTGCGAAGCGCAACGGCATAGTGATATGCACGGCACTTTGCGAGCAGGGAGTACACGGCTTTAAGAGTATCCCCTGGCCGCTTAACCCCAGATGGACTCGCAAAATGGTACAAATGCTCGGCCCCGAGGCGATCTCTTCGCTGCTGATGCGACTCGTGCCAAGGCTTGGCGGAGATGCAGCCTTTTTCGTGAGAATGGGCCTGCAAACAATACATCGTAATCCGTTATTCATGGTCTCCCCTACGCTCAAAGCGGAAATGGGCAAGTTCCCCGGCATAGAGCTGTTCGCGACAATCGAAGAAGCAATCGAAGCGGCTGATGAGCTTCTCGGCAATAGCCCACAGCGTGTTACGGTTTTCTCATCCGGCGGTATTACGTTTCCCATACCAAGTTCTGCGAATAAAAACTCCCAGGGATAGCAATGGCCAAAGTCGAAAACAAAAAGCTTCAGGACCTGCACAAGGTTCTGGATATCAGCAGGTCGATGGTCGCGACCGTCGATCTGGACAACCTGCTTGGCCTTATTGTCCAGCGCAGCATGGAACTTCTCGATTCCGAGCGTGCGACGGTTTTCCTCTACGACCAGCAAAACGATCAACTCGTCAGCAGAATCGCCGCCGGCGAGAAGGAAATACGCTTCCCTGCCGACAGAGGTATCGCAGGGGCAGCCATTACATCCCGCTCGATAATCAACATTCCGGACGCATACGCAGACGAGCGATTCCACCCCGAGATAGACAAAAAAACCGGCTTCCGCACCAGGAACATACTCGCCGTTCCACTGGCGGACCACGAAGGCAACCTGGTCGGTGTCCTGCAGATACTCAACAAGCGAAAGGGCAATTTCGAAGACTACGACATCACCCTTGCCGAAACACTCGGTGCCCAGGCTGGCGTGGCCATTCAGCGCGGCAGTTTAATTCAGCATTACATCGAAAAGCAGCAATTGCAGCGTTCACTGGAAATCGCTCGCGACATACAGCAGAACCTGCTGCCGAGTGAATCTCCCAAAGCCGACGGTTTCGATATTGCCGGCTTTTGCGAGCCAGCTGACGAGACAGGCGGAGATACCTACGACTTTCTGCAACTGCCCGATGGAAGATGGATGCTCGTTATCGCCGACGCTTCGGGGCATGGAATAGGCCCGGCAATGGTCATAGCCGAAACGCGGGCGATGCTGCGTGCCGTGAGCATGCAGGCCAGCCACATCGAAAAAATAATGCCGACAGTCAATAACCTTCTCACGGTTGACCTCGATGACGGGCGATTCGTAACGTGCTTTTTCGGACTGCTAGATCCCGACGAAAACAGGCTTCTCTACTGCTCGGCTGGGCATGGGCCAATGCTTTTCTATGGCAAAAAGCAAGACAAGTTCGAGCGGGTCAGCGCCACCACCCTGCCGCTTGGAATCATGGAAGACATCGACTTCGAAACCGTCGTGCAGCACGACTTCGCCCCGGGCGATTTCGCGGTGATTACCACCGACGGGATATTCGAGGCTGTCAATAAAGCCGGGGACCAGTTCGGCATCGACCGCATGAAAGAAACACTCAAACGCGATTCCGGTTTGCCGGCTGAGAAAATGGTTTCCAACCTTTGCCATGCCGTCGACGAATTCACTGCCGGCCTCGCTCAAGCGGACGACATCACAGCCGTCATCATCAAAAAGAACTGAGCCCCTGCCCAAAACTGCCCGAAACTGCCCAATTCTGCCCAGTTCTGCCCAGTTCTGCCCAATTGTGCCCAATACTGCCCAGTTCTGCCCAGTTCTGCCCAATTCTGACCAAAAC
>CAYNZP010000019.1:0-30030 GCA_964401835.1 uncultured Planctomycetaceae bacterium
CAGGAGGCCGAAGGTTCAAATCCTTTCGCCCCGATTTTTTATCGCCTTGTAAGTGAAGGATTTACGAGGCGTCATTCCTGCGTCAACTCCATCTGCGATCATGGCACTACACTTTTGAACGTATATGGAGGTGCCAAGATGCCAAGAAGTAGACCTGCGTCGAACCCATTGTCGTATCACAAACACACTGGCCAGTACTATGTCACCCGTGATGGGAAGCGGATTTATTTGGGAGCTGATCAGGACGAAGCGCTCACGGATATTTTGTAATCCCCGACGGCGCCCCTGAAACCGCCATCATCTCCGACAAGAAGCAGACCTCCTGGCTCGGCCTAGAAGACACGATACGGCAAGTTCGTAACCGCCACAGTCTATACCACCGTAATATGTACGAACTCCATCAGGGCGTATGCGAAGCCGATAACGCCACCTTCCGTCAGGTCGCAGCCCAGGGGGCCCCAGCCGATAACCGCCAGCAGTATTCCGCCACCAAACTGACTCAGGAGTTGTACGAACAGATGCGGCTGGAACGCGTAAGTCTCTGGAAGGATATTTCCAGACTCAAGCAGTCGCTGCCAGAAGTCGCACAGAATTACCTAGCCGCCTATCGCAAGGTGGCGATCATGGAAGATGACAAGGGTGATGCGCCATGATGATGCGAGTTCAGGAACTTTGCCGAAAACTCCAACCAGTTTTAGGCAAAAAAGTCGATAGACTTTGGGCTGCGTACCTGTCTGAATCGGACGCTACGGGCAAGGCGGATATCGAGCAGACATTGGAGCTTCTCGCCGCTAAGCATATCGGCCAGGACTATCAACCGGATCGTTCACCGTTCCCGCCACCTGACAAGAAGTTCGCCAGCTCCGGGGATATTCGCCTGGGCACTGTGAGCTACGGCAGCCGAAATCTCTATCCTTTTCTTCTCAAGAGCGACCGCCTCAAAGAGCATATTCTCGTCGCCGGTAGAAGCGGGTCGGGCAAGACCAACCTGACATTCGTTCTTATGCAGGGTATCATGGCCCGAGGCATCAAGGTCCTCGCCCTGGATTGGAAGCGTGGGTACCGTGATCTTTGCAAATTGCACGAGCAGCTTCGCGTCTACACGATCGGCCGGGATGTTTCGCCGTTTCGATTCAATCCACTGATCCCACCGCCAGGCTGCGAACCGCACGTCTGGATCAAGCTCATCATCGATGTGATTGCTTCGGCATATTTGGGTGGAGAGGGCGTTATCAGCCTACTCGTCGCGGGCATGGACAAGCTCTTTCGAGATTGTGGCGTATTCGATCAGACACAAACGAGCTGGCCGACGATTCAGGAATTGCTGATCTGGCTTAGGACGGTCAAGCTCAAAGGCAGGGCTGCGATGTGGCAAGCATCGGCAGAGAGGATTTTGCTAGCCATGACGTATGGCGAGTTCGGAGCTGTCGTCAATACGCAGGACAACAGCCACGTTCAAGACCTTTTGAATCATAACGTCGTTCTGGAAATGGACGGCCTGTCGAGCAATTCCGACCGGAACATGTTCTCGGAAGCGTTGACGTTATACCTGTATCGCTACCGTCTCGCGCAGGGTCCGCAGGACAAACTGACTAACTTGATCGTTCTCGAAGAGGCCCACAATCTGCTCCTTCGAAAAGCATCCGAGGCCAAGGAATCCATCCTCGAAACTACCATCAGAATGATCCGCCAGTACGGTATGGGCTACGTCTTCGTCGACCAATCCGCGAGTTTGCTTTCCAAAGTAGCTTTCGCCAATTCTTACGCGACGCTCGCACTCAGCCAGAAGCTCAAGAACGATATCCAGACTATCGCCGGGGCGATGAACCTGACCGATGAACAGAAAGAATCTCTGAGCACTCTACCCATTGGATCAGCCGTGGTGCGTCTCGCCGATGAACATCCCGAGCCATTCCTCGTCAAAATCCCCCGATTCCCGATCCGGGAAGGCTCCGTGTCCGATTTGGAGATTCAGACCCGGATGGCCAGCTATTTCGCCGAGTCCGCCGAGAATATGACCCATCAGGATCATTCTGGAGTTGTTTCAGCTGTTCCGTCCCCGGATAAAAAAGAAAAAATTATGAATAAAGATGAAAAGATAGAAAATATTGCTAAAAACTCCCGCCCACCATCCCCCGAAGAATCACAGACGACATTACAGGATATATCTGCAGATTCTGATATAAAACCTCCCAATAAAAAGCCTGATATATCTCGTGAAGAAACAAGGTTTTTGGCTGACGTTGCTGCCAAGCCATTATCGACCACAGTTTCACGCTACCAACGGCTGAACCTCTCCCGCCGTCGCGGCAATGCAATCCGACAGAGCCTTCATGCTGCAAACATCATCGAAGCCGTGCCGATTGCCACCCGCTCCGGACAGGTTGTTCTTTACCAACTGACGGATTTTGGACGATCTCTTTGCAGCTCGGTGAACATTGAACCAGGCCCTCAACCTTGCGAAAGTCTGGAGCATCGATATTGGATAAATAAGACCGCCGAACACTTCGAGAAGAAAGGATACGAGATTACCCGGGAGCATCCGATTAAAGGCAACGGAACAGTCGATCTGCTGGCCGAGAAGCCAGGCAAGCGTATCGCCATAGAAATCGAAACCGGCAAATCCGACATCAAGGCCAACATCGCCAAAGTCAAAGACGCCTACTTCGACAGAGTTGTACTTGTTGCAACTTCACCATCCGCCGTCAGTGCCTGCCAGAAAGCTATTGATAACCTGCCGGATGAATATAGTCGCTCGGTTGAACTTCAGACCTGGCTGGATTTTTCATAAACATTCTGTACTGCTCAATCGCGCGATCTATCCGCTTAAACAAATTCGCAGGCCCCTTAAAACCGCGCAAGTCTTGCTTACTTGTAATTACTGCCGGAATCGCGTTTGAATCATAGAGACGCTTTTTAAGGCCCATTTCGGCCTCATTATCGCTATATTCCAGGGCCAGTCCTCCATAGCCTGGCAAAGTAAAAGCCGGCCTGACGGCCTTATATTGCCCTCTGTCGAAAACCACAGCCGGCTGATTATAGAAGAACGGGATCCCGTAACTATCCAGCATCCTACCGATCTCGGCCTCCTGCTGCGATTTATAATGTGGTTTAAGCTGGGAAAGTCGGTTTTCAAGATTTCTTGCTGGGTTGTTTGAATTCATTTTTTATTCACCTCGTTTACTTCTTTGGCTACTCGCTTGGCGATCTCGGAAAGTTTGCTCTCGGTGCGTTCAATAATTGCAAAAAGCTTGCTGTTGTGCTTCTGGAATTTTTCACACCTTTTCAAAAGCTCAGCAAGACCCTGGAAGTCATAATTTGCTGCACACTTCTGGGCTCGTTGTGTCAGGTCGCGGATTTTTTCTTCGTTGGCAGCAACTAATCTATCTAACCGTTCCAGACGATTATCGATACCGATAAGTTGATTGTATCTGGTGGCAAGATCAGCGGCGGCCTTTTTCTTGGCAGACATCGGTAGCTTGTCGAAAACCTTGCGGGTTTCTTCAAGCCGCGACACATGGCCGTTGCGTATCTGATGAGCCTTTGCCCGCAGGTTTGCCATTCTCTCGGTAAGCCAACCTTCTGCGGGCAGGATACGTTTGATTTGTTGAATTATACCTGCAGCTTCTGCAGGCTGAGAAAAAGACGATGCGGCTTTCTTTCTCAGTTGTCGCAAACTGCCGGTAAGCTGATTTGAGATGCGTTGATTCTGTTCAATATCTCGCCTATCAAGATTGATTTTCGGTAGCTTCGGCGAAGTTAGCCGCTACGAAAATGCAGGCATGTGCCTGTTCGTATGCATCAAAAAAGCGAGCATGCCGACGATAAGAGCAACGACAGTGATCGTCTGGATAATTTCCGCATCAACCGGCCAACTGATTCCGAGCAATCGCGACACCAGCAAGCTGGCCCCGAGGGCTATTCCCACACCGGCCCAGGTTCCTCCGCTCTGGCGTATCGCCTGATACATCACGCTGGCCAGTATGATGATCGCAAAGCCGACAGCAAACGGGCCAAGGTCCCGGATCGATAAGCCGTTCTGCTGTTCCCACCAGACCAGGCCCACTGAAAGCGACAGCCCGATGGTCGCGGACATGACGACGGCCGGCCGCTGGTGATCGAAACGCTTGCCTAGCACCGCATACGCGATGGATGTAAAAAATGTGAATGCCATGACAAAATCCGGCAGGAGCGTCTCAAGCAGCTCGCCGATGGCGAGATCCGAAAAGGGGTTTGCGAGTCTCATGAGACCCCCGCGGGTCCGCATCTATATAAAGGTTACGATTCGGCTCTATCCGTCTTACGAAAGTTTTAAAAACTCAGGCCTCTTGAAAACCTCTTGAGGTGATGTATATGCCAAGAGGAAGACCACATAGCTGCCCTTACTGCGCTTACTTATTTCCTGGAAGCTTTGGTCTGTGTTGGGCTCTGGCCAACAATTTTTTTAAATACGCGTCTGAAATATAGTGGATCCTCATAGCCCACCAATCGAGCAATCCTGTTAACCGTCAGTGTTGTGTGTCGCATTGCATGAATGGCATGCCGGATTCGTATTGAAGCGAGGTATGACGTAGGTGTTGTTCCAGTCTGTCTCTTGAATGCTCGATAGAAGTAGCCTTCGCTATAACCGAATTTGAAAGCAAGGTTGGCGATAGTTACAGGCTGATCAAAATGCTTGTGCATCCATTCGATTACTTGGTCAATACAGGCTGAAGTGCATTCTTTATCTTCCTTTAAATGACGAATAAACTGGCTTATAGTGAGTCCCGCCAAGGCATCTAGTTCCGGGCCGACTTGTCCCAGATGACGCTCTGTTGCCAGCCAGAGTTGTTCGATGGTGGGCTCGAGTTCAGGGCATTTGGCGACAAGCAATGTCTTTGGGTTCAAATCCCGCAAACGATTTCCCTCTAATCCTATCCAGACCGTATCCATCTGTTCGGTCGAAAACTCGTAATGATCCATATGTGGAGGAACAAGTGTAGCAACCTGCGGGCGTAGAACGCATGTCTGGTCGCATTCAAATTGCCCGCGTCCACGGAATACGTAGGTCATTTCCCAGAAATCATGCGAGGTGGGCTGGCGATTGTTCCGAGGACCGACGTATCGCTGAATATAAAGCGGAGTCAATCCCTTCGATCTTTGGGAAAGCGAGTCCTGCCTCCATAAGCCTTGACTAAGTCGTGGATAAGAGGAAAAATTGTCGCGGTTTACACTTGTCATATTCGAATCAGTCTACATGATAAAGTCATTATAATCCATATTATTTACGCCAAAAAGGTCAGTTTCTTTTGCCAAGATAATGTTAACATTAGAGTGAAACATTTAATAAATCGGCTCGTGGCAGTCAATGGCTGGAAACATCAAAATAGAGGAAACAATATATGAAAGCAGCCTTCAAAAAAGACGGATCCGCTTATCTCAAAGATATTGAGCTTTGCCCCCTTCAGCCAGAAAATATCCGGCTTAAAGTAACTGCTTGCGGCGTTTGCGGAACGGATGTTCATGAAAATCCCGATGAGCAAGGGCTGGAAGCTCCTTTTGGTCACGAGATTGCGGGAACAATTATCGAAGTTGGCAGGGCAATTCGGTATCTCTCTGAAGGACAAGAAGTTGTATTGGATTCTGCGACGCCGTGCGGCAGATGCGATCAATGTCGCAACGCCCAACAGGAATTATGCACAGATATACAGAGTTTCTACTTTATAGGTTCGTTCGGCTTTGCTGAGGAGATGATCGTCCCAGCTATCTGTGCTATTTCATGCGAAGATTTGCCTCCCGACATCGCCATATTGCAGGAACCCTTGGGTGTTGCAATAGATTTGGTGCGTTTGGCCGATATAGAAATCGGTTCCAATGTCCTCATTATGGGCCAGGGGCCGATAGGCCTGATGGCTCTTGCATTGGCCAGACGGGCGGGGGCACGCCGGGTTTATGTAAGCGATTTCAAGGCTCGAACAGGCCGCGCCAGGACGGCTCAGCAATTTGGAGCGGATGCGTTTATTGATCCTACCGAAACTCGCTTGGAAGAGTACGATTTTGGCTGCGAGATCAACCGTATTCTGGTAACTTCTCCGCCGCAGACACTGCAAACCGCCTTCCAGGTCGCAGCCAAGGGCGCTATCATCTCATTTATCGGCATTGCGCATGGTGAGGGGGCATTTTGCACCTTTAATGCAAACGATTTTCATTTCAAGAAGTTGCAGCTACGAGCTTCGTTTGCTTCGCCTGCACTGTTTGGACCTAAGGCTCTGGAATACCTGCGAGAAGGTACAATAGATGGAGAATCACTGATTTCTCACCGTTATCCACTGACGGAGATCAACGATGCACTTGAAACGGCCCGTAACGGCTCGTCTGCCGTCAAGGTTGTGGTTGTGCCGCAATTATCAGTTTAAGAGTTTCTAATTGTCAGATGTATATATCTTAATGCAACAAGAAGGATATTGTTTATGACCGGTAAGGAGCGAATGCTAAAGACTCTGAGCTTTGAAGAGCCAGACCGCATCCCCCATTTCGAGATCATGTTCGAATTGGAAAAGGAGGCGTTCGGATTGCAATTTCCTGAACGTAATGCGTGGCAGAGTTGTTCGCAGAATGAAAAAAAGCGGATGATCGATACCTGCATGGAGATATACGCTCAAATTGTTGAACGTTACAAATGGGACGCATTAGCCGTCTTCTGGCCCTGGAGCGATCCTGATGGGGTTATTGCTGCCAAGAAGACCTTTGGCGAGAGTATTCTGATAGGCAGCATAGTCGGCCATACGATTTGGTCCATTGACTCCATAAGTGACTGGCTTGAATTTTCTCTCGATCTGACAGAACGCCCCGAAAAGACACACGGCGATGCAGAGAGGATGACGCAAGTAGCTATAGATACCTTCGACCACTTGATTGATGCCGGGGCTGACTTCATCCATATCGTCAACGATGTTGCTTTTAACCAGGGACCTTTCATTTCTCCGAAGCAGTTTAGTGAGTTTGTTACGCCGTATTTGGCAAGACAGGTACAGCATATAAAAGGCCGCGGCGCGATTCCTTTCGTACACAGCGACGGTAACATAATGCCGTTACTGGACGATTATTTGTCGCTTGGAGCGGCCTGTTTCCAGTCCGTCGATCCCATGGCCGGCATGGATATTGCCGAAGTAAAGAAACGCTGTCACGGCCGAATGGCGCTGATGGGCAATGTTCAATGCAACCTCCTTCAGGACGGACCTAAAGAAGCGATCCGGGAATCGGCACTGTATTGCCTAGAGCAGGCTTCTCCCGGAGGCGGCTATGTCTTTTCCACATCGAATACCGTTTTTCCTGGCATGCCGTTGGAAAACTATGAATACATGCTGGACGTCTATAACGAGTTTAACCGGCGCAAGCAGGGAGAAGTTTTATGACACTGACAGCGGGAGTAATTGGCTGCGGTAATATCTCGCAGTTTCATTTTTCCGGGCTTGAAAAGGCCGGTGTACGGATTAAGTGGGTGTGTGATTTGTCTGAGGACGTAGCCCGTCCATGGGCGGACAAATTCGACGCTCAATACACGGCAGATTACAGGAAAATCGTTGGTGATGCCGAAATCGATGTTGTAATTATTGCGACTGTCTCTTCCGTTCATAAAGCCATGTGCCTCGATGCCATTGATGCAGGCAAGGCCGTTATTTGCGAAAAGACGCTGACAGAAAACCCGGACGATTCACTGGAAATCGTCCGGCGGATTGAAGAAAAACAAACCGTATTCTACACGTCATATATGAAGCGATATATCCCTGCCGTCGAGAAGGCCAAAGAGTTGCTTCCGTCGCTGGGCAAAATTCTTTCAACATCTATTAGGACTTATCAATGCTGGGGAGATATCTGGACCAATATGCCTAAAGAAGGATTTTTGTATACTCCGCCTGATGGGATTTCGGCCATTCGAAAAAACTATGGCGGCGGCATCCTCGTCTGTGGCGGCAGTCATATATTGGATCTGATCCTTTTCTTGTTGGGACGCCCTCGGAAACTTTACTCATACATGCATATTCCAGAGGGACGGGACTACGATCTACAGGTAGCCACGCTTATAGAAACGGGTAACGGCATAGTCCATTATGAGGCACTTGCGCATCCTTTGCATAAAATAGGCTTCCTGCGAGACGGCTGGGATGAACAAGTGGAAATCAATGGGACAGGAGGCCGTCTTGAGATTTACAGTGCCATGTGGGATCAGGTCGATACGAAGGCTTCGCTTTTGATTCATTATGACAACTTAACCGGCAATGTAAGAGAATACCGTTACGATCCAGTTTCCCCGTTTGATCGTGCTATAAAGTTTTTTTGTGAGAATATTGCAAACGGTGCGCAGGGTTCCCAATCGCATATTACCGGTTATGAAGTGGACGAGTTAATTGCGCACATTTATAAAAGTTCCGAAACTAAGCAGGCCGTGCTGATTAATTGGCAAATATGAATCGCGAGAAGAAATAATGAGCAACGAATTGTTACTGAGAGTGGTATTGTTAGGCGAATCGAATGAATTATCAGCCGTTGGTGGCGAAAGCTCTATTGTGATGTGGCAAACGTGATTGGCCCATCGGAAACATAGAGGCGATGTATCAGACCTTCACTGAAAAATCCAACAAATAAATACGCATCCAGAATAAAACTCGCGCGTGTCAAAATTCATGCGTTGAGGATTGGATGCCTGTCGCTGTGAATGGTCGCTGATTTGCGCTACGCATAACCTGCCGAATTTCGCGAAGCGGACAGGCCCGGTGGAATTGATAAAAAAGGTGTTTTTTCGGCCGATTGCTTTGCAACTTTGGATACCCAGCCGACAAAACGCGATTTAAATAGACGAAATCTGCCTTGCTGGCAGGCAGGTTTAACAGAGGCTGACATATGCGAGGAAATTGAGCCATCTCGCTCACGCAGCCATCAAATCCAACGGTTGGATTTGGGAATTATTATACGACAGGCTCCTATGTTGTTCTTAATAAGATAGGTAGACGTAATGACTAAAGATAACAAGTCAATTGGGCATGTTGTCCCACATACTCATTGGGATCGGGAATGGAGGTATCCGATTTGGAAAAATCGGTTGCTTTTGGTGGAGTTTACCGACCAACTGCTCGATACGCTCGATAAAAATCCCGACTATCGATGTTTTGTTATGGATGGGCAGTGCATTCCCATCGAAGACTATTTGGAAATTCGCCCGGAAAAAGAAGACTTGGTGCGAAGATTCGTTAAGGAGGGGCGATTGGCTATCGGTCCATGGTATACCCTTCCTGACCTGTATCCAATTGACGGTGAGTGTCTTATACGAAATCTGCTCAAAGGAATGCGGCTGAGTACCAAGCTCGGTGGATATATGAAAATCGGGTATAATTCCTTTGGTTGGGGTCAGACGGCGCAGTTTCCGCAGATTTATAAAGGTTTCGGCTTCGATTTTATCATCGCTGCCAAGCGAGTTTCCGGGCAGCGCGCACCCAAATGTGAGTTTCTTTGGGAGGCACCAGACGGAACTCGTGTGCTTACATCACGCCTTGGAGGTTACGCCCGCGGGAACCTGTTTATGAACGCCATTATCCCAATTCGACATGGCCTTGATTACACCCCGGACAATTACGGTTATGTGTGGGAACGTAGCGGAGTGGTCATTCATGATGCATCTCCAAGGAAGTGTCAGAATGATTATTTCAAGCTTGCCGACAAGCAAAATAACTATAGTGAAAAGGTCAGGGAAGGCTTTCAAAAGGCATGGGAGGCCATGGATGATACAACCGTTCCGGAATGCCGCCTTTTAATGGGCGGCTCCGATTTCACCGATTGCCAGCCGGACTTGCCTCACATGATCGAGGAGGCCAATGCCCATTTCGATAATATCAAGTTTGTCCATAGCACGATTGAGGAATATGCTGAGCGACTGAAAGAGATAGTGACCCTGGAAAAACTGCCAGTTGTGTATGGCGAATTGCGAGACGGTCTGCCCACTGCCTGTTCAGCCAATGCATTGGCTACCCGGATTTACCTCAAAATGGCCAATAAGCAGGCGCAGAACGTCATTCTTCACAAAGCCGAGCCTATGGCTTCTTTGCTTGCCATGATAGGGGCCGAGTATCCTCAATCATTGCTGGCGATAGCCTGGAAACACCTTCTACAGTCCCATGCACACGATTCGATTAATGGCGTTACTCAAGACAAAACCGCCGCCGACACGCTCAATCGAATCCAGCAAGCTATCGAGATCGGAGATGTGGTAAACGAAGCATGTGTTGGTGAGTTGGTAAAGCGAATCGACCTGTCGCAATACGGCCCGGAAGACATTCTTATTCTGGCGGTCAATCCTTCGGCAAAGCCGATAGGCGGTGTTTTTGAATTTTGTGTGGACACGCCACAAGAATATGACATCTGGGAATTTTCCTTGGAGGATTCGGAAGGTAAAATTCATGAAGTCCAGCCCATTTCCAGAGAAGAAAAAAATGTGCCAGTAAACGACACGACTGCGAGACCCTGGCCTTTCAAAATTGACAGGCATATGGCCTATGCTGATTTGGGTCAAGTACCCGCAGGCGGATACAAAGTATTTAAAGTCAAAGCAATATCAAAATTTGATCGTCGAGTAGAATGGTGGCCTCCTATACGGATCAGCACTGGCGAAGAAATCTCCCCTTCTCCACAGACATTGGAAAATGAATACCTCCGTGCAATTGTTGAAAGTGATGGCACAATAACACTGCACGATAAGACTACGGGCCAGGTTTATAAGGATCTTCACTACTTCGAGGATGCTGGTGATATTGGTGATTATTGGGTTTATTATCCGCCCGATCAGAACCAGATACATACCAGTCGTGGATGCCCGACACGTATTTGGTGCGAGGATAATGGACCGTTGGCCGCCACATTGCTTGTCGAGACAACAATGACGCTTCCCCAATGTGGGATACATTCTGGGGCTGGTATTAGGGATAAAAGCTGCCGAAGTGAAGAGACAAACAATCTCATCATTACTTCTTGGCTGACGCTGAAGCGAGGTTCACGTAGACTTGAAATAAGAACCAAAATAACCAATACAGTCGAAGACCATCGATTACGTGTAATATTTCCTACGGACCTAAACGCATCACATTCAGAAGCCTCGGGGCATTTTATTGTCGACAAACGACCAATTGAACCTGCCAAATCACCTGATGGGACATATTGGCCAGAAATGCAAACTTTGCCTCAGCAGCATTTTGTGGATATCAGCGATGGGAGGCATGGTTTGGCAATTCTCAATAACTGTCTGACCGAATACGAAGTCTTGCGCGATAATCGTACCTGCGTGGCAATAACGTTTTTTCGTAGTGTGCAGAACCGCATCTGCACGGAAAGCTGTGTAGGTAGCGATTACCCCACACAGAAAGGTGGTCAGTCTTTGAGGGAAATGATTTTCGAGTATGCCTTATATCCTCATGCCGGTACATGGAACGAAGCAGACGTCTATGCCGAAGCCGAGACGCTAAACACACCGGCTGGCATTTACCAAACAGCAGCACACGAAGAGGGAAGCTTACCTGTATCCCAGAGTCTTTTCTCCATCGAACCGGCGAATCTGATTCTCTCAGCCTTCAAAAAGGCAGAAGACCGTAACTCCTACATCATTAGAATGTTTAACCCGACTGACGAGACGCTCGATGGCAGCATAAAATTGGCTTCGGTGGTGAAAAACGCGTGGCTGACCAATCTCAATGAAGAACGCGAAAGTGAGATAGTTCTGAAAAGCAAAAATGAGGTCCCTGTCGTTGCTGCCCCTCAAAAGATTGTAACTGTTGAGATTGAAACGAAATAAAAAATTGGGAATCCTAAAAGGAACAAGAAGTAATATGTCCAGACAGTATGATATTGTGATAGCGGGGCATTTGTGCATCGATATTATCCCGCGCTTTACTGACACCGGTGCGACGAAGATCGAGGAGACATGCGGCTGGGCAAACTGATTAACGTCGAGAAGGCCGTAGTAAGCACCGGCGGGCCAGTCTCCAATACCGGCATCAATATGAAGAGGCTCGGCAGCAATGTCTGCTTCTGCGTATGCGTCGGCGACGATCAGTTCGGCAAGCTGACAATCGACATGTTCAAGCAAAACGGCAATGCCGATGGTATTCACGTCCTGGAAGGAGTTTTTCAGATGAAACGCAGTTTTATTAATCGGAAAATAAAAGAGGCTATAGAGTATTGTAATTCGCACGATTTTCACCTTCCGAAGTGGGCATATTGGACCCCCCAGCAGTGGGCCAATGCCGGCCACGAGGCCGACGAGATCCGCCGCTGTAAACTTGGCTGGGATGTTACCTATTTCGGCTCGAACGACTATCAGAACATGGGGCTTTTGGCTTTCACTATTCGCAATGGCAATATAGCTGAAGTTGGCAAGGATCCTGCAGCCAAGAATTACTGTGAAAAGTTACTGTTGGTCGATGAAAGCCAGGTTACGCCGACGCATTTTCACTGGTCGAAGATGGAAGACATCATCAATCGCGCCGGCGGCAAGTTGGTTATCCAGCTTTGGAACGCCAACAGGGAAACCGAAGCAATCAACGAAGTTAATAATGTTGTCGTAAGTATTGATGGTATAGAGAGGACGATACCAGCCGGCGGTACGGTTGTTCTTGAGCCGGGAGAGTCGATAACGTTACCGCCATATATGTACCACAACTTTTACGCTAAAAAGGGTGACGGTATGGTACTCGGCGGGGAGGTCTCCCGTGTTAACGACGACGAAAATGACAATCGCTTCAACCCTCCGCTGCCGAGGTTTTCTGAAATTGAGGAAGATGAAGCTTCTATATATCTACTTTGCGGCGAATACCCGGAGGCAGACTTAAGATGAATGGCCCTGTAGATATACCGTCAATTGGTGAAATTAGTACTAACTCTGGTATGAAGACACTTCAGGCTTGCAGCGATGGTGTGTTCAAGGTTGGCCGAGACGGCATTGTTTCCATTACGGCTACCGGTGATGGCAAAGTAGAGTTTATAGCCTTTGAAGGCCGTACATTGGCGTATGTGAAGTCTGCTATGGGTTACCCGGCCTATTATCCTGTCCACCCCGTAAAGATGGAACAACCAATCAGGGCAGTGCTTATGGACCTGGACGGCACAAGTGTCCATAGCGAGCCGTTCTGGATTTGGATAATTCAGCTTTCTATTGCCAGTCTGCTTGATAATCCGAAATTTGAACTTGAAGAAGCCGATCTGCCTTATGTTTCCGGGCATAGCGTTAGTGAGCATCTTCAATATTGCGTAGACAAGTACTGTCCTGACAAAACAGTGGAAGAGGCACGTAAATACTACTTCCAGCACACTCGCCACGAAATGAAAGAAATCACGGAAGGGCGAGGTCATGATAATGCCTTTGTTCCCACAGCCGGGCTTAAGGATTTCCTGTTGGAACTTAAGGCCATGGGCGTAAAGATCGGTTTGGTTACATCTGGGTTGTATGAAAAAGCTTGGCCGGAGATTCTCTCAGCCTTCAAGACGCTTGACATGGGCGACCCGAAGGAATTTTACGATGCGATAATAACAGCTGGCTTCCAGCCGGGCGACGGTGCGGCCGGCACTCTGGGTGAACTGTCTCCCAAGCCTCATCCATGGCTTTATGCGGAAGCTGCCCGGATTGGTTTGGGGATTGATTTCGCAGACCGAAATTCCGTCATTGGCATAGAGGATAGCGGTGCGGGAGTTTGCTCGATTCGCCTTGCTGGCTTTTCGACAATCGGCCTTGCCGGCGGCAACATCATAGAAAGCGGCACGAAAGAACTCTGCTGCCACTATTGCGATACATTCGAAGAGATTTTGAGAATCATTAAAATAGGGTAGTTGTATCGTTAAAACAAAAGGATTGGAGCTTATGAAAACACCCATTTTGATATATTTTGCTGCCTTGACAGCCTGATCTATTGCGAACCATTTTCATTTCAAATAGCCTTCATCTAACTCGTCTAACAAACTTAAAATCCTTAACTCTGCAGGCCAATCCCAGTGTTTGCTAACGAATGGAAATAGACCTTCCAAGCAGATTGCTCTTCTTGGCAGCATCTATGACTTTCATTTGTTTTATAACGCTCTCCGCTAAAATCGGTGGTTCCTCACCGTTCCTAAGCTTTTTGGCTAAGTCTTTGTAATGTGAAACGAGTGGGGACTCGGCCTTGTAGAGATCAATCACTCGAACGGTGTCTCGCTTCCCAATAGCTTTAATTCTCATTTTCACTACAGGTTGAGTGTCCTCTATCAGAATGCTGCCTTTTGTTCCGCATATATACCACATCGCTTTTCCCTGCTGGGCCTTGAGGGCCTCACAGCAGCCAACACAGCCATTGTCAAATTTGACGACAATGTTGAAACTGTCCTCTGCGTCACCTTTATCCAGGATTTGATGGAATTGAGCGAAAACGTTCTTTGGTTCTTTGTCTAGCATAAATAGAAGACAATCGACAAAGTGGACCCCCAAGTTTGACACAGCACCGCCATTGTATTTTCGCCAGATTTGCCAATCTTTCCTTTCGCTAAAGGAACGTGCTGCCCTATAAATATTGTAAATATCCCCAATAATGCCTTGAGAAAGAATATCGCGCAACACTTTGACATCCTTTTGGTACCTAAGAGACTGATTGACCATAAGATACTTTCCAGCGCTTTGGGCCGCTTTGATCATCTTTTGGGCTTCGGAAGCGGACTGGGCAATTGGTTTTTCCACCATAATATGAAAACCGCTTTTCAAGGCGTTAATAGTCATATCAGCATGTAAATGAGAGGGTGTTGCAATTACGATCATGTCCGCATCGCTCTTACATAACATCTCTTCGAACGACGTGTATGGCTCACATCCATAACAACCTGCCATTTTCCTTACAACAGCTGCATCAGTGTCACATAGGCTTTCCAGTTTCAAACCCCGCGTGTTGGCACATGCTTCTGCATGCGGCAAACCAATACGGCCAACTCCCACAACACCTATCTTGAAAGGTGAAGCGTGCTTCATAACAATTCTCCTCTTAATCAGGTAAAACTTTTGTCTACTCATTACATCTCAGGAAAGGTTCCTGAGGCGCATCTGGAGCATACTTCTCACAATTTTTCAAGTATTTGATACCGTCAGTGATTATCTCTTTCGGAGATTCTCTGAAAAACTCCTCTAATGAAAGCCAACCATTAAAGCCGTAAGTTTTTAGTGCGTAAAACACTTCGACTTGATCGATCAAACCACCTTCCAAACTACTGTCTTTACATAGGAACTCAGGTCGAGGTGCAGGCTCAGCAATCAATTGATTTCCTGTGTAATATACAATCGTATTTTTTATATGAACATAAGACAAAAAGGGTCCGAGCATTTCGACCGCATGTCTTGGACGCATTGATCCTTCATAGATCCCATTAGCTGGGTCGTAGATTACTCCAACATGTTTGGGAGACAGACCGTCTAAAAGAAATCGAGCTGTTGCTGGAGAGGCACAAAGCGAACCCCCGTGTGTTTCGAGGACGTATTGAATAGAAAATTCCTGAGCCAATGGCACCAGTGCTTCCAAGCCTTCTCTGGCCATCTTGAACATATCCATGAATGAATCTCGTTGGTGTAGACTTTCTTTGAAATTCCACGCCATCCAAGGTGGTTTGACTCGAAGAACTTTCACTCCTACCGAAGCGGCAATCTCACTGTACCGCTTTATAGCATGTGTCTTCCAAAGATGCGCTGTGTTTATTAGAGATATAATTTCTAACCCATAATCACGTGAAGCTGCTGCTGCCTCTCGAACATACTTTGAACACTCATCGAGAGACGGCAGACCCCATTCCAAGCCCTCTGCTCCAGCTTCTTTACAGTTCTTGACTATTTCTGATACGCTCCACATTCTCTTTAAGGCATTAGTATTCACCGCATATTTAAAAGAAAAAGAACCAGAAGCAGCCTTTTTTTCAGACGATTTCTTCATAAATAAACTCCTTTCAGAATAAATACAAATCAGACCACTACGAATAAGCCCTCACATGGTATGATTCGAAGGTTTACAATCAACATTCTTGCCAAAAAAACTATTGCACTTATCTCCCAAATTCGTCATTGCTTGAGCCAACTGTAGAACATAAGAAAATCCAACCAAATCCTTCGAGGTTCAGAGCTCAGTAGCTGTTGTGTCCAAACGTGAACACCATCTTTTATCAACCTACTGATTTGCTTTCTTTAATTTCGAGAGACCTTTTATTTCATTGATGGTAAAATAATTCCACGCAAGATAATCTTTTGGCAAAATAAGAATACCAACAATGTCGGGATCGACACGATGACGAAACCAGCCATCACTATCCAGGGAGTACTAGCCCATCTTTGACTGGCCTGATACATCCACACCGCAAGAGTCCACATTTTCTTATCCTGACAGATAATCAGTGCCCATTGCCATCCGTTATATGCATTTGTAAACGCAAACAGAGCAGTGATTGCAAGAATCGGCTTGACCATAGGCATCGTAATCCA
Source organism: uncultured Planctomycetaceae bacterium (assembly GCA_964401835.1). Taxonomy (GTDB): domain Bacteria; phylum Planctomycetota; class Phycisphaerae; order SM23-33; family SM23-33; genus CAYNZP01. The sequence continues at coordinate 16,499 of CAYNZP010000019.1, forward strand.
CAAGAAGATTTGCCATTCTTTTGCCCCATCAATCGTCGCTGCTTCATACAATTCTGCCGGTAAGCCATCAAAAAAACCTTTCAGAATAAAAATAGCCATCCCATTAGCTGCAGCAGGCAATACCAAGGCAAAAAAAGTATTAAGAAGATTAAGGTCACGCATAAGCAAATATGCTGGAATAGCGCTGACCATCGCTGGAAATGCCATAGTCGCCAACATAAATAGTAGAATTTGGCTCTGGCCTCTAAGATTAAACCTGGAGAGTGCGTAGGCCGCAATGGGGTTAACTGTCAATGCAAATGTTACCGCCAGAACCACAAGCACAAACGTTACTGGTAGGGCATTAACATGAGTCAATATATAATCAATGATCTCTTTATAATTTGATAATATCGGCTCCAACCAAAATGCAGTCTCATTGTTCTTAAAGGTTATAGCATACGCCACATCAAATGGAGGATAAGCCTCTTCTATAAAATCCAGAGACCAGCCATAAATCCTATTAACCGTTTCGACGGAATTATATTTTTTAAGTAGATATTCCTGGAACCCGATCTCAGACGACTGAAGAATCCTGTCCTCTGCCGGTAGGCTTTTAATGAAATCCGCCCATAAAATGCGCATATCTTCAACCCTCTCACCTTCTGGCGGGGTTTCTGATAACTCAAAATCACTCCATTTTTTGTTCTTTGTACCGAGTAAACGGTTAGCCACCTCAAGACTAGGAAACCGCTTTTTTAAGAATTGAATCCATTCATTCCTCCGTTTATTCGTGAGCTTTATGGTAGTTAAACGGATAGGATAGCGAGTTTCCACGAAATTGCGCCAAAGCTTTTGTATACCAGGCGCGAACTTTTTGGGAATGGGAAAGGGAGTGCGGAATAATGAGTGATAGTTCGTACCAGCAAGGCGATTATAAACGCTAATATCAAATTCCTGTGATTCATCGAGTTCCGCCAGAAGTAGCGCATCCTCGCTTTTCAGGAACTTGTACCAAATTACACGGTGGGAAAATGGAACAACAGGTGAAGCAGGCGCAACATCTGCTTTGAATCTTTGCCAATGAGCGATAATTTCCGGTTCTGTATTACCATTAACTGGGAAAATTTGATCTTCTGGAAAGGAAAAGTGTTGCTCATTAAGATATCTCAGCCATTTACTCCGTATCCCCGGTGTAAACATATGGTTCCTGCACGCCGTTAGGTATTGCAGGTAGTCTTCATATCTGGGAGTTATAGGCGGAAACCATGAGTATTGCCAGATCGGCTGTTTGGAATATTCATTACCGAAATTTGTATCATAAAACGATTCAAATGGATTCCCCCATCTCTGACTTACAAGCAATAGTGCTTTTTGCCTCAATTTTCCTGAAGATAGTTTTTTTCCCTTGTCAGGATATTGCTGTCGATATAGGTTCCCGAATTTCCGTAAGAGATATTTTGTTGCTTGTAATTCATTTATTGGATGTGTTGTATCGATAATAGAGTATTGATCAACAAAATGCGAATAGTCTTCGGCTATGATTTCCCATCTTTTGAATTGTGCGTCTGTCGGGTTTATATAATAATCAGCCAGACCGTTACAAGCATCGCTATCAGCACTTATCAATCGCCATGATGTCCAGGAAGAGGGAGCATCTGGATAATAGCTACGAAGTTGGGTATGCCAACCGGGACCAGCATTGAAAAAATATACCAATCCTTTCATGAATCTATCTTGGGTAGACCAGAAATAACGCGGGATTGGCTTAAAACGATCATAATCGTAGGCATTAGTTGTCGAACTAGCCAGCAAAATTAGAAACGGAACAACCATAGTTATGCCTAGAATGGTCAGAGTGGCATATGTGAAGCAAATAAATGCCCGACCAGACCAAGATTTTTTGCTTAAATTTGAGACTATTCCCATTACCTAATCCCATTCTGCCTTTTTGAATTCCACTTTCCGTAAGATTCTGATCTGTAAATACGTAAATCCAATCAAGACCGTTCCCAGCACCCACGCCATTGATGTTGCCATGCTGAATCGCAGGTTGTTATAAGCCTCAATCCAAATATGCAAACTTAGTACCATTGTGCTTCTACCTGGTCCGCCGAATGTAAGCAAAAAGACATTGCTCATGTTTTGGAAGGTAGCTATAGATGCTCCAACAAAGTTGATGATAATTAGCGGTAACAGGGTTGGAAATGTCACATGCCGCATCTTGCATAATAAACCCGCACCATCTAAATCGGCAGCTTCATATATTTCTTCGGGTACACCTTTCAACGCTGCTAGGTAGATTAAACTCGACATCCCCATAGTTGCCCATACGGTTGGAATGACACAACAGATCATCGCCATTTTGGGATCTTCAAGCCAAGTTTGAGGCTCGATGTAAACAAACGGCAAGTGATTGAGGACTCCAATTAATTGATTGAGCATTCCCTGAGGGGTGGGATCGTACATCAACCGCCACAACAATGCGATTACCAACACGCTTGTAATTTGTGGTAGGAAAAATATCGTACGATAAAATAGTTTACCTTTAGGCACTTCAGACAGCAGGACCGCTAAAAATATAGGTGTCGTAAATCCTAGCGCCATATTCAGGAAAACGAAATAAAAGGTACGTAATAGACTGCCCCAAAACGTCTTGTCGAGTGCCATATTGATGAAATTATCTAGGCCGACAAACTGACTACCTCCGGTAATTTTATAATTCTGGAATGCCATCACCATCCCGCGCATCAGAGGGTAATAGCTCCATAACGCAATCAGTGCTACTGCAGGTGCGACCAATAACCAAGGTAACCAACCTTTATAAACCTGCTTGGTAGTTGCTATTTTCTTAACCAAGAATGATCGTATGATCAAGAACATGAGCATTGCCAAAAACAACACAATAACAAGAACGATTAACCTAGCCCAAGGCCTATACCGATCTAGCTCTTCTTTGGCTCGGGCGAACATTACACCATTGTTTGCCTTGGCTTCCAATGTCTTTAATGCTTTTTCATAATCAAAGTGTTCACCGGTAGCGGAGAGAATTTGGCTTAAAACCTCACGATTCAAGGCATCATCCACTGGCAGAAAAAAGCCCTCATAAATTTCGGAAGTCGTATCGACCTTTCCTTCTTCGATTTCCTTGAAATTTTTACGGATAGACTGGGGTACATCTTTAAGGTAATCATTAAGTTCCAACCGCACGATATCTTTGGGATTAACAAATCGTGCTTGACCGGCCAGGGCTTCCTGACGTATGGTTTCGTCCATTACGCCTTGATCGGTGATAGAGCACAAAACTTTCCAAATTTTATCTCGTTCATTTTTTGGACGGTCCCGAACCGCTTCACACATAACGGCGTAATGTTGTTGTACCTGAACGAGGCGTCGACCGGAAGGCCCCGCTGGATAGGGAAACCAGCTTAATAATTCAGGATCCAACTCACGCCGAGGGTCAAATTTTCTAAGGTCATGGACAAGCGCAATAGCCATGGCAACCTCCCCACGACTGAGCAATTCGCCGGCCTTAGTGCCGCGTTGGCTAGTCTCAGAGGCGCGCGCCATGCCGGTAATAATGTCTGATTCTCTGATCTTTAATTTACGCCCATCTCCCATGACGTAACCACGATCAATATCGTGAGTACCAAGATTGACCGGTTCACCCGTAATTGGGTCGCGCATCCACTTCATCCAGCGTAAACGATGTATGAGCCGCGCCGCTGCAATGCCAGCCGAGTCGGCGAAATTGACCCGGCATTCAGGCTTGACCGACGAAAGATCCTCACCTTCAGGCGAAGTGAATTCAATTTCATCGGGCAGAAATGTATATGTCTTGCCTGTAGTTGGGCTGGTTCGCAACTGAACAATAGGATTACCCCCGGCTGTTTGTATCCATGGCAACCACGAAAAACCGTTAGGTGGTAATGCTATGCCCCTTTGCTCACCCTTCTGTTTAGTACCTGAATAATCTTTTTGAGGAACCGTCAGTTTCTGACACCAGTAAATCAACTCATCCCATGTTTTAGGGGGATGATTCGGGTTCAAACCCGCTGCCCGAACCAAATCGGTACGGTATATTATTCCGAGGTGATATTTATTAACTTGTGGAATTCCGTAGACTTTACCATTTCGTGTGGCGACCATGCGCAATAGTTTTGGGATCTCCTTCCAGCGAGGCCACTTTGCCTCCTCATCGTCGATTTGGCCGTTGCCGTTGGTATCGTCACCAATCCACTCGTTAAGCGGATAAAGAAACCCCTGATCGATATCGTTGCGGATAATATTGAACCATGATTGGAAAATATCGGGTGCTGTTTTCCCAGCGATGGACATCATAAGTATGGATCTTCCCGTTCCCTTGTGCAAACGGAGGCCTGTCCAGTGTCTTACACGCAACGATGGATCCTCGTGCATTAGCTCAACAATACTTCTTGAGATAGGTGAATCAGGCCTGTGGCTATAGAGATTATTGCTTACTTTGAGAGTTACAAGTGGATTTGGATTGTCTTTTTCAGCGGCCTTGGATGATACGATATATGGACTAATAAGCACCAGCAATATTGCCCAAAAACTACTTCTTAACCATCCACTTCCACAAGAACGAAACCCGGCTTTTCTGAAGCTTAAATGGAAAGTACTATAACGAAAAAATGGCATCATATCGGCCTATTCATGATAAAAGTAAGCATACTAAGACTGCCTAATCAATTTCTTTAGCGGTTTTACCTATGCGTAAAAGGCGAAATGAATTAGGCGGAACAAGAAGCTGTATCTTGCCTTTGTAGGTAATGGATGTATTAGTTGTTGCATCCCAGATAGCAAAGTCGTGGCCAAATTTCTGAATTATTGGCCCCGTATCAATTACAGCATTCTCAGGTTCAGATTGGAGATTGCTGATTGTAAGCAGTATCCCCCCATCTTTTCGTTCGTATCCGCCGGCCAATAGGTGTCTTGGACCCATCGATAGCCAAGCAGGCGTTTTGTCCAATGGGGTAAACCATTGGACTTTTTCTCGTCCGAGACCGAATTTATGTCTCGCTCGCAATACTGGGAAATGGCGTGAACCATCCATCCATGCATAGTTGATCCAGGGGACGTTTCCAAAGGGCAAAGTGCGAGCCAGCAGCCAATCTGTATATTCCTGGCGGCCAGCAACTAACGATGGCATAAAAGATGGCTGTGCCCCCCATTGGCGGCCCGTAAAACCGATGCGCATAAATTCTGGTGTTATGTTATCAAGGCTTATTGCCCATTTGTCTTTCTTTTTATCGCGAAACTGTTCACCGTCGCTGTATATGTCCACGAACGAAAGAGCGAAGCTGTTCAAGTATCGGCTGGTATGCTCAAAGACTATTCCTTGCTTAGGTTTGAGTTCTCGGATAATTGTATAAAGCCGTTTATGCCACCTGCGATTGGCGAAGTATGGGTAGGTGGGATGTCCGCCAGTACCACAGCCATGACGTTTGTTCCGACATGGATATGGGTTGGCATTATCCACCCAAACCCCATCGATATCATATTCATTGATGGCTTGGTGTATACCCCATGCCATCCAATCCGTATAGCTGCTGGCGGGGCACACTCCCGTAAGGGTCCTCTGAAAGCGTTCAACTTCCCCGTCGTAAAACACTGGTTTGCCGTCACCGTCATCGAGTAGCCAGTCCTCGTGATTGCGTTTTTCCGCTTGCAATGGTTCTGTTCCCGACGGAGTAATATAGAGCGGAACCCAGGTTGCTCCTTCGGTGCGATGCTTTTGCACATACTTTTTTAGGAAGCCTGGTTCTGCTTCCTGAGGATAGCTGAAGCCCTTTGTTGCCCAGAACCAAACATGTCTGATGTTGACATGCTTTGACGGCATGTACTGTCCAAAGTGACGACCATGCCAATCGAATGGAAGAGGCTTAGTTGGAGTGGCTTGTAGGCCAAAAACGAAAGTACGCTCCCCAATAAACTTCTCCGGCTCATTCCAAATATTTACCCGCAGGGTGACATTCTTTGCATTACGAATGATCTGAAAGTTGTCCTTACTATTTGTCCAGCCGGCTTTTGTCTCAGTTAAGAACGTCAATCCGCGATAGTCATCACCCAGCCACCAACAAGCCAGCCATGGTTCATTGACCTTTACCCCATTACCTTTACTGATTCCGCCATTAAGGAATTTCCCCCATGTTGTATGGGCATGATAAAGCTCAAAACTTGGTGAAAGTGGAATATCGATACCAAGATAATTAACCACCGTTTCCCTGTCACTTTTTAACGTGATGCGTACTTGTACCACGCCATCGTACTCGATCCAAGATTCGCTGGACCATTTTATGGTGCTTACGCGCCCAGCGGCTTTCCACTCAATACGGTCAGGGCGTTCAAGGGTGAACTTCTCTTGAGCTACAAGAGGAGTCGTCGGCCCTTTACCTATACGCATCTTCATTTGTATGGGACCGGAAATTTGCTTGCCCATACCATTAATTCCTACTGGGAATGGCCCCTTCACAAAATATTTCCTGCCCCAACATTTGATTGTCGCGCCATTCTTCTTAAGTTCCTCAAAGGGTGGGGGTACCTTCGTCGTGATACCAACTTTTGCAGTCTTCCATGGCTCGGTGGGGTCATCAAGATCTATGGAAGCGATAGCAATACTGTGGCAAGCTTGGCAAGTTAATACTATCCAAAAAAGAAGAAGAATATAATTAGCTTTCATAACTATCCTTTTAGCTGAACATCCAATAGATAACCATTATTAAAACTTTCCCCTTTAAAATGACTTAAGGGGTATCTCTCTCAATGAAATCCATGATTTATAAAAAGGTAAGTGTATTTTCATGCGGGGAAAGCCACACACGGTTATCTCAAAAAAGCTTAAACCTTATTTAATGACTATTCTCTTTGGAAACTCACTCAACCAATCATTTATTTGTCACGAAGTTATCTGTCAGGGGCTTGGCAGGTGGTTTTTCTTACTTTAAGTTCAGGTGCCAATTTTATATGCTTGATACATTTCTTGCCTTTTTGTCTAGCGGCAACGGCTTCCCGCATCAACTCAGTACCGGCCTTTGCAAGCACAGAGACGGGGGTACCAACAGCAGTAAGCGGAATCGGCGTCATGCCCGCAACGCGCGAGTTATTAAACGTGATGATGGACAGATCCTCAGGTACTTTACCACCCGCCGCCATAAAACCAGTCATGAACCAATTGGCAATGGGTTCAGTCCGTGCCACCATAGCTGTTGGCCTATCCTTCGTCTGTGCAAACCGCTTTCCGAGTTCAAACCAAATCCTCACAACATCGCTATCGGACAAATTACCCCTTTGGGCTGGTGATGGAGCGACCCAAACATCTTTTGACCTTAGGCCCAAGTCGCAGTTTTGCAGTTGCTTGCTTAATTCAGAAACCTTTACAGAACTTGAAGTTGAAATAGGACCATAGCTGAGCATACCGATCCGTCGATGTCCCAGTTCGGCCAGATGCTTAACTATCAGACGTGCTGTTTCTGTCATGTCAGGAAAGACCGCTGGGCATTCTGGCCAAGGATTTCTATTGACAGTTAGCACGACAGTCGAATTCGCTACACTCCGCATCTTTTCCGGGGCAAGGTATGGCATGACAGCACTGTCGCTATATGTAATAACGATGAAAGCTTGAGGCTTCCAGGAAAGAAACGCATTATACGATTCAATGGCATCTTCCGGAGTATCCCAGTGAGGAACACCGACCATAGTCTCTAAGTCTGACATTGCCAAGTTCTTACTAAAAGCACCGAGCAACTCTGCATAAAAGGGATGCGTCAGCACAGGGACCAATACTGCTACGGCGGGAGTATGGGGTTGGCGCAGGAACATCGGAAGTCTACTCGAAACATAGCCGTATTTGTGAGCGGTAGTTATAACGCGTTCCCTGGTAGCTTTCGAATAAGCGCTAGATTGAGAGGATAAAATATTTGCAACTGTACTGCGTGCTACTCCGCATTCCTCGCTAAGTTGTTTCAGAGTTATTCGCATTTCTTTTCCAAAAATATCAGAAAACCAAAAATAATTCCAACTTTTGGACGCAGAAAAATCCCCATCGGGAAAGATTTCTTTTTAGCTAAATTGCTTTTGCGCTATCCTTCAAATCATCGGACAAAACATTCAACCTCCTGCTCTTGCCCACCTTACCCAATAAAGCTGGCACTCTCAAACACGGAGATTCACAAGCAGTGTCCGAGGAATATAAAGCTTTTATAAAAAACTGTTATGTTAGTGAGTCAGTAACATAACTAATCCTAGTATTGTTACTACACTTAAATATACTTAAATGCGACGAACTTGTCAATTGAGTTGTCAAGAAAACAATTTTGATGGCTGTCATGAAGCAATGCTTTTGGCTAGAATTACCCTTGAATTTTGTGAACTCCTCGTGCTTTGCCCAGGAAGTGCCTCTATTAACAGTTCTGCCCGACGAGTAGAAATGGGCATCTGATGACCGACGTATGCATCCAAGGTTTTGTTTCTTAAGCTTTCATGGTATAGGTACTTGTTGCCCACGCCAAGAGCCACTTAATACTTCTGGAACAAAATCGCGGTTAATATACGTTGCTGTCGTATCTGCATCCCGGATCCCGTGGGTTGCCCAACTCTTGAAGCCTTGCCAGCAGTGGATGGCGTTGGCCTGACATTCCCGGCCCTACGAACCAACGATAATTCACCCAAAATTCACCGTAAACGTACTGTCCCTTTGATTGGTTGACAAAGGCCCAGTACGCTTGCCAAGCCCGGGTCGCTTCCATAGCGAGAAAACAGAATCGATCAACTTCGGATGTGTTTGAAGGTACTTTTGGCAAACCATCCTCATCGATTCCACCGATCTCATACACAGCCAGGGTGGCTCGGCAAGCGTCGCAAAACAATCGAGTATAGCGTAAGCCACATTCAAGAAACTCGGTACGGGCAAGCGATGCATCATCATGTGATACCAATTGCTTAGCCTGATTAAGGTCAGCCTGGCGCTGCGTAAGGAATTCCTCGGGGTACAAATGTGCCAGTGACAGATAGGGCAAGGGTGTCGATGGAAGGTTCGACCCGCTGGATGTATTCTGCCATTGCGATGCAAAGTTGTTCAAAAAACACCTAATCGTATCAGCGCCTGCACCAAAACCGCTTCGGCAAAAGTCGTCCATCACATCCTCAGCCGAGATGCTTATATCCCAAAGACACCGGCCCAGTACGAAAAAGTTGATACCGTTAATGGCGAAGCCCGTACTGGGTTGCGTAGCGAAGTATCGCACTCCGGCGTTGTGATATTCACGCACACACCTTTCGACAAGCTTTGGAAAGAGCCGATGAACTTCCGGCCAAGCACCCTGGCTGAAGTAGTCATAAATTCCCAATGCCGGCACTGATTTGGCCATCTCTCGAATCCGCTCCAATTCGGTTTGGTGATTTTGGGCATGCCAGAGCGAGTGGCTCTGGACACAGTATTGGCCAATGATACGCTCATCAAGGTGATAAGTTACGGGCGGACGGCGAAACTGTGCATAAAGGAGGATCAACAAACTGCAGGTGGGACAACGATGGGAGACTTTCTCTATAACTTGGTTTGCCTGCCAAATTACTCGGTCGGTGATGGATCTTTGTTGGCTTCGCTCAGCATCGCCAACTTCATCTGTGATTTCATCGAAGTGCTCACATGCGGTAACGTTCTCGGCACCTGCTTGACGATCAATCTCCAAGCATTCCGGGCACTCACACGTGGACCCACCATCGTTGAGTGCAATACTGCAAACATCCAAATTTTTCTCTTTGTCAAATCGGGCATTGACATACTCAGCCATTAGTTCGATTACCTTGGGATTGGACAAACAAGGTTGATTGCCATGCTTTCCGTCGTGTGGATTGGCATCACGGTGACCCTCGGAAAGAGAATAAATTTCCGGATGTGTTTTGCCATAAACCTCCGCCGGCGCAATTTCCGACCATCGGTGCCCGTCTGCAATCTTAAGCCCACCAAAACGATTTCGTCTGCACCAGGTTTCAAATTCACGAATATACTGCAATGGCAAACCCAAGACACTGTGCAGCGTCGTATTGTAGTCCATGGCTTGAAATAGGGGACCGCCTACTCCAATATGCCGCCATGCGTAGTCGGGTTTATGTCGCCACGTGCCTATGGGAAAACTCAAATCGCTGTGGTGTGGGATAACCTCACCCAATGGTCCAGGCCACAGCCAACGGGCACCGATCGCCTTTTCCAGAAACCAGTATACTGCATGCGATACGGCTTCATCAGTACGGCCTCGAAGCTCGATCCGTTCAGCCGAGGCATCTACCTCGAACTCTTCCTGGCTTAATGGTGCAAGATAGTCCAGGTGCAAAACCAGCGCAACTGGCAGCTTATTCTCCACGCCGGGTTTTGCCTGCGGGATCGACGTACCCAAACTCCGGCTAAGACAGCGGATCAACTCGTCAGCAGGTTCAAGCAGCGTTTCGGCGCGTTGCAAAGGTGAACGGTTGACGCAGAAAAGCACCTTTTCATCATGAGCTAATACCACTTTTTCTGAAACCATGCTTACAATTACTCCAACGTATGCAGTTGATTTGTCAACAATGCTTTTATCCGACTTTTTATACGGATTATATTTCTTGTCTATCCAACATATCCTAGGTACAAGTTACACGCAAGCGTGATTCTATTCTGACCTGCCCCATCTTAGTGCCAAGTTGAATGCAAGATTTCCGATTAACTTTTCATGTTGCCTCGGCGTATTCTGAAGTACGAAGCGTAGCGGAGTTCGAAGGAATACGTCATCGCGCAAACTCAATTGTAGGTAGCAATATATAAATTGGTTTTAAAACAAACACATGCTATTTCCCTCTGAAAAATTCGTGGCTTGCATCCAAATCCAACGGCAAAGAGATTTCTTTTCCTTTGTCGGCGGAAATTTGAGCGGCCCAGCCGATTTCGGCTATGGTAGCTGAATTGACGAAACTAAGCGGTGACTTCTGGCCGTTCTTTACACACTCAATAAAGTGGCCGATGCACGCACCAGTCTGGTGTTCGATTACATCACCGCTATCGGGTGTTGTCGTATCTCCTGGCCAGGCTAGGTCTTCACAGCCATCGGTTCGGCAGCGCTTGGCGTCCAATGGATAAATCCACTTGCTATCCGTAGACTTTTGTGACCAGTATCTCACCTTCTGCGGCCTATCCAGTTGTGAATCAAATATAAACGCACCTTCCGTACCGAAAAGGTTATGATATGCATCATAACCGTTACCGGTATCGATATTGCCAAAGCAGAAACCCGTCGCACCATTATCGAACTTGACGAGGATGTTCCATACAGGGTCTGCCTCGAAGCCGCGAACCTTGGCCGGCATGGAAGTGGCATAAACACCGACTGGCTTGGCCTGCGGGCTCATCAAGTTTACTATGACCGATATCGAATGGTTAATACCCATACCAATCGCATCGCCCATTATATCCTTGTTTAGCTTCCAAACTTTGTCACCGGCAATATTGACCGGATGACGATAATTGACCTGGATCTGTGTTATCTGGCCAAATTCGCTATCAGCGACCATGTCGCGAAGATGGCTTTCCATCGTATCGAAGTTAAGGATATAATCGACGAAGGTAATCAGATTGGGATTGGCTTTTTCCAACTCGATTTCTTTGCAGAAGTCATCGAATGATGTGGCCGCGGGTTTTTCGCAGAAAACGTGTTTGCCAGCTTCCATAGCAGCGATCGCCTGGGGGCCGTGGAAACTGTTGGGGCTGACCAACCAGACCGCATCTATATCAGGATTGCTGATGATCTTTTTATAATCGTCTATTAACAAGTCCGGTGATAGGCTGAGATTGGCAAGCACCTCTCTGCCACGCTGGGTATTCTTCTCGGACAACGCAAGTATCTCAACATCTTCACGCTCGGCCAGTTGTTCAAGCTGACATGTACCCATCCAACCCGCCCCTACAAAACCAACTTTGACTTTTTTCATTCTGCTATATCCTTTAACTTCTATATCCTGCTGTGAATGCTACTTCTCCATGTTTTCCGAATCTTAGCGCCCAAGGCCGGAGTTGTTTGGCCATGTCGTTCTTGATAACCGGATACCACGCCTTCAACTCACGCGTTGGTTTGGAAACTAAGTCGTTTATAGCTAAACAGGCCTTACCGTCCAAAAAAAGGATCGGCTGATGGAAAAGGTACATGACCTTTATAGAGATCGCAAGCCGATATATTTAACACGGTACCAACAGCGTCATGAATGGCTTCATCAAACGGAATTGCGCACATCGTGCGAGCCAAACTTGTGGATTCGCTTCATGACGTAACCATTCACAGAAATTTTTGCATAATTGGCAATAATATCTTGCGCGATTTTGGTTGAGGTGGTACACAATGGCGAATGAGCCGTCTGGAACTACAAATCTGAGCTTTGACGCGGCAAGTGGATTTGTTGACGGCTCGAAAAGAACTCCTCCAACTCATCCAAGCCGCCGTCATCTGATATTGTTGATCCTCAGCCGGGCCGGAAGAAAAAGAAGAAACGCAAAATTGGCGGCCAAAGGGGTCATTTAAAGTTCACTCGGCCAATGTTTGAAGCTGCCGAAGGATATTCGCAAGGCCGGCCTGTTCTCGCCACGGATGACGGCATTGACGGGTTATCTCAAGGCACGTTGTCATATGAGCTACTCGACATTGCGGTCGTTTTTGAGGACAAAATGAACCTTCATGTAAGTCAGGGTTTTCTGTCGAAAAATATGTACCAGAAAGCCTCGTTCGCCTTGCAGGGAGCTTGGGCAATCGCAATCATCTCCAACTATTCTGGATGTGGGTAGGAATGTATGAAAAATAATTTGCAATATGAAAAGAAAAAAATTTATTTGCAATTAAATAGGAAGCGTACTATATATTCACTACTGTTCGGTTAACTTAAATCAAATTTGCTTTAACCTTAGTATTTACAAATGGTTGTGAGAGAAAATGGCCGTAATCGATTTGAAATTTGAACGCTTGTTCTGTCATCCTTTGCCACTGACAAGGCAAAGGAGCGTGACGTATGAATAGCGGCAGAACAATTTTCTCCCAACTCATCCAGTATGTGCCGATATGGATTGCGGTCTCTACCTATGTCCTGGTCGCAATAGCCAAGAAGAGTTTAGCTCTCGAACACAGCCTCTACACAATTTTGCAGATTCTCAGCGTCACTCTTTTCGAGAAAACGCCCATTTTACAGGCTTTTTGCGACTACTGTTACAAAACGGAAAACACTACAATTTATAACCACCGTAATTTATTCGACTTATAACCGGGCACTAGTGACTCTATAGATAGAATTATTGAAGGTGAATTATATGAACTTGAAGTTAAAGGGCTTAATAGCAGCGCCGCATACACCTATGCATCCGGATTGCAGTATAAATTTCGACATGATTGATGAGCAAGCTCGCATATTATCCGAAAATGATGTTCAAGGAGCATTTATTTGTGGGACAACTGGCGAGGGTATGTCTCTAACCATAGATGAACGTCTTCGAATGGCAGAACATTGGGTTGCTGTTGCGAAGA
>CAYNZP010000020.1:0-29063 GCA_964401835.1 uncultured Planctomycetaceae bacterium
GCCAACTGGCAAAGCCATGATGCAGACCGTTGGACTCGATTGTGGCCCAGTACGGCCACCTTTACGTAACCTTTCAAAAGAGCAAGTTGATTCATTGCTTGACAAAGTCCGGTCTTTAAATTTATTTTCGTAATATTCAATAGGAAAAAGATAGCTTCTAGTTATCTACAAATAATAAAGATTGTCTGGAGATTGGGAAAACAATGTTGGAATTAACTGGAGTTATACCCGCTTTAATAACACCCTCAAATAGTAATGGTAATCTTGATCTGGGCCCAATACCTAGATTAATTGATTTTACATTGGCAAGAGGAGTTAGCGGTTTTTTTGTTGGAGGAAGTACTGGTGAAGGGTATTGCCTTACGACAGCTGAGAGAAAACAACTAGCCGAAAAAATTGTAGCCGAAGTTTCCGGAAGAGTTCCAGTCATAGTTCATGTAGGAAGCCTGGATTATCGGGAAGTTGTCGAACTGTCCGAACACGCTAAAAAGATAGGCGCAGACGCAGTATCATCAGTAATACCTTTCTATTTTAGTTACAGTCTCCAAGAGGTCCGGGATTATTATCAAGCAATCTCAGATGCTTCCGAATTGCCTAACATTATCTACTTTCTCCCTCATGTGGGCAACACCATGACCGACCCTGAGCAGTTTGTAGAAACTGTACTTACCGTTGATAGGATCTACGGTATCAAGTACACAGATACTGACCTACACCGACTGCGGTGCCTGAAGCAATTAGCTTCGGGGCAGTTAAAATATTTCGGAGGTAACGATTCCCTTCCGCTGCCGATGTTAACAATGGGAGCGGATGCACTGATCGGCTCAAATTTCAGCGCTATCCCGGAAGTTTGGATAGGAATATACAATGCGTTTTCCAATGGGGAGCTAGACAGGGCGGTTAAATTACAAGATCGCCTAACTTATTACATTCGCAAACTTCGCCAGATTCAGCCTATTGAACGCGCAAAAGGTATGCTGAAAATTAGAGGAATTGACGTAGGTATCCCAAGAAAGCCTAAGGCCCCACTGTCAATTAATCAGGAAAAGGTTCTAAAAGAGGTGCTAGATGAGATGCTTGGGGATCCGCTGCTTGAGATGCATGGGTAATTAGGATTCAAAACTTAAAATCGGCCTAAGAAGCTATTATTGATTGTGTGAGCAGATCAATCTTGATCTCCTATTAAATGCGAACCAAATCCTAACAAACTCGCACTCGACTTGGACCAGAAAACAGGGAGGAGATCAGGAGGAGATCAATGCCCCGTTCATATGGAATAGGACTGACTAAATAATATTTTGAAGAGCACTAGTAATGTTAGAAACTCACGTAGTAATTCAAGGTGTCTACGCATGGCCGAATCTTACAAAGCTGCCGGACGGCACAATTGTGTCGGCTATTTTCAATCAGTCTTGCCATGGTTTTTGGGATAGCTTCTAGATAAACTGCTGAGAAGGCTCGGGCAAAAACTTTGACAGGTATCAAGTGATATCTACTTTCCCGCACCATTATGTCATATTTTAAGGAATGTATTTGATGTCGATAAAAAAACGTTATGCACATGTCGGCTTGGGTGTTCGCAGCACGATGTATACCGATGCAATGGTCGGTGATTTTAAGGAGTGTTGCGACCTTGTAGGACATTGTGACTTAAGCCAAGGCCGAATGGATCTGTGCAACCGTCGCATCGAAGAAAAAGGCGGCAAAGCTGTCAAGACCTACAAAGCAGAACAATTTGACCAGATGATTGCAGAAACGAAGCCGCATGTGGTTATTGTTACTACCGGCCCGGATGTTACGCACAGTGATTACATATGTAGAGCGATGGAACTTGGCTGTGATGTGGTGACGGAAAAGCCCATGACGACCGATGAAGCCAAATGTTGCCAAATCCTTGAAACCATCGAAAAGACAGGCCGTAATCTGCAGGTTACCTTCAATTATCGTTATTCGCCGCCTCGCAGCCAGATCAGGGAAATAATTAGAGATGGGGCCATTGGCGATGTCCTGAGCATAAATTTCACCTGGATGCTGGATACCCGACATGGTGCGGACTATTTCCGTCGCTGGCACCGTCGGCGTGAGAACTCGGGATCGTTGCTGGTTCACAAATCGACCCATCATTTCGACCTTGTCAACTGGTGGCTGGGCGATGATCCGGAGGATGTTTTCTGCCTGGGGTCGCTTAAATATTACACACCCGAAAATGCCGACGAGATGGGCCTGCAGGGTCGAGGTGAACGTTGTCTGGGTTGTCCGGTTAAGGATAAGTGCAAATTCTATCTTGATATCTCGGAAGGTGACTTTAAGGACAGGTATCTGGATTGCGAGGCCGAAGACGGTTACTTGCGCGACAAATGTGTTTTCTCAGACGAGATAGACATCTGGGATAACATGGCTGTTAATGTGCGATATAAACGAGGAACTTTACTAAACTATATGCTCCACGCGTATTCACCTTATGAAGGGTATCGAATCGCGTTTAATGGAACAAAAGGGCGGCTGGAGCATTTCTGTTGCGAAAATACTTATATTAGCGGTGCCGACGATGTACCGGGTGAATTAACTAAGGACAATGTTAGCATAACCCTTATTCCGGAATTTTCTGAGGCACAGCAGATCGAAGTTAGAACCGGGGAGGGAGGACATGGCGGTGGCGATCCGGTACTGCTGGCAGATATCTTCGATCCCAACGCCCCGGCCGATCCGCTAAAACGCAAGGCCGGCCAACGGGATGGAGCTTACTCCATTCTCACGGGTGTGGCTGCTTATAAGAGCATCGAAGCAGGCGAGACGATCAAAATGTCCAATTTACTAGGCGATGCTAAATTGTAATATCCGGCATATGGAGAAATGGTCCTATGAAACGCAATTTATCAACAAATGCTTATTTTTGTGCCCTTGCAGAAAAGCATATGCCGAAATTCCGCTTTGCAGACAACAACAAAGATGACTGGCAGCAGTGGAAAGATCAACTCCTTCCCACCGTTAAGGCCTCTCTTGGCGTAAGCTTTCACAGGTTTTTTGGAAAAGTTACAAAAATGTCTTGCGCGATTGGAGCCGATTTGTTTGTATAGGCTTATGGCAAGGATGCCCATCCAAACGCTAAGAACTACTCACTTGCGGAGTTGGATATCGCCACAAAGGCTGCTCCCCGCAAGTAAAGTCACGAGCGTATGATGGCTACCCGTGCCTTGCTGCTAGGCATCTCCAAAAATCAGATTGCGGCGGCCACCTTTTATGTGCGCGTTACTTTAAACTATGACATTCCAAATAAAAAAAGATTGAAATAATAAACAAAAATAAGTATGCTTACTATAAGACCTCTTTGGATTTAATCAACCATAGTAATGCCAACAAAGAGCCTTTAATAATGGGAAGAAAAAAGAGAAAAGACGTAATTGGGGAGGTGCTTAGCCCTGAAGAAGAGGGAAATGCAGGCAGCCTCCAGGCCAAAGTATTCAAGGTAACTGGTTCATATCTGCTGGTAAACGCTCACCTTGAAGATGTCTCGGATATGAAGGTAGAGCCGGTGGATCAGTGAGGAGACGTACTGATGGATCAAGCAGGGGCGAGTTACGCTGGTAGTTAGTGACAAGCTTCGATACCGCGTGGTATGGGGGGCTTTGCAGAAGTACAAAAAGTACTTAAGGACGTTCAGGACCAGCGGCTGACAATACGCTTCGTGTTAAAAAAAGGCGAGTTGTATGCCTTTCAGATGGTAAAATAAATATGGAAAAGACTGCAGATAATCCAAATCGTATGCCTGGGAGGTGGTTCCATGCGGTGTAGACATGCGAAACACAGGGGGGTGTCGGGCTTTACGCTAATCGAGCTTCTGGTGGTGATCGCGATCATTAGCCTGCTGATATCCATTCTCTTGCCGTCATTGATAAAGGCCAAGGAGCTTGCCCGCAGGGTGGTATGCGCGAATAATCTTCATCAGTGGGGCAATATACTTGTCATGTTTGCCAATGAAAATGACGGGAATTACCCGATGACGGGAGGCATATTTAACTATCAATTGTTTTCCATTCCGATTTCAACAGCCGAGCGTTTTCTACCTTATGGACAGGAAGAAACGATTTTGGAAATGATGACCTGTCCCAGCAACAAGTTCTGGTCACTGGCATGGCCGGATCAGGAAAACCCGAGCAGGGTTATGTCGACTTATGGTTTCATGACGGGAGTCAGCGGAGGAATCTGGTACAATGACCAAAAGAGCCTAAACAACTCTGCGGACGCTGAGGAGCCTGGAATCGCGTTAATGTCTGACCTGAACTTCTATGCTAATGGACCTAGCTGGGCTCCCGGCTTTACCGTTTCCAACCATCTGGAAAATGATTCGCAATGGTATGCATCTAACTCCGTGGACAAACCGTTAAGTGACGGATTGAATGTTCTTTATAACACCGGACAGGTGGAATACAAGGACAGCGGAGAAACCGATCTTAACCTGAAACACAGCCATGATGATAATGATTGGTATTATTACTGGTGGTGATTGCGGCAATCGCAATTTTCGGATGATTTTATCTGTATGGCCCAGTATCAAGATGACGCCCGGTACATAGAGCAAGCATTACGAGAATGGTTTGCGAAGTTTGGAGTGGAATTACAGTCCGACAAGGCTTGAATTATCAGTTTTGGCAGACATGAGCGAGAGAACGCCCACCGTTGCACTTTTGCTCCGACGTCTATATATCCTTAGGTTCAATTCATGAACGTTGTCGACGCGAGTGAACTTTAATGAAGAATTTTTTAAAAATCTTCATAAGGCAGATCATAGAAATTCATTATTTGCTCCTTAAACTTGCACGGGTTCAGTAGGAAACAGCATCTGAAAACATCTATGTGTTGCCCCGATTGCTGCTGCGAATGATCCGAGTCTTGCCGGTAAGAGTTGGATCCTGTCGGCGATATCCGGAAGGACGAATTTTTTGAATGTCCTGGCTATGTGGTCGAATAATGGCCCGTCAGGCTGGACAAGCCCCCCTGCCAGTACAATTGCCTGCGGGTCAAGCAAACTCGCCATAGAAGCCAGGTGACATCCGAGTATTTGCCCCGCTTTTGCAGCTTTGTTTTTTGGGAGATCGAAACTTTTTGCCTCTACATCGACGCAAAGCGCTTTCTCGGAGACCAAGTCATGCAGGGCTTTCCATTGGCTCATGCTGCTGCCGACAGGGAGTGTTATCATGCCGGCCTCACCGGCGAAGCCATGACTGCCGAGATGCAATTTTCCGTCGATGACTATTCCGGTGCCGACGCCACTTCGCACAGCCATGCATATAAAGCTTTGAAGCTGCTGGGCTGCTCCTGTCATCCATTCAGCCAGTGTCAGGGCCCTGATGTTATCTTCCAATATACAGGGCAAATCAGTTTGGCTTGAGACGAGATCGCGAAGGGGGATATTTTTTGCGCCTTCTATCAAATCATAGTGAAGAATCAGACCTTGTTTAATATCAATAGTTCCAGCACCGGCCAGCCCGATACCCAGGACCTTCTTGTATGTTGATTTTACTTCTTTCAGGCCTTCGCAAATGAATTTTAAAAGTTCATCAATCAGGCCTTGTCTGGATTTGGTTTTTTTTAATGACTGTTGTTTTTGCCAGACTGTATTACCTGCGAAATCAGTCAGCAATAGCCTCAGCCTTTTGGCTTCCATATCAAAGCCAAGCAGGTAGCCGTATTCGGGGTTGAGCATTACGGGTACGGCCTTTCTGCCTCGCCGTTCGTTGCCGGCGAGTTTTTCTATCAAAAGGCCATCGTCCAGCATCTCCTGAATAAGGTCGCATACGCGGGAGTTGCTCATCCGGAGCTTTCTTGCCAATTCAAGACGACCCGCTTGGCCTAGCCGGCGAGTTTGCCGAAGGATGAGGTTTTTCTTAAAATGTAGCTTTTCAGAAATATTAGCTGTGTTCAACCCACTCATAAGCTCTTCTCCATCTAGTCATAATAAGGTAATAATCGCCTGTGAGTCAATTTGAAAATACGAAAACGTAAAATTAACTTGACTTAGGATTATCTCCCAAGGTAATATGAATATCATAACAATCGTTCCAGTTTTATGCGAAAAGAGTTTTTTTGCCTCATGAGAGTTCAGGACATACATCATCACTGGGTAAACGAAAAAGGCTACATCAACCGGCTTTTGGAACGTATGGACGAACTCGGTATTGAGCGGGTCGGTCTGATTGCAATGGGATCAATCGTTAAAGACCTTTTTCTTCTGCATGAGCCTACCGGAAATGCTGTAGGTAACCAGGAATTGGCTGAGTTAGTCAACAAGTATCCTGGTCGGTTTTGGGGATACGGATATATCAGGCCCGGCAATGATAAGCCAGAGGAAGTAGACAGGCTTGCAGATATGGGAATGAAGGGCCTGAAGTTTCATTTGCCCCTCAAGCCGTACGACAGTGAGGAATACTTCGACTTTTATGCCAAAGCTGCCAAATATAATCTTCCTTGCCTGTTCCATACAGGGGTGTTTACCTTACCCAACCTGCCTTCTGGTTCAGCTGCTAGAAGTGAAAATTGCAGACCTATTTACATTGAGCAAATCGCGTATGAATTTCCTGAATTGCCGTTAATAGCGGCGCATTTAGGGGTGGGATGGAGTGAAGAAGCAGCGACTTTATGCAGGATGGTTCCGAATATTTACACTGATATCTCTGGTCGGGTCGATGGGTGGCGTTCCGGTAAATCAATCGAGTGGTTCAAGCAGACTTTCTATTGGCCGGAGGCTCATAAAAAAATCCTGTTCGGTAGCGACGTACATGCTGACGAATTGGGCCAAGCACTCGAGCACCAAAAACAGATATTTACTGATATGGGCTGGAGTAAAGAGCAGCTTAACGATGTTTTTTATAACAACGCAAATCGCCTTTTTGGCGAATGAGTCAGGGGAGCTTTAATGGCTGACAGAAAAAAAGAAATCCGTGAACTCTTGGACCTCTCAAGTGAAGAGGTAGTCGAAAGAGCGGGCAGTAAGCTTGTTGTTTGTGAAGATATAGACGCACTTCATCAGCAATTTGCTGAAGAGATCGCTAATGAAATCAAAGCCAACAATGATAAAAACCAGCCGTCCCGATTCATCATGCCGGTTGGCCCGACTGGGCAATATCCGATATTGGCTGGCATAATAAACCATGAGGGCATTTCACTTGCAAACTGTTGGTTCTTCTTCATGGACGAATACTGCGGTGAGAATCTCCAGGCAATACCCCCAGAACATCCCCTTAGTTTTAAAGGCGAAGCTAAAAGGCTTTTCCTTGACCGCTTAAATGGCGACAGCGGCTTAAATCCTGTGCAGGTGATATTTCCTGACGAAACCAACATCGATCAGCTTGCGGGTTTAATCGAAAAGGTTGGTGGTATAGATGTTTGCTATGGAGGCATAGGTATTCACGGCCATGTTGCCTTCAATGAACCCGAAGCAGGAGTCGCTGAATCTGGTCCTCGTCTTGTAAACCTCAATGATTTTACGGTCACGATAAACGCCGTCCGATCTGGTGTTGGCGGCAATTTGGAGTGTTTTCCGCGGCAGGCTTATACAATTGGCATGAAACAGATAATTAATGCAAGGAAAATCAGACTCTACTGTCGTAGTGGTTGTGAGTTTGATTGGGCCAATACCGTCCTTCGTCTGGGTTTATTTGGGACTCCTGGCAATGATTATCCCGCAACACGAATCCAGAACCATGATGATTACGTGATTACTACAGACCGCGTAACTCTTATGTCACCAGTGAATCAGATCTAGTTCAAGGCTATTGTCTTGGAAAAAGGAGTTAGATATGACTGAAAGTAACAAAGATGCCGAGATCATCGGCGGACTTATCGCCAGGGCCCATACAGCCCAGGAGAAGATTGCGAATTATACTCAAGAGCAGATAGATGAGGTTTGTCTGTCTGTTGGCTGGGAGGCCTTCAAAGATGAGAACAGGGCCGCCTGTGCGAAGATAGCTGTAGAAGAAACAGGTATGGGTGTTTATGAAGATAAGCTCAAAAAGCCCCTTTACAAGGTTCTTGGGACTTTACATGAGATGAAGGGTGTGAAGAGCGTAGGTGTCATTGAGAGGGACGAGGCCAAAGGGATCACCAAATATGCCAAGCCCGTCGGCGTTGTTGGAATGTTGACCCCTGTTACGAATCCAACAGCTACACCTGCTAACAGTGCAGTTATGATATTAAAGGGGAAAAACTCAGTAATTTTCGCACCACATCCACGGGCAAAAGAATCTTGCAAAGTCGTTTGCGATATGATGCGTGAGGGTTTAAAGAAGGTCGGTGCTCCTGTTGATCTCGTTCAGTATGTCGAAGATTCATCAAAAGATCGCAGCCAGGAATTAATGCGGCAAGTAGACCTTGTTGTTGCAACAGGTGGCGCTGGTGTGGTTAAAGCTGCTTATTCCAGCGGAACTCCCGCATATGGTGTCGGTGCCGGAAATGCGACGGTTATCGTTGCTGAAGATGCGGACATTAATGATTCGGCAGATAAAATAACTGCATCCAAAACATTTGATAACGCGACCAGTTGCAGTAGCGACAATTCATTGGTTATCCAAAACGACGTGTTCGATAAAATGATTGAAACGCTGAAAGATCGCGGAGCTTATCTTTGTGATGAAAATGAAAAAGCCAAACTTGAAAAATGGATGTGGGTTGCGAGCAAGAAAACGGGCAAAGAAGCCTTAAATCCTGAAATTGTAGCTGTACCTGCGACAAAAATTGCCAAAGATGCAGGCTTGGAAGTACCTGAAAATACAAGAATGCTTTTGGTTAAAGGCGAAAAGCCTGGGCAAGAACATTTTTCCGATGAAAAATTATCCCCAGTATTAACCCTTTGGAGTTATGAGACTTTTGATCAGGCAATAGACATTTGCTCGAAGATTCTTGATCATTGCGGTATTGGCCATTCTTGCGGAATTTACACCTTTAATCAGGATTATATTTCCCGTGTGGGTGAGGAAATTAAAGTCAGCCGAGTAATGGTTCGCCAAGCCCATGCTGCTTCATGTGGGGGCAACTTTTACAACGGTATGCCCACGACAACTACTCTAGGGTGTGGGACGTGGGGTGGAAACAGTACAAACGACAATATCCATTGGAAGCATTTCATTAATGTTACATGGGTGGCTGAACCCATACCTGTTGGTCAGCCGACGGAGCAGGATATGTGGGGCGAGTTCTGGAATAAATACGGCAAGTAAGGCAGGCAATCGTTATGAAATTATTTGAATATCAAGCAAAAAAGATTTTCGCCGAAGCTGAGATACCGATTCCTGCAGGCAAGGTTATTGAAAATGTCAGCCAACTCGATGATATATTGGGTGAAGTAGGTTTACCCTGCGTCCTAAAAGCCCAGGTTTTGTCTGGTGGCCGCGGAAAGGCAGGCCTCATTCAATTTGCTTCGTCTAAAGAAGAGGCAAAACAAAAAGCCGAAGAACTATTCAGTTCAGAAAAAGGTGTCAGAGAGCTTCTGGTCGAAGAGAAACTGGACATTGAGACTGAGCTTTATATGTCCATTACTTACGAGCCACTTGAAGGCAAGGCCATACTGATGGCGTCGGCAAGTGGCGGGGTTGACATTG
This sequence comes from uncultured Planctomycetaceae bacterium, assembly GCA_964401835.1. Classification (GTDB taxonomy): domain Bacteria; phylum Planctomycetota; class Phycisphaerae; order SM23-33; family SM23-33; genus CAYNZP01. The sequence continues at coordinate 9,594 of CAYNZP010000020.1, forward strand.
AAGAACTAGCCAGAACATCTCCCGAAAAAGTGGTTACGGAACATATAGACGTAACTCACGGATTGCTTCCTTTTCATGGCCGGGAGGTGATGTTTAAACTTGGCCTTTCGGGCGACGTGTTCAAGCAGGGAATGAGTGTTTTGTCAAAATTATATGACTTGTATCGCTCTAAAGACGCTGTGTTAGTTGAGATTAACCCTCTTGTTGTGACTTCCGATGGCTCTATGGTAGCTGCCGACGCCAAGATCGATATTGATGACAATTCATTATTCCGACAACCGGAATTTTCTGAGGCAGTAGATAATTATACGAGCGAAATTGAATATGACGCAGCTAAGGCTGGTATACCTTACGTTCAATTTGACGGTGATATTTCCCTTTTATGCGCCGGGGCTGGATTAACTAATACAGTCTATGATTTGATAAATGATTTTGGTGGAAGCGTCGCGAACTATCTTGAATTTGGTGGTCCAAATTACAAGCGCGGTGTCGAAGCCATGGAATTTGCCCTTCGAAATAAACCCAAGGTAATTCTGGTCGTTACGTTTGGTACGATAGCAAGAGCAGATGTAGTAGCTCAGGGCATCGCAGACGGTAAGGAAAAATGGAAACCCCAGATGCCTATCGTAACAGCTATCCGTGGAACGTATGAGGAAGAGGCGCGCGAGATACTTCAATCAAGCGGAGTAGAAGTTTTCGCAGATACAGAACAAGCAGTTAAAAGAGCTATTAAGCTTTGTCGGGAAGATTAAAAATGAGCGTTTTTATTACTTCAGAAACACGCGTTTTGGTCCAGGGTATGACCGGTAGTGAAGGGTCCTTCTGGTCCAAGCACATGATTGATTTAGGCACTAATGTAGTTGCTGGCGTAACGCCTGGAAAAGGTGGTCAGACTTTGCACGGCGTTCCTGTTTTCAATACAGTCCGTCAGGCAGTTGAACAGACAAACACCGATGCATCGGCACTGTTTGTACCCCCGCGTTTTGCCAAAGACGCAATATTTGAGGCATTAGATGCCGGTATTAGAAAGATGCTTGTTACTGCAGATGGGATTCCTCTCCAGGAAGCCATAGAGTTACGCAGGGCGGCACTCGATTGCGGGGCACTTATTGTCGGAGGAAATTCTACCGGCGCTATTACCCCTGATGTGGCGAGTATGGGCGCTTTTCCATACTGGATCAAGCGTGTATATACTCCAGGTCGTATCGGTGTAATGACTCGCAGTGGATCGCTTACAAATGAAGTAACCGCTACGTTGGTGGCAGCGGGATTCGGCGCTTCAACAATCATAGGAATCGGTGGTGATCCTGTACCTTTAACACGATTTTCAGAGATGTTGCCACATTTCCAGGAAGACCCAGACACTGACGCTGTACTTATTATCGGTGAGTTGGGTGGAACTATGGAAGAAGAGGTTGCTGAAGCAATTAAAAGGAAGGAATTTACCAAACCTTTAGTAGCGTTTATCGCCGGTCGGACTGCTCCAGAGGGTAAAAAGATGGGCCATGCCGGGGCAATTTTCATGGGCAACAAAGGCACACCAAAAGCGAAAATCGAGGCTCTTGAAAAGGCTGGAGCGTTAGTTGCTCGCAGACCTAGCGAAGTTGGCGAGCTTTTCCAGCAGGCTTTTTCCTCAAGTAAGTAAATGAATGGACGTAACATGCAACTGGCAAAAGATTCCAGCTTCAAAAAGATGCTCTTTATGGTATTGGCTTTTGGTGTACTTGCCGCGATCTTTGCGCTGCCGGTACCTGAAGATATTCTCAGTAACGGCAAAACAATTTCGCTGACACCTGCCGGCAAGGCGACACTGGCGGTTTTGGCGCTGGCGGTTATTTTGTGGATGACCGAAGCGGTTCCCTTCCCGGTTACAGGTCTGATGGCTGTTGTCATACTCGTGATGACTAAGGCAGTTCCTTTCAAGCAGGCGGTTCAGGACGGTTTCGGCAATCCAATCATCCTGTTTTTTATAGGTGTGTTGACGTTTTCAGTCGCCATCAGCGAGACGAGTTTGATGAAGCGGCTCACGACGTTGCTGCTGTACCATCTCGGCCATAAGCCAAAGGCGATAATCTTTGTAATCCTCACAGTAGGAATGCTGCTTTCCGGCTGGATTACCGATATGGCTGTCGCTGCGGTTCTGCTGCCTATTGGCGTAACCATTTTAAAAGATGCCAAGCTCGAACCCCTCAAAAGCAACTTCGGCAAAGCGCTCATGATAGCATGTGCGTGGGGGCCTTTGGTCGGTGGAGTTTCAACTCCGGCAGGTTGTGGACCAAATCCGTTGACGATGGGCTTTCTGCGCGATTTAGCGGGCATTGAGTTTACATTCGTCGACTGGATGGCAATCGGCTATCCGGCGGCTCTGCTGATGTTGCCCTTCGCCTGGCTGATTCTGGTAAAAGTCTTTCCGATAGAACAAGTAAACCTTCTGATTGCAGAAGAAGACATGAAAGAGCGGCTGAAGGCGATGGGTTCGCTACAAAAGAGGGAAATTTTCACGGTGGTTATTTTTGCCCTGACGATCTTTCTCTGGATAGCAGCACCATGGATAAAGCAGTGGACTGGCGGGGCGGTTGACTATCTGAATATTTCGCTTGTTGCGGTCGGATGCGCCGTTTTACTGTTCCTGCCCGGTATTGAAGTGATGACCTGGAAAAAGGCGGAAAGCTCCATTGGGTGGGGTGGGATTATACTGATAGTTTCCGGCCTGTCTCTGGGCATGGCTATTTACAAGACAGGTGCAGCGGAATGGCTGGCGTTTGTTGCCTTTAACAAACTTGGAGTTTTACACCCAGCCTTACAGGTTTTCGCTGTTGTTCTTGGCGTATCGCTGATGAAAGTGATGTTTTCCAGCAATACCGTGACCGGCCTGATTATTGTCCCGCTTCTGATAGCTCTTGCGAAAAACCTGGGCTTGGATCCCATTCTGCTGGCGATACCGGCCGGCATAACCGCATCTTTGGCATTTATTCTCGTGACATCGACGCCGACAAACGTCATTCCATATTCATCCGGTTATTTTTCGATAGCAGACATGGCCAAGGCAGGTTTGTGGATGACAATTGCTTCATCGATATGTGTGGCGATTTCAATCTGTGTTATAGGAAGACTTATGGGGATTGTGAATTTTTAGTCCTGAAGGAAAACAAGGAACATGAAAGAATTTGACAAAAAAGAATTTGACCGGCTGGCAGCGGAATGGCGGTATGTAATTACTGACATGATCTGCAGAGCTGGTTCAGGGCACTTGGGAGGTGCACTTAGTTTGGTAGAAGTTCTTATCACGCTCTACTACAGAATCATGAACATAGACGCCAAAAATCCTAAGTGGGAAGATCGCGATCGGTTCGTATTGTCTAAGGGACACGGTGCTCCGGTGCTTTATACCGCCCTTGCTTACAAAGGCTTTTTCCCAGCAAGTTGGCTGGCGACACTCAATAAAGATGGAACAAAACTTCCCAGTCACGCCGATGCCCGGACCGTGCCGGGTGTCGATGCAACCACCGGTTCTCTTGGTCAGGGATTTTCGCTTGCAGCTGGTATGGCATTGGCTGCTAAGCGGGATAAAAAGTCTCATAACGTATTCTGCATACTGGGAGACGGCGAATGCGACGAAGGTCAGATTTGGGAAGCTGCTATGTTTGCGGGACATCACAAGCTTGATAGTCTTGTTGGGTTAATAGATTACAACAAACTCCAAATTGAAGATTCTACATATAAGATCCTTGACCTCGAACCCTTTGCCGATAAATGGCGATCATTCGGATGGGAGGCTTTGGAGATGGATGGTCATGATTGGGATGATATATTCAATACCATCACTAAGGCTATCTCTATTAAGGACAAACCCGTTATGATCATAACCCATACCGTAAAAGGCAAGGGTATTTGCGATCTGGAAAACAAGCCTGAAAGCCATAACATCAAGGTTCCGGACGAAGCGGCATATGAGAAATATATAAGTGCATTAGGTGAATTTGACTTTGAGCTTCCATACGCGGAAGTAGTGGAGAAATAAAATGGTGGCGTATCACGAAATGGAAATGCGGACCGTTTATGCTGAAACGCTAAACGAACTAATAGGCAATGATTCTAATGTAATGTGCATTGAGGCCGACTTAAGCAGAGCTTCCGGTACATATCCTTGCGTCTCTGAAAAATATCCTGATAATTTTGTCAACGTTGGTGTTGCCGAGGCTAACATGATTGGCATAGGAGCGGGCCTTGCTGGCGAAGGGAAGATTCCTTTTTGCGCGAGTTTCAGCTGCTTTGCTTCCAGGCGGGTTTACGACCAGATAACGCTTTCGGTCGCATATGCGAACAACAATGTAAAGATCGTCGGAACCGCCCCGGGTATTACTCAAGGCCCTAATGGTGGCACCCACATGTGCTTCCAGGATTTGGCGATTATGCGGGCCATGCCGAATATGCATGTCTATAGCCCATGCGACGTTTACGAGCTTCGGGCCATGATGAAGTACATGGCCTCCAGCAATCAGCCGACATATATGCAGCTTATCAGGCCTAAGGTGCCCAAGGTTTTTGACGAGTCGTATAAATTCGATCCGAATAAGGCTGAGGTTATTAAGGAAGGAAGTGATGTCACACTTGTTTCGACCGGTTTTATGACACATTCTGCAATAAAGGCTGCGGATGAACTCGAAAAAGAGGGCTGTTCAGTTGAGCTTATTCATTATCCATCTGTCAAGCCGTTCGATGCCGATACACTTGTCGCATCCGCAAAAAAGACTCGCGCTGTCGTTACAATTGAAACTCAGAATATAATCGGCGGCCTTGGCGGAGCTGTCAGCGAAGTTCTCGGCGAACAATGCCCAACATTGATTAAGCGCCTTGGCATACCCGATCAGTTCGGTGAAGTTGCGAGTGAAGAATATCTCTACGAGAAGCACGGCTTTGGCCCGAAGCATATATTCGCCGCCTGCATGAAAATGAAAGAGAGTTTTTCAAAATGATCGACCTGCGTTTTTTTTGCTGATGATGCTGAAGGGCAAGCTCGATCGATTCTTTTATGGAGATTTTAGAAATGAAAATAGCGATAGGTTCGACAAAAGCAGGTTTAACCGTCAAGGATGAACTCGTGGAGATGCTGCAAAGCCTCGGTCATGATGTTGACGACCTGGGCATGAAAAAAGACGGTGAATTTGTTCCTTACTATGATGCTGCCGCCAATGTTGCCGCCGCACTCAGCGAAGGTAAATGCGACAGGGCGATTATTATCTGCGGTACCGGCGCGGGCAGCACGGTTATTGCCAATAAGTTCAAAGGCGTCTATGCCGTCTATGCCAGCAGCGAATTCGAGGCCAGCAGGGCCAAGATAATCAACGATGCCAACGCACTGTGTCTGGGTGAATGGCTGACTCCCCCTCAACACGCGAAAGAAATAGTCAAAGCATGGCTTAGTGCTGAGTTTGGCCAGGGTTTTGATCCCAAGTGGCAGGACTTTCTCCGTGGCGGCGTAGAGGCTGCGAAGAAGATAGAGGCAAAAAATCTCAAATGATAGATGTTGTAATATTTACTGCGATAGCCTGCGTTGGCTTTTTTGTGATGTCGCTGGTGGGTTTCGGCGCTGCATTGGTATCGGTGCCGATTTTAGCAATTTTCTTTTTACCGAAAGAAGCGATTCCGACATACACGCTTCTGGCTTTGTTTATCGAGTTGGCTTTGGTAATAGAAGCACGCGGGCATATATATTGGCCGCGTTTGACCAGAATAATGATCGGCGGACTTGTCGGAATGCCGATTGGTGCCTTGCCCTTCGTAATGGCTCTGGTCGACGAGAAGGCAGCATGATGTGCGTCTGGGATAGCTGGCGATACGGATTTGGCGGCAATATATTTCGACCGTCTGCGGACAGCCGCGAACTTCCACCATCCTGCCGACATGTACGAACGGAACGCTGTATTGTCTGCCTTCGAAGCTCACCAGGCAGTCACGCTTTACTTTCCGGCAAACCTGCACATCGAACGGTGCGGGCAGTGTCTTGGGTAATGGCCTTGAGGTGGCTTCGTTCTCCTCGCCACGTCTCGTGGATGCTTAGCCCCGAGATCGGGCACAGTAGCGATTTCGCGGATTTGAAGATACTTCACGTCCCGGCTGCGACGTTCCACCTTGCCCTTGTTGCTGGGCGTACGGACACGACACGGATTGATCTCGAAGCCCATCTGTCGAGCATACGACGCATAGCCCTGGTGCAGCTTTGCCCACGGGCCGGCTCCTGACGCCACGCCGGTCTTGAGATTGTCGATACGCGCCGTCGCGGCGACGCCGCCAATGAAGGCAAAGGCCTTGTTGTGACAGTCCAGCCACGACAGAAGATCCTGCCCGACGCTCCAGATCACCGACCACATTCGACTGTGGCTGAGAATCATCAAAACGCTTGCAGCCGAACCCGACCACCGAGCTCTTCGATGTATATCCACGGCCCCTGAACCCAGTCGATCTGCGTCTGAGCACCAACCGCCGTCTCCACACGACGAATCGGCCGAACTTTCGGAACCGGCGTGCGACGGCGAACATACCGAAGAACCGAACGATAGCTGCCGGAGTAACCGTAACGCGTCACCAGCAGTTCATAGAGTGTTTTGATGGGTTCTGGCCGCTGCTGGGATTGCTGATCCATCCATACCTGAATCACCTCATCATAAGGTTCGCAGGCCTCCGGCTGACTTTTGCGGCCATCTTTTGTTCCGACTTCGAGCCGTTCGACCTGTTCGGGGGAGACCGTCACATTCAGCAATAGATTTTCATAGGTACACATCGAAGCGAGAAAATCCCAATTGCCCCCCAAATCAGTATGCACAACACTGACCTGCCGGTCCCAACGCTCGGTGGCAATTTTTGTCAGATTCAAAATTCGCTGAAACCAAGGATTATCCCGAAACAATTCAAAATGCATCTCGGCCAGAGTTTTTCCCCCGCATGGAACGAACCAGACGGTGTCCGGCTGGATTTCCACCTTCGCGCCCAAAAAAGCCGCTACTACGCCCGGGCCATAATTCGGCCACCATCGCGGAGAAGAAGAGGGACTGGCGTCTCTCTGGCAGCGCATCGATAATCCGGCGTACATTGTGGATAAAGCCCATGCCTCTCTCATGCATGAGTTCTTTCAGCTTGAAAACCAATTCATCCAAGGAAAATCCTGTTTCCGCCGTTGCGGCCAACAATTCCATCTGTATACCGTTTCGCATGGCTTGAGTCCTTTCAATACCGATTGTTTTTGCAACCATACGGTATCAAAACTCAAGCCATCATTACATTCAGCCCACCAAACATGGGACGTCAATAAATATTTAAAAATCTTTTACAGGATGCACTATTCATTGCTGGTGATTTCGATGAGCGCCACGGCGTGCGAACCGACGTTAACCTTTAAGTTGTACCCGTCAAGACCGCTGACCCCGCAATGGTTGTCATCAAGACGGTTCTCGGCCTGCGTTATCCTCGCCCAGCCGAACATTTTAGGGTTAAGCCGCAATGTTACGGTGGTATTCTTCTTTTCGAGGTTACTGATAACGAGAAGCGCCCGCTTGCCGTCATGGTTCTTCCACAGGCTCACCTTTGTTGTCGCAGGCTTGTCTTTGACCCTTACATAGGGATCAATCTTCCAGTATCCGATGAAATCGGATGTCGCTTTGACAGCCCCGAATTGCTTTAGGGCGAGGCAGACCTTGCGATAATACACGGGATCGTAGTGCGTGCAGGCCGGCAGGGTCCCCTGAGGCAGCGTGCAGGCCATGACCGAGCGGCTCAGCGGCAGTCTCTTCGTCTTGTGGATACCTTTCGTGCGGATTGCCGGGTAGAAGAGGGTGCTGACACCCCAGTGCCAGGCGCTGTGCTGTATGCTGTAGATGACGAAGGGATGGTCATCAACGTAGTCGTTGTCGCCCCTCATCCAGGGTCCGCTTTGCGTGCGCCAGTGTTCACCGTTCCAGAAGTGCGTGACGAAGGTGGCCGCGGGCAGAGAGATGGCGTCCGAGTTGTGAATAATAATGACGTGCTCTGGCTTGCCATACTCCAGGCAAAGTGCGGCTGCCCGCCGGTAGAACTCGCGATAGGCGCGGATAGGGAACTCTCCACTGCAGCCATGCAGCCTGTTCGAGCACGGCCGAGGGTCGCCGAAGTCAAAGTAAAAGCCATCCAGGTCAAAGGTGTGCAGCAGATTTCGCATACTTTCGGTGGCGTAATCGATCCACTTGCTTCGAGGACAGACCATAAAGTTATGTCCTGAACGTCCGCGTTTGTTGCGATCAAGCCACAGTGAATACTGGAATGAACCTTGGGGCGTGCGTTGCCATTCCTTAAGGAAGAAGGGCGTCATGGGATCGTCATCCGGCAGCGTGCTTGGGTTCAAATAGGGAACAAGTTTCTTGCCTATTTTTTTGTGGCGCTTCACATCATCACGCAGGTAGCGTACCCAGAAATCTTTCTCCCCTCTGTGCCACCAGCCGGCTGCCTGGTCGCCGAAGGTCCAGCCGAAGTATGCCTTGTATGGCGGGTCCGCCCAAGTATCACCTTCGTGAAAACCGGCCAGGTTGTTAAGCGGGAAGTTGTCGGGGAGGGGCTTGACCGGCGTGGCCAGCAAGCCGAACTCCACATGTCTCCTGGCCCCGGCCGGGAGGTTCGTGATGAAGGTGATCTCCAGCCAGACCCGTTTGCCGTCGGACTCGATGCGGATGGGCTTCCCGGGCGGCTTGTGCCAGCCGTCCCTGCTCTCGGCAAACCAGAAGAGACCCCGCTCGTAGTCGCCGATCCAGACGTAAGGACGGTAGGGGAAGAACTTGTTCCTGACGAAACCGTCAAAGGCGGTCGAACCCATCGCCTCGTCGGTCATGTGATAGAGTTTGGCATAGTCGGCCTTAACAGGGATGCGGAGGGAGATCTGATTCACGGCCTGCTGTGCCTTCAGGTCAAGGGCATACCAGATGAAGCCGTCATACTCGATCCAGGCCTCGCCCTTAACGGCCAACGGCCCAGGGCTGCTTAGTATAAACTCAGCACGAGTCTTTGTGGACTTGGTGAGTTTGGAGCGGCCCTTTAGGGGTTTTCCGTCTACGGCAAGCTCAATGGCCCCGGCCAGGAAGTCTACCCCTCCCGTCCTTATGGCCGTTGGAAGGACGCCGGCACCGAAGGTGTGCACCCGTCCCCAGCAGCCCACCTTGGTCCCAGCCGCCGTTTTCCGGACCTCAAGCGGGGTGAATGGAGGCAGCACTTTATCCTTCATCGGTGCGGGTGCTTTCATCCACGGTTCACGCTTAGGGACGACGAAGCTCGACTTATCGCGGGCTACTTCCTTTCCAACAGTGTCCAGGGCCAGGAGCAGGACGTCGTAATTGCCCGGCCTGTCCATGGAGATGGCTAGCTCAATGGCCTTGCCTTCCTCTGGTGTGACCCTGGCGGCTACCTTCCCGTTGGGCTGCACCAGACGAAGCTCGGGAGAGAGCTTACCACCCGTGGCCTTCCGGCGGGCGGCAGTCAGGAATCGCTTCACGCTTGACTGGATGATGACCTTGTCGTAGCCCGGTAGGGGTGTCACTGTAAGCAGGCTGCCGGAGAGGTGGTAGGGAATGACCTGTTCAAAGAGGGGGAGCTCTGTCCCGGCCGCCCTCAGAAGGAATCGGATCCGTCGGGAGATGTCGTCGGTTATCCGACGGTTCAGCTCCAGGGAGCGGCTCTCGCCTGGTTCGAGCCTAAAGGATTCCTCAATCTCCTTGTCTCCCGCTTCCGTCACTGCCTCGAAGCAGACCTTGTAGGTTAGGTCAACTTCCTTCTGGGACGGATTGACGAAGGTTATGCTTTGCGAGAAGACTCCGCCCCCTGGGTCCCCCTGTCTGACGATTGCCGCGCCGACTGACAAGTCCGTGAACCACAGCCTTCCCATGTTCTGCCAATTATCCCCCTTTTTTTGGCCGGTCCAGCTCGTGATTATAGATTTACCGCGCACCTTCTGCAGGAGAGATAAGTTCATTAGCCATTGGGCACCTGGCTTGGGTGCCGTAACCCCAAGCGAGGCAAATGGTATGGCCATTTCCACATCCCATCGCTTCTTGCTTTCCATGGTAGTCTTGACCAGACTTTTGAAGGCCCACGGCCCGGGCCACTGTTTATCCCCGTTTCTTGACTGGGTGTATTCTCCCTTGGTATTAGCTTTGAAACGAAACCGTGTCTTACCATCATCAGGTGATAGATACAGGCTCAAGGCTTCAACTGACGAACCCGCCTTGGATATGGAAGCAGAGCCGGGCTTAGAGACTTCTGACCCTATTCCTTCCGGAAAGGGTATACGGGCCAATAGATACAGATGCTCCCGGTCGTGGGAAATCTGAATCCTGCCTGCTGGATAGGCCAGGGACCTGACCGGTTCCTTGGTATCTATCAGTTTGATGATGGGTATGCTATGAGCCCATTCTTCTTCCTCTATGACACCGTCAATACGAGGGATAGACAAATTAAGGGGAACGGCCATAGTGGGGGGAACAAGCCCGGTGGTGCGCGATATTTTCTTTTTCTCTGCGTCACGATTGTAAACAGATAGGACCTGCTCGGGCCTGAGCACCTTTGGGAAGAACATCAACTCATCAATCAGGGTGTCATCACGGCCGTGACCGGGTTTACGCAGGCTGGGACCTTCACTCCAGGGCCCGATGTACACGCGACCGGGTGATTTCTTGTTAAACTCGAACAGCCGGCCCGGATCATTCCTGACCGACATAACCAGCTCGCCATCCAGAAAACACTTGATTTGAGTTGAATCCCAGGTGACTGCCCAATGGTGCCAGTTTCCCATAACCACGTCCACGTCCGGACGCAGTAACTCCAACCGATCAATTACGCCAAAGAAATTCCACGCGGTTTTTGAACCGGTACTGGCATTCAGGTTCAGTAAGCCCCGGCCGCCGTCGCGCACCGACAGCAACGGGCGGTATTGTGTCCGGCGATCACCGCTAGAGACGAACTTTGCCTTCAGCCAAAAGGCAACGGTACCTGACGGAGCCACGTTCCGAAATGCTCGGTAAGCAACCGCCGATTCTTCGCGGCCGAGAACCAGCGCCTGCCCACGTACACCGTTACGAAACGATGCATTCTCCGGGGCTTTTTCGGGCCTGCCAAGACCATGTGCGATTTCAGCATCCAACGTCTTGTCAAAAGATGCGTAAAAGCTGCACTGCTCTACGATTCCCTCGTCAGCTACACAGCAGTGCGATAGTACCATCACTGAGACAATAATCGCGAGGGCTCTTTTCATCGGGGCTGGATCACTCCCATGGTGCTTCATACGGCAAATAAGCGGCTTTAAGCCTTCGCCCTGAATGTCGCCGTGATGCATGAACGCATCCGTGCCATCGTCGGTCGTAACAAAGCCGAAGCCCTTGGAATCGTTAAACCACTTAACTGTATCTTTTGCCATGTTTATGGCTCCTTAAGTAAAGAACCGCGGGTTCACGTACGCGGCATTTTAGAATTCAAGCTTCGCTTGCCCACTGTCTTCTTGTCCCTGCTGTTAAACATATTTGCGTATAATTGATTCATTTATCCCTATCGTTGATGCAAGATAACCTACCTACCAAACTTGTCTTCAAAATAGATCAATATCCGGGGAGCAGATCAACATCACAAATCGCATAAAAACCTTTCAGACTAAGAGTATTTTGCTGATAGTTCTTTAGCAATATCAGTCCATATATGTAAACGGTCGGGATGGCCTACCAATGTTTGCAGTTCTCTTAAAACAATTTGGTAATAGTGGCCCTGAAGTCGCTGCAGGCCTTCCACAAGATCATTTCTAATCGTTGAAACATCGTCAGGAAAAACTACTTCACTGGCCTTCTGTCGCCACATTATACTGTAATCTTTACCAACCTTGTTCAATACGACATCCAAATCTGTCCATGCGCTGCAAACTAATATCCGCAGGTTCGGAATTGACAACACGCCGTCTATTTTATGAGTAAGATTTTCACAACAACCATAACAGACTCGCCCGAATCGTTCAAAAATAGGCCTTTGATAGTTAAGGCAAAATTCCTCCCACATGGCTGGCGATACTTGATCGAATTCTTGCGAATTTCCATCACACCAGAGGTTTTTTAGATCAAACTTTCCATCCATAGGTAGGTCGCCTATTGGATCACTACAAAACATCGGTTCATCAATATTAACCGTAAGCAGGCCTGTAGACTCCCAAGCATCAAGCTCTTTTAATTTGACTTCCAAGAGGTATTTCATCAACGTGTGCATAAGTTTAGGTTCAGCGATCATATCCATCATCATTTGCTCAAGACCACGAAGGTCAGCAGCAGCAGTACCCAACGTTGCCACACCCTCATAAGCTGGTCCACAAGCAAGCTTAACGGGTAGGACATCTCCAATCAATCCATCCATATACTCCAAACGCTCTGTCGTTTTTTGGTGATTATAGGTAAAAACCGGCTGACGAAGTTTGGCAAAATCGGATTCCGTTTTTAACGGTGGATCGTATCGCCATGAACCACCTTCTTCGGTAGATCTGTGCTTGCCAATATCTACTCCCCATCGATTTGACGGTTCAACATCGAATTCTGCTTTCACAGGGAAGTATTTTTTCAGTGGAGAATCGTCATTAATTTCTTTTTTGATGATGATCTGACGAAAGTAATATTCGACCTCCCTTAAAAAGGGATCGCTGCAAGCCAGAGCATCTTCCGGCAAAAGCTCACTCCAGCAAGCTACGGGGCGACACCAGACAGGCGCACGATCAGGCTTTCGAAGTGCATTTACATCTCGCCATCTTTTACATATGGCTTCATTTTCTTGACTATTCGCATGCTCGGCAACGTTATAGGCCAATTTGCGAATTATGTCTCTTTCTTGTTGATAAGTAGTTGTCCTATGAACCACTTTGATATCCTTTAGTAATTAATAGCAGGCCTGTTCGCTGATTTTAAACTTGCGAAAGACTCCCTTAATGCTAAACCTTTGTTCAATTGCACATCCAACTGATGTAACTTTTCAACAATCTGCTGCAGCAAAAACTCTTTATGTCCAAATTATGTCCAAATCTCGCCAACAATTTTGGAGGAGAACCTAATTTCTATTTACAAGCCCTGAATTTTTCGGGATAAATACATGAATCGTTTTTTGATTGGTAATGTTCGCTCATCCAGATATGGTCGGTCGGTAAAATTCAATACTTTTTTAGTGATTTTATTTCCTACTTTCAAAAGCATCGATCATCATCCCTATTACGTGTTCCTGAGTTATTCGCCAGGCATCTACGGAACAACCGCCTATATGGGGCGCTAATACAAGGTTGTCATGTTCTTTTGCGTATTGAATGAGCGGGTCATCGTTCAGATTATCAAAGAAACCTTTTTCGAATTCCAGGGGATGAACATCTATTCCGGCTCCGGCAAGAGGGCCATTTTTAAGAGCTTCGATCAAGGCCTGTTCGTCAATCAATGGCCCACGGGCTGTATTGATTAGATAAGAACCGGTTTTGAACTTAGATAGCATTTCGGCATCGATCATATGCCCGTCTCCCTCGGGCAGATGTGTATGCAGTGAAATGACATCACTTTTGGAGACTAATTCTTCCAGAGAACTAACTCGTTCCAGATTGTCTACTTCTGGCTCGTCGACAAATGGATCAAAGTATCTAACCTTCATTTCGAAGGCTTTACCGTATCGGGCAACCATTATTCCAAGCCGTCCCAAGCCAACGATTCCCAAATCCATCCGTGAAAGCATGCGCTGCGATGGCCAGTCATTACGATTCCATGTGCCGCCGCAAACTGCTTTAAAAGCCCATGGAATTCTTCGGGAAACGGCGAAGAGAAGTGCAAAAGACATTTCCGCTGTAGGAGTAATGGTTTTAAGGAATTCCTTTTCATGCCTTAGGTACATGACCTTGATGCCTTTGGAATTGGCATATTCTACGTCTACGTGCGGCGCACCCGTGCATGCTGTACCAATGATCTTTAGTTTTGAAAAGCTGTCAATTTTCTCTTTGTCGTAAAGAAACTTAAGAGGCGCAATAATACCATCGACAGAACTTAATAATTCCAGTGTATCTTCATCGGGGGTATTCAGACGTACTAAGTCGAAATTGTCCTCCATCATTTGAATACTTTCCGGCTGATATTCCGAAACTCCATAATAAATTACTTTTGGTTTTGACATTACATTTATCTCCATGGTTTTTTGTTAAGATGTTTTATTTTTGATACGAATATCTAACTTTTCAGTGCATCAATCAGCATCCTTATCGCTCGTTCCTGCGTTAATCTCCAGGCATCAAAAGTTGAACCAGCAATATGTGGCGTGATCAAGAGGTTTTCATGCTTGTTTGCGTATTTAACCAGAGGATGATCGCTAATATCACCGGTGAAATCATGGTCGAACTCTTCAGGAATTACATCTAAAGCTGCGCCTGCGAGTCTACCGCTTTCCAAAGCTTCCAAAAGAGCGGAAGTTTCCAATAAAGGTCCTCTTCCGGTATTTATGAGGTAAGAACCGGGCCGGAACTTATCGAGCACCGCTTTGTTTATTAAGTTTTTCGTTTTCTCGGAGAGCATCACATGAAGGCTGACTACGTCACTGTTTGAGACCAACTCTTCCAGACTTTCGACGCGGATCACTCCTTCAATAGGAGATTTTTCAACAAATGGGTCGTAATATCGCACTTTCATGCCAAATCCTACACCGTAACGAGCCACATATTGTCCTACACGGCCTATCCCAATAATGCCCAACTCCATTTTTGAAAACATCTTGGGGCAAGCCCATGCATTTCGATTCCATTGGCCTCCGGTTACTGCTTTATGTGACCAGGGAATACGACGAACCAAGGCCATCATAAGCCCCCATGTCAATTCCGGTGTGGGGGTAATTTTCATATCTTCGAACTGATCCTGTAGGTGCATTACCTTGATACTCTTGGAATTTGCATATTCAGTATCTATATGTGGGGCTCCGCCCGTATTCGAAGCGATTGCGCGAAGTTTAGTGCAGGCATCTATCTTTTCCTTTCCCCAGTAGTATTTCAGCGGGGCCAGGATTCCGTCAAGAGTAGCAAGCAACTCCGGAGTGTCATCATCGGGACTTTCAAGTCGGACCAGATCAAAATTCTCTTCCAACAGCTTCTGATTTTCCGGTCGGTAATTTAACACTTCATAATAGACTACTTTTGGTTTCATCGTTGTTTTCCATTAGTTAAATAAATCACTGTTTATGACAAGTTTCTATCAATGTTTCCAAAAATGCAGTAGCGTTTTCAACCGGCACTTCCGGGCCGAGATGCTTTCCAGTTTCAGCCAGCCAGCCACCATCCGGCGCAAGAATACCGGCACACTTTTTTACATATGCTCGAACGTCGTCAGGGTTTCCTTGCATAATTACATGTTGCACACCAATGCCCCCACGGAAAGAAACACGATCTCCAACCGTTTTCTTTGCCCATCCAATATCAACAGCTTCTTCCTGCAGCGGGTGAAGTATCTGAACCCCAAGTTCGGCATAATCCTCAAGAATTGGGCTTACGTCACCGCAACAATGAACACCCAAAACTTTTCCCGTTTCTAGAACGGCATCATACATCCTCTTTAACTTTGGCTTTATATTCTTGCGCCAATAATCGGGAGAAATCATCAAGCCTCGTTGCATGGCATAGTCGTCGCCAACAACTATGGAATCAATTGGTAGTTCAGCTGCGCGTTTGACTCCAGCGATAAGCTTCTCCAATAAACCTTCCATCACCTCTTCGACAAAATCTGGATGGTCATGAAGATCCATCAACCAGTTTTCCACCCCGCGTAAGCGCCACATTCTCCCCCAAAAACAACCCGTAAATTGGTACATAACAAACCGTTCGTTGTTTTTCTGGGCTATTTCCAAGGCCTCATTAAACAATGAATCAGGAAGAAGATCGGGAAACTCATAACCATCTAACGATGGTTCCTTCAAAGGATATTCTACAAGATGCATGGCTGCCGCTTTTTCAAACTTGCAACCGAATGGATCCCACATGTATTTACCTTCTTCTCTTGTAAATTCTGGTCTAATAATGCGGCATGTGTGATCTTCATATTTCGGCCAATTTTCCCGGCCACCGTAGTATTCGTCCAACTTCGCTTCCATCTCCGGATAGAAATAGACGGTGTAGGGGATTACATCCGGTTCTTTGTGTGCTACGGCCTCATAGCAACGCCGCTTTAGCGGAGGCAAATCAATAGTATTCAAAGTTAAAGCTCCTTATTTAAATATGGCAATATCCAATTTGAACTATGTTCATACATCCACGTATCAAACTGAATGTTTGGATCAGGGTTACGAAGTTGAGGTACTCCTTGTAAAGGAATATTGCTGCAACAGACATCAAACACCCAAGAGAAAGTATCTATTCCTTGATTGTCTATTTCGTTTGCGAGGAATTGCGACAATCTTGAATGCGACTCCCCAGAAGCATTTGAATCCAGAGGAAAGACGTCAAAAAATTCTGCATCAATTTTCTTTGCCCCGGAAATCTCCCGTGCAGACTTGCCGTCAATGTCAAAAAGGTTGTCATCTCCGGTAATCAGAATCCCGCCTCGTGAAATAAATGCTTCCAAGCCAGACATGAGTGCTGGGGAAACAAATTCCAGCGACGGCGCCATAATTAACCGCACCCTCTGCGGAACGTCCGTACGTTCAATTTCGCAGTCCGAGACAAACCCGGAGTAAATTCGTGCTTCTGAACATGCCGAAAAGGCAGCGTAAATCTTTCGCCATTCACGCCTATGCATCAAAGCCGAGTGCGAAGGAACAAGTATGACCACTTCGGCATCAGGCTGGATAAAACGCTTGCTTGCAGCGGCCTTCGAAATCAGCTTAAGTGATTTTCCCCAACGTACCTGCGGCAGTGTTGAAGGGTCGGGGTTTCCGACCATCGGGCCATCGTAGGGGTTTTCCTTAAGGCTTGAAGGATAATCGCGAGTCCAAAAATAGAAGCCACCCGCTCCGTGCCGAATGGCCTGATCATACCACGTGCGAATCAGATTCTCGCAGGGCATGAAACGGCAGCCTGCAGCAAGAAGATTTACTCGAACACTGACCAATGGGGTCTTTTTGGTAAGATCGCGAACCAATTGAACACAGAAACCTGTGTAATGTCGTAACATAATTTCATCAATTAACAGGGTCGGACGAATTGCAACGCCAGGATAGTCGTAGACCCGCCCGAAACCCTCAAAATCGATGGGAGGAAGTTCATGGTTATTACCAACTATCTTTACTCCTGAGCCCAGAGCAGTTCTAAGGGTCCTTGCCTGAAATTCCAAGACTTGGGCATGCTTGTGCTGAATGAAAACCCAAAACTTTGCAAGGGCTACACGTTCTTCGCTTGTTTTCGGGTCGATTATGGGCTTTTCACAACCAATCGCTGTAATGAGCTCCTTTTTTACTGCTTGTGGATTTCGTTCAAAGGCTGCTGCGAATAATGAAAGGGCTGTTTCCTGACAAAACAGAACCGACAGATTTAATTCTCTTTGAACAAGAGGCCCACCATACACAGCTTCGATTTCTTTGAGGCGAGAAACAATCCCCGCAATTCTTTTAGGGTAATATTCCTGGAATGCAGACCATTCTTCTTTTGTAAATGGAACGGTAAAACCAAGCGCAGGAGCCTCAATTGATTGCCTCAGGCCGTATTTGCGATTAATGAGAAGCGATTCGAGCATCCCGTTTCCCAGGCCATCATTCCAGACAATACCGTAATCTGAAATAAGTTTACCAATTTCGTCTGGACCGAATAAATTATTACGACGAAATCCACCAAGGCGAACAAGGTAAGGATTGTCTTCAAATTTTGCTTTCTCTGGTAAAGGGATTTTCGCTGGTGTAGGAGCGTCTTTCGTTGGAAAGGACCCGGGAGCGACTTCGTGCCGCTCGACACGATCGAAGCCGGCCAGGTCATAGCTCACAGGCTGTCCGGGACGAAACCCTATCATGTCGCATCCTTCGCGGGCAAGCCAGTCTATCTCTTTGTCACTAAGCATTTTCGTCTTGCTCTTCTTTCCGAAGGTCATCTTCATAAGCGCGGTCGATTAGTTCAGGGGAATCCAGGCCAGGCCTCACAAAAAATGGCACCGATGATCCTGTTCGGGTGGTCTTCAAACGTCTTTTTACCTTATCGTTGCCTTTGCAGGCGAAAAGCGGCCCCAGTCCGATCAAACAACACCTTTCAATTCCACATTCGTCCATTGCGGCAAGGAGGTTTTCCAGATGGTTTGGTTCGTCCAGTAAATGTGCATGGACGTCATTAATTCTCATGGTACGGCTTTCTCTATTGCTCGTTAACTATCTATTATGACTACTGTTGCAACTTCCAGTCTTTTGATACAGTAAGGATTCATACCTTTCATGGAATAGGAGCAGAATTATGTGGAAAAACTCCTGGTTACGAGCTCCCAAAACCAAAAAAATGGGTTTATTTAGATAACAAGTAAGGTAGTACCCATACTATATTAAGAATATAAAGATTTGCAAAAGCTTGTCAACAGTTTTCATCCTTTTGCGTTTTTAGGCGTGTTAGTAAGTTGAGGATATTTAAGTGCAAATTATGGAAAACTACGATTGAGATAATAAGACATTTGCTTCAAAAAAAGTTGGTTGGGATTGTATGAAGGCTTGATTGAAGCAAAAACAGCTAAAAAAGAAAACACATGTTGATGTTACTCACACTACAGAAATGACTTAAGGTTATTTCTGCGAGTTTGAAAAGCAGGTGATTATATAATATAAAATATAAAGGTTGACAAAATTATCAAATAAAAGTATCCTTACTATATAGCTCGAGAAGTTTCGGCTGCTCTGGTATGCATACGATTTAAATAAGTAAAGTTTTTAGTCGGCAATAGGATGCATACTAGCGGGCTAATATTTACCGATTATGGATAAAAGCAGGGAAAGGATGGAAGGCAATTCAAGTATCAAGATATTAGGAGGAAAGGAATCGGAAATCATTTGTTGGTAGCGAGAATGATTAGTACGAAAACTTATGTTCACGAAGAAACGCTACAGATTAAGAACAGAAAAACAAAAGCATAGTTGCAAGAGCAGGAAGAACGAAAAGTAAAATGATGTTAAGGGCCTTCTTTGATAGTGAGGGCAAACGGAGCAAGAAAATTTAAAGAGCGAAAGGAGAAGTGTTATGGGTAAAGGTTTAAAATTTTTCATATTATTTGTGGTTGCGGCGTTGCTAATCTCTGCGCCAGTGGCCCAGGCAGCGGAGTTTATAGCTGCTAGAACAGAAGGTGCAGTAAGGCTGTACGATGTGACCAATCCGTCGAGCATCACTGACAGTACCATTCAGGGTGACGGGTCCGGCCTGACTTGGAGCGGTTCTGCTGGTTTGACAGACTCTCGCTTCGTTGCTGCCAGGACAGAAGGTGGGATAAAGCTGTACGATGTGGATAGTGGTCAGGATTGGAACGTTCA
>CAYNZP010000021.1:0-14887 GCA_964401835.1 uncultured Planctomycetaceae bacterium
ACAGGCTTTGCGCTAAATTTGCCGGCAAAACCGAATAAGCCAACGAGTAAAAATATAGACCCAATCGCGGCTACGAAACTTATACCTGAGATGCTTTTTTCCCGGATCTCAACCGGCAAAATCAAAATCAAAGCAACTAGGCCTAAAAACAGTAAGAAAAGAAAAATCATCCTTGCGAAAAAAGCAGGTTTGATAGCAGCAACGTCTTGAGATTGGATCACAAGTTTCTTTGTTCGAAATTTTGCGCTATAATTTGCCAACGGGGCCTTTTCGACTTCAAAGTCAATGCTGGTATCTGCCGCGGCTATTGTCTCATCGACTTTTTCACTTCCAAGATATTCCCTTATAGAATTAAAGACATTCAAAAGTTTTCTTTTTTCTTGTGATTTGGCAATGTGAATCCTTTCCTCCCCCTTTCGGAACTCAAGGAAAAACCACCCTTTATCACGTTGATATATATCTTTTTCGTTTATAGTCAAAACAACATCAACATCATTTGCGTCAATAAAATTTCTCCCGGTAAACGGAAATGGCCCGATACAAAAGTTGATTCTTTTTGTGGCAGCATCTAATAAAATGCTATTTTGCCTTAATAGAGTAATCAAACCTGCAAAAATAAGTAAGCCCCCAAAAACACAAACCACATATTTAATAATTGAATCCAAAGGAAATTCTGAACCTTTGGCCCATATCAATACAAATAAACCTCCCCCGAAAAACATAAAAACTAAACCCATCAGCATGCGTTTATAGAGCGACACCTTTAATGCTACAGAATTCACCCTTTGTTCAATTACAGGATTGAACATAAAAAAAGGGTTCTTCCGATATTTCTTGCTCAGCTTTTGCCAATTATCCATTTACGTCCCCTTATTACTTATTCGCCCTGGACCGTAACGACTATTGTGCGGGTTCGCGGCTTGATGTCGCATTCGAGGTGGAATACCTGCTGCCATGTCCCCAAAGCGAGGCTGCCCCCCGTTACCGGCACTGTCAGTGACGGCCCAAGAAGTGTCGCCTGCAAGTGAGAATGACCGTTGCCGTCATGCCATGCCAACTCATGGCCGTAGTCTTTGCTTGGCGGTATCAACTTGTCGAGAATCTCCGGCAAGTCACGCTCCAGCCCCGGCTCGAATTCAATTATCCCGATAGAACCCGTCGAGCCAATATTAAAAACATGGGCCGTGCCGGTCTGGATACCGGAGTCCTTCACAACCGACTCGACCTGAGAAGTAATATCATGAATATCGCGATGGCCGCTGGTCGAAACCTCAATTGTTTTCTGAAAATTTTGAAAAACCATTTTCTCAGCCTTCTTTTACTTTCAGCAATTTACTCAGCCCACGATCATGCCACCGGCTAAGCAGCAACAGCGCCACAGCCGCCCCCAACGTGCAAAGGAACATATCCCAGTGGGCATCCCATGGGTCGCCCTGCGTACCAAGGAAGGCGTCCGAGCCGTCGCCATAAAACACAGCCGTGCCCCACTCGATAAATTCATACAACGCGCTTATGGAAAGACAGATGCTGACCACGATAAAGATCAGCCATTTGCCAGGCCTAAGTGGCGATGTCCGCAGCAAAATCTCGCGCGCGAGTATTGCCGGTACGAAGCCCTGAAAGAAATGTCCCATCCGATCATAATGATTGCGGCTTAGTTCAAAGGCGTCTTTGACCCAGTTGCCCATCGGAACGCGAGCATATGTATAGTGGCCCCCAACTATGAGTATCAGCGAAAACCACCAGGCCAACACGTACGCCAGCGTCGTAAAACGAAATCGCTTGTAAACGCAGATAAAAATCACAGCACCGATAACAGCCGGCGCGACCTCCGCATACCACGTCATGCGGTCATGCGGATTAATACCCGACCAGATCAAAACTCCCAAACCGCTGAGAAGCAAAAAGAGATGAACAAGTTTTTCTTTCATTTTTCGCCTTCCTTGACTTTTAAACTGTTTTAAAAATACTCAATGGCGAAAAAAATGCAACAAAAGGTCTAAACCTACCGCACCCTATAATTAAGCGCAAAAAAACAGCCTGTTGCTCAGATCGCTTTTGTCTGGCCCGAGGCAGGCTGTAAACCGAGAGAGAGAAAACTTAATTTCTCCCTTATTATTCTATACGTGCAGAGTTACCCAGCGATTGGTTTTCTAACACATAGTTTTTGCCGCCAATATTAACAGTCATGTTTTTCGGTGCTGGGACTGAAGCAAGGTTTCCATCGCTGTTATTGATGATAGCTGTCAATTTCTCGCTCGTGTTAGCTGCCTGCTGATAATTTTCCCTTGCATGCTTAAAGATATCCGGGGCTCCTGGCTTATTACCCAGGTAATATCCTCCCAGAAATGCAGCACTTAACAGAATTATGATTATCAGCTTTTTCAACTAACCTGCACCTCAGTTTAAAGACAGTCTCCGCTACCCAGCAAAGACCAAGCCTCAAAAGAAACTTAAGATACATTTTGGCCAAAACAAAACCTTTTTTAGCTTTCTGCTATTGTCGATTTTTCCGTTTGCGCAATTTAAGTCGACCTTGAGGTTAGCCGAAAATTTATATATAGGCTAATGCTGCATTTATGCCCAGCAAGGCTATGAAAAGCTCACAGGAAGCTTGAAATGTACAAAGATTACTATAAATTAAACGAAGAGCCATTTAATCTAACTCCCGACCCAAAATATATTTATCTCACAAGCCAACATCGGGAAGCTCTCAACCACCTGCTTTACGGCATCAGCCAGCGAAAGGGCTTTATCTGTCTTACCGGCGAGGTCGGCTGCGGTAAGACCACTACCTGCCGGGCCCTGCTCAAGGAATTGGACGATAATACTCACACAGCCCTGGTTTTAAACCCCATGCTGACAGAGACCCAACTGCTGCGATCTTTAGTCGAGGAATTCGGCATTAAGACCAAACGGCTCGACCGGCTGGGATATTTAAACGTACTCAATAAATTCCTGCTGGATGTCAATCTTGCCGGCAAAAATGCGGTCGTGATTATCGATGAAGCCCAGGACATGCCAACCAAGACACTTGAGATGACAAGACTTCTGAGCAATCTCGAGACGCACTCTCACAAGCTGCTCCAGATTGTTCTTGTCGGCCAGCCGGAACTTAAAAAGAAGCTTCAAAAGCCTTCTCTCCGTCAGCTGAACCAGCGGATAACGGTTAAGTTCCACCTGGGCAACATGAACTCCAATGAAACCCAACAATACATTCTCCACCGGCTTAAGGTGGCTGGCGTGAGTCGGTACGGCAACAAAACCATCAAAATCCATCCGAAAGCCTTCCAGGAAATTTATCGCCACAGCAATGGAACCCCCCGTCTGGTAAATGCCATCAGTGACAAGATACTGCTGGCGGGTTACGTTTACGGGAGGAATAAAATCGACAGAAAGATCGTTCGCATTGCAGCGGCAGAATTGAAGGAGGCTGGATAATGAGTCTTATTAACGAGGCACTCAAAAAAGCCCAGGCCCAGCAAAACGGTCAGCAGGAAGTAATCAAAATGCCAAGGCTGAGTCCGGCGCAACAACTCCACCGCCCTGGCGTTATTCCTTCAATAGTGGCAGTACTGCTAACTCTGGCGGTGGCAATGATGGGATGGGGAGTGTGGAATATTTTCAGTAATCAGACTTCAATTCTTTCGCCCAAGTCGGCAATAGCCTTTGACGCTCAGCCTCCCACGCAAGAGCCTGACCCGGAATCGCTCAATATAATCGCCAAGAGCGTGGAAGAGGCAGAATATTATCAACCGCCAGAAATACCTGCAAAAATCGAAAAACCTGTTGTAGCCCCTCAACCGGCAGTGGAGCAAATCACCCAGATACCACAGCTCAAAAAACGTGCTCGTATACGTATTAATCCTGCCAGTTATAGACTAAGCGGGATATTCCACGGCCCTGAAGGCCCGACAGCGATTATCAACGGCGAGTTTCTACAAAAAGGTGACGAGGTCGATAATGCGAAGATCATTAAAATCGGCCAACACGCTGTAGAGCTGGAACTGGAAGGCACTAAATTTAGAATCCACCTCTAGCGAAGCTTTTTCTGCAAAGCGGAATCCTTCGTAGCGACCTTCCTTGCTTGATCGGCCTTGAACTTCACAAGCTTCTTGGCAATCCCGGCATCGCTCTGCGCGAGAATCTGGGCTGCATAGATAGCGGCGTTCGTCGCACCAGCAGAACCAATAGCCATGCACCCTACCGGAATTCCCGGAGGCATCTGCATCGTGCTAAGAGCGGCATCCACACCAACCAAAGGCCCAGACGCCATCGGCACCCCAACCACCGGTAATGTTGTGCTGGCTGCAAGGACCCCGGAAAGGGCTGCACTCATGCCGGCAGCGGCGATTATGACCTTGAGCCCCCTATCGATTGCAGTTGCGGAATAGTCGTGTGCTTCCTCGGGAGTGCGATGGGCGGAAATAATCCGAACCTCGCAAGCAATACCAAAAGCCTTCAGCTGATCCAGACACTTCTGCATTGTCGCAAGATCGCTGTCAGAACCCATAACAACGCCAACAACCGCTTTTTTCTTAGCCATTTGATAACCTCGTAATCATTTTTTCTCTATTGCCTGAAATCAAAAGCCACTTTTATCGCGCCATAAGCAGCCTTATTCATCGAAACCTTAAACGCTTCGCCAAAATCGCAAAGATTAAAAGTATGCGTCAGAAATTTTTCGACAGGTAGTTTACCAGCTGACATCATTTCATGCACCAATTTGTATGTCTCAATTCGTCGGCCGGCGTAATTTTCCTTGCTCCTGCCATAGGCGCCAATGACTGAAAGCTCGCTGAACCATACCGGAGTCAAATCTATGCTGCCCCCGAAACCAGTCCCCACCATAACTACCGTGCCGCGTGAGGCTGTCCATTTTAGGCTCTCGTTAATCGACTGCTTTGAGCTGACGAAATCGTAAATGACGTCGTACCCGCCAGTGAGCATATAGTTTCCGAAACGAACCTTATGAAGCGAAGCTCCGGTCAATTCCGTTATTCGCTCGGCACGACTGAGTTTGTCAGACGGCAGGACAAGGAAATTGTCCGCGCCAAGCTGCTTGGCAAATTCTTCGTGGCTGTTAGATATATCCAGAACGTCTATCTGGCCGTCAAAACCAATCGCCCGAAGGGCTGCGACAGTCCCGAGCCCCATTACGCCCGCACCATAAACCAGAACCCGCCTAGCGCACGACAAGTCGACCCGCAAAGCTGAGTGCAGACTGCACGCCAGCGGGTCGGTCAGGACAGCGAATTCATCACTTATTCCGGCAGGAACTTCGACAAGCTGACTTTCATGTGCGACAAAGTACTCACCAAATGCCCCACCTGTCTGGGCGTTGTAACCGATACTCGTACCTGGGGGCAATTTTGCCTTTCCGATTCCATCCGAACCAAAATTCTCGCATGCACCGAACTGCCCGGCCCCGCAGCGTGGGCAAGGCGGGGTGATTCCTCTGGGTTTGCAGCATAGTGACGGCTCGACGCAGATTCGCTTTCCAACCCATGACGAATCGACAGCCGGGCCAACTTTCTCGACAACTGCGAGATTCTCATGGCCGAGAATCATCGGCATGGAACTGAACGCCTGCAGAATTGAATCCGGAGGCTGCTTTTGGCCTACAATGGCCTGGTCGGTTCCACAAATACCCCCCATAATCGTTTTTACCAACACCCAGTCATCACCGGGAAGCTCCGGCACGGTTGTTTCTTTAAACGACAGGCCGTTAAGCTTTGAATACAAGCAACCCGGCCAGACCCGACTGAGCAATTTACACACAGCCCAGCCGGCAGGATATATGGAATAAAATAATGCTTTCATGCCGATAGAGATACCAGTGAGAGACTAAAAAAGCTAGAATTTTACGTAGTTATAATGATTTTCCGTCTTGGAGAAAAAATGAAAAGACTGCCACTCGTCATTGCTTTGGTTGTTCCAATTTTTCTAGCTGGTTGCGTTAAGCCCGTACACTTTCCCACTGAGTCAATATCCGATGCTGCCAAAATGAATAAGGCATATAGCGCGTTCGACGGCAACGGTGACGGCAAGGCCGACTTTTTCACTTTCACAAACAAAACGGGGCGAATTGACAGGATAGCATACGACATAACAGGAAACGAACTTGCGGATGAAATAATAAATCTTGATGCAATAGAGTTTGGACAGGCCCGTCATTTGGTGATAATTCTCGACGGCTTCAGCTACGACACAGTAAAGAAATATCGTGACGATGGCGGCCTGCGTATGTTCCATGAGCCTTCGCGGGTAATCAGCCCGTATCCATCGATGACCGACCTGGCAATGGAAGACATCTTCGGCTATATGCCCTGCCGAGCGATTGAATCGAAATACTATGACAGGCGGGCCAATAAGTTGCTTGGCGGTTCGGCCGATTATCTCGCCGGCGTTAACGAACCGTACAACAATCTGCTGCACTACCGGGCGAATCTGCTTTGGGACGCGATTGGATATATAGACTCATGGGCTGTCTTCGGCAAAGAGATAAACGACGCCAAGCGCGTTTTCAATCGCGGAGAAACTCAGGAGATTCTGACTTATTTCGTCAGCTCAGCCGGTGTCGGTACACGCAAGGGCGCAGAAGGACAAATTAAATGCCTGCAAAAAATCGAACAAATGGTCAACCAGATACTTTGGGAGACTCGCGGCCTGACGAAGATTACGCTGCTTTCCGACCACGGACATTCGTATACGCCTGCAAAAAGAATCGAGCTGGAAAAACACCTAAAGGAAAAAGGCTGGCGGTTGAGAAATAGCCTGAAAAAGCCGGAAGATGTAGTTTTCGTCCGCTTCGGCCTTGTGACATTTGCGAGCTTCTCGACACAGCAACCAGCCGTTCTTGCCCATGACCTTATCGCAGCTGAAGGTGTGGAGCTGGCCAGCTTTGTCGAGAAAGAAGCAGTGGTCGTCCTTGGAAAAGGCGGCCAACTGGCGAAAATACATCGTGGAAGAGGTGAATATTACAAATATGAAACAATCAATGGTGATCCTCTGAAAATCAAAAGTCTGCTGGATTCAATCAAGGGAGATTCAAACGGTTTCAACTCGGCTGACGATTTGCTCAATGCAACCGGCCGGCATATTTACCCCGCACCGCTGCAACGAATATGGCGTGCACATTTTTCCCAGGTTCAGAACCCCCCGGACGTCATTGTCTCGCTTGGAGATAATTACTTCTCCGGAGATGCTTCCTTTGCGGGATCGGTTTCGATCGCATCGACCCACGGCAGTTTGAACTACTCAAGCTCTGCGACGTTCATAATGTCAACTATCGGGCCTTTGCCGCAGCTGATGCGCTCACGTGATGTGTCGAAAAACATGAAACTTCTGTCCGGCCAATCCTGGCCGCTTGGAAAGTAGCAATCTACTATCGGCTGATAACGAAAATAGCCAGATCCGCGTTGCGGTTGGGGTCTTTTTTGACTTCTTTCTGCTCTTCGGTATCCAGTGCCAGTCGCCGATGTACCTTGATGTCGCGTTCTTTGCAAAAATCCTCAAAGTCAGCAATCGACAAGACCCGCAGGTTTGGCGTGTTAAACCACTTGTACCTTAATATACCTGCCGCCTCCGGAGCTCGTCCATTTTCTACAAGGTCATCGATCAGCTTGTAGTAAGCGAAGTTCGGGAAGCTGATGATGCACTGCTTGCCTACGCGCAGCATATCCTCAACGACACCCTCGACGTCTAAAACCGTCTGCAGTGTGCGTGAAAGCACAACCACGTCGAATTGATTATCGGCAAAGCTCGACAAGCCCCTATTAAGGTCTGTATGGATTACGTCTATCCCACCTTGCAGGCAACGAAGGACGTACTTTTCATCTATCTCCAGGCCCAGGATACGACGATGGCCGTTATGTTTCAGTCTGGCAAGCAGGCCGCCATTACCGCAGCCGAGGTCAAGGACAGACGCCTCGGGATCTATAAGCTTTATAATCAGGTCGTAATCCAACCGATGCTCTGGATGGAAAATACTTGTCGGCTCGTGGCCGTGTGGCTGCTTTGCTTCTTCGTGGAACTGCGGAGACTCCTCATCGCCATTAACGTTGCTGAGGAAGGCACGAATCAGTTCGCCGTAACTATCAATATCGTTTGGCAGCAGGAACGCATCGTGGCCGAAGTCGCTTTTGACATTGCAATAACTCACGGACTTATTGGCTGCGACAAGCACATCGACAATCTCCTTCGACTGGTCCGGCGGGAACAGCCAATCGCTTGTATAGCTCACTATCAGCCAGTGACAATCAGCTTTTTCGAGGGCCTGTGTCATTTCCTGGGGTGAACCGCCAAGATCGAAAATATCCATCGCAGTCGAAAGCGCGATATAACTGTTTGCGTCAAACCGCTCGACAAATTTATCAGCCTGATAGCCCAGATATGAACCTACGGAAAACCTCTTCTCATAATCCGTCGAGACATCCTTGGGCGCGTGGCGGTCTACCTCGAATTTATCCTGCATTGCCTCGCGAGAAAGGTAGGTTATGTGCCCTATCATCCGTGCAAGGCCGAGTCCTACGTCTGGGCCGGGCCCTTCATCGTAATATTGGCCGTTACAGAAATTCGGGTCGCGAATAATCGCATTTCGCCCAACCACGTCAAACGCCAATGCCTGGCTGTTGAGCCGCGGTGAAGTCGCCAGCGGAATAACAGAGCGAATTTTGGCTGAATAATTCTTCGCCCAACAAAGCGCCTGATGGCCGCCCATAGAACCGCCGACAACGCTGAGAAGCTTTTCGATACCGAGATTGTCCAGCAACCTCTTTTGGACTTCGACGATATCGTCAACGGTTATAAGCGGAAAATCCCGCCCGTAAGGCTTATTAGTCTCAGGATTTATACTATTGGGCCCTGTCGTGCCGCGACAGCCTCCCAGGATATTCGGGCAAATGACAAAGAACTTGTCCGTATCGATAGCTTTGCCCGGACCTACAGCTATATCCCACCAACCTGCCTCATCTGACTCGTCGTGGCGCGCAACGTGAGAATCTCCGCTGATTGCATGGCAGATCAAAATGGCGTTATCTTTGGCCTTGTTGAGCTTACCGTAAGTCTCATAAATCACGGTAACCCCTGGCAGGCGGCCGCCATTAAGCTCCAACCTCAACGGCTTATCTAACGTAACGCTTTTGGCGTGCCTCAGCGGCTCGGCGCCACGTACACTATCGCTACTTTTGAAAATATTCTCGGTCATATTCCTTTTTTTGTTTTTCTAGTTTTGTGCTTTTTTCAATGCCTGATCCAGGTCAGCCTTAATGTCTCCGATATCTTCGATACCGACACTTAAGCGGACATACTCCGGTGTCACGCCGGCAGCAAGCTGTTCTTCATCGCTGAGCTGCTGGTGCGTTGTGCTGGCTGGATGAATCACAAGCGTCTTGGCGTCACCGATATTGGCAAGGTGGCTTGCAAGTTTGACACTGTTAATGAACTTTATGCCAGCTTCTGCGCCGCCCTTGATGCCGAAACCAACGATCGCACTGGCGCCATTCGGCATATATTTTTTGGCCAATGCGTTATGTTTGTGACTTTCCAGACTTGGATGATTAACCCACTCAACCGCTGGGTGCTGGGAAAGCCACTTAGCCACTGCTTGTGCGTTTTCGATATGTCTTTCCATACGCACATGAAGCGTTTCCAGGCCCAATAACGTCAAGAAGGCTGCAAACGGGCTCATCGCCCCGCCCGTATCTCGCAGCCAGTGCGTTCTGATATGAATGATGTATGCGATATTGCCGATTTCTTTCAACGCTTCTGTGAACACGACTCCGTGGTAAGAATCGCTAGGGGCGCAGAACTCCGGCCATTTTTCCGGATTGTCAGCCCAGGGGAAGTTTCCACTATCGACAATGGCCCCGCCGATATGTACGCCGTGACCACCGATATATTTAGTCGTGGAATAGACCGTAATATCTATGCCGTGTTCAATCGGCCTTAATAGCGCCGGCGTGGGCACCGTGTTATCACAAATAACCGGAATGTCATGCGAATGGGCGAGGTCGGATAATTTATTGAAATCAGGCACGTCGTTTTTGGGATTTCCGATGGACTCGATATAAACACATCGCGTATTCTCATCGACAAGTTTGGAAATTTCTTCCGGCTTGTCCGGGTCGAAGAACCTCACCTCAATGCCAAGGTTTTTGAAGGTCTGGGTGAACAGAGTTACCGTACCGCCATAGAGGCTAGTTGCGGAAATAATGTTCTGCCCGGAGTGTGTTATTGTAAGTATCGCCGCAGAAATCGCAGCCATGCCGCTGGAGAAAACCAAACCAGCCGCCCCGCCATCGAGTGCAGCCAGCCGCTTTTCCAGCACGTCGCACGTCGGGTTCATCAGGCGTGAATAGATATTCCCAAACTCTTTAAGTGCAAAAAGATTGGCTGCGTGGTCGGTATCATCAAACACGTAACTCGTTGTAGAATAAATAGGTACCGCGCGTGATTTAGTTGTCGGATCGGGTTCCTGGCCGGCATGCAATGCCAGTGTGCCAAGTTTGTACTCTTGTTTATCACTCATGAAAATCTCCTTAAAAATCTTTCTTGTTAAGACCAAAGGCACACGAGAGACGCAATTGCCAGGAGTGCAAGGGAGTTCGTGGAGTGACTTTTTGCAGATAGCATATAGCAAAAAACCTCTCGCACGGAGAGGCCTTTCGATTGCCCAACTCCTGTTGAGCCACATCGCTCCCTTACGCCCCTTAGGGGCTTGGGCTGGCTGCGGCACCTTATCCACTCAGGACAGGTTGCCGTGCGATCAAAGGGCCAGAACCCTCACGCACTCTCGATGCCAAAAGTATCTTAGACCATGTTTATGGAATTGGTCAAGTCGATTTTTGGAAAGTTTTTTCAAACAATGAAAAAATTCAAGCGGGCGAGCCTAACCTCGCTCCTTAATCTCTTTGACAATCTGGGCAAAGGCCTTTGTCTCTGCCTGTACCTGCGTAACAAAACTTACCTTCTCGGCAGTGCCCATTACGGCTTCGAGTTCTTCGGTGTTGTCAAATGTCATTTGCCGAAATGGGTTTTCGAAATCTTTTTTGCGGGTAACATATGTCTGGTCGCAGATATACAGTTGCGCTTTCAGTACTTCATCCAAAGCCACCTGCCAGCTTTGCGGGGTAAGTTTTCCGCCAATGGATTCCAAGCAGGCAAAAGCATGTCGTTGTTTATCCAGGGCATATTTTTTCCAAAGAGCGTCATAAGCATCATGGATATCATCCCATGAATCCAGTTTTCCGGTTTTGATATCTTTTTTAAGTTTGCTCAGGTCATCAGCCAATACGAGTTGTCCGCCGATATTGAACCAGTCCTTCTGCCTTTTGCCCGAAAGCGCTTTGCACATGCCCTTAAAGTCGATGGCCTCGTCAGCCTTCATGTATTCGATAATGTTCTTTACCGAGTAATAATAGAGCATCTGTCTGTATGCGCCGTAGGCTGCATGCACTTTGGTTATAACGACCTTGCGTGAAGAGTTTTCCATGCCCTCGCCAAGCACTTCGAGCTTTTCGAGTTCCTCAGCCGGCCCTGAAAGCAACTCCTTGCCGATTTCCTGCAACTGCTTGTCGTTTTTAGATTCAGCATCTTCACCTTTGCTACGAAGATGCGCCTTGGCGGTCCATAATTCCAAAACCCCCATCGCTTCAAATATCTCTTCAACGGTATCCGGGGCGAGCGAGTCGAATTCTATATTCTGGCGAGGATTTTTGCGATTGTCGCGGGCATGCCACTTCCATGTATTCCTAGCCAGGGCGTACATATTGTAAAGCCACCAGTATCCGGGCAATACCTGAAGCTCATCTTTGGCCACATCGTTACTTACAAGGCTGAACGGAAGTTTGATATTCATCTCAGCCGGAAAATCTCCCTTCGCCAGCAGCACGAAAGAAGCAAATCGACAGAAATGTTTTATGCTCACGCACAAGCCGGGCCAAAAACCTCTACCCGCCTCGATCTCGCCATCCGGGGCGCGGCTATTGTGATTCGAGCCTATCGTCGCACATGCTGCGATATTACTTTGCCCTTTTACAAGCGACGCGGTCAGGAATGAATTGTTGTGATGCTGCTCGTGGGACGGAAAGACAAGGTTATTCAAAACCTCGCAGCATGAGATGGTTGAATTATCGCCCAGGCAGGAGTTAATCAGCCTAGCTCCATACTTCAGGCTGCTGTTGTCGCCCATTACAAACCGCACAGCCTTGCAGCCATAGAATATTTTACAGCCAAATCCTACTATCCCGTTAACAAGCTCTACCCCTTCACCTATCTGTGTGGGCTCGGCGCAGCTGGAGTTTATCGTAAGGTTCTTCAGCTTATTCGCACCTTTGATATATGCGTTGGGGCCGACCTTGACATCTTTGATGACCCGGCAATTCTTGATAACACAACCATCATCAATAGAACCATAAAAGCCGCGACGCGGATCGAAAGTTTTCTGCGTTATTTCGCAGAAACGGTCTAAAAGCTTTTTATCATCGCGAAACTTGGCCCAGATATAGGCATCAGCCGATACCATGCCATCAAACGGCATGACCGCTCTTCCGCCGTTTTCATTAATAATATCCAGCCAGACGCGAACGTCTTCTTGCTCTCCTTTCTTGACGATGCCATTACCGAATTTGGCATGATTGGTCGTATGCATCTCATCAAGGTTAAGCAGAACGACGTTGTTGCCAACTATGTAATGCGCCAAATATCTGACGTTGTGGATAGCTACATCGTCTCCGATATCGCAGGAAATAATCCTGCTGTTCGTGAGCCCAACAGGAATACGAAGGTCGTGATGTTTCAGAAAGACGTTTTCGAGTCGCCCTATGCGAACCAGACCGTAGAATTCACAATTTTTGACTAGTTGAGGGGCAAATTCATCCGTCACGAGCAGGTTATCCCAGCTATCAGATGTATTGGAGTTTCGGACAAGTATTTCTATCTCGTCAGTTTGCAGATGTCGCCACTGCTCCGCCGGCCTGGATGACTGAATATTACGAAGATAATATTCGTCCTTGCCCTGGGGTATGTAAGGAGCAGCGATAAAGTTATAACCCAGGGATTCAAACGGCAGCATATTTAGTTCAGACATTTTATAGCAATCCGTATTTTAAAAGTAACATTCGGACCTGATTTTGCGGCGATTGCAAGCCTGCAACCCCCTTCCGGCGGATTGCATTGGTAACACGAAATTCAAATATTTCGCCTTAACTTAATCAGACTTTTAATAGGTCGTCAAAATCGCTTTTAAAGTTGAAGAAAATGGCACTGCTTGCGGCTTGTAACTTAGAGCCTATCCTAAATCCCAGACTTTCTTTATGGGAATAATAAGCTTTATACGGCATTAAAACATGATTTGTTGAAAGATTTTAAGACGGCTGGATATATTCCGCAAGGATAAGGGGCAACAAAGCCCGCCCAATTCGTTTTATGATTCAGTTATTTATTGCCTTACATCTTTTAATCTCTTACTATCATGCGTGTTAAAGAGACCATGAGGCCATTTCGACGGGGTTTCCAACCGATTTCTTGGAGTGGCATTTGTGAAACAAGGAGCAAGGTGAGCATGAAGTTCTCAGACTCTCGCCTCTGTTATAATGTGCGTATTTAATAATTAGGTCCAAGCTATGAAAAATTGTTACATCATCTCTTACGACATTTCAGATGGAGGGGAATACGAGGAACTCTACAAGGCCATCAAGGAGTATGGCTCTTGGGCTCATATTACTGAGTCCACATGGGCTATAACTACAAGCAACGGCCATAAGGAAATCAGGGATAACCTCGGGAAGCATTTGCCAGACGGCAGTAGATTGATCGTGGTAAAATCTGGTGGCGCAGGCGCATGGCGCAATGTCATCTGTCGGAATGAGTGGTTGAAGGGGAATCTTTGAGATGGCCACACAGCAGGAGAATAGCACTATTCGCGTGCGACGGGGTCCAGTTGACTCGCTAGATGTTTATGAAATTACTGAGGAAGAACTCACTGCGCTATCTTCAGGGGGAACTCCGGGGCTGTTCCTCAATATGTGCTTATTCCTAGGGTCGTCAGCGATCTCATTCCTGATTGCTCTTGTGACCACAAAGATCGACTCTACAAGGGCCTTTTGTGTTTTCGTCATTATTGATGTTGTCAGTTGGATTGGTTCCGCCCTCTTTCTCATCCTTTGGCTCTTCACTCGTAGGAACACTAAGCAAGTCGTGAAAAGGATCAAGAACCGGATGCCTTCCGAAGAAGCTATCGACAGAAATTCTGAAGACATTAACGCAGTTGACGTAACCCCGAGCACATGACCCACAAGTTAAATCGCTCCCATCCGGTTTTTTGGGGGCAGTTCTCGTGGAGGGAGGGCTTGTTTCCTAGTTACTGATTCTCCATGTCACTTATCACAGCAGGTTGTCCTCCGTGCGGTGTTTCAGAACCCACCAGGGCTCTGTTAGTTAAAAAACTCCTGGATTTGGCTGGGTTTTGAGCTTTACTGAGTTTTTTTGCAGCCGTTGGCAGCGATTGCTCCGACCCAAACCCCGGCAAAAATGAGAGAAATATTGCTGATTTTGCCTTGATTTTTAATTTTCGCCTCTGGATAATGGCGTAATTAAGGGTCGGCGGAAGCTGAGAAAGAGTTTTCTCGCCGTCGGCGAATTTAGGGTTGCATCCAAATTCTTTTGCGATTTGTACCAGGTTTCCCGTCTTGTGGATAATTTTCACTCTAGCGGAATAGTCGGCTTGGATAATGTCGCTCGCAAATCCAATGTGCTGATTTTTTGAAGGAGCCATAGTTATGGCAACAGGTACGGTAAAGTGGTTTAACGATTCCAAGGGTTTTGGGTTTATTACAGCTGAAGATGGCACAGACGCATTCGTAATAAACCCAAAACCCTTGTAATC
>CAYNZP010000022.1:0-14573 GCA_964401835.1 uncultured Planctomycetaceae bacterium
GCAGCGCTGTAGAAGAAGAATTTATCAGTTAGGCACCATAAGTTGGAAGTATCTCAAGGCGGCTTCAGAACCTCAGGAAGCCGCCTTTTTTTATAATTTTGGAGATTCAGCAGTTCCTTGCAGTCAGAACCGGCAGCGAAAATTGTTGCTTTTCGGACGGTTAAATATTTTAGTGTCAGTGCCAAAATCATAAGGCCCGTCTCTGGTGACTAAAACGGTCCTGGAAAAGAGTAGGATTTATGATTCAAGAAAGTCAACCCGCCCTTATCGGGCGTTGGAACATAGTTGAGATGGAGATGTGGGACTCGGATGCCTTTAACATGGCCACACAGGCCTTCATCGAGTTCCTGCCCTCAGATGATCGTGGTCATTTTCAATTTTGCTGCGTCGAAGGCTATATGGATTGTGAATACGGCAATGAGAGCGGCCGGCCTTTTGTCGAATGGTCGTGGAGCGGCTCAGATGAGATGGGCCCTGTAAATGGCCGGGGATGGGCAGTTCTGGAAGAAGACGGAAAGCTTCATGGTAAAATCTATATCCAAAACGCCGATAATTCGCAATTTATAGCAGCGAGGGCCTGATATGGCTGAAAAACATTTAAAATTGAAACTGAATCAAGAGGAAATCAAACTGCTTCGCGACTCGATTGTTCTTAATTTTGATATAGAGCAGAGACTTCGCTGCACAATCGCGGGCAAGCGGGAATTTGCCTTCACTTATGAAGAACTGCAAGAGCTCGCAGGATACCTCGCCGGTGAGGCCAATCACACCGAAGACCGAGATCGGCAGGATATGCTGGATTGTTTGTGCGACAGGATTGAATGTCGTTTAGCGGAATTTGGATAAGGATAAACATGCCTAAATATTTTGACCTGGAGATTTCACTACTGGAAATAGAGCCGAGGATCTGGCGGCGTTTTTTGATTCTGCCGGATTGCACCTTCGAAAATCTGCATTACGCGATCCAGGATGCCTGCGGCTGGGAGAATTCTCATCTATATGAGTATCTAAACGGCAAGGGTGTCGAAGTTTCCTCGCCCCAGTTCACCATGCAAAGAGGGCTTAAACGAATCGCAAGATCCCAGTACGCCGATCCGTTTGATGAACAAGACGACGTACCCGTTGCCGACGATATCGAATTGCAGCAGTACTTTTCGCAGCAAGGCGATAAATGCTTCTATATCTATGATTTTGGTGATTATTGGGAGCATCTTGTGGAATTGAAGGGCATTGTTGAACTGCCCGAAAAGTTTGTCCGCCAGCTGACTGATGGCGCAAGGGCATTCCCACCGGAAGACTGTGGAAGCACACCCGGCTACGAAGAATGCTGCGAAGCCTTTAAAATCACCCCCAGAGAACTCACCAAGCTTGATGCGTGCGAAAAAGAAGAATTGGAGTGGCACAAGGAATGGATCGGCGACTGGAACCCCGAGCGATTTGAACTGAAAGAGGCCAGGAAATGTTTTGATCGATAAAGGCGCTACCGCAGTGCAGACTTTATATGTCAAAGTTTTTGGCAAAGCTCGAAGTTGAAAAGAATCGTGTCGTATATCTTGCTTATCAGTTCATCGGGCAATTCCAGGAGGATTTCGCGGATGCGCCCGTGTCTGCCTCGCGATAGCACGCGGGTCCTCAAAAACGAATACATGTCCAGTTCAGTAAGAAGGTCCCTAAATGCCCTTAGGGTCAGCCCCCGTATTCCGGCTTTCCCGCAAAAGGCCTTATAGGCATCATAAGCGTCGCCAGCGGCAAATGCCCCCGCCTCGGACTGCTTCGCCGTTTCAATGACCGCCGCCATAGCTGCCTGAAGCTGCGGCGGAGCTGTCCTGATCATCATCAGGTACTTGTCCTGTTCAATCTCGGATGCGGCCCGATCGACCAGTTCCAGTGTTATCTTGGCCCCAACTTTCTCGGCCAGATATGCGCTCTTTGCCAGCAGCGCGACAGCCTGTCTGGCGTCCCCGTGATCCCGGCTGGATAGTGCGGCAACCTTTTCGATAACGCCCGGTTCGACAGCCTTTGGATAAAGGGCCTTTTCAACGCGGATGTTGAGAATCTTCTGGAGATCTATCGCGTCATAGGGCTCGAAGATCAACTCGTTGAGCTTTAAAAAGGATTTTACCCTGGGATCGAGGTTGTCCGACCAGTCGAGGCGATTGGATGCGAAGACGAGAATGAGCTTGCCCGGTATCCGCTGGGGTAGCCTTCGTATGAGAAACGTCATAAACGTATCTTTATCCCTGCGGATGTTGTCGGCCTCATCGATGAAAAGGACCAAATAACCGCGATAGTCGGCCAGGGAAGTTTCGATCCGGAGCATGAGCTCTTCCAGTGAGATGCCCTTCTTGTAGCGTTTGCTGGCGTTTAACAGGCAGGCCAGGTCGTTAAGGGCCCTAAAACATGGCCTGGGAGTTGAAAGATCAAGATGGACTCGCCGTATGGGCACTTTCTTTTGCTGGCAGATTTCCGTAAGCACATTCAAGAAGTAGGTCATGGTCAGAGTCTTGCCAGTACCGGTCTTTCCCCACAGGGCCAGATGAACGGGATGATCTCCCTGGAGAATACCTGCGAAATGGCTGCTGAGCTCTTTTATCTCGCAATCGCGTACGTTAGCGTTGAAGATTTGCTCCAGAACGGCAAGTTGCTCCGAACG
Source organism: uncultured Planctomycetaceae bacterium (assembly GCA_964401835.1). GTDB lineage: Bacteria > Planctomycetota > Phycisphaerae > SM23-33 > SM23-33 > CAYNZP01. The sequence goes on from CAYNZP010000022.1 coordinate 2,654, forward strand.
GATCAACTGCTCATCATCCAGGAACCGGCGATCCTTGATGGCCCTGTGCTTGAGCACGTGCTGCATTTGGCCGTCGATCTTGGTTCGGACTGCTGTGTTTTCCATGGGAAAATCACCTCCATATTCCCTCACAGGAGCCGCTCCTATAAAAACCTTTCGATTTTCAGCGCGGAGTAGTTTTCCCATGGAATTTTTAACAAGTAACAAGGGATAAAGGTGTGTTGAATTTGCCTGAAACCAGGCCTCTGCCACTGTCAGCAGGAGTAGTTTTCCTAAGGAACTTTGAAAATCCGTTTTCGGAGGCATGTGTGATTTTTCGTTACTGCTGCCAAGTAACAACAAGTTCAGAATGCCGACTTTCAGTAGATTTATAAATGTCGTCTTTAGGTAGTAGTAAGTAATAGATAAGAGATATATCATATATCCATATAACGGTTTTCCTTGGGAAATTTACTCCTGGCGACTCATCCCGAGGCCCGGTTTTTCCTGCATTTTTGCTTTTTTTCTGAAAATTTTTCCGTAAGTAAGGCGCCTAACTCGCGCCTCTTACGACAATCCTGCCTGAATATCCCGGAATTTTCCCTTGCGCATTTTTGAACCTCGCGCTAGTTTGCATGAAGCGCATATGTATCGAAATCAATGACATATATGCCGCTGCTATCGGGATTGAGGTGAAAGAATTCCCGGATTGTAAGGCCTGTTGATTTGCCTTATTCAAAAGCCTCGATAGCAGCAAATTAACCTTGGAGAAAAGTTTTTGAAAATGGATATAGCACAGCGGGAAATCTTCTCCGAAACCCAATGGGGTGAACTTGTCGACAACCTTGAGCTGTCTCCGCGGCTCCATGACGTGATCAGATGCATCTTCAAGGGTTACTCCGACAAGCAGATAGCCTCACAGCTGGATATCAGCGTATCTACTGTCCGTAGTTATCTGTGGCGTATGTTCATCAAGTTCGACATTCATGACCGCAACGAACTGATCCTGCATGTGGTTGATACTTTCCTTACCGGATGCAGGAAAAATGGATGCCCTCGATATCGATGATGTCGCTGACAATGCCGTAAGGATTGTCGGATTGTGCAAATTCGAATCTGCAATAAGATTGCTAACTATGGATCGCACCCGCTTTTTGGGCGGCATAGGTTTTTCAAGCAAGGGCAGGGCGAATCCCGCTCGCTCGTTTCTACCTGCCTCTGGCTTAACAGCCAAATTTAAGTCGTGACCAGAACATATTAGATTGATTTTACGAAAGGATGGGAAAATGAAAAAACTACTCGTAATCAAAATGATCTTGCTGTGTCTCTTGGCAAGTCAACTTATGGCTGAACCATTGTATTTCTCGGAGACGGGGCATTACTATGAATTGATAGAAGATCGCTGGGACTGGCTGGATGCGAAAGCTGCCGCTGAGACCAGTTCTTTTGTCGGCGTAAATGGCCATTTGGCAACGATAACCAGCGCGTCAGAACAAAGCTTCATCACAAGTAACTTCTCGCTATCTTATTGGTGTTACTGGCTTGGCGGTTTTCAACCTGATGGCAGCCTGGAACCCAATAAAAACTGGCAATGGGTTACTGGCGAAGCCTGGAATTATACGAACTGGGACATAAATCAACCAGACGATGACTTTGGCGAAGATTGCCTCGGCATTTATGGCGCTCCTTTGGGTTCGCAATACAAATGGAACGACGTGACCGGAAAGGGTGAACGCACAGACGGCACGGATTATCGTTACACCTTGCCATATCTCGTCGAGTATGAGCCTTTGAGCACGCCGGCACCGCAGACGCTACCGGGAACCATCTCCGCAATAAAGGCAGATGATGTTCACCGTTCAGGCGTTACAGGCTCTGGAGTCAAAATTGGACTGGTTGATTCTGGAGGAAAACCCTGGTCTGCTCATCCGGCACTTAATGGCAGTGGAAAAGTGCAAAATGGTGAAAGTGATGTTAATCTCGCGAGTGTACATGCAACGAAAGCAGCTGGTATTGTCGTAGGTGAACATAATGGTGCAAACGTTTTGGGAACTGGACGTGATTATGTTGGGGTCGCCCCGGGTTCAACCCTTGAAGCTTCAGTGGCTACCCACCAGGATGAAATAGATAATAGAGTCTCTGAATTGAAAGATTCGGGCTGCGACGTAATAGGTGTAATTTGCAAAACCTCTGCAGACAATCTCTTTGTTTCAGAAATAAACCGGACAATAGATGATATTGTCAACAGCAATAAGGTTACAGTTATCGCCACGGCTGGAAATTCCAGCGAGGACAGTGATATTGTCTGTCCGGGTAATGCCTATAACGTAATTACTGTTGGAACATTAAGGAATACCGGACCTTTTGAAAACGGCATACCGCAGGGTCCCTGGGACAAAGCTGGTAGTGAGAATATCAGTGGCCCTACTGCGTCGTATTACGGCCCGTCCCGCTGTAAGCCGGATGTGGTAGCACCAGGGGAATGCATTGTTGCAGACCATAGTGATGATTCTTACGGCAGCAGTAATGGAGCGTATTCAAGCTATGCAACTCCCCATGTAATAGGCGCTGCAGCATTGATGGTTGAAGCTGCAAGAGATGCCAATGCCTATTTTGTAGATGGAGATATTGTAGATCCGCGTGTGATTAAATCTGCGATTCTCACAGGTGCTGACAAAGGTGTGAAAAGATTCGATGGCGGAAATTGGGATGCAAGTAGCTCTTCGCAACCGCTGGATTATGAATTAGGTGCTGGCGGACTTGACGTAGAAGAAGCCATAAAGGTAATGCTTGGCGAAGACGATGATACTACATCACGTCATATGGCATTTGACGTAATTAGCTGGACTGAGCAGACCGTTGAATTGTCTTTGGGGCATCTAGCAGAGGATTCCGAAATAACCGCCTCATTAGTATGGAATGCACACCTGGTTCTTACCGGCTTGTCTTATGGGATGGATATGAGCGATTTGGATTTATATCTTCTCAAAGACGATACTCCTTTTATGTGGTCTACCAGTTCCGTTGATAATATTGAGCATATCTATGCCACTGGTTTGGAGGAAGGAGATTACTCGCTACAAGTTAGATTTATCGATAACGGATGGGACCCATTGGTCAGTTTTGATTCGGAGCAATTTGCTCTTTCCTACAGTGCTGTACCAGAGCCGGCAACGCTTTCTTTATTATTAATCTGCGGGTCGGGGTTATTTTGTCGCAGGCGAAGACAATAGCTCGTTGGATCTCCGTCTTAAAGGGCGGTCGCAAGGCCGTCCTTTGTTTTGAAACCATTCGGCGCTCAGCTTCTTAATTGAGATGAGCCTGCCTGGCTAGAAGCAGGTTAATTTGGGGATAATTCAAAATGCAAAGATGCAGATTTTGTGGTGGATTTAAAGGCTGAACTGTGCAATTGACGGCTATGCCAATTCGGTTTAAAGTTGTAAGAAGTGTTGCGGACTTATTTTTCAATCACCGCTGAACAAAAGCCCCGGCCGGAAAAGATATGAACGGTCTCCCCCCACCGTTTAGTCAAAAAATTCTGGCCGGGACTTTAATTGCCAGGCGGGCTTGTTTTGCTGAAGACAGCACCAAGGCAGGGTTCAACTCAGCAGCAAGACGCGGGTTGTGTTGCCGACCCGCTGACGGTCTATGAGTCGGCAGAGTTCGAGATGTTCGAGGGCGTCTCGAATCGCGCTTCGCGTTGCCCTGCACGTGCGAGACAATGCCGATTCGCTCGAGCCCGCATCTGGATCGTCACTTAATGTTACAAGGATCGAGGCAGCCAACTGGCCGCCAAAAGTCGCACGCAGCTTCAGCGACGGATTCTTGCTCAATATCCACTCAGAGGGCCTGATCGCATCGTCATACAATCGCTCGGGCGGAGCCAAGAGACCCCATGGTAGGCTAAGGGGGTCGGCCTGTTGTTTGGCCAATTTGATCATTGCCGGGTTGCGCCGATAAACGTCAAAGAGGGGTTGTGGTTTAAGCAGAGCCCGGCAGGCCTTGATAGCGAGGTTAAAATGGTCACTGCGGGAATGTTGCCTGGCTACTGTCAGGATATAGCCAAGAATGGCGGACGATTCGGGGGCATCTATCCTACCAGCCAACACGGCGAGCCGATGACGACAGATCAGGCGATGGTAGCGAACCAGCCAGGATATTGTCATCGCATGGAGACGGGCAAAACTGGGAACGAAAGACGTTGTATCGATGAGCAACTGCTCAATGTCAGGCGTTTTTCTAGCTGGGCTCACATTGAACATCGCTCCCAGACGAACCCACTGAGACAGAATCCTCTCCAGATCAGTCATTGGAACCCCCTTCAAATGCATCCAGGAGCTTCAGGCTTGCGGTGATCTGATCCAGGTTTGCCTGTCGAGATGGAACGGCAAGCATGTTGAGATAGGTTCTGACAAAGGACAACTCCTTCTTCGATGGGTTCATGGCGGTGATATCTTCTACATCACGAGGATGACCAGCGTAGAACTTGGTAGCCAGAAGGTCTCTTCGAGACAAGGCAAAGATGGTCAACCGGCCAAAGGTGCCAACAAGGACTTTTCGCGTGTTCCAGCCATCAGGAAGGATGTCCAGCTGCATTGCCTTGGAGTTCAACCAGTTATCGGGAAGCGACCTCTCTGCGGCAACCTTTCGAGCGGCTTCACGGACAGCCTGTTGGGCCTGGCTGGGCAGGTAGCGGATCACGTCGCAATCACCTGTGGTCCGGCTGGATTCCAACTGCTTCGTTAGAATCCCCGCTGCACCGCCAACCAGAAGGAGTTCAACCTTCCCGGGGAACTTAAAGACTTCTCCCAGCCTTGCCAAGTGAGACATGATGTCGCTGCCTGTCATTTTCATGCCTGTATTGTATAGTTTTTCCAGTCAATTCTGCAAGAGATATCTGCGGCAAAGTTGCAGTAAGAACTGGCAGGCTCAGCGTCCTGATTGAGCCGAGCCTGCCAGTAAAGACAAGTTCGGCTCGGAGGTAAAAAATGATCAAATGCCCAATGTGTTACGAGATATTACCCGACAACTGCCCTACCGGTGACGTATGCCCCGACTGCGCCGTCAAATACGATCAGTGCGGCGTGTATTTCTGCCTGGAATAACCAAAGACACCGTTTCATATCCGGTCGCAATATCGGCCGGCCTCGCCTTCGCGGTCAGCTGCACACTCCAGGCACCCTGCCGCCAACCACTGCTGCAACTCCAGTGCCGCTAATATTTTCTCTTTTTCTTCGGAGGCTGCCCTGGCAAATTCACCTGCCAGATATCGGGCTTCACGCTCGGATTTCAAGCGTATCTTTTCCAATAGAATATTTTTAAATTTTTTAAAATCTTTTTTGCTTCGGATACACAATATCCTCACCCCACCCATGGAATATCCGCCGGATTAAAAAGGCTTTGCTTTCAACGGCCGGAATTGTCCCTCTGCGCAGCCACTGACGGGTGGCAACGAAAACCGAAACCTTTATAAACTCAGGCGTATTTACCACCCCAAAGGAGATACTTTGGAGGTAGCCAAATGCAATCAAATCCAATTTCAAACAGCCCCGATTTTGCGGGTGGATATGTACCTTATTTTTATCAGTCAGGTAAATTTTTGAATTACGATCTGCCGCAGCAAATCAAACCTGGCAGTTCAACAAACGGATATTCCAGCTATGACTTTTCAAACGATCTGTCCATCTGGCCGCCTGCTAAAAAACCTCAGACCGTTGAGCAGATCATCACTCACGGATACTTTTCGTTCCCCGGCGGCGCCCCGGAAACCGCCATCATCTCCGATAAGAAGCAAACCTCCCGGCTGGGCCTGGAAGACACGATACGGCAAGTTCGTAACCGCCACGAGCTATACCAACGTAATATGTACGAACTCAATCAGGGCGTATGCGAAGCCGATAACGCCATCTTCCGACAGGTCGCAGCCCAGAGCTGCCCGGCCGACAACCGCCAGCAGTATTCCGCCAGCAAGATGGTTCAGGGGCTGTACGAACAGATGCGGCTGGAACGCGTAAGCCTCTGGAAGGATATTTCCAGACTCAAGCAATCACTGCCTGAAGTCGCACAGAATTACTTGTCCGCCTCTCGCAAGGTGGCGATCCTGGAAGATGACAAGGGTGATGCGCCATGATGATGCGAGTTCAGGAACTCTGCCGAAAACTTTGGCCTGTTTTGGGTAAAAAGATCGATAGACTCTACGCAGCATATTTGGCCGAATCGGACGCTTCCGGCAAAGCCGATATTGAACAGACTTTGGAACTTCTTGCCGCCAAGCATATCGGCCAAGACTATCAGCCGGACCGTTCGCCGTTCCCGCCGCCTGATAATAAGTTCGCCAGCTCCGGGGATATTCGCCTGGGCACTGTGAGCTATGGCAGTCGAAATCTCTATCCCTTCCTTCTCAAGGGAGACCGTCTCAAAGAGCATATTCTCGTCGCCGGTAGAAGCGGGTCCGGTAAAACCAACCTGACATTCGTTCTCACCCGCGGCATCATGGCCCGGGGCATCAAGGTCCTCGCGCTGGATTGGAAGCGAGGCTATCGCGATCTTTGCAAATTGCACGAGCAGCTTCGCGTTTATACCATCGGCCGGGAAGTTTCACCGTTTCGGTTCAATCCGCTTATCCCGCCGCCAGGTTGCGAGCCGCACGTCTGGATTAAACTCATCGTCGATGTAATAGCACAAGCCTATCTCGGTGGTGAGGGTGTTATCAGCCTACTCGTCGCGGGCTTGGACAAGCTCTATCGAGACTGCGGCGTGTTCGACAAGCTGCAAACGAGATGGCCGACGATTCATGAGTTGCTGGTCTGGCTCAGGACGGTCAAGCTCAAAGGCCGGGCTGCGATGTGGCAGGCTTCGGCAGAGAGGATTCTCCTGGCGATGACCTACGGCGAATTCGGAGCGGTCGTCAACACCCAGGACAATAGCCACGTTCAAGACCTTCTGAATCACAACGTCGTTCTGGAAATGGACGGCCTGTCGAGCAATTCCGACCGAAACATGTTCTCAGAAGCTCTGACCTTGTACCTGTACCGCTACCGTCTCGCGCAGGGCCCGCGGGACAAGCTGACCAATCTGATCATCTTGGAAGAGGCCCACAACCTGCTGCTTCGAAAAGCCTCGGAGGCCAGGGAATCCATCCTCGAAACCACCATCAGAATGATCCGTCAGTACGGCATGGGCTACGTCTTCGTCGACCAATCCGCGAGTTTGCTTTCCAAAGTAGCCTTCGCCAATTCCTACGCAACGCTCGCACTCAGCCAGAAGCTCAAGAGCGATATCCAAACGATAGCGGGAGCTATGAACTTGACCGATGAGCAAAAGGAATCTCTGAGCACATTACCCATAGGATCTGCCGTGGTGCGTCTCGCCGATGAACATCCCGAACCATTCCTTGTAAAAATCCCCCGATTCCCGATTCGGGAAGGCTCCGTGTCCGATTTGGAGATTCAGGCCCGGATGGCCAGCTATTCCACCGAGTCCGCCGTGAATATGACCCATGAGAATAAACCCGAAGTAGTTTCAGCTGTTCCGTCCACGGATAAAAAAGAAAAAAGTACGAATATAGATGAAAAGATAGAAAATATTGCTAAAAAAACCCACCCACCACCCCCCGAAGAATCACAGATGACATTGATAGATGTATCTGTTGATTCTGATATCAAACCTCCCGGTAAACAGCATGACATGTCTCGTGAAGAGACAAGGTTTTTTGCTGACGTTGCTGCCAGGCCGTTATCGACCACAGTTTCAAGATACCAGCGGCTGCATCTGTCCCGCCGTCGCGGTAATGCAATCCGCCAAAGTCTCCAGAATGCAGGTATCATCGAAGCCGTGCCGATTGCCACCCGCTCCGGGCAGATTATCCTGTACCAACTGACAAACTCAGGCCGGTCGGTATGCGCCTCGGTGAACATTGAACCAGGCCCTCGACCTCGCGAAAGTCTGAAGCATCGATATTGGATCGGCAAAGCCGCCGAACACTTCGAGAAGAAGGGCTATGACATCACCAGGGAGCACCCCATCAAGGGCAATGGCGCCATCGACATCCTGGCCGAAAAGCCAGGTAACCGTATCGCCATAGAAATCGAAACCGGCAAATCCGATATCAAGGCCAACCTGGCCAAGATAAAGGATGCGAATTTCGATAAGGTTATCCTGGTGGCCACTTCGCCATTGGCCGTCAGTGCCTGTCAGAAAGCTATTGATAACCTGCCGGATGAATATAGTCGCTCGGTTGAACTTCAGACCTGGCTGGATATGTGAGTTTTGCTACTCCCAAAGGAGTCTTTCGGCCTGACCCAAAAGATAGGCAAAGATATGGGCTGGAATATTTAGAAAACGAGTTTCCGTGTCAGCAAATTGAGTGATGGAAAAATCTCGATCATTGCGCGTTACCATATAAGCATACTTGGGATTTTCTTTTTTGCAGAATATGTAAAGGCCCTGCTTTTTTGTCAGCTCGGCTTTTTCCTGATACTTAACTTCGACTGGTATTAAATAAGCGGGACTTTTGATGATTATATCCACTTCTTTTTCCGTAGCCGCATCGCGCCAATAACGGATCTCAGGGGTTTCGCGATAGTAGTACGCATATAAGTGCCTCAAAATCGTCGTTTCAATAATGGTGCCCATTTCGTCGGAGTCCTGCAGTATCTCCTCACCACGGAGTAAGACGGCGTTTCGAAGGGCTGCGTCGACCAGGTAGACTTTATCACGTGGTTTGAGAATCTTTTTACCTCCCAAACCCCATGGCGGCAATCGGTAAACCAGATTAGCCTGTTCCAAAAGTTCAAGGTAGTTGGAAACAGTTTTGGCATTTGTCTCCAGTGCATTCGCACATGTCTTAACGGCGAATATCCCGCCGCTATGCAGACAAAGATAGGTAAAGAGATTTTCAAGATCTCCAACATTTCTGACGCCAAACAAAGCAGTCATGTCCCGTTTCAAAACACGTTCAACCACGTCTTCACGTAGCAACCGCTGGCAAAATAACGTATCAGGATGCCGCGCAGTTTCCGGAAATCCGCCAACGACCAAATACCTCTGGAACAGAGGCATTAAGACACGGAATTTTTCCGCCAACTCAGCAAAATCATTCTGATCCATCTCAAAAAGATCTATGGGACGAAGATTATCAGGAATGCGCGAAGTATCCTCTCCCCGAATCTGCAAAAACTCGTAAAAGGACAAAGTGGGTACAGGTACCCGCATCCATCTACCTACGCCGCTGTCGATCAGATGCTGACTCTGAACAACACTGGCAGATCCCGTTGCCAGAATCCTGTATTCCTTATGGCGATCAATAAGTTGCTTCAGCTGTAGGTCCCACTCCCGATGGTATTGCACCTCGTCCAGAAGAAGGAAAGCTGCCTGGCCTTCAGGAAAAACATTTTCATGATAAATCCTAAGGATTTCCGGGAGCTTAAGAAGTTTAAGAATTGGATGATCAAGGCTTACGTAAAATATGCTTTTGGGGTCCGAACACACTGGGATTAGTTCACTGGCAATTTGTTCTAATATGGTCGTTTTCCCCACCCGCCTCGGCCCTGAAAGCAGCAAAGCCCTTTTAAGTTCCTTATCTTTAAGATACTTATGACATATTTTAAAGGCAAGACGGTGGAATTGAGGCACTGCAACCGGCTTGCCCGACCACCAGGGGTTAAAGCCGTGCAATATGCCGAGAATCTCATTTTGGTCAAAAAAGCTACCCACAACACCCCTTTTATCGACTTTTGTCCTAAAAGTCTATAGTATAAAGGTAACTTTTAGGGAAATTTTACAAGAAACCTATCTCTGATGACCATTTCTTGGAAAATCAAATTGTTCATTTTTAAAGGATATCCAAAACGCCGTAGTGGCATGACCGGCTGGATATATAAATCGATAGAAAAATCCCGCGTTTGGGGCTATCTGCGAAAATTGCCCTTATTCTGTTGCAAATTTTCCAGATAATTGCCCTTGCAATGTGACATTCGTTCCTTTCTTCGGTTTACCGGAAGGCTACATATGGAAATTCATGTCTGGCCGGGCATATTGCAATTTACGCCATTAACATTACTTGTATCGCGAGAATATCTGATCGAGCACCCTGTAGGACTCGGCCATTCGCTCAAGCAAAGTATCGGGCTCGTACGGCACATCCGACCCCTGCTGGTTGGCGTATTTGCTGCGGCTGTACATTCGACTGGCTATATCGCCGGCAGGTCTGCACGGATCTGGAAATAGAATCTCGGGATGCATGCAGATATAACCCAGGCCGTAACGATCGAGCATCTCTGAGGCGATCATCGCGTCTATATAATTTTTCCCGGGTGAACCGCTTCCCTGTTTGCCGGGCTGGGCATAAGATGCTCGGACTTTCATTTTTTGTTTACCTCCTTCACTTCAGCAGCTACTTTGGCGGCGACAGCGGCCAGCTTGCCCTCAGTGCGTTCGATGATCGCAAAGAGTTTGCTGTTGTGTTTCTGGAATTTTTCAGCCTGTTTCAAAAGTTCAGTAAGGCCATGAAAGTCATAATTGGCACCGCACTTTTGAGCCTGTCGGGTTAGTTCCTGGATTTTCTTCTCGTTGGCCGCAACTGATCTATCCAGACGCTCCAGGCGATTGTCGATGCCGATAAGCTGGTTGTATCTGGCAGCAAGTTCAGCGGAAGCCTTCTTCTTGGCAGATACCGGTAACTTCTCGAAAACCTGGCGTGTTTCTTCGAGCCTCGCCACATGGCCGTTGCGCAGTTGATGAGCCTTTGCCCGCAGGTTTGCCATTCTCTCGGTCAACCAACCTTCCGCCGGCAGGATTCGCTGAATCTGCGCGACGATCTCACCAGCCTCGGATGGCTGGGCAAAAGAAGCAGCAGACCTTTGTCGTAATTTGCCAATACTTTTGCCTAGCTGCCTTGATATACGTTTATTCCGCCCTGTATCTCGTGTGTCGATGTTAACCGGCGAAGTGAGGCGCTGCGAAAATGCAGGCATGTGTCCGTGCGTATGCATCAAAAAAGCGAGTATGCCGACGATAAGAGCAACAGTAATCGCAGTCTGTAATATCTCAGCATCAATAAACCACCCAATCCCAAGCAACTTCGATATCAAAAGGCTCGCGCCGAGTGCGATGCCAACGCCCGCCCATGATCCGCCGCTCTGACGAATCGCCTGGTACATCACTCCAGCCAGCACTATGATCGCAAAACCGACAGCAAACGGCCCCAGATTGCGAATGGATAGGTTGTTCTGCTGTTCCCACCAGACCAGCCCGACTGAAAGCGACAGTCCAATAACCGCTGACATAACAACAGCTGGCCGCTGGCGGTCAAATCGCTTGCCGAGAACGGCATACACCAACGCCGTGAAGAAAGCGAAAGCCAGGACAAAATCCGGCAGGAGCGTTTCGAATAGCTCGCTAAAGGCAAGGTCAGGAAAGGGATTTGCGGGTCTCATGAGAGGCTTGTTAGGAATACATATATATAAAGGTTACTATTTGCCTGGCGAAACGGCTAGCCGCCAGGCAAAACATTTATAAACCCGGGCCTCTTACACGTCCCTTGAGGTGATATCAATGCCAAGAGGAAGACCACATAGCTGCCCCTACTGCAATTCTACTAAGACAATTTGTAAGGGCTGGAGAATCACAAAATATCAAGGCAAACGCAGGATCAAGCTCTGCAAATCATGCGGTCGAAAGTTCACGCCCAAAAACCAGAAGCCCATCGAACGGACAGAAGGAAAAGACGCCGAGGCCAATGCGAGCTCTACCATCGAGCCAGAAAAAGGCAAAGCCATTGATGAGGAATCGCATGATCCCAAGCCACTCCTGAATAGCCTGGACGAAGAATGGACATCGTAAGGCAGGCTTTTCGCCTAGTGGACGCGGTAATCGGCTTTGCCTTTCGGGCCAAACGGTTCTATTACGCCATCATGCTATTGGGCCATGTATGCCCAAAGTG
>CAYNZP010000023.1:0-3270 GCA_964401835.1 uncultured Planctomycetaceae bacterium
AGAATCGGGCAGCTTTGGGCAGCTTTGGGCAGAATCGGGCAGCTTTGGGCAGCTTTGGGCAGAATTGGGCAGTTTTGGGCAGATTCGGGCAGCTTTTGGCAAAGAGGCAACCCGCTTCGCCGAGGCTACGCAGGTCATGGTTTCGGGCAGGCGCTGGTTCGGTCAGTACAGCAGGTCTGTTATCAAACGGACGATTTCCGGCACGCGGTGGACGAACATTGTCAGAGGCGCGACGATCATGGCTGTGGCTACCAGCAGCATGGCGGCCGCTGACGGCAGGGTCTCGCATGAAATGTTCCCCAAGGCCTGCGTGAGGTTGGCCTGGAACTTTTCCGCTAGCTCGGGGTCTGTAGCCTCGATGCGAACGGAGATGTTCCGCAGCAGCGGGAAACCGCTTACCCGCACAAAGGCCAAGTGGTCTTTAAGGGCGAAGCCGTCGGCCTTGGCGTCGAACCGTACCCGCATCGATCTCAGCGTACGGCTGATGGTTTGCTTGGCCTGTGAGTTAGTGAGGTTGTAGATGACCCAGCTGTTGCTGCGTGGAGACAGCCCGACAATAACCCCGGCTACGGCCAGCAGCGCTACAGAGACGCTCAAAAGCGAGATACCCACAGAGTTGAGCACTGGAATGACTACCAGCGGCGCAAGAGCAACGATGAGGATAGCAAAGTCCAGCCGTGCCGAGAGTAGCTGGGGGCGGTGTCGGCTGTTGAGCAGGCCCAGGATGAGGAAGTAGACCGCCACCGGGACCACCATAGTGGCCAGGTGAACGGAAAAGCTCAAATATTCGCTGCCAATCATCATTTGCCAGTCCACAGGCCTTCACCAAGAGTTTATTTTATATCGCTGGGTTTTTCCACTTTTCTGTAGCCCAGCGCTGTAATTATATCCAGCACTTCCGTCCAACTCGGGAACGGGCGTTTATTTACCTGCTTGTACTCGTTGACAGCCTTGATGAACTCGAACTGCTCGGCGGTCATCTCGCCTTCTTCGGCGCTGCGGCGGTCTTCGGTTCTGCGTCGGCCCGGCCCGCGACGGCGGTCGAGCCCGCTTCGTCGGTTTACTGCATCGCGGCGTTGGTGTGTGTCGCCACCGCGGCGGTTTGGGCCTTCGTAAGGCTGTTGGTTTTCGATATCCTTATCTTCTGCCATGTTTGAGTATCTCCAATACTGGCCAATGCCAATTGTTAAAAATAGCTAAAAGAATGCTAAAATATACTGAAAGATTTCTATTATTATCGGCCAACGGGTCGTAAAGCCTGAGGATAGTATTGAAGGAAGTTTTCGCGCTGAAGCCCAAAGATAAGATTTTGATTACTTTTAAAGATCGTCTTCATCAACACCCCCTGAATCGTCAGCGAAAAAATCATCATCGTAATCGCTCAGCGACTCTTCCTCTGGGTCGTCTTCAAGCTCGTCAAGAAGGAACTCGTCGTCATCACCCTCTTCATCCTGGACTTCTTCATCTTCGTCAAGATCGGGGTCGTCGGCACTTTCATTGTCAGCTATAATTTCGCTCGCTTCATCAAGGAACGCTTCCGGCACCAATACAGGCAAGCCGTGAGTCATTCCCCTTTTTCTTGCCTTGATCTCCGCTTCCACTTTGTCGCCAAGTTCTTCATCGCTACCGACCATAGCTGGTATGTCAAAGTCACTGAGCAGTTCACGGTACTCGTCAGCTTTGCTGGCATCTCGGCCAAAGACAACAGGAACATAGTCGGAAGAAGCATCCGGCAGCTGTTCGTTTTCTTCATCAATCGGCATGGGTAAGACCTCACTAAAAACTGACCTTTTACAATTCAATATTTGGCCTTAAGAGCGAAATTTTTCAACAAAATTTTGCCCTTCATCGAGAGAATTTTTTACTCTTAACAAAAAAGGGAAAAAGCGCTGTCTGGGCCCGATAAATCGACCCGGATGCCAATTGCCGAAGGATACCTTTTCCTAACATGATTATATATGGACACTTTGAAAAACCTAATCTCATGGAGCAATTTTTTTCTGGCTTTAACAGGAATTGAAACATTGAATAATTATTTCGCGTGCGATGCGGATTTTAGAAAAAATTCGAAAAGTGATAGTGTCTGTGCAATAAAATAACCTGGTTTTCTAAGAGAGTCGTTTTACAGGCCGATAAAATTGATATAGTATTTTCGTAAGAATTTTATTGGTTGGCTTTTCAGCACTTTTAGCATTTTTTGCAAAGGTATGACCATGCGACAATTGATGCCGATTATAATTGCCTCTTTGCTGTGCTGGGCCATTGGCTGCGGTGGTAGCAATGCACAATACCTGACCGAGTCGCGGCTTTCGAGGGGATTGGTGATAATATTGCCCGGAATCGAGGGCGAGAGCAAGTTCAACCACAATATCCGCAGGGGGCTGGTCAACGGCGGAGTAAGTTATGCGATGCCGATTCACAACTGGGGCAGGCCTATCCCGATTGCCGGGCCCTTGATTAACCAGATGGACTTTGTCGGAAATCGCCTGGCTGCCGAGCGGATCGCCAAGATGATAGTATCGTACCAGGATAACCATCCGTCTCAGCCGGTCTACATGATCGGTCATAGTGGCGGCGGAGGCATGGCCGTGTTTGCTGCCGAGGCCTTGCCGGAAGGAAGAAAAGTCGACGGGCTTGTACTGCTCTCTGCCAGTATTTCAAGCACCTACAACTTATCGCCCGCCCTTCGCAAATGCCGCAACGGCATAGCCAACTTCTACTGCAAAGGCGACGTCGGCTTGTTGGTAATCGGCACGACAATAGCAGGAAACGTTGACGGCGGGCACGGTCCTTCGGCTGGGGCTATTGGCTTTAAGAATAAAAAGGACGGCCTATACGAGGTCGAGATATTCTCAGGACCAACCGATTCGCACTTCGCAGCGACCGGCCCGGGCTTTGTCTCAAGACGTGTATCGCCATGGATACTATCTTCCAACTGGCCGGCGGGGGCAAGGCGTGCACTGGATATTAAGGACGCAAAAGCTCTTGCCCTGACCACGCCTTGACGTTTATCATGTCCGCCCGTTAGAGCAACGAATGATTGAGATGTCGTATGGATTCGTCGGTGAGGACGAGGCTGGCAAGGACGCTGAAGCAGGCAATGCCTTTGCATTGTCGATGGAAGCGGACGCAGATCAGCCGACGCCGCAACCAGAAGACATGCGATAGATCAATCGTGAATTGCTCCAATTAGCGAGTCGCCGACGTAGCTCAACGGTAGAGCACAGCTTTCGTAAAGCTGAGGTTGTGAGTTCGATTCTCACCGTCGGC